>CALRND020000001.1:0-720909 GCA_943369455.1 Synechococcus sp. UW140
CACCAGGCCGATGGTGCCCTCCTGGATCAGGTCCAGGAGTTCCATGTTCCGCTTGGTGTACTTCTTGGCGACGCTGACCACCAGACGCAGGTTGGCGGCCACCATGCGCTCCTTGGCGCGGCGCCCGGCGTGCAGGCGCTTGCGCAGCAGGGCCGGGGTGAGGCCCGCCTCGGCGGCGAGCAGCTCAGGGCTGGGCTCCTCACCACCGGAGCGCAGGGTGAGTTCTTCGCGAATCTCCTCGAGGGCCATCAGGTCCTGCACCTGGCGGCCCAGGGTGATCTCCTGCTCGTGGCTGAGCAGCGGCACACGGCCGATGTCGCGCAGGTAGGAACGCAGCGAATCGCCGGTGGGGACCAGCAAGGACGCGGAGGCAGCCGTGACGGTGATCGAAGGCATCGTCCCTTGTTACGAAACCGTTTGGTTTCGTAAATCTACCATCACTTTGCGGACTCGCTCCGACCTGGAGCGGTCCCCAGAATGGGGGCATGGGTGCCGACCGGCTTCAGAAACTCGTGGCGGCCGCTGGGCTCTGCTCCCGCCGCCAGGCCGAGACCTGGCTGCGCGACGGACGGGTGCGGGTCAACGGCGCGCTGGCCCAGCTCGGCGACCGGGCCGATCCCGCCTGCGACCGGATCAGTGTCGACGGCCGGCCCCTGGAGCTGCCGGCCACCACCCTGACACTGCTGCTGCACAAGCCGGCCGGGGTTCTCAGCACCTGCCATGACCCCCATGGCCGCCCCACCGTGCTGGAGCTGCTGCCGCCGGAGCTGCGCCCCGGCCTGCATCCGGTGGGCCGCCTCGACGCCGACAGCCGCGGCGCCCTGCTGCTCAGCACCGACGGCGCCCTCACCCTGCGCCTCACCCATCCCCGCTACGGCCATCGCAAGACCTACCGGGTCTGGGTCGAGGGGCTGCCCCGCACGGCCACCCTGGAGCGCTGGCGGGCCGGCGTGCCCCTCGACGGCCTGCCCAGCCAGCCGGTGGAGCTGCGGCGGCTGCGCCACCACCGCGGCGCCACCCTGCTGGAGCTGGTGCTGCGGGAGGGCCGCAACCGCCAGATCCGGCGCACCGCTGAGATCCTCGGCCACCCGGTCCTCGACCTCAGCCGCATCGCCATCGGCCCTGTGCAGCTGGGGGATCTGGCGGAAGGGGCCTGGCGCAGGGTCGAACCGGGAGAATGGGGCCCCCTGGCCGTCGCTCCCTGAGCCCCCCTTCCTTGCCCACACCGGCCAAGCCCCTGCTCCAGCGACTGCGCGAGCGCCTGCCCGGCCAGCGCCGCCCCCTGCGTCCGGCCGTCGAGGAACGGCCCCAGGACCCCCTGCTGCTCGCCGGCCAGCAGCTGCGGGAGGCCCGCGAGAGCCGCGGCCTCGGCCTGCGCCAGCTCGCCCTCGAAACCCGCATCAGCACCGCCGTGCTGGAGGCCCTGGAGCGGGGCTGGCGGGACCGGCTGCCGGAGGCGGCCTACCTGCGCACGATGCTGCCGCTGCTGGAGCAGCATCTGGTGTTGCCCGCCGGCAGCCTCGACGGCGTGCTGCCGCCGGAGCAGGACCGCCACCACGGTCGGCGGCGGGACACGGTGCTGCTGCGCTTCACCCCGGGCTCGATCGATGTCTTCACCACCTGGCAGGGCACGGTGCTCTATGCGGTGTTGTGCGGCGGTCTGATCTACGGGCTCAACCTGCAGCAGCGCCAGCTGGCCGCCCAGGGGCTGCATGTGCTGCGGCCGATCCCGCCCCTGAGCGCCGAGCAGAGCGACCGGGCGGATCTGGAGGATGCGGACCGGGTGATCCTGGGCGCCTATCCCGACCTGCGCCCCCTGGGCAAGGCCGCCGCCGGCCAGGGGCTCAAGCGCCTGCGCCGCGAGACCAGCCAGAACCGGCCCGATCTCGCCCTCGGCCTGCTGCGCCTGGAGCTGGCCAGGCCCACCCGGCTGTCGCTGCGCAGCGACCGGGGTGTCGAAACCCAGCTGCCGGCGGTGCAGGGCAGCCTCAGCCTGCCGGTGCTGCCGCCGTTCAACCTGCGGCTCGATCCGGCCCCACCGGCCGGATCGGTGCGCTGGAACGGCCAGCCGCTGGCGCCCGCGGCGGCCGCCGATCCCGGCGCTGTGGCGGCCACGCCCCAGGGCCAGGCCCAGTTCCTCTACCCGCCCCCGGCTGCGGCCGCCGCCCCGCGCCCCCGGCCGTAGCGGGCCGCCATGGCCCCGAAGCCCTGCAGGGGGCCCGCCAGGGCGGACACCGGCTGAGACAGCCGCCAGCTCCAGTTGCCGTCGATGGTGCCGGGGGTGTTGAAGCGGGCTTCGTCGCCCAGCTCCAGCAGGTCCTGCAGCGGCACCACCGCCAGATCGGCCGGCGAGGCCAGCGCCACCTCGAGCAGCTGCCAGCTCGGTGCCCGTACCTCACCGCCCACCACCGCCGCCACCCGTCCCCGGGCCCCGTCGTCGAGATCCCGCCACCAGCCGAGGCTGGTGGCGTTGTCGTGGGTGCCGGTGTACACCACCCAGCGGCTGCCGCTGTAGTTGGCCGGCAGGTAGGGGTTGTCGTCGTTGCCGTCGAAGGCGAACTGCAGGATCTTCATGCCCGGCAGGGCGAAGCGATCGCGCAGGGCCTCCACCGCCGGGGTGATGACGCCGAGGTCTTCGGCGATCAGCGGCAGCCGGTCGCCGGGGAGCAGCCGTCCCTGGCGGCGGCAGCGGGACCGCAGGCGGCCCAGCAGGGCGCCGCCGGGCGAGGGACGCCAGCTGCCGTGTTCAGCGGTGGCATCGGCGCCGGGGACGCTCCAGTAGGCCTCCAGGGCGCGGAAGTGGTCGAGCCGCAGCAGATCCATCAGCTCCAGCTGCCGCTGCAGCCGCTGCAGCCACCAGCGGAAGCCGGTGAGCCGGTGGACCCACCAGCGGTACACCGGGGTGCCCCAGAGCTGGCCGGTGGCGGCGAAGTAGTCCGGCGGCACCCCGCTCTGCTCCACCAGAGCGCCATCGGAGCGCAGGGAGAACAGGCGCCGCTGGCTCCAGACATCGGCGCTGTCATGGGCCACATAGAACGGAAGATCCCCCACCAGGCGCACCCCCTGGCGATGGGCCCGCTCCTGCAGCCGGCGCCACTGGACCTGGAGCTGCCACTGCAGCAGCGCCTCCTCCTGCAGGGCCTGGCTCTGGGCCTCGACCAGGGCCCGCAGGGCGGGTGGCTGTCGCTGGGCCAGGGGCTCCGGCCACTCCCACCAGGGCCGCCCCCCCTGGAGGCGGCGGATCACCATGAAGCGGCAATGGTCGACCAGCCAGAAGCGCTGGCGCTCCTCCCAGCGATCGAAGGCCGCCCGGCGCTCCGCCGGCTGTCCGTCCCAGCCCCGGGCCAGGGCCGTCGCCATGGCGGCCGCCCGCGCGGCGGCGGCCGCTGGATCGAGGCGATCCTCAGCTCCGGTGGGCAGGGCGGCCCGGTCGGCGGGGGTGATCAGGCCGTCGGCCACCAGGTCGTCGGCATCGATCAGCCAGGGGTTGAGGGCCGAGCCGCTGGGGGAGCTGTAGGGGGAGCCGGTGCCGTCGGTGGGGGCCAGGGGCAGCAGTTGCCACACCCCCACCCCCTCGGTGGCCAGCAGGTCGATCCAGTCGCGGGCGGCGGCGCCGAAGCTGCCGCAGGCGGGGGTGCCCGGCAGGGCCGTGGGGTGGAGCAGGACGCCGCAGGCCCGGGGGTCGCTGCTCACGGTTTCGGCAGGCGATAGCGGTCCACGATCCGGCGGGCGAAGGCCGGGATGTGGGCGTCCACCTTCTCCGGGTGGTGGCGCTGCAGCCAGAGGGCGTTGCGCGTGAAGTGGGAATCGATCGAGAAGCGGCCGTACTCGAGCCCCTTCGGCCCGAAGCGCTGCACGAACACCCCCACCAGCTCGGCCAGCCACATCGGCAGTTTCAGGGCCTTCTCGTAGGCGTCGATGCCCTGCTGCACCGCCTGGCGGCGGTCGCCGGAGCTGGTCACCGGCGCCAGATCCAGTTCCGGTTCCACCAGATCCAGCAGCTCCTGGCCGAGGGGGTTGCGCACGGTGACCCACTGGCGGCCGAAGGTGGCGCCCATGTAGCCCACCACCAGATCGGCGCCGGCGTTGGTGTAGTCGAAGCAGCTCAGGCAGCTGGGGGCGAAGACGTCCTTGAGAGCGGGCGTGTCGAGGCCGAAGAAGGGCACCGTTTCCTCCTGGCCGTCGCTGTGGCGGAAGTGGATGCGGAAGTCCTGCATGAACTCGTAGTGCACCACCGTGTCGGGGGAGCGGCTGGCGCTTCCCAGGAAGGTCTGCAGCCCGTCCCGGCTGACGTTGTCGACGCAGGGGAGGCCGAGCACGTAGAGCTTCTGCAGGGGCAGGGTGGCCTGGACGGCCCGCAGGGCCTGGATCTGGCAGCCCACGCCGATGGCCAGCAGCCGCTCGATGCCGCTGCCCGGCAGCTGCTCGAGCACCTCCAGGTTGGGGGAGAGGGTGGGTTTGTTCACCCGCGCGGCGAGCACCTCCTCCGGGGTGCGGGCCAGCACCGGCACCGGCGTGAAACGGTCGTGCTCGCTCTGCTGCACGCACAGCACCGCATCCACCAGGCCCGTCTCCAGGGCCCGCACGCCGATGCGGCTGACGATGCCCGTCCACTGGGCCCCTTCGATCGGCTGGCGCAGGCGGGCGGTGACCATGCGCTGGTGGACGCCGAAGTAGAGCTCGTCCTCGTCGTCGAGGCGCCGGCTGCGGCCATGGGCCTGCTCCTCCATCGCCTCGAAGCGCTGCTCCAGGAAGGCGCAGGCCCGGCGCACGTAGGCCACCCAGCGGCTGTCGCAGAGGCCGCAGTCGCTGCAGAGATCCTTGGCCGGTTTGGGGCTGCCCTTGGCCAGGGGTCGGGCTCGATCGTGCGGTGCCAGGGACGACGGCGCCGGTGAAGGAACGGAGGACAAGCGGTGGTGGGCGCGGGAGCTCGACGCTCAACCTATCGGCCGTGACGGCCCCATGCCGCCGGCCCCGGGCGACGCCTGCGCGAGAGTGCCCCCAGCTCCCCTCCGTTTCGGCCCCGATGCCCGCCCGCCGGAAGCCCCGCCGCCCCGACGAACCCCCGGCCCCCGGGAGTGCGACCCCCACGGCCAAGACCCCGGCTCCGAAGCGGCGTCTGGCGACCGGGCGGCTGCTCAAGAGCCTCGGCGTCACCGCCGCCGGCGCCGTGGTGGGGATGGGCGTCCTGGGGCTGCTCTGGCCGATGCCCGACCGGGCCCTGGCGCCCACGCCCGAGCTGGGCCCGGCCAGCCTGGCCGCCCCGCCGGCGCGGGCCATCACCCTGCTGGTGATCGGCAGCGATGCTGAGACCATCGGTGCGCCGATCAACAAAGCCGCCCCCGCGGGCCCGGCCAACGCCGATGCCCTGCTGCTGGTGCGCATCAATCCCGAGGGGCCCCTGCAGGTGCTCAACCTGCCCACCGAAGTGGCGGTCAACCTGCCCGGGCAGAAGGGCCCAAAGCGGCTGGGTGAGGCGTTCCGGCTCGGGGGCGTGGCGCTCACCGCCGACGCGGTGCGGGAGCTGGTGGGGCTGGAGCCCCCCGCCCCCGACCGCTACCTGGTGCTCTCCCGCGGGGCGCTGCGGGATCTGGTCAACGGGCTGGGGGGCCTGGAACTCAGCCCGCCGCGGCGGCTGAGCTACACCGACAAAACCCAGAAGCTGACCATCGACCTGGAGGCAGGCCTGCAGCAGCTGGGCGGCAACAAGGTGGAGCAGCTGGTGCGCTTCCGTGATCCCTGGCTGGGCGACACCGGCCGCCGCAGCAACCAGCAGCTGGTGGCCAGCAGCCTGAGGGAGCGGATGCTGCAGCCGGAGCGGCTGGCGAAGCTGCCGTTCCTGGTGACCCAGCTGCAGCCGAAGGTGCAGACCAACCTGTCGCCGAGCGAGACCCTCAGCCTGCTGGCGGCCGGACTCGACGGCAGCAAGCCGGTGCAGTTCGCCAGCCTGCCCCTGAAGCCTGCCGAGGAGAAGCACAAGGGCCTGCGCCAGCTGGAGGCCGGCGCGACGCCGCCGCTGTGGAAGCCGCCCGCAACTCCGTAGCGATACTGGCCACCATGGCCATCACTCCTGAGTTTCTGGTGCCGAGCACCTTCCAGCACTACCTGCTGGGGCTGTTCGCCGTGGCCAACAACTTCCCCGCCATCGGGCCGTTTCTCACCCTGAGTCAGGGGTTGCCCAGCAGCCACGTGAAGCGGGTGATCCGCATCACCACCTTGTCCAGCCTACTGATCATGCTGGGCGCCTATTTCCTGGGCACGGCGGTGCTCCAGTTCTTCGGCATCAGCGTGAGTGCCTTCCAGATCGCCGGCGGCCTGCTGCTGGGCTTCAGCGGCCTGAGCATGCTCAATGCCACCGATCCGGGCGATTCCCACGAGAAGAACTTCGACGTGTCCCGCATGGATGTGGGGCAGATGACCTCCTCGGCGATCGTGCCGATCTCCCTGCCCCTCACCGCCGGGGCCGGCACGATGTCGACGATCACGGTGTACGCCGAAGGCGCCCACACCCTCAACCACCGCCTCGAGCTGTTCGCGGCGATCTGGGCGATGGCGATCCTGATCGGCCTGATGTTCACCTTCGCCACCCGCCTCACCCGGCTGCTGGGCCATGTGGGCATGACGGTGCTGATCAAGGTGATGGGCCTGTTCACCCTGGCGATCGGGGTCCAGTTCATCGCCACCGGCGCCAGCACCCTGCTCAGCCGGGTGACGCTGAAGATCTGAGGGTGGCGGGGAGGCTCAATCGGGCCAGGAGACTCAATCGGGCCGGGGACGCCTACGGAAGTTGAACCCAGCAGGTTGGGATTCCTGGGTGTCGTTGGCCTCGATCGTCTCGCGGCAGCGTTGTAGCAACTCCTGGCGCATGGCCTCGGGGCTCTCGATGCGGATGCCGCCGCCGAAGGCGAACAGCCAGCTGCGCAGGTCGATGTCGGCGGCCACGGTCCAGCTCGGCAGGTCGAGTTCCACCGGGTAGGGGTGGCTGCTGTCGGCGGGGCCGGGCTCCAGCACGTGGGGGGCCTTGGGGTGGTGCCACCAGGTGTCCTCCGGGAGCGGCCGGGAGAAGCGGGTGTGCTCGATCGGGTAGCGCTGCAGGCCCTCGCGGATGAAGGCGAAGGCCCAGGGGGCGCAGCGGAAGCGCAGGGTCTCCAGCGCCAGGCCGCGGCGCTGGGGCGAGGCGCCGGTGATCTGCCGCTGCTGCTCCAGGTCGGTGCCGAAGTAGATGCCGCCGCTGGGGTGCAGCAGCCGCTCCAGCCGCTTGAGGGCCGCCGCGTGGCTGTCGGTGCTGCGGCGCAGGTCGCCGTGGGCCTGGCCCAGGGCGAGGCGATCGAGCCGTTCGCTGCGGATCAGGCCTTGGTCGTGGCCGAGGTGGTCCTCCTCGAACAGGAGGTACCAGCCGACGTGGTGGAAGATCAGCTGCAGCGGCCAGACCCGCCGCTCACCGCTGGGGCTGTCGGCAAAGCTGCCCACACTCGGGTACCGCTTGAGGAGCACGCGGCGGTGCTCCACGATCGCCGTCTCGATGGCCTCGGCGTGGCGCGGCGCCGCCAGCGAATCGCGCCGGACCAGGGCCAGGTCCACCACGGTGTGGCGGGCGTAGCTGCGCACCGGCGCCTGTTCGACGGCGCTGATGCCGGCCCAGCCCAGCCGCTCGTCCAGTTCGCTGAGCAGGTCCTGGGCGGAGGGGTCGGCCAGGCGTCCGGCGGTCTGGCGTACCACGTTGTGGAGCTCCCTCAGCCGCGGCGGCGACAGCACGGCGGTGCCGAGGCAGTAGCCGTGGCGCACGTTGTCGTTGCGGTTGCGGAAGCCGTAGGGGGTGAGGATCTTCTCGAGGTCCTTGCGCAGGGTGGCCGTTTCCCCCGGCAGGTAGGCGCCAGGGATCGCCTCGGTGGCGGCGATCAGGTGCTGGTGCAGGTTGCCGCCGCGCTCGGCCGGTCGGTCGAAGGGCACCTGGAGCAGGTGGCGCAGCAGGGTCATCACCCGCAGGAACACCGGCCCATCGCCCATCGGCGGCAGCCCGCCATGGACGGCCCCTGGCCGGCTGCGGGCCAGGGGCGCCAGCTGGATCGGTGCCGTGGCCGGCAGGGCGCTGCAGAAACCGTTGGCCTCCAGCCAGGCCAGGTCCTGCCGGATCGCGGCCGCATCGGCGTAGCAACTGCCGTGAAGGCGGCCCAGGAAGGCGGCGCCCCGATCGGCCAGATCGCCCTCCGGCAGCGGGGAGAGGATCGGCGCCAGCTCCTCGGCGCCGGCGGGATCGCTGGCCGCCAGGTCGGGCCAGGTGCTCAGCAGCCGGATCAGGTGCAGCAGCCGCTCCAGATCGAGCAGGCGGGAGTAGCCGTGGCGCTGCACCTGGCGCTCCCGGTTGGTGGCCGAGCGGATGCGCCGGTCGAGGCCGGCCAGTTCGGCCGCCAACACCGGCCCCAGATCGCTGTGGTGGCTGGGCACCACGGTGCAGAGGGCGGCGAAGCCCTCGGCACGCGAGGGCCCGAAGTGGGGATCGGCCAGGGCGGCGGCCATCTCCTGGATCACCGGCACCGGCACCGGCCGGCTGCGCCGGGCGTTCCACGCGAGCGAGGTGGGCAGATCGGTGTACAGCCACCAGCCGATCCATTCCACCGGTGCCGGCAGGGGCAGGGCCTGGGTGATCGCCAGCCGCCAGGCCCGGCGGGCGTGGGTGGCATCCACGATCACCGGGATGCCCGCCGCCACGGCCTCCACCAGGCGCTGGTGCAGCCGTTGCTGGATGTCCACCCAGGGGCCCTGCACTGCCGCATCGCCGAAGACCTCCTCCCGGATCGCGTCGGTGGAAAGCACCAGGGCGGGGGGATCGCCGGGGCCGGCCAGCAGGGGCGCCAGGGCCCGGGCGAGGGTGGTCTTGCCGCTGGCGGGCTGGCCGATCAGCAGGTGGCAGCGCAGGGGCGCCATGGCGACAGCAACCGGGGAGGCCCCACCACTCTTTCGCACGAAGGGTGCCCTGATCTGCCCCGCGGCACCCCCAGACCAAGCAGAAGCGCCGGCTGGGCATGTCAGTTGCTGCTACCAGGGCCTGTTGCCGGGGCGGCCTGACTCGGGCTCTGCTTCCGGCACCACCAACCCTTGCTCCCCAGCCACGGCGGCGAGGCGACGATCCTGGGTCCACAGGCGGCAGCGGCTCAAGCGGGCGGAGGCGAGCAGGTGGACATCGACATAGCCGATCCCTCGGCCCATCAACTGGTCGTGCTCGATCAGCAGCAGCACTTCCTCGTCGCTGGCCACCACGGCTGCCGGAAGAACCTGCAGAAGGCTCAGTACCTGCCGGCGATGGCGCAGATGGCCGCAGGCGAGTTCACCCATCACCCAGGGATGGATCAGCACCTCGCCGTCCTGCAGGCGCCTGGCGAGGCGTGGTAAGCCAGAGCGGAAGTGATCCACCCATACGGAGGTGTCGACGAGGATCACGTCGTACTGCCGCGACGGGGGATCGGCTCCAGGGCGGGTTCACTGCCCCCCAGCGCTGCGAGCCGCTTCGCGCTTTCGCGTTGCACCAGGGCCCGAAGGGCTTCCTTGAGCAGGGCGCTGCGTTCCAGGCCTCCGCACAGCTGCTCGGCCCTGGCGAGCAGGTCATCGTCGAGCGTCACGGTGGTTCGCATGCTGTGCCCACGGCTGTCATCACTCTAGGCATCATCTGATGTCGCATTCGATGTTCAAGGGGACGCCAGGGATCTGCTCGGGCCGTTGACCAGCCGATCGCCCTGGCTGAGCAGCTCATCCCGATCCAGCCGCCGGTGGTGATGGGCTTCGCCGGCCTGCGCCGGGCCAACGGCAGCACCCCCCCCGCCTGATCCCGCCCCATCGCCCCACCCTTGCCAGCCTGGGGGCCTCCCGCCCGCTCGCCGTGATCCCTCCCCAGAAGCAGATGACCGGCATGCTCGGCCATCCGGTGGCCGAGAACCCGATCGATCGGATGTTCGATGCGGTCTATGCCCACCACGGGTTGTGCTGGCAGTTCTGGAAGAACGACATCGCCAACACGGCGGACCTGGCCCTGGCGGTGCGGGCCCTGGTGCCCCTGGGCTACAGCGGCATGGCCATCACCGTGCCCTACAAGGTGGCCGTGCTTCCCCTGCTCGATGACGTCGATGACGACGTGCGGGCCATCGGTGCCGCCAACTATCTCACCATCGAGGCGGGCCGCCTGATCGGCCACAACAACGACGGCAAGGGGGTGGTGAAGGCGATCGAGAAGCTGGCGCCCCTGGCGGGTCGTCGGGTGGTGATGCTCGGGGCCGGCGGTGCCGGCCGGGCGATGGCGGTGGAGATGGCCTGGGCCGGCGCGTCCCACCTGACCCTGATCACCCGGCGGCAGGAGCAGGGCCAGGAGGTGGCGGACACGGTCACCCGCGCCTCCGGCGTGCCGGCGGTGTGGCAGGCCTGGGAGGAGGAGGTTTCGGTGCCGGCGGGCACCACCCTGCTGATGAATGCCACCCACCTGGGCTGCGCGCCGGAGCTGGAGCCGGTGCCCGTCCGCTGGGAGACGGTGGATCCGGCCTGCGTGGTGGTGGATGTGATCACCAACCCCCGCATCACCCCCTTCCTGGCCACGGCCCGCCGCCACGGCTGCCCGGTGGTGGATGGCGTCGAGATGCTGGTGCAGCTGGCCATGCAGATCTTCGAGCAGTGGACCGGCGTCACCCCCGAGGAGCCGGTGTTCCAGCGCGCCGTGGCCGAGGCCCTGGGGGAGTGAGCCCTGCGTCCTTACGTTGACGGTCGTTCTCTCCGGCATCCCCATGACTCGGGTTGTCCCTCTCGCCGCCCTTGCGGCCCTCGGCCTCCTGGCCGGGTGCGGCCGCCCCGATGGCCGGGCCCTGCAGACGATCGCCTGCCAGCAGGTGGCCAACACGATCGACCTCCAGTCGGTGGGCCAGATCGATGCCCTGCGCAAGGCCCTCGGCCTGGCACCGGGCGTCGATCCGATCGGCACCTGCCGAGAACTTGGCGTCACCCCGGAGCCCGGGGCCCCTGCGGCGGGCGGTGCCGGCGGCGGGACCGAAGCGGGCGAAAACGGCGAGGAGGAACGCGGCGAGTGAGGCCCTAAGCCGCCTGCAGCACCCGCCAGCGGCCCCGCAGCACCTGCTGCAGCGCCGCCATCGCGGCCCCGGCCTCCTCGGCCGCCTCGCCGCTCTCCTCGCCATTCCCCGCGCCGATCTCCGGCAGCCAGCCCAGCCAGGGCAGGCCGTCGCGGCGGCGCATCGCCGGCTGCCAGTCGCCGCCCACCTGCACCAGTCCCGCCAGGGGCACCCGCCAGCGCTCCAGCAGGGCGGCGCCGGCCGCCGGCAGCCCCGTGTCCAGCTGCTCGCCCCGCAGCACCAGCAGGCAGGGCTGGCGCCAGGCCCCGAGGGCCTCGGCCCAGCTGCCGCCCCGCTCCAGCGGCAGGCCCGGATCCAGGGGCAGGGCGGCCACCCAGGGGCCCGTCGCCGCCCCCGTCGCCGTCAGGGCCGCCAGGCCGGCATCGGGATCGGCGGCGCCGGCCAGCTCCCGCAGGGCCACGCCCTCGGCGGCGGCCAGCTGCGCCGTCACGGCCGCCAGGCCCTCCAGCTCCCGTTGCCGCCCCAGGCCCACCAGCAGCAGGCCGCCTTTCGGCTCCGCGCCGAACCCTGAAACCGACATGGTTGTTTGCACTGTCTGGGCCGGCTCGCTTCTACCATCGTGCTGCGAAGCAACGCCGCCTGCGCCCTTGTCCACTTTCTCGACCGCTGAACGGGTGGAGCAGAGCGGGCAGCCGCCCCTCACCAGCCACGACCCTCGCCGGTTGCGGTTGTTCTGCGGCAATGCCAACCCCGATCTGGCCCGCGAGATCGGCGCCTATCTCGGCGTGCCCGACGGCCCGCGGGTGATCAAGCGTTTCGCCGACGGCGAGCTCTACATCCAGATCCAGGAGTCGATCCGTGGCTGCGACGTCTTCCTGATCCAGCCCACCTGCGCTCCGGTGAACGATCACCTGATGGAGCTGCTGATCATGGTGGATGCCTGCCGGCGGGCCTCGGCGCGCCAGATCACGGCGGTCATCCCCTACTACGGCTACGCCCGGGCCGACCGCAAGACGGCCGGCCGCGAATCGATCACCGCCAAGCTGGTGGCCAACCTGCTGGTCAAGTCCGGCGTCGAGCGGGTGCTCGCCATGGACCTGCACTCCTCCCAGATCCAGGGCTACTTCGACATCCCCTGCGACCACATCTACGGCTCCCCCGTGCTGGTCGACTACCTCTCCACCCGCGACCTGGGCGAGGTGGTGGTGGTGTCCCCCGACGTGGGGGGTGTGGCCCGGGCCCGGGCCTTCGCCAAGCAGATGAAGGATGCGCCCCTGGCGATCATCGACAAGCGCCGCTCCGGCCACAACGTGGCCGAGAGCCTCACCGTGATCGGTGACGTGGTCGGCAAGACGGCGATCCTGATCGACGACATGATCGACACCGGCGGCACCATCTTCCAGGGCGCCCAGCTGCTGCGGGCCCGGGGGGCGGCACGGGTGCTGGCCTGCGCCACCCACGCCGTGTTCTCTCCCCCCGCCGTCGAGCGTCTTTCCACCCCGGGCCTGTTCGAGGAGGTGGTGGTGACCAACAGCATCCCCCTGCCCCCCGATCTGCACTTCCCCCAGCTGCGGGTGCTCTCGATCGCCAACATGCTCGGTGAAACGATCTGGCGGATCCACCAGGAGAGCTCGGTCAGCTCGATGTTCCGCTGAGCGCCATCGCCATGGCCGCTCCCGAACCGCCCGTCCAGCGGGTGCCGCTCCGGCGCTTCGCTCGCCTCAAACGCCACCTGCCGGTGCCGCTTACCGTCCTGGTCACGGCCCTGCTCGCCCTCACCGTGGGTGCCCCGCGCCCCGCCGTGGCCGAGGGCCGCCTGCCGAAGGGGTTCGAGCGCCGCGTCGGGGTGTGGCTGACCAACAGCCCCAGCCCCCTCTATTACGACGCCGCCCGCATCGAGACCGCCGTCGCCCAGCTCGACGCCGCCGGCTTCAACACCCTCTACCCCAACGTCTGGAGCCGGGGGGCCACCTTCCACCGCAGCCGCTGGGCGCCGATGGAGCCGGCCCTGGCCCGCTCCAACCCGGGCCTCGACCCCATCTGCCGCTTCACCAAGGCCGCCCATCGCCGCGGCATGCAGGTGATCCCCTGGTTCGAGTACGGCCTGATGGAGCCCGGCGATGCCGAGGTCGTCCAGAAGAATCCGGAGTGGGTGCTGCGCCGCGCCGACGGCAGTGCCCTCTACGCCATGCACGGCGCCAACCTGAAAACCTCCCCGCTCAAGGATCTGCGGGTGTGGCTGAATCCGGCCCACCCGGGGGTGCGGGCCCGCTTCATCGGCCTGATCAAAGAGATCGTGCAGCGCTGCGGCGTCGACGGCATCCAGCTCGACGACCACTTCGCCTGGCCGGTGGAATTGGGCTACGACGCCTACACCCGGGCCCTCTATCTGGCGGACACCGGCCGGGAGCCGCCCGCCAACTTCAACGACCGCTACTGGATGAAGTGGCGCCGCCAGCAGCTGACCGCCCTGCTGCGGGAACTGCGGGGCACCCTTCAGGAGGTGGGCGGCCCGCGGCGCACCGTGATCAGCCTCTCGCCGGGCCCCTTCCGCTTCGCCTACAACCACTGGCTGCAGGACTGGGAGCTCTGGGCCCTGGGCGAACTGGTCGACGACCTGATCGTCCAGAACTACGCCTATTCGGTGAAGGGCTTCGCCCGCGACCTCGACCAGCCGGCGCTGGTGAAAGCCCGCCGCTGGGGCATGCCGGTGGAGATCGGCATCCTCTCCGGTTTCGGCGGCCGCACCCCCGACATGGCCACCCTCGAGCAGAAGGTGCGCCTCTCCGCCGCCCGGGGCCACGGCGTGATCTTCTTCTACTGGGAGGGGCTCTGGGGCCAGTACGCCGGTCCGGAGGGGGCCGCCTTCCGCCAGGCGGCCTTCCGCCGCCTCAACCGCGAGGTGTTCGGCGGCCGCTAGGCGTCCCCGCTGGCCGTCCCGAGGCACTGGCCCACCACCTCGCGGGTGTTGGTGGAGAGCTCGGCTGCCGCCAGCCCCTCGAGGGCTTCCCGCATCCGCTCGCGCCGTCCGGGGCCGTAGCTCTGCCAGCGGCTGAACACCTTGGCCATGCGTGAGGCCGTGATCGGGTTGCGCTGGTCGAGGGCGACGATCTGGTTGGCCATGAAGCGGTAGCCGCTGCCGTCGGCGGCATGGAACACCGGCGGATTGCCCGCCAGCCCCCCGAGCACCGCCCGCACCGCGTTGGGCGCCGCCGGATCGAAGCGGGGATGGTCGAGCAGCCGCTGCACCCGCTCCAGGCCGTCGGCGAAGGGGGCGGACGCCTCCAGGGCGAACCAGGAATCAAGGATCACCGGCTTCTCCTCCCAGCGGGCGTAGAAGGCGTCCACCGCCTCCTGGCGGGCGGCGATCGGGTGGTCCTGCAGCGCCCGCAGGCCGGCCCGGGCCAGGGTCATCGAGGGGCCGTCCACCGCCGCGCGGGCCGCCGCGATGGCCGCCGCATCACCCGCGGCCACCCGCCAGTTCCAGATGGCCGCGGTCAGCATCCGGTCGCCCACCCCCTCCGGCCAGGCCAGGGACCACTGCGCGCTGACCCGCTCCAGGGCCCGCTCGAGGGGCTCGGCCAGGGCCTCGCCGAAGCGGCGGCGCAGGGCCTGCAGGGCGGCGAACAGGGCCGGTGGATCGGGCTGGGGCGCCGCATCTTCCAGTTCGGCCAGCCCCGGCAGGGACAGCAGCACGCTGCGGCTGGCCTCCGAGAGGGAGGGATCGGCCAGGATCCGCTCGAAGGCGGCGATCAGGGCGTCTTCCAGCGCCCCATCCACCCGGCCGGCGGCCCGGCGCAGCAGGGCGCGACGCAGCAGCACCTGGCCCGCGTCCCAGCGGGCGAAGGGGTCGCTGTCGGCGGCCAGCAGGTGCACCAGCTCGCTGGAGGGCCGCCCCAGGGCCACCTTCACCGGCGCCGAGAACTGGCGCAGCAGGGAGAGGGCCGGTGGCGGTGACTGGGCCGGCAGCCCTTCGAAGCGGAACACCTGCTCCTGCTGATCGATCAGCAGCAGCCGTGTGCCCGCCCCCCAGCGGCGGCCCAGCAGGGGCGCGGCGCCGTGGTCGGGGTCCTCGGCCACCAGCCGCATCGGCAGGGGCTGGCCCGCCTGGCCCACCAGGCCCACGGCCAGGGGGATCACCAGGGGTTGCTTGTGGGGCTGGCCCGGGGTGGCCGGGGTCGACTGACGCACGAACAGCTCCAGGGTCCCGGCGGCCTTGTTCCAGCGGCGCCGCACCTGCAGCACCGGCGTGCCCGCCTGGTGGTA
Organism: Synechococcus sp. UW140; assembly: GCA_943369455.1. Classification (GTDB taxonomy): domain Bacteria; phylum Cyanobacteriota; class Cyanobacteriia; order PCC-6307; family Cyanobiaceae; genus Cyanobium. Next base: position 15,333 of record CALRND020000001.1, read on the forward strand.
CCAGCGGCGGAACTGCACGAAATCGAAGGGCGGCAGGCGGCAGCTGTCGGCCACCTCGCCGGCGGCGTCCTGCATCGCCTGGACGAAGTCCTCGCAGGTGGCGGCGGTGCCGTCGTGGCGCTCCACGTACAGCGCCATGCCCCGCTGGAAGGTTTCCTCCCCCAGCAGGGTGTGCAGCACCCGGATCACCTCCGATCCCTTTTCGTAGATCGTGGTGGTGTAGAAGTTATCGATCGCCTGATACTGATCCGGCTGCACCGGATGGGCCGTCGGACCCGCATCCTCCCGGAACTGGGTGTTGCGCAGCATCGCCACGTTCTCGATCCGGTTGAGCGCATGGCCATGCAGATCGGCCGAGAAGCTCTGGTCCCGGAAGACGGTGAGCCCCTCCTTCAGCGACAGCTGGAACCAGTCGCGGCAGGTGATGCGGTTGCCCGTCCAGTTGTGGAAGTACTCGTGGGCGATCACACTCTCGATCCGCTCCAGCTCGCCATCGGTGGCCGTGGCGGCATCGGCGAGCACCAGCTTGGAGTTGAAGATGTTGAGGCTCTTGTTCTCCATCGCGCCCATGTTGAAGTGGCGCACGGCGACGATGTTGTACTCGTCGAGGTCGTAGGCCAGGCCATAGACGCGCTCGTCCCACTCCATCGCCCGCTTCAGGGACGCCATGGCGTGGGCGGTGAAGGGGGCATCGCCCGGCTCCACGTGCAGGCGCAGCTGCACGGTGCGGCCATCGGCGGTGACGAAGGTGTCACGCACCTCCTCCAGCCGGCCCGCCACCAGGGCGAACAGGTAGGAGGGCTTGGGGAAGGGATCGTCCCAGACGGCGTAGTGACGGGCTTCCCCGCCTGGCCCGGGGGGCAGGTCGCCGGCCTCGATGCCGTTGCCGTTGGAGAGCAGCACCGGGCAGCTGTCGCGGTCGGCCTCGATCCGCACCCGGAAACGGCTCAGCAGGTCGGGGCGATCCGGGTGATAGGTGATGCGGCGGAAGCCCTCCGCCTCGCACTGGGTGGTGACCATCCCGCCGCTCACGTAGAGCCCCTCGAGGCTGGTGTTGGCCCTCGGATCAAGCCACACCGTGCTGGTCAGCACGAACGGCCGCCGCGGCGGCTCCAGCACCAACAGGCGTTCGTCCTCGATCGTGAAAGCCCCGGCGTCGAGAGGCACGCCATCGATCGCCAGGGCCCTCAGCTCCAGATCCACCCCGCGGAGCTCCAGGGGCTCCACCTCCGCGCCGGGCCTGGGCAGGAACGCCAGCCGGGCCTCCACCAGGGCATGGTCGGCGAACAGGCGCACCGTCAGGTCGGTGCGCTCCAGCAGGTACGGCGCCGGACGGTAGTCGGCGAGGTGGACGACGGCCATCAGGGGCTTACTTGGGGGCCGCCGGGGTCGCGGGCTTGGCGGCGCCCTGCTGCTTGATGGCGTCCTGCACCTTCTTCATGACGTCGGCCGGCACCTCCTTGGGGCAGATCTCGGCGGCGCCGAGGACGGCCGAGTTGATGGCGCCGCGGCGCAGCTCCTCGATGGTGAGGGCCTTGGTGCCCACCTGCTGGATCTCGCCCTTGTGCTGGCCGAGGATCAGCTGGGCGATGGTTTCGCCGGCGATGCCGACCGATTTCTCGAAGTCGATGCCGGCGGCGCGGGAGATGCAGACGTTGACGGCGCCGATGCGGGTGTAGAGAGCCATCTCAGCGGCGGTGGCGGGTGCGGCATGGGCGGCCAGAGGTGCCAGCAGCAGCGGCATGGCGACCAGGGGCGCCAGCAGCGGCCGGGAGCGGCGGAGCAGGTGAGACAAGGGATAGGGATCCGTGAACCACCATCGTGCTGCATCGAAGCAGCCGCCACACCCGCCGCAGAGACCGCTCCGCGAGGCGGCCCAGCCGCCGGTGACCGCGCCCTGACAGCGATTAACCGATCGGCTCTCCCGCCGCCTCGAGCCGAATCTCGTGGTGGAGCTCCACCAGCTCGAGGTTGCCGTGACGCCACGTGTGGATCGAGCGCGAGCGGTAGTTGTCGCCATCCACCAGGCGGATCTGCTCGAGCACCTCCCAGTCGTCGTAGTGGGATTGGAACGCCATGGTGTGCTCATCGATCTGGCGGATCTGGCTGACCGTGGGGGCCCCCGCCAGGTAGCCGCAGCTGCGTCGCAGCTGGTGACCGCACAACCAGGCCTCCATCGTGCCCTCGGGCCGGTAGTCGGGTTTGGTGTCGAAGAACGGTTGCTGCCCCTCCGCCCACCAGGTGAACCGGTAGCCCTCATCCCCGTCCACCAGTTCGCTGTGGACCTCGATGCGCAGGTTCATGTCCACCCGCAGCACCTCGTCGTCCTCGGTGAAGAAGTAGGTGCGCCGCGACCGCCACAGCCCCAGGTTGCGGGCGAACCAGCGCCGCAGGCTGCTGTCGAGGCGGATGCGGCTCTGCACGGGGGGAACCCTGGAGAGACCGGGCTGGGTCGGTGTGGTCATGGCGGGCCCACCCAGGCACACGGACGCGATCCCTGAAGTCCTAGCGACGTTTCAGGGTTCTGCCCAAAACCCCATAAGGTTGGCTGCATTGCCGCATGCCTGTCTTTGCCGGTCCTGGGGGAGCCCGATGTCCCGCCCACCTCGCCTCCCACCTCGCCGCCGTCAGCGGTGGCGGAGGCCGGCACCGCCACCGGTGAGGCCCAGAAACCGCTCAAGCTGCTGCTGGTGGCGGCCCGCCATCACATGGCCTCCGCCGACCTGCGGGCCCTGCTGGCCTTCCTGAATTCGGAGGAGTGCACCTGCAAGGTGTCCCTCCAGGTGGCCGATCCGGCCGACCATCCCGAGCTGCTCGAACTGCACCGGCTGGTGGCCACCCCGGCCCTGATCAAGCTCGATCCCCTGCCCAAGCAGGTCTTCGCCGGCAACACCCTGGCCCAGCAGCTGCGCATCTGGCTGCCCCGCTGGCAGCAGATGGAGGTGGTCACCACCCTGGGGCTGAGCCTGCGGCCGGCGGAGATGGATGGCAGCCGCAGCCAGAGGGAGGTGCAGCTCGAGGACCAGCTGCTGGTGCTGCGTCAGGAGAACGAAACCCTGATCGAGAGACTCGGGGTCCAGGAGCGGCTGCTGCGCATGGTGGCCCATGAGCTGCGCACCCCCCTCACCGCCGCCAAGCTGGCCCTGCAGAGCCACGCCCTGGGCCAGATCGACGAGAGCCGTTTCCGCGACGTGCTCAACCGCCGCCTCGACGATATCGAGGCCCTCTCCAGGGACCTGCTGGAGGTGGGCACCACCCGCTGGGAGGCCCTGTTCAACCCCCAGCGCCTCGACCTCAGCCAGGTGGCGGCCGAGGCCATCCTCGAACTGGAGAAGCTCTGGGTGGGTCGGGGCCTGCAGCTGGTCACCGACATCCCCGCCGACCTGCCCGATGTCCACGCCGACCAGCGGCGCATGCGGCAGGTGTTCCTCAACCTGCTGGAGAACGCCCTCAAGTTCACCCCCGACGGCGGCAAGGTGAGCCTGAGCCTCATGCACCGCACCAGCCAGTGGGTGCAGGTGAGCATCTGCGACAGCGGGCCGGGCATTCCCCGCGAGGAGCAGCACCGCATCTTCCAGGACCGGGTGCGGTTGCCCCAGACCTCCGGCACCACCTCCGGCTTCGGCGTGGGCCTGTCGGTGTGCCGCCGCATCGCCGAGGTGCACGGCGGCCGTATCTGGGTGGTGTCCGAACCCGGCGAGGGCGCCTGCTTCAACTTCACCGTGCCGGTCTGGACCGGCCAGAGCTCCCCGGAGCCGGACCGTTCCGCCCCCGCCCGGCCCGCCGCCGGCGACCTTCCTTGACGAAGGGTCCCTCCGGCCCGTAGCGTCCAGCACATCAGATCGGCGCCAAGCCGGCTGTGGCCTCGCCCCCATCGTCTAGAGGCCTAGGACACCTCCCTTTCACGGAGGCGACAGGGGTTCGAATCCCCTTGGGGGTATGCATCGGTTCCGGGCTCGGGGCGGTTTCGTCCTGACCCGCGCCACTTTTTCAGAGGTGCTGTTCAGCAGCTCCCACTCCCTCCTGTTGGCAGGAGGGCCGGATGGCGAAGAGCCTCAGAGCTGCTGGGCGCGGCGCTGGGCTTCCAGCTGCACGCCCCGCAGGTTGCTGGCCAGATCCTCCTTGAGCCGCTGCTCGATCAGGCCGATCGGCATGCCCGGCTTGCCCTGCACGGTGAGGTCGTAGAGCAGCCAGGTGCTGGTGTCGTCGGCGCCCACCTGCCAGACGCCCTGGAAGCAGCGGAAATCGCCCTCCAGCATGCGGAAGGCCAGGCGGCCCAGCTCAGGCTCCTCGCTGAGCTCCAGCTGGACGCGGGCACTGAAGCGCAGGCCGCAGAACTGCTGGGTGCCCACCTGCTCCAGGGCCACCAGGTTGCCCCGGCGCCAGAGCTGGCGGGAGCTGGCGAGATTGGGAATGAAGCGGTCGAGATGGTCGTAGTCGGTGAGAACCGACCAGATCCACTCGGGGGGGAGATCGAGGCGCAGCTGCACCGCCAGGCGCCGGGTGCCATGGGGGAGACGCTCCATCTCCTGCTGGATCGTGTCGAGGGCGCAACTGGCCTCGCTGGCGACCATGGCCTCAGTGGAAGGGAGGTGCACGGGGCGGGGAAACGACGCCAGAAGCTGTGCCAAGACGGATCGGAGCTCGCTCGGGGCTTGCGTGAGGGTGGCAGCGGTCGGCACCGGGATTGGTGCGACGGAACACAAACTAACCGGTGTCTCCGGAATCCGGTCAACGAATCCGCACCGAAGGGGCGTGGGGCGAGTTCTCTATGATCGGGCCGATTTTCGGCTCCGACGCCCGCATGCGTGTTTCCACCGGCAAGGCCACCCAGTCCGACGGCCGCATGTTCACGGTTGTGGTCGAAGGCTTCGGCGTCGGCCTGCAGCGGCGGGCCGAGCGCCGGATCACCGTGCCCTTCCCCCAGCTGCAGCGGCTGATGCAGACCATCGCCCAGCAGGGCGGTCGCATCCTGGCCGTCAACGCCGAGGAGGTCCCCGCCGGCTCCGCTCCGGCCCCCTCTGACGCTGCGGTTTCCGACGCCCCGGCCGCCACCCCCACCCCCGCCAAGAAAGCCCCCGTGAGCCACGCCGACGTCCCGGTCAACCTCTACAAGCCGAAGGATCCGTTCATCGGCACGGTCACCGGCAACTACAGCCTCCTGGCCGAGGGGGCCATCGGCCGGGTGAACCACATCACCTTCGACCTCTCGGAAGGCAACCTCCACTACATCGAAGGCCAGAGCATCGGCATCATTCCCGATGGCGAGGACGCCAACGGCAAGCCCCACAAGCTGCGTCTGTATTCGATCGCCAGCACCCGCCACGGCGACAACTGCGAGGGCGGCACCGTCTCCCTCTGCGTGCGCCAGCTCCAGTACGAGAAGGACGGCGCCACCATCAACGGTGTCTGCTCCACCTTCCTCTGCGACATCGAGCCGGGCGCCAAGGTGAAGATCACCGGCCCCGTGGGCAAGGAGATGCTCCTGCCCCCCGATGAGGACGCCAACATCATCATGCTGGCCACCGGCACCGGCATCGCTCCGATGCGGGCCTACCTGCGCCGCATGTTCGAGCCCTCCGAGCGCGCCAAGAACCCCGAGTACCAGTTCCGCGGCAAGGCCTGGCTGATCATGGGGGTCCCCAAGACGCCCAACCTCCTCTACGAGGACGACTTCCAGCGCTATCTGGCCGAGTTCCCCGAGAACTTCCGCTACACCAAGGCGATCAGCCGCGAGCAGCAGAATCCCAGTGGCGGCCGGATGTACATCCAGGACCGCGTCACCGAGCACGCTGACGAGATCTTCTCCCTGATCGAGGATCCCAAGACCCACGTCTACATGTGCGGTCTGCGCGGCATGGAGCCCGGTATCGACGAGGCCATGACCGCCGCCGCCGCCGCCAAGGGCCTCGAGTGGAGCGAGCTGCGGCCCCAGCTCAAGAAGGCCGACCGCTGGCACGTCGAGACCTACTGAGCCGAACGCACCCCGGGGCACACCGCCCCCGTCGCAAGGCCCGCTTCCGGCGGGCCTTTTTCATGGCTGACGATCCGAGAATGCTCACACCGGCAGGCTCCCTGTCGCAGCGATGCAGCGGGATGCCTGCGCCGCCGTTAAACCAGGGATGACCGGACGCCCTCCCCATGACCGCCATCCTCACCAACCCGCTGCGGGTTGGTCTGCGCCAGGAGCGGGTGATCTCGCCCCAGTGCATCGTCATCTTCGGGGCCAGCGGTGATCTCACCCACCGCAAGCTGATCCCGGCGCTGTTCGAGCTGTTCCGCCAGCGACGGCTGCCCAGCGAATTCGCCGTGCTCGGCTGCGCCCGGCGTCCTTGGAGCGATGAGGAGTTCCGCGAGAAGATGGGGGCCGCCCTGGCCGATGAGATCGCCTCCCATCGCACCGCCTGGGAGCAGTTCGCCCAGGGCCTCTTCTACGAGCCGGTCGACCTGCAGCAGAGCGACCACCTGGTGCGCCTCGGCCAGCGGCTGGAGAGCATCGACCGGCTGCGGGCCACCCGGGGCAACCGCACCTTCTATCTCTCGGTTTCGCCGGAGTTCTACGGCAGCGGCTGCCGCGCCCTGGCCGGTGCAGGCCTGCTGGCCGATGCCGAGCGCAGCCGGGTGGTGATCGAGAAGCCCTTCGGCCGCGACTACGCCAGCGCCCAGGCCCTCAACAAGGTGGTGCAGGCCTGCGCCAAGGAAAGCCAGGTGTTCCGCATCGACCATTACCTGGGCAAGGAAACGGTCCAGAACATCCTGGTGCTGCGCTTCGCCAACACGATCTTCGAGCCGATCTGGAACCGCAACTACATCTCCAGCGTCCAGATCACCGCGGCCGAAACCGTGGGGGTGGAGGAGCGGGCCGGCTACTACGAGTCGTCCGGCGCCCTGCGGGACATGGTCCAGAACCACCTCACCCAGATCCTGGCCCTCACCGCCATGGAGGCCCCCGGCCGCTTCGATCCGGAGGCCATCCGCAACGAGAAGGCCAAGGTGCTGCAGTCGGCCAGCCTGGCCAACGAGGAGGAGCCCTGGAAGTGCTGCGTGCGGGGCCAGTACGCCGCCGGCGGCAGCATGGCCCGGCCCCTGCCCGGCTACCGCCAGGAGCCCGGGGTCAACGCCAACAGCACCACCGAAACCTATGTGGCCATGAAGGTGGCCATCAACAACTGGCGCTGGCAGGGGGTGCCCTTCTACCTGCGCACCGGCAAGCGGCTGCCGAAACGCCTCAGCGAGGTGGTGCTCACCTTCCGTGAGGCCCCGGTGCACCTGTTCGACGCCGCCGGTGGCGCCCCCACCCCCAACCAGCTGATCCTGCGCATCCAGCCCGACGAGGGCGCCGAGTTCAAGTTCGAGGTCAAGGCCCCCGGCTCCGGCATGCGCAGCCGGCCGGTCGACATGGCCTTCAGCTACGACGAATCCTTTGGCGAGCCCTCCGACGAGGGCTACGTGCGGCTGCTCGCCGACGCCATGCTGGGCGATCCCACCCTGTTCACCCGCAGCGACGAGGTGGAGGCGGCCTGGCGGCTGTACACCCCGCTGCTGGCCCTGATCGAGGAATCCCCCTGGCAGCTGCCGGTCCAGCCCTATGAAGCCCGCACCTGGGGGCCCGCCGCCGCCGATGGCCTCCTGGCCAGGGACGGCCTGATCTGGCGGCGTCCCTGACGCCCGGCTCCAGGGCCCCCGCGCCCCCTTTCCCCTTCCGCAGCCCAGCGATCCCCGCCCCCTTCCGCGCCCATGGCTCCCCAGCTCACCCTCCAGGCCCCCCTCGATCTGCCGCCCGAGGAGGTCAACCCCTACCTGCATCGCCTCTGGACCCATGACCTGGAGGGCTCCACCGGGGCCGCCACCTTCACCCTGGTGGTGTGGGAGCCCTCCTGGCTGGAGCAGCAGATGGTCCGCATCGGCCGGGTCGACGGGCCGATCACCGGCCTGCTGCGCGCCGAGCTGCTGGAGGCGGCCCGCCAGGCCGTGCCCGAGACCGGTCTGCCGTACAGCACGGCGCCCATGGATCCCCGCCTGGCCTGGGCCATCGGCCAGAAGGAAGGGAACCACCGGCCCGAGGACCTGCGCGGCCAGTTCGTGGAGAGCGCCATCAGCGCCCACATGCCGCGGCGCCTGATCACCCTGGCCCCCACCCTCGATCCGGGCCACCCGCTCGAGACCCTGGTGGCGGCCTACTGCCCGCTGCCGGAGGAGGGCGGCGCCGGCGCCGCCTGCGGCGACGTGGTGGTGCTGCGCGGCGGCATGGGCGCCCTCAAGCAGAGCCTTGATCTGATCGTCTCCCTGGTGGACGACACCCTGCCCTGCTGGGTGTGGTGGAACAGCAGCCTGGATGAGCCCTCCGAGATGCTCGAGGCCCTGGCGCCGCTGCCCCGGCGGCTGGTGATCGACAGCTCCCTCGGGGAGCCGCGCCGCTGCCTCGATCTGATGCTGGCCCGGATCAGCGCCGGCCAGGCCGTCAACGATCTCAACTGGCTGCGGCTGCGCACCTGGCGCGAATCCCTGGCCATGGTGTTCGATCCCCCGTCCCGCCGCGATGCCCTCGGCCACGTGGTCCAGCTCGACATCGACGTGGAGGGGGACCACCCGGTGAAGGGGCTGCTGCTGGCCGCCTGGATCGCCGACCGCCTCGGCTGGCACCTGATCACCAGTTACACGGTGGAAGTGGACGGTCCCGGCCCGGGGATCACGGCGGAGTTCGAGCGCACCGACGGGGTGGCGGTCCAGTTCACCCTGATGCCCGTGCCCATGGGCGTGCCCAAGACCCACCCCGGTGCCATCGTCGGCATGCGGCTGATCTGTGAACCGCAGCAGCGCCCCCCCCTGTGCGTGATTCTCTGCTCGGAGTCCGGTGGCTGCATGCGCCTGGAGTCCGGCGGCATGGCCAGCATGGAGCTGGCGGAGGGGGTGGTGCCCCTGCCCGAGGAGAGCGAGGAGATGGAGATGGCCCGCCTGCTCTCGGGGGGCCACGATTCCACCTCACCGCTGCTGGCGGCGGCCGCTCCGCTGGCGGCGAGCCTGCTGCCAGGCTGAGACGCCCCTTGGCGCGGCCGCCCCTGAGCGCATGAGTTGTCTGATCGCGGCCCCCTGCAGCGGCAGCGGCAAGACCCTGCTGAGCCTCAGCCTGGCGGCCGTGGCACGGGCGCGGGGGGAGACCATCCAGCCCTTCAAGGTGGGGCCCGACTACCTCGACCCCCAGCTGCTGGGGGCGGTGGCGGGCCGCCCCTGCCGCAACCTCGATCCGCTGCTCTGCGGCGATGACTGGGTGCGGCGCAGCTACCGCTGGCACGGCGGCCGGGCCGCCCGGGTGCTGGTGGAGGGGGTCATGGGCCTGTTCGACGGCCGCGGGGCCGGCAGTGAGGGCAGCTCCGCCGCCGTGGCGGCCCTGCTGGGGCTGCCGGTGGTGTTGGTGGTGGAGGCGTCGCGCCAGGCCGGCAGCCTGGCGGCCCTGGTGCGCGGCTTCCGCGACCACGGCCCGCCCCAGGTGACCCTGGCCGGGGTGGTGCTGAACCGGGTCGGCAGCGACCGGCATCGGCGGCTCCTGGCCGAGGCCCTCGCCGCCATCGAGGTGCCCCTGCTGGGGGTGCTGCCCAGCCACCCCAGCCTGGAGCTGCCCTCCCGCCACCTGGGCCTGCTGACCCCGGGGGAGCTGGACGACCTGGGCGAGCGCCAGCGGATCTGGGCCGCCCTGGCCGAGGAGCACCTTGACCTGGCGCGCCTGTGGCCGCTGCTGGCACCGCCGCCGCCGGCGCCGGAACGGCGCGATCCGATCCGCTGGTGCCTCGACCAGGTCCCGCCGGAGCCGGCCACCGCCGGGTCTGCGGCCGGATCCGGTCTGGCTGAGGGAGCCGGCGGGGCCGGAACCCCTCTGCCGGTGGCGATCGCCAGCGATGCCGCCTTCCACTTCCGCTACCCGGAAGCCCAGGAGCTGCTCCAGGCCTGCGGCCTCAGTCCCGTCCCCTGGAGCCCCCTGGCCGACGATCCCCTGCCCCAGGACTGCCGGGCGGTGCTGCTGCCCGGCGGCTACCCCGAACTCCATGCCGCCCGGCTGGCGGCCAGCCGCCGCAGCCTCGGATCCCTGCGCGCCGCCGCCCGGGGCGGTCTGCCGATCGTGGCCGAATGCGGCGGTCTGCTGCTGCTGGGCCGGGAGCTGGAGGACCCGGATGGCCTGCCCCATCCCATGGCCGGCCTGCTCCCCTTCCGCGCCCGCCGGGGCCCCCTCAGCCTCGGCTACCGGCAGGCGGTGCCGGGGGCCGACGGGCTGCTGGTGCGCCGCGGTGAAGCCCTCTGCGGCCATGAGTTCCACCGCTGGCAGCTGCTCCCCCAACCTCCCGGCGGCGAGGTGTTGGCAGAGGCCCAGAGCCTGTGGCAACTTGAAGGATGGGCATCACCCGGGAGGATCGAAGGATGGAGCGCTCCGACCGTTCACGCCACCTGGCTGCACCTCCACTGGGCTGGATGCCCGGCGATTCCCTCGAGACTGGCCAGATCCGCCGCCAGCGCCGTGCCGCTGCCGAGGAACGCCGTTTCCTGCAACCCAGTCTCCGGGTGACCTCCACCCCCCATGAGCGCTGGCGCATGAGCGTCCGCGGTCAGGTGCAGGGGGTGGGGTACCGGCTGGGCTGCCGCCAGAAGGCCATCGACCTCGGCCTCAGCGGCTGGGTGCGCAACCGTCCGGACGGGTCGGTGGAGGTGGAGGCCGAGGGGCTGCCCGACCGGCTGGTGGAACTGCGTCTCTGGTGCGAGAAGGGTCCCATGGGCGCCCAGGTGAGCGGCGTGATCAGCGGCCAGGTGGCCGTGGCGGGCACCGACTGGTTCGAGATCCGCACCTGAACACCCGCAGCACCGGACAATGGGGCGTCACGACTCCCATGGATGCCGACCCCCAGCCTCTGGAGTGAACTGTTCGGATTCGGCCTGGCGATCAGCTTCAGTCCGCTGCACATCGGCCTGCTGCTGCTGATCCTGCTGGGCCCCAGCCCGCTGCGCCGGGGGAGCTGGTTCGTGCTCGGCTGGCTGCTCACCTCCGCGGCCGCCATCGCCCTGCTGCTGAGCGTGGGCCACGGCCTGCTGCTCACCATGGAGCGGGGCACCGACCAGCGCACCGGCCTCGACCTTCTGGGGGCGGGCGGACTGCTGGCCCTGGGCCTCAATGGTCTGCTGAGCAGTCGCCAGGGGGGCGGTCCCCCCGGCTGGACCCGCCGGCTGGACGGCTTCTGTGCCCTGCCCCTGCCGCTCCTGCTCGGCCTCAGCGCCGCCGTTCAGGTGTCGAGCCCGGACGACCTGTTCCTCTATGCCAGGACCGCCGCCAGCCTGCTGGAGGCCGGGCTGAGCCGGCCCCGGGAGGTGCTGACCACGGCGGTCTTCAGCCTGTTCTCCGGTACCCTGCTGCTGCTGCCCCTGGCGGGGCTGGTGCTGGTGGGACAGGAGCGGCTGCTGCCGGTGCTCCAGGCGGGCAAGCTCTGGCTGTTTGACAACGCCGAACTGATCGTGGCAGCCATCTGCTTCGGCCTCGCCGTCTACCTCGGCTGGCAGGGGGTCGAAGGTCTGCGGGCGGGGTGAGGCTCAGGGGCCGGTCGGTGGCTCCTCGGCCTCCAGGATCCGGCCCAGATACTTGGGGTCGTGCAGGGTGCCGTGGCGGGAGAGGGGCAGGACCCGCTCCTTCGGCAGGCCGGGCAGGGGGCGGCGGGAGCGCAGGATCAGCCAACGCCTCACCAGCACGACCACCCCCACCAGGGCCGCGGTGATCACCAGGGCTCCCACGTCCGCCAGCAGCTCACCACCGCCGGATCCGCCGGCCCCGGCGTCCGCCCGCTTCCCTTCCGTGGCGGGTGTGGAGGCGATCACGGCCATCGGGACGGCCTGGGGTAGCGCCATGCCGAGGATTGGATACAGGGGACGGGATTCCAGCACGAATCGGTCGTCCGGCACGCATCGATCAAAAGGAGGGTAACGGGCTGGCACGGTTTGCGCACGGCCCGGTCCCCCGCTTCAGGCGGGGCCGTCACCGTCCCCGGTTGCCCGCAGCCAGCGGTCCCAGCGCTCCCGCTCGCCGGCGTCCGTGGCCCCCGCCATCAGGGTCACCGCCTGGCTGGCCCGGCTCACCGCCACGTAGACCAGCCGCTGGCGCAGCGGCAGGTCCCGGGGCCAGAACACGTCCTCGTCGATGAACACCTCGCCGAAGGTGCTGCCCTGGCTGCGATGGACGGTGAGCACGGCCGCCGGTCCAAGGGAGGCGAAGGCGTCGCGCACCAGGAAGAAGCGGCGCCAGAGGGCCTTGCCGTCCTTCTGGCCCGCCTCCCGGGCCTGCAGCCTCAGCCGCTCCAGCACCCCGTCCAGGCAGGCCCGTGCTGCGCTGCCGATCGGCGGCAGCAGACGCAGGTTCAGCTGGGCCTCCCCGGCCTCCACCGTGGCGTTGAGGGTGTCGATCACCGCAGGGCCGAGGGAGGCGTCCACGCCGAACTCGGCCAGATCGCAGCGGTCGGGCCGCACGTCCCGCACCACCAGCTCCCGGTTGCTGCCCAGCAGCAGGTCCGGCTCCTCGGCGGCGGCGTCCCCCTCCCGGCAGGCCGGCGCCATCACCGCCGTGCGGGTGATGAGCACCTCGCCGGGCAGCACGGGCACCTGGTCGGCCATGGCGCCGTGCAGGGCGCGGCGGGCGATCGGCACCAGCCGCTCCAGGGAGCGGTTGGTGTAGCAGAGGATCCGGGCCAGGTCGGGATCGTCGGCCTCGGCACTGCGGCGCAGGCCCTCCTGGGCGGCCGCCAGCCAGTCGGTCCGCCCCAGCAGCGACACCCGGCCCTCGGTGCTGCGCACCGGATCCAGCAGCGGCGGCCGGCGGCAGGGCAGGGCCCCCTCCCGCAGGCCCCCGGCCAGGCGCAGCACCGGGCCCCCGTGGCGGACCACGTGGGTCAGGGCCACCCGCCGAGCCCGCCCCAGGGCGAACACCGGACTGCGCTCCTCCCCCACCGGCGGCAGCTGGGCCGGATCCCCCACGAACACCAGACGGGTGCGGTAGGCCTGGGCGCAGCGCAGGGTGATCTCCAGCAGGCCGCCATCCACCATGGAGGCCTCGTCGACCAGCACGAGCCCGAGGTTCTCCAGCGCCAGGGCGGTCTGCAGGGTCTCCTCGCAGCGCTCCCTGTCCCCCTGGCGCTTCAGCTTCAGTCGCAGCAGGCGGTGGATGGTGGAGGGGTACCAGGTGGGGTGCAGACCCGCCAGGGCGAGGTGGTGGCGCAGCACGCCCACCGCCTTGTGGGTGGGGGCGACCACGGTCCAGCAGAGTCCGGCCCGCTCCGCCTGGGCCAGGAACCGCATCGACAGGAAGGTCTTGCCCGTGCCCGCGTAGCCCTCCAGCACGAACGGCACCCCATCGGCCGGGGCCTCCAGCCAGGCGGCGAAGGCGGCGGCCGCCTGCTGCTGGTCGTCGCTCAGGCCGGCGTGATCGCTCACCCCACCGGTAACCAGCCGGCGCCCTGGGCGATCTGAAGGGGCGAGCCCAGCAGGGCCAGGCCCGGCAGCGCCACCAGGGGACCGATCAGGCTGCCCACCAGCACCTCGGCGCGGGTGTGGCCGAGGTTCTCCTTGAGGGGGCGCAGCACCGGGGCCCCCTCCGGCGGGCCGTCCTGGGGGTGGGTGTCCCAGAGGCCGTCGGGGAGTCCGTTCACCCGCTGGGCCGTCAGTCCGGCGGCCCGTCTCACGCCGCTGGCGTCGTAGAGGATGATGAAGCAGAGCACCGCCGCCAGGGCGAACAGGGGATCGGCGAAGCCCAGCTCCCAGCCCAGGCCCGCGGCGGTTCCGGTCATCAGGGAGGAGTGGCTCGACGGCATGCCGCCGGTCTCGATCAGAACCGCCGGACGCCAGCGTCGGTGCACCACCAGCTCGATCAGCAGCTTGGAGAGCTGGGCCACGCCGCAGGCGACCAGGCCCCAGGCGAGCACGCCGTTGGCCAGCAGCTCGCCCAGGGCATCGAATGCGCCGATGGCCTCGCTCATCGGTCGCGACTCGTGATGTAGTCGGCCAGGGCCAGCAGGGGGGCGGCCTTGGCGCTCCAGGGCTCCAGCACCGCCTTGGCTTCGCTCACCAGGGCATCGGCGCGCCGGCGGGATTCCTCCAGGCCCAGCAGTTTGGGGTAGGTGGTCTTGTCGGCGGCCAGGTCCTTGCCCGCCGTCTTGCCCAGCACGTCGCTGCTGGCGGTGACATCGAGGATGTCGTCGATGATCTGGAAGGCCAGGCCGATGCCGCGGGCGTAGGTGCGCAGGGCCGTCAGCAGCTCCTCGGAGGCCCCGGCGACCAGGGCGCCGGAGATCACGCAGGCCCGCAGCAGGGCGCCGGTCTTGTGGAGATGGATGTATTCGAGGGTGTCGAGATCCACCTGGCGGGCCTCGCACTCCAGGTCCACCACCTGGCCGCCCACCAGGCCGGGGGCGCCGGAGGCCAGGGACAGCTCGCCCACCACCTGGAGCAGCCGTTCGGGGGGAACCCCCGGGCTGCGCAGGGCCACCATCTCGAAGGCGCGGGTCAGCAGGGCATCGCCGGCCAGGATGGCCTTGGCCTCGCCGTACACCTTGTGGTTGGTGGGACGGCCGCGGCGCAGGTCGTCGTTGTCCATGGCGGGCAGGTCGTCATGGATGAGCGACATGGTGTGGATCATCTCCATCGCCACCGCCGTGGGCATGGCCAGGTCGGCGTCACCGCCCGCCAGCTCGCAGGCCGCCAGGGTGAGGATTGGCCGCAGGCGCTTGCCGCCCGCCAGCAGGGAGTAGCGCATCGCCTCCCGCAGCGACTCGGGGCGCTCCGGGCCCAGGGAGCTGTCCAGGGCGGCCTCCACGCGCCAGCGGGCCGCCTCCAGGTAGGCGGTGAAGTCGAAGGCCGTGCTCACCGCCGGGGTCATGGGGTCCTGAGGGTTGGCGCGGATTCTCTCAGGCCGATGGTGACAGGTGCCGGGTCTGCGCAACAGTTTGGGATCGGCGGCGATGCATGGGGATGCATTGGCGCGGCTTTCGGGAGCGAGCCGCCGAAAGCTCCCTAGGTTGATCTATCCACCCTCAGCGGGCTCTCAAGGTGAGACATCTCAGGGTGTGGCCGCCGATCCCCCGGGCCCCCCTGTGCCGTTCGGCGGCATTGTCGGCATGAGAGGTTTCGGCTGGGCCTGGCCGCAAGCCGCCCTTGTTCTTGGACTGATCCTGGCCAGTGGGGGTGTGGTCGCGCTCTGGGCCGCCAGTCTGCGCAGGCAGGTGAGGCGCCGCACGGAGGCGTTGAACCGGGACCGCGAGGACCTCAGCGCCATCGTCCACTCCATCCCCGATCCCCTGATCGAGATCTCGGCGGACGGGGAGATCCTGGCGATTCACAGTGCCCAACGGGGGCTGTTCCATCTGCCGGAGAACCCGGACGTACGCCCCCATCTGGGGGATGTTCTTTCCCCTGCGGCCGCGGCCTCGATGCTGGAGGCGCTGGCGCTGGCGGATGCGTCCGTGGACGGCCGCTCCCCCCGGCGCCAAATCAAAATCGGCAAGCCCGGGGGCGTCGACTGGTTCGAGCTTTCGATCGCCCGCAAGGAACAGCAGAGCCGGGACGGCCCCCGCTACCTGATGCTCTGCCGGGACATCACCGAGCGCAAAGGCTACGAAGCAGGGATTCTGCGGCTCAACCAGCTCTACGCCACCTTGAGCGCCTGCAACAAGGTGGTGGCCAGAGTTCGGGACGCTTCGGAGATGCTGGGGCAGATCTGCCGTCTGGCGGTCACCTCCGGGGAGATGCGACTGGCCTGGATCGGGATGATCGAAACGTCCAGCCGCCGGATCAGGCCGGTGGCCTGGTTCGGCGAGGACAGCGCCTATCTGGAGGGATTGGAGATCAGCCTCGATCCGGAAGACCCGAAGGGGCAGGGCCCCTTCGCGAGCGCCCTGCGGGACGACCACCCCTTCTGGATCAGTGATTTCATGCTGGATGCCTCGTGCGTGCCCTGGCACGAGCAGGCCCGCCCCTATGGATGGGGGGCCGCCGCTTTCCTGCCCCTGCACCGCGACGGCGTCGTGATCGGCGGTCTGGGGATCTATGCCAATGAAACCGACCGATTTGATGTCAAGAGCCAGCAGTTGCTCCTCGACCTGGTCGGCGGCATCGATATCGCCCTCGACCGGCTCAGCCTTGAGGCCACCCGCGAGGCGCTCGAGGACGCGGTCAAGGCCAGTGAGGAGCAGTTCCGGGAGATCACTGAGTCCACCCACGAGGTGATCTGGTCCTTGGATCCCGAGACCCTTCGCTATCTGTATGTGAGCCCCTCCGTGCTGCGGCTGCGGGGGTTCACCGCTGAGGAGGTGATGGCCGCGCCTTTCGAGAAGGCCTTGCGGGTGGAGGTCGCCGACCATCTGAAGTGCCAGATCAGCCAACAGCTGGCGGAGTTCAACGCCGGGTTGCGCAACGGCGACATGGTCACGGTGGAAGAGCACGAACTCCTGGCCAACGACGGATCGATGATCTGGACCGAATCGGTCAGCAAGATGGTGTGCAACAAACGCACCGGCCGGGTTGAGCTCCACGGCGTGACGCGGGACATCACCGAGCGCCGGTTCGCCAAGGAACAGATCGAGCGGCTGGCCTTTTTCGACCCCCTCACCGGCCTGGCCAACCGGACGTTGCTGCAGGATCGGGTCCAGAACGGTCTGGACCTGGCCAAGCGGTCCCAAAGGCCCCTCGCCCTGCTGTTCCTCAATCTCGACAACTTCAAGCTCGTCAACGACAACCTCGGCCATGACACGGGCAACCGGGTGCTTCCGGAGGTGGCCAAGCGTCTGAAGCCGATCCTGGGGGACGCCGACACGCTCTCCCACACCGGTGGCGACGAATTCGTGGTGGTGCTGCCCGATTCAGATATCACGGCCACCCGCTGCCTGGCGGAACGGTTGCGGCAGGCAATCGCCCAGCCCTATGGGCTCGGCGGCGAGCCCCTGTTCCTCACGGCGTCGGTGGGCATCGCCCACTTCCCCGACGATGGCACCACCCCGGAGCAGTTGATGCGCAACGCCACCACGGCGCTGCACCAGGTCAAGCTGGCGGGCCGCAATGATCTCCAGTTCTTCACGCCAAGCATTCAGGAACGCAGCGCCCGCTCCCTGCGGCTCACCAACGCCCTGCACCAGGCCATCCAGCGTGGGGAACTGGGTCTGGAGTACCAACCCCAGCTTGAGCTCAGCAGCAACCTGATCTTCGGGGCCGAGGCCCTGATCCGCTGGACCCATGCCGATCTGGGTCCGGTATCGCCGGCCGAATTCATTCCCCTGGCCGAACGATGTGGACTGATCGTCCCGATCAGCCAGTGGGTGCTGTGCCGTGCCCTGCAGGATGCCCACTCCTGGAGAGAGCTGGGATCGACACCGTTGACCGTCTCGGTCAACATTTCCGCCCTGCAGTTCGAGCATGGCGATCTTGCCAGCATGGTGGTCGAACAGCTCCACGCGGAAGGTTTCCCGCCCAGCCGATTGGAGTTGGAGCTCACCGAGTCGGTGACGCTCGCTGATCCGGAGAAGGCCCTGGCCCAGATGGAGCAGCTTTACGCCCAGGGGATCCGCCTGGCCATCGATGACTTCGGCACCGGCTATTCCTCCCTGAGCTATCTGAAGCGAATCCGGGCCCATCGCCTGAAGATCGACCGATCGTTCATCCGTGATCTTGCGGTCAACGAAGACGATCGCGCCATCGTGTCGACGATCATCAGCCTGGCCCGCTCGATGGGCATGCGCACCATCGCCGAAGGGGTGGAAACCTCCGAGCAGCTGTCCCTGCTCCGCACTCTCGGTTGTGATGAGATTCAGGGCTACCTGCTCAGCGGTCCCCTGCCCCAGGACGCCTTCGTGTCGTTCATCCAGGACCCGGTCCCCTTCCTCCTGTCGGAGGCGTCCTCAGGGGAGCAGATCGCCTAGGGGGTGCTCGATCCCGTGGCGCTCGCACCAGGCCACCACGGTGTTCACCAGCAGCATCGCCACCGTCATCGGCCCCACCCCACCGGGCACCGGCGTGATCGCCGCCGCCAGCGGCTCGACGGTCTCGTAGTCCACATCGCCGCAGAGCCTGCCCTCCAGCCGGTGGATGCCCACATCCACCACCACCGCCCCCGGCCGGATGTGCCGGGCGCCGATCAGCTGCGGGCGACCGGCCGCCACCACCAGGATCTCAGCCTCCCGGGTCACCTCGTCGAGGTGGTGGGTGCGCGAATGGGCCATGGTGACGGTGGCATCGGCGGCCTGGAGCATCAGGGCCATCGGTTTGCCCACCAGGATGCTGCGGCCGACCACCACGGCCTGGGCGCCGGCGATCGGCACGTCGGCGCTGCGCAGCAGGGCCATCACCCCGGCCGGCGTGCAGCTGCGCGGACCCCGCTCCCCCTTGAGCAGGCGACCCAGGTTGAGCGTATGCAGACCATCGGCGTCCTTGTCCGGGTCGATCGCCGCCAGCAGCGGCCCCTCGTCCAGGCCCCGCGGCAGGGGCAGCTGCAGCAGGATGCCGTCGACCGTCGGGTCGGCGTTGAGGCGCGCGATCAGGGCCAGCACCTCCTCGGGCGGCGTGTCCGCCGCCAGATGGCCGCCATGGCTGCTGATGCCGACCCGGCGGCAGGCCTTCTCCTTGTTGGCCACATAGACGCCGCTGGCGGGGTCATCCCCCACCCGCAGCACCGCCAGGCCGGGGGGCCGTCCCGCCACCGCCAGCCCATCGGCGATCACGGCGTTCAGCCGACCTTCGATCACCGCCGCCAGTCGCCTGCCATCGAGAAGGGTGGCCATCGGAGGGGAGCGTTGCCGATCCCCAGCATGCACCGACGCCACCCGGAGGGGGACCCTCAACCGTTGGCTAGCCTGAAACGATGAGATTCGGGCTGCGGCGGATCAGGGGACTGTGGCGCCACTTGCTGCGGCTCGAACGTCCCCGCCAGGCCCTGGTGGCCTGGCGCCCCGGGGGGGGCTTGCTCGTGCTTCTTCTCTGCCTGCTGGTGGCCCTGCTCTCCAGCTGGCCCTGGCTGGTGGAGCCGAACCTGCGTCCCGGCATGCCGGCCCCGTTCACGGCCCGCGCCCCGACCGACGCCACGGTGATCGACAGCACCGACCTGGAGCAGCGCCGCAGCCAGATGCTGCCCCGCAGCCAGATCCAGGTGGTCGACCACCAGGCCAGTGAGGCCCTGGTGCAGCAGCTGGAGCTGCGGCTGCAGCGGGTGCGCCAGACGGTGGCTGACGACCAGCCCCGGCCCGACACCCTCAATCTCACCGAAGACGAGCGCCGCTGGCTGACGGGGCTGAAGCCCCCCGACCTGATGCGCTGGAAAGTCTCCCTGCGCCGGGCCCAGCAGCGCATGCTCAGCCAGGGCGTCGTGGCCAGCCTGTCCGAGGGCCAGCTGCTCACGGCCGCGGAGCTGCAGCTGCCGGACCTCTCCCCCCCCGCCCGCAGCCTGGGCAGCCGCCTGCTGGCCGCCAGCCTGCAGGGCCGCACCAACCTCCGCGGCGACAGCTTTCTCAGCCAGCGCCGCATCGAGGACCTGCTCACCCGCCAGGGGCTGCCCACGATCCGGGTGCGCAAGAACGACCTGATCACCCGGCAGGGGGAAGCGATCAGCCCCCAGGCCTTCGACGTGCTGGAGCATTTCGATCTGGTCAACCATCGCCCCCGCCCCCTGGCCTGGCTGGGCCGCTTCAGTGAGGCCCTGGCCGCCTGCGGGGTGCTGCTGCTGGTGATGCGCCGCTGGCGCGCCAGCCTTGAGCCCCGCCAGGCCCTGCTGGCCCTGGCGATGCTGGTGCTGGTTCAGGGGTGCAAGCTCTGGCTTGGCACCCAGGTGAGCCCCCTGGCCCTGCTGGTCCCCCCCACCCTGCTGCTCTCCCAGGGGCTGGGCACGGCCGCCGGCCTGGCCTGGCTGGCCGTGGCCGCCATGCTCTGGCCGGTGCCCGTCCAGGGCCTGCTGGTGCCCCAGCTGGGGGTGGCGGCCCTGGTGGCCGCGATCGCGGCGGTGCTGGCGGGACGTCAGCGCAACCGGGCCCAGCTGCTGCAACTGGCCCTGCTGCTGCCGATCGGCGCCGTCCTTCTCCAGTGGCTGCTGATCCAGCTCTTCCACCTGGGCAGTCTCGAGGCCTCCCAGGGGCCGTTCAGCGGCACCGATCTGCTCCAGGAGGCCTTGTTGGTGGCGGGCCTGCTGATGGGAGGCCTGCTGCTGGCGCCGCTCGTGGAAAGCTTCTTCGGCCTGCTCACCCGGGCCCGGCTCATGGAGCTGGCCGATCTGGAGCGGCCCCTGCTGCGACGCCTGTCGATGGAGGCGCCGGGCACCTTCGAGCACACCCTGATGATCTGCGGTCTGGCCGAGGAGGGCGCCCGCGCCATCCAGGGCGATGTGGACCTGATCCGCACCGGAGCGCTGTACCACGACGTCGGCAAGCTGCACGGCCCCCAGTGGTTCATCGAGAACCAGGAGCACGGCGCCAACCCCCACGACGAACTCGACGATCCCTTCGCCAGTGCCGCCATCCTCCAGGCCCACGTCGACGAGGGGCTGAAGCTGGCCCGTCGCTACCGGCTGCCGCGCCCCCTGGCGGATTTCATCCCGGAGCACCAGGGCCGCCTGAAAATGGGCTACTTCCTCCACCAGGCGAAGGAACGGGACCCTTCGGTGCCGGAGGAAAAGTTCCGCTACCGCGGTCCTGCGCCCCGCAGCCGGGAGACGGCGATTCTGATGCTGGCCGATGGCTGCGAGGCCGCCCTGCGCTCCCTGCCGCCGGGCACCACCGAAGCCGAGGCCCGGGCCATGGTCCGACGGCTGGTGGAGGCCCGTCAGTACGACGGCCAGCTCGACGGCAGCGGCATCTCCCGTGCCGAGCTGGAGCTGGTGATCCGCGCCTTCGTGCGGGTCTGGAAGCGCATGCGCCACCGGCGCATTCCCTACCCCATTCCCCCCCGCAAGGCCTTCAGCGCCTGAGCCGCCGCCGGTCCAGCCAGCGGCCCACCACGAGCCCCAGCGTCACCACCGCCAGGCCCCCCAGAAGGCTGACCAGCACCACGGCGAGCGCCTCATCGGGGCGACCCCGCCGCAGCGCCAGGCTGATCTCCAGCATCCAGCTGCTGAAGGTGGTGAGGGAGCCGCAGAAGCCGATGCCGCCGAGCAGCATCAGCCGGGGCCGGGGGGGGCGCTGGGCGGCGATCACACCGATCAGGAAGGTGCCGATCAGGTTGGCCACCAGGTCGGCTTCGATCAGCCCGGTGGGCAGGCCCTCCAGGCCCTTGCCGACGGTCTCCAGGCGCCAGCGCAGCAGGGCACCGGGCACCGCGCCCGCTGCCACCAGCAGCAGGTCCCGCGCCACACGGCGCAGGCTGGGGGGGCTTTCGCTCGGGGATGGCGCCATCGTTCTTCCCTAGCTGCCGCCGATGGCCAGCCCGGCGCCCACGGCCAGCAGGCCCCCCAGCACCGAACCGCCGCAGAGCAGCACGGCCTCGCGGCGCTGGCGGTGGTGGAGGGTCGTGTGCAGTTCGGCGATCCAGGTGGAGAAGGTGCTGAAGCTGCCCAGGAAGCCCGTGCCCAGCAGCAGCAGGGTGCGGCTGGCCGCCAGCCCGCAGCTGGCCTGCAGGCTCACCAGCAGGCCGATGGCGAAGCAGGCGATCAGATTCACGCCGAAGGTGCCCCAGTGCTTGCGGGGCAGCATCGGTTCGAAGTGGTTGACCACCCGGAAGCGCAGCCAGGCCCCCGGCACCGCCCCGATCGCGACGAACAGGGCGTCGTTGTCCATCGGTGCCGTCACCTCAGCTCCTCCCCCCGGGGCCCCGGCGGTCCCGGCCCTCCAGCAGAGCCCGCAGCTTGCGTTCCAGCACCACCGAGGCCGGCACCAGCGTGATCAGGTTGGCGGCGATCACCGGACCGTCGGCCCGCAGCAGGCCGTAGACGGCCCAGGCCAGCACCCCCAGCGTGAACAGGCCGTACATGCGCAGCGAGATGGCGCTGGTGTCGCCGCTGCGCACGGTCTTCAGCGCCTGGGGGAACAGGCTGAGGGTGGTGAGTGAGGCGGCGCCATAGCCGAGGGCACTCACCGTGAACGACTCCATTGGCGCTGGTCGCTGTGGTGGTCAGCATGACGACATTCCGCCCATCCGGCCATGGCCCTGAGCTTCCGCGAACTGCAGCGGGGTCTGCAGGCCCCGTGGGGACGGGAGCACGGCGACGCCGGTGGCGGGGCGGGGGCGGATTTCGATCTGCTGATGGTGCCCTCGCTCACCATGGACCCCTCCCAGCTGGCCCTGGTGACGGGCGCCCACCACTACGAGGAGCGCCAGCTGTTCTCCCTGATGCGGCTGCGCAATCCGGGCGTTCAGGTGGTCTATGTGACCAGCAAGCTGCTGCCCGAGCTGGTGGTCGATGCGGTGCTCGAGCTGATGCCGGGGGTGCCCACCTCCCATGCCCGGCGCCGGCTGCACCTGTTCGACACCGACGACGGCTCCGCCAGGCCCCTGACCCAGAAGCTGCTGGAGCGACCGGCCCTGCTCGGGCGGATCCGGGAGCGGCTGCGACCGGGCCGCAGTTTCATCATCTGCTACGTGGTGACCGAGCTGGAGAAAGCCCTCTCCGAGCGTCTGCAGGTGCCCCTGCTGGGCACCGATCCGGCCCTGGGCTACTGGGGCACCAAGGCGGGCAGCCGGGAGCTGTTCGCCCGCTGCGGCGTTCCCCACCCCCCCGGCACCGGGCTCGCCCACGGCTTCGATGACCTGGCGGAGGCGGTGACCGACCTGTGGGAGGGCGACCCCGGGCTGGGCGCCTGTGTCGTCAAGCTGAACGAGGGTTTCAGCGGCGAGGGCAATGCCCGCCTCGACCTCACGCCCCTGGCGCTGGCCGGGCTGGCCCGGCGCGAGCGGGTCGGGCGGATCCGGCGGGCCCTTGAGGCCCTGCCGATGCCGGCGGCCGGCTGGACGGAGCTGCTGGCCGGCCAGGGGGCCCTGGCCGAGGCCTGGCTGGAGGGCGGCGAGGCGCTGCGCTCCCCGAGCGTGCAGGGCACGATCCACCCGGGCGGGGCGGTGGAGGTGCTCTCCACCCACGAGCAGATCCTCGGCGGCGCCGGCGGCCAGACCTATCTGGGCTGCTGCTTCCCCGCCGACGAGCCCTACCGGGTGGCGTTGATGGAGCACGGCCTGGCCGTCGGGAGGGCCCTCGCCGCCGAAGGGGCCCTGGAGCGCTTCGGGGTCGACTTCATCGCCCGCCGCTTCGGCGAGCGCTGGGATCTGCAGGCCATCGAGGTCAACCTGCGCCAGGGGGGCACCACCCATCCCTTCATGGCCCTGCGGGCGATCACCGCCGGCAGCCTCGACCCCGCCACCGGCTGCTTCCTCTCCCCCACCGGCCAGCCGCTCCATTACCGCGCCACCGACAACCTCAGTGACCCCCGCCTGCGGGGCCTGATGCCCCTCGACCTGATCGACATCGTGGCCGAGGCCGGCCTCCACTACGACCCGGCCCGCCTGCAGGGCAGCGTCTTTCACCTGCTGGGCTGCCTCTCGGAGTTCGGCAAGCTGGGCATGACCTGCATCGGCCGCGATCCGGAGCAGGCGAGCGCCGTCTACCGCTCCACCGTGGCGGAGCTGCTGGCCGGCGCCGTCGCCCGCAGCGGCACGGGCCTTCAGGCGGCCGGCGGCTGACGCCCCGGGCCGCGCAGGGCAGGATGGATCAGGACAGGGGGCGCATGGTCTCGATCAACGACCGCGAAGACGAAGGCTCCCGGCCTTCCCCCCCGCCCCCGGCCCCGGGCCCGCCGCTCTGGACCGGCTGGCTGCAGATCGGCCTGAGCACCATGCTCGCAGTGCTCTTCCTGGTGATCCTGGCGAAGACGCGGGAGCAGGGCCAGCTGCTGATGCGGCTGGAGCAGCGCCTGCAGGGCCTGGAGAACAGCCGCGCCCTCGATCGCACCTCCGTGCTGGAGGAGCAGCAGCGGGCGATGGTGGGGCGGCTCCAGACCCTGGAGGCCGGGACCAAGCGGCTGGAGGCCCTTGAGCAGCAGCAGGACCAGTGGCGTTCCGCCCTGACCGATCTCCAGGGTCGGGCGGTGCGGCGCCCCCAGCGGGATTCGGACCTCTTCCCCGCCCCACCGATGCCCTCGGCGGGGCCCGGCGGCCGCCCCGGCCAGGCCCCGGCTGACCGGGGCGACGGCGGCGGCGTGCTTCGCCCCCCACCGGTGGCCAGCCCCTGAGACCCCTGGGGGGCCCTGGGAGGCCTCAGCCCTTGACGGCGTCGCCGCTGGCGCTGGGCAGGATGTAGCGCTGCAGCAGCACGAACAGCAGCAGCACCGGCAGGATCGACACCACCGAGCCGGCCGCCACCAGGCGCCAGTCGAGGGAGAAACTGCTGGCCAGCTGCTGCAGGCCCAGGGGCAGGGTGTAGAGGGTGGGGTCGTCGAGAATGATCAACGGCCAGAGGAAATCACTCCAGGTGCCGATGAACACGAACATCGCCAGGGTGATCAGGTCGGCCCGGGCCGCGGGCAGCATCACGTTCCACCATTCACCGATGGGGGTGCAGCCATCGATCCGGGCCGCCTCCTCCAGTTCCACCGGTACCGCCAGGAAGCTCTGGCGCAGCAGGAAGATGCCGAAGGCCGTGGCCGCCTGGGGCACGATCAGGGCCCAGAGGGTGTTGCGCAGCCCGATCTGCACCATCAGCAGGTAGAGGGGGATCATCACCACCTGGAAGGGGATCAGGATCGTGGCCACCACCAGGGCCAGCACCAGCCCGCGGCCCCGGAAGCGCATCCGCGCCAGGGGGTAGGCCGCCAGGGAGCAGAACAGCAGGTTGGCCAGCACCGCCAGGGCGCTGACGATCGTGCTGTTGAGCAGGTAGGTGCCCATCGGGTTGGCGGCGAACAGGCGCCCGTAGGCCTCCAGGCTGGGTTGGCTCGGCAGCAGGGCCGGAGGACTGGTGAAGATGTCCTCCGCCGGCCCCTTGAGGGAGGTGCTGACCAGCCACAGCAGGGGCAGCAGCAGCAGCACGGCCACCAGCAGCAGCAGGGCGAGCTGCAGTCCGGTGGCCAGCGGGGAGCGGTTGGGGGCGTTCACAGACGCGGCAGTTCGGCCACCGGAAGGGGGGTCTTCTGGGGATGGAGCGGGGCGCGCTGGCTGCCGGAGACCAGCCGGTTGAGGGCGTTCACGAAGGCATGGGCCGCCGCCACGACGATGTCGGTGTCGGCCGCATGGCCTGAATAGAGCACCCCCTGGTGGCGCAGGCGGATGGTCACCTCACCCATGGCGTCGATGCCTTCGGTGACGGATTTGATGCTGAACTCCACCAGCTCGTTCGGCACCTGGGCCAGGTGGTTGAGGGCCTGGCAGACCGCATCCACCGGCCCGGTGCCGATCGCCGCCTCGGTCAGGTCGATGCCGTCCCCGTCCCGCAGGGTGACGGTGGCGGTGGGCTGCAGGTTGGTGCCGCAGCTCACCTGTACCGACTGCAGGGCGTAACGGGGCTGGTCCTGCTGCTGCACCTGCTCGCTGACGATGGCCTCCAGATCCCGGTCGGTGATCTCCCGCTTGCGGTCGGCCAGCTCCTTGAATCGGGCGAAGGCGTCGTCGAGGTCGGTGCGCTCCAGGGTGTAGCCGAGCTCCTCCAGCCGGGCCCGGAAGGCGCTGCGGCCCGAGAGCTTGCCGAGGGAGAGACGGTTGTCGGCCAGGCCGACGGTGCGGGCGTCGATGATCTCGTAGGTGAGCCGGTTCTTGAGCACCCCGTCCTGGTGGATGCCGGATTCATGGGCGAAGGCGTTGGCGCCCACGATCGCCTTGTTGGGCTGCACCGCCATGCCGGTGAGGTTGGAGACGAGCCGGGAGGTCTTGGTGATCTCCTCGGTACGCACGTTGGTGAGGGGGTCGCGCTGCTCGGCCGGCCGGCCGAGGAACGGATTGAAGTAGCTGCGGCGGACGTGCAGCGCCATCACCAGCTCCTCGAGGGAGGCGTTGCCGGCCCGTTCACCGATGCCGTTGATGGTGCACTCCAGCTGGCGGGCGCCGTTCTTGACGGCTTCGAGGAAGTTGGCGACGGCCAGACCGAGATCGTTGTGCCCATGCACCGAGATCACCGCCTGGTCGATGTTGGGCACCGAGCGGTTGATGCCGGCGATGATCGCGCCGAATTCGGCCGGGGTGGTGTAGCCCACCGTGTCGGGAATGTTGATGGTGGTGGCGCCGGCGTTGATCGCCGCCTCGATCACCTGATGCATGAACTCAGGGTCGCTGCGGCCGGCGTCCTCACAGGAGAACTCCACGTCGTCGACCAGGGAGCGGGCGTAAGCCACCATCTCCGCGGTGATGGCGAGCACCTCGGCGCGGGTTTTGCGGAGCTTGTGCTCCAGATGGATGTCGCTGGTGGCGATGAACGTGTGGATGCGCCGGCGGGCGGCGGGCGCCACGGCGTCGGCGCAGGCCTTGATGTCGCCGCTGGCGGCCCGGGCCAGGCCGCAGATCACGGGTCCATCGGGGGTGCCGACGCTGGCGGCGATGCGCTGGACGGCGTGGAAATCGCCGCTGCTGGCGAAGGGGAAGCCGGCCTCGATGATGTCGACCCCCAGGCGGGCCAGCTGCTGGGCGATCGCGAGCTTCTCCTCCAGGTTGAGGCTGGCGCCGGGGGACTGCTCCCCGTCGCGGAGGGTGGTATCGAAGATCAATACCCGGCCGGGATCGCGGGCCATGGGGTTAGGCGGAATAGCTATGAGTTAGGACCACTCTACGGGCCGGATGACCCGGCTCCGGGAGCGGAACGTCAGGGAGCGGAACGTAGAGTGGCTGGACAGAGGGTTTCCCCATGGCCGCAGGCGATCTGGCCCTGGTGTTGCATGCCCACCTCCCCTATGTCCGTTCCGGAGAACCCGGTTCGCTGGAGGAGGACTGGTACTTCCAGGCCCTCCAGGAATGCTATCTGCCGCTGCTGGAGGTGCTGGAGCGGGCGGCTGCCGATCCGCTGCAGCGGCCCAGGCTCACGCTCGGTCTCTCGCCCACCCTGCTCTCGCTCCTGAGCGACAGGGCCCTCAACGGCCGCTTCCCGGCCTGGCTGGGCCTGCGCCGCACCCTGCTCGACGGGGCCGACTCCGACTTTGAGCGGCCGGCCGGCGCGCTCCGGCACACCCTCATGGCCATCGAGGCCCAGTGGCGGGAGATGGAGGGGGATCTTCTGCCCCGATTCCGGCGGCTGCAGGAGCAGGGGGTTCTGGATCTGATCACCTGTGGGGCCACCCACGGTTACCTGCCCCTGCTGCGGGATTCGCCGGAGGCGGTACGGGCCCAGCTGCTCACCGCCGTGCGGGAGCACCAGCGGCTGCTCGGCCAGCGGCCCCTCGGCATCTGGCTGCCGGAGTGCGCCTACTACGAGGACCTCGACCGGCTGCTGGCCGAATGCGGCCTGCGCTATTCCCTGCTCGATGGCCACGGCCTGCTCCACGGCCTGCCCCGTCCGCGCTACGGGGTCTATGCCCCGATCTGCTCTCCGGCGGGGGTGGCCTTCTTCGCCCGCGACAGTGAGTCCACCTTGCCGGTCTGGAGTGCCAGCCAGGGCTACCCGGGCGACGGGGCCTACCGGGAGTTCCACCGCGACCTGGGCTGGGACCTGCCGGAAGCGGACCTGGAGGCCCAGGGCATCCGCGACCGCCGCCCCCTCGGGCTCAAGCTGCACCGCGTCACCGCCCAGGGCTGCCCCCTGGACGCCAAGGCGCCCTACGACCCCGAGCGGGCGGGCGAGCGACTGAAGGAGCATGCCGAGGCCTTCCTGCGGGGGCGCGCCGCCCAGATGGAGCAGCTGGCGGCCACGATCGAGCCACCGCCGCTGCTGGTGGCCCCGTTCGATGCGGAGCTGTTCGGCCACTGGTGGTTCGAAGGGCCCCAGTTCCTGGCCGAGCTGTTCCGCCAGGGTCCGGCCCTGGACGTGCGCTTCACCCACCTGCGGGACGTGCTCAGCCAGCACCGGGCCCTCCAGGTCTGCCGGCCTGCCCCCTCGAGCTGGGGCCAGGGGGGCTACCACGACTACTGGCTGAACGACACCAATGCCTGGGTGGTGGCGGAGTGGCAGCGCGCCTCCCGCGCCATGGTGCAGCGGGTGAACCGGGGCGTGGGCAGCACCGCCCAGCGCGCCCTGCTCACCCAGGCGGGGCGGGAACTGCTGCTGGCCCAGAGCTCCGACTGGAGCTTCATACTGCGGGCCGGCACCACCACCGGCCTGGCGCGGGAGCGGATCCGCCGCCACCTCGACCGTTTCTGGCGGCTGATCGACGCCCTGGAGCACGGCACCGACCTGCCCCGGGAGTGGCTGGTGGGGGTGGAGCGGGAGGACGGGCTGTTCCCCCAGCTCAACGCCGCCGACTGGGCGACCCGGGGCTAGCGGCCCCCCGTCGCGCAGACCTCAGAGAATCTGATCCAGGAAGCGGCGGGTGCGCTCGTGGCTGGGATTGGTGAAGAACACCTCCGGTTCGGCCTCCTCCACCACCTCGCCGTCGGCCATCAGCACCACCCGGTGGGCCACGTGGCGGGCGAACTTCACCTCGTGGGTCACCACCACCATGGTGATGTCGTCGGCGGCGAGATCCTGCATCACCTCCAGCACCTCCCGCACCATCTCCGGGTCGAGGGCGCTGGTGGGTTCATCGAACAGGAGGATGCGCGGTTCCATGCACAGGGCCCGGGCGATCGCCACCCGCTGCTGCTGGCCCCCTGAGAGCTGGCCGGGATACTTGCCGGCCTGTTCGGCGA
This sequence comes from Synechococcus sp. UW140, assembly GCA_943369455.1. Classification (GTDB taxonomy): domain Bacteria; phylum Cyanobacteriota; class Cyanobacteriia; order PCC-6307; family Cyanobiaceae; genus Cyanobium. The sequence goes on from CALRND020000001.1 coordinate 44,067, forward strand.
TGCCGACCCGCTCCAGCAGGGCCCGGGCCTGGCGCTCCACCTCCGCCTTCGGACGCTTGCGCACCAGCACCGGCGCCAGCGTCAGGTTGTCGAGCACCGAGAGGTGCGGGAACAGGTTGAACTGCTGGAACACCATGCCCACCTCCCGGCGGATGGCGTCGATGTTGCGCAGGTCGTTGGAGAGGACGATGCCGTCGACGGTGATGCTGCCCTTCTGGAAATCCTCCAGGGCATTGAAGGTGCGGATGAAGGTGCTCTTGCCCGAGCCCGAGGGGCCCATGATCACCACCACCTCGCCGCGGCGCACGGTCAGGCTGGCGCCGCGCAACGCCTGGAATCCATTCGGGTACCACTTCTCAACGGCCCGCGCCTCGATCATCAGTTCGCTGCTGGGTTGGCTCATGGGGCGGGAAGCGGGAACGGAGCGGGGGACGTGGGACAGTGGAACGCAGCTCAGGTGGCGCTGGGCACCGCGTGGGGATCGAGGCGCCGCTCCAGGGCCCGGCTGCCCAGTCCGAGGGCGGCACAGCAGCCCCAGAACAGCACCGCCAGGGTGAGGTACACCTCACCGTTTCGGCCCAGGAAAGCCGGATTGGCCATCACGGTGCGGGCCGTGCCGAGCAGTTCCAGCAATCCGATCAGCGACAGCAGGGTGGTGTCCTGCAGCAGCGAGATGAACTGGCCCACCATCGCCGGCAGGGCCACCCGCAGGGCCTGGGGCAGCACCACGTGCTGGAGCGCCTTGGGATAGGACAGCCCCAGGGAGCGGGCGGCCTCCAGCTGGCCCCGCGGCACGGCCGCCAGGCCGGAGCGCACCGCCTCCGCCAGGTAGGCGGCGGCGAAGAAGGTGAGCACCCAGGCCGCCCGCCAGACCCGCTCGGGCGCCAGCCCTCCGGGCAGCAGAAAACCGAGGATGTTCTGGCCCAGGAACAGCAGGGTGATCAGCGGCGCACCGCGGATGAACTCGATGTAGAGCACCGAGCCCCAGCGCAGCAGGGGCAGCTCGCTGCGGCGACCGAGCGCGAGCAGCACCCCGATCGGGAAGCAGAGCAGGATGGCGAAGCTCGAGGCGAGCAGGGTGAGCAGCAGGCCGCCCCATTCCGAGGGCGGCACGGCCACCATGCCCAGGCCGCCGCTGATCAGCACCATGCCCACCAGGTAGAGCAGGGGCCACACCAGGGCGGCCAGCCGCCGGCCGGTGGGGGAAAGACTGGCCCCGTAGCGGCCGGCCAGCCAGCGGCAGAGGCCCAGCAGCAGGAGGAGCCCCCACCAGCGGGTCTGGATGGCGAGCGTCAGTCCGAGGGCCGCGGGCACGGCCAGGGCGATCAGGGCGAGCAGCACCAGGGCCAGCCGGTCGTTGCGCGGCCACAGCACGCCGGTGCGGTCGGGGCGGGGATGGGCGCGCAGCAGGCCCCAGGTGGCGCCGCTGGCCGCCACCAGCAGGGCGGTGAGCAGCCAGAGGCGCCACTGCTGCTCGATCGGGTAGCGGCCCACGGCGAACAGGGTGCTGTTGACCTTCACCACGGCCCACTGGGCCTGGGTGAGGGCCCAGCGCAGGAACCCGAAGGCCCCCAGGCTGAGCAGCGTGATCAGGACCAGGCTCAGCGCCGCGTCGGCGGGGGTGGCGAACAGTTCGGCACGCAGGCGGCGCAGGAGGGCGTTCATCTCAGCGCTCCCGGATCTGGACCAGGTGGTTGAGACCGTTCATCAGGGCCGAGATCAGCAGATCGAGGGTGAGGTAGGCCGCCAGCAGCACCAGGATCACCTCCACGGCACGGCCGGTCTGGTTGAGGGTGGTTTCGGCCACGGAATAGAGGTCGGTGTAGCCCACCGCCACGGCCAGGGAGGAGTTCTTGGCCAGGGAGATGTACTGGGTGTTGAGCCCCGGCACGATCACCCGCAAGGACTGGGGCAGGACGATGCGGCGCAGGGTGGCGAACCAGCTCAGCCCCAGGGAGGAGGCCGCCTCCCACTGGCCCTTCGGCACGGCGGCGATGCCGCCCCGCACCACCTCGGCAATGAAGGCGCCCGAGTAGACGATCAGGCCGGTGATCAGGGCGCCGAACTCGACGCTCAGCCGCACCGGCGCCTGCCAGACCCCGTTGACGAGGCTGGGCCCCATCCAGCGCAGCCCCTCGCCGAACCCGGCGATGTAGAGCCCCGATTTGGCCAGCACCACGCCGGGCAGCTGGATGGCCGCCAGGCCGTTCGGCAGGGTGAGGAACACCACGAAGTACCAGAACACCAGCTGCAGCAGCAGGGGGATGTTGCGCACCACCTCCACGTAGACCCGTGCCAGCCGCCTCAGCAGGCCGTTGTGGCTGTAGGAGGCCATCCCCACCAGGGTGCCCAGCAGGGTGGCCCCCACCAGGCCCACCAGCACCGCCCGGATCGTGTTGACCAGACCGGCGGCAAGGGCACGCCAGTAGGGCAGCTGGGCATTGAAGGGAATCACCGATTCCGAGATGTCGAAGCCGGCGGGCTGCTGCAGCCAGCGCCAGCTCAGCAGCAGGCCGGCGGCGGTGAGGTTGCGCACCAGATTGCCCAGCAGGAAGGCGATCAGCAGCAGCACCAGCAACCCCACCACCGCCTGCACCACCCAGGGCACGATGCGGCGGTCGCGCCACCAGGGTGGCGATGGTGGAGCGGGTGGGGCAGGGGCCGGGTCGGCGGGGGGCACCGGCGCCATCAACGGAAGGGCGGCGAGTAGATCAGGCCGCCGTCCTTCCACTGGCGGTTGAGGCCGCGGTCGAGCTTGAGGGCGGAGGCGGGGCCGACGTTGCGATCGAAGATCTCGCCGTAGTTGCCCACGGCTTTCACCGCCTTGACCACGAAGTCGGGCGGCAGGCCGAGCTGCTTGCCGAAGTCACCCTCCACCCCCAGGAAGCGGCGCAGGTCGGCCTGGTTGGTGTTGGCCTTGGCTTCGGCCAGCTTGGCGTCCACGTTCGCCTGGGTGATGCCGCTCTCCTCGGCCTGCATCAGGCCGTAGACGATCCAGCGCACCGCATCGGCCCAGGCGGGGTCCCCGTTGGTGGTGGCGGGGGTGAGGGGCTCCTTGCTCATCACCACCGGCAGCAGGGTGTGGGCGTCCGGTTTGGGGAAGCTGGTGCGCTTGCCCGCCAGCTGGGAGCGGTCGCTGGTGACGGCCACGCAGCGGTCGCCGAGGTAGGCGGCGAAGGTCTGGTCGCTGGTCTGGAACTTCAGCGGCGTGTAGGGGATGTTCTGCTCCCGCATGCGGTCGGCCAGGTTGAGCTCGGTGGTGGTGCCGCTCTCCACGCAGATCGGCTTGCCGGCCAGGCCCTTGAGGTCCTTGATGCCGCTGGCCACGGGGACCAGCACCCCCTGGCCGTCATAGAAGGTGGTGGGGGCGAAGCTGAGGCCGTTGCCGCCGGCCGCATCGCGGCTCAGGGTCATGGTGGTGTTGCGCGAGAGCAGGTCCACCTCGCCGCTGGCCAGGGCGGCGAAGCGCTCGCTGGAGTTCAGGTCGCGGTACTCCACCTTGCCGGGATCCCCCAGCACCGCGGCGGCCACCGCCTTGCAGACATCCACATCAAGGCCCAGGTACTTGCCGTCGGGGCCCACGAAGCTGAAGCCGGGCAGCTTGCCCTCGACGCCGCAGATCAGCTTGCCCCGCCCGGTGATCGTGGAGAGCTTCTGGCTCTGCACACCGCCACCATCCCCGGCGCAACCGGCCAGCAGGCCGGTGGCACAGAGGGAAACCACCAGGGAGCGGGTCCGGGTCCGGAACATGCCTGCGACGTAAAGGTGGCCGCATTGTTGCAGGTGCACGCCGGTGCAGGTAGGCCCTGAGGAACCTCCTCAGCGGAAGGGGGGCGCGATGTGAAGACCGCCCTTGGTCCACAGCCGGTTGAGGCCCCGCTCCAGGCCCAGGGGGGTGGCGCGGCCCAGATGGCGCTCGAACAGCTCGCCGTAGTTGCCCACCGCCCGCACCACCCGCACCGTGAAGTCGGCGGGCAGGCCCAGCTGGCGGCCGAAATCCCCCTCGATCCCCAGGAAGCGGCGTGCTTCGGCCTGGCTGGGGTCCCGCCGGGCCCCGGCGAGGCGGGCCTCGACATTCGCCTGGGTGAGGCCGCTCTCCTCCGCCTGGACCAGGGTGTGGGTGACCCAGCGCACCGCATCGGCCCAGGCTGGATCCGCCTGGATCGTCACCTTGGCGCTCGGCTCCTTGCTGAGGAGATCGGGGAGCAGCACGTGGGCGGCTGGCTTCTTGAAGCCGCTGCGCTTGGCGGCCAGCAGGGAGCTGTCGCTGGTGATGGCGGCGCAGCGACCCTGCTCGTAGGCCGGGTAGGCCTGCTCGCCCGACTGGAAGCGCAGCGGCTGGTAGGCGACCCCCAGTTCCCGCATGCGATCGGCCAGGTTGAGCTCGGTATTGGTGCCGCTCTCGACGCAGATCGGCTTGCCCGCCAGCTCCCGCAGGCTGCGGACGCCGCTGGCCGCGGGCACCATCACGCCCTGGCCGTCGTAGAAGAACACGGGGCCGAAGCTGAGGGCATTGCCGCCGGGGGCGTCGCGGCTGAGGGTGTGGGTGGAGCTGATCGAGAGCAGGTCGACTTCGCCGCTGCCCAGGGCCACGAAGCGCTCCCCCGCCGTCACCGGCCGGAACTCCACCTTGGTGGGGTCCCCGAGCACGGCGGCGGCCACGGCCCGGCAGAAATCGGCGTCGATGCCCACGAATTCACCGCCGGGGCCCACCGTGCTGAAACCCGGCACCGCCCCGTCCACGGCGCAGACCAGCCGTCCCCGCTCGCGGATCTTGGCCATGGTGGGGCTGCCGGGCGCGTCGTTGGCGGCGGCGCAGCCCACCAGGCCGGCGACCAGGCCAGCGGCCACGCCGCCCAGGGCCGCCAGCCGCGCCCCTTTCATCCGGGCAGGATCACCCGGTCGATCACGTGCACGATGCCGTTGTCGCAGACGATGTCGGCGGAGACGACGGTGGCGTTCTTGACTTCGAAGGGGTCGGCCCGCCGGATCGCCACCGGGGCCCCCTCCAGGCTCTCCCACTCCGGCTGCGTCACCAGTTGCTCCCGCAGATAGGCCCCGGAGAGCACATGGAATTTGAGGATCCGGGCCAGCTGGGGCACGTTGTCCACCAGGGTCTGGACCGTGCCGGGGGGAAGGGCCGCGAAGGCGTCGTCGACGGGGGCGAAGACGGTGAAGGGGCCGGGGCTTTCCAGGGCACCCGTGAGCCCGGCCACCTCGACGGCGGTGAGCAGGGTGGCGAAGCAGCCGGCTCCCTTGGCGGTTTCGATGATGTTGGCCATGGGGGTTTCCTAGCGGTAGTCCTGGGTCTGGATCTGGGGCAGGCGGGCCTCGGGCCTGAGGAAGCGGTCCATCTGGGCCTCGAAGAAGCGCCGGTTGGCCATCAGGTGCTCGGGGTCGGTGTCATCGAGGGGATAGAGCAGGGCGCAGCGCAGGGCCTGGATCACCGCCGAGGTGACGTTGTACATGGAGCGCTGGAAAGTGATGCCCAGCTGGATGAGGATGTCGCCCTCGCCGCGCTTGTGCTTCGCATAGAGCTCGGTGAGATAGGGCGGCAGGAAATGGAGCATGTCCTGCATCAGCAGGGTCGGTGGGATCCCGGCTGAGCCCACCGGGAACACGTCGGCGTAGAGGATGCCGTAGTGGAAGTCCTCCTGCTTGTCGGGCACCTGGCCGGCCTGGGCGTTGTAGCTCTTGGTGCCGCGGAAGGGGGCCGTGCGGTAGAACACGGCCTCCACGTAGGGAAGGGCGGCCTCGTACAGCCAGGTGAAGCCTTCCGATTTGGGGATGATCTCGAGGCATTCCCCGCCGATGTACACGTGGTGGTAGATGGGCCGGCCGGCCACGGCGAAGATGCCGTTGACCAGAAAATCCATGGCGGCGGGCACACCGGAGAAGCCGCCCTCGTCGTAGATGTCGCTCATCTCGAAGAACACCGGCGCCATCACCTCCCAGAAGAGGCCGAGATTGGCGTAGTAGCTCATCTTGCGCACCTGCTCCAGGAACATCTCCGGGAACAGCGCGTACAGCCCCAGCATCAGCGGATTGCCCTTGAAGTAGGCCTTTATCGCCCGATCGGCGTTGGCCTTGTAGGCGTCGCACTCCAGGTAGTCGTAGAAGCGGCCGCCCATGCCCTGGTGCCAGAACATGGCGTCCATGCAGGCCTCGGCGAACTCCATGTTGATCCGGTCGTGCCAGAGGTGATGGAGCAGCTTGGGCATGTTCTTGGTCTCGCCCTTGGCCATGAACTCCAGCAGTTCCGGGTGGGCCTTCTCGCCACCCCGCCAGATGCGCAGCTTCGACTGGTCTCCCTGGTAGGAGTTGGGCAGATCCAGGTACTCCTGGGAGGGGAAGTACTTGAAGGCCGGCAGGGGATCGAGGAACACCCGCTCGGCGATGTAGAGCAGGTCGCGCCAGTAGAAATCCATCGGCACGGCATAGGCCTTGTAGATGCCGATGATCTGCATCAGGTTCTCGGGCGTGTCCGGCAGCATCGAGCCGCCGGCCTCGAGCCGGTGGATCACCTCCGCATAGCGGTGGGTGGAGGGGGGGATCAGGGGCTGACGCAGGGTGTCCGGCGCCGTGGCGGTGGGGGGCGTCATGAGGGCAGCTGGCGAGGGGACGCGGAAGGGGCGATGGCCACAAGGGCGGAGAAGGGCTCACGGCGCAGGGCCAGGGCCGTGGTGGTGGATTCGCTCCATCCCACCAGCAGGCCCGGCCAGAGGCCCCCCACCACCACCAGGACCGCGAGCAGGACGGCGGGGAAGCGCTCGCTCCAGACCGTGGTGGGGTAGTCGACGCGGTCGTTGTCGAGGCGCCCGAAGCCGACCCTGTTGAACAGCCGCACGGCGTAGACGGCCGTGAACCCCGAGGCGATCAGGCACAGCAGGGTGGCCACCGGGAAGGGGGTCCAGCTGGCCTCAAACATCAGGAACTCCGGCACGAACCCCGCCAGGCCAGGGATCCCGGCGCTGGCCATCAGGGCCAGCAGGAACAGTCCCAGGGTGAAGGGCAGCCCCCGGTAGGGGTTCAGCAGGCCGGCCAGCTCCGGGATCTGGATGGAGCCGGTCTTGGCTTCGATCAGCCCCACCAGATGGAACAGCAGGGCGGAGATCAGGCCGTGGGCCAGCAGCTGGGCCACGACGCCCTGCAGGCTCAGGGGGGTGGCGGAGGCCAGGGCCACCACCAGCAGACCCATGTGGCCGAGGGAGCCGTAGGCCACCAGGCGGCGGATGTCGCTCTGGACGATGGCGTTGAGGGCGCCGTAGGCGGCGGTGAGGGCCCCCACCCCGGCGATCCACGGCGACCAGAGAATCCACTCTTCGGGAAGGAAGCCGATGGCGAAGCGCAGCAGGCCGTAGCCGCCGAGGATCGAGACGCCGCCGCTCAGCAGCATCGCCACCGGGCTGGAGGCCTGGCCGTAGGCCAGGGGCTGCCAGCCGTGCAGGGGCACCACCGGCAGCTTGAGGCCGAAGGACAGCACCAGCAGGGCGAAGATCCAGTGGCTGCTGCCGGAGGGCAGCTGCAGGGACGCCAGGTCGGCGAAGGCGAAGCTGAAGCCGTCCCCGTTGAGCCAGCCCAGGGCCAGCACCCCGCCCAGCAGGGCGAGCCCCGACACGGCGCCGTACATCACGTACTGAATGGCGGCCTGGGCGCGGCGCGGACCTCCCCAGACGGCCAGCAGCAGGGTGGTGGGGATCAGGACCAGCTCGTAGGCCAGCAGGAACAGCAGGGCGTTACGGGCCAGCACCGCACCGGTCAGGCCCAGGTCGGTGGCCAGCAGCAGGCTGAGGAACAGCCGCGGCCGGGCCTGCTCGGCGGGGGTGGCCAGCACCGTGACCAGAACGATCAGGGCGATCAGCACCGCCAGCGGCGCCGACAGTCCATCGAGGCCGAGGTCGAAGGACAGGCCGATGCGGGGGAGCCACACCTGGTGCAGCTCGCTGGGGGCCTGGCCCAGCTGGGTGAGCCCGATGACGAACTGGAGCAGCACCGTCGCCAGGCTCACCCAGCGCAGCAGACGCTGGTGTTCCGGCAGCAGGGGCAGGAGCACGGCCCCGAGGGCCGGCAGGATCAGGAGCAGAAGAAGGGCCATCAGCGCAGCAGGGAGGAAGGCACGATCGTCAGGAGCCAGGCGGCCATCAGCACCACGCCGATGAGCAGCGTCAGCGCGTAGGTCTGGGTGCGGCCGGAGGTGGTGAAGCTGAGGCGGCGGGCACTCTGGAAGGCCGCCTCCCCGGTGGCGCCGGTGAAGCCGTCCACCACCTGGCGATCTGTCCAGGAGCTCAGGCGCGCCAGGCCGACCACCAGGGCCACCACCGAGCGCTGGTAGAAGTTCTCGGTGTTCATGTCGTGGGCGAGCCAGTACTGCAGGCCGCCAAGGGCTGACGGCAGCTTGGCCAGGGGGTGGGGCCGCAGGTAGAACACCGCCGACAGGCCCCCGCCCACCAGGGTGGAGAGCAGCAGTGGCACCGCCTGGGGACCCCAGCCCAGCAGCGGCGAGGTGGCGAACACGCCGAAGCGGGCCAGCAGGATCGGCAGGTGCAGCACAACGCCCATGAGCACCAGGGTGGGCAGCACCATCAGCCAGAGCACCTCGGCGGAGCGGGCCGTGAAGATGCTGGGGCGGCCGCCCCAGATCAGGCCGAACACCCGCACCAGGCCGGCGGCGATCAGAGCATTGGTGACCAGCACGAAGCCCCCCAGCAGGGCGGGCTGGGCACTGGAGGTGCACAGCTCCAGCAGCTCGCGGATGGCGGCGAAGCCGCCGAAGGGAGGCAGGGCCATCAGGCCGCCGGCTCCGGTGAGGAAGGCCAGCCCCACCAGCGGCCGGCGGCTCCAGAGCCCTCCGAGCTGGGTGAGGTCCTGGGTGACGTTGCTGACGATCACCGTCCCCACCGCCATCAGCACCAGCGCCATCGGCAGCGGGTAGACGAGCAGCAGGTGGCCGGCCACGCCGGGATCACCGAGCCCCACGGCCATGAACAGCAGACCCATCCAGCTGCTGGCCAGGAAGGACAGGGCCCGCTTGATGTCGATCTGGGCCAGGGCGATCAGCGCCCCCACCAGGGCGGTGGTCCCGCCCACCACCACCAGCACGGTGGTCACCAGGGGGCTGAGGGCGAGCATGGGCTGCAGCCGCAGCAGCACCCAGGCGCCGCCGGCCACCACCACCGAGTTGCGCAGCACCGTGGAAGGCAGGGGCCCCTCCATCGCCTCGTCGAGCCAGAGGTGCAGGGGGATCTGGGCGCATTTGCCCATGGGGCCGGCCACCAGGGCCAGCAGGATCAGCTCCTGGCTCAGGGGCAGGCTCCCCGGGGTCTGGGCAGCGGCCCAGGTGGCGAGGGCACCGAAGTTCCAGGTGCCGGTCACCGGCAGGATCGCCACCAGGCCGGCCAGCAGGATGAGGTCACCGATGCGCTTGGTGAGGAAGGCATCCCGCGCCCCTTTGACCACCAGTGACTGGTTGTACCAGGTGCCGACGATGAGATAGGTGCCGAGCGTCAGTAGCTCGAGGATCACATAGCTGAAGAACAGCGAATCGGTGAGCAGCAGGGCACAGAGACCGGCCTCGAAGAAACTGAGCGAGCCGAAGAAGCGTGGCCAGCCCCAGTCCATCTCCAGATAGCCGATGGCGAAGATCTGGGCCAGCACGTGCACCCCGGTGACGAACAGGGTGGCGATCAGGGCCGGCTGGGTGATCGATCCGTCGAAACCGATCGACAGGCCGGCGGTGTTCAGCCAGGTCCAGCCGAAGTGCAGCGGCAGGGCCTCCGGGTGGGCATTGGCGGCCAGCAGGGCCAGCAGGCTGTGGGCGAAGGCCAGGGTGACCATCGTCAGGTTGAGGTAGCCGCAGGGGCGTGGTCCCGTCTTCCAGATGAATCCGGGGGACCAGGCCAGGGACGCCAGGGCCGCCACGAGGGGGTAGAGGGGGACCAGCCAGGCCGTCTGGGCGAAGAACAGGGTCATGGCGGGAGAACGGTCGGGACCGGAGATGGCCCGCGTGGTGGCGAACACTAAGATCCCAGGCGCCGAGCTGAGGCCTTTCCAGGAAGGAAAGTCCTATGGGTTCACCAAGAGGTCGTTATCAGTCGGGCAGGGGCGCTCCCGGGCTCAGGCGTTGGCGCTGCGCTGACGGCGCCATAGGCGCCACACCTTCTCCAGCTCCAGGTAGAGGAAGAACAGCAGACTGAAGCCCACGCAGATGCCCAGGTCGCGGCCCGAGAGGGGAACGGTGCCGAAGAATTTGGCCAGCACCGGCACGTAGAGCAGCGACAACTGCAGCACGGTGGTGAACACCACAGCCCCCAGCAACCAAGGGTTGGTGAAGGGGTTCACCTGCACCAGCGGACGGTCGCTGCGGCACGCCAGCGCGTGGCCCATCTGGGCCAGGCAGAGCATCGTGAAGACCATCGTCTTCCAGGGACCATCGGGCCCACCGGACCTGTAGGCCAGCACCATCATCGTGATCGTGATGGCGGCGAACACCACGCCGATGCGCAGGATGTAGCTGCCGATGCCCCGGGCGAAGATCGATTCACCCGGTTCGGCGGGGGGGCGCTGCATCAGGCCGGTCTCCCCAGGCTCCAGCGCCAGGGCCAGGGCAGGGACGCCGTCGGTGACCAGGTTCATCCAGAGGATCTGGATCGGGGTCATCGGCACCCCCACCAGCCCCAGCAGCGGAGCCGAGGCGATCGTGATCAGTTCACCGACGTTGCTGCCAAGGATGTACTTGATGAAGCGGCGGATGTTGGCGTAAACCAGGCGGCCCTGTTCCACCGCGTTGACGATCGTGGCGAAGTTGTCGTCGAGGAGCACCATGTCGGAGGCCTCCTTGCTGACCTCGGTGCCGGTGATGCCCATGGCCACGCCGATATGGGCCTGTTTCAGGGCCGGGGCGTCGTTGACGCCGTCGCCGGTCATGGCGACGATCTGCCCCAAGCCCTGGAGGGCCTTGACGATGCGCAGCTTCTGCTCCGGCGCCACCCGGGCGTAGACGTTGCAGCGCCCCACGATCTCGGCCAGCTCACTGGCATCGGCCTCCTCCAGCTGGCGGCCGAGTACCACCTCGGCACTGGCATCCACCAGGCCGATGTTGGAGCCGATGGCCCGGGCGGTGAGGGGATGGTCGCCGGTGATCATCACCGGCCGGATCCCGGCCTCGCGGCAACGGGAGACAGCCAGCGCCACCTCGGGGCGGGCCGGATCCAGCTGGGCCATCAGGCCGAGCAGCACCTGGTGCTCCAGTTCCTGTTCGGGGCTGGGATGGTGGGGGGCGCAGGCGAAGGCGAGCACCCGCAGGCCAGAGGCGGCCAGGTCCCTGGCCTGGTCGAGCCACCACTGGCGCTGGTCCTCACTGAGGGCCGCCACGCCGGACCCATCGAGCCAGCGATTGCAGGTGCCGAGAATCACCTCGGGGGCCCCCTTGCTGATCATCAGGGTGGCCGAACCGGCGGCGGTGTCCCCCAGGGGGGCCTGAAGGGTGCCCTCGTTGTCCTTGACCCAGACGGCCATCAACTGCCGTTCGGAGCTGAAGGGGATCTCGGCGTCCCGCTTGTAGTGGCTGCGGAGGGCGAACCCATCGAGATCGGCCTTGGCGGCCGCCACCACCAGGGCCCCTTCGGTGGGATCACCGAGGATCTCCCAGCGTCCGTCGGGTTCCTGCTTGAGCTCGGCGTCGCTGCACAGGACCCCGGCCTGCAGCAGCAGATTCCGGCCACCTGCGGCAAGGCCGCCCGCGGCACCGGCTGGCGGGGCCAGTTCGGTGGCGTGGAACTCACCGTGGGGGTCGTAGCCGTTGCCGCTGACCGCCAGGGCCGTGGTGCCGCTGCGCAGCTCCTGCACCACCTGGCGGTTGAGGGTGAGGGTGCCGGTCTTGTCGGTGCAGATCACCGTGACCGAGCCCAGGGCCTCCACCGCCGGCAGGCGGCGGATCAGGGCGGCCCGCTGCACCATCCGCTGGGTGCCGATCGCCAGGGTCACGGTGATCACCGCCGGCAGACCCTCGGGCACGATCGCCACCGCCATCGACAGGGCCACCTCCAGCAGGTCGAGCAGGCGCTGGCCCAGCAGCCAGCCCAGCAGCACCACCGCGGCCACCAGGGCCAGGGCGGAGCCGACCAGGACGTTGGCCAGGCCATCGAGCCGTTCCTGCAGCGGTGTGGTCTCGCCACCCGCGGTGTTGATCATCTCGGCGATCTTGCCCAGTTCGGTCTGCATGCCCGTGGCGGTGACCACCGCCAGACCACGGCCACGCACCACCTCGGTGCCCTGGAACAGGCAGTTCTGGCGCTCGAGCACCGGCGTGGTGGGTTCGAGTACCAGCGCGGCACGCTTGTTCACCGCTTCGGCCTCGCCGGTGAGGGCCGCCTCCCGCAGGCCCAGTTCGGCCACCTCCAGCAGGCGGGCATCGGCGGGCACCCGGTCGCCTGCCTCCACCCGGATCAGGTCCCCGGGCACCAGCTGCTCGCTCGGAAGCCGCTCCCAGATGCCGTCCCGGCGCACGGTGACCAGGGGCTGGGCCATGTCGCGCAGGGCCTGCAGCGCCTGCTGGGCCCGGCTTTCCTGCAGATAGCCCAGCAGGGCATTGAGGCCCACGATCAGCACGATGGCGATCGCATCCTTGGGGAACCGCTGGGCGGCGTAGGCCACACCTGCGGACACCGCCGCCACCGCCAGAAGCATGATCAGCATCACGTTGCTGAATTGGTCCCAGAGGATGCGCAGGTTGCTGCGTCCGGCCTTGAGTTCCAGCCGGTTCAGTCCCACCCTGGCCAGGCGTTCGGCGCACTGGGCCGTGCTCAGGCCTTCGGTGCTGGCCTCCAGCGCCTGCAGGCATGCTTCAGGAGCCAGGGCGTGCCAGGGGCTCACCGTGGTGGCGGAGTTCAACGCAGCGGTTCACGAATCGCTCAAACATTAGTCACGGGTTCCGGCGGTTCCGGTCAGCCGTGCACACCTTGGGGAACAGCTTCGAGGCGTTTCAGCCGCCGCTCCAGCAGCAGCAGGCCCACCACCGTGGTGAAGGTGACCATCAGCACGAGGGAGGAGAACTGGACGGCATCGATCAGGCCCTGGTTCAGTGCTGTGGTTGCGAAGACCAGCCCCGGTAGGCCCCGGGGAATCAGACCGAACACCACCAGCCAGCGGTCCACCCCCGCCTGGCGGTCGCGGCGGTCGATGCCCAGGCCGCAGGCCAGCTTGCTGAGCACGGCCATCACGATCAGGGCCGCCGCCAGACTCCAGGCCGCCGGCTGCAGCAGGGTACCGGCGCTGATCCGCATCCCCACGCTGATGAAGTAGAGGGGCAGGAACACCTCCGAGAGCACGGTCAGCACCCGCTGCACCTCCCCTTCCACCGGCCCCAGCCGAGCCATCAGCACCCCGCCCCAGAGGGCCCCCAGCAGGCTGGTCAGGCCGCAGGCCTCGCCCACCCAGGCCGACCCGATCAGCAGCATCAGGATCGCCAGGGCACTCGTGGGCCGTCGGCTGTGGTGGCGGGTCCAGCGCACCACCGCCAGCCAGCTCAGCACCGCCACCAGCACGCCCAGCAGCGGCCCGCCCCAGCCGATGCCATGGGTGCCCAGGCGCAGACCGGCGCTGGCGGTGGCGATCGCCAGCAGGGCAATGGCCGGCAGATCATCGAGGACCGACACCCCCACCAGCATCCGGCCCGAGGGGGTCTGGATGGCACCGCGCTGGGCGAGGACCCGCAGGGTCACACCGGTTCCGGTGGCACTCAGCACTGCCAGGCAGAGGAGGGTGGTGGGGATGGAGAGGTCGAACAGAGTCCTGAGGGGCCAGAAGGCCAGCAGCGGTGTGCAGAAGCTCAGCGCCACCGTGCGCAGGATGGCGGCACGGCGGGAGCTGAGCAGGTCGCCCCGCACCTCCAGGCCCACCTGGAAAAACAGCGTGAGCACCCCCAGCTCCGTCAGGCCGCTCAGGGGTGCCATCGCCTTGAACGGCACCACGGTGTTGCCCAGGATGAAGCCCATGACGAGCTCCAGGACGATCGCTGGAACAGCCAGACGGGCCATCCAGCCCTCGGAAAGCCGTGCCAGCAGCACGCCCATCAGCAGGATCAGGAGGGTGCTGAGCAGCGAAGGGTGTGCCATGGTTCTGATCAACCCAGGCGAACCATCTGGAGACCCCGCGGCGCTGGGTGAAGACGGGAACAGAACTAGCGTCCTAATCCATCCTGCGGAAGAGCCCCGGTCGCATGCTCATCCTTGACAACCTGCGACGCAGGCTGATCGGCACTCCCCTGCCCACCAGCGCCCACCACGAGGAGCGCTACAGCAACGCCGAGGCCCTGGCGATCCTCAGCTCCGACGCCCTCTCCTCGGTGGCCTATGCCACCCAGGAGATCGTGCTGGTGCTGGGGATGGGCGGAGCGGCGGCCCTGCCGTTCACCCTGCCGATCACGGTGTTGATCGTCGGGCTGATGCTGATCGTGGCCAGCAGCTATCGGCAGACGATCAAGGCCTATCCGCATGGGGGTGGCTCCTACCGGGTCTCGCAGCAGAACCTCGGACAGACGGCGGGGCTGGTGGCCGGCGCCTCCCTCTCCATCGATTACGTGCTGACGGTGGCCGTGAGCGTGGCCGCCGGGATCTCAGCGCTCACCTCCTATTTCCCCGTGCTGGAGCCGGAGCGGGTGCCCCTCTGCCTGCTGGCGGTGCTGCTGGTGATGATCGCCAACCTGCGCGGCGTCAGTTCCAGCGCCCGGTTCCTGAGCGTGCCCACCTATCTGTTCATGGTCGCCGTCGTCACCCTGCTGGTGGCGGGCTTCCTCAAGACGGGAATGGGCCTGCTGCCACCGCTGCCACTGGCGGAGCAGGAACGGCTGCTGCAGGCCGCCCACCAGGGCAGCCAGGGCCTGCAGGCGATCGGGCCGGTGCTGTTGATGCGGGCCTTCAGCTCCGGTTGTGCCGCCCTCACCGGCATCGAGGCGATCAGCGACAGCGTCGCCGCCTTCCGGCCGGTGGAGTGGCGCAACGCCCGGCGCGTGCTGGTGGTGATGGTGCTGATGCTGGCGGGCATGTTCAGCGGCATCAGCGCCCTGGCCCACCAGAGCGGCCTGGTGGTGGAGGAGAACGGCCCCACGCTTCTGTACCAGCTGGGGGAGCGGATCTTCGGGGATGGCCTGCTGCTGTTCGTGCTGCAACTGGCGACGCTGCTGATCCTGCTGCTGGCCGCCAACACGGCCTACGCCGATTTCCCCCGGCTGGCGGCCTTCCTGGCCCAGGACGGCTTTCTGCCCCGCCAGCTGTCCTCCCTGGGGGACCGGTTGGTGTTCAGCAACGGCATCTTTGCCCTCAGCGGCCTGGCCGGCCTGCTGCTGGTGATCGTCAACGGCAGCGTCAGCCGCCTGATCCCGCTCTATGCCGTGGGGGTGTTCATCAGCTTCACCCTCTCCCAGGCGGGGATGGTGATGCACTGGTGGAACCTGCGGGAACGGGGCTGGCGCACCAAGGCCCTGATCAACGGCGTGGGCGCGGCGATCACCGGCGTGGTGGCGCTGGTGCTGCTGTTCAGCAAGTTCACCCACGGGGCCTGGGTGGTGGTGGTGGCCATTCCGTTGCTGGTGGCGATGTACCTGCGCATCCGCACCCACTACAACCATGTGTCGAAGCGCCTGCGGATGGGCTCCGACGTTCGCCTGAAACTGCCGCCGTCGCCGCCGAACGGCGGTGGCACGCCAACAGTGGTGCTGGTGGGCCAGCTGCACCGCGGCACCTTCGAGGCCCTTTGCTTCGCCCGCAGCGTCGCCAGCGACCTGGTGGCGGTGCATGTGGATCTTGGTGATGGTCGTGCCGAAGCCTTCCGCCAGCAATGGAACCGCCAGGTACCGGATGTCCATCTGGAGGTGCTGGAGTCGCCTTATCGCTCCCTGGTGGATCCGGTGGTCGATTTCGTCGGCCGCTTCGAGCGCCAGCACCACAAGGGTCGCCTGTCCTTCTGTCTGGTGGTGCTGCCGGTGTTCGTCACCCGGCACCGCTGGGAGAACCTGCTCCACAACCAGTCGACGATCCGCCTGCGGCGGGCCCTGCGCGAGCGCGGCACCCGGGTCGTCACGACGGTCGGCTTCTACCTCTGAACGGCCCGATGCCAGCGTTTCTCACGGTCGCCGCCACCCCGGAAGGGCTGATCACGCTGGCGGTGTTCGTCGGGGCGCTGGTCCTGTTCGTGACCGGCTGGCTCGCCCCGGAGGTGACCGGTCTGCTGGCGGCGGCGCTGCTGGTCAGCTTCCAGGTGCTCAAGCCCGATGAGGCGGTGCAGGGGTTCGGCAGCCCGGCCCTGATCACCCTGATGGGCCTGTTCGCCGTCTCCGCCGGGCTGTTCCGCAGCGGCGGCCTCGATCGGCTTCGGGCCCTGATCGGTTCCGATGCGGTCCGCAGCCCCAAGCGGATGATCGCCCTGATGGTGGGGGTGGTGGCTCCCATCTCGGGCTTCATCCCCAACACCCCGATCGTGGCGACCCTGCTGCCGGTGATCGAGAGCTGGTGCCACCGTCGCGGCGTCTCCCCCTCGAAGGTGCTGCTGCCCCTGTCGTTCGCCACCGTGCTGGGCGGCACCATCTCCCTGCTCGGCACCTCCACCAACCTCCTGGCCAGTGATGTGAGCCGGCAGCTGGGCTACGGCTCCCTGGAGCTGTTCAGCTTCACGGCCATCGGCATCCCCGTGTGGCTGCTGGGAGGGCTCTACATGGTGCTGGTCTCCGATCGGCTGCTGCCCGACCGGGGCAAGGGCGATGAGGATCTGCTGGGCGGCCTCACCCGGGATGGCTACCTCACCGACGTGCTGATCCCGGAGCAGTCCGAGCTGATCGGCCAGTCGCTGCACAACAGCCGCCTGCAGCGCCGTTTCGACGTGGACGTGCTGGAGCTCCACCGCGGCCAGGACAGCTTCAGCGCCCCCCTGGCCGACCTGCCCCTGCAGGCGGGCGACCGCCTGCTGCTGCGCTGCAACCGCGACAACCTGCTGCGCCTCCAGCAGGAGCACACCGTCACCCTCGCCCCGATCGGCGAACAGGAGGAGGATCTGCGCGAACTCTCCGGGGAGACCACCTCCCCGCAGCGGGTGGTGGAGGTGCTGCTGCCCAACGGCTCCACCCTGGCCGGCGCCAGCGTGCGGGACATGCGTTTCCGCCAGCGCTACAACGCCACCCTGCTGGCGGTGCGGCGGGGCAACCAGGTGCTGCGGGAACTGCTGGGCCGGGTGGTGCTCCAGGCCGGCGACGTGCTGCTGCTGCAGGCCCCGGTGGATGCCATCCGCGGCATGCAGGCCACCAACGACCTGGTGCTGCTCGATGAGCTCGAGAAGGACCTGCCCACCACCGATCGCAAGCTCGTCGCGGTGGTGATCGCGGCGCTGATGATCCTGCTGCCGATGTTCAAGATCCTGCCGCTCATGGCCGCGGTGCTGCTGGCCATGGTGGCGATGGTGGCCACGGGCTGCCTGCGCTCCGGTGAGCTGCTGCGCTCCGTCCGCTGGGACGTGATCCTGCTGCTGGGCTCCCTCTCCTGCTTCAGCGTGGCGATGCAGAAGACCGGCCTGGCGGAGGCCCTGGCCACCGATCTGCTGCACTCCCTCAAGGGCTGGCCGGCCTATGGGGTGCTGCTGGTGGTGTTCGTGCTGGGGCAGCTCTTCACCGAAGCCCTCAGCAACGGCACCACCGTGGTGCTGCTGATCCCGATCGCCACCGAACTGGCCAAGGGCCTGTCGATGCCGCCGATGGCCTTCATCTTCGCGATCACCTTCGCCGCCAGCCAGAGCTTTCTGACGCCGATCGGCTACCAGACCAACCTGATGGTGTTCGGCCCGGGGCGCTATCGCTTCCTCGACATGGCGCGCTACGGGGCACCGCTCACGATCACCCTGGCCCTGGTGGTTACCTGGCTGATCTGTCGTCACTTCGGCCTGTAGGCCCTACAGGCGCCGGCGGGTTCAGGGCGTGCGCCGCAGGCTTCTCCGTTGCCGGAGTGAATCGCCGAGGGAGAGCAGCAGCAGCACGATGCCGATCAGGCCCGTGACCCATTCGGGCAGATGGAGATCGTGCTGGGCCAGCACGATGCTGGCCAGCATCAGAACCCCCAGGGCGCCGATGGCGTAGTGGGCGCCATGCTCCAGGTACACGAGTTGATCGAGCGCCTTCTCACGGCTGAGCATCAGGGTGAGGGAGCGGATGAAGAGGGCCCCGAGGCCCAGGCCGGTGAGGATCAGGCCCAGGTTCTGGGTGATGGCGAAGGCCCCGATGGTGCCGTCGAGGCTGAAGGAGGCATCCAGCAATTCCAGGTAGAGCAGGCTGGCCAGGCCACCGCCGGCGGCCAGCCGCATCCCCGCCTGCTCCTCATCACCGAAGGCCTCGGCCAGGGAGGTGCTCAGCAGCTGCAGCACCAGACCGATCACGCCGCTGATCATCACCTCGGCCCGCAGGCTCTCCGGCAGGGCGGCAACGAGCAGCAGCAGCAGGATGAGCGCAAGGGCCACCTCCACCGCCTCCACCCGTCCGGCGGCGCTGAGGCGGCGTTCCAGGGGACGGACCCAGTGGAGCGTTTTGGCCTCATCGAAGAAGTAGCGCAGGAACACCATCAGCAGGAACAGGCCGCCGAAGGCGAGGATCCTGGGCTCGGCCAGCTCCAGCAGGTCCCGGTAGCGCTCCGGGTGGTGCAGGGCCGCATCGAGGGCGGTGCCCATGCCGACGCCACCGGCCAGGGAGACCATCACCAGGGGGCCCGCGAAGCGCACCCCAAACACCGGGATCACCAGACCCCAGGTGAGGAAGAAGCGCTGCTGGCCGGGGGTGAGCCGATCGAGCACCCGGGCGTTCACCACGGCGTTGTCGAAGGAGAGGGAGATCTCCAGCAGCAGCAGCACCAGGGTGATCCAGGCCGCTTCCAGGCCGTGCAGGCCGAGCACGATCGCCAGCCCCCCGGCGCAGCACGCCAGGGGGACCAGCAGATAGCGCAGATATCGCATCAAGGGGGGCTCTCTTCGGCCCCATCTTCCAGCTGACGCTCCTCGAACCGGGAGATCAGCATCGGAATCGCCAACAGCACCACCACCAGCACCAGGGCCCCGAGGCCGAACTCGACCACGCCCTTCACCATCTGGTCGAAGGGGATCCAGCGCCCGCCGAGCCAGGCCAGGCTCACCATCGTGCCCGCCCAGAGCAACGCTCCGAGGCAGTTGAACAGCACGAAGCGGCGGTAGGGCATGTGGACGGCCCCGGCCAGGGGGCCGGCCAGCACCCGCAGCACCGCCACGAATCTGCCGATCAGCACCGACTTGCCGGCATGGCGCAGGAAGCTGGTTCGCAGGGACTCCATCTGCTCGGGGGAGCGCCGCAGCAGGCGTCCCACCCGCAGCACCAGGCCCCAGCCGGCGCGGCGGCCCACCCAGTAGCCGACGTTGTCCCCCAGGATCGCGCCGCCGGCCGCCGCCGCCATCACGCCGAAGACATTGAGATGGCCGCTGCCGGCGGCATAGCCCCCCAGCAGGGTGACGGTCTCACCGGGGAGGGGCAGGCCGGCGTTCTCCAACAGCATGGCGCCGAACACCACCCAGTAGCCCCAGTGCTGGAGCAGGGACTCCAGGGTGTTGGTGCTGATGGTCCCGTCGAAGAAGGCCAGGGGCCAGGCCATCGCAACGTGGAAGGTCTTCAGACCCTATCTCCCTGGCCAGGCCAGCGTTCCGGTCCAGAGCCAGCGGCGGCGGCGCAGGGGGTTGGCGTGGGGCCCCGGCCAGGTGAAGCGGGGCAGGGCCAGGGCCGGGGTGGCGGGGGTGAGCAGGGCCCCATCGACGGTGGCCACCTGGAGGAAGTGACGGCCGCAGATCTGGGCGTCGCCGGGCAGATGGCTGTTGAAGGGATAGGAGAACGACCGGGGCGCCTGCCCCAGCACCCGGCCGAGCACGGCGCTGGATCGGACCAGTTCCTGCTCGAACGCCGCCGGGCTGATGTTGCAGCGGGGGACATGGTGGTGGCCGTGGCTGCCGATCTCGTGGCCGGCGTCCCGGGCCCGGCGCAGGTGGTCCTCGCTGGGGTAGAGGCCTTCGGCCGCCGCCGCCAGCTCGCCGGCCGTGCCCCAGCGCTCCGCCAGCTCCGCCAGCAGATCCCGCACCAGGGCCACGGGGGTGCCATCCCGCAGCCGGGCGATCAGGGCCGCACCCACCAGATCGGCCGGCAGTTCCAGCCGCTGGCGGGCCAGCTCCTCCAGTCGGGGCGCCAGGGTGGGGTGGGCCCCGTACCAGTAGAGGGCGTGCTCCCAGACCAGTTCCCCGCCGGCGAGCATCCCGGAGGACTGGAAGAACACGGCGGGCAGGCCCAGCGCCTGCAGAACGTCCAGCCCTTGCTCGTAGTTGCAGCGCAGGCCGTCATCGAAGCTGACGATCACGCCGTAGTCGGAGCCGGTGGGAAAACGGCCGGCCCGCAGGTCGGCGTAGGTGAGGAAGCGGGCGCCGTGGCGCCGCAGGAACCCCAGTTCCGCGGCCAGCTCCTCGGGGGGAATCGGCGGCACCCCGAAGCGGTCGAGAAAGGGCACCCGACCCGGCTCGTCCACACGGTGGTAGAGCAGACACAGCACCTTGCCCCGCAGGCGCCGGCGCCAGAGGCGATCCACCGGCGGCAGGAACAGCAGGTCCGCCGCCCGGTTGGCGGCCCGCCCCAGGCGGCTCATGGTTGCTCCCCCCGCACCACATGCACACCCTCGTCGCGGCGGGCCTGGTCAGCCAGGTAGTCGCGCACCAGACCCCGGGCGATGCGGCGGTTGGCCAGCAGCCGCTGCCAGGGCTCGTAGACGTAGCCGGTGCGCCGCAGGAACAGCTTGCCCTTCTCCCACTGGGGCACCCGAGGGGCGCTGCCGGCCTCGAGCCGGTGGGCCGCCTCGATCAGCAGCTCGATGCCCACCTGGAAGCTGCGCACCTCGATGGTCTCGAGGTCGTCGTCAGGCTCCATCGGCACATGGGCCGACAGGATGATGTCGCCGCTGTCGATGCCGGGATCGATGTGGTGGACCGTGACTCCCACCAGCTCCGGATGCCCCTCCATGAGCATGTAGAGGTTGCAGTTGGCGCCACGGGAGTAAGGCGACAGCCCGGTGTGCAGGTTGATGAGGCCGTGGCGGATGGTGGGGATCAGCTCCAGCACCGGCGCCCGCAGCAGCTGGGTGCCGTTCACCAGGACGATGTCGGGGGCGACCTGGCACAGGAAATCGGCGGTGCGCTCCTCGTTGATGGCCGAAGTGACCAGCACCGGCACCTCGGCCGGCAGCTCGGGCGGGGCGCCGTTGTGGTGGAACAGCTGCCGCTGCAGGGCGGCGCCGCGGCGGTCGTGGGGCCGCAGCAGCACCCGGGCGATCAGCTGGCGCAGCAGACGCAGGGGCCGGCGATACTTCGCCAGCCGGGAGAGCGTGCTGCGGCTGGCCTGCGGCGACACCTGCAGCACCACGCCCACCAGGGTGAAGTCCTCGGCCGCCCGCCGCACCAGGTGGCGCTGGTAGAGGCCGTCGCAGCAGAGCACGGCCACCCGCAGGGAGCTCACGGCCATGGATCCGCCGATCGCAGCATCATCTGCGGATGGTACGGACGGGGCGGCCGGAAGGCGGCACAGTGGGACCGATCCTGAGGCGCCCATGGCCGTCCGTGATGTGCTCACCATCGGCGATCCCCGCCTGCGGCAGGTGAGTGCGCCGGTGGAACGGTTCGACGACCCGGCCCTCTCGGCCCTCCTCGACGACCTGCGCGACACCATGGCCGCCACCGATGGGGCCGGCCTGGCGGCTCCCCAGATCGGCGTGCCCCTGCGGGTGGTGATCTTCGGCATCACCCACAACCCCCGCTACCCGGAGGCGCCCCCCATCCCGGAGACGGTGCTGATCAATCCCGTGCTGACGCCCCTGGGCGACGCACAGGACGACGACGCCTGGGAGGGCTGTCTGAGTGTGCCCGGCTGGCGGGCCCGGGTGCCCCGCTGGCGCCGCCTGCACTACCGGGGCTTCGACCCTGAGGGGCAACCCTTCGAGCGGGAGGTGGAGGGCTTCCACGCTCGGGTGGTGCAGCACGAATGCGACCACCTTGATGGGGTGCTGTTCCCGGATCGGATGCCGGCGGGGATGCCCCGTGGCTGAGCTCACCGCGCCCGTCCCGCAGTCGGCACCCCGCTGGTGGGTGCGCGGCGACCTGGACGGCTTCCTGGGCCTGGGCCTCGACAACCTGATCCAGATCCTGCTGATCGTGGGCCTCTGCCGCGGCGTGTTGGGGTACCCGGATGAGCTGATCTTCGCCACGATCCTGCCGGCCACCGGCATCAGCCTGGTGGTGGGCAACGTGGCCTATGCGCTCCAGGCCCACCGGCTGGGGCGGCGTGAGGGCAGAGGCGACCGCACCGCCCTGCCCTACGGCATCAACACCGTCAGCCTGTTCGCCTATGTGTTCCTGGTGATGCTGCCGGTGAAGCTGGCGGCCGTGGGGCAGGGGCTGGATCCTCTGGAGGCCGCCCAGCTCTCCTGGCGCGCCGGCCTGCTGGCCTGCCTGGGCTCGGGGCTGATCGAGGCGGGGGGCGCCTTCCTGGTGGCCCCCCTGCGCCGTTGGCTGCCCCGGGCGGCCCTGCTCTCCACCCTGGCCGGCATCGCCCTCGGCTACATCGGGCTGGGCTTCCTGCTGCGCACCTATGCCGTCCCGGTGGTGGGGCTGGCGGTGCTGGCGGTGATCCTGCTGGCCTACTTCGGCCAGGCCAGGCTGCCCCTGCCGGGTGGTGTGCTGGCGGTGCTGGTGGGCATCGTGCTGGCCGCGGCCACGGGCCTGCTGCGGCTGGATGGACCCACCTGGCAGGCCAACCTCGCCCAGGTGGGTCTGCACCTGCCCGTGCCCCGCCTCGGTGCCCTCTGGGAGGGTCGCGACGACCTGGTCCCCTGGCTGGGGGTGACGGTGCCGATGGGTCTGTTCAACCTGCTGGGGTCGCTGCAGAACCTGGAGAGCGCCGAGGCGGCCGGCGACGCCTACCCGGTGAAGAGTTCGCTGCTGATCAACGGCATCGGCACGATCGCCGCGGCCGTGCTCGGCTCCTGCTTCCCCACCACCATCTACATCGGCCACCCGGGCTGGAAGGGCATGGGGGCCCGCATCGGCTATTCCTGGCTCAACGGCCTGGTGATGGGCCTGGGCTGCCTGCTGGGGCTGTTCGGCGTGGTGGGCCAGCTGGTGCCGATCGAGGCCGGCATGGCGATCGTGCTCTACATCGCCCTGGTGATGGCGGCCCAGGCCTTCCAGGCCACACCGCCCGCCCACGCCCCCGCCGTGGCCCTGGGGCTGCTGCCCGGCCTGGCCGGCTGGGGCTCCCTGATGCTGAAGGCGGGGCTGCGGGCCGGGGGCAGCGGCACGCCGGCCAACCCCTTCGGCCCCCAGCTGCTGTTGCCGCTGCAGCAGGCGGATGTGTGGGCCGCCGGGGCCTTCGCCCTCGAGCAGGGTCAGATTCTGGCGGCGATGCTGCTGGCGGCGATGCTGGTGTACTTGATCGAGCAGCGGTTCCGCGCCGCCGCCCTCTGCGCCCTGGTGGCGGCGGCCGCCTCCTGGCTGGGGCTGATCCATGCCTGGAGCTTCACCCTGGCCGACACGGTGCTGGACCCCGGCTGGGGCAGCGGCACCCCCTGGGCCCTGGGCTATCTGGCGATGGCGGTGGTGTTTCTGCTCGGGCGCCCGCAGCGCTGAACCGGTGGTGGCATCGCCCTGACGGATGGATGTGGGCAGCCGGAACGCTGCCTAGGGTTGGCCGACTGCATCCGCGCCGCATGGCTTCCGTGCCGAAGGGCCGCTTCAAGCGGTTTGAACATCGCTTCGAGCGGATTCTGTGGCGCCTGCGCCTGATCGCCATCCTGCCGGTGGTGATGAGCCTGGTGAGCACGGTGGTCGCTTTCGTGCTGGGCACGCTCGAGATCGGCAAGGCCCTGATGAGCCTGGGGGATGTGGCCCACACCAAGAAGACCTTCGTGGCCGAACTGCTGGGGGCGATCGTGACGGGAATCGATCTCTACCTGATCGGCATCGCACTCCTGATCTTCGGCTATGGGGTGTATGAGCTGCTGATCTCACCGATCGAGGCGGCCCGGGAACACGACCAGGGGGGCGGGGGCCTGCTCGACATCCGCGACCTCGACCAGCTGAAAGAGAAGCTGGTCAAGGTGCTGGTGGTGGCCCTGATCGTGTCGGCCTTCAAGGCGATGCTGACCCTGCCGATTGTGGACGGCCCTTCCCTGGCCTTCTTCTGCCTGAGCGTGCTGCTGCTGTCCTTGAGCGGCTACCTGGTCACCGGCAGCGGCGGCAAGAGGCTCTTTTAGAGACTGGGTGCCATGAACCGGTTCCTCCAGGCCTCCCGATGGTGACCTCCCGGCTGAAGCTGCGCCGTCCCGACGACTGGCATGTGCACCTGCGCGACGGCGCCCTGCTGCAGATGGTGGCCCCGGCCACGGCCCGCAGCTTCGCCCGGGCGATCGTGATGCCCAACCTCAGCCCGCCGATCACCACGGTGGCGGCGGCCGCGGCCTACGGGGCCCGGATCCGGGCGGCCCTGCCGGACGGCAGCCGCTTCACCCCCCTGCTCACCGCTTATCTCACCGACACGATCGATCCGCTCGAGATCGAGCGCGGCCACCGCGAGGGGGTCTTCACCGCCTGCAAGCTCTACCCGGCCCATGCCACCACCAACGCCGCCGCCGGCGTCACCGACCTGACCAGGATCGAGGCGGTGCTGGCCACGATGGAGCGGATCGGCATGCCCCTGCTCATCCACGGCGAGGTGACCGACGCCGAGATCGACATCTTTGATCGCGAAGCCGTGTTCATCGAGCGCCACCTGGCGCCGCTGCTGGTGCGGCATCCGGGGCTGAAGGTGGTTCTGGAGCACATCACCACCGCCGAGTCCGTCGCCTTCGTGCGCCAGGCGGGCCCCAACCTGGCCGCCACCATCACCCCCCATCACCTGCACATCAACCGCAACGCCATGTTCCAGGGCGGGCTGCGGCCGGATTTCTATTGCCTGCCGGTGGCCAAGCGCGAACGCCATCGGCTGGCCCTGCGCCAGGCGGCCACCTCGGGGGAGGCCTGTTTCTTCCTGGGCACCGATTCGGCCCCCCACCCCCGCTCGGCCAAGGAAAGCGCCTGTGGCTGCGCCGGCATCTACAACGCCCCTTTCGCCCTGGAGAGCTACGCGACAGTGTTCGAGCAGGAAGGTGCCCTGGATCGCCTGGAGGCCTTCGCCAGCGTGCATGGGCCCACCTTCTACGGGCTGCCCCTGAACGACGACCACATCACCCTGGTGCGGGAGCCCCACACGGTGCCGCCGCGCCTGCACGGCAACGGCGCCGACGGAGCCGCCACCGACCTAGTGCCCTTCCATGCCGGCCAGGTGCTGCAGTGGCGGCTGGCGGAGCAGGGCTGAGTCCCAGCCCATGGCGGCCGGGATGGATCAGGGGCGCGGCCCCAGCGGCGCCCCATCCGCCAGGGAGGGATCGCCGCTCAGAACGGGGGTGCCCGTCGGTTGTCGGCCGGCCGCCGGGATGCGCTCCATGGTGCGGTAGCCCCGGCCGTCGAACACCTCGCGCACCCAGGTGGCCGGGGCGCCGCCCCCGGACTGAAGGCGCCAGAGATCGCGCCAGCGGTTGCGGCGCGCCTCCGGGACGATGACCGGCAGCCGGCTGGTGGGGAAGCTGGTGATGAGGCGGTAGCCCCGGGCCTCCTGGCGGAACACCTCGAGCGTGCAGCCACCGGTACCGCAGACGTAGGGACCCATCAGGTAGACGAGCACGTCCTGACGGCCATCCCCATCCAGGTCGGTGCGGGCGTGCACGTAGTTGATTCGCCCCATGCCGCCGGCGGCGCTCCCAAGGGCGCGGCGCAGGTCCGGGGAGGCCGCCAGGATCGCCGCCTCCAGCGCCGGATCGGGCCGGTTGCTGTAGCCGGACCCGGCGCCGGTGCGGGGTTCCCAGATGAGGATGCCGCCATCGGCCAGCAGGCTCAGGTTCAGCCGGCCGTCCCGCAGCAGGTAGCCCCGCACGTAGGGAAGCTGGCGGGCCAGGGGTTCCCCCAGGCTGGGCGCTGGGCACAGGGCTTTGGTGCTGGCCAGGGGCCCGAAGCGGAAGCCGCCGTTGCTTGGTTCGGCACTGGGCTCCACGCGCCAGGGGCCAGTGGCTCGGTTGCAGTCGAGCTGCAGGACCGCCCGGCCATCCGCCTGGAGCGAGAGGGTGTAGCGGGAGGGGGCCGCCGGACGCTTCAGGCCCTGGGCGTCATCCATCGACTGGATCCCCACCAGCTGCCAGGTGGTGCCCTTCAGTGGCGGCGCCTGGGGGGCTGCCGCCAGGGGCAGCGGCGCCCCCGTCAGGAGCGAGGCCGCGGCCATGGCGCCCCCGGTCCAGGCCCCCAGGAGCCGGGCCACCGTGCTGGATGGACGAAGCATCGGGCGACTCCTGCTGGCTCTCCAGAATCGGACACAGACCCCGGAGTTGTGGGACGGGGCCGAGCATGGTCGTGCCGTCCTGTCACTGCCATGGGCATCCTGCGCGCCGCCGCCACCTACTTCTCCCTGGTCTTCGGCACCGGCTTCGTGCTGGGGGCGGTGCGGGTGACGCTGCTGGTGCCCCGTCTGGGGGTGCGCCTGGCCGAACTGCTGGAGATGCCGTGGATGGCCCTGGCCATGGTGCTGGCCGCCCGGTTTGTGTTGCACCGGCAGCTCGCCGGCCGCGGCCCCCTCACCCGGGCGGCCGCCGGGGCCCTCGCCCTGGCGTTCATGGTGGCGGCCGAGCTCACGGTGGGGCTGTTGCTGCAGCAGCGCCCCCTGCAGGAGCTCCTCACCGACCGCGACCCGGTCTCCGGCGTCGTGTATCTGGCCCTGCTGCTCCTCTACGCGCTGCTGCCGCTGCTGCTGGGTCGGGGTTCCACCACCACGGCGGTGCCGTAGCAGAGCACCTCGGTGGCGGCGGCGGTGCCGCCCTGCACCTCCGATCCGTCGTAGCGGGTGCCGACGATGGCATTGGCCCCCAGGGCCCGGGCGTGCTGGATCATCTGCTCATAGGCCTGCTCCCGGGCCTGCTCGCACATCTCGGTGTAGGCGCCGATCCGTCCGCCCACGATCTGCTTGAGCCCGCCCAGAAAGCCCTGCACCAGGGTGGGGGAGCGCACAACGATGCCGCGCACCAGGCCCCGGTAGGCGGTGATCGCGTAGCCCTCGATCGTGAAGGTGGTGGTCACGAACACGGGTTTCACCATGGGCGTAGGGGTGGCGGCCGCCCCATCCTGCTGGGACCGGCAACCTCCATCAAGCGGGGTGCCTCAAGCGTCGTGCTTCAGGTGGCTGGCCCGAGGGCTGCCTCCAGCACGGGAATCGCCCGCTCCAGGGCCACGCCGCGGCTGGCCTTGAGCAACACCCGGTCCCCCGGCTCCAGCCAGTCGAGCAACACGGCGGCCGCCTCTTCCGGCGTGGCCGCCCGCGCCAGTCGCGGCATCCCGGCGGCGGCGGCGAGCATCGTCTGGGCTTCGTCCTCGGCGGCCACGATCACCAACCCGTCGAGTCCCAGCGCCCGGGCCCGTCCGGCCACCTGGCGGTGCAGCTCCAGGCTGCGCTCCCCCAGCTCGAGCATCGTGCCCAGCACCGCATAGCGACGGCCATCGCAGGCTCCATCCGGGGCCCCCAGCAGCTCCAGGGCCGCCAGAACCGCTTCCGGCGAGGCGTTGTAGGTCTCATCGAGCAGCTCCACGCCCCCCAGCTGCAGGCGTCGGGCGCGTCCGCCCGGCAGTTCCACCGCCAGGTCGGCCAGGGCCGCTGCCGGCACGCCCAGTTCCCGGGCGACGGCCACCGCCAGCAGCAGGTTGCGTGCGTTGTGACGGCCCTCCAGCGGCAGGGCCAGGCTTGGGCCATCGAGCAGGCTCAGGGAAGGGCCCTCCAGGCGACCCACCAGATCCGCCGCCGGGACCCCCGCCGGGAAGCCCGCCGCCTCGTCCTCCAGGGCGACGCGCACCACCCGGCCCCGCCACACCCGCGCCAGGGACTGCTCCAGCAGCGGATCCCCGGCGGGAATCACCAGCACCCCGTCCGGCACCAGTCCGGCGGTGATCTCGCACTTGGCCTGGCCGATCGCCTCGCGGCTGCCCAGGCGGCCGATATGGGCGGTGCCGATGTTGGTGATCACGGCCACGTCCGGCTCGGCGCAGCGGGTGAGGCGGTCGATCTCCCCCAGTCCCCGCATCCCCATCTCCACCACCAGGGCCGCGGTGCCGGCGTCCGCCTTCAGGATCGTGAGCGGCGCCCCCACGTCGTTGTTCTCGTTGCCGCTGCTGGCCACCACCGGCCCGAGGCGGCTCAGGGCTGCCCGGATCAGTTCCCGCGTTGTCGTCTTGCCCGCCGAACCGGTCACCGCCACCACCGGCAGGCCCAGTTGCCGTCGCCAGAGACGGCCCAGCTGCTGGTAGGCCTCCAGGGTGTCGTCCACGGTCCAGATCGGTCGGCCGCTGCCGGCCACCAGCTCCGCCAGCGCCGCCCCATCCAGCCGGTCACGCTGCACCAGGGCCGCCGCCGCCCCGGCGGCGAAGGCATCGGCGACGAAACGGTGACCATCGAAGCGCTCCCCCACCAGCGGTACGAACAGGGCGCCGGTCAGATCGCCGCGGCTGTCGGTGCTGACACGGCGGATGGGCTCCGCTCCGGCGCTGCCGGGGGCCATCCAGGGCTCGCCGAAGAGCTGGAGCAACGGCTCGATCGGCAGCAGCATCAACCTGAGGTTCCTGGGTCGAGCAGGATCATGCCGGACCCCACCAGGGCCCCGCGGGCGAGCAGCCGCCCCTGGCCGTCCACCAGCTCCAGCCGCTCGTAGCCCAGCCCCCGGGCGCGCTCCTGCCAGCGCTCCGCCCAGCGGCCCCGGTTCGCGGGGGCGAGGCCGGTGTAGGCCGGCGCCATCGTCAGCACCAGGCTGCCCTCGGCGGGCTCCGGATGGGCCGAGGCGATCAGGTGCTCCGGGTCGTCCTCCGCCAGCAGGGCCAGCAGGGGGTCGAGCTCCAGGACCGGCAGCGGCTCGGGCTCGGTCGCCGGCGCGGTCGCGGTGCCGGGCAGGGGCGCCGCCGTGGGCTTGGCCGGCGGGGCGACAGGCGCGGTTGCCGAGGCGGCTGGGGAGGAGACGGCTGGAGCGGAGACGGACGCCGCTGGAGCCTCGACGGGGGCCATGGGACCGCCGGCCGGGGCGCCAGCGCGGGAGAACCCGCGCCAGGCCTGACCCGCCAGGGCCAGGAGCAGGCCCAGCAGGGCCGCCAGCAACAGCGGCCAGAACACCGGCGCCAGCCCCTGGGGCCAGAAGCCCGGCACCGACAGGTCCCCCTCGCCATTGCGGCGCCAGAGTTCCCGCAGCTTCAGGCGCAGGGAGGCCAGCACGGCCTGCAGCGCCTGGCCAAGCCGGCCCCAGGGGCTCGCGTAGGGCACCGGCAGATCGGAGCGTGGTGGAACCGGATCAGCCATGGACGCCGGACACGGGGAGCTGGCTCAGGAGTCGTTGCGGCGGCGCAGCAGGGCCAGGGGGTTGCGGGGACGCTGGGGCGGCGGCGGCTCCTTGGGGGACCCCTCCGGCCTGGAGTCGTCGTGCAGCAGGCTCGGATCCGCCCCCTGACCCTGGGAGAAGCGCTCCACCTGGGCCGCATCGGGGGTGGGCTCCTTGACCCCGCAGACCTCCCGGTACATGGCGTCGTACTCCAGGGCGGAACGGTTCCAGCTGAAGTCGGTGGTCATGGCCCGCCGCTGCAGCTCCTGCCAGCTGGGCTCGTTGCGGTAGGCCTCCCAGGAGCGCACGATCGTCGTGTAGAAGTCGATCGCCTCGTAGCGATCGAAGCCGTAGCCGGTGCCGGTGCCGGCGGTGGGGTCGTTGGGGGGGACGGTGTCCACCAGGCCGCCGACGCGGCGCACCACCGGGATCGAGCCGTAGCGCATCGCCAGCATCTGGCTGATGCCGCAGGGCTCGAAGCGGCTCGGCATCAGGAAGGCGTCGCTGCCGGCGTAGATCAGCCGCGACAGGGCGTCGTCGTAGGTGAGGAACACGGAGAAGCGGCCGGGGTGGCGAGCCGCCATCTGCCACAGACCGGACTCGTAGCCCCGGTCGCCGGTGCCCAGCACCACGAACTGGCTGTCGCTGTAGGCCAGCACCCGGTCGGCAACCTGCAGGAGCAGGTCGACACCCTTCTGGTCCACCAGCCGGCTCACCATCCCCATCAGATAGGAGCGGGGGCTGACCTTGAGGCCCATCCGTTCCTGCAGCAGCCGCTTGCAGGCGCTGCGGCCGCTGAGGTCATCGGCGGAGAAGGGGGCCGGCAGGGTGGCGTCGGTGGCGGGATTCCAGTCCTCGGTGTCGATGCCGTTGAGGATGCCGCGCAGCTTGCCGCTGATGAAGTTGAGCAGGCCGTCGATGCGCTCGCCGTATTCGGGCGTGCGGATCTCCATCGCGTAGGTGGGCGAGACCGCATTCACCCGGTCGGCATAGAGCAGGGCCGCCGCCATGGTGTGGTCGCCCTGCATGTACCAGGGGCACCAGGTCATGCGGTCCAGCTTCCAGCGCCAGGGACCCTGGTAGCGGAGGTTGTGGATGGTGAACACCGTGCTGATCTCCGGGTCCTGATGCATCCACACCGGGATCATCCCCGTGTGCCAGTCGTGGCAATGGAGAACCTGGGGCTTCCAGCCGCCGTTCCAGGCGAATTCGGCAGTGGCGTTGGCAAAGAAGGTGAAGCGCCAGTCCTCATCTTCGCCGCCATAGATGCGCTCAGGATCGAACACCGGATGGCCCACCAGATAGATCGTCAGACCACTGGTGGGGTGGCGGGTTTCGTAGATGGCGAAATCGGTGCCCATGGCGTGGCCACGCCACATCGGTTCGGCCGGAATCTCCAGCCGACTCCACAGTTTTCCGTAGCCCGGCATGATGATCCGGACGTCGTGCCCCAGTGCCGCCAGGGCCGGTGGCAGGGAACCCACCACGTCGCCCATGCCCCCCACCTTGATCATGGGGGCGCACTCCGCAGCGGCAAACAGAACCCTCATCCGCGCTCGATCGCTGGTGCGCCTGGAACTCTACGGGCTGCCCCGGAGCGCTCCGGCGGCCGCAGGCAGCGGGCTCAGGGCAGCACCGTCACCGGTGTGCCGACCTGCACCATGTCGAACAGCTCCTTGACGTCCTCGTCGAACAGACGCACGCAGCCATGGGACACCGCACCGCCGACGCTGTTGCGATTCGGCGTGCCGTGGAAGCCGGAGGTCACGCATCCCTTCACCTCCAGGTGCTCCTGGCCGTTGAAGCCGCGCCGGCCCTTGCAGTCGCGATGGAAACCGATCCAGCGGGAACCGAGGGGATTGGTGGGGCCGGGGGGGATGCGCACGCCCTTGGCGGGATGCTCCCAGATCGGATAGGCGGTCTTCTCGATCACGCTGAAGGATCCCACCGGTGTTTCCCAGCCGGGCATGCCCACCCCCACCCGAAAGCGGCGACGCTCCCGGTTCCCTTCCATCACCTTGAGGAGCCGCCTGCGGCGGTCCAGGATCAGCTGCAGCGGGGGGGAGGCGGGCTGCGCCGACGGCGCCGCCTGCTCAGGCATGGCTGCGGCCGGGTCGCTGCCTGCGGCGGCGGCCATCACGGGCTGCACCGACCATCCGGAGAGACAACTGAACAGGGCCAGAGCCAGGGGCAGGATGGCTTGGCGGTTCACGATGCGGTCAGCCGGGATCAGAGTCCAGATCTCAGGTTAGCGAGCCGTAGGCAGCCACGGGTCGGGGCCGTGCGAGGAAGGCCAGACCGGTTCGGGGCAGGCCAAAGGAGGTTCTAAGCTCTGGCGAGCGATACCAACGGTGAGCCCGATTGCAGCCTCGATTGCGGCCATCGGTTGCATCATCATGGTTGCGACGTTTAGCAGTCAGCTCGTCTGCCCTTCTGTTCATGGGTCTGGAGATCGTCACCCCAGCCCTTGGGGCTCCGGACCATCACCACGGCCTTCTCTACAGCTACAAGAACGACACCGTCCCTCCCCGCTGTTCGCGCAGCTTCTGGTTGCTCCAGAAGAGCAAGAAGGTGTGGTTCCTGGTTGATGAGCACCACAAGGACACGGACACCCAACCCGCCTTCTTCTACCGGGGCCGGAGAATTCTCTACCGGGGAGATCTGAGCTCACTCCCTCCGGAGCGAAGAAAGGACCTGGAAGCGAACAGCATCGTGTGGGGCCAGTCCGTCGCCCATGGCTGGGGACGGGGGCCGAACGGGACGAACCACTACCTGCATCTGTGGACGCGCTGGTCGATCTTTCAGCCAGCCCGTTGCCATCCCGAGTACTTCACGATGACCTTCCTTCCCCCCCATTCGCGCTGAGGGGGTGGCAGAGGGACAGGCAGTTCGTTGCTTCGCCGATCCGCCGGTGCGTGATCGTCCATCCGTAGGCGCTGCGAAGTTTCAGGACCATCACCAGGCCCCAGTGGGCCTCCCTGGCGAGGGGGTCGTGATCGCTGGCTTCCATCGCCGCCTCCACGGTCGCCAGGGCGGCCTCGAAGTCGAAGGGGGCACCCTGGTCGAGGATTTGCACGCAGAACCGCTGGCTGCTCACCTGCACCGTCAGCTGGACCGGCGGCGGTGGGTCGAGAGCGACGTGGGCATGGCGAACGGCATTGGTGAAGCCCTCGACCAGGCCCAGCTGGGCCTGCATCCAGAGCTCCGAAGGCACGGAAGCATCCCACTGCTGGTCGAACCAGTGGAGCACCGTCTCGATCTCATCGAGATGGCTGCGGACGGCGAGCTGGCTGAGGGGCAGACCGGATTCCGAAGGCTCAGGCAGGGTCATGCCGCCCCGGAGTCCTTGCTGAACAGGACAAGAAAGGTGCGGACGATCAGCTTCAGGTCGTAGCCCAGACTCCAGTTCTGCTGATAGCGGAGATCCAGCCGGATCACGTCTTCGAAGTCCCGGATCGATGAACGGCCGCTCACCTGCCATTCCCCACTCAGGCCAGGCCGGACATCGAACCGCTGCCAACTGGGAATGGCATAGCGCCGCACCTCATCCGGGGTGGCGGGGCGGGTGCCGATCAGGCTCATGTCGCCGATCAGCACGTTCCAGAACTGGGGTAGTTCATCCAGGCTGGTCTTGCGCAGGATCCGGCCCACGCGGGTGATCCTGGGGTCATTGTCATTCTTGAAGAAGGCCCCCTGGGCCTGGTTCACCACACTGTCCTTCAGGCGTTCGGCATCGGTGACCATCGAGCGGAACTTCCAGATGCGGAAATGGCGGCCCATCCAGCCGCAGCGCACCTGGCGGAACAGGATCGGTCCCGGGCTGTCCAGACGGATCGCCAGGGCGATGGGCAGGAACAGCACCGCCGTGACGCCAAGCCCGATCAACGCGCCACAGATGTCCATGCACCGCTTGACGGCGGAGCGCACCGATGGATGGGTGAGCGGTGGCCGCTGGTCCTCCGCCCGGGAGAGCTGGGGCAGCAGCCCCTCGGAATGGTCCGTGATCGGCAGGACCTTCTCCAGCCCCGTCATCTGCAGGGCCAGGAACACCTGACGGTGCAGGCTCCAGGCGGCCAGGGGAACCGCGCGCTCCTGGGCCGTCTTGATGGCGCCCACCAGGGCACCGATGCCGCTGCTGTCGATGATGGCCGTGCGCCCGAAATCCAGGACCACCTGCCGCAGGCCCTCCACCTCCGCCAGCCAGCCAGCGAAGCCGGATCGGAAGGCCACGGCTTCGGCGACGGTGAGCCGGGGCGGCAGCTGAAGGATCAGGACACCGTTGCGCACGGTCCTGACGAAGGCATCCTGGGACGACGGGCCGCCGCTCATGGCTCGGGAAAATGGGAGTGGAGACTCCGGCAGAGGGACTGGGCGGAGCTGTCGGTCACGTCGCTGATCGAGGTCTTGAACGGGTCACCGAGAAAGCGCACCAGATCCCCTGGACTCCAGGCGATCGGCACACCCATCTGCTTCAGGGCGAGGGCGAGTTCCACCTGGTGATCGTCGACATGTTCCTGATAGCGGACGCTGCGGGGCACCAGAATGAAGGGCTGCTCCAGTTCATCAAGCAACAGGACCGTTCCTTCACCGCAATGGGCAATCACGACCCGCGCCCGTTCCACCAGGGCCCGAAAGGAGTCCTCCTTCAACAACCGGTACACGGTGGTACCGCTGGGGAGAAAGGTACAGGTGCCGTACTGAACAACGATCTCCTCATCGATGAGCTCCTGCTGGATCAGCAACTCCATCCACTGCATCAGTCGGTTGAAGGGAAACTGTTCCGTCCCCACGCTCACCAGGATCATGGTCCCACCTTGTCCTGGACAAGTTCGGCGCGGGGATAGCGACGCTGGAGCTGGGGCCAGTGCACGTAAAGGATGTCAAGAAACGGTCGAACGAGCCGCGCCGAGAGGCTCAGGGTCTCGATGCGGGTCACGGACTCGATGAACACGGTCTTGCATCCGAACAGCTTACCGAGCAGCAGAAAAGGGACAGCCACACCGGCACCGGTCGAAACGATCACGTCCGGCCGCTGGCGGCGGATCACCTGCAGGGCCAGCCCCAGATTGCGCACCAGATTGGGCAGGTTGCGGTTGGTGGGGCTGTGGGCCCATTGCACCGGCTCCCCCGCCAGCGCCGTTTCGGTGGTCGGCGTGCGGAAGGTGATCCAAAGGTGGGGATGGCGCCCCCAGAAGTCGGCCAGTTGCTGCAGGGCCTTGAAATGCCCCCCCGACGAACAGACCAGAAGGATCTTCATCGTCCCAGTTCCCCCTGCATACGTCGCTTCTGGCTGGCGCCGGTGGAGCGCAGCATCCGGCCCTCCAGCCAGCGATAGGGACCCTCCGGCAACACCAGCAGCAGGTAGGCCGCCACCAGGGTGATCAGGGTGCGTCGTGGTTCCTCCAGCAGCACTCTCCAGTCGGTGGCCAGCGATTGGTGCAGCAGACGCACGGCCAGGGCGCCATCCCGCTGACGGGTGGCCCGGCGTGCCAGGTAACGCAGTTGATAGGCCCGGGCCCTGGAGCCCCACCGGGCGATGAAATCGGGGTGGCTGGCTTCGGTCTTGAGCAGTACCCGCTCCCAGGAGGCGTACTGCTTCATCAGGTTGGCCGAGAGTCCGCCGTCGCTGATGCGGTAAAGCGTCAGCGCCTCGGGGATCCCCTCGATGCGCCACTGGGTCTGGAGGGCGATTCGCAGCCAGCACTCGATGTCTTCGGACTGACGGAAGGTGTCGTCGAAGTAGAAGTCCTCCTCGGTGCCATAGAGATTGGCGGTGAAGCGAATGGCAGCGAAGACCTCGCGGCGGATGACGACCGCGGAGCCATTGCCGATCGGATTGCGGCAGAAGACGATCTCCGGCGTGATGTCCTGCAGCCTCGGCATCTGGTAGATCCCGATCGGCCTGGAGTCCTCATCGATGAATCCGGAGCGGGAAAAGCTGACACCCACCTCCGGCCGCGCCTGCAGATGGGCCACATGGCGCTCCACCTTGGTGGGCAGCCACAGATCATCGCTGTCCAGAAACCCCAGGAACTCCCCCTTGGCCTGCCGGATGCCTGTGTTCCGCGCCCCGGCCAGGCCCCGGTTCTGCTGATGCACCACCCGAACGCGCCCGTCCTGGTACCCCTGGCAGATCGCCACCCCGTCATCGGTGGAGCCGTCGTTCACCACCAGGATCTCCAGGTTGGGGTAGGTCTGGCTGAGAACGGATTCCAGGCTTTCCCTCACCGTGGCGGCGGAGTTGTAGAGCGGCATCACCACCGAGACCAGGGGGGATGGGCTCATGGGAGTGGCCTCACGGGCAGCGGGGCGTTGGCGAAAGCCATCATGGCCGTGCCCCGTCATGGCGGCCACCCAGGCGGCGGAGGGGGGCCAGCAGCTGTCGGGCGAAGACGGCCAGGGCCGTGAGCACGGTCCGGCGCGGCTCCTGCAGCAGGATCCGCCAGTCGGAGCGCAGGGAGCGCAGCATGAAATCGGTGCCGATGGCGGGCGCTCCACCCAGGCGCAGGGAGCGCCGGGCCAGGTAGCGCAGGTGGATGGCCTGGGCCGTGGCGAAGTGGCGCGCCACCAGCTCCGGCGCATAGCCACGGGCCTCTGTGATCAGCCGCAGCCAGCCCCGCTCCATGCGCTGCAGGCTCGAGGAGAGTCCCCCGGCCGAGGTGCGGTAGTAGGTGAGCACCTCGGGCAAGCCGGCGATCGGCCAGCGGCCATCGCAGGCCACCCGCAGCAGCCATTCCAGATCCTCCGAATAACTCATGTCGGTGACGAATCCGCCCACCGCGTCGAACACCTGCCGCCGCAGCACCCAGTTCGACGTGGTGTTGGTGGGGTTCTCACAGAGAAAATCCACCGGCCGATGCGATTCCCGGGGCAGGGCCGCCAGCTGGCCCGTGGGTGTCCCCCCAGGGGACAGGAACGCGACGCGGGCGAAACTCACGCCGACATCAGGATGGTTGGCGTGGTACGCCACATGCAGGCGCAGTTTGTCGGGATGCCAGAGGTCATCGGCATCGAGGAAGGCGATCAGGGGCGCACGGCTGCAGGCCACCCCGCGATTGCGGGCCATCGAGACCCCCGCGTTGGGCTGGCTCACCAGGTGCACCCGGGGATCGTCCCCGAACAGGCGGGACACGATGGCGAAGCTGTCGTCGGTGGACCCGTCGTCCACCGCGATCAGTTCCCAGTTGCTCAGGCTCTGATTCCGCACCGAACGCAACGTTTCAGCGAGGTGTGGCGCTGCGTTGTAGATAGGGATCACAACGGCAATGGCCGCCCACGTTTCAGGTTGTTCGGTCTGCGCCATCGAACCCCCTACGACGTATGGCTGGAGCGGTGGCCACCGAGTAGCCGACCCAGGACGGCCCTGAAACGCCCCATCAGGGTGATCCTGACCATCCGCAGACGTTTGGCGATGTAATCGAACTGGTTGATCTTTGGCGCCTGACCCTCCTGGAAGCGGTTCAACTGGTGGGCTGGCAGGAGCTTGGATGTCCAGTCGATGGAGTCGATATGGCGAAACTGTTCATGCCCGTAGCGGGCCTGGAGCTTCTCCTTGATCTGATCCGGTGTGCGGTAGGGATAGTGGCGATTGTAGAGACGCTGGGAGCAGGGCTTCTTGAGTCCGTTGGGCCACTGGGGCGCCACCGCTTCGTTCCACGGTTGATCGGGCTGGTTGCGGAAGAAGCGGTACTCCCGCCAGTTGGCGGAGTAGTAGCGGCGCCGCTCGGTGATGGGTCGGTTGGTTTCCAGCTTCTCGGCCGCCCAGTTCTTGTAATCCGTATCCGTGAAATAGAACTGAAGATTCCAGGCCGTCACGAAGTCGG
The DNA here is from genome assembly GCA_943369455.1 of Synechococcus sp. UW140. Taxonomy (GTDB): domain Bacteria; phylum Cyanobacteriota; class Cyanobacteriia; order PCC-6307; family Cyanobiaceae; genus Cyanobium. Next base: position 81,397 of record CALRND020000001.1, read on the forward strand.
CCTTTTCGCGATTCGCCTTGGCGAGCACGTCTCTGGGGTTCCCTTCAAGGAACTCATCCCCATCGAGCCGCAGCCACCAATCCTGATCCGTCAGTTCATGGTTGTACCGATTGTAGACGATGGAGCGCATCCCATCACGGAATGGGATCAGGAGTTGTTCCTCAATCACGATCGCTGGATACTGCCTCGCAAGGGCATTGACGGTTTCCCAGGTTCCATCGGTGCTGCCGTTATCAAGAACAAAGATCCGATCGCAGAACGTCAGGGCATGATGAAGACAATCCGCAATGACATCGCCCTCATTCTTGATCAGGCAAATGGCGTAGATCTTCACGAGCGGATCGGGCGGACGGACGTCAAGGTTGGCTCTGATGGCACCCGGGGCACCACGGTCGTGCACCAGGCCGGTGGCGGGAGCTGAGGCTTGAAGGCTTCCATCACCATAACCTCGCCTCGGGCGGGGCCCCAGTCACAGACCAGCGGGCTGAGCGACCTGGATCCTTCGCAGCAGCCGTTGCCCCAGCATCAGGTAGATCGGTTGAAGCGTGAGATGGGCCGCTGCCACGGCGACAGCCACGCCCAGGGATCCCCATGTCGTGCCGATCAGAATGGCCACGGTGAGTGCCACCGTGAAGGCCAGGTTCCAGAGCAGATCCACCTGGGGCAAGCCCACGGCGCGGAACAGCATGGCGGAGGCGTTGGCGAAAGGCCTGGACAGGGCCGACAGGCAGATCAGCATGAGAATCGGCACCGCCCCCTCCGCCACCCATTGCCGGCCAAAGACGATCGGTACATACAGCGGGGCAAGACTGCACTGCAAGGCAACCACGGGCACGATCACCTTGGTGATGGTGAGCAGGTTCTTGCGGAAGCGCTCCTTGAGGACGGCGGGTTGGCTGCGGACGTCACAGAAGTCGGAGTAGAGCGAGACCGACAAGGCATTGATCACGCTCAGGCTGAGACCGAGTCCGGCGTTGAAGGCGAAGTAGTACACCCCAAGTGCCTTGACACCGATGAAGCGGCCGATCAGGAGATAGTCCACGTTCTCCCGGAAGGTGTTGAGCATCTCCACCCCGAGGATGCGACTGCCGAACTGCAGAACGGACTTCCAGCGCTTGAGCGTGAACGTCATCGCGGGCCGCCAGGGCTCGAAGCGCAGCATCATGGCGACCCAGACAGGAGCCACCAGCAACTTGGGAAGCACAATCGCCCACATGCCCATCCCCATCAGCGCAAAGATCCCCGTCATCAGATTTTCACTGGCGACGGCTGCGAGGTTCGTCATGCTGTAGAACTTCAGCCGATTCTTGCGACGCACCAGGGCCGACTGGACCATGGAGAGTGGATAGATCAGATAGCTGAAACTCACCACAATGATCGGCACGATCAGCGCATTGTCGTTGTAGACCTTGGCCATGACAGTCGAACCAATGACCTGGATAAGAAACAGGCTGAATCCGATCAGCCAGTTCAGACTCCATGCCGTCTGACAGATCTCACTGACCTCATCCGCATCGGCCTGCACGATCTTGTCGCCGATGCCGTTGCGTGTGAAGACCTTGACCAGTTCGCCGGAGGTCAACACGATCGCGGCCAGGCCATAGTCCCTGGGGCTCAGCAGCCTGGCGAGGAGAACCGTGGCCACGAGCCGCGAGACTCGGATTCCCACCTCCCCCACACCCATCCAGCCGATGTTGCGAATGAACCGATCCTTGGGGATGAACCGTTTCAGGTTGCTGAGCAGGCGCATCAACGGTCAACCCCACGCTGGAGCTTCTGGTGGCTCATCATGGCATCAGGGCCTCTCACTGCAGTTCGTTCTGGTCGGCATCACGACACAGGCTGAAGCGCTGGCTGAGGCGATCCTTTCTTCTCCTGCAGCGCCATTCCCATGATCACCATCCCAGGCCAGAAGAGATAAACGAGGATTTCAAGGTTTTCGCCAAACGTATACATAAACAGGAGAATGATAATTCCCAGACCTGCTGAGCCAAGTTGATAGTGGGGACTGGCGGCGCGGCGCAACAGATCCAGCCCCGTAGCGAGCATGGGAACGGCCAAGGCAAAAAAGCCGACAATGCCCTTAACAAACAGAACTCCGGCCCAGGTGTGATGGGAGCCAATGGCCATGTACTCCACCAGATGGGGGCCGCCTTCCACAACACCATGCCCCCAGATCGGAGCCTCAGTCTCCCAGCGATGGAAGGCGATTCGCTTCAACGCAAAGCGAACACGGGTCGAGCCAGCCCGAGCTCCCTTGAAGCCTTCCCAGTAGTCACTGATGGCGGTCAGAATGGATGTGGCGAAAATGCCACCAAGATAGGAGACAACCCCAAGCGAAATCAGCATGGACGGTTTGCGGAGTCTGGACACCACCGCCGTCACGGCTGGAATCAAAATGATGCAGAGCTGGGCAAGCCGTGACTTGCAGACAAAGCACATCACGACCGAACCAGCGAGGCCAAGCAGTTTCCACTTCCGGTCCTTTTCCAACAGGCAAATCATGAAGTTGATGTTCCCAACAAAACCAAGCGCTGGACCCCACGGCGAGAAGAGACGCCAGCGAAGATCACCCGTGCTGCCATCGATCTCGTAGAGAGGAACATCAAAGAACTCATTCCCCGGACCACCGACCGCTCTCAAGGGCGAGACGTAGAGGACTTCTGGAAGTCCCAGATTCGGAGTCAGCACCAGAAAAGGGATGATGAGCAGCGTATGCAGCCCGACGATGCATATGGCACGGGTCAGGATGCTGCTGCGAATCGGCAAGGCTCCGGCTAGCGGGTAAAGGGCCAAGGCGGCCCAACCCTTGGCCCAGCCAATGGTGGACTTGATGATCGCCCCCGTACCGAGGTTGAAATTCACATGGCCTGCAATCAAGGCAACTTCCATGATGATCATTCCAATGATCCAGAGCCAGATCACGGGAGAAATCGAAATCTCTTCATTCTCCTCAGGATGATCAATACGGGCCAGAATCTTGATCAGCAGGCAAGCCAGGAGTACCCAGCACAGAACAGATCCCACCACATACAGCCCACCCACCAGCCAGATGGGGTACGTACAGATAATCGACCACCACACCAGACGCTCAGGCACGTTTCTCGGCTGAAGATCATCCTCAGAGTGAAAGGCCTTGGAAAGAAGCGTCTTGAGTCCCAAAGAAGTCTCCTGGTTACGTTGAAACCCAATTGGCGAGGCGCTTGATCCAGGGCTTGCGAATCCATAAAATCCAGAGACCTGTCGTCGTCAGAATGGAGCCAAAAGCTGAGCCCGCGAGTACCAATGCCCGTTTTGGTGACGTCGCTTTTTCTGGCAGTGATGGCTCCACAGCGATCTGAATCAGCGGGAACGCTGCAAAGATGTTCGCCTGACCAAGATCCAGTTTGGCCAATGTCGATGCAAACACGGCTTCTGCGATCTGCTCGTTTCGCTTCAGGTTCTCCAAAGACGACTGCCTTTGGGACATCAGCCTAAGCCGGTTCTCCAAGGAGCTGATCTGTTGATCAAGTTTACGAACTTGTGATGCGGCACCACTAGCATCGGATTGGTAATTCACCAGATTCTGAAAGAGTGACTCGCGCCCCGAACTTGCACCCGTCAAGGCAAGTCGTGTGAGCGTCTGAGCGGATGCAGGCCGACCAAGCAAGACAGTGGCACGCTGATTCATGGCTTGCATGGCCGCCTCTTGCCGCTTGATCTCCTTGAGAATCCGAGGATTATTTCGGCCGAACTTAGACTGTTGAACCTTGAGTATAGATGTGGCCTCGCTGTAATCTTTTAGATTCTGCTGGAAGATCTGATCCACCTGCAACTTGAACGCATCTGTGGCCTCGGATGGAAACAGCCCCAGGCTACGACTCAATTTCTGCAGTCGACTTTCAGCCTGCGCTTGCTGAGCAGCAAGTTCGGCCCTTTGCTTGCGTAGTTGTTCAATATTAGCCGACAGGGTCTCAACCTGTTCTGTCGATGTGAGGCCCGACTGGCGCTTGTATGCAGACACTTGCTTTTGGGCATTCTCAAGCTTCTGCTGCGTTTCCAGAAGAATCTTCTGTGCTGGACCTTGACGTTGCTCGATCTCGCTGACACGCAGCTCATTGAGACGCTCTACCATGGCGTCATGCAATGCATTGGCACGCTTGCGAGCTTCTTCAGGCGATGGACCGGTGGTATCAATCTGCATCAGCGTTGTATTGTCAATATTCTTGATTCGCGGTTTGGCAAAGTCTGCCTTGGGAATATTGGCAATCTTGGCAGCCCTTGCCAAAACCTGCTCGCTAACGAAGATGTATTCATAGTTGGCTCGGGGATCGAACGTTGCCAAGCCAAGGGATTCGTTTGATGCCGTGGCTTGGCCAATCTCAGGCAGGCTTAAATTCACAGCGTTCGCGCTTCCAGGCAGAATCAAGGCCCAGGAGCTGGTATAGACAGGCTTCGCCAGCAAGAGATAAAGAATGCTGGATCCCCAGATCAGTCCATTCGTACACGTGGATACGAAAAGATAGCGACTCCAGCGAAGCTTGTCCGTGCGACTCAGCTTTTTCCACCAACCCTTGGGATCCGGAGCTTTCAACCCAGGTATGTTTCGGAACTGCTCAGAAAACAGTCGCGTCGCCTTGCCCAAAGGTTCTTGCACGGCCTGAGCCTTAGGCCTGAGTCGTCGGATGAGCGGCGGAGGGTCTTTCACTTCACTTTAGGGAATGCTGCGATCATAAATCAAAACGGCGGGATTCAGGAACTGAGTAAAGATGCTAAGAACGGCTTGGAAGTTGGTCACCTTGGAGTCATAGCAGGCAACACCATCGTCTGCCATCAGATAGGGGTTGTTGGCGTTGTCTGTAGAGGCGCGAAGCAGCTCTTCGACTCCCCGCTCGTAGACAGTTGTTTTACCCGAGGTCCTTTCCGTTCTCACCAGGATGGCTCTCCGTCGCGCATTGGTGACCATGGTTCCACCAGCGCAGTTGGCCGAGATCACCGCATGGGATAAGCGAGATCCATAGGGAAAGTTTCTGGCCTGGGAGCCAATGCCAGCCACAGAGTTCCCAGCCGCTGGAACAGTAAGATTGGAGATGTTAATCTCAATTTCAGCGGGAGTAATGTGAGAAGGACGCACGATCAGTGGATTAACTGTTCCGGTGTCGGGAACAATGACTTGATCGCCGGCGATCAATGGGATGTCTTTAAAGGGCTGTCCTGTGAAGGCACCGGAAAGGTCAATCACTTGCTTTCGAGATCCCCGTTTCAATTCCACTGCGGTGACATCGGCCGTGGGGGTAATGCCTCCCGCACGACGCAAGGCCGTTGTCAGCATACGATTGAGCGGGGCTTGCCCAGAGAGCTGAACAGGTGTCTGCGTCTGTTCCACATCACTCAACTCATTAATCAAGACCCGACCAGGCTGAAACGCGGATCCAATCACAAACACCTGAACCGGTGCCCACTGCACCACGCTCAGGCTGACCCTGAGAAACGATGGCTGAAAAAAGCCCTGTTGCACAAGGGCTTGAGAGACACGCTTCTGAAGCTGTTCCGGTTCCAGCCCGACGGCTGAGATTCCCTTGATAAAGGGAAGTTCAAGCTCTCCGTTCAGATTGATTTCAAAGATTCCACTGAATTCTTCACCCTCTGGAATGGTCACCTTGACCCGATCACCGGGTGAGAGCGGTAAAGCCTGAGCCGTACCCGCTGTGCCAATACAGCAGGCCAGCCCAAGAAGCCAGAATTGGAATTTCGACATCCGTGTCGATTCGGAACAGTTTCCCCGGTTGGCTTGTCCAATCAACCTTAGCGTATCCCTAGTCGGCGAGCCAGGGGGTTGTTCGCTGCGCAGGATTGATCGGCTTCCATTCCATCGCTTGATGATTCCCATCCCATGCAGGACAGGCCGCCTGAATGTTTATCCTCCCAGCCCTGGCTCGTGGCGCTGTTGTCCCCTCAGGCTGAATTGGGGTCCTGGCCGCCACCGTCTGCAACAGCAGCTCCCCTTTACTGCACGCGGATCCATCGGCGTGAAGGGTCCTGGTTGCCTGGCTTGGCGCGGTTTCGCCCCAGACTGCTGCGCCGTGCTGGCGGTCTCCACAGCTTCCTGACGTCCGATCTGTCCCCGTCGCTGGCATGCCCCCAGGATCGTCTCTACGGGACGCCATCACCGTTCCAGAACGGGGCCAGGAATGGCCAACACCCCAAGGGACATTGGTTGGCAATCCCTGGAGTCCTGTCAGGCCATACGGCCAATGGGCCAAGACAACGGTGCTGATTGATGGCCCTGAGCTAAACTTCAACGGCAAGGTCGCTTGAGGCACAGTGGTTAATATTGTGATTGTTGCCACCGCGAACTATCTTTGGGGTGCTGCAGTTACTGTCCGGTCCGCGTTGGAAGCCTGCAGTACAACCCTGAATGCCTATGTCATCAGCGTTGATCTATCCCCTGAAGATAAGCAGAAGCTCTATAACTCCTGGCAGACTGCCAATCGTGGTATCATCAAGTTTATAGACTTCGATCTTGCGCAGGTCGATAAGCTTCGAAGCACGCTGCTCGTCAAGAGCAAATCCCCCTATGCGCGCTTCTTCATCCCCGAGTACCTCTCGGATGTGTCCCGCTGCATCTACCTGGATACGGATCTCATCGTGTGCTCGGACCTGAATGGCTTGCAGTTGCTCGATCTGCTAGGGAAATCGAGTGCTTGTGTGATTGACGGTGGTATCGACACTCCACAGCAGCAACAGCGCCTTCGCGAAAAGTTGAAGCTGGACAACCCTCGGCAATACTTTAACTCAGGGGTTATCGTCATGGATCTGGACGCCTGGCGAGAACGTCAGATTCAATCGAAGGCTTTGACGGTTGCGCAAGACAACTACGACTTGCTGGATCAGATGGATCAAGACGCCCTCAATATCGTTCTGGCGGATGACTGGTTGGTTCTTGATCCGAAGTGGAACACGTCGAAGGGCAAGGCGGATATTGGCTTTTCCGATGGAATCATCCATTTCTTAGGTAAAGTCAAGCCTTGGCATGCTGATTATGCCGCGAACTTCCAAGATCGATGGTTCGCTATCCTGGATCGGACAGCATTCTCTGGCCAGCGTCCGGTGAAGCTGATGGGTGCCGGAGCCGCTTACCGTAAGTTTGTTCGTTCCATTCCAACCTTGGAGATGGTGAAGGGCAAGTTGCGCCGACTCTTGCGTTCTCAATGAGTCTGTCGTGTGGCTGGGCTCCTCACGGCCATGATCCTTGCGGCCACGACTCTCCCATTTGGGCGCCTATGTGAGCTCCCTGCAAGCCCATCCTCGCTGATGGCCGCCTCGCCTCTCGTTGAGCACCTGGTTGGGCTTGGTTGATGGCTCATCAGCCAGCCCTTGCAGGCCGGTCTGTGCGGATCCGGCTCTGTGCAGTGCTGATAGGATGGCAGAGGCTTTCATGCTCCCGCTTCACACTGGAGGCATTCTGAAAGCACTCTGGAAGCCTGCCCAACGCGCCAGCCGTTCACGCAGCGTTACCAGAACTGTCTCTTCCTTCTGTAATCTCCCGTGCGGATTGGCCTGATCAACGCCTACAGCACCCTGAATCTGGGGGATGCAGCCATCTACAGCGCCTTTCGAAAGCTCCTGCCCGGTGTGGACCTGGTTGGCTGCGTTCAGGATGAGCGGCCTGATTCCACCCTGGGTGTAACTTTCTTATCTGAACGGCCCAGGGATTGTGAGGCCTACATCAGCGTGGGGGGCGATATCTTCAACAATTCTCGGGAATGGTTCGTCACCAAGGCCTTCCTCATGAACCTGGCCGAACTCAGGCATAGCCCCCGTCATACGTTTCTGTTCGGCCAGTCGATTCCTCGCTCCTGCCACGGCTTCAGCTTCTTCCTGCTGCAGCGCTATCTCAAGCGCTTGGCGGCTGTCTGTGTGCGTGATGCGGAAAGTCACCAGCGGCTTTGTGCGGCAGGGGTTCCCGCCAGATTGTCTTACGACATCGCCTTTGTCCTGGAGAGTTCTCTCCTTGCCGAGACGACGGCGCGGCAATCCCTCGAACGCCTGGCCATTGATCCTGCCCAGGCCGCCGTGCTCTCCGTGCGTGGTTTTGACAGCATGTACGGCCACGACAATGACGCTTTCGTTTCCCGGATGGCCGAGCTCAGTCTTCAACTCTCCGCTGTCGGCCTCAGGCCTGTCATTTTGATCCAATCAGGCGCCTACGGCTCTGACAATGATCTTGAGGTGGCCGCCGCTATCCAGGCCCGAGCCCCCGGCACAGCCATCCTCAATCCGTTTGTCGACCATCCAGCCGTGCCGAGCTGGCAGCTCGCCATGGCCCTGTTCGCCCTGGTGGACATCGTGATTGCCGTTCGCTTTCACACGGCGGTTCTGTCACTGGCGGCTGGACGGGTTCCGTACCATCTCCACTACTCCAACAAGGGCAGGGACCTCTGCCGGCGGCTGGACCTGCCCGGCTGTGACCTGGCCAGCCTCGATCCCCCGTCGGCCTTGCCGGCCATCCTGGCCACCCGGGGTCGCCTGTTCGCCCACGAGCCTGTCCGTGAGCAGGTTCGCCGCGATTTCCAGTGGTGCCTTGATCAGTTACCTGGCAACACCTGAAGGGATAGCTCCTGCCCCACCGGGCTAGATTCAACTGTTGTGGCCGTTCAGCGATGTACGGGCTTGTCAACCGGGCGATCCAGCAGATGGTCACCACCCACCATGGGGAGGTTGTCTGGCAGCGCATCAAGGAGCGGGCGGATCTGCAGGATCTTGATTTCTTCTCCACCTACCAGGCCTATCCCGACGACGTGACCCATCGTCTGGTGGCGGCGGCCACCGAAGAACTTGGCCTCTCCGGTGATCAGATCATGCAGGCTTTTGGTGAGTACTGGATCACCTACACCGCCACAGAAGGCTATGAGCAGCTCCTCGAGAGCACGGGGGAAACTCTGCCGGAATTCCTGGATCACCTCGACAATCTCCACGCCCGCGCCGCCCTGGCCTTTCCTGAGCTGCAGCCGCCCTCTTTCCGTTGCGAGCACCGTGCCGATGCGTCCATGCAACTGGAGTACCGCTCCAAACGGAGAGGCCTGGCCCCGATGGTGACCGGCCTGCTGCATGGCCTCGGCAAGCGTTTCCGTACCCCTCTGGCGGTCGACCAGATCGCCTCCCGTGACCAGGGTGATGCCACGGACCTTTTCCAGGTTCGCCTTGCTTCTCCATCAGACCCCGTGCTTAGCGATGGCGGCTTGAAGCACGAATGACGATGCGTCGTTTCTGATGGTCATGTCCGTGCCGATTCCCGACCATCTTCTTGATCCCCTGTTCCCCTTTCATCTCGTCGTTGACCGTGGGCTGACCATCCGTTCGGCTGGCTCTGTCCTGCGTCGCATCCTGCCGGAGCCGGACCTGTTGGGGCAGCCCCTCGACGATCACTTCCAGCTTCTGCGGCCGGATGTGCCCATGGATTTCCGCAGCCTGGGTGACTGCATAGACCGGCATGTGATCCTCAAGTCCGAGAGGATTCCGTTGCAGCTGAAGGGCCAGATCTGTTGCCTTGATGAGAAGGAGCAACTGCTGTTCGTAGGAACCCCCTGCTTGCTGCAACTGGAGGACTTGAAGTCACTCGGGCTGAAGATCAATGACTTTCCTCTGCATGATTCACTCGTTGACTTCCTGTTCCTGCTCCAGGCCAGGAATGTGGCGCTTGCTGAAAGCCAGCAGCTCAACGAGATTCTGACGACGCAGCGGGCGGAGTTGCGGGAGTCAACCAAGCGCCTCTCAGCGCTCAATACGGAGCTGGAAGCCGCCCGGCAGGCCGCCGAGGCGGCCAATGCTGCTAAGGACACGTTTCTGGCCACGATGAGCCATGAGATCAGGACCCCGATGAACGCCATCATCGGCATGGCAGGGCTGCTTCAGGACTCGCAGCTCGACGCCGTGGATCGGGAATACGTTGAGATCATCAACAGCAGCACAGACTCCCTGCTCACGATTATCAACGACATCCTTGATTTTTCGAAGATCGAATCCGGCGCCATGCAGTTGGATGAGCAGCGCTTTGACCTACGCATCTGCATCGAAGAGGCCCTGGACCTGAGTGTGTCCCGCCTGCTGGACAAGGAGGTGGAACTGATCCTGGACATCGGCCCCAGCTTGCCCACGGCCGTCATCGGTGACCTCACCCGCCTCCGCCAGATCCTCTGGAATCTTCTGAGCAATGCCGTCAAATTCACCTCCCAGGGTGAGATCGTCGTCAAGGTGACGGCGGAACCCCAGGCCGCTGCGGCCGGCGAGCCAACCCGCTGTCTGTTCACCTGTCAGATTCGTGACACCGGCATCGGCGTGTCGCCCGCCCTGATTCCCCAGCTGTTTGAACCCTTTCGCCAGGCCGATCCCTCCACGGCCCGGCGCTACGGCGGCACGGGCCTTGGGCTGGCGATCACCCGTCGTCTGTGCGAGTTGATGGGGGGAACGATCGGCCTGGCCAGCGAGGAAGGGGTCGGCAGTGTGTTCACATTCACCGTGCTGTTGACGCTCGATCCGACCTCCACAGCGAGCATCAGCCCGGAGCTCCTGCCGATTTCAGCTCCGCACGCGGCTTCGGTTCTGCTGCTGATCTCCAATTCCGCCCTCCGTGCCCTGCTCCAGAAGCAGCTGGGCTGGATGGGCTTGCCTGTGATCGCTCCCGATCTCTGTCAGATCCCCATGCGGGTCGCCCCCACCGAGATCGCGGCTGCCAGCCATGGTGCCGTGGTGATCGATGGGCGTCTGCTCGGCTGCGACGGGGACGCGTCGCCTCCGCCCTTCCTGCAGGACCCCCTGCTCCGGATCCGCCCCTGGATCGTCCTGGCCGACCGGTGCAAGGTCACGGCGCTGACGTCACTCACCGACACCCCGCCCGTGATGCTCACCAAGCCCGTGCGACTTGCCCAGCTTCGCCGGGCCCTGCTGCAACAACTGCAGGGCCCAGCGGAGCGGCGGCTGTCCGGTCCTCCAACACAACCCCGCCAACCAGCCCCGGAGGCTGGCCCCCGCCAGCCAGCCCCGGAGGATGGCCCCCAGCGACTCGCCGATCGGCTGCCGTTGCGGCTGCTCGTCGTCGACGACGTCCCCGTCAACCGACAGCTGGCGTTGCTGTTATTGCGGCGCCTGGGCTACCGGGCCGATGCTGTGGCCTCCGGATCCGAGGCCCTTGCGGCCCTGCAGGCGACCCCTTTCGACGTTGTCTTCATGGACGTGCAGATGCCGGAGCTGGATGGCTATGCCACCACCAGGGCCATCCGACGGCTTCCGGCTCCGTTCGTGCAACCCTGGATCATCGCGATGACTGCCCATGGCCGTCCGGAGGATCGCCAGGCCTGCCTCAAGGCCGGCATGGACGACTTCCTGGCCAAGCCGATCGTGCCAGCCCAGCTCACCTACGCCTTGGAGCACTACACCCCCCGCGACCAACCCGAGGCCCCGCCAGCGGCGGCCGGGGAAGACCCGATCGACCCCGGCGCCTGGGGGGATCTGGAGCAGTCACTCGGTGATGGAGCCGAGACGCTGCTCCAGGAACTCATCGATCTGTATCTGGAGGATGCGACAAGCCTGGTGTCGGCCGTTGTGATGGCCCACCAGTACCACGACCCGCCGGCCATGATCGCCGCCGCCCACTCCCTGCGCTCCCCCAGTGCCAGCCTTGGCGCACTGGCTCTGGCCGGCCTGTGCGCAGCGGTCGAGGAGTCCCTGCGCTCCGATCCGGAGGCGTGGCCCCAGCTCAGAATCGACCAGCTGCTCGTCGAGGCTGGCCGGGTCACCGAGGCGTTGCGGCAGCGGCGCCCCACGGCCCCCTGACCCCCCCCCGATGGACAGCAGCGGTGCTACGACCACGATCCTGCTCGTCGATGACGACCGCATCCATTCCCGCCTGCTCCAGGCCCGGCTGAGCGCCCAGGGCTACCGGGTCGTGGTGGCGGACTCCGGCGAAGCCGCCCTGGAGCAGGCACGCCTCTGTCCGCCCACCCTGATTCTCTGCGACTGGCTGATGGACGGCATGGATGGCCTGGACGTCTGCAGGGCCTGCAAGGGCGATCCTTCCCTGGAGTCGTCCCATTTCATCCTCCTCACCTCCCGTGCCCGGGTGGAGGACCGCGTCCGCGGGCTGGACTGCGGCGCCGATGACTTCCTCAGCAAGCCGGTGGACCACCAGGAGCTGCTGGCGCGGGTCCGCTCCGGCCTCCGCCTGCATCAGGCCAACGAGCGCCTCAAGGATCTGGCTGAGGAGCTGCGGCAGCAGAAGGCCCGGCTCGATCAGGAGCTGGAGGAGGCGGCCAGTTATGTGCGCTCGCTGTTCCCCGAGGCCATGACCGGTGCCATCAGCGTGGAGTCCCGCTTCGAGCCCTCCCATGAGCTGGGTGGGGATTCCTTCGACTTCTTCTGGCTGGACGCCGATCATTTCATCGTCTATCTCGCCGATGCCTCCGGCCATGGGCTGGCGGCGGCGTTCCCCTCCATTTCCGTCCACAACCAGCTGCGCTCGCGCTCGCTGCCCGTCGATCTGCGAGATCCGGCCGCGGTGCTGCAGGCCCTCAACGGTGGTTTCCAGATGGAGCGCCACCAGGGCCGCTATCTCACCATCTGGTACGGGGTGTATCAGCTCTCCAGCAGGACACTGCGCTACGCCAGCGCCGGCCACCCCCCAGCCCTGCTCTGGAGCCGCACCGGCTCCTTCCCCAGCCGGTGGCTCAGGGGCCAGGGCATGGCGGTGGGACTGTTCGAGGAGTCCACCTATGCCAACGAGAGTCTGGAGGTCGGCGAGGGGGGCTGTCTGCTCGTCTACAGCGATGGGCTCTACGAAGTCCCCAGGCCCGATGGGGTGATGGGTACGTTGGCGGAATTCATGCAGCTGGCGGAACAGTGCCGGGGCCTGCTGTCGAACGACGATGGACTCGAGCGGCTGCTCTCCCAGATCCACGACATCACGGCCAATGCCCCGTTCACGGATGACTATTCGGTGATCCGTGCCATCTTTTCCTGAGCACGTCAGGCGATTGGATTCTGGGACAGGGCCGTGAGGCAGGTTTCCCGGTCCGGGAAGATCGTGAAGACCTTCTCGGTGCCGGTGAGCTCCAGAACGATCCTCACCTGGCTGTTCAGACTGCAGAGATACAGCTGCTTACCGTGCTCCCTGACGCGCTTGAGCACGGAAACCAACGCGCCGAAGCCACTGCTGTCCATGAAGTCGATGCCCTGACAATCAATCAGGATGTCCCTTGGCTGTTCGTTGAGAAGGGAGGCGATGGATGATCGCAGATCGGCGCCACTCTGGGCATCAAGCAAACCTGAAGGCTTCAGGATGGATGAATCATCCACACAGGGAATCTCGAATCTCATTGATCTTACCATTCCTGCAGGATTGGGGCTTCCGCCATCGGCCGGCCTTTCTCCACGGGGTGAGCGGGCACCTCGGCCTGGCTCCCTGGCTTGACCACAGCCAGCGGCTTGCCGTGTCCAGGCCCTGATCGAGCCGGGGCGTCTTCCGGCAGGCGGCGCTAAGGTTTGTGGATCACCCGGTGATGTGTGCGTCGCAGGCCATGGTCACGATTGAAGAGCTCCGACAGCAGCCCCTGCCCTTTGTTGCGGCCGATCAGGAAGGATGCATTGTGGAGATCAATGACCTCTTTGAAACGACCTACGGATGGACTTTGGAGGATCTGGAGGGTCAGTCCCTCTCCATGATTCTCCCCGACTCCTTCCGGGATGCTCACCACCTCGGATTCTCCCGCTTTCAGATCGTTGGCGAATCACAGATTCTCAACCATCCCCTGGAGTTGATGACGATCTGCAAGGATCAGCGCGCCATCAATTCAGAGCATTTCATTGTCGCCGAACGTCGTGGCGAGAGCTGGGTCTTTGCGGCGACCCTGCGCCCGCTGAGCTGAGTCCGGGATGGCCGATCTGGAGCTTGTCGCCCAATTACGCACCACCCTCGGTCGGCTGGAGGCGGCTCTGGGGGCGGTCGAAGAGGCGCTCGCTTTCACCGATCTCGATGGATGTGTCGAATGGACCAATGCCTCCTTCGATCGCTTCGTGGGCCTCTCCCGGCTGCAGTGCCTGGGCCGTTCCCTGAGCCGGATCCTTCCCGACCGCCAACCCCAGAACCCGGCCGAGCTCCGAACCGGCCAGCCCTTCTGGACGCAGGCTCCCGAGGGCACCACCACCTGGGAGCTCAGCAGTGCCCCACCCCGGCGGGTCATCGAGGTGTCGTGGGCCACCGTCAACGTCCCGAGCAAGCCCTCGCTTGTCTTCACGTTCCGGGATCAGAGTGCGATCGTCCAGGCCCAGGACAGGCTGATTGACGCGCGTGACCAGCTGGAGCAGCAGGTGGCCGAGCGAACCCTTGAGCTGCGCCAGGCCCGGGATGAAGCCCTGGCGGCCAGCCAGTCGAAGACCCGCTTTCTGGCCACCATGAGCCATGAGATCCGCACACCGCTCAATGCCGTGATCGGGATGAGTGACCTGCTGCTGGCCAGCTCCATGGACGGGCGCCACAGGGAGATGATCCAGACCATCCATGAGAGCGGCGACTATCTGTTGAATCTTGTCAATGACATTCTCGATATCTCCCGGATCGAGACCGGTCGGATGGCGTTGAATCCCAGGGCTTTTGATCTCCATTCTCTGCTCGATGATGTGCTGAACCTGTTTCGGCATCAGGCCTCCATCCGGCAGCTTGGTCTGCACCTCTGCCTGTCGCCGGATGTGCCGAGATGGTTGATCGGTGATGATCTCAAACTGCGCCAGATCCTCTTCAACCTGCTGGGAAATGCCTGCAAATACACCAACCATGGGGAGATCCGTCTCGTCCTCGAGGCGACCCGGACGCCGGCGGAGGCGGTTGGTCTGCTGTTGCGTGTCGCCGACACCGGCATCGGCATCGCCGCCGCCTCCTTGCCGTTCATCTTCGAGGAGTTCGTCGGCCACGCCGACCCGGAGCAGACCAGCCAGAGTGCCGGACTGGGCCTGGCGATCTGTTCCAAGCTGTGCCAACTGATGGGCGGCGAGATCTCGGTGGAATCGAGTCTCGGCGAGGGCAGCTGTTTCACGGTCCGCCTGCCCTTTGCGGTGGCTTCGAAAAGCCAGCAGAAGCCTGACCAGAGCGGCCTTCCTCAGGGTCTGGATCCTGGCCTGAGGATCCTGGTGGCGGATGACAACCGCGTCAACCAGCGCGTGCTGGAGCTGATGCTGGCCAGGCTGAATCTGTCGGCCCAGCTGGTGGGCGACGGCGACGCCACACTCCAGAGCGTCCGAAGTGAACCCCTTGATCTGATCATCATGGATGTGGCCATGCCCCGTCTGGATGGCATCTCAGCGGCCCGTCAAATGCGTAGCGAGGGCTATGCGGATGTGTACATCATTGCCTTGACGGCCTATTCCTTCAACTCCCATCGCCAGGAATGTGAAGCTGCCGGGATGAACGACTTTCTTTCCAAGCCCCTGCGTTTCGTGGATCTCTGTGCCGCCCTGGAGCGTTTCCAGGAGTGGCGCCGCGCCAGGCCCAGCCTCCCATCGTGATGCTCCTCCCAGAGACCGGCTGAACCCGGCTGGCCGCCCTAGGCCGGCGTCGTTCCCGACAGCCTGGCCTGGTTCAGGGCCGCCTCGGCACGCCGGAACAGGTCCTTGAAGCCGCTGTCGTCATCGCCCAGCGAGGCGACACCGCAGCTGATGGTCAGCGGATGGCGGACGCCCTCCACCAGCCAGCCATCGAGGGCCAGGGCAGCCCGGATCTGCTCCGCCAGGGCCACCCCCTCCGGGCCATGGAGGACTGGCCGCAGCACGGCGAATTCGTCGGCGGTCACCCGTCCCAGCAGGGCGCTCTCCCCCACCTGGTTCAGCAGCCGGGCGGCCATCTCCTGGAGCAGCCGATCCCCCTGCGGAGCTCCGAACCGGGCGCAGAACGCCGGGAAACCGTCGAGGCCGAAGATCAGCAGGGTGAGCCCTTCGCCGCTCTGGCGAGCCCGCTGGAACTCCCGCTGTCCCGCCTCCTGGAAGGGGCGGCGGTTCTGGAGCCCCGTGAGCGGACACAGATAGCTGTTGCGCCGCGATTCCAGATACTGGCTCACCATGCCGGCCAGATCCTGGAGCAGCTGTTGCTCGGTGCCGGCCAGCTGCCTGGGCTGGGGGCTGATCACGCACAGCGTCCCCAGGTTGAAGCCGGTACGGGTCTGCAGCGGGACGCCGGCATAGAAGCGGATATGGGGGTCCCCCGTCACCAAGGGATTGTCCCTGAAGCGATCATCGGCGGTCGCATCACTGACGACCATGACGTCATCGGAGCAGATGGTGTGGGCACAGAAGGCCACCTCCCGCGACGTTTCCTTCGGCTCCAGGCCCACCCGGGAGAGAAACCACTGACGCTGGCGATCCACCAGGGAGATCAGGGCGATCGGAACCCCCAGCATCTGGCTCGCCAGGCGGGTGATGCGGTTGAAGTCCTCACCCGGCTCCGTGTCCAGGATGTACTGGTCGTCCAGCGCCGCCTGCCGCTCGGCCTCGTTGTCCGGGATTGGATAGGCGGACACCGGTCGTCGCTGCGGGGAACGGCAGTATGGATCGGGGCCCTCCAGGGCAGCCAGAGCTCCTCAGGGCAGCCAGGGCGCCTCGGAAAAGTCCGGGTCCCGTTTCTCCAGGAAGGCATTGCGCCCCTCCTGGCCTTCGCTGGTCCGGTAGAAGAGGTGGGTGGCCTGGCCCGCCAGCTCCTGGATCCCCGCCAGCCCATCGGTCTCAGCGTTGAAGGCCGCCTTCAGGCAGCGGATCGCCGTGGGGCTGTGCTGCAGCACCTCCCGCGCCCAGGCCACCCCCTGGCGCTCCAGGTCCTCCAGGGGCACGACGGCGTTCACCAGCCCCATGGCCAGGGCCTGGCCGGCGTCGTAGCGGCGGCAGAGGAACCAGATCTCCCGGGCCTTGCGCTGGCCCACCACCCTGGCCAGGTAGCCGGCGCCGAAGCCGCCGTCGAAGCTGCCCACCCGCGGCCCGGTCTGGCCAAAGATGGCGTTCTCGGCCGCCAGGCTCAGATCGCAGAGCAGGTGCAGCACCTGGCCGCCGCCGATGGCGTAGCCGGCCACCAGGGCGATCACCACCTTGGGCAGGCTGCGGATGATCCGCTGCAGGTCGAGCACGTTGAGCCGCGGCAGGCCCGAATCGTCGAGATAGCCACCGTCGCCGCGCACGCTCTGGTCGCCGCCGGCGCAGAAGGCCCAGACGCCGTCGGCGGCCGGCCCCTCGCCGGTGAACAGCACCACACCGATGGTCGGGTCGTCCCGCACCCGGTTGAAGGCATCGCAGAGCTCCTGCACCGTGAGCGGCCGGAAGGCGTTGCGCTTCTCGGGCCGGTTGATGCTGATCCGGGCGATCCCGTCGACGCTGGTCTCGAAGCGGATGTCGCTGTAGGTGCCGGCGCTGGTCCAGTGCGGCGGGGCTGGGGAAACGGGGGTCATGGGGAGGGGAACGGCCCTGTGGCCAGGGGGTCGGCCAGATCTGCGGCCATTGTGCGCAGCCGCTGCCGCAGGGCCGCATCCCGGCGTCGGTCGGTGGTCAGCACCAGCAGGGCCAGCGGCTGGGCCAGGGCCCAGGCCAGGGCGTCCTCCAGGGCCTCCAGGCTCTCCAGCCGCCGGCCGGGGACCCCGTGCACCGCCGCCAGCGCCAGCGGGTCCACCGCCTGGGGCATGGCGAACAGGCGCTCGAAATCCATCGCCGCCGCCGGCTGGGTGCGGATGGGCAGCTGCTCAAAGATGCCGCCACCGCCGTTGTCGATCAGCACGACGGTGAGCCGGCCCCGCAACTGCGGGCGCCACAGCCAGCCGTTGGCATCGTGGAGCAGGGCCAGATCGCCGCTCACCAGCACCAGGGCGCCGAGGGCTTCGGCCAGGCCGCAGGCGCTCGATAGGGTGCCGTCGATGCCGGAGGCGCCCCTGAAGCCATGCATCGGCCGGGCTGGGGCGGCCGGGTCGGCGAAGCTCTCCCAGTCCCGCACCGGACTGCTGTTGGCCAGCAGCACGGGCAGCCCCGCCGGCAGCAGCCGGCTGAGCCGCCGGGCCAGGGCCGGCTCCCCCTCCTCGCTGGCCAGCTCGCGCTCCAGCAGGGCTTGCACCGCCGCCTCCGCCCGCCGCCAGCGGCCCGCCAGCGCCAGGGATGCTTCTGCTGGATCGCCCGCCCCGGTCGCCGGCGTCTGCTCCGCCAGCCAGGCCGCCAGCCCGGCGCTCGCCTGGCCCCGCACCACCCCGAGGGGATCGAGGCGGCGCCCGTCCCCTTCGCTCACCAGCACCTGGGGGCCGTCCTGGGCCGCCAGCCAGCGCTGCAGGCGCCGGCTGGCCGGCAGGGGGCCCAGGCGCAGAACCTGCAGCACATCCGCCGGCGTCGCCACCTCGCCGCCGGAGCCCTCCGAAAGGATCAGGTCGTAGGCGGTCACCGTGTCCAGATCCGGCAGGCCCCGCAGGCCCGAGAGCGCATCGGCGAGCACCGGCCAGCCGCTGCGCCGCTGCCAGCGCCGCAGGGCCTCCACGTGGGCCGCCCAGGCCGCCGGGGCCCCGCGCCAGGGGCCGGCCACCACGACACCGGGGCGGTCCGGGTCCAGGGCGGTGCCGGACGAGACCAGGGGCACGGCGGCCGCCGAGGGGGCCGTGGTTGCTGCGGCGCCAGCCGCCGCGGGCCTCGGCAGCGCTTCGGCCAGCTCGGTGGCCAGCCGGGTCAGATCCGGGCCGTCCGCATGCAGGGGTTCGTCGAAGGGCAGGTTGAGGTGCACCGGGCCGGCGGAGCGGCCGGCCCCGTCACCTCGGGCGGCGGCCAGGGCCCGGAGGGCAAGGGCCTCCAGCTCCGCGGGGGCCATGGCCGCCAGCCCCTGCGGGTCGCCCTCCCCCAGCCAGCGGCAGCTGCCGGCCAGGAAGACCTCCTGATTGACGCTCTGGTTGGCGCCGCAGCCCTTGAGCCGCGCCGGTCGGTCGGCCGTGAGCAGCAGCAGGGGGACGGAGCCGAAGTCGGCCTCCACGGCGGCGGGCAGCAGGTTGGCCACCGCGGTGCCCGAGGTGGTGATCACGGCCGCCGGCTGGCCGCTGGCCCGGCCCAGGCCCAGGGCGAAGAAGGCGGCGGAGCGCTCGTCGATGGCGGTGTGCAGCCGCAGGCCCCCGGGCTCCAGCAGGGCCGCCGCCACCGCCAGGGGCGCCGACCGGCTGCCGGGGCAGAGGACCCCATGGGCCAGGCCGCCCCGGCGCAGCGCCCCGAGCAGCCCCAGGGCCGCCCGGACATTGGCCAGTGATGTCGCGGACCCGGCCAAGGGGGACGCTCCGGTGTTCAGGATGGGGGAATCATCCTCACGGACGGTTTCCCCATGGGCAGCGGCCCCGCCACGCCCACCCCCACGCCGGCGCCGCCGCCGCCCGCCAGCCAGGGTGGTGCCCCAGGCCTGCTGCAGCAGCTCGCCCGATTGCTGCTCTGGGTGCTGGTGGCCCTGCTGCTGCGCTGGGTGGTGGTGGAGCCCCGCTGGATCCCGTCGGGCTCGATGCTGCCCACCCTGCAGCTCCAGGACCGGGTCCTGGTGGAGAAGCTCAGCCCCCGCTTCGGCTCGGGGGTGCGGACCGGCCGCATCGTCGTCTTCCATCCGCCGGCCGCCCTGCAGCAGGCCGGCTACGACCCCGGCGCGGCCCTGATCAAGCGGGTGGTGGCGGTGGCCGGCGACCGGGTGGAGGTCAAGGGCGGCCGTCTCTGGCGCAACGGCCTCCCCGCAGAGCCGGACTGGGCCCTCGAACCGATGGCCTACGACCTGGAGCCCCTGGTGGTTCCCGCCGGGCAGGTGCTGGTGCTGGGGGACAACCGCAATGCCAGCCTGGATTCCCACCTCTGGGGACCGCTGCCGGAGAGCGACCTGATCGGCACCGCCATCTGGCGGTACTGGCCCCCGGCCCGGTTCGGACCGGTTGGGTTCCCCTCTCCCGACGGGGGAGAGGCCACCTGAAAGACTGCGTTAGGGTGCTTGTCGTGTTACAGCGCACACCGGAGGGGAAATGTTCAACCCGGAGTTCCTGACCGCAGACAACGAGGCGATCAGCGACAATTCGCTGATCCAGTACCTGCAGGAACAGTCCCCGGACGTTCTCCAGAGGGTGGCGCGTTCGGCCACCGGTGACATCCAGGACATCATCCGCCACAACGTCCAGGGCCTGCTGGGCATGCTCCCCGGCGAGCAGTTCGAGGTGAAGATCCAGGCCAGCCGCGACAACCTCGCCGGCCTGCTGGCCTCGGCGATGATGACCGGCTACTTCCTGCGCCAGATGGAACAGCGCATGGAGCTGGAGACAGCCATGCTCGGCAGTGGTGGTTTCGAGGGTGGTCTCGACGACGACCCCGGCGAACTCGAGCTCTAGACCTCAGCGCTCCCCTTCACCCGGCACCAGCCCCAGCCCCACCAGGGTTCTGTCGATGCCGGCCAGCGTCTCCCAGGCCCCCTGATCGGGGGCCCAATCCCCCGCCTCGATCCGATCCGCAAGGGCCGCCAGCTCCTGGGCCGAGGTCGCCACGGGGGCATCGTGGTGGGCCGGCACCACCCAGCGCAGGTCCTTCAGGCCCGCCAGAACCCGGATCCAGGCCACCAGGGCAGCCCGCTGGCGGGGGAACACCAGCCGCTCCAGCACCGCCGCCACCTGCAAGGTGCTGCGGCCCCCCGGCGCCAGGGCCTCGAAGTCGGCCTGCCAGCCCGGCTGCCATTGGAAGGGATAGAAGCCGAAGTGGGCGCGGGCGTCGCGGCAGCCCGGTGCCAGGCAGTGGCCCAGCACCTCCCCCAGGGGCGGCACCACCAGGGGCCGGGGGCGCAGGTAGGTGGCGAACAGCACCAACCGCCACCAGCCCCGGCGCCGGCGCTCGGGATCGTCCTGCAGCGGCTCATCACCGCGCTCGCGGGCATGGAACAGCAGCGGCGTGGGATCGAGATCGAACACCGCCGGCGGCTCCGGCGGAATCGCCACCAGGGCATCGGTGAGCAGCAGGCTGCCGCTGGCCCGATCGAAGCAGGCGATCTCCAGGAAGGTGCCCAGCCCCAGGTCCAGGGGGCCCAGGGGCAGCCAGTCGAGCTGGTCGCCATGGGGCACCCCGTCACTGAGCAGCACCCGGGTGCGGGAGCTG
This sequence comes from Synechococcus sp. UW140, assembly GCA_943369455.1. GTDB lineage: Bacteria > Cyanobacteriota > Cyanobacteriia > PCC-6307 > Cyanobiaceae > Cyanobium. The sequence goes on from CALRND020000001.1 coordinate 102,523, forward strand.
GGGAAGCCCAGCCAGGCGGGCGGCAGGGGCAGGGGAAAGCTCCACTGCTTCGGCGACACCCACAGCTGGGCGTTGGGGAAGGCCCGGGCCATGGCCGGCACCGGCAGCTTGTGCTCCAGCCCCGAAGCGGTGGGCAGGACGATGGTGCACACCGGGCCGTGGCGTTCCTCCAGGTCCTTCAGGCGAGAGCGCACCTCGGCGGTGGGGGCCACCGGGGCATAGAGCAGCAGCCCTTCCCGGACCCGCAGCACCAGCATGCGGATCGGCACCGCCACGTACCAGACCCCCTGAAGCTGCTCGAAGCTCCAGAGCCGACCGGCGACCAGCTCCCGCACCAGGGTGCGGCGGCGGCCGTAGGGGTAGAGGGGCAGCAGGGGCCACCAAGGCCAGCGCTGGTCCGCCGGCGAGACCGTGGTGGCGCCGGTGGCTGAACCGCTCACGCGGACGGGAAGCGGGAGGCCCGCGGTGAACGGCGCCGCTGGGCCAGCAGGCCATGGCGTGGCGCCAGCAGGAAACACAGCAGGAACAGCAGCGTCTGCACCAGCACGATGCAGCCGGCGGTGGAGGCATCCATCCAGTAGCTCCAGTAGATCCCGGCCACGCTGGAGAGCACCGCGGAGAGGATCGAGAGCCACACCATGCGGTCGAAGCGATCGGTGAGCAGGTAGGCGGTGGCCCCCGGCGTGACCAGCATCGCCACCACCAGGATGATGCCCACCGTCTGCAGGCCGGCCACCGCCGCCAGGGACAGCATCGACAGCAGCAGGTAGTGCAGCACGCCCGTGTGGAGGCCGATGGAGCGGGCGTGGGTGGGATCGAAGCAGAACAGGATCAGGTCCTTGCGCAGCACCAGCAGCACGGAGAGCACCAGCACGCTGATCACCACCGTCTGGAGGATGTCGGAGGAGCTGATGCCCAGCACGTTGCCGAACAGGATGTGGGAGAGGTCGATGTTGCTGCGCACCTTGGAGATCAGCGTCAGGCCGAGGGCGAAGAAGCCGGTGAACACCAGCCCGATCACGGTGTCCTCCTTGATCCGGGTCATCTGCTTGATGTACCCGATCAGCGCCACCGAGCCGACCCCGAAGACGAAGGCCCCCACCGCGAAGGGCAGATTCAGGGCGTAGGCGATCACCACGCCCGGCATCACCGCATGGGACACCGCATCCCCCATCAGGGCCCAGCCCTTGAGCGTCATGTAGCAGGAAAGCAGGCCGCAGACGCAGGAGACCAGCATGCTGACCAGCAGGGCCCGCACCATGAACTCCTGCTGGAGCGGTTCGATCAGCCAGGTGAGCACGGCCGTCATGGCGCCTGCTGGGGGTCGGGGTCGATCGCCGGGGTCGGTTCGCCCTCCAGCCGCAGGCCGCCGAAGGTCAGGGCCAGGTTCTCGCTGGTGAACACCGAGGAGGTCTCGCCGTAGGCGAGCACGGTCTTGTTGATCAGCACCACCTGGTCGCAGAAGCTGGTGACGTGGGCCAGGTCGTGGGTGGAGATCATCAGGGTGCGCCCCTCGCGGCGGAAGTGCTCGAACAGCTCGATCATCAGTTTCTCGGTGCGGATGTCGACGCCGTTGAAGGGCTCATCGAGCAGCATCACCGAGGCGCCCTGGGCCAGGGCCCGCGCCAGGAAGGCCCGTTTGCGCTGGCCGCCGGAGAGGGCGCCGATCTGACGGTGGCGCAGCGGCCACAGGTCGACCCTCTCGAGCGCCTCGCGCACCGCCTCCCGGTCGATCGGACGGGGGATGCGCAGCAGATTCATGGACCCGTAGCGGCCCATCATCACGACCTCATGGACGTTGACCGGGAAGTTCCAGTCGACGCTTTCGGTCTGGGGGACGTAGGCCACCGCCCGGGCCCGGCGCGCCTGCCGCAGGGGCAGGCCATTGATGGCGATGCTGCCGGCCGAGGGGCGCACGAAGCCCATCAGGGCCTTGAACAGGGTGGATTTGCCGGCCCCGTTCATCCCCACCAGGGCGCAGATGGTGCCGGCATCGAGATGCAGGGAGGCCTCATGGACGGCCACCACCCCGTGGTAATCGACGCAGAGGTTGCGGACGGCGATGCGCTCGCTGCCGGGCAAGGGGGTGGGGCGAGAGGGCATTGGTTCAGCTCCCCGCCAGACCCGCTTGCAAGGTCTCCACGTTATGACGCTGGAGCTCCAGGAGATTGGGGGCCGGGCCGTCCGGCAGCGAGAGCGAATCCACGTGGAACACGCCGCCGAAGCGGGCCCCCGACTGCTGCGCCACCTGCTTCTGGGGCTCGGCGCTGACCGTGCTCTCGCAGAACACCGCCGGCACCCGGCGCTCCTTCACCAGGGCGATCAGGCGGGCCATGCGCTGGGGGGTGACCTGGGATTCGGCGTTCACCGGCCACAGGTAGGCCTCGGTGAGGCCGTAGTCGCGGGCGAGGTAGGAGAAGGCACCCTCACAGGTGGCCAGCACCCGCTGGCCGGGGGGAATCCTGGCCAGGGAGGCCCGCAGGTCCTTGTCGAGGGCGTCCAGCTCGGCGCTGTAGCGCACGGCATTGCGCTGGAAGGAGGCAGCCCCGGCGGGGTCGAGCCGGGTGAGGGCGCGGCGGATGTTCTCCACATAGACCTTGGCCAGCCGGGGGGACATCCAGGCGTGGGGGTTGGGCTTGCCCTGGTAGGCATCGCCGGCGATCGGCAGGGGTGTGATGCCCTCGGTGAGGGTCACGTGGGGCACCTCGGGAAGGCCGGCGTAGAAGCGCTCGGCCCAGCGTTCCAGGCCGAAGCCGTTCTCCAGCACCATCTGGGCCCCGGAGGCCCGCTTCAGGTCGCTGGGGGTGGGTTCGTAGCCGTGGATCTCGGCCCCCAGCCGGGTGATGGATTCCACCCGCACCCGCTCACCGGCCACCTGGCGGGCCATGTCCGCCAGGATCGTGAAGGTGGTGAGCACCAGGGGGCGCTGGTCCGCAGCCCCGGCGGTGTCGCCGGCGCCGGTGGCCGTGCCGCCGCTCTGGGGGCCGGGGGTGCAGCCGCCGGCCAGCAGGGGAACCACTAGGGCGCCGGCCACCAAGGCCTGCTTCAGGTGGAGCCACAGGCTCTCGGGGTGGCCCTGGCCGTCAAGGCGGTGCTGGGGCATGGGGGCCGTTGGCGAGCAGAAAGCTTGGAGTGAACATTCTGGCCACCGCCGCGGCCCTGCCACGGACGGATGGCCGCCAAGGGAAAGCCCCCTCGGCGTCCGCAGGGGACGGAGGGGGCAGGGGGTGGATCGGAGTGCGGCCCGAGCCGATCAGCCGATCGCCGGGGCCTGCAGGGCCACGGGAACGGACTGCACGGTGGCCAGATCGAGGGGGAAGTTGTGGGCGTTGCGCTCGTGCATCACCTCGAAGCCGAGGTTGGCGCGGTTGAGCACGTCGGCCCAGGTGTTCACCACCCGGCCCTGGCTGTCGAGAACGGACTGGTTGAAGTTGAAGCCGTTCAGGTTGAACGCCATGGTGCTGATGCCCAGGGACGTGAACCAGATGCCGACCACGGGCCAGGCCGCCAGGAAGAAGTGGAGGCTGCGGCTGTTGTTGAAGGAGGCGTACTGGAAGATCAGGCGACCGAAGTAACCGTGGGCGGCCACGATGTTGTAGGTCTCTTCCTCCTGGCCGAACTTGTAGCCGTAGTTCTGGGACTCGCTTTCGGTGGTCTCACGCACCAGGGAGCTGGTGACGAGGGAGCCGTGCATGGCGGAGAACAGGGAGCCACCGAACACGCCCGCCACACCCAGCATGTGGAAGGGGTGCATCAGGATGTTGTGCTCGGCCTGGAACACCAGCATGAAGTTGAAGGTGCCGCTGATGCCGAGGGGCATGCCGTCGGAGAAGGAGCCCTGGCCCAGGGGATAGATCAGGAACACCGCAAAGGCCGCCGAGAGGGGGGCCGAGTAGGCGACGCAGATCCAGGGGCGCATGCCGAGGCGGTAGGAGAGCTCCCACTGCCGGCCCATGTAGGCGGAGATGCCGATCAGGAAGTGGAAGACCACCAGCTGGTAGGGGCCCCCGTTGTACAGCCACTCGTCGAGGCTGGCGGCTTCCCAGATCGGGTAGAAGTGCAGACCGATGGCGTTGCTGGAAGGAACAACGGCGCCGGAGATGATGTTGTTGCCGTACATCAGGGAGCCGGCGACCGGCTCACGGATGCCGTCGATGTCGACGGCGGGGGCCGCGATGAAGGCGACGACGTAGCAGATGGTGGCGGCCAGCAGGCACGGGATCATCAGCACACCGAACCAACCGACGTAGATGCGGTTGTTGGTGGAGGTGACCCAGGCGCAGAAGCTTTCCCAGCTTTCCGAGCGGCCGCTGCGAATGGCAGTGGTCATGGAAGTAAGACGGTAGGAAGACGCAGTGATACCTCCACAAGGGAGGTGCATTCACACTAAGAAATCTCCTGGGATCGCGAACCTGAGCGCAACGATCCTTCAGGCAATCGGGTCGATACGCAATGAATATTCATGAAGACACTTCATGAAACAAGCGTTACATCGCCGACGGCAGGGTCGGTGAGGTCAGGGACGGTGCGGGCGTCGTCATCAGCTGCTGGCTGATCCAGTTCCGGCCCTGCTGCAGGAAACCGGACCAGTCGAGCTTCTCCGCCTCGGCCGCCCGCGCCACCAGCAGGGGGGCTTCCCGCTTGATCCGCTCGAGGTCCGGAGCCTCGACGCCGGCGGAAAGGGCCAGCACATCGGCCATCGCATGGCTCACCACCCGGGTCAGATAGGCCGCGCTCAGGGCCTGGACCGCCCCGCCCACCAGCCAGGTGGCCCCGTGGAGACGTGCGGCGGCGATCAGGGCCTGGCTGCTCCACTCCACCACCCCCAACAGGAGGGAGGCCTTGCCCAGTTCCACGGCGGCAGCCTTGAGCTGCTCCGCACTCCAGGGGCAGCCCCAGAGCCGGGCCATCTCCTGCAGCATCAGGCCGTTGGCCGCTGCCAGCACCAGCAGATCGAGGGAGGGCAGGGGCGCGGCGAACACACCGGCCGCCACCATCCACTGGGTGCGCTGCTGCAATTGGACCAGCTGTTGCCGTCGCAGCCGTTCCAGGTCGGCCTGCCAGTGCCGGTGCAGGGACTCGATGCGCCGCAGCGGCGTGGCCCGGCGCAGGGACGTCCCCTCGGCCGCCAGCCAGCGGGCCAGGGGCTGCAGGCTGGCGGTCAGGGCCTCGGGGCGGCCGTCCCACGGCAGCAGCCGGTCGGCGGTGGCGCCGGGCCACTGGGACGCCAGTTCGGCCGCCAGGGCGGTCGGATCCCAGGGGGCTTCCGGTTGCACCAGCAGCCAGAGGGGCTGGCCCGGCGGCACCGCCTCCAGCCAGCGCAGATCGGCGGCCCGCAGCGGCGTCACCAGGTGGAACAGCACCACGTCGGCGGCAGCGAAACCTTCCGGCCAGTGGCGCTCCCGGCTCACCGCCGGCAAGGCCTCACCCCAGCGCAGGCTCAGGGCCAGCCGGCCCCGCAGGGCCTGCTGGAGCTGGGGGGCCCAGGAGGCGTCGGGGGCGACGCAGCCCACCAGGGCGAGCTGGAGTCCGGGTCGGGCCCCCTCCAGTCGCAGGGCGGCGAGGCCGGCGCGGCGCTGCGGCTGGCCCTCGCCAGGCTCCCCCTCCAGATGCTCGAACTGCAGCAGCAGCTCCTCACAGCGCCGCACCCAGGCGTCGAAGCTGGCGGGCAATCGGGGCGGCGCCAGGCGGGCGGGCCTCCGGCCCAGCCACCACCAGCCCGCCGCCACCCCGGCGATCCCCACCAGAGTCAGCCCTTCGCCGGGCAACGCCCGCAGCAGCAGTTCGCCCCCGATCACCCCCCCGGCCAGCAGCAGGGCCTGCCTGCCCCAGCCGGCGGACAGCAGGGAGGCCAGGGCGGTGGGGCGCAGGGGGTCCGGGGGCGTCACGGGCGGGTACCGGCGGCGATGCCTCTCTAGCTCAGAAGTGACGGGGCTCACACCCCCGCGCCCACCTCCCTTAAGACAAGGTCCCTGCAGATCCCGCCCGGACGCAGCATGATTCAATCTGTCGTCCGGTTCCCCTCCGTGCCGTCTTCCGATGCCCGTGACGGCAAGGCTGTGACGTACGGCCCGGCGGCGACGGTCGACGGCCTGTTCCTGCTGGACCCCCACCGCGAGGAGCTGCGCCGCGCCCTCGAGGAGCTGGAGGCCAGTGACCACTGGCACGGCGGCCTGCCGGTGCTGCTGCTGGAGCGCTGCTGGTTGCGTCTGAGCCGGGTCCCGGTGGAACATCTGGCCAGCCGCCTGCCGCCGGACTGCAGCCAGGAGGCCCCCGAGCTGCGGCGCTACCGGGAGCTGGTGGCCGCCGGTCGCCCGGCCTGGGAGGCCGAGCGGCTCTGCTGGGAGGACTTCGGGGCGGAGGCCTGCCGGGAGGCGCTGCGGAAGTTCTGGGCCGCCCAAGAGCGGGGTACCCACGGCTGGACGCTCGAGACCTACCTGGACCTGCTCCACCAGTACCGGCTGCGCTTCGCCGCCGGCGGGCCCCGGCCCGTTCCCCTGCTGGTGCTGGCCCGGCGTGACGGCAGCTCCCGCCTGGGCAGGCACCGGCTGCTGTGGCTGGGTCCTGACGTCGCCACCGGCCGGACGTCGATGCGCGACACTTGCCCCTGATTGCGGGCTGCGGCCATGGCGGACGACACCAACACCCCTCTTCCCGTGGGCTCCGGCCGCGGGGACGCTCCCGAGCGGGGCGGCCGTTCGGGGCCGAACCGGGAGCCCGGCGGCTTCCGCATCCGCCTCAGTGACAACGAGATGCAGGCCGCCCGCGCCCTGCAGGAGGCCTTCGGTCTGCGTTCCACGGTCGCGGTGCTGGGTTTTGCCCTGCGCACCCTCGCCGACCAATTGGACAAGGGGCAGCTCGAGGCCCTGGTGGCCGAGCACCGGGCCCAGGCGGGCTCCCGCGCCCCCGCTCCCCGGGGAGGTGAGCCCCGCCGGGGCGGTGGCGATGGCCAGCCCCGCCAGGTGGGCCGTGGCGGCCACGGCGGCGCCCGGATCGACCCCTTCGCCCGGCCCAGCCGGCCCGCGGCTCCGGTTGCGGTGATCGAAGCCGAAGCCCCGGCCGAAGCTCCGGAGGCCGAGGCTGAAACCCAGGAGTCCGTGGAGGCCGCGGAGGCCGCCCCTGGGGCTGCCGAGGGGGCGATGGCCTCCCCCGACACCGAGGGCGCCGCCACGCCGGAAGCGTGAGCGACACCGGCGCCAGGGCGGCGCGGCCGCGGGTGCTGTCCGGCGTGCAGCCCACCGGGGCCCTGCATCTGGGCAACTGGCTGGGGGCCATCCGCAACTGGGTGGCCCTGCAGGACAGCCACGAGACCTTCTTCTGCGTGGTCGACCTTCACGCGATCACGGTCCCCCACGATCCGAAGCGCCTGGCGGAGGACACCCTCACCACCGCCGCCCTCTACCTGGCCTGCGGCATCGACCCGCAGCGCTCGACGGTGTTCGTGCAGAGCCACGTCAGTGAGCACAGCGAGCTCTGCTGGCTGCTCAACTGCGTCACGCCGCTCAACTGGCTGGAGCGGATGATCCAGTTCAAGGAGAAGGCGCTCAAGCAGGGCGACAACGTTTCCGCCGGCCTGCTGGATTACCCGGTGCTGATGGCCGCGGACATCCTTCTCTATGACGCCGATCTGGTGCCGGTGGGGGAAGACCAGAAACAGCACCTGGAGCTGGCCCGCGACATCGCCCAGCAGCGCATCAACGCCCGCTACGCGCCGGATCCGGAGCACCCGGTCCTCAAGGTGCCCGAGCCCCTGATCCTGAAGGAGGGGGCCCGGGTGATGAGCCTCACCGACGGCAGCAGCAAGATGAGCAAGAGCGACCCCAACGAGGGCTCGCGGATCACCCTGCTGGACCCGCCCGAGCTCATCACCCGCAAGATCAAGCGGGCCAAGAGCGACGCGGTCATGGGCCTGGAGTTCGGCAACCCGGAGCGGCCGGAGGCCGACAACCTGCTTGGCCTCTACGCCCTGCTCTCCGGCGTGGGCCGCGAGCGGGCGGCGGCGGACTGCGCCGCCATGGGCTGGGGGGCCTTCAAGCCCCTGCTGGCGGACGCCGCGGTGGAGGCCCTGCGCCCCTTGCAGCAGCGCTATGCCGAGCTGCGCAGCGATCCAGGCCACCTCGAGGCCGTGCTCAGGGACGGCCGGGAGCGGGCTTCGGCCGTGGCCGCTGCGACCCTGCAGCGGGTCCGCAGCGCCCTCGGATTTCTGGCTGTGAATTGAAACGGTGGGTGGTCCCGGTGGCAAGGGGGCCAGGAAAAGCGTGAATCAATCGTTATGTATTGATCACGACAGCTGATCGTTCATCCCGGGTGTAAAGCGCCACGTCGGTTGCCTGCTCGGGGCGGTCCTTGCCTGGCCGTTCCCCGCGTCCTCCCCGCTCCCGACTGAATTTTTCCTGAAAGTCCGCCGTCCGGGCGGGTTCCGTAAGCACATCGCGCCCCGGTCTGTCCAGTACGGGCGCCGGGGGCTCGCGTCCAGGGCCCGGGCCTGAGCAGGGTCATGAATCCCTGACGACCGCTTGCCCTTGCGTCGCCCCCTTCCGCCGCCGCCGAAGCCGCTCCAGCGTGGCCCGCTCACCCTGGTGCTGCTCCTGATGCTGCCGATGGTGCAACGCCCGGCCGCCCCCGTCCCCCCGCCGGCGGTCCGTCCCGCCGCCCAGCCATCCCCCCAGCCCGCCGCCCGACCGGTGGTGGCGAACGCCCCCGGCCCCTACGGCATCACCCCCGAGCGGCGCGCCCTGCTCAATACGATCCGCTATGCCGAGGGCACCTGGCTGGGCGGCAGCGACGACGGTTACCGGGTGCTCTTCGGCGGTGACCGCTTCGGCGACCTCAGCCGTCACCCGGACACCGTGGTGCGGCGCGGCTATGCCAGTGCCGCCGCCGGTGCCTACCAGTTTCTGCCCACCACCTGGGACCTGGCCGCCGAACGCCTCGGGCTCCGGGACTTCGGCCCGGCCAGCCAGGATCAGGCCGCCCTGCATCTGATCCAGCAGCGCGGCGCCCTGGGGAGCTTCGACCGCCAGGGCCTGACACCTGAGGTGCTGGCACGGCTGGCGCCTGAGTGGGCCTCCCTGCCGAACCTGGCGGGCGACAGCCACTACGGCCAGCCGGTGAAGTGCCGGACCGAGCTGCAGCGCTTCTACGACCGGGAACTGGAGCGGCAGCGGAGCCTTACCAGCGCCTGAGCGGCCTCACGGTTCCCGGTAGACCACCCGGCCCCGTTCATCGTTGCCCACGTCCAGCAGGTGGTTGAGCAGCAGCCGCTCGATCTCGGCGCTGACCACACTGCTGTTGGCCTGGGGGGGCAGATGGAGCTCCAGCAGGGCGTCGTTGAGGGTGAAACCGCCCTTGCCGGTCTGGCGGGCGAGCTGGAGCAGCTGGCGTTCGATCGGTGGGTAGGCCGCCGTCTCCCGGCCCGCCAGGGCCTCCTCCAGCAGCAGCGACTGGTTGGCCTGGCGCACCATGTCCGGCAGCAGCACCAGATCCAGCAGCTGACCGATGCCGCACAGCCCGAAGGTGAGCAGCCAGAGGGTGCCGCTCAGGGGCTTGCGGTTGTAGAAGCGCGGCAGGCCGCACAGCCCCACCAGGCAGGTGCACCACAGCAGGTAGCTGAGGGCGACGCTGCGCCGCTCTGCCGCCCGGTTCAGCCCAGACCCCTCCGAACCGCCGGGGGCTGGTCGCTGCACTGCGCTCTGGACGGGTCCTGGCGTGGGTCGGGCGGCCATCACAGTGCTCAACCCCCCCAACTTAGGGCCGATCGACGGCCCCTCCGGCCCCCGGCACCGGCGCCGGCCGGGGGAGCACCGATGGGCCTGGATACCATGCCTTCAACAGGTTGCCTCCATGACGTCCGCGCCCCCTTCGCCGGTGCCACCGGCCTCCAGCCCCGCCGTCCCCGGTGATGCCCCCGTCGAAGAGGCCGCCATCGTGCTGCCGAAGACGAGCGAGAGCCCCCAGCTGCTGCGGATCCGCCATTCGATGAGCCACGTGCTCGCCATGGCGGTGCAGAAGCTCTTCCCCCGGGCCCAGGTCACCATCGGCCCCTGGACCGAGAGCGGCTTCTACTACGACTTCGACAACCCGGACCCCTTCACCGACGCCGATCTCAAGGCCATCCAGAAGGAGATGGGCAAGATCATTGCCCGCCGGCTGCCCCTGGAGCGCATCGAGGTGAGCCGCGAGGAGGCGGAGCGGCGGATCCGGGCCCAGAACGAGCCCTACAAGCTGGAGATCCTGGCGGGGCTCAACGAGCCGATCACCCTCTACACCCTGGGCGACCAGTGGTGGGACCTCTGCGCCGGCCCCCACGTGGCCAACACCGGCGAGCTCAACCCCAAGGCCTTCGCCCTTGAAAGCGTGGCCGGGGCCTACTGGCGTGGTGACGAGAAGCGTGCCCAGCTGCAGCGCATCTACGGCACCGCCTGGGAAACGCCCGAGCAGCTGGCGGAGCACCGACGGCGCAAGGAGGAGGCCCTGCGGCGTGACCACCGCCGCCTGGGCACCGACCTGGATCTCTTCTCGATCGAGGAGGAGGCCGGCGCCGGCCTGGTGTTCTGGCATCCCCGCGGCGCCCGCATGCGGCTGCTGATCGAGGACTTCTGGCGCTCGGCCCACTTCGAGGATGGCTACGAGCTGCTCTACACCCCCCACGTGGCCGACCTGAGCCTCTGGAAGACCTCGGGCCACCTCGACTTCTACAGCGAGAGCATGTTCGGGCCGATGGCGGTGGACGAGCGGCAGTACCAGCTCAAGCCGATGAACTGCCCGTTCCACGTGCTCACCTTCGCCAGCCGGCTGCGCTCCTACCGGGAGCTGCCGATCCGCTGGGCCGAGCTCGGCACCGTCTACCGCTACGAACGGCCCGGGGTGATGCACGGGCTGATGCGGGTGCGCGGCTTCACCCAGGACGACGCCCACGTGTTCTGCCTGCCGGAGCAGATCTCCGATGAGATCCTGCGGGTGCTGAACCTCACCGAGCGGATCCTCTCCACCTTCGACTTCCGCAGCTACGAGATCCACCTCTCCACCCGCCCCGAGAAGTCGATCGGGGAGGACGCGGTGTGGGACCTGACCACCGCCGGCCTGGTGGAGGCCCTGGAACGCAAGGGCTGGGCCTACAAGGTGGATGAAGGGGGCGGCGCCTTCTACGGCCCCAAGATCGACCTCAAGATCGAGGATGCGATCGGCCGGCTGTGGCAGTGCTCCACGATCCAGCTCGATTTCAACCTACCGGAACGCTTCGATCTGAACTACGTGGCCGCCGATGGCAGCCGCTGCCGGCCGATCATGATCCACCGCGCCATCTTCGGCTCCCTGGAGCGCTTCTTCGGCGTGATGGTGGAGAACTACGCCGGCGATTTCCCCTTCTGGCTCGCCCCCGAGCAGGTGCGGCTGCTGCCCGTCACCGATGAGGCCCTCCCCTGGGCCGAAGAGCTCCGGGGCCTGCTGGCGGCCGCCGGCATCCGCGCCGGCATCGACCACAGCGGGGATCGCCTCGGCAAGCTGATTCGCAACGGCGAGCAGATGAAGATCCCGGTGCTGGGGGTGATCGGTGCCCGGGAGGCCGAAACCCGCACGGTCAGCCTGCGCAGCCGCCGTCAGGGGGATCTGGGCAGCGTGGCGGCCGACGCTCTGGTGGCCGCCGCCGCCACGGCCAACGCCGGTCGGCTGGCCACCCTGGCGCTGGCATGAGCCTCCTGCTGGCGGGCGACATCGGCGGCACCAAGACCCTGCTGAGCCTCTGGCGGCCGGGCGGCGAGCGGCCCGAGCTGGTGCTGGAGGAGCGGTTCATCTCGGCGGACTGGCAGGACCTGGCGCCGATGGTGCGCCACTTCCTGGCCGTCGCCGGGCCGGGGGCCGGCGGCGTTCCGGCCGCCGCCTGCTTCGCGGTGGCCGGTCCGGTGGAGGGGGGGCGGGCCCGGCTCACCAACCTCCCCTGGGTGCTCGACACCGCCGACCTGGCCCTCAGCTGCGGACTGCCGCTGGTGGAGCTGGTCAACGACTTCGCCGTGCTGATCTACGGCCTGCCCCATCTCGATGCCGCCCAGACGGCCCCGGTGCGGGAGGGCCAGCGGGATCCGGAGGCCCCGTTGCTGGTGCTGGGGGCGGGCACCGGCCTGGGGGTGGCCATGGGCCTGCCCAGCGCCGCGGGCCTGCGGGCCATCCCGAGCGAAGCGGCCCATGGGGAGTTTGCCCCCCGCTCCGCGGCGGAATGGGAGCTGAAGCAGTGGCTCAGGGCCGATCTGGGCCTGGAGCGGATCTCGATCGAGCGGGTGGTGAGCGGCACCGGCCTGGGCCATGTGGCCCGCTGGCTGCTCGAGCGGCGCCACCCCGGCGGCGACCACCCCCTCAGCGGCCCTGCCCGGCTCTGGAGCGAGGCCGCCGACGGGCCCGACCGCTCCGACCTGCCGGCCGCTGTGGCCCTGGCCGCCGCCACCGGTGATCCCCTGGCGGCCGAAGCCCTGGGGCTCTGGCTCGGGGCCTACGGCAGTGTCTGCGGGGATCTGGCCCTGGCCTGCCTGAGCCGCGGTGGCCTCTGGCTGGCGGGGGGCACGGCCGCCAAGCTGCTGGAGGGCCTGCGCTCGGAAGCCTTCCTTGATCCCTTCCTGAACAAGGGCCGGCTGCGCTCCACCCTGGAGCCGATGCCCATCACCGCCGTGGTGGATCCAGGGGTCGGCACCTTCAGCGCCGCCTGCCGGGCCCGGATGCTGCTGGGCTGAGTCGGCTGCAACACTGAGCCCAACGACAGGTCATTTATGGTCCGGCCCCAGATCGGCCAGGGGGTGGTGGTGGCGGTTCCCGCCACCACTGCGAACATCGGCCCGGGTTTCGATTGCCTCGGCGCCGCCCTGGATCTCGGCAACCGCTTCGAGCTGCGGGTGATCGAGGGGGGCGGTGAGCGTTTCGAGCTGATCATCGAGGGCCCCGAGGGGGCCCACCTGCGCGGTGGTCCCGACAACCTCGTCTACCGCTCAGCCCAGCGGGTCTGGCGCGAGGTGGGGGTGGAGGCGGTGGCCCTGGAGGCGCGGGTGCAGCTGGCGGTGCCCCCCGCCCGGGGTCTGGGCAGCAGCGCCACCGCCATCGTGGCGGGCCTGATCGGGGCCAATGCCCTGGTGGGGGAGCCCCTCAGCCGCGAAAAGCTGCTGGAGCTGGCGATCGACATCGAGGGCCATCCCGACAACGTGGTTCCCTCCCTGCTCGGCGGGCTGTGCCTGACGGCGCGGGCCGCCTCGCACCGCTGGCGGGTCGTGCGCTGCGAGTGGAACCCGACCGTGAAGGCCGTGGTGGCGATCCCCACCATCCGGCTGAGCACGAGCGAGGCCCGCCGCGCCATGCCGCGCAGCATCCCGATCAGCGACGCCGTGATGAATCTGGGGGCGCTGACCCTGCTGCTGCAAGGGCTGCGCACGGGCAACGGCGATCTGATCGCCGATGGCATGCACGACCGCATCCACGAGCCCTACCGCTGGGGACTGATCCAGGGGGGCAGGGCCGTGCGGGAGGCCGCCATGGAGGCCGGGGCCTGGGGCTGCGTGATCAGCGGCGCCGGGCCCAGCCTGCTGGGCCTGGCCCCCGAGGACCGGGCGGCGGCGGTGGGGGAGGCCATGACCCACGCTTGGCTGGGGGAAGGGGTGAGCAGCCACAGCGCCGTGCTGGGACTCCAGGAGGGCGGCAGCAGCTGGGCCCCCTTGCCGGAGGGGAGCCACCCACAGGCCGTTCTCGGTGAGTAGAACTACCCAGTTGATCGGCGCTGCCGCCCGGGGACACCGTCCCGACGCGGCAGCGTCTCCCGTCATACTTCCTCCCTGGAGCACCCCACAGTGATGGACGCCAGCCTGCCCCTTTCGCTCGCGTCCTCGTCCCTACCTTCCGGCATCACCGAAGCCGGTTTTCCCTGGCTCAGCCTGATCGTGCTGCTGCCTGCCACCGCCGCCCTGGTGATGCCCCTGCTGCCCGGTGACGGCAGCGATCCCCGCCTTCCCCGCACCGTCGCCCTGGGGGTGCTCGGGGTGGATCTGGCCCTGATTCTCTGGGTCTTCGCCCGCCATTTCGATGCTGGCCTCGGCGGCCTGCAGCTGGTGGAGCGCGTGGCCTGGGTGCCGGCCCTCGGCCTGGAATGGTCCCTCGCCGCCGATGGTCTGTCCGCCCCCCTGGTGGTGCTCAGCGGCCTGGTCACCCTGCTGTCGGTGGCGGCCAGCTGGAACATCCGCCTCAAGACCCGCCTCTACTTCGCCCTGCTGCTGGTGCAGGCCACGGCCCAGAGCCTGGTGTTCCTCTCCCAGGACTTCCTGCTGTTCTTCCTGGCCTGGGAACTGGAGCTGGTGCCGGTCTACCTGCTGATCGCCATCTGGGGCGGCAAGCAGCGCCAGTACGCCGCCACCAAGTTCATCCTCTATACGGCCACGGCTTCCCTGCTGATCCTGATCAGCGGCCTGGCCCTCGCCCTCTCCGGCGACACCTTCACCCTCAACCTCAGCGAACTGGCGGCCCGCTCCCCCGGCGGCACCTTCGGCCTGCTCTGTTACCTGGGCTTCCTGGTCGGTTTCGGGGTCAAGCTGCCGATGTTCCCGCTGCACACCTGGCTGCCCGATGCCCACGGCGAGGCGAATGCGCCGGTGTCGATGCTGCTGGCGGGGGTGTTGCTCAAGATGGGCGGCTACGCCCTGCTGCGCTTCAACGTCCAGATGCTGCCGGATGTGCACCTGCGGCTGGCCCCGGCCCTGATCGTTCTGGGGATCATCAACATCGTCTACGGGGCCCTCAACGCCTTCGCCCAGGACAACGTCAAACGCCGCATCGCCTGCAGTTCCGTCAGCCATATGGGCTTCGTGCTGCTGGGCATCGGTGCCGTCGATGCCCTGGGCATGAGCGGCGCCATGCTGCAGATGATCAGCCACGGGCTCATCGCGGCGGCGATGTTCTTCGTCACCGGCGTCTTCTACGAGCGCACCGAGACCCTCTCCATCCCCAACATGGGCGGTCTGGCCAAGGTGCTGCCGATCACCTTCGCCTTCTTCCTGGCCAGCTCCCTGGCCTCCCTGGCCCTGCCGGGGATGAGCGGCTTCATCAGTGAGATCACCGTGTTCCTCGGGGTCACCTCCTACGACGGCTTCACGGTCGGTTTCCGGGTGATCACCATCGTGCTGGCCGCCATCGGCCTGGTACTCACCCCGGTGTACCTGCTCTCCCTCTGCCGGAGGGTGTTCTTCGGTCCCCGGATCCCGGCCCTGGCGGTGGTCGGTGACATGAAGCCCCGGGAGCTGCTGATCGGCCTCACCCTGCTGGTGCCCACCCTGGTGATCGGCTTCTGGCCGCGGGTGGCCATCGATCTCTACGAGGCGAGCACCAACGGTCTGGCCGCCGAACTGGCCAGCCATGGCGCCGTGGCCATGGGACGGATGGCCGCCCTGGGCTGACCCGCCGCCCGGCGCCCGGGTGGGCTGAAATGGGGTCTTCCATCGAAGCGGCAGCCCGGCGATGACCACCACCCTCCAGAGCCCCCCCGCCCTGCTGGCCGGCGAGGGCCTGCCCCGCTTCGAAGCCATCACCCCTGACCAGGTGGTGGCCCACATCCCAGCTCTGCTGGGCACGCTCCAGACGGAGCTCGACCGGCTGGAGGCGGATCTGGCGGCGGCGGCGGGCCGGAACCTGGCGTGGGCGGAGGTGATGGATCCCCTGCACCGGCTCGGGGAGCGGCTGCGCTGGAGCTGGGGGGTGGTCAGCCACCTCAACGGCGTCTGCAACAGCCCGGAACTGCGCGAGGCCCATGCCAGCCAGCAGGCGGCGGTGGTGGCCTTCGGCAACCGGGCCGGCCAGAGCCGGGTGCTGTTCGAGGCGCTGCGCAGCCTCCAGG
Organism: Synechococcus sp. UW140; assembly: GCA_943369455.1. Lineage (GTDB taxonomy): Bacteria > Cyanobacteriota > Cyanobacteriia > PCC-6307 > Cyanobiaceae > Cyanobium. The sequence continues at coordinate 118,376 of CALRND020000001.1, forward strand.
CCCGGGGCGGACTCGATGCCACCCAGGAGCGGATCCTGACGGCGGAACTGCGGGACATGGAGCTGCGGGGGGTGGGCCTGGAGGGTGGGACCCAGGAGGCCTTCAACGCCGCCAGCCAGGAGCTGGCGGAGCTGGCCACCGCCTTCGGCAACCGGGTGCTCGATGCCACCAACGCCTGGACCCTGCGGCTCAGTGATCCGGCCGAGGTGGAGGGGTTGCCCGAGAGCCTCAAGGAGCAGCTGGCCCAGGCCGCCCGCGACGCCGGCGATGGCGAGGCCACGGCGGCCGAGGGGCCCTGGTTGCTGGGGCTCGACATGCCCCGCTTCGGCCCGTTCCTGAAGTACAGCCGTCGCCGCGACCTGCGGGAGATCGCCTACAAGGCCCACGTGAGCCGGGCCTCCGGCAAGACCGACGGCAACTGGCCGGCGATCGAGCGGATCCTCACCCTGCGCCGTGAGCAGGCCCAACGCCTGGGCTATGGCTCCTGGGCCGAGGTGAGCCTGGCCGCGAAGATGGCCGGTTCGGTGGCGGAGGTGGAGGCCCTGCTCGAGGACCTGCGCACCGCCGCCTATCCGGTGGCCCTTCAGGAACTGGAGGCGTTGCGCGCCTGTGCGGCCCGGGAAGGGGCGGCAGAGGCCGAGGACCTCAAGCCCTGGGATGTGAGCTTCTGGGCGGAGGTACGGCGCCAGGAGGCCTTCGACCTCGACAGCGAGGCCCTGCGGCCCTGGTTCCCCCTGCCCCGGGTGCTCGATGGGCTGTTCGGCCTCTGCGACCGCCTGTTCGGCATCCGTATCCTCCCGGCCGATGGCGAGGCGCCCGTCTGGCATCCGGACGTGCGTTTCTTCCGCGTCCAGGACGGCCGCAGCGGCGAGCCCCTGGCGGCCTTCTACCTGGATCCCTACAGCCGTCCGGGCAGCAAGCGCGGCGGCGCCTGGATGGACGAGTGCCTGGTGCGCTCGGTGGACGAAGCCGGAGCGCCCGTGCTGCCCGTGGCCTATCTGGTCTGCAACCAGAGCCCGCCGGTGGGGGATACCCCGAGCCTGATGACCTTCGAGGAGGTGGAGACCCTCTTCCACGAGTTCGGCCATGGTCTCCAGCACATGCTCACCACGGTGGAGCGTCCCCAGGCGGCCGGGATCAACAACGTGGAGTGGGATGCGGTGGAACTGCCCAGCCAGTTCATGGAGAATTGGTGCTACGACCACGCCACCCTGATGGGGATGGCCCGCCACTGGCAGAGCGGTGAACCGCTGCCGGAGGCGGAATTCGCCAAGCTGCAGGCCGCCCGCACCTTCATGGGCGGCGCCGCCACCCTGCGTCAGGTGCACTTCGCCCTCACCGACCTGCGGCTCCACAGCCAATGGACCCCGGAGTGCGGCAAGACACCGGAGCAGCTGCGGCGGGAGATCGCCGTCACCACCACGGTGCTGGAGCCGATCGAGGCGGACGCCTTCCTCTGCTCCTTCGGCCACATCTTCGCCGGCGGCTATTCCGCTGGCTACTACTCCTACAAGTGGGCCGAGGTGCTCAGCGCCGACGCCTTCAGCGCCTTTGAAGAGGTGGGACTGGAGAACGAGGCGGCGATCCAGGCCACCGGCCGCCGCTTCCGCGAGACGGTGCTCAGCCTCGGCGGCAGCCGCCACCCCGGCGAGGTGTTCGAGACCTTCCGGGGCCGACCCCCCAGCCCGGAGGCCCTGATCCGGCACTCGGGGCTGGTGGCGGCTGGAGCCTGAGGCTCCTCCGCCATGGCGGGCCGTGGTCCTAGTTGGTGCAGGCTTCCGACAGGGAGTGGATGGTCTGAACCTGGCCGGGGGCCAGGGCAAAGGTGAGGTCACCGGCGGAGCTGGGCACGGTGATCCGCATCGCCATGCCATCCGCAGGGACCGGATCGAGGCAGCCGGCGTCGTACTGGGAGGACCCCACCGGGATGGTGCCGCCGGCGGCGCTGAGCAGCTCCTTGCTGCGGTTGTCGAGGCTCCAGGCCTGCTGGCCACCGTCGCTCATCACCATGGGACGGACGTGGTCCAGCGTCAGCCCGGCCGTTTCCGCGTTCAGCCGCAGCCGCAGACCGGAGGGCGCGTTGATGTCCGAGCGCTCGAACAGCACGGCACCCAGCTGGTGCCCCGAGCCGTCATCCAGATACCAGTTGCCTGTGTCATCGGCAAGGGCGGAGGCTGGGTTGAAGACGGGGGCGAGAAACAGAAGCCCGGCCGCAACGATCCATGCCGTTCCGATACTGAAAAGACGATGCAGATTCCGGTGTAAATTCTGCACTGTGACGATAAAGTGTGTCTTCAATGTCCTGACCTGCTCGTTTGAACCTCTTCAACCTAAGCCCCTGAAATAATCCGAAGATGGCGGAAATCTTCCGCTGACATCTCCCGCAAGAGCGTTATCTTCATCCCGCATTATTCTGAGGCTCATTTCCATCTCTTTTCAGTCCCGTCTTGCCCCGGCTCCATGGATTGGCCGCCCCCGGCCGCCCCAGCCCGTCCCGGCGTCCGGGCGGTCACCCTCCGGCCAAGGCCAAGGCCCAGGCCGCCCGTGCCACGCCTCTCCCCGCTCCCGTCTGGAGGCCCGGGCCCTCGATAGCCTGGAATCCGATTGATCTGGTCCCGGTGAAGCCTGCGCCCCTTGCCGGAACGACCTGATGGGAGCCCAGCGGATCCTCGTGCTCGGTGGTGGCTTTGCCGGGCTCTGGAGTGCCCTGGCCGCCGCCCGCCAGCTCGATCAGCTCGGCCTCGGCCACGACGCCGTTGAGGTGCTGCTCGTCAACCGCGACGCCTTCCACGCCCTCCGCGTGCGCAACTACGAACCCGATCTGGCGCCCTTGAGGGTGCCCCTGGAGACGGTGCTCGCGCCCGCCGGTGTCCGGTGGCTGGTGGGGGAGGTGGACGGCATCGATCCGACGGCCCGGACGGTGAGCGTGCAGACCGCGGCCGGCCCGCAGGTGCTGGCCTACGACCGGCTGGTCTTCGCCCTCGGCAGTGAGCTGCGGCGGCCCCAGGTCCCCGGCCTGGCCGCCCATGGCCTCGATGTCGACACCTTCGGCGGCGCCTCCCGCCTGGCGGCGCATCTGGAGACCCTGGCGGAGCGCCCCGATGGCCCCGGCCGCTTCACGGCCGTGGTGGTGGGGGCGGGTCTGACGGGGATCGAGGCTGCCTGTGAGCTGCCGGCCCGGCTGCGGGCGGTCCGGGAACGCGACGGTCTGGCCGGGCCGGTGCGGGTGGTGCTGGTGGACCACAACCCCAAGGTGGGCTCCGACATGGGGGAGGCGGCGCGGCCGGTGATCGAGGAGGCTCTCGCGGCTCTGGGGGTGGAGTGCCGCCTCGGCGTCGGGGTGGTTTCCCTGGACGGCGAGGAGATCCGCTTCGACTCGGGTGAGGTCATCGCCACGCAGACGGTGGTCTGGTGTGCCGGGATGCGCGCCAACCCCCTCACCGCCGGCTGCGGCGTGCCCACCGATGCCCTTGGCCGCCTGCCGGTCGATGGCGATCTGCGGGTCGAGGGGCTGAGCGGCGTGTTCGCCGCCGGCGACAGCGCACGCCTCGCCCTGGAGGACGGCCACACCACGGTCATGTCCTGTCAGCACGGCCGGCCCATGGGCCGGTTCGCCGGCCACAACGCGGTCTGCGATCTGCTGGGCCTGCCGCTGCTGCCGCTGCGGATCGACTGGTACACCACCATCCTCGATCTGGGCCCCTGGGGGGCCGTGTACACCGAAGGCTGGGAGCGCCGGGTCATCGCCACCGGGGAGAGCGCCAAGCGCACCAAGCGGCTGATCAACGGCCAGCGCATCTATCCCCCCCTGAACGGCGACCGGGCCGCGATCCTGGCTGCCGCGGCGCCGGTGATCCAGCGCCCTCCAGCGTTAGAGCCCCAAGAGGGCCAGCCATGAGCTCCCCAGCCAAGGAGAAGCCCACCGGCGCACCCATAGGGCGCCTCCTGGCCCTCGCCCTGCTGCTGGCCGGGGTGGGCCTGTTCTTCGGCCAGGGCTGGCAGCACCGTCTGGATCTCGCCGCGCTGCAGGCCTCCCGCGACCAGCTGCTGGCCTGGCGACAGGCGGCGCCGCTGGCCAGTGCCGCCGCGTTCGTGGCCGTCTACGTGCTGGTGACGGGCCTGTCCCTGCCCGGCGCCACCGTGCTCACCCTGGCGGGGGGCGCCATCTTCGGGCTGCTCCAGGGCACGGTGCTGGTGTCGATCGCCTCCACCCTGGGGGCCACGGCGGCCTGCCTGCTGGCCCGCACCCTGCTGCGGGAGCCGGTGCGGCGCCGGTTCGGCCAGCGCCTGGGGCCGATCGAGGCGGGCGTCCGTCGCGACGGCACCGCCTACCTGCTCAGCCTGCGGCTGGTGCCAGTGGTTCCCTTTGTGCTCGTGAATCTGCTGATGGGCCTCACCCCCATGCCCCTGCTGCCCTTCGCCCTCGTCTCCCAGCTGGGCATGCTGCCGGCCACCCTCGTGTACGTGAATGCCGGCACCCAGCTGGGCCTGCTCACCAGCCTGAGCGGCCTCCTCTCGCCGGCCCTGCTGGCCTCCTTCGCCCTGCTGGGCCTGCTGCCCTGGATCGTGAAGCTGCTGCTGGGCCGCTGGCGTCTCTGGCGCCTCTACCGCCCCTGGCCCCGCCCCCGCCACTTCGATCGCAACCTGATCGTGATCGGTGCCGGGGCGGCGGGCCTGGTCACCGCCTACATCGCCGCCACCGTGCGGGCCAAGGTGACCCTGGTGGAGCGGGACCGCATGGGCGGGGACTGCCTCAACACCGGCTGTGTGCCCAGCAAGGCCCTGATCAGCACGGCCCGCCTCGCCGCCCGCCTGCGCCACGCTGACCGCTATGGCCTGTCCCCCCAGGAGCCCCGGGTGGATCTGCGCCGGGTGCTCGAGCGGGTGCGCCAGAAGGTGGCGGCCGTCGCCCCCCACGACAGCGTCGAGCGCTACACCGCCCTCGGGGTGGACGTGCGCCTCGGCCAGGCCCGCCTGCTCAGCCCCTGGGCGGTGGCGATCACCGCCGCGGATGGCAGCGAGACCGTGCTCACGGCCCGGGCCATCGTGCTGGCCACCGGCGCCGCGCCGGTGATCCCCCCCCTGCCCGGCATCGACACGGTCCGGGTGCTCACCAGCGAGACCCTCTGGGACGCCCTGGCCGAGCACCCCTCCCCGAAGCCGAGCCTGGTGGTGCTCGGAGGCGGCCCGGTCGGCTGCGAACTGGCCCAGGCCCTGGCCCAGCTGGGCCTGCCGGTGACCCTGCTGCAGCGCAACGACCGCCTGCTGCCCCGGGAGGATCCCGAGGTGGGGGCGCTGCTGCGCGAGGTGCTGGAGCGTGACGGCGTGCGGGTCCACACCGGCTGCCGGGTGGAGCGGCTGGGGCCCACCGCCTCCGGTGGTGTGCAGGTGCAGGTGGCGGTGGGCGGCTCCTCCCTCCGCCTTGAGGCCGATGAGCTGCTCTGCGCCGTGGGGCGCCAGGCCCGGCTGGAGGGCCACGGCCTTGAGGCCCTGGGCATCCCCACCGGCCGCACCATCACCACCGACCCCCATCTGCAGACCCTCTACCCCAACATCTATGCCGCCGGCGACGCCGCCGGCCCCTGGCAGTTCACCCACACGGCGGCCCATCAGGCCTGGTACGCGGCCGTGAATGGGCTGTTCGATCCTGTGCGCTTCGCCGTCGACGGCCGCGTCATCCCGCGCACCACCTTCACCGACCCCGAGGTGGCCCGGGTGGGGCTCAACGAATCCGAGGCCGCCGCCCGGGGGGTGGCCTTCGAGGTCACCCGCTTCGACCTGGCCGAGCTGGATCGGGCCATCGTCGAATCGGCCGAGACCGGTTTCATCAAGGTGCTCACCGTGCCCGGCAAGGACCGGATCCTGGGGGTGACGATCGTGGCGGAGCAGGCCGGCGAGCTGCTGGCTGAATTCGTGCTGGCGATGCGCTGGAACCTGGGTCTGGGCAAGGTGCTGGGCACGATGCACGCCTATCCCACCCTGGCCGAAGCGAACAAGTACGTCGCCGGAAGCTGGAAGAAGGCCCACGCCCCCCAGCGCACCCTGGCCCTACTGGAGCGCTTCCACACCTGGCGCCGGGGCGGCGCTTAGGAACGGGTCGGGGTTGTGCAGGGCCACGCTCACCGCCACGGCACTGGCCAGCAGCAGCCACAGCAGCCGCAGGCCGATCAGTCCGGCGGCGGGTCGATCGAGGCTGGCCGCCGCCGCCACGCTCACCACCGCCACCAGCAGGCCTGCCACCGTGTCCGCCGCCGCCAGCACCGGGCTGTGCAGCCAGAAGAAGAGGGTGGTGAACACGGCGAACAGCAGCCAGCCCATCCCTTCCGAGACCAGCACCAGCCCCCGGCGCCGGCCGGCACCGTCCTCGACATCTAGGTTGGCCACCCGCGCCAGGGCCACCAGGGAGGTGATGTTCAGCACCAGCCACAGGGGCGCGAACAGCCAGTCCGGCGGTGCGTAGGCGGGCAGGCGGAAGGCGGTGTAGAAAGCCGCGTCGCCCAGCACTCCCGCCGGCCAGAAGCTGACGGCATTGGCGGCCAACAGAATCGCGGCGCCGTGCCACCAGCGGAAGCGCGGTGCCGGGGCCGTGGCGCTCACGCCTGGGAGTGGAGCCCGATGGTGTTGCCCTCGGTGTCGAGCACCAGGCTCATGAAGCCGTAGGCGCCGAGCGACATCTTCGGCTTGATCACCGTGCCGCCGGCGCCCGCCACCCGGCTCTCCTCCACGGCGCAGTCGTCGCAGTGGAAATAGATCAGGGTGCCACCACCACCGCCAGGGGCCATGCCCTCCATCTTGGCCAGGGCCCCTCCGGCCCCCACCTGGTCGTTCTGCATCGGGAAGGCGAAATACTCCATGCCCGCATCGGGCAGGGGCTGCAGCGTCAGCTGGAACACGGCCTCGTAGAAGGCCCGGGCCCGGGCCATGTCGTCGACGTAGAGCTCGAACCAGATGACGGGGTTGACGGCCATGGGTCCAGCGATGTCCTGGGCTGAGATTAGGCCAGGATTCCTGGATTCAGCCCGCCACCCCCTGCTGCTGGCGCGGCGCCAGCGGGGTCCAGTTCTCCTTCACCAGCTGGCGGGCCCGGCCCAGGGCCAGGGCCCCGGCGGGCACGTCTTTGGTGAGGGTGGAGCCCGCCCCCACCGTCACCCCCGCCCCGAGGGTGATCGGCGCCACCAGCACCGAATTGGCCCCGGTCTTGCTGCCGCCGCCGATCACGGTGCGGTGCTTGCGCACCCCGTCGAAGTTGGCGGTGATCGTTCCTGCCCCGATGTTCACCTCGGTGCCCAGGTCGGCATCGCCGAGGTAGCTGAGGTGGTTGGCCTTGCAGCCCTCCCCCAGCCGGCTGTTCTTCACCTCGACGAAGTTGCCGATGCGGCAGCCGGCGGCCAGGTGGGTGCCGGCCCGCAGCTGGGCGAAGGGTCCGATCGCGCAGTCGTCATCGACGTGGCTGTCGCGCAGCACCGAATGGATCACCTCCACCCCGGCGCCCAGCTGGCTGTCCTCGATCAGACAGCCGGGGCCGATGCGGCAGCCGTCGCCGATGCTGCTCGCCCCGCGGAAGTGGCACTGGGGCTCCACCAGCACGTCGCGGCCGAAGCGGGTGTGCTCGCTGAGGGTGCAGCTGGCGGGATCGGTGAAGCTCACCCCCTCCGCCATCCAGTGGCGGCGCAGCCGATCCTGCAGCACCGCCTCGCAGTGGGCCAGCTGCTGGCGGTCGTTGATGCCGGCCACCTCGTCCGGGTCGCCCACCTCCAGGTGCATGGCCGGCCGCAGCAGGGCCACGGTGTCCGTCAGATAGAGCTCCCCCTGGTCGTTGTCGGTGCTCAGGCTGGGCAGCACGGTGGCCAGGCGGGCCCAGTCGAAGCAGTAGATCCCCGCATTGGTGAGGGTGTTGCCGAGCTGCTCGGCTGAGCAGTCGCGATGCTCCACGATGCCGCTCACCTGGCCCGCCGCATCGGCGAAGACGCGGCCGTAGCCGGTCGGGTCCGCCAGCCGGGCGGTGAGCAGGGTCACCGCGGCGCCACTGGTCCGATGGGTGGAGAGCAGGGATTCCAGGGTCTCCGGCCGCAGCAGGGGGACGTCGCCGTTGAGCACGAGCAGCTCGCCCTCGAAGCCCTCCAGCGGCCCGAGCAGCTGCTGCACCGCATGGCCGGTGCCGTTCTGGGGCTGCTGCAGCACGAACTCCAGGCCCTCGACGCCGGCAAGGGTGCGCTCCACCCGATCGGCCTGGTGCCCCACCACCAGCAGCTGGCGGTCGGGGGCGAGCCGGTGGCAGCTGCCCAGCACCCGTTCCACCAGGGTCGCGCCGGCCAGGGGCTGGAGCACCTTCGGCAGGGCACTCTTCATGCGGGTCCCTTTCCCGGCGGCCAGGACGGCAACGGCGAGCATCGGCGGCGGCGGGGCGACTGCGCCGGAATCTACCGGTGCCCTTCGGAGCGGCCCAGTCCGCCGGGGCCCGGGTGCCGCGGCAGCCGGGCCGGCGGGGCGTCGCTGCGCTCCTGCTCCCGGCGGCGCCGCTCCAGGATCTCGGCGGCCGTGGCGGTGCCGCTGGGGTCCCGGTAGGGCACGCCGGCGCGGCTGGCCAGGTGCTCCCGCTCGAACGGCTCCAGGGGGCGCAGGGCCGGATGGGGGGCCATCGGGGTGTCGCTGGCCGCCGTCCCGGCGCTCCAGCGCTCCGGTTCGTCGGCAGGCGGCCGTATCGCCCGCACCTCCAGCCCCAGATCCAGCAGGGAGCGGCGCACCGCCGCCGCGGAGCTGTAGGTGAGCAGCCGGCCATCGGGCCCCAGCAGCCGCACCAGCTGCTCCAGGAACTCCAGGCTCCAGAGCTGGGGGCAGCGCGGGGGGGAGAAGGCATCCAGCAACACCAGGTCGCAGCGACCCGCCCGTGTCTCCAGCAGCTCCGGCAGTCGGCGGCGGGCATCGCCCAGCCGCAGCCGGGCGCCGCCGGCGAGGCCCTCCAGACGGCCGATCACCGCGGCGGGCCACTGGGCCCGGAAGCCGTCGTCCCCCAGGGCCAGGGCCAGGGGTCGGTGGTCCAGCTCCAGGCCCCACCAGTCCAGCTCCAGGCCGGCGCTGGCGACGGCGGCGAGCAGGGCGGCGGTGTTGGTGCCGGTGCCGACGGCCACCTCCGCCACCACCAGCTCCCGGCCCGGAGCGAAGCGCTCCAGCGCCGCCGGCACCACGAACTTCTCGTTGGCCTCCCGCAGGGCTCCGGCGGCACTGTGGAAGCCCTCGTCGCAGCCGCGGCTGAAGAGGCTGAAGCTGCCGTCGCGCCCCCGCCGGGGCAGCAGCTCGGGCCCCGGTTCCGGCGCTGCCGTCTCAGGACCGCAGGCGGGCCAGGTCATCCCAGAAGCCGGGGTAGGAGACGGCGGCCGCCTCCGCCCGCCCCAGGCGGGTGTCGCCCCGGGCCACCAGGGAGGCCACCGCCAGGCTCATCGCCACCCGGTGATCCGTCTCGCTGTCCACCTCCGCCCCGTGCAGCGGGGTGGGGCCTTCGATGCTGAGGCCATCGGCGTGCTCCTCCAGCCGGGCCCCCATCGCCGTCAGCTGACGGGCCATCACCGCCAGGCGGTCGGTCTCCTTCACCCGCAGCTCCGCCGCGCCGCTGATGCGGCTCAGTCCCTCGGCACAGCAGGCCGCCACCGCCAGCACGGGGATCTCATCCACCAGGCGGGGGATCATCGGCTCCTCGATGCGGAAGGCCCGCAGCGGGCCGTGCTGCACGTGCAGATCCCCCACCGGTTCACCGGCCACGTCACGGCTGTTGAGCACCGTGATCCGGGCGCCCATCTCGGCGAGCACGTCGAGAATGCCGGTGCGGCTGGGGTTGAGCCCCACGTTCTCGACCGTGAGCTCGGCCCCCGGGGTGATTGCCGCCGCCACCAGCCAGAACGCGGCGGAGCTGATGTCGCCGGGCACGACCACGGACTGCCCCCGCAGGGCGGGCCCGGGCCGCACGGTGATGAACCGCCCCTCGTCGCCATCCACCTCCAGGTCGGCGCCGAAGGCCCGCAGCATCCGCTCGCTGTGGTCGCGGGTGGGGGCCGGTTCGATCACCGTGGTGGGTCCGTTCGCCGTCAGGGCGGCCAGCAGCAGGGCACTCTTGACCTGGGCCGAGGCCACCGGCGTGCCGATGACGCTGCCGTGCAGGGTCTGCCCCAGCACCGCCAGGGGTGCCAGGTTGCCGTCCTCGCGCCCCTGGATCCGGGCGCCCATCTGGGCCAGGGGGGCTCCCACCCGGCGCATGGGCCTCGAGCGCAGGGAGGCATCACCGCTGAGCACGAAGTGGCGCCCTGCCCGTCCGGCCAGCAACCCCAGCATCAACCGCATGGTGGTGCCCGAGTTGCCGCAGTCGAGCACCTCGGCGGGCTCTTGCAGGCCGTCGAGGCCAACCCCCTCGACGGTCACCACCTGGCCGTCAGCGATCGGCGAGACCGTGACACCCATGGCCCGCAGGCAGGCGGCGGTGCTCAGGGGATCTTCGGCGGGCAGCAGCCCTTCGATCCGGGTGGTGCCCTCGGCGATGGCCCCGAACAGGAGCGAACGGTGGGAGATCGACTTGTCACCCGGCACCGTCACGCTGCCCCGCAGGCTGCCGCCGGCGCTCAGCAGCAGGGGCGCCGGCAACGCGGCAACGCTCACATCGACGCTCGCGGGGGGGGACAACTGCGGTGGCGTCAACTGGAGCGATCCTATGGAGCGACCGGTTCAGGGGCGGATGCCGACGGCCCGCAGCCTGGCCGACAGGCTCCAGACCTCCACCACCAGCCGGTGCCAGGGGGTGATCGTCTCCATGGCCAGGCCCATGGGTTTGGGGGCGGCGGCCCGCAGGGCCCGCGCCGCCGCCAGGGATCGGCGCGCTTCGTCGAGCCGTACCCGCAGCTGGTGCTGGTCGGCCAGGGACAGCACCGCCTCCGGGCAGTGGTCGAGCAGCAGCAGGCCGCGATCGAAGGACGCGGCGTAGTCCTGCAGCAGCGGCACCAGGATCTCCTCCAGCAGGGGGCCAGTCGGATCGGGGAGGGAGGGGGCGGGAGCCATGGCTTGAGCCTAGGAATCCCCTCCCTGGCCGTTCGGGTGCGGATCACCAGACTCCGGGGCCCCGTCCCCCGGGCCTGGGCCCAGTGGGGGCTCCGGCTCCAGGAGCAGGGCCCAGCAGGGATGGAAGGGATGCACCCGGGGCCGGGCGCCGCCGGCGCCCGCCAGCGGCAGCCCCAGGTTGGCCCAGCGGAACAGGGACCCCTCCAGGTTGCGCACGTCGCTGAAGCCGGCCTGCCGCAGGGACCGGGCCAGCCGGGCAGAGCGGTACCCCACCGAGCAGTACACAACGATCGCCGTCTCCCGCGCCAGTCCCGCCGCTCCCGGCGCGTCCGCTCCCGGAAGCCGGCGCGCTCCGGCCAGGTGGCTGAGGGCGAACTCCTCCGGCCGGCGGGCGTCGATCAGCAGCGGCGTGGGACCCTCACCGGCCAGCCGATCGGCCAGTTCCTCACAGGTGATCACGGCCACGTCCGGGAAGCGCCGCCGGATCCAGCGGATCAGCAGGGACCAGACCAGCCGACGCAGGCCAGCGGCGAGGGCCCGGCGGCCGGCGGCCACCCGGGGGAAGGGCATGGAACGATGGGGCCCGAACGGGTCGCCCCATGATCGACGTCGCCGTCTGGGATGGCCTGCTGCGCCGCCATGTCGATGGGGAGGGCCGGGTGGACTACGCCGGCTGGCAAGGGCAGGGCGCGGCCGAACTGGAGGGTTGGCTGGCGGCGCAGCGCCCCTTCGATCCGGATCCCGGAGTCGGGCCCGGGGCGCTTGCCCTCTGGATCAATCTGTACAACGCCCTGGTGATCCGCCAGGTGCTGGCCCGCTTGCCGCTGGCCTCGATCCGCCCCCGTGTCGCCGGGGTGCCCAACTGGCCGGCGTTCCTGGCCTTCTTCTCCCGGCCGGCGATCACCCTGCAGGGCCAGCCCCTCAGCCTCGATCGGATCGAGCATGGCCTGCTGCGGCCCCGGTTCGGTGACCCCCGGATCCATTTCGCCCTGGTCTGCGCCGCCAGGGGCTGCCCCCTGCTGCGTCCGGAGGCCTACCGCCCCGAACGGATCGCGGCGCAGCTGGAGGAGGACGCCTGCCGGTTCCTGCGGAACCCCCTGAAGCTGCGTTTCGACCCGGCCCGCCGCACCCTGCACTGCAGCCGGATCCTCCAGTGGTACCGCCGGGACTTCCTGGCGGTGGCCCCCTCCATCGCAGCCTATGTGGGCCGCCACCGCCCGGACCTGGACCTGCCCGATGGCGTCCGCATCGCCTGGCTCCCCTATGACTGGGCTCTCAACGGCTGAGCGTCCTGCCGAGACTCGGTCGGCGGCTGGTCAGTTCGTGATCTCGCCGTAGAAGCGCTTCAGCAGCGCTGCCGGCACCCCCAGGCCCCAGAGCAGCCCGATCACCACGTAAATGCCGGTGGCCTTCCAGGAGCCCCAGCGCGCCACCCGTCGGTCGGAGGTCTCCACCACCCGGTCGAGCTGCCGGATGCGGCCCAGCCGGCCCAGCCGGGTGCAGAGATCGGCGTCCTCCATGATCGGCAGGCGCTCATCGAAGCCGCCGCAGCGCACGAAGTCGCTGCGGCGGCAGAACATCGCCTGGTCGCCGAACAGCACCCGGAAGCCGTTCAGCAGGTAGCGGTGGGGCCGGAACAGCAGGGCCGCGTAGTGGGTCTTGAGGGCGTTGTGCAGGCTCACGCCCCAGCGGGTGCGGTCGGCGCCCCGCATCAGGGCCAGGAAGCCGCCGCCGCTGATGGTCGGGTCAGCCAGGGTGGCGCTCACCAGCTGCACCAGATCCGAGGGCACCAGGGTGTCGGCATGGAGGAAGCAGAGGATCTCGCCGCGGGCCGCCGCTGCCCCCCGGTTCATCTGCACCGCCCGCCCCGGCCGTGGCGAACGGATCACACGGCAGCCGTGCACGTGGGCCCTGGCCAGGGTGGCATCCGTGCTGCCGCCATCCACCACGATCACCTCCGCGGCCGCCGGATCGAGGATCTCCAGCTGCTGCAGGGTGCGCCCAAGATGGCTGGCTTCGTTGAGGGTCGGGATAATGATCGAGACCGACCTTGCCGTCACCTTGCTGCGCAACAATCTGGCATTCTACGATCAGCAGGCGTCCTGCTGGTGGGAGGAGTCGGCGACGATCTTTCCCCTCAGCCAACTCAATCCGCTCCGCTTTCTCTACTTCGACCAGTACGTCTCCCACTGGCGCAATCTGCGGGTTCTGGATGTGGGCTGCGGCGGCGGTTACACCTGCGAATTCCTGGCCCGTCGCGGCGCCGTGATCACCGGCATCGACCGCTCCTCCGCCTGCATTGCGGCGGCCCGGAGCCATGCGGCCGCCTCGGGTCTGGCGATCGAGTACCGCGTCGGCAGGGCGGAGGAGCTTCCCTTTGCCGCCGGCAGCTTCGATGTGGTCGTCTGCGTCGATGTGCTGGAGCATGTCGATCGGCCTGAGGCCGTGATCGCCGAGATCGCCAGGGTGCTCAGCCCCGGAGGTTCGCTCTGCTTCGACACCATCAACCGCACCTTCCGCTCGCGGCTGACCATGATCTGGCTGCTGGAGACGCTGCTGCGGCTGATCCCCGCCGGCGTCCACGACTGGCGGCGGTTCGTGCCCCCGGCGGAGCTGCGGCGCTGGCTGGAGGTCAGCGGCTTCCGTGCCATCACGATGGGGGGCATGGACCTGTTCGGCCGTGGTCCGCTGCGCACCCTGGGCCGGCTGATCCACTACCGCCGCACCGGTGGTTTCCAGGTCGGGTTCGACCACGACCTGGCGGTCATGTTCATTGGTGTGGCCCACCTCAGCCCAGCAGCAGGCCCCCCGATTCGCTGAAGGCGGCCCGGGCACTGCGCAGGTCGAACAGCAGGTCCTCCAGGGTGAGCTGGTCCAGTTCCCGCTCCAGGGCCCGCAGCAGGCGGCGGTTGAGCACCCGGGTCACCCGGTCGCTGGGGCGCGGGTCCTCCTCGCCATCACCCAGGGCGATCAGGCTGCCGGCCGGCGCGTCCACCGCCGCCAGGATCGCCGCCAGGGGCACCTCGGCGGGCGGGCGCCGCAACCGGTACCCCCCCTGCCGGCCCCGGCGGGCCTCCACCAGGGCGGCCCGGCGCAGCTTCAGCATCAGCTGCTCCAGCATCGGGCCGGGAAGCTCCTGGGCCTCGGCCAGGGCGCTCACCGACTGCCAGCGCGGCGGATCGAGGGCCAGCTCCAGCAGGGCCTTGAGGGCGTAGATGCCGCTGCGGCGCAGCATCAGCGGCCAGCCGCGAGGCGCTCCAGCACGTGCTCCAGGGTGTAGCCGAACAGGGCGGGATCGGGTTCGCCCTGGCCCAGATCATCGAGGCCCAGCTCGCTCCAGCGGCCATCCACCCGGGCCTCCAGGGCGGCATCACGGCCCAGGGCCTGGCCCCAGTCGTGCCGCTTCTCCGGGCCGATCTTGGTGGTGGCGTCGATGGCGAGCCGGCCGCCGAGCCCCAGCCGTTCGCTGGCGAAGTCGAGCGAGTCGAAGGGGGTGTCCTCCAGCACGAACAGGTCCCGCTGGGGGTCGACCTGGGCGCTGATCGCCCAGATCACCTGGCGCGGGTCGCGGATCGCGATCGACTTGTCGACCACCACCACGAACTTGGTGTAGGTGAACTGGGGCAGGGCGCTCCAGAAGGCCATGGCCGCCCGCTTCGCCTGACCCGGGTAGGCCTTGTCGATGGCGATCACGGCCAGTTTGTAGCTGAGGCCTTCCATGGGCAGGAAGAAATCGACGATCTCCGGGATCTGCTGCCGCAGGATCGGTGTATAGATCCGATTCAGGGCGATCGCCAGCATCGCCTCCTCCTTGGGGGGCCGTCCGCTGAAGGTGGTCAGGAAGATGGGGTCACGGCGCTGGGTGACGCAGTGGAAGCGCACCAGGGGCGAGTCCTCCTCGCCGCCGTAGAAGCCCATGTGGTCGCCGCAGGGGCCGTCCGGTAGAACCTCGCCGGGGGTGATCGTGCCCTCCAGCACCACCTCGCTGTGGGAGGGCACCTCCAGGTCGAGGGTCTTGCAGCGGGCCAGTCGCACGCCCTCGCCGGCGTAGAGCCCGGCGAACAGCCATTCGCTCAGCTGCACCGGAATCGGCGTGGCCGCCGCCATCACCAGCAGCGGATGGACGCCGATGGCCACGGCCACCTCGAGCTTGCGGCCCATCGCCGCCGCCTTGCGCAGGTGGCGGGCGCCGCCCCGCACGCTCAGCCAGTGGACGGTGGCGCTGTTGATCGATTGGCGCTGCAGCCGGTAGACGCCCACGTTCGGGACCCCGGTCTCCGGGTCCTTGGTGATCACCAGCCCCAGGGTGATCACCCCGCCCGCATCCCCAGGCCAGGGGCGCAGCAGGGGCAGCTGCTCCAGGTTGACCTGGTCGTCCCGGAACACCTGCTGGTGGCAGGGGGGGGTGAGGTCGAGGTCGGGCCGGGCCCGCACCAGATCCCAGAACACCCCCCCGAACTTCATCACCTCCTTCAGACCCTTGGGCGGCCGGGGCTGCTGCAGCAGGGCCAGGCGCTCCCCCAGTTCCTCGAGCTCCTCGGGCCGCTCCATGCCCATGCTCCAGAGCACCCGCTCCACGGTGCCCATCAGGTTCACCGCCACCGGCATCGGGGAGCCGATGACGTTCTCGAACAGCAGGGCCGGCCCGCCCATGGCCAGCACCCGGTCGGCGATCGCCGCCAGTTCGAGGTCCGGATCCACCGGCGCCGTGATGCGCCGCAGTTGGCCACGCCTCTCGAGCAGGGCCAGGAAATCCCGCAGGTTCCTCTGCCGCCCCAGGGCTTTGCCGATTCCGTCTGCCACCACCCCCGCCACGTCGTCCTGGGCCGTCGAGCTGCTGCCTACTGTGACGCACCCCCGTGACGATCGCGTTCCGTGCTGCTCTCCTATTTCCACACCTCTGAAGCGGTTCCCCCCCTGCGTTCTCCCGAGGAGGACGGCCCCGACGCCGCCGTGGTGATCGACGTGCTGCGGGCCACCACCACGATCGCCTGGGCCCTGGAGAACGGGGCTGAGGCGATCCAGGCCTTCGCCGACCTCGGCAGCCTGGAAGAGGCCGCCGCCGACTGGCCGGCCGCCCGCCGACTCCGGGCCGGCGAGCGCGGCGGCAAGCGCGTGGAGGGCTATGACCTGGGCAACTCCCCCCTGGCGGTGACCCGGGAGCGGGTGGAGAGCAAGCGCATCTTCCTCAGCACCACCAATGGCACCCGCTCCCTCGACCGGGTCCGGGACGTGCCCCTGCTGCTCACCGCCTGCCTGCCCAACCGCACCGCCGTGGCCCGGCGGCTGATCGAGCGCCAGGCCCTGCGGGTCTGGATCGTGGGCAGCGGCTGGGAGGGGGATTACTCCCTCGAGGACAGCCTGGCGGCGGGGGCGGTGGCCTCGGCGGCGATCGAGCAGGCGGTGGCGCCCCACATGGGGGTGCGCTGCGCCAACGACGAGATGCTGGCGGCCCTCGCCCTCTGGCAGCAGTGGCGCCATGACACCGAGACCTGCCTGCGCAGCGCCAGCCATGGCCAGCGCCTGATCGGGCTGGGCAACCACGACGCCGACTTCGCGTGCTGCGCCGCCGTCGACAGCCTCGAGATCGTGCCGATCCAGGCCGAACCCGGGGTGCTGAGGGCCAGCTGAGCCTCTCCTTGCCCCCCTTGGCGTGTCCCTTACGATTCGCCGGTCTTGGAGCGGTCCGGCGGTGAGCAGTTTTCTGGCGGCGGCCCTGCAACTCACCAGCACGCCGGACCCGGACGTCAATTTCTCGGCGGCCGAGGAGCTGATCGAACTGGCGGCCCGCCGCGGCGCCGACCTGGTCGGCCTGCCCGAGAACTTCGCCTTCATGGGCGATGACGCCCGCCGGCTGGAGCTGGCGCCGATTCTGGCCGAGCGCTGCAGCCGCTTCCTGGTGACGATGGCGCGCCGCTACCAGGTCACCCTGCTGGGGGGTGGCTTCCCGGTGCCGGCCGGCGATGGCCAGACGTTCAACCGCGCCGAGCTGGTGGGCCGGGAGGGCCAGCTGCTGGCCCGCTACGACAAGATCCACCTCTTCGATGTGGACCTGCCGGACGGCATCACCTACCGGGAGTCGGCCACTGTGCAGCCCGGCCACGAGCCGCCGCCGGTGGTCGACGTGCCGGGGCTGTGCCGGGTCGGCCTGTCGATCTGTTACGACGTGCGCTTCCCCGAGCTCTACCGCCAGCTGGCCGGTTCCGGGGCCCAGCTGCTGATGATCCCGGCGGCCTTCACCGCCTACACCGGCAAGGACCACTGGCAGGTGCTGCTCCAGGCCCGGGCCATCGAGAACACCGCCTACGTGCTCGCGCCCGCCCAGACGGGCCTCCACTACGGCCGTCGCCAGACCCACGGCCATGCCCTGGTGATCGACCCCTGGGGCACCGTGATGGCCGATGCCGGCGTGGAGCCGGGCCTGGCGATGGCTCCGGTCGACATGGCCCACGAGGCCAGGGTGCGTGCCCAGATGCCGAGCCTCCAGCACCGCCATCCGGCGTTGTTCTGAGGGGTCATGGGAGTGCGTGCGGCGCGTTTCGCCTGGTTGCTGACCCTGCCCCTGCTGCTCGGGGCCCTTCCCGCCAGGGCGGCGAGTGCCCTCTCGGCCTGGCGCCTGAGCCGGGAGGGGGTGCTGGAGCTGCGCACCTCCCCTGGGGTGCGGCTGCAGGCCTTCTACGAGGAGGGAACGGGCGTCACCGGCCCCCGGGTGTGGGTGGATCTGCCGGGTGCGCCCCTGCGCAGCCGCTCCGTCCCCGTCGGCGGCCTGGTGCGGGAGGTGCGCATCGGCCGTCCCGACGCGGGCACCACCCGGCTGGTGCTCGAATTCAGACCCGGCACCCGCCTCGATCCGCGCCAGCTGCGCCTGGTGGGTACGTCCAGCGACCGCTGGCGCCTGTCCCTCACCGGCCTGCCCCTGAGTGGCTTCACCCGCAACGTCGGTGAGGGGGACATGGAGGCGCCGACCTCCACCTGGACCGCCTCCCGCCCCTCCGGCTTCGGCAGCAGTGGCCGGGTCACCTCCGGCCGGCCCATCTCCGCCGACGGGTTGCCGGTGGTGCCCCGGGGCCGCTTCCGGGTGGTGATCGACCCCGGCCATGGCGGTCCCGATCCGGGCGCCGTGGGGATCGGGGGGCTGCGGGAGACCGATGTCGTGCTGGACGTGAGCCTTCAGGTGGCCCAGCTGCTCCAGGCCCGGGGGGTGCAGGTGCTGTTGACCCGCACGTCGGAGGTGGACGTCGACCTGCCGCCACGGGTGTCGCTGGCCAACAGCAGCAACGCCGACGTGTTCGTCAGCATCCATGCCAACGCCCTGAGCATGGCCCGGCCCGATGTGAACGGCGTCGAGACGTTTTACTTCCAGTCCGGCAGCTCCCTCAGGCTGGCCCAGGCGATCCAGTCCCGGATCATGGCGATCTCACCGGGCACACCCGACCGCGGCGCCCGACCGGGCCGCTTCTTCGTGATCCGCCGCACGGTGATGCCGGCGGTGCTCACCGAGATGGGGTTCGTCACCGGACAGCTCGATGCCCCCCGCCTGGCCGATCCCGGCTTCCGCCGCCGTCTGGCGGTGGCGGTCAGCGCCGGCATCCTCGACTTTCTCCAGGGGGCCTCTTGAGCCTTCTCGTCGGCCTGTTCGACAGTGGCCTGGGGGGCCTCACGGTGCTGCGCCAGGTCCATGCCCTCTACCCCCACTCCCCCTGCCTCTACCTGGGCGACACGGCCCGGGTGCCCTACGGGCAGCGCTCGAAGGAGGAGATCCGCGCGATCGCCTCGGAGGTGGTGCACTGGCTGCGGCTCCAGGGGGTGGGGGTGCTGGTGATGGCCTGCAACACGTCCAATGCCCTGGCCCTCGACGTGGCGGTGGCGGAAGCGGGCGTGCCGGTGGTGGGGCTGATCGACAGCCTGGCCAGCGAGCTGACCAGCGACCACGTCGGGGTGCTGGCCACCCCGGCCACGGCCGCCAGCGGCGCCTACCGGCGCTCGATCCAGGCCTGCCGCCCCTCGGCCCGGGTGCTGGAGGTGGGCTGCCCCGCCTTCGTGCCCCTGATCGAGGCCGGCAACCTGCAGGCCCCGGAGCTGCGGGACGCCGCCGCCGGCTATCTGGCTCCGCTCCTGGAGGCGAACGTGGACACGATCGTGCTGGGTTGCACCCACTACCCGCTGCTGCGGGCCCTGCTGGCCGAGCTGCTTCCCCCCGATGTGCAGCTGGTGGACCCCGCCCTGGCGGCGGCCCAGCGGCTCGGACCGCTGCTGACCAGCCTGGGGGATTCCCCCGAGGTGGACCAGGCGGGGGACTCGGTGCGGCCGCCCCTGCAGCGCACCCGCTTCTGTGTCACCGGCCCCGCCGAGGCCTTCGCCAGCGCGGCCGCCGCCTGGCTGGGCAGCCGGCCGGCGGTGCGCAGCGTCAGCCTGCAGTCGCCCACCCGCGCCTATTGAGGCACGGCCCCTAGGATCCCTTCATCGTGGAGGTGACGTGGCGACGGTTGCAGAGTTGCTCCAGCCGGTGGAGTCCGACCTCGATGCCCTGCTGGCCGACCTGCGCAGCCTGATCGGCGCCGGCCATCCGATTCTGCAGGCGGCTGCCGAGCATCTGTTCGCGGCCGGTGGCAAGCGGCTGCGGCCGGGGATCGTGCTGCTGCTGTCGCGGGCCATCGCTCCCGACGGCGGCCTCAGCCCCCGCCACCGGCGGCTGGCCGAGATCACCGAGATGATCCACACCGCCTCCCTCGTCCACGACGACGTGGTCGACGGGGCCGCCACCCGCCGGGGGGTGGCCACGGTGCACAGCCGCTTCAACCATCGCGTGGCGGTGCTGGCCGGCGATTTCCTCTTCGCCCAGGCCAGCTGGCACCTCGCCAACCTCGACGACCTCGATGTCGTCAAGCTGCTCTCGCGCGTGATCATGGATCTCGCCGATGGCGAGGTGCGCCAGGGCCTGTTCCGTTACGACACCGGCCAGAGCTTCGAGACCTACCTCGAGAAGAGCTATTGCAAGACCGCCTCCCTGATCGCCAACAGCGCCCGGGCCGCCGGGGTGCTCACCGGCCTCAGCGAGCCCCGTCTCGACGCCCTCTACCGCTTCGGGCGCCAGCTCGGCCTGGCCTTCCAGGTGGTCGACGACATCCTTGATTTCACCGCCAGCGACCAGCAGCTCGGCAAGCCCGCCGCCAGCGACCTGGCCTCCGGCTACCTCACCGCCCCGGTGCTCTATGCCCTCGAGGAGCGGCCTGCCCTGGCGGGGCTGATCGAGCGCGAGTTCTGTGAGGCCGGCGACCTCGACCAGGCCCTGGCGATGGTGCGCGGCTGCGAGGCCATCGGCCGTTCCCGGGCCCTGGCCGAGGGCTTTGCCCGCGAGGCCCACGAGGCGATCGAGTGGCTGCCGCCCTCGGAGCCCCGCAGCGCCCTGCGGGCCCTGCCGGAATTCGTCCTCAGCCGCCTCTACTGATCCGTCCCTAGGGATCCAGCCGGACTTCCTCCAGGGAGTTGAGGCAGACCACCCCCTCGGGATAGGCCCGGCAGCCCACCCCCGGCGGCAGCAGCACGTGCACCCGGCAGCCGGCACCCAGGGCGGCGGCCACCCCGGCGCTGGAGTCCTCGAAGGCCCAGCAGGCGGTCGGTGCCACCCCGAGGCGCCTGGCCGCCAGCAGGAAGGCATCGGGGGCTGGCTTGCCGTCCCCCAGCTCCGGATCGTCGCCATGGACCCGTTCGTCGATCAGGGCCATCCAGGGGTGGGGGGCCACCTTGATCGCCACCGCCGGGCGGGCACTGCTGGTGGCCAGCGCCATCGGTATTCCCAGGGCCCGGCAGCGCCGCACCAGGGCCTCGGCACCGGGCATGGCCGGGGCGGAGGCCAGCAGGACCTCGGCGATGGGCTGGCGCACCGCCAGCAGCTCCTGCTCGCTCAGCTGGGGCCCTCCACCGGCGATGATCCACTGGCGCACCTGGCTGGCGCAGTCGCGGCGCCGGCGGCCGCGCAGGCTGAGCAGCTCGGCCTCATCGAGGGGCCGGCCGAAGTGGCTGGCCGCCGCCTGCCAGGCCCGGGCATGGGCGGGCTCGGTGTCCAGCAGCAGACCGTCGAGATCGAACAGGCAGGCGGCGGGTCGCTGGGGCATCCCACCAGCCTGCATCAGGACGGATCGTTCTCGGGGTAGCGATCCTCCAGGGCGGTCTCCAGGGTGGTGAGCAGCAGCACCAGGGCGGCCCGCTCATCGAGTTCGCTGCCGCTCACCTCGCTGATCCAGCGCTGGCAGAGCCCCTCGATCTGCTGGAACAGGGCCGTGCCGCCCCGCAGCAGGGTCATCACCTTCTCAACGTTGTCCTCATCGATGTCCGGCGGCAGACCCACCACATAGCGCCGACCGTCGTCCCCCACGTAGGTGAGGTTGCCGTCGGCGTCGAGCGTCGGGCCGGCATGGGGCGTGATCGGCTGCTCCTCCATGGCCATCCGCTCCAGTCCCGTGGGGTCGTCCCCTGGCTAACGCCGCCGGCCGATCTTGCCAAGCAGGGATGAGCAGCCCTGATCGCCCGCCCGGGGGCTCCCGGCCGGGCCGCCTTCAGCGGTTCAGCCGCTGCATCCGCCAGGTGACGAAGGTGCCGATCGGGCTCCAGAGCAGGAACGGGACCAGCAGCAGCGCGGCCGTTGGCGAGATCGCCAACGTCGCCAGGGCCAGGCCCAGGCCCCAGATCCAGCCAGCCAGGCCCGCTGCCGTTCCCCAGGCTAGCCGCCGGGTGCGGCAGATCAGCAGCGTGTAGCCCTGCACCAGGACGAGCAGCACCAGGTAGCCGGCCATGGCCAGGGGCGCCGCCGCCCCTCCGGCCCCCCAGCGCAGCAGGGCGGAGGCGTAGAAGCAGAGGTAGATCAGCGACCAGATCAATGGGATCCAGCGCTCGAAGGTGAGCCAGCGGGGGCGCCGCAGCCGCAGGAACCAGGCGAACTGCTGGCGGCTCGGGGTGAGGACGGCGATCACCAGGCCCATCACCAGCAGAATCGTCAACCAGGCGGGCATGGGAGGGGGGCGGTGGCCTCCAGCGTGGCCCGGCTGCGGTTGAATGCACCATGCCCCAGCCTGCCCGGCAGGCCTCGCCATGACCCAGGACTCCTCGCCCACCATCGAGTCGGTGCTCCAGGAAGAGCGGCAGTTCGCCCCGCCGCCGGCGCTGGCCGCCGAGGCCCGCATCGGTTCGATGGCGGCCTACGACGCCCTGGCGGCGCACGCCCTGGCCGATCCGGACGGCTTCTGGGGCGAGGCGGCCCGCCGTGAGCTGCATTGGTTCCAGCCCTTCGACACGGTGCTCGACTGGAGCAACCCGCCCTTTGCCCGCTGGTTCGAGGGGGGCACCACCAACCTTTCCTACAACTGCCTCGATCGCCATCTGGACGGCCCCCTCGCCGACAAGACGGCCCTGATCTGGGAGGGGGAGCCGGGTGATGTGCGCACCTTCACCTACCGGGAGCTGCACGCCGAGGTCTGCCGCGCCGCCAACGCCCTCAAGGCCCTCGGCGTCGGCAAGGGCGACCTGGTCGCCCTCTACATGCCAATGGTGCCGGAGGCGGCCATCGCCATGCTGGCCTGCGCCCGCATCGGCGCCCCCCACTCGGTGGTGTTCGGTGGCTTCTCGGCCGAGGCCCTGCGCGATCGCCTCATCGACGGCCAGGTGAAGCTGGTGATCACCGCCGATGGCGGCTTCCGCAAGGACAAGGCCGTCTCCCTCAAGCCGGCGGTGGACCAGGCCCTGGACGAGGGTTGCCCCAGCGTCGAGCACGTGCTGGTGGTGCGCCGCACCGGTGAGGCCACCGCCTTTGAGGCCGGCCGCGACGTCTGGTGGCATGAGCTGGTGGACGGCCAGGGCGCCGAATGCCCGGCCGAGCCCATGGCCAGCGAAGACCGCCTCTTCGTGCTTTACACCTCCGGCTCCACCGGCAAGCCCAAGGGGGTGGTGCACACCACCGCCGGCTACAACCTCTGGGCCCACCTCACCTTCCAGTGGATCTTCGACATCCGCGAGGACGACATCCACTGGTGCACCGCCGATGTCGGCTGGATCACCGGCCACAGCTACATCGTCTACGGGCCGCTCTCCAACGGCGCCACCACGCTGATGTACGAGGGGGCACCGAGGCCCTCCAAGCCAGGCGCCTTCTGGGAGGTGATCGAGAAGCACCGGGTGACGATCTTCTACACCGCCCCCACCGCCATCCGCGCCTTCATGAAGAGCGGCCGCGCGGTGCCCGACCGCTCCGACATGTCGAGCCTGCGGATCCTCGGCACCGTCGGTGAGCCGATCAATCCCGAGGCCTGGATGTGGTATCGGGATGTGATCGGCGGCGACCGCTGCCCCGTGGTGGACACCTGGTGGCAGACGGAGACCGGTGGGGTGATGATCAGCCCCCTGCCCGGGGCCACCCCCACCAAGCCCGGCTCCGCCACCCTGCCCCTGCCCGGCATCGCCGCCGACGTGGTCGATCTGGAGGGCAACAGCGTGCCGACGGGGCAGGGGGGCTACCTGGCGGTGCGGCGCCCCTGGCCCGGCATGATGCGGACCGTCCACGGCGACCCGGAGCGTTTCCGCCGCAGCTACTGGGAGCACATCCGCCCCGCCGACGGCAGCTGGCTCTACTTCGCCGGTGACGGCGCCCGCCGCGATGCGGATGGCTATTTCTGGGTGATGGGCCGGGTCGATGACGTGATCAACGTCTCAGGCCACCGGCTGGGCACGATGGAGATCGAATCGGCCCTGGTGAGCCACCCGGCGGTGGCGGAGGCGGCGGTGGTGGGCCGGCCCGACGAGCTCAAGGGGGAGGGGATCGTCGCCTTCGTCACCCTTGATGTGGGTGTGGAAGGTGATGCGGCCCTGGAGGCCGAGCTGCGACGGCACGTGGGGCTGGAGATCGGCCCGATCGCCCGGCCGGATGTGATCCGCTTCACCGATGCCTTGCCCAAGACCCGCAGCGGCAAGATCATGCGCCGCATCCTGCGCTCCCTGGCGGCCGGCGAGGACGTCAGCGGCGACACCTCCACCCTGGAGGACCGCTCGGTGCTCGATGCCCTGAGGGTGTGAGGGCGCTGGCCTGGCCGGGTGGCCTCAGGCCGTCCCGGACCAGGCGCTGATCTGCTCGGCCAGCCGCTCCATGGACCGCTGGCGTGCCGGATCATCGGCCCACTCCCCCAGGAACTGCTTGCGCAGGCCGCCGCTGGCCGGGGTGAGGTGGTCCCCCGGCAGCTCCAGCAGGGTGGAGGCATCGCCGGCCCTGGCCTGGAGCACGCCGAACAGCCGGCTGCTCTGGTCGATCGTGTCGCGGCTGAAGCGCACCACCAGGTTGCGGGGCTGGCGGTAGCTGCTGGCGATCTGCCGCAGGGTGTCCTCCGGGGAGGGGCTGAACTCGCTGCGGAAACGGAACTGCTGGCCCAGCTCCGCCAGGAAGGGGATCGACCGCTCGGCCGAAAAGTTGTTGAAGCTGAGCGCCACCAGGCCATCGCAGCGGCGGCCGCCGTCGGGGGCGAGCAGATGCAGCTTGCAGCCGAGGCTGTGGCCCAGCCGGATCAGGGGGGTGGCGGCCCCACCGGGGGCCAGCGGCTCCAGCGCCCGCTCCCGCTGCTGGCGGAACAGCCGCCAGGCGGCGTTGGCCTGGGCCTGGTGGTCGAAGCCGGGCACGTAACTCCAGGCGTGGATCCGCCAGCCCCGGGCGGCCAGGGCCTCCAGACAGCGCCGGTAGCTCAGCTGGGGGCTGGCCGCCAGGTAGCTGCCGCCGATGAACTCGATCAGGCCAAGGGGCCGGCCCGGGGGCTCCAGCCGCCAGAGCTCCCCCTGCTGTCGCCACGCCGTCATCGTCCGGTCCCCCCGTGCTGGATCGCGAGCGGGCTCAGGCGGCCTGGAGGCCGCGCAGGGCATCGAGGGCCTCGCGCCGGTGGGCCGGCCCGTCCAGCAGGTTGTTGAACACGTGGCGGATCACCCCCGTTCCGTCGATGACGTAGGTGACCCGGCCGGGCAGCAGCCCCAGCACGCTGGGAACGCCGAAGGCCTTGCGCAGCCGATTGCCCGCGTCCACCAGCAGCGGGTAGGTCAGCCGGTGGCGGTTGGCGAAGCGTCGGTGGCTGGCGGCATCGTCGCCGCTGACGCCCCATACCTCGGCCCCGAGGGCCTGCAGGTCGGCGTAGCTGTCGCGGAAGGCGCAGGCCTCCATGGTGCAGCCGGGGGTGTCGTCCTTGGGATAGAAGAACAGCACCAGGGCCTTGCCCTCGAGCCGGTCGCTGCGGCGTTCGGTGCCGTCCTGGTCGGGGAGCGCGATCAGGGGGGCGTTGTCGCCGGGGGCAAGGGCTGGGGCCACGGAGCGGGGGACGCAAGCAGGATCCACCAACCCTAGGAAGCCGGCACCGGTGGGGTCGGGCACGGGGTCGGGCGGGTGGGGGCGATGGGACCTTGCCCGGCTTGCGACCATGGACCAGCGAGCGCAGGACGCCGATGCAGGAGCAACCCGGTCTCTGGCAGCAGAACGACCTGCTGGGCATGGCTGCCCCGACGCCCACGGCTGCCCCGACGCCCACGGCTGCCCCGGCGCCCACGGCCGCCCCGCAGCCAGCGGCCACCCCGGCGCCGGCTTCAGCGCCACCGTCAGCCCCCTTGCCACCGCCAGCCCCATCGGCCGCCCAGACCCCCCAGGCCCCCATCGAACCGCCGCGCCCGGTGCCCATCTCGCTTCCCGCCTGCGCCGGGCGTCCCCAGCGGGCCCTGCCGCGGGGGCCCGAGACCCTGCTGATCCTCGACACGGAGACCACCGGCCTCTCCACCCTCCAGGGGCAGTGCATCGAGGTGGGGGCGATTCTGTTCCACGTGCCCCAGAGGGCCGTGCTGACCCAGGTGTCCTTCCTGCTGCCCTGCTCGGCCAACGCCGCCGAGGCCATCAACGGCATTGCCGCCGCCGTGACCCGGCTGGAGCAGCCCCGGCAGGAGGCCCTGGCCTGTTTTCTGGCCATGGCGGCCGCCTGTGACGCCCTGGTGGCCCATAACGCCGCCTTCGATCGCCAGTGGTTCGGCCTGGGGCCCCTGCCGTCCCTGGAGCGCCCCTGGATCTGCTCGATGGAAGACATCCGCTGGCCGGCCGAGCGCCAGCTGCGCAGTTCCCCCTCGGTCCGCGATCTGGCCCTGGCCTACGGGGTTCCGGTCTGGGCCGCCCACCGTGCCCTCACCGACTGCATCTACCTGGCCCAGGTGTTCGAGCGCTGCGCCGATCTGGAGGCGCTGCTGGTGGCCGCCCTGGAGCCCCGCAGCCTCTACCGGGCGGAGCTGCCCTACGCCGAGCGCCACCGGGCCAGGGAGGCCGGTTTCCGTTGGAACGAGGCTGTCCCGCGCGCCTGGAGCCGCAGGCTGAGCCGCAGCGAGGCCGAGGCCCTTCCCTTCCCCGTCCAGCTGGTGGCGGATCCGATCCCCGCCGAGGGGCTGGCCCACAGCGCCTGAGGCCGGTGGCCGTAGGTCCCGGAATCTTCCGTTTTTGTTTCGATGCCTGAAGCAGAACCGGGGATCCTGGGCGCACCAGCCCAGCCTTCCCACCCTTGGTGTGTTCTTCGGCGTCGGAGTCATGGTCACCCGGCCGCCGATCGGCTCCGTGGGTGGTGCTGACCCGGCCCAGCAGCGGGTGCGCCGCTGGCAGACGGCCCGCACCTGGGCGCGGCTGATCCGGGAGGCGGAAGCCCTCTGGCGGGTCGATGTGCGGGCCCTGCGTCGGCTGGCGTCCCAGGAGCTGTTCCAGCTGGTGCAGGAGGTGCCCCCGCGGCTGCGGCGGCGGGTCAACCTATGGCTGGTGCGCTTCAACGTGCTCACCCGCCTGCGCTGAGTCCCGGCGTGGGCCAGGCAAGCCCGCCCACGGGCAAAAAAAATCAGCTGATGGGATCAGCTGACGGGAAGGAAAATCACCGACGCCCGCAAGTGGCGAACGTTCGGCGGACCGGCTGAATCGGAGCGGCGGGATTTGAACCCACGACCCCCACTACCCCAAAGTGGTGCGCTACCAAGCTGCGCTACGCCCCGGCGGAATGAAGCTATCACAGCGTCCTGGGGGTCTCGCGCCGCCTGGAGAGCCGTCGCATGAGGCGGTTCGTGAGTCGCTGGCGGCCCATGGTGGTGTAGCCCCGCAGGTGTTCGCTACGGGCCAGCAACCGCAGTTCCGCCAGTCCCATCGTGGCCAGCTGCAGTTCCGGCAGCCGCTGCCAGGCCATCGACGGCAAGGGCAGCTCGGAGCCCTCGCGGCCCTCGGGGAAGCCCTTCAGGGCCCCGCCGGCCATCCACTCGGGCACCAGGACGAACAGCACCGCCAACAGCCCGTAGAGCTCCACCAGCCCCCTGGGCAGGGGATGCAGCTGGCGCTTCGGCTGCTCCTGCTCCTCGGTGGGGTCTCTCACGACAGGAAGGCCGGCGCCGGGGCTCCCGGCAGCAGGGCACTGGGCCCCCCCTGGCGCCACTGCAGGGGAGGTTCCCCGGAGGGATGCAGGCGCACCGTCCAGAAGGCCAGGGCGAAACAGATCCCCACCGCGGCGATCAGGGCCACGATCACGACCCGATCGGAGAGGGGCTTCATACCTCTTCGCTGCGCACACAGACCCGTTTGGTGGGCAGCTGCTCGAGGGTGAGTTCATCGCCCCGCAGGATCACCCGCAGGGACTCGTTCTGGTAGCGCAGGCCAGGCGCGTCCGACGCCTCCCGGAACAGGGTGGCGCGGGTGCGGCCGGCGATCAGGGACGCCTGGGAGGCATTGCGCTCCAGCACCACCGAGAAACGGTCACCGCAGAGGAACCGCTCGCGGATGTCGTAGTTCTCCCACCACGGAGACTGCATGGCCAGCAGCGGCAGGAGTCCGAGCGCTAGCAGCGGGGGGGCGGCCATGGAGGAAGTGATCAGGCGAGGGCGATCGGCGCATTGTCGCCGCGAAGGACGCAATGGGGGATGGCCCAGTCATAGCTTTCCCACACACGTGCGGGAAGGAGGTAGGTGGCGCCCGGGAAGTCGCCCAGGGCCATGCCCGTGGGCTGGGCGGAGCAGTAGGGGCGGCTGCCGGGCTTGGCCAGGTACTGCTGGTGGTACGGCTCGGCGAAGTGGAATCGCTTGCCGGTGGCGATCTCCGTGGTGATCCGGCCCCCGCCGCCGGCGTCGAGGGCGGCCTGGTAGGCACCGCGGCTGGCTTCGGCCAGGGCGAGCAGCTCCGGGTCGTCGACATAGATGGCCGAGCGGTACTGGCTGCCCCGGTCGTTGCCCTGGCGGTTGCCCTGGGTGGGGTCGTGGCACTCCCAGAACAGCTTGAGCAGGTCGGCGAAGGAGACCCGGGCGGTGTCCCAGACCACGCGCACCACCTCGGCGTGGCCGCTGCGGCCGCTGCACACCTGCTCGTAGGTGGGGGAGGCCAGCTGGCCGCCTGCGTATCCCACGGCCGTGCTGATCACCCCGGGAAGCCGCCAGAAGCCTTTCTCGGCTCCCCAGAAGCAGCCGCAGCCGAACTGGGCCTCGGCCTGGCCTGCCGCCGGCGGGGCCGCCAGGGGGGTGCCGAGAACCACGTGCAGGGGGCTGTCCCCCGCAGGGCTGGTGTCGCTCGCAGGGCTGCTGAAGAGGCCGAACAAGGGGTTGCTTACCGGGGCAACCAGCCTAGGCAGCGCCCTGTTGGTCCTGCTGCGGCACCAGGGCGATGTGGTTCAGCAGGGTGGTGATGAAGGCGAACAGCAGGAAGGGCAGCGACAGCACCAGGATCAGCCCCACCCCCACCAGGGCGAACAGGGGCCGGCTCGCGCCCATCAGGGCCAGACCCGCCGCCAGGCTCACGAAGATCACCGCCATCCAGATCAGGACCTGGGCGTAGATGTCACCGAACGTCAGGGTGCAGCGAACGTTGAGCGTCTGGCTGAGAGACGACGGGGTGGGGGCCATGGGAACGGCGTGGCAGGCGGTGGGGGAACCACGGTCTTCCAGGTAAGCCCAGCCTTCTCCCCTGGGTGGTGCAACTCAACAACTGTTAGAAACCTTTCCCTGATGGCGCCGGAGGCTGCCCGGTCTGTTCAGGCGGCCTGGAGCTGGCGGTCGGCCTCCTCCCGGTCCCAGAGCCGGCGGTAGGGGCCCTCCTGCTGGAGCAGGTCGTTGTGGTGGCCCTCCTGGACCAGGTGGCCGGCCTCCAGCACCAGGATCCGGTCGCAGGCCGCCGCCGCCGAAAGCTGGTGGCTGATCATCACCACCGTTCGCCGCTGCTCCTCGCGCACCGAGCGCAGGATGCCCGCAGCCGTGGTGTTGTCGACGCTGGCCAGGGCGTCATCGAGCACCAGCAGGGGGGCGTCCACCAGCAGGGCCCGCCCCAGGGCTGTGCGCTGGCGCTGGCCGCCGCTGAGGGTGATGCCCCGCTCCCCCACCAGCGTGCGGTAGCCGTCGGGGAAGCCCTTGATGTCCCCCTCGAGGCGGGCCTGGCGCGCGGCCTCCTCGACCCGGTCCATGCCGGCCTCCGGATCGCCGTAGCGCAGGTTGTCGGCCAGGCTGGCGGTGAACAGATAGCCCTCCTGGGGTACCAGGGCCACCTGACGGCGCAGGTCGCTGAGCCGCAGTCGCGTCACGTCGACGCCGTCGAGGAACAGCTGGTCGGGCGGCACCTCCACCATCCGCCCCAGGGCCCGGGCCAGGGTGGTCTTGCCGCAGCCCACCGGACCCACCACCGCCACCAGTTCCCCGGGGCTGATCGCGAAGCTGAGGTTCTCCAGGGACGGCTGCCCCGCCCCCGGGTAGCGGACCGTGAGGCCCCGTGCCACAACCGCCCCGAGCGCCGGCCGGGCCGGGGGCAGGGGATCGGCGGGGGAGACGATGGCGGGGGGATGGCTGAGCAGGGATTCCACCCGCTCCAGGCTCACCTGACCGGTCTGGAAGGTGTTGAGGGTGAATCCCAGCAGGGCCGTCGGGAAGACCAGGCGCTCCACGAACAGGATCAGGGCCACCAGATCGCCGATGCTGAGCCGACCGCTCTCCAGCTGGCCGCTGCCCAGGGCCAGCAGCAGCAGCAGGCTCAGGGAGGCGATCCCCTCCAGCATCGGAAACAGGGTGCTGCGGGTGCGCGCCAGGGAGAGCTGGGCGTCGAGATACACCTTGTTGAGGTCGGCGAAGGCCTTCTCCTCGGTGGCCTCCTGGCCGTAGATCTTGATGGCGCCGATGCCGCTGAGGTCCTCCTGGACGAGGTCGCTGAGGTTGGCCAGCACCTCCTGCTGGCGGCGCTGCTGCTTCATCATGCGGCCGCCGAACAGGCGCACCACCATCAGCATGCCGGGATAGAGGGAGACGGCTGCCAGGCTCAGTAGCGGATCGATCGCCAGCATCGCCGGCAGAGTGAGGGCATAGGCCAGCACCGTGTTGGTGAGGCTGAGCAGGGCGAAGCCCAGCAGCCGCCGGATGTTCTCCACATCACTGGTGGCCCGGCTGATCACCTCGCCGCTGCCGGTGGTCTGCACCCAGCCGGGGTCCTGGGTGAGCACGTGGTCGAAGATCCGCTCCTTGAGGGTCGCCTCCACCTGGCGGCCCACCCCGAACACCAGCATCCGCGAATAGAGACGGGTGGCCCCCATCACCGTGGCCATCACGATGATCAGGCCGGCGACGCCGAGGACGTCCGCCAGCACGAAGCCCGGCTTGAGCTCGTTGATCGACTCCCGCACCATCAGCGGAATCGCCACCCCCAGCAGGTTCACCACCACCAGGGCGGCGGCCCCCACCAGCACCGTGCGTCTGTGGGGCCGGAGGTACCGCCCGATCAGATCCAGCCGCAAGGCAGCCATGCAGGGAGGCGGGGCAAGGGGGTCCCTAACCTAGGCACCACTCCCCTGGCCCCCGGGCCGCCCGGGCCATGGACGACCAGAACCATCCCCTCCATGCGATCGACCGTGAGACGGTCGATCGGCTGCTGGCGGTGGAGCGACCCGAGGACGGCCACCTGGTTGATGCGGCGAGGCTGCAGATGCGCTACGCGGGCTTTCCGGGTGCCGCCGACATCCGCGACGACCTCGAACGGGTCCTGCGCCTCTGGGGTCTGGACGTCGAGGTGCTCCACGCCCGTACCCGGGGCATCTGGGCCGCAGGCTTCCGCCCCGGTGCCGCCCCGGTGGCCGAAGCGGTGGGTTCGGGCTTCGACACGGCGTCCGACGACGCCGGCTGAAGGCGGGCGGCCGCACGCTTTCGATCGCATGGTCTGGGGCCGGTTGGGTCCCGTTGGTCAGAACGGCCCACTTCGGGCGATAGTGGGAGCGTCCCCATCACCCGGCCCGGCGTGCTCTGCACCCGGGCTTTTTTCTTGCGCTCCTGTCCCCCGTTCCAGCCCAAGGCCGGACTCCCGTAAGTTGCCGCTGATGCTTCAGCGTTCGGTGATGTCCGCCTCCCCCACCTGGCCCCAGCTGCTGGAGCAGCTCCTCAATGGCCGGGATCTCCAGGCCGACCAGGCCGAGGCCCTGATGCGGGGCTGGCTGGACGGCAGCATCGACCCGGTGCTCACCGGTGGCCTGCTGGCCGCCCTGCGGGCCAAGGGCACCAGCGGCGAGGAACTGGCGGCGATGGCCACCGTCCTGCGCCAGGCCTGCCCCCTGCCGGGCGAGCGGCCGCCGCTGGAGCTGATCGACACCTGCGGCACGGGCGGGGCCGGCGCCGACAGCTTCAACATCTCCACGGCCGTGGCGTTCACGGCCGCCGCCTGCGGCGCCCATGTGGCCAAGCACGGCAACCGCAGCGCCAGCGGCCGGGTCGGGTCGGCCGACGTGCTTGAGGCCCTCGGCCTCGACCTCGGGGCGCCCCTGGCCACGGTGGTGGCGGCCCTGCCGCGCACCGGCGTGACCTTCCTGTTCGCCCCGGGCTGGCATCCCGCCCTGGTGGGCATGGCCCCCCTGCGCCGCACCCTCGGCGTGCGCACCGTCTTCAACCTGCTCGGACCGCTCGTCAATCCCCTGACCCCCGAGGCCCAGGTGCTCGGGGTGGCCCGGCCCGACCTGCTGGATCCGATGGCCGACGCCCTGCGCCGGCTGGGCCAGCGACGGGCGATCGTCGTCCACGGCCACGGCGGCCTCGATGAGGCCACCCTTTCGGGTCCCAGCGAGCTGCGCCTGCTGGAGGACGGCGAGGTGCGTCGCGACTGGCTGGACCCTGCGGCGCTGGGGCTGGCCCCGGCCGATCTGGGGGCCCTCCGGGGTGGGGATGTGGCCGCCAACCGGGCCATCCTCGAGGCGGTCCTGCAGGGCGGCGGCACCCGGGCCCAGGCCGATGTGGTGGCCCTCAACGCCGCCCTGGTGCTGTGGGCCGCGGGGCTGGAGCCGACCATCGCCGCGGGTCTGGAGCGGGCCCGCCAGGCCCTGGTCGACGGCAGCGCCTGGGCCAGGCTGGAGGCGCTGCGCGGCGCCCTGGCGGGGTCTGAAGGATGATCGGGATCCCTGCCGACGCCCCCCTGGACACCCCACAGGCGGCCCCCGAGGCCCCCAGCACCGACGGCGACACGCCGGCCGTGCTCGTTCTGGCCGATGGCACCGTGCTGCGGGGGCTGGCCTGCGGCGCCCGCGGCAGCGTCTGCGGCGAGGTGGTCTTCAACACCGGCATGACCGGCTACCAGGAGGTGCTCACTGACCCGAGCTACGCGGGCCAGCTGATCACCTTCACCTACCCCGAACTCGGCAACACCGGCGTCAACGGTGAGGATCTGGAGGCCGACCACGCCCACGCCCGCGGCTGCATCCTGCGGCAGCTCGCACCCCGGCCCAGCAGCTGGCGCTGCGAGGAGACCCTCGACCACTGGCTGGTCCGCCAGGGGGTGGTGGGCATCCGTGGGGTGGATACCCGCGCCCTGGTGCGCCATCTGCGGGAAGGCGGTGCCCTCAACGGCGCCATCGCCAGCGACGGCACCGACCCTGCCGCGCTGCTGGAACGGGTGCGAGCCGCCCCGTCCATGGACGGTCTCAACCTGGCCGCCCAGGTGAGCACCCGGGAGCCCTACGGCTGGGACCGCAGCTGCGCGGCCGCCTTCGACACCCGGCTCCAGCCCCGTCCCGACCGTCCCTACCGGGTGGTGGCGATCGATTTCGGCATCAAGCGCGCCATCCTCGAGCGCCTGGTGGCCCATGGCTGTGCGGTCACCGTGCTGCCGGCGGACGCCACCCTGGAGCAGGTGCTGGCCCTGGAGCCGGAGGGGGTGTTCCTCTCCAACGGCCCCGGTGATCCGGCGGCTGTGGCCGAGGGGATCGCCCTGGCCAGGGATCTGCTGCAGCAGCCGCAGCTGCCGGTCTTCGGCATCTGCCTGGGCCACCAGATCCTCGGCCTGGCCCTGGGGGGCCGCAGCTTCAAGCTCGGCTACGGCCACCGCGGCCTCAACCACCCCTGCGGCTCCCCCGGCTCGGTGGAGATCACCAGCCAGAACCACGGCTTCGCCCTTGATGCGGCCTCCCTTCCGGCCGAGCGGGTGCGGATCACCCATCTCAATCTCAACGACCGCACCGTGGCCGCCCTGGCCCTGCGTGACCAGCCCGTCTTCGGCATCCAGTACCACCCGGAGGCCAGCCCCGGTCCCCACGACGCTGACCACCACTTCGCCCGGTTCGTGGCGCTGATGGCGGAACGTCGCTGAATCGGCACGTTTCGTTGCGGTTCCCGCATTCGGGAGAGGGGTCTCTACAGTTCGGCGCGTTCAACACCTTGAGGACTGGGGCCATCACCGACCTGCAGCGACTGACCGTCTCCCTGAGAGGGGGCAGCGAACGGCGGGATGAGTGTCTGCTGTTCAGTTTCACGGGGCAGCTGGACGCCTATTCCGACAAGCAGTTCACCGAATTCATCACCGACCGCCACAAGGGCGAGACCCTCCCGGTGGTCATCGACCTCAGTCGGATCGATTTCATCGACTCCTCCGGACTCGGCGCCCTCGTGCAGCTGGCCAAACTGTTCAACGACAGCTCCCGGCAGTTCCTCGTGGTCGGCAATGCCCGGGTGGTCCAGACCGTCAAGCTGGTGCGCCTGGAGGCTTTCCTGCACCTGCAACCCGATCTGGAGTCCGCCCTTGGCAGCCTCGCCCCGGCCTGAGGGGTCCGGCCAGTGGGTGGCCTCCGTGCCCGCCCAGGCACCATCGCCGGCCCTCGCCACGGCCCAGCTGGCCTGGCTGGGGGATGCGGTCTGGGAACTGCACCAGCGGCTGCGCCATTGCCGCCAGCCGGCCCGGGCTGCCGATCTGCACCGGGCGGTGGTGGGGGAGGTGCAGGCCGAAGCCCAGGCGGAGGCCCTGCGGCGACTGGATCCCCTGCTCAGTGAGGCGGAGCGCCGCCTGGTCCTGCGCGGACGCAACCAGGCCGGCCGGGGCCCCCGCCGCGGCGCGCCCCAGGCCTATGGGCAGGCCACGGGATTTGAGACGATGCTGGGATGGCTTTTTCTGCAGGACCCCAGACGGCTGGCTGAGCTGCTGGACCATCTCGAGAAGACCGAACCCTGTCCCCCATCCGCCAGCCCATGAGTCCCTCCCCTGACCGCCGCGGCGACCGTCGCCCCGACCGTCGTCCTGACCGCCGTTCCGACCCCGGCGCTGACCGGACCCCCCGGCGGCTTGGTTCCGGCGCCGGGGGGCGCCCCGTCAGCCGCGGTTCCGGCTCTGCCCGCCCCCGCCGCCCCGGAGAGGGCTATGGCCGTGACAGGCCCCCCTTTGATCGGGATCGTGGAGTGGAGCGAGGCAGTGAGCGGGGTGGTGAGCGGCCGGGTGGCCCCGATCGAGCCGGCGGCAGCCCCTATGGCCGTCGACCCTTTGAGGGCCGCCCCGGCGCCGATCGCCCCGACGACTCCCGCGGCGGCGGCGGACGGCCGACCCGCGAGCGGCGCGGTGGGGACCGCTTCCTTCCCGCCCGCCCCTCCTTCGGCCGCCCCGTCCCCGGACGCTCTGGCACCGGACGTCCGACCACCGGCCGTCCCATCCCGTCGCGAACGGGGCCGGCCCGCCGCGGCCCGGCCCTGTTCCGGGACGCTGACCGCGCCCCGCGGACCTTCCAGGGGCGCAGCGGCCCCGATCGGCCGGAGTCCGACGGCTCCGATGTCGACTTCCGTGGGGCGGCGGAGGCCTTCGCCGCCGCCGCCCCCACCGACCTGATCTGGGGCCGCCACACCACCCAGGCCACCCTGGAGAGCGGTCGGCCGATCCACCGGGTGTGGTGCACGCCCGAGATGCGCTTCAACCCCCGGTTCCTGCAGCTGCTGCGGGAGGCCAAGGCCTCCGGCGTGCTGGTGGAGGAGGTGACCTGGGCGCGCCTGGGCCAGCTCACCGGAGGGGCTGTGCACCAGGGCATCGTGCTGCAGCCCGCCGCCGCCGAGACCCTCGACCTGACCAGCCTGATCGAAGGCTGCCGCAGCATCGGTGAGGCCCCCCTGCTGATCGCGGTGGACGGCCTCACCGACCCGCACAACCTCGGCGCCATCGTCCGCAGCGCCGAGGCCCTCGGCGCCCACGGCATGGTGCTGCCCCAGCGCCGCAACGCCGGCCTCACCGGTTCGGTGGCGAAGGTGGCGGCCGGCGCCCTCGAGCACCTGCCGGTGGCCCGGGTGGTGAACCTCAACCGCTCCCTCGACACCCTCAAGCAGGAGGGCTATCGGGTGGTGGGTCTGGCGGAGGAGGGCACGGTCAGCCTGGAGGAGGTGGACCTGGAGGGTCCCCTGGTGGTGGTCACCGGTTCGGAGGGGGACGGCCTGTCGCTGCTGACGCGCCGCTCCTGCGACCAGCTGGTGCGGATCCCGCTGCGGGGCGCCACCCCGAGCCTCAATGCCTCCGTGGCCACGGCGCTGCTGCTCTACGAAGTGGCCCGGCGCGGCTGGATGCGGGGCCTGACGGGCACCGCTCCCGCCCCCCGGATCGTGCGCCCCTCGATGCCGGCGCCCCCCGATCCCGAGCCGGAGACCCGGCCCGCAGCGGAGGCGGTGCTCGTGGACGGGTCGCCGGCCGAGGAGCCCGGCGATGACAACGCGCCCGCGGAGAGCGTCCTGGAGGCTGCGGCGGAACCTCCCATCGAGCCGGCCGAACCGGCCCCTGGCGAAGTGGTCGAACACGTCGCCGCCGAAGATGCCGATCACCTCGGCGCCGAACGGGCCCAACCGCTTGAATCCGTCGCCGCCGATCCGGCTGAACCCGCCGCCGCCGAACCCGACCCGGAAGACCTGCCGGTGACGCCGGAGGCGACGGCTCCGCCGGTCGCCGAAACACCGGCCAGCCCCCTGGAGCCCTTGGCCTACCTGCCATCGCCCCAGCCGGGCTTCGACGGTGACATCCGCCTCTGATGCCACCGAGGGGGGTGGCCCAACCGCCCCCCAGAATGGCCACCTCGCCTCCCCCTCCCCTCCATGAACCCACTGCTCTGGCCCACGCGCGGTATCGCCAATGGGTTGGGCCTGGCCTGGTGGGCGCGGGTGGAGACCCGCTCCCCCGACGCGGTGTACTGGTTCGGCCCCTTCGTGCGCAGGCAGACGCTGGAACGGGCGCTGCCGGCGTTTCTCGACGACCTGCGGGCGGAGTCACCGGCGTC
This sequence comes from Synechococcus sp. UW140, assembly GCA_943369455.1. Lineage (GTDB taxonomy): Bacteria > Cyanobacteriota > Cyanobacteriia > PCC-6307 > Cyanobiaceae > Cyanobium. The sequence goes on from CALRND020000001.1 coordinate 154,945, forward strand.
GTTGGAGCACCAGTGCCTGCGCACCGGCCGCCGCGAGCCGTTCACCGAGTTTTCCGATCTGGCCGACTGATAGCGTCCATCGCAGCTGGCTAGCGGTTGGATGGGCATCGCCGAATGGCGGGAGCAGCTTCGGCGGGGCGAGGTGTCGGCCCGGGAGCTCACGGATCGCCACCTGGCGCGCATCACCGCGGTGGATCCCACCGTGCACGCCTTTCTGGAGGTCACCGCCGAGCGGGCGCGGGCCGATGCCGATCGCATCGATGCGGCCCGGGCGGCCGGTGAGCCCCTGCCCCCCCTGGCCGGCATTCCCCTGGCGATCAAGGACAACCTCTGCACCAAGGGCATCCGCACGACCTGCTCCAGCCGCATGCTGGAGAACTTCGTTCCCCCCTACGAATCCACGGTGACCGACCGCCTCTGGCGGGCGGGTGCCGTGCTGCTGGGCAAAACCAACCTCGACGAGTTCGCCATGGGCAGCTCCACCGAGACCTCGGCCTTCGGCGCTAGCCGCAACCCCTGGAACCCGGGCCGGGTGCCCGGCGGCAGCTCCGGCGGCAGTGCGGCCGCCGTGGCCGCGGGTGAATGCATCGGTTCGCTGGGCTCCGACACCGGCGGGTCGATCCGCCAGCCCGCCAGCTTCTGCGGGGTGGTGGGACTCAAGCCCACCTACGGCCGGGTGAGCCGCTGGGGACTGGTGGCCTTCGCCTCCTCCCTCGACCAGGTGGGCCCGTTCAGCAGCAGCGTGGCCGATGCCGCCGAGCTGCTGCAGGTGATTGCCGGCGAGGACCCCCGCGATGCCACCTGCCTGCGGGCACCTGTGCCCGATTACGCCGCCGACCTGGAGACACCCATCAAGGGCCTGCGGGTGGGGCTGATCCGCGAGTGCTTCGACCAGGAGGGGCTTGACCCTGCGGTGAAGGCCTCGGTGCTGGCGGCCGCCGCCCAGCTGGAGGCCCTGGGCTGTGAGCTGGTGGACGTGAGCTGCCCCCGTTTCAACGACGGCATCGCCACCTACTACGTGATCGCCCCCTCGGAGGCCTCCGCCAACCTGGCCCGCTATGACGGCGTCAAGTACGGCTTCCGGGCCGCTCCCGGCGAGCCGGGCAGCGACGGCCTGGCGGCGATGACGGCCCGCAGCCGGGCCGAGGGCTTCGGTGAGGAGGTGCAGCGTCGCATCCTGATCGGCACCTATGCCCTCTCCGCCGGCTACGTGGATGCCTACTACCGCAAGGCCCAGCAGGTGCGCACCCTGATCCGCCGCGATTTCGACCGCGCCTTCGAGACCGTCGACGTGCTGCTGACCCCCACCTCGCCCACCACCGCCTTCCCCAGTGGCGCCCATGCGGGCGATCCCCTGGCCATGTACCTGGCCGACCTGCTCACCATCCCCGCCAACCTGGCCGGCCTGCCGGCCATCAGCGTGCCCTGCGGCTTCGACGCCCAGGGGCTGCCGATCGGCCTGCAGCTGATCACCGGCGTTCTGGAGGAGCCCAAGCTGCTGCGGGTGGCCCACCAGTACGAGCAGGCGGCCCGGGTGATGGACTCCCGGCCCACGGCGGCACTGGTGGCCTGAGCCTCAGGGCAGCTCCATCCGGTTGAGTCGCTCCAGAGGACACCGCAGGATGATCCTGGCCCTCAGGAGCGTCTGACGCAACAGGCGTCGCCTGACGGTCCAGGGGTGGAGCGCCCGCAGCTGCTGCAGGACGCGCGCCTGGATCACCTGGCGATCCGACAGCGTGTCGATCACCCCGCGCTGCCCCTGCGGGCAGGGTTTCTGAAGGATCGCGCAGGCCTCCCCCCAGAAGGCGTTCTCCGGGTAGGCATAGGTGGTGTCCCAGTGGGTTTCGATCACGTCGAGTCCGGCCTGCCTCGCCAGTGCCGCCATGCCGTCCGGGTAGAACCGCCAGCAGTCGAGCGGAAAACGGTGCACCGGGCCGGCCGAAGGCGCGATCACCATGGCCAGGCCACCGAAGCGCAGGACCCGGGCCATCTCCCCCATCGTCCGCCAGGGCTGGTCGATGTGCTCCAGCGCCTGACCGGAGATCGCCACATCCACGGATTCGTCAGCCAGCTCCGACCAGTGGTAGGGGTCCTCGGGCACGATGTCGACATTGGGAGCGACTTCGCAATCCAGGCCCAGGTACGTCCATCCGGGGGCCTGGAAGAGGGGGCGGTAGCTGCCCGCCTCCCCGGCCACGGCGGCGCTGCCCACATCGAGGATGACCAGCGGCCGATGGCGGTGCTCATCGAGATAGCCCTCCCGGAAGGCCTGCATCTTGTCGAAGGAGGAGCGATGCATCAGCCCGGCGATCGCCCGCGGTTGGCCAGCAGCACGGCCTCCACCGCGGCAAGGGAGGTCTCGAGGTCATGGGCCAGGGCCGCGACCCTGGCCGCTGCACCCATCCGTTCCCGCAACGGTGCATCGAGCAGCCGCTGCAGGCGATCCGCCAGAGCGGCCCGGTCAGCGGCCGGGACGAGGAATCCCGAGTGACCGTCCCTGATCAGTTCACTGGCCCCATTGCGGGGGGTGGTGACCACCGGCAGCCCGCTGGCCATGGCTTCGATCGTCACCAGGCTGCAGGCGTCCCAGCGGCTGGGATGGACCAGGGCATCCGCCGCCGCATGCAGGAGGGGGATGTCCTGGCCAGGCCCCAGAAACAGCACCCGGCCCTCGAGGCCGGCCCGGCGCACCCGCTGCCGCCAAGGGGCGTCAGCTTCGCCACCGGCGATGGCGAGTCGGGCCCGGGACCCCGCCGGGAGGCGGGCCAGGGCGCCGATCGCCGTATCGGCCCCCTTCAGGAGCAGGTTGTGGGCGACAAGCAGGAACAGCGGTTCATCGCCCAGCCCCAGCTGCCGGCGGGCGTGGAGCCGACGCCGCTGGCGGGCTTCGGGATCAAAGAGCTGCGTGTCGACGCCGTTGTGGATCACCTGGATCCGCTCGGCCGGTACCGGGTGCAGACCCAGCAGCAGGTCCCGCACCAGCGCCGACATGGCGATCACGGCGCCCGCCTGGCGGCATTGGTGGCGTTCCAGGGACGCCATGGCCCGATGCCGCAGGAACACCTTCGGGGAGACGCGGGCCTTGAGGCGGTGCCCCGGGCCGCCCGCGGCGATCACGGCCCGTTCGCTCAGCCGCTCCGAGCCCGTCGCTGGCTGGAAGACGTCGGCCCGGGGGGCGACGCCGCTGTCGTGGACCAGATCCGGACGCAGGCGATCGAGGCAGGTCGCCACCGCCCGCGCCCGGGCCCAGGGATCCCCGGGATCCCGGAGCCGGTGGGCCTCGCCGGCGACGGCGACAGAGCCCGGTTCGAATCCGATCAGGTGCACGTCATGGCCCCGGCGCCCCAGATGGGCGGCGAACTGGCCGACCCAGCGGGCCAGACCACCGGACTCCGGATCGAGCCGGGGGGCCGTCAGGGCGATCCTCCGCTGGGCCGGGTCACCAGCCAAGCCCATGCACCTGGCGCAACCTGTCCATCAACGGATCCAGGTAGGACGCGGGAGTGACCTGGCCGCCGGTCTCCCGTTCCACCTCCGGGGCGGTGTGCAGCAGCCGGGACACATACCAGGCGTGAAACACACCACCCGCGACGGTCGGAACCCGCGGATGGCCCACGGCGAAGTCCGTGGCGAAGGTGATCGGATGTCGCACGATGTTGTGGCCGGCCGCCAGGACCCGGATCGTGGCTTCTTCGCCGGTGTCGGTGGCTTCGCCGCGACACTTCCTTAGCACCACCAGCGTCTCGAAATCCGAGCGCAGAAACGCCATGAAATGGGGGTGGATGTACCAGCCGTGGGGGTTGCCGGCATGGGTGTCCACGAAGGCTGCCCCGGCCAGTCGGGTGGTGCTGTCCAGTCGATCGACGGAGCCTTCGAGCCACCCTGGCGCGACGGGATGGGCATCGGAGTCGATCAGGACGATGCGTTCGTGTCGGGCGGAACGAATGGCCCGGGCCGCCGCCTCGGCATGGCCATGGCCCCGCACGCGCCACTGGCCGAATCGCAACAGGCGCACATCCGGCTGCCCTTGCAGCCAGCGCAGGGTTCCGTCGACACTTCCCCGGTCGACAACGATGATTTCGTAGTCCCGGTTCCCTACGAATTGCCGGACTTTCTCGACCAGGAGCCGGGTGAAGAACAGTCCATCCCGGGTCACCGTGACGATGCTGACGGGGGGGAGGGCCATGGCGCCATTCTGGCAGCGGGGACCGCGCCGGCCCCGAAGCCCCAGGTGGATGGCGTGACCCCATGAGCGACCAGGTCAGGATCAGTGTGCTTCTGCCCGTTCGTGATGGCGAAGAGCATCTCGCCGCGTCCCTGGAGAGCCTGATCCATCAGAGCGAGCCCCGGATCGAGATCATCGTCATCGACGATGGTTCGAGGGACGGCACCCCCCGCCTCCTCGCCAGGATGGCGGCTCGCGATCCGCGCATCACGGTCGTCCGGCAGCCGCGCGACGGGCTGGTCGCCGCCCTGAACCGGGGGCTTGCGCTGGCCCGTGCACCCCTTGTCGCCCGGATGGACGGGGATGACGTCGCCCATCCGGAACGGCTGGCGCGCCAGGCCGCGTTCCTCGCGGCCCATCCCGATGTGGCGGTCGTCGGCAGCGCCATCCGCGTGGTCGATCGCCACGGCCACTGGCTGCGGGACCTGGCCTTCCCCACCGAGCCGGCCGCCGTGGCCCTGGCCCTGGAGCGGGCCAACTGTTTGGCCCATCCGTCGGTGATGCTGCGCCGGGAGGTGGTCCTGGCGGCGGGCGGCTACCGCAGCGCCTTCGTGATGGCCGAAGACTTCGATCTCTGGCTGCGCCTCTCGGAGCGTCACGCCCTGGCCAATCTCCCCACCCCCCTGCTCGATTACCGGGACCACCACGCCCAGGCGAGCTGGCGCCACATCGAACAGCGGATCCTCTCCGAACTGGCGGCCCTGGCCTGTGCCCGGGCGCGCCGTGCCGGTCGTCCCGATCCGGCCCCCCGGACCGTGGTGACCGGCGCTCACCTGCACGCCCTGGGCATGGACGGCCCGGGCGTCGCCAGGGAGACGGCGATCCGGGCCATCGGTGCCGCCCGTGAGGCCATGGCCTCCGGACACCGGGGGGCCGGAGCGGCCGCCCTCCAGCTCGCCTGGCGCCAGAGGGGCCTGCCCTGGCGCCTGGGGCTTCGCCGTCTGGAGGTGACCGGCCGGTTCCACTGCTGGAAGCGGCGCTGGCCGGTGGGCTGAGCCTGGCCTCAGTCGATGGACCCGGCGGCCGCCACCATCTCCCTGGCCACGTCGGCCCAGTCCCGGTGGCGATAGCCGTTGGCCACGAACGCCTCCTGCGCCCGACAGGCGGCGGGATCCTCGATCCACTGGCCCATGGCCTCCGCCCAGGCCCCGGCATCGTCCGGCGGCAGCAGCCGGGCCAGTCCCCCCGCCGCCTCGGGCACGGCGCCGGCCCGGGAGGCCAGGACCGCCTTGCCCCGGGCGAGGGCTTCGACGACCGGCAAGCCAAAGCCCTCGTAGGCGGAGGGATAGAGGCAGAACCCGGCCTTGGCGTGCAGGGTCTCCAGGGCGCCGTCGGGCAGGCAGGGGAAATGCATGACCGTGCCCTCCAGGGCACCGGGATCCCCCAGCCGCTGGAGCACCTCCTCCACCATCCAGCCCGGTCGGCCCACAAAGACCAGCCGAAAGCCGTGGCGTTGGGGAACGCCACGCAGCAGCAGCCGCTGCCAGGCCTCCAACAGCAGACCGTGGCCCTTGCGCGGTTCGATCGTGCTGATGAAGAGGGCGTAGTGGCCTGCGCTGAGCCCCGACGGAAGGCCCCCTTCACCGTCGCTCTCCCGGGGCAGGTCGCAGCCGAGCGGCACCACCCGCAGAGCCGGGACGGGTAGCCCCTCGTTGCGGCAGAAGCGCTCCACATCACCGGCGATGCAGAGGGAGTTGACCAGGAGCGTGTCCGTGCTGGCCATCATGTTGCGCCAGTGCTGATGGAAGGTTTCGATGACACCATCGAGGAAGAACTGCGGGTGGGTCAGGGGGATGAGGTCGTAGCAGAGCACCGCCAACCGGAATCCGCTCCGGCGCTTGAGGGAGTGAAATCCACCGGAGTTCTTCTGGTCCCAGTCGGAGCTCACGGAGATCAGCCGATCGTCCGGTCCCATCGCCACCGACCCGCCGAGTGCAAGTTCGATGGGAACGATGGAGCGTCTCTCCCCGCGGCCATTGTCGAAGACGAGGGCCCCCGGGTGGAATCGATACAGCAGCCGTTGGGCCCTGTCCCATCGTGCGGCCGCGCCTGGGGAGGCGCTCGTCAGCCGTCGCCGCTCCATTGCCAGGAAGATCTGGTAGCGCCGTGGCAGGAAGCGACGCAGCCCCCGGTGGGATCCATGGGCGGGATCGAGGGCTTCGTCCCAGTCACTGAGGCGTTCATACCAATCGCCCCTGAGGTAACGAAAACAGCCCTTGCAGGGGTCGAAGACCACCGGCTCGGCCCCCTCACGATCGACGGCCCAGCGGACCACCTCCCTCTCGACCCGGAGCATCCCGACGGCCGGACCGCTCCATCGGGCCAGGGAAGACATGTCGACGAACAGGCGCCCCACGAAGCAATCGTCCCCCAACGGCCTCGATCCGCCTCGTTATCGAAACGATGGTGAATCAATTAGTGCCAGCAATGGTACTCTCCCGATGCATCCCTTTGGGGCCGAAGGATCTGTCTGTGGCGTTCATGGGCATCACGATCAAGCTGCCGATCAAGCTGCCGATCAAGCTGCCGATCAATCCGTCGGTCAATCTGACGGTCAATCCCTCGATCAATCTGTTGATCACGTTGTTGAAGAACGTGTTCATCCTTGCCCTGACCCCTGTTGCCCAAACAGGTTGGAAGTCCGTGAAGGGCGACAGCCTTGGGGAGAGACCGTCCGGCTGGGCCTTTAGGGCTGGTCGTCGGCAATGACGCTGTTGCGGATTGGTGTGGATGCCAGGCCCCTGTGTGCACCGTATACGGGCGTATCCAATTACACCCTGAACCTGCTTCGCGCCCTGCTGGTCCATCAGCCTTCCATCCACTTCTATGGCTACCATTCGTATCGCTGGAACCTTCTGGATGAGGCGTTTCTGCGACATCGCAGCGCCGGGGCTGAGGCCTCTACCGCCGGGGCTTCACCGATGGCGGCAGGTCTGCAGAGCCTCAAGGGTTTCCCCCTGATCCGGGGTGCGGCCCGCCTGATGCAGGGAATGGCGTATGGCGTTCGTCCAGGAGGCCGGAGCCTGGCTCTGTTTCATGCCTTTCAGTATGTGGCGCCACGGCAGAGCGATCTCCCCACCATTCCGGTGATCTATGACCTGTCGTTCCTTCGCCATCCCGCCTGGCACCCGGTCTCCCGACTGCTGGCCCTTCTGCCCCTGGCCGAACAGTGCCGCGTCGCACCGGTCGTGCATACGATCTCCGCCTTCAGCGCCGCCGAGATCCAGTCCCTGCTGGGGGTGGACCGCCGTCGCATCCACATCATTCCTCCCGGCGTGGGGGCCGCCTTCCTCGCGGACCGGCCGCTCCAGCCCACGACGCTCGCGGCCTTCGATCTGCGGGCGGACGGTTTTTTTCTGGCCGTCGGCACCCTGGAGCCCCGCAAGAATCTCCGCACCCTGATCCAGGCCTACGCCCGGCTGCCACCGTCCCTCCGTCGCCGCTGGCCCCTCTGTGTGGCCGGGCCCGATGGCTGGGGAGATATGGATCTGCCTCCGGAGGCGGCCGGGCTGGTTGAGCTCGGCATGCTGCGCTTCCTGGGCTATCTCGCGATTGACGATCTGCGGGATCTCTACTGCGCCGCCAGGGTGGTGCTCTATCCCTCGCTCTACGAGGGGTTCGGGATGCCGGTGATCGAGGCGATGGCCTGTGGTGCGCCCGTGGTCTGCAGTGATGCCGCCGCCATCCCGGAAGCCGGCGGGTCCCTGGCCACCTATGTCTCCCCCCTGGATGTGGACGCCTGGACCCAGGCGCTGATGCGGGTGATCGACTCTTCGACGTCCTTGGACCAGGACCTGCGGCAGCGGCGCCGTGCCCATGCCCTCGGTTTCCGCTGGAGTCTGGGGGCCGAGCGGGCGGTGGGGCTCTACCAGGCGGCCCTCGCCGGGCTGGGATGAAGGCCCACCTCCGGTGGGTTGCGGCGCTGCCCCTGTACCTGCCCCTGCGCATGGTGCCTGTCCTGCTGCTGCCCGTGCTGGTGGCGATCGGGATGGTCGCCGGCCATCTGCAGGATCCCGGTGCCCTGTGGCGTGATCCTTACCACGACCGCAACTCCCATCTCGCCTTCGGCCTGGGGCTGGCCCTGGCGCTGCGATCCGGCGACCTGGGTGGTCTGCTCCATGACCTGGCGCTGCCTTCGGCCTGGCCACCCCTGCATGGGATTCTCCTGGGCGCCACCATGGCGGTGCTCGGCCCGGACCACCGTTTCGCCGTTCTGCCCAGCATCGCTGGATGGCTGCTGGCCGTGCTGGGCCTCTGGCCCCTCTGCCGCGCCGTGCTGAAGGATTCCGCTGCAGGCGATGCCGCCGGAGCGATGGCCGTGGCCCTGGCGGTGGGCAGTCCCGCCTTTCGCCTGCTGGGGTCCGACGTGATGCTGGAGGGGCTCGGTGCCGGGCTCACGGTGTCGGTGCTGTGGGCCTGTCTGCGGCAGCGCTGGACCCTGCTGGCGATCCTGCTCACGCTGCTGTTCCTCGAAAAGTACAACTACTGGGCGATGGCTCTGGTGGCGATCGCCGCCTACGCCCTGCCCGGTGGCTGGCCCGCCGCCCTCTGGCGGGCCCTGCAGGCGCTGCCCTGGCGGCGCCCGCTCAGGGATCCGTGCCTTCTCAGCGGCGTTGTGTTGGCCATGGCGTCGGTGCTGCTGCCCGTGGATCCCCCCCGCGTGCTGGCCTGGGGAGCCTTGCGGGTCACCCTCCTCCCCTCCAGCCTGATCGCCATCGCGATGGGATTCCTCGTGCTCGCCGCGGCCAGGGCCTGGAGGGATCGCGGTGCCGGGGTCGACCAGGCGCTGGGTCCGGGCGGACGGGCCCTGTGGCTCGGCCATGGGCTGCCGGTGGCCCTCTGGCTGATGATTCCGGGCAAGCTGGCGGCCCTGCTCTGGTTTCTGGGACCGGACAACCGGAATCCGGAGCTGTCGTTGGGATGGATCGAGCGGCTCACCCTCCAGTGGCAGGGATTCGCCCATGGCTTCCATGGCGGGCCGGCGGTGGCGTTGCCGGTGCTGCTGCTGGCGATGTCGGGAGCCCGCCGTTCCTCCCTGCTGGCCTGGTTCGCGGGGGTGGGGGTTGGGGCCCTGCTCCTCCATCCCCAGCAGCAGATGCGTTTCCAGGCGACGATCCTGCCGGCGGTCTGGGCCCTGGCCGGCCTCGGGGCTGGAGCGCTGGTTCAGGGCATGGGAGCGCGCTGGCTGCGGCTCACCCCTTGGCTTGCCCTGCTTCTGGGGACGGCCTTGCTGGCGTCCCCCGATCCGCTCCACTTGCAAGCGGCCGCGATCCGGCGACCGGCCGCGCCACGCGACCTGAACGTGGCCGCCGGCTGGGCCGACGTTGTTCCCGACCCCGGCGGTGTTCTCACCCTGACCTCGATCGGCCGCACCGACCTGGTGGCGTGGACCCTGAGAGTGTCCTGCCGGTGCCGGGTGCCGGTGCTGCAGCCCAGCCTGGTCTCTCTGCCGGATCGGGCCTCTGCCCTGGCGGTGTTGGAGCGGACGCTGGCCGAAACACCCGCCCGGTCCCTGATCGCCGTTCACCTGGCCGCCCCCTACCCCCTGCCCGGCCTGCCGACGCGGGACCCGGACGCCCTGGGAGCGGCTCTGGAGGGGGCCCTGGCTCGCCAGACCCGCTTCGTCCTGGACCGTTCCATCGCCCTGCCCGACGAGGGTGCCCGGGTGGGGATCTGGTCGTCCCGGCCGGGATCCCCCCTGCCGGTCCGTCCCCCCGGCCGCTATCTGGCCGAATCGGTCACAGCCGGGCAGGGACTCCTTGTCGCCGGCCTGCTGCTCCTGCCCCGGATGGGCCAGCGGAGACGACCCTAGGGTGGTGGTTTCGATCGGGTGTCGCCGGCGATGAACCCGGACGCAGCGGCGGTCCGAAACGTGCAGGATCGGTGGGCCGAGGCCACCCGGGACGGCCGGCAGGACGGGGTTCTCGCCCATCATCAGGACGATCTGCTGATCTTCGCTGTCCTGTCACCGCTGCGGTACACCTCGGCGGCGCAGTACCGGGAGAGCTGGGAGCCCTGGCAGCCGGACGCCCGGGGGGCTGTGCCGTTCGCCCTGCAGGATCTCGCTGTCGAGGCGGGAGCCGGTGTGGGGTATGCCTTTGGCCTGCGCCAGTGTGATGGGCAGTGGAAGGTTGCCCGCCAGCACGTCTCCCAACCGATGGAAAGAGGCTGATTAATCGTGCGAACCGCCATGACGATCCCGATGAAACGCGGCGTGGCCGTCCTGCTGTTCCTGTTCACCGCAGCCTCTCCCGTCCGGGCTGGTCAGGACAATGTCCGCTGCCTGAGATCCATCGGTGTGCAGCCTCTCCAGAGAATTCAGTTTGGCCTGAAATCGAATAGCGATACCAGTGCCTATGTTCTCTTTCAGGGCAGTCGTGGGCCCACACCCCTGACATTGCTGAAGGTGAGCGAGCTCAGCAAGGCGGAAGGGGGAAGGCCATCGGAGGTCGAAACCCAGTGGCTTGAATTGACGGCCCCTGAATCGGCGGGACGCTATGTCTATACCAACCTAGGGACACTGATTGATGATTTTCAGTACATCCGCAAGGATGGAACGATTGTCAGATTCGTGGATGATTCCGATGTCCTGGATGCAGGCACGTGCGTCTGGCCACCTCCCTAGGCTGCCCAGGGCAGGGATGGTTGGCTGTGGCTCCATGAAGGCGGCTGCATCCCATCGGCCACGCATCCGCCGCATCGATCGGCCAACGGTGACGTGGTGTCTGACTAGAGATGGGTATGGACAACCTCTCCCATCGGCAGAACAGGACCTGGCTGGCTGTTGTTTGTGCGGTCGTGGTGGTGGTTGCCGGCGGCGCCATCCTCAACAACCAGCACCAGCAGCGGCTTGAGGCCGAGGCCCGGACCCAGGCCGCCCAGGATCAGGCCAACCGGGAATCCATGGAGCGGATGCAGGGTGAACTGGCCCTCAAGAACGACCTGGACGCCGCCTCCCAGCGGGAGGCTGCCCTGCAGCTGCAGCTCAGGGAGATGGACGCCGGAGCGAGCCGGCTCCAGGCGGCCGATGGCCAGCAGCAGGCCAGGCGCCAGCAGGCGGAGCGCGAGCTTCAGGACCTGCGGACCCAGCGCGTCAGGCTCGAGAAGCAGGTGGACTGTGAGCGGATACAGCTGACGCTGAACCAGCTCAGCGCCAAGGGCGACACCGATCAGGCCACCAAACTCCAGAGCCTGTGGGCCATGCCCTGCCCCAGTCTCCAGGCGGCCAGATAGCTGGCTGACGCCACCCCCATCGGCCCCCCGGTCCCCAGCACGGGCCGGCGACGCTGGCTGCTGTTGACCCTGGTCATCGCACTGGCCGGTGGGGGAGCAGCGTTCACTCTCTGGCAGACGTTGCGGCCGAAACCGTTGGCCACCGGGTTCGCCAGCAGCAACGGCCGCATCGAGGCCGTGGAAATCGATGTGGCCGCCAAGTCGGCGGGCCGGCTCGATCAGGTGCTCGGCGACGAGGGGGACTTCGTGGTGCGCGGCCAGGTGCTGGCCCTGATGGACACCGACGTGCTCAGCGCCCAGCTGAGCGAAGCCCAGGCGGATCTGCGCAAGGCCTCCAACGCCGTGGAAACGGCTCAGAGCACCGTGACCCAGCGGCGCAGTGAACAAACGGCCGCCGAAGCCGTGGTGGTGCAGCGCAGCGCCCAGCGCAAGGACGCCCGCCAGCACCGCCGCCGCCAGGAGCAGCTGTTCGTCAAGGGGGCTGTCTCGGCCCAGGATCTCGACGATGCCCGCGCCGCCTTTTACGCCGCCGAGGCGGTGGTCGCCTCGGCCCGGGCGACGGTGGCGGCCAGCCGTGCCGCCATCACCACGGCTGGCTCCCAGGTGATCGAAGCCCAGTCGTCGGTGGCGGCCGCCCGTGCCCGGATCGAGGGGATCCGATCGAACCTCGCCGACAGCCAGCTGAAGGCCCCCAGAGATGGGCGGGTGCAGTACCGCGTCGCCCAGCCGGGGGAAGTGCTGGCGGCGGGCGGCAAGGTTCTCAACCTGGTTGATCTTTCCGACGTTTCGATGACCTTCTTCCTGCCCACCGACCAGGCCGGCCGGGTGCGGCTCGGGGCTGAGGTGCATTTGGTGCTGGATGCCGCCCCCCAGCTGGTGATCCCGGCGCGGGTCACCTTCGTGGCGGATGTGGCCCAGTTCACCCCCAAGACCGTCGAAACGGCTGTCGAGCGCCAGAAGTTGATGTTCCGGATCAAGGCCCGCATCGATCCCGCCCTGCTCAAACGCCACATCCGCAGCGTCAAGACGGGCCTGCCGGGCATGGCCTACGTGCGGCTGGATCCCCAGGCCCCCTGGCCGGCGGCCTTGGCCGTGAAGGTACCGGAGTGATCCCCCCGGTGGTCCAGCTCTTCGATGTGCGCCTGCGCTTCGGCACCACCCGTGCCCTGGCCGGCGTCAGCCTGGAGGTGGCGAGCGGTGGCCTCACCGGCCTGGTGGGCCCCGATGGGGTGGGCAAGTCCAGCCTGTTGGCCCTGGTGGCCGGCACCCGGGCGGTGCAGCAGGGCCGGGTGCTGGTCCTCGGTGGCGACATGGCCAGCCCACGCCACCGCCGGCTGGTCTGCCCCCGCATCGCCTACATGCCCCAGGGCCTGGGCAACAACCTTTCCCCCACCCTCACGGTGGTGGAAAACGTCGACTTCTTCGCCCGCCTGTTCGGTCAGGGCCGCGTGGAGCGCCGCAGCCGCATCGGGGGCCTGCTGGAGCGCACCGGCCTGGGGCCGTTCGCCCGTCGCCCCGCCGGCCAGCTCTCCGGTGGGATGAAGCAGAAGCTGGGTCTCTGCTGCGCCCTGATCCACGACCCCGACCTGCTGATCCTCGATGAACCCACCACCGGCGTCGATCCCCTCTCGCGCCGCCAGTTCTGGGCCCTCATCGCCAGCATCCGCGCCGACCACCCGCGCATGAGCGTGCTGGCGGCCACCGCCTCGATGGACGAGGCCGCCAGCTTTGATCGGCTGGTGGCGATGGATGGGGGCCGCGTGCTCAGCAGCGGCACTCCGGCGGAGCTGCTGCAGCGCACCGGTGCCGGCACACCGGAGGCCGCCTTCATCGCGTTGCTGCCGGAAGCCCGGCGGCTGGAGCACCATCCGATCGTGATCCCACCGCGCCCGCCAGGGGATGGCCAGGTGGCGATCGAGGCCAGCGACCTGTGCAAACGGTTCGGATCGTTCCTGGCGGTGGATCGCGTCAGCCTGCGCATCGAACGGGGCGAGATCTTCGGGTTCCTCGGCTCCAATGGCTGCGGCAAGACGACCACCATGAAGGTGCTGGCGGGTCTGCTGCCGGCCAGTTCCGGCCAGGTGCGCCTCTTCCAGCGGCCCCTCGACGCGGACGACCTCAGCACCCGGCGGCGGGTCGGCTACATGTCGCAGGCGTTTTCTCTCTACAGCGAGCTGACGGTGCGCCAGAACCTGGTGCTGCATGCCCGGCTGTTCCAGGTGCCTGAGGCGGAGATCGCCAGCCGCGCCGCCAGTCTGATGGGGCAGTTCGGCCTGGAGCACCTTGGTGGCGCCTTGCCCGATGCCCTGCCCCTGGGGGTGCGGCAGCGGCTGTCGCTGGCGGTGGCGCTGGTGCACCGTCCCGAGCTGCTGATCCTCGATGAGCCCACCTCCGGCGTCGATCCGATCGCCCGTGACAGCTTCTGGCAGCAGCTGATCAATCTGTCGCGCAACGATCGGGTCACGATTTTTCTCTCCACCCACTTCATCAACGAGGCCCAGCGCTGCGACCGCCTCTCGCTGATGCATGCCGGCCGGGTGCTGGTCAGTGACACCCCCGCCGGCCTGATGCAGCGGCGCGGAACGGCCAGCCTGGAGGCGGCCTTCATCGGCTATCTCGAAGAGGCCAGCGCCGCCGCCGCCACCGCCCGACCGCCGGGTGCCATCCGGACAGGCCCGATCGCGGTTCCCGCCGCCCCCGTGGATGACCACCCGCCTCCCCAGCCGGAGAGGCCGGGCCTCCGCCTGCAGCGGCTGGGCAGTTACACCCGGCGCGAGGCGCTGGAGCTGAGCCGTGACCCGATCCGCATCACCACGGCGGTGCTGGGAAGCCTGTTCCTGATGGTGGTGATGGCCTTCGGCATGAGCATGGATGTGGAGAATCTCCCCTACGCGGTGCTCGACCGTGACGGCACCACCACGAGCCGGGATTACGCCCTCAACCTGGCCGGCTCGCGTTACTTCATCGAACATCCGTCGCTGGATGGTTATGCCGCCGTGGACCGACGCATGCGCTCCGGTGAGCTGAGCGTGGCGATCGAACTGCCGCCTGGCCTGGGCCGTGATCTTGATCGCGGTGATCCGGCGGCGATCGGCGCCTGGATCGATGGCTCGATGCCGATGCGGGCTGAAACGGTGCGGGCCTATGTGCAGGGCCTTCACACCCAGTGGCTGGCCGAGCGGGTCCGGCGCGCTTCGGGCCGAACGGTTCCACTGACGCCGGCCGGCATCGAAACCCGCTTCCGCTACAACCCCGACATCAGCAGCCTGGTGGCGATGGTGCCGGCGATGATCCCGATCCTGCTGCTGCTGATTCCGGCGATCCTGGCGGCGCTCTCGGTGGTGCGTGAGAAGGAGTTGGGCACGATCGTCAACTTCTACGCCACCCCCGTCACCCGTCTGGAATTCCTGCTGGGCAAGCAGCTTCCCTACGTGGCCCTGGCGATGGTGAACTATGCCCTGCTCACCCTGCTGGCGGTGACCCTGTTCGGGGTGCCCCTCACCGGCAGCCTGCTGGCCCAGGCCACCGGCGCCCTACTTTACGTCACCTGTGCCACGGGGCTGGGGCTGCTGATCTCCACCCTGGTGCGCACCCAGATCGCCGCCCTGTTCGGCACCGCCGTGCTGACGATCCTGCCGGCCACCTCCTTCTGCGGTCTGCTCGATCCGGTGTCGTCGTTGCAGGGGCCCGGGGCGGTGATCGGAGCGATCTACCCCACCGCCCACGACCTCACCATCTCCACCGGCACCTTCTCCAAGGAGCTGGGCTTCGGCGATCTGCTCGGCCCCTTCGCGGCCCTGCTGCTGGCGGTGCCCGTGCTGCTGGGCCTGGCGGTGCTGTTCCTCAGGAAACAGGAGACCTGAGCGATGCGTGCCGCCAATGTGCTCCATCTGGGCCTCAAGGAGCTGTGGAGCCTGGGCCGCGATCCGATCATGCTGCTGCTGATTGTCTTCGTGTTCACGGTGTCGGTGTACACGGGGGCCACGGTGCTGCCCGAAACGCTGCACACGGCACCGATCGCGATCGTCGATGAAGACCGCTCACCCCTGTCGGGTCGCCTCATCGCCGCCTTCGCGCCCCCCTACTTCCTGCCTCCGAAGCTGATCGCCCAGGCCCGGATGGATCAGCGCATGGATGCGGGGCTCGACACCTTCGCCCTGGTGATCCCCTCTGACTTCCAGCGTGATGTGCTGGCGGGCCGCTCGCCGGCCGTGCAGCTCAATGTGGATGCCACCCGCGTCAGCCAGGCCCTCACCGGCAGCGGCTACGTGCAGGCGATCATCGCCGCCGAGGTGCAGACCTTCGTGCAGCACGACCAGCCCAGTCCGTTGCCGCCGGTGGAGCTGGTGGTGCGGATGCGCTTCAACCCCGCGCTCACCAAGACCTGGTTCGGAGCGGTGAACAAGGTGATCGATAACATCACCCTGCTGTCGATCGTGCTCACCGGCGCCGCCCTGATCCGGGAGCGCGAACGGGGCACGATCGAGCACCTGCTGGTGATGCCGGTGACCCCCTTCGAGATCATGGCCAGCAAGGTGTGGTCGATGGGTCTGGTGGTGCTCGGCGCCGGGATGCTCTCCCTGGTGGTGGTGGTGCAGGGAGACCTGGCGGTGCCGCTGGCGGGCTCCCTGCTCCTGTTCGCCGCCGGTGCGGCGCTCTACCTCTTCGCCGCCACCTCTCTGGGGATCTTCCTGGGCACCTTCGCCCGCTCGATGGCCCAGTTTGGCCTGCTGCTGATGATGGTGCTGCTGCCGTTGCAGATGCTTTCCGGCGGTGTCACCCCGCGCGAGAGCATGCCGACGCTGGTGCGCACCGTGATGCTGGCGGCACCCAACACCCATTTCGTGATGCTGGCCCAGGGCATCCTCTTCCGCGGCGCCACCCTCGCGGTGGTCTGGCCCCAGTTCCTGGCCCTGGCGCTGATCGGCACGGTGTTCTTCGGTGTCGCCCATGCCCGCTTCCGCAGCGCCATCACGGCGATGGCCTGAACCACCAGATCTGGTGTTTCCGGTAAGGTGAGCGCCTCATGTGGTGGCGCTGCCCTCCGACGCCATGGCCTTCGTTCCGCTCCACAACCACAGCGACTACAGCCTTCTGGACGGGGCCTCCCAGCTGCCGGCGATGGTGCAGCGGGCCGTGGAGCTGGGCATGCCGGCCCTGGCCCTCACGGACCATGGGGTGATGTACGGCGCCATCGAGCTGCTCAAGCTCTGCACCAAGGCGGGCATCAAGCCGATCATCGGCAACGAGATGTACGTCATCAACGGCTCGATCGAGGATCCGCAGCCGAAGAAGGAGCGTCGCTACCACCTGGTGGTGCTGGCCCGCAATGCCGTCGGCTACCGCAACCTGGTCAAGCTCACCAGCATCAGCCACCTGCGCGGCATGCGCGGCCGGGGGATCTTCGCCCGGGCCTGCATCGATAAATCCCTGCTGCGCCAGTACAGCGAAGGGCTGATGGTGGCCACCGCCTGCCTGGGCGGCGAGATCCCCCAGGCGATCCTGCGCGGTCGGCCCGACGTGGCCCGGGAGGTGGCGAGCTGGTACCGGGAGGTGTTCGGGGACGACTTCTACCTGGAGATCCAGGACCACGGCGGCGTCGAGGACCGGATCGTCAACGTCGAGATGGCCCGGATCAGCGCCGAGCTGGGCATTCCCCTGGTCGCCACCAACGACGCCCACTACCTCACCAGCAACGACGTGGAGGCCCACGACGCCCTGCTGTGCGTGCTCACCGGCAAGCTGATCAGCGACGAGAAGCGCCTGCGCTACACGGGCACCGAATACATCAAAAGCGAGGCGGAGATGGCCCGGCTCTTCGCTGACCATCTCGAGCCCGAGGTGATCGCAGGCGCCATCGCCACCACCGCCAAGGTGGCCGAGAAGGTGGAGGACTACGACATCCTGGGCCGCTACCAGATGCCCCGCTTCCCGATCCCCGAGGGCCACACCGCCGTCAGCTACCTCAGCGAGGTGGCCCACCAGGGACTGCGGGACCGGCTGGGGATCGCGGCCGATGCCGCCATCGATCCTGCCTACGGGGAGCGGCTGGCCTTCGAGCTGCAGGTGATGGAGCAGATGGGCTTCCCCACCTACTTCCTGGTGGTGTGGGACTACATCCGCTTCGCCCGCGAGAACGGCATCCCGGTGGGGCCGGGCCGGGGTTCGGCCGCCGGTTCTCTGGTGGCCTATTCCCTCGGCATCACCAACATCGATCCGGTGGAGCACGGCCTGCTGTTCGAGCGCTTCCTCAACCCGGAACGCAAGTCGATGCCTGACATCGACACCGACTTCTGCATCGAACGCCGCGGTGAGGTGATCGAGTACGTGACCCAGCGCTATGGCGAGGACAAGGTCGCCCAGATCATCACCTTCAACCGCATGACCTCCAAGGCGGTGCTCAAGGACGTGGCCCGGGTGCTCGACATCCCCTACGGCGAAGCCGACCGGCTGGCCAAGCTGATTCCCGTGGCCCGGGGCAAGCCCGCCAAGCTCGCCGAGATGATCGGCGCCGAGTCGCCGGTGCCGGAGTTCCGCGAGAAGTACGACAACGACCCCAAGGTGCGCCACTGGGTCGACCTGGCCCGCCGTATCGAGGGCACCAACAAGACCTTCGGTGTCCATGCGGCCGGGGTGGTGATCGCCGCCGAACCCCTCGACGAACTGGTGCCCCTGCAGCGCAACAACGACGGCCAGGTGATCACCCAGTACTTCATGGAGGACGTCGAGGCGATGGGCCTGCTGAAGATGGACTTCCTGGGCCTCAAGAACCTCACCATGATCGAGAAGACGATCGAGCTGGTGGCCCAGGCCGAGGGGGAACGGCTCGATCCCGACGCCTTGCCGGCCAACGATCCCGGCACCTATGCCCTGCTGGCCCGGGGCGATCTGGAGGGCATCTTCCAGCTCGAATCCAGCGGCATGCGCCAGATCGTCCGCGATCTCAAGCCCTCCTCCCTGGAGGACATCTCCTCGATCCTGGCCCTCTACCGGCCGGGCCCCCTCGATGCGGGCCTGATCCCCAAGTTCATCAACCGCAAGCATGGCCGCGAGGCCATCGATGTGGCCCACGCCAAGCTGGAGCCGATCCTCAAGGAGACCTACGGGATCATGGTCTACCAGGAGCAGATCATGCGGATCGCCCAGGACCTGGCGGGCTATTCCCTCGGTGAGGCCGATCTGCTGCGGCGGGCGATGGGCAAGAAGAAGGTGTCGGAGATGCAGAAGCATCGCCACCAGTTCGTCACCGGCGCCAGCGAACGCGGCGTGGACGCCGCCATCGCCGAGGCGCTGTTCGACCAGATGGTGCTGTTCGCCGAGTACTGCTTCAACAAGAGCCACTCCACCGCCTACGGCGCCGTCACCTACCAGACCGCCTACCTCAAGGCCCACCATCCGGTGGCCTACATGGCGGCCCTGCTCACGGTGAATGCCGGCACCACCGACAAGGTGCAGCGCTACATCGCCAACTGCCAGGCCATGGGCATCGAGGTGATGCCGCCGGACGTCAATGCCTCCGGCATCGACTTCACCCCCGTGGGTAAGAAGATCCTCTTCGGCCTCTCCGCCATCCGCAACCTGGGCGATGGCGCCATCCGCCAGTTGATTGAGGCCCGCTCCAGCGGCGGCCCCTTCCTGCACCTCGCCGATCTCTGCGACCGGATCCCTGGCCAGCAGCTCAACCGCCGGGCGATCGAGTCCCTGATCCACTGCGGTGCCCTCGACGGCCTGGAGCCCAAGGCCAACCGGGCCCAGCTGATGGCCGATCTCGATCTGGTGCTCGACTGGGCCAGCTCCCGCGCCCGCGACCGGGCCAGCGGCCAGGGCAACCTGTTCGACCTCTTCGGCGGGGGCTCGGGGGCTTCGGAGGCCGCTGCCGCCGTGGAGGCTCCGGCGCCACCCCGGGCCGCTCCGGTGCCCGACTATCCCCCCACCGAGAAGCTGAAGCTGGAGAAGGAGCTGCTCGGCTTCTACATCTCCGACCATCCCCTGCGCCAGCTGGCCTCCCAGGTGCGGCTGCTGACGCCGATCGGCCTGGCCAATCTTGAGGAGATGGCCGACAAGGCCAAGGTGAGCGTGGTGGTGATGGTCAGCGAGATCCGCCAGGTGACCACCCGCAAGGGGGATCGCATGGCCGTGCTGCAGCTGGAGGACCTCACCGGCTCCTGCGAGGCGGTGGTGTTCCCCAAGAGCTACGCCCGCCTGGCCGACCACCTGATGGTGGATGCCCGCCTGCTGCTCTGGGCCGGCGTCGACCGCAGGGACGACCGGGTGCAGCTGCTCGTGGACGACTGCCGCAGCATCGAGGATCTGCAGCTGGTGATGGTGGAGCTGGCCCCCGAGCAGGCTGGCGACATCGCCGTCCAGCACCGCCTGCGGGAATGTCTCACCCGCCACCGTCCTGGCCAGGAGGAGGCGGGGGTGCGGGTGCCGGTGGTGGCGCTGGTGAAGCACCAGGACGAAACCCGCTTTGTGCGCCTGGGGGGCCAGTTCTGCGTCGCCGATGCGTCGGCGGCCGTGCAGACCCTGGCCTCGGCCGACTTCAGGGCCTGGCTGCGCTCACCCCTGGGGAGTGCCTGAGCCGGAGCCCGGGCCCGCGGCCCCCTGGCGCATGGCCCGCACCGAGGCCCGCACCCGGCTGATGTTGACGCCGATCTGCTCGAAGCCCAGCAGGCTGCCCGGGCCGTCCTCCCAGCTGGCCGAAAGCACCCCGTAGCTGAGGCCCAGCAGGCCCAGCAGGAAGAAGGCCCCGGAGCCCACCAGGGTGAGGCCGGGGGGGATGTCGAGCACGCCCCGGCTCACCAGCAGGTAGCTGGCGACGAACACCCCCATGCCCAGCACCGTGGGGGTGCCGGTGGCGATGGCGATGCGTCGCACCATGCGGTTGGCCACCGCATCGGGGATCACCTGCTGGCGGGGCGCCTTGGCCGGGGTCGTCGGTGCGGGACGGTCTGTCCCGAAGGATTTCGGCTTCGGCCGACGGGCCATGGAACCGTCCTCAGCCGCGGATGCCGAGCTTCTTGATCAGTTCGGCGTAGCGGGTCTCGCTCTGGGCGCGGAGGTAGCCGAGCAGGCGCTTGCGGCGGCCGATCATCTTGAGCAGCCCCTGGCGCGAGGAGAAGTCGTGGATGTTCTTCTGCAGGTGGCCACTGAGTTGCTGGATCCGCTCGCTCAACATCGCGACCTGCACTTCCACCGAACCGGTGTCGGTGCCGTGGGCCTGATGGGAATTGATCAGTTCCTGTTTCTGGGTGGTGGTGAGCGGCATGGGCGGATCGGGGCCCGGACGGTGCAAACCAACACCTTAACGTGCGGCCCGTTGACCCTCCCCCGGAGCGGCCCGATTCAGGCCACGGCGCGGGACAGCCAGCGCAGACTTTCCCGGATCCAGTCGTCGGCGCTGGCGGAGCCATCGATCCCCGCGGCGACGGCCCGCAGGGCCCGGTGGATTTCCAGGGGCTCGTAGCCGAGGGCCACCAGGGTGATCTGCACCTCCTCGCGGCAGGGGGCCGGAGGGGCGCCCTCGACCGCATCGCCGGGCTCGCCGTCGTCCTCGAGGGGATCGACCACGCCGGCGAAGCGCTCCTGCAGGCGCGCTCGCAACTCCACCGACAGCCGTTCGGCCGTGCGCTTGCCGACCCCCGGCGCCAGGCAGAGGCTGCGCAGGTCGGCGTGGACGATGGCGCGCACGAGATCGGGCACCTCCAGCGCCCCGAGCAGGCCCAGGGCCATCTGGGGGCCCACGCCGCTCACGGCCACGAGTTCGCGGAAGAGGTCCCGCTCCCGGCGATCGGGGAAGCCGTAGAGGGTCCAGCCGTCGTCGCGGATGCTGTGGTGGATGTGCAGGCAGAGATCGCTGCCCTCCTCCGGCAGGCGGCGCCACTGCCGCAGGGTGAGCTGCACTTCGTAACCCACCCCCTGGCAGATCAGCAGCGCCCCGCAACGGTGAGCCTGCTGCCATGGTTCGGCCAGTCGCCCCTGCAGCCAGCCGATCATGGTGAGACGTGCGTCAGCCCCCATGCTGCCCCTCCTGCCAAGCCCCCCAGGTCGCTTCCCGTCCCTGCCGGCCCCGCTGCTGGCGGGGCTGCTGGCCGTGCTGCTGCTTCTGGGGGGCTGCGGCAGGGTCGGACAGCCCCCCAGGAGCGTGCTGCTCGACGCCCTTTCCCTGCAGATCCAGCTCACCCAGGGGGCCATCGCCCAGGCCCTCGATCTCCAGGCGGACGGCCTGCCGGAGGTGAGCCGGGTGCGGGTCGACGCCCAGGATGCCGTGGCCATCGGGCTGGACCGCGGCCTGCACCTCACCGGTCGCTTTGACTGGCGGCTGCCGGGGGATGCCATCCGGGTCGACAGCCCCTTCGAGCTGTACCTGCAGCCGGGCTCCAGGGGGGAGAGCTGGCGGCTGGCCCGCCCCAGCGGCAGCAGCGACGGCAGCAGCCAGGACTGGATCACCGACCCCCTGCCCCTGCGCTCACGCGGCTGAAGGCTCCCCGTCGGAGAGCCGCAGCCAGCGGGCCACGTGCGGCAGGGTGAGGCCCTGCACCAGCAGGTTGATCACCACGACGCAGAACACGATGCCGCCGGCGTTCTGCACCAGGGACGGCACCGCGGCCGGGTCGATGCCGCGCACCTTGGGGATGGCGTCGACCATCTCGAAACTCAGGGCGAGGGGAACGGCCCCCCGCAGACCGCACCAGGACACCAGCAGCGAATCCCGCAGCGTGAAGGGGGAGAAGCGTTGCAGCAGCAGCACGCTCGCCGGCCTGGCCACCAGCATCATGGCGAGGGCGACGACGATGCCCTCGGGCAGCGCCGGCAGAAGTTCGAGCGGATGCACGCTCAGACCGAAGATCAGGAAAACGGTGATTTCGGTCATGTTGTTGAACGGCAGCAGGGTTTGCTGCAGGGCCTCCGGTGTGATCCGTTCGTTGCTGTAGGTGTGGTTGCGAAGCATCAGGCCTGCCACGTAGGCGCTGATGAAGCCGGAACCGCCCATCAACTCCGCCACCCCGTAGGAGATCAGGCCGATGGCGATGCCCAGGACCAGCAACTGGCTGGCCTCCCGCACCAGCCGGTTGAGGCTGAAGCGCCCCAGGTAGCTCACGACCACACCAATAAGAAGGCCGGAACCGATCTTCTGCAGGAACGTCTGCAGCTGCTCCACCACCACCTGCTGCCCGCTGCTGCCCCCTTCCAGGGTCGTCAGGCCGATCACCAGCCCCAGGAACAGGATGCCGGTGGGATCGTTGACGGAGGATTCGAACTGGACCAGGGCCGAAAGCCGGCGTGGAATTGCCCGCTCCACCAGTTGCAGGACATTCATCGTGGCCCCGGCGTCGGTCGACCCCAGACAGGCGGCGACCAGCATCGCCACGGCTAACGGCACCTGCCGGAAGCCGAGCTCGATGCCGCCCGCATCGGGGGAGGCCACGAACCAGACGATCGTCCCCAGGATCAGGCTGGAGATGATCACCCCTCCCACCGCCAGGATGATGCCGTATTCAAGGAAACCGCGAATCGAGCGGATGTCGGTTTCCAGCCCGGCATTGAACAGCAGGATCGACAGACTCAGAACCTGCAGCCGCAGGATCGTCTCATGGCTGAACAGGGTGACGGAGGGATTGATGAACAGGCCGAAGATCAGCACGCCAAGAATCGCCGGCACCCCGATCTTCAGCGAAAAGCGACTGATCGCCAGGGTGCCGAGAAAGATGCCGCCGATGGTCACCATCATCAGCGGCAGCGGGACGATCCCCGGCGCGATCGGCGGCCTGATCAATGGCGTCTCCGCCCCCTGACTGAAGCTCGCCACCACCGTGGCCAGCCAGCAATGGAGCCCAACGGGGAATGGCGGGGACAGCAGAGGGACCCAATCCGGCGGCGTCATCGTACGGGCGGCTCCCGCGCCGATGGCACCGTTCCGGCCACCCCCGGAGGCTTCCCCAGGCTGATCAATGTGGCGACCAGGATCAGGCCCGCCCCGCCCGCGGTGGGCAGATCAATGGGTTCCCCGAAGATCCACCAGCCCCAGAGGGCGGCGAATCCCACCTGCACATAGCTGATCGCCGTCGCCCGGGCCGCCGGCAGCTGGGTGAGGGCCCGGGTGAGCCCCACCTGGCCCAGCTGGGTGAACACCCCCACCGCCACCAGCCAGAGCAGCTCGGAGGGTGTGGGCAGCACCGGATCCAGCAGCACCGCCGGCAGGCTGAGGGGAACGGCCACGAGCGGGAAATAGAGGATGATCACGGCCGGATGCTCGCTTTCCGCCAGGCGCCGCACACTCACGTAGGCCACGGCGGTGAGCAGGGCGCCGGCCACCGCCACCAGCACCCAGAGCGCCGGCAGGGGCGCGCTGGCGGTCGGCCGGGCCACCAGCAGCACCCCTAGCCAGCCCAGCCCCATGGCCGCCAGCACCCGTCGCCCCAGCCGTTCACCCAGCAGCAGCCAGGCCAGCAGCGCCGTGAAGGTGGGGTAGAGGTACTGGAGCACCGTGGCGGCGGCCAGGGGCAGGTGCACGACGGCGGCATAGACGCAGAAGAGGGCGGCACTGCCCACCAGTCCTCGCACCACCAGCAGCCCACGGCGCTGCCCCCAGGGATCCATCCCGATCCGGCGGACCATCGCGTAGCTCAGGGCCAGGCTCACCAGGGCCCGGGCCAGCACCACCTCGGCGAGGGGAAGGCGGTCGCCCACCTGCTTGACCCCCACCACCATCAGGCTGAAGGCGAGGGCACTGAGCACCATCCAGGCCCCTGCCGGGAGGGCACCACCGCCGTCGGCAGGGCTGATTCGGTTCACCCGGCGATCTCCATCGGTGGTGGCAGGCCCCAGAATGGCGGCAGCCCCACCACCACTGCTGGGGGGTCGCCCGCGCCCGTTCCCCCCTTGAGCCTTCACCCTTGAGCCTTCACTCTTGAGCCTTCCCCGTCTCCACCCCCGCACGATCGAGGCCGTCAAGGAGCGGGCCGACATCGTTGATGTGGTGGGGGAGCACGTGGTTCTCAAGAAGAAAGGCCGGGAATTCGTCGGGATCTGCCCGTTCCACGACGACAAATCCCCGTCGATGACGGTGTCGCCCGCCAAGCAGTTCTATTACTGCTTCTCCTGCGGGGCCGGCGGCAACGCCATCAAGTTCCTGATGGAGCTGCAGCGCACCAGTTTCAGCGAGGTGGTGCTGGATCTGGCGCGCAAGTATCAGCTGCCGGTCGAGACCCTCGACGGTCCCCAGCAGGAGCGGCTGCGCCAGCAGCTCTCCCGCCGCGACCGGCTGCACCGGGTGCTGGCCCTGGCGGCTGGCTGGTTCCAGGGCCAGCTGCGCGCACCGGAGGGGGCGGCGGCCCTCACCTACCTGCGCCAGAAGCGCGGCCTCAGCGAGACCACCCTGGAAGCGTTCCAGCTCGGCTATGCCCCGGCCGGCTGGGACGGCCTGCTGCAGCACCTCCAGCAGGTGGAGGGCCTGGGCCCCGACCTGCTGGAGGCGGCCGGCCTGGTGGTGGCCCGCAAGGGGGGCGGCGGCTTCTACGACCGTTTCCGCGACCGGGTGATGGTGCCGATCCGGGACCGCCAGGGCCGGGTGATTGGTTTCGGCGGTCGCGGTCTGGATGGGGCCGAACCGAAATATCTCAATTCGCCGGAAACGGAGGTGTTCGAGAAGGGCAAGCACCTGTTCGGTCTGGACCGGGCCGCCGACGCCATCCGCCGCGACGACCGGGCCGTGGTGGTGGAGGGCTACTTCGATGTGATCGCCCTGCACGCCGCCGGCATCACCAATGCGGTGGCCGCCCTCGGCACGGCCCTCAGCTCCAGCCAGATCACCCAGCTGTGCCGCTGCTGCGACAGCCGCCGGCTGATCCTCAACTTCGACAGCGACGGGGCGGGCATCCGCGCCGCCCAGCGGGCCATCGGCGAGGTGGAGCAGCTGGCGCTCCAGGGCCAGCTGGAGCTGCGGGTGCTGCACCTGCCCGCCGGCAAGGACCCGGACGAGTTTCTCCAGCAGCACGGCCCGGGGGAGTACCGCTCCCTGCTGGACCAGGCCCCCCTCTGGCTCGACTGGCAGATCGAGCAGGTGCTCGAAGGCAAGGATCTGGCCCGGGCCGACCAGTTCCAGCAGGCCGTCTCGGGGCTGGTGCAACTGCTGGGCAAGCTGCCCCAGTCGGCCGTGCGCAGCCACTACCTGCAGCAGGTGGCGGAGCGCCTCTCCGGCGGCCAGGCCCGGCTGGCCATCCAGCTGGAGGAGGACCTGCGTCAGCAGGTCAAGGGCCAGCGCTGGCACGGCCGCTCGGCCCGGTGGGAGCAACCCGGGGAGGTGGGCCACCGGGAGCGGGCCGAGGCGGAGATCCTGCGCCTCTACCTGCACTGTCCCGCCTGGCGCGGCGTGATCCGCGCCGAGCTGCGCCGCCGGGAGCTCGATGACTTCGCCCTCCAGCACCACCGTCAGCTCTGGGCCGCCATCGGTGAGCTGGAGGAGGACAACCTGGGGGCCGGCCGGCTCGAGGCCATCAACCGGGGCACCGACCCCGGCCTGGATCTGGCCGACCTCGATCTTCCCCGCCTGCTGGGCGACCGGCTGCTGGTGGAGCAGAGCGCCCTGCTCGGCCGCCTCACCCCCCTGCTGGAGCCCAGCGAGGTGCAGCGGCTGGCCCTGGCCCACCCACCGCTGCAACTGCGGGGGGCCACGGCGTCGCTGGAGCGCCAGCGGGTGCTGCGCCGCTGCCGCCACCTGCTCGATGCCTGGTCGAGCCAGCGCCTCCAGACCCTCGAGCATTGCATCGCCCGGCTGCTGGAGGAGGAGCGCGACGCCCCCCCGGCCACGGCTGCCCACCCGGCCCCCGCCGCCACCCCGGCCACCGGCGCCGGGCTCGACATGGAGACCCGCATCCACGATCTCTTCGATGCGCTCAACGGCGACGCCCTGCGCTTCCAGGAGGCCTACTACGCCGAACGCCGCTATCTGAATCAGCTGGATGACGGCCGTCGTGCCGGCTACGAGGAGACCCTCACGGCCCCGGCCGCCTGAGGTCGGGATCCGCTCGCCGCCACCCGTTCTGCCTACAGTTTCTGTGGAGGCAAGTTCCCATGGCGTCATATCCGGCCTTTCCCGTCCCCGCCGATGAGGACCAGCGGCTCCGCGACCTGGAGCGCTATGGGCTCTTCGAGGCCGACAGCGATGAGCACTTCGACCGGATCCTGGATCTGGCCGCCGCCATCTTCCAGACGCCCATCGTGGCCCTGTCCCTGGTGGAGGCCGACCGGCAGTGGTTCCTGGCCAGGCGGGGCCTCGACGTGCGCGAAACACCCCGTGAGATGGCCTTCTGCGCCCACGCCATCGTCCACGACGACGTGATGGTGGTGCCCGATGCCCGCGCCGACGAGCGCTTCCGCAGCAATCCCCTGGTCTTCGCCGATCCCCACATCCGCTTCTATGCCGGTGCGCCGCTGCAGACGCCGGAGGGCCACAACCTCGGCACCCTCTGCGTCATCGATCGGGAGCCCCGGGACCTCAGCGCCGAGCAGCGCGCCGTGCTGCACCGCCTCGCCCAGCTGGCCATGCGGGAGCTGGAACTGCGCCGCCTCGCCCACCTCTGCCCGGTCACCGGCCTGCCCACCCGCCACACCTTCCTGACCATCGGCGAGCGGGAGTTCGCCCGGGCCCGCCGCGATCACCACCCCCTGTCGCTGCTGCTCTTCGATGTCGACAATCTGCGGCTGATCAACAACCGCTGGGGCCACGCCGCCGGCGACCGGGTGCTGGCCGATCTGGTTCAGCTGGCCCGCACCTTCCTGCAGGAGCAGGACTTTGCCGCCCGCCTGGGGGATGGCGAGTTCGCCCTGCTGCTGGTGGGCATCGATGCGGACCAGGCGATGGCCCTGGCCGAGGCCCTCCGCACCGCCGTCACCCACATGCCCGGCGTCCACGCCCACTCCGACTTCCGCCTGCACATCAGCGGCGGCCTCACCGCCCTGGCCCCCCAGGATCCCGCCTTCCCCGATCTGATCCTGCGGGCGGAACGGGCCCTCGCGCTGGCCAAGGGCAACGGCCGTGACCAGGTCGCCAGCCTCTTCGACGGCCCCTGAGGGCCTCAGGCCCGCACCACCGGCACATCGCTCAGGCGGGTGGTGGCCGCCCGGGACAGGCGCGAGCGGCGCATCGTCCAGCGGGGCTGGAGGCCGCAGGCGGCCCACTGCACCGTGCCGCTGCCGTAGCGGCGGTTGAGGCCGTCGACGGCGGCCATCAGGGCCTCGCGCCGCCGCTGCTGCTCCGGCGGCAGCGGCACCAGCAGATGGTGCTGCAGCAGCGCCACCGGCTGCAGGTCCTGCAGCAGCACCCCCGCCTTCTGCAGCGGCTTGTGGGG
Source organism: Synechococcus sp. UW140 (assembly GCA_943369455.1). Taxonomy (GTDB): domain Bacteria; phylum Cyanobacteriota; class Cyanobacteriia; order PCC-6307; family Cyanobiaceae; genus Cyanobium. The sequence continues at coordinate 182,752 of CALRND020000001.1, forward strand.
CCGGAACAGCCGCTCGGCCAGGGGCAGGGCGGCGGCGAGCAGCACGGCGGTGTCGTTGCTGGGCAGGGGCAGGGCGACGGTGGCGGCGTTGGCGTAGAAGCGGGTGCCGTTGAAGGGGCTGCTGCGCACGAACACCGTGACGCTGCCCGCCCGCTGCCCCTGGCGGCGCAGCTTCTCGCCGGCCCGGCTGAGGTAGGTGGCGATCGCCTGCCGCAGGCCCTCCAGGCTGGTGACCGGCTCGCTGAAGCTGCGGCTGACGCAGGTTTCCTGCTTCGCCGGCGGCACCGCCACCAGGGGCAGGCAGCTGTGGCCGCGCAGTTCCTGCTGCAGACGCACCCCCACGACGCCGCAGCGGTGCCGCAGCTCGCCGCTTGGCATGTCGCGCAGGGCCCGGGCGTTGGCGATGCCCCGCAGCCGGCACCAGCGGGACAGTTTGCGGCCGATGCCCCAGACGTCCTCGATGGCGATGGCCTCCAGCCAGGGGCCCGGATCCCCCGCCTGGCCCAGGTCGAAGACGCCGCCATGGGAGAGGTCGCGCTTGGCGATGCGGTTGGCGATCTTGGCCAGCACCTTGGTGGGGGCGATGCCCACCGCCACCGGCAGGCCCAGCTGGCGGCGCACCTGGCGGCGCAGGTCTGTCCCCCAGGCGCTGAGGTCGCCGTCGCCGGGCGGGCGGTGCAGGCGACCGAAGGCCTCGTCGATGGAATAGACCTCCAACTCCTCCACCCAGGCTTCGAGGCTGGCCATCAGCCGCTGGCTCATGTCGGCGTAGAGGCCGTAGTTGGAGCTGCGCACCACCACGCCGCGGCGTTCCAGGTCGTGGCGCACCTGGAACCAGGGGGTGCCCATGGGAATGCCCATGGCGCGGGCCTCGGCGCTGCGGGAGACGATGCAGCCGTCGTTATTGGAGAGCACCACCAAGGGCTTGCCGATCACGGCGGGATCGAGGGCCGCCTCGCAGGAGGCGTAGAAATTGTTGCCGTCGATCAGGACTGTGGCCTGGGCCATCGGCCTCCCGGCAGCGAACGGATCACGTGCAGAGCCACGCCCCAGAGGCGGTCGTCGTCGCTGCCGCCGAGGGCCAGGGGCGGGTAGGCGGGGTTGGCCGCCTCCAGCCACCAGCGCGGCCCCCGGCGCACCAGGCGCTTGAGGGTGAACCCCCCCTCCAGCAGGGCCACGACGATGCGGCCCGAGCGGGGAGCGACCCCCCGATCCACGACGAGCAGGTCGCCGTGGCGGATGCCGGCACCGACCATCGAGTCGCCGCAGACGCGCAGCAGCAGGGTGCGCTCGGGGTGGAGGTTCAGCTGGGCGTTGAGGTCGATCCCCGGGCCGGGATCGGGGTGGCGGGGATCGGGCACGGGCCCCGGGCCGGGATCGGGGTGGCCCGGGCTGGGGTGACGGGGATCGGGCATGGGCCCCGGGCGGCAGGCCTCATCCTAGTACGGGTGTACTGGTCAGTCGCCGTCCTCGAGCAGCAGCTGCTGAAAGGCGGTGTAGAGCTCCCGCTCGCTGTCGTCGGCGGGGGGCCGCCGGTTCGCCCCGCTCGGGGGGGTCGGGGTGCGACGCCGGTTGGCGGCCCCGGGGGAGGCGCCGGCAGCGGTCGGCGCGCCACTTGGGCCGCCGCTCGGTCCGCCGGCCGGGCCTGGGCGGGGGCTGGCAGCGGCGGCGGGAGGCGTCTCCAGCTGCCGCAGGCGTTCCAGCAGATGGGGCGGCACGCTGCCGTCGGCGCTGACGTTCATCAGGGCGCGGAACAGTTTCTGGGGGTCCTGCTCGGTCTCCACGGGATGGCGACGCTCGAGCGCCGATGACCCGGGGGCCGGAGCGCCGGCAACCGGGGTGGGAGGAGGCGGGGCGGGCAGCGGGCGGGGCAGCTGGCGGCCGAGGGCCTCCAGCCGCTCGCGGCTGCGGGCATCGAAGCTCATCGGGGCGGAATCAGCTGCAGTTCAGTGTGTCGCGGGTGAGCCTGCCCGTGACGGGATTGGTGCCGCTGGCGGCGGCACAGAGGGTGGTGAGGGCGTCACCACGCAGGGGCACGTTGGTGAAATCGGCGCCGTCGATGAGTACCCCACGGAACTTGGTGTTGAAGGCGAAGGCGTCGTCGAGGCGGGCGTTGCGCAGGTCGGTGCCCTCGAACACGGCCGAATCGAGGGTGGCGTCCCGCAGGTCGCTGCCGCTCAGGTCGGCGTCCTGGAGCTTGGCGCCGAACAGGCTGGCGCCGCGCAGGTCGGCCCCCGAGAGATCGGCGTCGCGCAGGTTGGTGAGGTTGAAGGTGACGCCGCGCAGGTCGGTGCCGTGGAAATCGGCCCCGATCAGCACCTGTTTGGCGTAGTCCATCGCCGCCGCCACCGGCACGGGGCGGGCCAGCAGCAGCAGCCCATCCAGCAGCAGGGCCAGGAGCAGGGCCAGCAGCAGGGCCGGAAGCCTGGGGAGGGAGAGCGGCAGGGAGAGGGGGCGCGTCATCGGTGATGAAGCGGAGAACGCCAGCCTAGGCAAGGGCTCCACGCCGCTCCCGGCCCGGGGAGGGGTGCCGATGGGGACAGGGCGACTAGCGTGATGCAGGACCGCAACGGCGGCCCGTTCGATCTCCGCAACCATTGATGACCAGGGACTTCCTGCCCAGGGGCTTCCGGCGACCAGGGACCGGTCGCTGGTCCCGCACCACGGAGCAACGATGGTGAGCCACGTCGCTGAGGCAGGGGAGCCAGGGGCTGGAGCGATGGAGGGCCTGCTGGAGAGGATCGAGCGGCCGGCGGCCCTGGCCGATGGGCAGGGGGTGATCCTGGCGGCGAACGGGGCCTTCTGCCGGCGTTCGGGACTGGAGCTGCAGGCGTTGCGCCAGCGCTCCCTGCAGGAGCTCTGTGCCGCCGACCTGGCGCCGCTGCTGGCGGGGACCGTGGCGTCCCTGAGCAGTGATCTGGTCGGCGTACCGCAGGCTGAGGCGGCGATTCCCCTGTCCCTCACCCGCCTGCCGTCCACCGCCGGGCCGGGCATGGTCTGGTGCCTGCTGGAGCTGCTGGATCAGCGGGTGAGCCTGGCGGATCTGGATGGCCTGGTCACGGACCGCTACGGGGACGGAGCCGTGCTGCTGCATCTGCAGGTGCTGCAGCTTGACCTGGTGCGCGGCCGGCTGGGCATCGCCGCCTGCGAGGCCCTGATCGAGGAGATCGCCCACCGCCTGGAGGCCGCCCTTCCGGCCGGTGGATTCTTCTCCCGCCAGGGGGGGGACCGCCTGCTGGCCCTGGTGCCGGGAGCGATGGGCATCGATGCGGTGCGCGACATGGCCGGCGGGCTGCTCGCCAGCCTGGAGAGCCCCACCACGGTGTTGGAGCACGTCATTGAGCCGTCGCTGAACGTGGGCATCAGCCGCGCTCCCGATGACGGCAGCGAGTTCTCGGTGCTCCTGGATGCCGCCACCCGGGCGCTGGAGGAAACCCACCGCCAGCCCTTCCCGAGCTGCTGCATCGCGGCGCCGGTGGAACGGTCGGTCCAGCTGCAGGAACTGCTGGCCCGTCCCCTCGCCCTGGCGATCGAGCAGGAGCAGCTGGAACTGGCCTTCCAGCCGATCATCGAGCTGGAATCCGGCCGGGTGATCGCCGCCGAGGTGCTCTGCCGCTGGGATGACCCGGTGCTGGGGCGCCAGTCCCCCGCCGACTTCATCGACGTGGCCGAGGCCACGGCCCAGATCTCCTCCCTGGGGCGCTGGGTGATGGAGCGGGCGTTCGAGGCCCTGCACCGCTGGGACCTCGCCGGGCTGCAATTGGGCAGGATCTGCGTCAACGTCTCGCCCCTCCAGGTGCAGGATCCGACCTGGAGCAGCGACCTGCTGATGGCCCTGGAACGCCACCACCTGACGCCCGGTCGCATCGTGCTGGAGCTCACCGAGGGCAGCATCCTGGAGATGTCGACCCATGTGGCCGACCAGCTGCGGGATCTCAGGCGACAGGGGTTCGCGCTGGCCATGGATGATTTCGGCACCGGCTATTCCGGCCTGCAGCGGCTCACCGAGCTGCCCTTCAGCGAGGTCAAGATCGACCGGAGCCTCATCTCCGCGATCGACTACGACCAGCTGCAGCAGGCCATGCTCAGCGCGGTGATCCAGCTCAGTGACGCCACCGGGATCATGGTGGTGGTGGAGGGGGTGGAACGCTCCCGGCAGCGGCAGATGCTGCTCACCCTCGGCTGTCGCCACGGCCAGGGGTATCAGCTCTCGGCCCCGCTTTCCGAACTGGAGCTGGAGGCCCTGCTCCAGAGCCAGATCACACCGGAAGCCTGAGGGGATCCCCACATGGCCTGGAGCCTCCCCCTGCTGCTGTCCATCGACATCGGCGATGGGCGCTCCGTGGCGGGGCTCTCCAAGGCGATCCAGCTGTCGGTGGCGCCGGTGTTCCTGTTCACCGGTGTCACCGGGCTGCTGAGCCTGTTCAGCTCCCGGCTGGCCCGGATCATCGACCGCACCCGCGTCCTCCAGGAGGCCCTGGCGAAGAGCCGGGCGAAGCCGGATCCCGATCCCGAAGATGGGGACCGACTGGAGCAGGTGCTGGCGGTGCAGCGGCGGCGCACCTTCCTGATCAACCGGGCGATCCTGGCGGTCACCGTCACCGCCCTGCTAGTGGCCGCCGTGGTGGCGGTGCTGTTCATCAGCGCCGTGGCGGCCCTCGATGTCACCGCCATCGTGGTCCCCCTGTTCGTGGCGGCCATGGGCGCCATGATCGTGGGCCTGCTGCTGTTCCTGATGGAGGTGCAGCTGGCCATCAGCCAGAACCCGCGCCGGTACTACTGAGGGGGGCGCAACAGTGGAGCGCAACGCTGACCCAGCCAGGACCAGCGCCAGTGAACTGTCAGATTCGATACAGTTCCGCAATGGCCTGCCTGTTGCGGCTGATCCGGTCCCAGCGGCGTAAGGGCCGGGAGTATCAGCCGAGCTTCCCGCCCGCTCAGGTGCTGTTGTCCTGGTTCGGTTCGCTGCTGGCGATCACCCTTCTTGGACTGATCAGCGTCGCCAGTCACTATCCCCTGGTGGCCGCTCCCCTCGGAGCCTCCAGTGTCCTGCTGTTCGGTCATCCGGACAGTCCCCTGGCCCAGCCCCGCAATCTGCTGCTGGGGAATGGGTCGGCGGCCATCGTCAGCGTGGCCTGTGTCGCCTGGTTCGGGACGGCTCCCTGGGTGATGGGCCTGGCGGTCGCCCTGGCCATCGCCGCCGGACAGGTGCTGCGCTGCCTCCATCCTCCCGCCGGTGCGGTCGCCCTGCTGGGGGTGCTCCTCCATGCCGGCCCTGGCTATGTGCTGATGCCTGTCCTGGCGGGCTCCGTGCTGCTCCTGCTGGTGGCCCTGGGCATGGCCTGGCTGGTCCCCGGCCGCTCCTATCCCCATCACTGGATCTGAGCTTCGCCATCGGTTCGCCAGGACCGCAACGGGGAACCCTGGGGCAGCGATAGCCCTGCCGCCATGCCCCCCAGTCCAGTCCAGCGAAAGGGCGCCTGGGCGGAGCAGCGGGTGCTGCGGCTGCTCCGGCTGCGTGGCTGGGACCTGCTGGAGCGCAACTGGCGCTGCCGCTGGGGCGAACTGGACCTCATCGTCCACAAGCCGGGACGGCTGCTGCTGGTGGAGGTGAAGGGGCGCCGCAGCGGAGGCCTGGATGGCGGCGGAGCGGCGGCCCTGCGCTGGTCCAAGCGCCAGCGGCTGGCGAGGGCCTGGGACTGCTGGCTGGCCGCCCATCCGCGCTGGGAGCGGACGCCGGTGGAGCAGGTGGCGGCCCTGGTGCCGCTGCCGCCCTCCCGGGCGCCGGTGCGCTGGATCCGCCTGGGCGACTGAAGCGATCCTCCGAGGAGTCGCCCCTCCGGAGTGGGGAGCGGGCAGCTCAGGGCTGGCCGGTGGCCGGGGCGACCGCCGGGGCCGGCGTGGCTGCCGGGGTTGGGGTCGGGGCCGGGGACATCGTGTAGTACACGGTGCAGCGGTAGCGGGTGTTGTCCAGGCCCACCTCCAGGTCCTCGCAGACGGTGCGGGTGACCGTGGCGCCCTTGGGCACCTGGCTCTTGGCCTGCTGGCGGGTCGCCTGACGGTCAAAGATCGATTCGGCGGTGACGCTGCCAGCCCGGGCAGGGACCGCCAGAAGAGCAAGGCCGCCGGCCAGCAGGACACCGGTCAGGCGGAAACCGCTGCGATGGAAACCGCTGCGATGGAAACCGCTGCGATGGAAACCGGGGGCCATGGCGGGGAGGGGGAAACGCTGCTCCAGCTCTAGCCAGGCCTGACGGCGCTGCAATCTGGGAAGACCTGCCGGCGCCTCCATGACCTTCAGCGGCCACCGGGCCCGCAAGCGCTTCGGGCAGCACTGGCTCACCGATGGGCCGATCCTCGATCGCATCGTGGCGGCCGCCGATCTGCGGGACGACGACCACGTCCTGGAGGTCGGCCCGGGCCGGGGTGCCCTGACCGAACGGCTGCTGGCCTCGCCGGCGGCGTCGCTGCTGGCGGTGGAACTGGACCGGGACCTGGTGGCGGGCCTGCGGCAGCGGTTCGGGGGCGACGGGCGCTTCACCCTGATCGAGGGCGACGTGCTGGAGCTGACGCTGCCCTTCCCCGACCGTCCGGCGCCGACCAAGGTGGTCGCCAACATCCCGTACAACATCACCGGACCGCTGCTGGAGCTGCTGGTGGGGCGCCTGGGCCGGCCCGCCCCCTGCCGCTTCGAGCGGCTGGTGCTGCTGGTCCAGCAGGAGGTGGGCCAGCGGATCCGGGCAAGGCCGGGCAGCAGCGCCTTTTCGGCCCTCAGCGTGCGCCTGCAGCTGCTGGCCCGCTGCAGCAGCGTCTGCCCGGTGCCGCCGCGCTGCTTCTCCCCGCCGCCGAAGGTCACCTCGGAGGTGATCGTGATCGAGCCCGTCCCGCCGGAGTCCTTGCCGCCGCTGGCCCAGGCCCTGGCGGTGGAGCGGCTGCTGACGCGCTGCTTCGCCGGACGGCGCAAGATGCTGCGCACCACCCTGGCGGGGGTGCTGCCGGCGCCGGCCCTGCTGGAGGTGGCCGCCGCCGCCGGCGTCGATCTGCAGCAGCGGCCCCAGGAGCTGGCGCCCGACCGCTGGCTGGCGCTCGCCACCGGCTTGAATCGGGCATCGAGCGCCGATCCCGGCGGAGCGTGAACCCGATGGCAGATGTGACGGTGCGGGCCCCCGCCAAGATCAACCTGCACCTGGAGGTGCTGGGTCTGCGGCCGGACGGCTACCACGAGCTGGCGATGGTGATGCAGAGCATCGACCTGGCCGACACCCTGGTGCTGCGATCCACCTCCGACGCCACGATCCGGCTGCGCAGCGACAACCCGGGGCTGCCCAGCGACGCCAGCAACCTGATCGTCAGGGCGGCGGAGCTGCTGCGCTCCCGGGTCGGCCTGCCGGAACTGGGGGTGGACATCACCCTGCACAAGCGCATCCCCATCGGCGCCGGCCTCGCGGGGGGCTCGAGCGATGGGGCCGCCGCCCTGGTGGGTCTCGATGCCCTGTGGGGTCTGGCCCTGGGCCCGGCGCGGCTGCATGGGCTGGCGGCCGAGCTGGGATCCGACATGCCGTTCTGCCTGGCGGGCGGCACCCAGCTCTGCTTCGGCCGCGGTGAGCGGCTCGAGCCCGTGACGGCCGCCGGGGCGCCCGGGCAGGCGGTGCTGCTGATCAAGCATCCGGAGGCCAGCGTTTCCACCCCCTGGGCCTACGGCCGCTGCCGAGACCTGCGCGGTGATTTCTATCTCGACGCCGAGGAGGACTTCGAGCAGCGGCGCCAGGCCCTGCGCCAGGGCCCCCTGGTGGCGGCCCTGGCCGGCCGGGGCCCGCTGCCCCATCTGCGCAACGACCTGCAGGCGGTGGTGGAGCCGGAGGTGGAGAGCATCCGCGCCGGCCTCGACCTGCTGCGCCGCGGCCCGGGGGCCCTGGCCGTCGCCATGAGCGGCTCGGGGCCGAGCCTCTTCGCGCTCCACCCGGATCTGGCCACGGCCGAGGCGGCCCGGACCGCCCTGGCGGAGCCGCTGGCGGCGCTGGGCTTCGACGCCTGGTGCTGCCGCTGCGGCGGATCCGGTGTCAGCCTGGTGACGGATGGATCCGCGCCATGACCGACGAACGCCCCGCCCCGCCGCCGCGCAAGGGACCCCTCAGCTTCCTGTCCGGCGCCCTCACCAGCGGTCTGCTGGCCTGGCTGAGCCTGGGGGTGAGCCAGCGGGTGGTGGGCTGGTACGTGACCCATCCGCCCCACTTCGACTCGGCCTTCGCCCAGAGCATCGCCACCGCCATGAAGACCCTGATGGTGGGGATGTGCTTCCTGGCCACCTTCACCTTCGCCTTCATCGGCCTGGGTCTGTTCCTGGTGTTCATCCGCAGCCTTTGGCCGGCCGAGGCCGAATCCCCTTCCTAAGCTGCCCCCCAGCCGCCCCTCCCCCCGATGACACCGCACGATCTGGGTCTGCTGGTGGTCCTGCTGCTGCCGGGCATGCTCCTGTCGGTCCTGCTGCTCAGCACCTTCGCCGCCGGCGGCTGAGATAGGTTGGCCGCGCACAGGCCCCTGCTCCGTGGCTGAAACTCTCCTGTTCAACGCCCTGCGCGAAGCCATCGACGAGGAGATGGCCCGCGACCCCCATGTCTGTGTCATGGGAGAGGACGTGGGCCATTACGGCGGCTCCTACAAGGTCACCAAGGACCTCTGCGAGAAGTACGGCGAACTGCGGGTGCTGGACACCCCCATCGCCGAGAACAGCTTCACCGGCATGGCCGTCGGTGCCGCCATGACCGGCCTGCGGCCGATCGTGGAGGGCATGAACATGGGCTTTCTGCTGCTCGCCTTCAACCAGATCTCCAACAACATGGGGATGCTGCGTTACACCAGCGGCGGCAACTACACGATCCCGGCGGTGGTGCGCGGACCCGGCGGCGTCGGCCGCCAGCTCGGTGCCGAGCACAGCCAACGTCTTGAGGCCTACTTCCATGCCGTCCCCGGCATCAAGATCGTGGCGGTGAGCACCCCCACCAATGCCAAGGGCCTGATGAAGGCCGCCATCCGTGACAACAATCCGGTGCTCTTCTTCGAGCACGTTCTTCTCTACAACCTCAGCGAGGACATCCCCGAGGGCGACTACATCTGCGCCCTCGACCAGGCCGAGGTCGTCCGTGAAGGCAAGGACGTCACGATGCTCACCTATTCGCGCATGCGCCACCACTGCCTCAAGGCGGTGGAACAGCTGGAGGCCGAGGGCGTCGACGTCGAGCTGATCGACCTGATCAGCCTCAAACCCTTCGACATGGAGACCATCGCCCGCTCGATCCGCAAGACCCACAAGGTGGTGGTGGTGGAGGAGTGCATGAAGACCGGCGGCATCGGCGCCGAACTGATCGCCCTGATCACGGAGCACTGCTTCGACGACCTTGACGCCCGGCCCGTGCGCCTCTCCTCCCAGGACATCCCCACCCCGTACAACGGCAATCTGGAGAACCTCACCATCATTCAGCCCCACCAGATCGTTGCGGCGGCGCTCGATCTGAAGGCGGGTCGTCGCTGAGATGGGACGCCAACAGGGCTGGTTCGCCCTCATCCTCGCCCTCATGATCGCCTCCGGGGCCCTGCTGGCCAACTACGGCCTGCAGCTCGGCCTCGATCTCCGCGGCGGCAGCCAGCTCACCCTCCAGGTGATGCCCGCCGGGGCCATCACCCGGGTGGATGCCGAACAGCTGGAGGCCGTCAAGGACGTGCTGGAGCGCCGCATCAACGGCCTGGGCGTGGCCGAATCCACCCTCCAGGCCGTGGGCAACGACCAGCTGGTGCTCCAGCTTCCGGGCGAGCAGGATCCCAGCCAGGCGGCCCGGGTGCTCGGCAGCACGGCCCTGCTCGAGTTCCGCGCCCAGCAGCCCGGCACCGAGGAGAAGATGCGTGGCCTGCTCGGCCTCAAGCGCCAGGCCGAGTCGGTGCTGCGCTCCAAGCAGCCCCCCTCCGGCATCAACGACCCCACGGCAACGCCGCCGCCGTCCTCCCTTTCGGCGGAGGATCTGGCCAAGGCGCTTCGGTCCCTCGGGATCGAGGTACCCGCCGGAAGCAGCGAGGTCGACCAGCTGGAGCTGCTGCTCCGGGAGACCAATCGCCGCATCCTCGCCCTCTACGGCCCCCCGCTCATCACCGGCAAAGACCTCACCAGCGCCGGCCGCCAGCAGCAGGCCACGGGTACCGGCTGGGAGGTGACCCTGGGCTTCAACCGTGAAGGGGGCGAGAAATTCGCCGCCCTCACCCAGTCCATCGCCGGCACCAACCGGGTGCTCGGCATCGTCCTCGATGGCCGCTCGATCAGCGAAGCCAGCGTCGGCGAGCAGTTCAAGGTGGCCGGCATCACCGGCGGATCCGCTTCGATCAGCGGCAACTTCAGCGCCGAGGAGGCCCGCGACCTGGAGGTCCAGCTGCGGGGTGGCTCCCTGCCCCTGCCGGTGAAGATCGTCGAGGTGCGCACCGTCGGCCCGTCCCTGGGAGCTGAGAACATCCGCTCCAGCCTGGTGGCGGGCCTCTCGGGGCTGGTCCTGGTGGCGGTGTTCATGGTCTCGGTGTATCGCCTGCCAGGGATCGTGGCGGTGGTGGCCCTGAGCCTTTATGCCCTGTTCAACCTGGCCATCATTGCCCTGATTCCCGTCACCCTCACCCTGCCGGGCATCGCCGGCTTCATCCTTTCGGTCGGCATGGCCGTGGATGCCAACGTGCTGATCTTCGAGCGCATCAAGGAGGAGCTGCGGGCCGGCAACACCCTGATCCGCTCCATCGACACGGGCTTCTCCCTGGCCCTGTCCTCGATCATCGACGGCCACGTCACCGGCCTGATCAGCTGCGCGGCCCTGTTCTTCCTGGGCACCGGCCTGGTCAAGGGCTTTGCCGTCACCCTGGCGATCGGCCTGGTGCTCAGCCTGTTCACCGCCCTCACCTGCACCCGCACCCTGCTGCGCCTGCTGATGAGCTACCCGTCCCTGCGGCGCCCCACCTACTTCCTCCCCGCCCGCCAGCTGCCTCCCGCCAGAACCGCGGCGGCCCAGCCGGGCGTGGCCTGAATGACCGCCATGACCTCCGTCTCCCCCCCGTCCCCCCGCTTCCGCATCAGCCGCCACCGCCGTCTGGCCTGGGTGGGATCCGCCCTGGCCTGCGGCCTGAGCCTGCTGGGCCTGGCCCTCTGCTGGCTGAACCCGTCGATCGGCGCTCCGCTGCGGCCCGGCCTCGATTTCACCGGCGGCACCCAGGTGCAGGTCGAGCGGGACTGTGCCCCCTGCAAGCCCGTCACCGCCGCCGAGGTCCGCCAGGGACTGGCCAGCCTCGCCCTGCCCTCCCCGGAGGGTGAGGTGGCCCCCAGCCTCGGCAGCGCCTCGGTTCAGGTGCTTGACGGCGGTCGCTCCCTGCTCCTGCGCCTGCCGGCCCTCGATGCCGACCAGAGCAAGGCCCTCATCGATGACCTCGCCGCCCGGGTCGGCCCGCTGCTCAAGAGCGGCACCTCGGTCAACACGATCGGACCCACCCTCGGCTCGCGGCTCCTGCAGGGCAGCCTCGTCTCCCTGCTGGTGAGCTTCGCCGGGATCGCCGTCTACATCACCTTCAGCTACAGCGGCATCTTTGCGGGGCTGGCCCTGCTCTGCCTGGCCCACGACGTGCTGATCACCTGCGGACTGTTCGCCTGGCTGGGGCTGCTCCAGGGCATTGAGGTGGATTCCCTGTTCGCCGTGTCCCTGATCACCGTGGCCGGCTACTCCGTCACCGACACGGTGGTCGTCTATGACCGGATCCGCGAGCAGCGCCGCACCCTCGGCGACCTTCCCTTGGTGGATCAGGTGGATGTGGCCGTCGATGCCACCCTGACCCGCTCGCTCTACACCTCCTTCACCACCCTCCTGCCCCTGGTGGCCCTGATCTTCTTCGGCGGCAGCACCCTGTTCTGGTTCGCCGTGGCGCTCACGGTGGGCATCGCCGTCGGCAGCTGGTCGAGCATCGGCCTGGCACCCACCCTGCTGCCGGTGTTCTCGAAGCGATGAGGGGCCCCGACCGCACCGAGGCGACCCGGAGCGGCTGGCCCCTGCTGCCGGTGGTGCTGCTGGTCCTGGCCCTGATCGACCTGCGGGTGGAGCTGATCCTCCTCTGGGACCACCTCACCCTGACCTCCCTCACGGCCGCCGTCCGGTCCCATCTGCTGGCCGTCACGGTGCTGGTGGCCCAACCTTCCCTCTGGCACCACTACCGCCGCCTCCGCGGCTGAGGCAGGCCTGCCCCCGGCCGGTCACGCGAACAGGTCCGATCCCAGTCGATCAGGTCCGATCCCAGCGGTCCATCACGTCCCGGACGAGCACCTCTTCACAGGCCACCTGCAGCACCACCACCAGCGGCAGGGCCAGAAGGAGCCCGGGCAATCCCAGCAGGGCCCCCAGGCTCAGCTGGGCCATCAGGGCCACCGTGGGCAGAAGATTGACGGTGCGGCTCAGCAGCAGCGGGGTGAGCACGAACGCTTCGGCTTGCTGCAGCAGCAGCCGCAGCACGAGCACCTGGACCACCTTGGCCGGTGAAATCAGCAGGGCGACGGCCAGCGGCAGCAGGGTGGCGGCCGTGGGACCGATGGTGGGCACAAAGGTGAGCAGGCCGCAGACCAGGCCGCTCAGCAGGGCCAGCGGCACCTGCAGCAGGGCCAGGCCCGCCCAGGTGGTGACGAACACCACCGTGCCCGAGATGGTCATGCCCGCCAGCCAGCCGCCGAGGGCCTCGCGGCATTCCCCCAGCAGCTGTTCCATGCGGCGGCGGTAGAACCGCGGCGTGGCGGCGATCACCAGCCGCTGATGGCTGGCCGGATCGAGCGCCATCAGGATCGCCAGCAGCAGCATCCGCAGCAGCTGGATGGTGCTGTTGGCGGCGCCGCCCGCCACGCCGAGCAGCTGGGTGCCCAGGGGCTGGAGCCGGTCCCAGAGGCTTCCATCGGCCAGCTGCCGTTCCAGATCGCGCAGCAAGGGGGTCTTGGGCACCATCCCCCCGAGCCGTTGGACCAGCTCGGGGACCAATTGGCTGAACTGGCGGATCTGGTCGATCAGTTCCGGCAGCAGCAGATTGCCCAGCAGCCAGCCGATCACGAGCAGGGCCAGCAGCACCACCGACAGGGCCGCCCCCCGGTTCAAGGGGGTCAGGCGCCGCAGCAGGCTGGTGGGCACATCGAGGGCCACCGCCAGCACCACGGCGCCGAAGAGGATCAGCAGCACCCAGCGCAGTTCCCACAGCAGCAGGAACAGCGCTACCAGGGCCAGGGCCCCGAGCAGGGTGCGTGCCTTCATGTCTGCCGCCGTTCCCGCTTCCAGGGATCGAGGATGTCATGGATCAGCACATCCCGCAGCAGCACCTGGAGGCAGACCGCCAGGGGCAGGGCGAGCAGCAGGCCGAGCGGTCCGAACAGGAGGGTGAACAGCAGCTGGGCGGTGAGGGTCAGGCCGGGCAGCAGCTGCAGCTGGTGGTGCATCACCGACGGGGTGATGACGTAGCTCTCGAGGTTCTGGATGATCACGTACACCACCAGGACGGCCAGGGCCTTCCAGGGGGCATCCAGCAGGGCCACCGACATCGGGAAGACCGTGCTCAGGGTGGGTCCCACGTTGGGGATGATGTTGAGCAGGCCCGCCAACAGGGCATTGGCCGCCACCAGCTTCACCCCGAGCACCGACAGGCCGATGGCCGCCAGCAGGCCCACGCAGACGGAGCTGATCAGCACCCCCACCATCCAGCTGCTGAGGGCGGTGCCGCAGGCCACCAGCACCTGGCGCAGCCGCCGCCGGTAGAAGGAGGGCGCCAGCAGCAGCAGGGCCTCCCGGTAGCCGGTGGGTTGGGCGGCCACCATCAGGGAGACGGCCACGACGAACAGGGTCTGGAGCAGGCCGGCCCCCAGGTTGCCGGCCACCCCCACCAGGCCGATCGCCCCGCCGCCCAGCCGGCCCAGGAGGTCGGGGGGCAGGGTGGCGGGAACCGAAAGGGTCGATTTCAGCCAGTCGCCGCTGCCGTCCCGGCGGCCGTACACCATCTGGGACGCCCCCTCGAGCCCGTGGCGCAGCAGCTTCAGCAGCTCGGCCCAGGCCCGCGGCACCTGCAGCACCAGTTCGCGGAACTCGGCGATGAAGGGCGGGATCACCACCGTGGCGACCACCAGCACCACCAGTGTCACCAGCAGCAGGGCCAGGAGCAGGGCGATGGGCCGGGCGACGCCGATCCGCTCCCGGATCGCGCCCACCAGGGTGCAGAGGGCCATGGCGAGCACCACGGCGGCGAACAGGAGGATCAGGGCGTCACGCAGGCTCCACAGCAGAACGAGCGCCGCCAGCAGGGCGATCAGGCCCAGCCACTGGCCGAATTTCAAACCTCCTCCTGAGCCTCCTCGGCCGACGCGTCACCCTGGCCGGCAAAGCCCAGGCCGTGGCCGTCGGCGTAACGCTGGGCGAAGCGCATGAAGCGCTCGAAGTCGGCGGTGCTCTTCCAGGTGTAGGTGGCCTCCAGGGCGCTGGCCTTGCCGTTGACGAAACGGGCCTTCACCTCCCGGGTCACCATCTCGCCCTCCTCATCGAGCATGAACATGCCGGTGATGTCACCCACCGACTGGGGGGCCAGGGCCTCGGGCTCCTCGAACACGAAGGTGGCCTGGCCGGTGCGGCCATCCCGTGAGCGGGTCAGGCGGATGTCGGGCACGACCGTCTCGTCCACCCCGCGGAAGAACTGAATGGCGGCGGCCATGGCACTCGCTCAAAAGATGACTTTAGGCAGAGCCCGCCCCCTCTCTTTCCGGGGCTTCACAGCAGGACCCAGCGCCCCAGGCCAGTGCCCATCGGTCCTGACATAGTGGGACCCACCCTGCTGCCTCTACGGCCGGTCGTCTCTCCCATGCTCTCCGGTCCTCCGGTTTCCAGCACCGTCGATGCCGATCAGCTGCTCGAGCGTTTCCTCACGGGCTCGGTCCGTCAGCGCCGCAGCCTGGTGGCCACGCTCGGCCAGGCCGGGTCGGCCCTGCTGGATCTGATCCCGGACCGGCTCGACCACCTCGATGCCACCGGAGATGACTGGGCCGCCGGCCATCTGATTCAGCTCCTGCTGGCCTCCGGTGACAGCGCCCGCCAGGAGGCCCTGCTGGCCCGTCACCCCCAGGGCTGGCTGGCCGTCACCAGTGTCGCCGGGCTCGACTACGCCCCCCTGCAGCACCACCTGATGCGGCAGGCGTTCGAGGAGGCCGACCGGCTCACCAGTGAGCACCTGCGTCAGCTGGCCGGCGAGGGGGCGGTGCGCCGGGGCTACGTCTATTACAGCGAGGTGGCGGCCATGCCCTCCACCGATCTCACCAGTCTCGACCGCCTCTGGACCTGCTACTCCCAGGGGCGCTTCGGCTTCTCGGCCCAGGCCCGGCTGCTGCAGGCCTGCCAGGGGCAATGGGAGCGCCTCTGGCCCCGGCTGGGCTGGAAGGCCGACGGCACCTGGACCCGCTACCCAGGCTCCTTCCAGTGGTCGATCGACGCCCCCGAGGGCCACATGCCCCTGATCAACCAGCTCCGGGGCGTGCGCCTCATGGATGCCCTTCTGCAACATCCCGCCATCCAGGCGCGCCTGGAGGAGGCAGTGGCGGGGCGCCCGCGTTAGGTTCCGGTAAGGCGAATGGGACTACCTGCTTCATGCAGCTCCGCTGGGCCGACTACATCACCCCCTCCACCCTGCAGCTGGGCCCGCTGGTGGAGTTGCTCCTCGAACCCATCGGCTGCGCCCTGCGTCAGGCGGAGCTGCAGCTCGGTCTCCAGGAGGCTCTGGTCAATGCGGTGCGGCACGGCAATGGCTGCGATCCGGGCAAGTGCCTGAGGATCCGGCGGATCGTCACGCCGCGCTGGGTGGTCTGGCAGGTGCAGGACGAGGGGCCCGGCCTGCCGGTCCATGCCCGCCGCGGTTGCCTGCCCTGCCAGGAGGATGCCCCCTCCGGCCGAGGCCTGTTCCTCATCCACCACTGCTTCGACGACGTGCGCTGGAGCGGTCGCGGCAACCGGCTGCAGCTGGCGGCCCGCCGGGCGGCGGTCAGCGCCCGTGGGCAGGACAGCCCGGATCGCTGATCTCGGCCTTGAGCCAGGCCTGGGCGTTCTCCAGCAGGGCGATGGCGCGCAGGCGGCCGTCGCTGGGGGTGGTGGCGCCGGGATCATCGGCGGCGAGCAGTTGCACCAGCGCCGCCGCCACCTGCTCGGCGGCCCGCCGGGGCCGCTGACGCTTCAGGGCATGCCACTCCCGGTCGCCGATGCTGAGCTGGCGGTGCAGCCGCTCGGCCAGGGGCAGGGCTTCGGCGGGCCAGGAGCGGTTCGCGGGGATGGCGGCGGCGGCCGTGGCGGGCGATCCGGCTGGAGCGGCGGGGGCTTCCACTGGACGATCGGACCGAAGTGGATCCATCCTGTCGCTCCAGGCCACGCCCTGTCGATCGCGCCGCCATGAGACGTCCCCAGCGCCCCCGCCGCTCCCCGCCCCCCGGAGTGCTCCACCATCTGGCGGCGGTGCTGAGCCTGGCCGGTCGCCCCGGGGCGGTCGCGGCCAGCGGTGTCGCCCTGCGCCGCAGGCGCCAGCGGCTGGAGCTGGCCCAGCGGCTGCTGGACCCGCTCCCGGAGGCCCTGTTGCCGCGCGGCCGGCACGGTGACCGCTTCTGGACGGCCCTGCGCTGGGGGGGGCTCGGGCTGCTGCTGGCCTGGCTGCTGCGGCCCTGACTCAGGCGTTGGCTTCGCCGACGAACTCGAGCGGATGGGGTCGCTGCTGCAGGGCCTCCACCTCCCGGCGCTTCAGGGCGATCCAGTCATCGAGCAGCTCCCGGCCGAAGACGTCGCCAGCCAGCAGGTAGTCGTGGTCGCCTGTCAGGGCCGCCAGGGCGGCGTCGAGGTCGGCGGGCAGCGCGGCCGCCGGCGGGGCGGGCTCCCGATCAGCAGGCGGGCCGGGATCGATCTGCTGGCGCACGCCGTCGAGGCCGGCCAGCAGCATGGCGCTGAAGGCCAGATAGGGATTGGCGAGCCCGTCGGCCTGGCGCAGCACCAGCCGCCGCCGGCCGGGATCGCCGTCCGACTCGGGAACCGCCACCACGGTGGCAGGGTCGTTGCGGGCATAGGCCAGGCGGGTCGGCGCCTGGGGCCCGCTGCCCAGCCGGCGGTAGCTGTTGGTGCCCGGGTTGGTGAAGGCGGCCAGGGAGGGGCCATGGCGCAGCAGCCCCCCCAGGTACCAGCGGGCGGTCTGGGACAGGTCGCCGTAGGTGCCCTCCCCGGCGAACAGGGGATGGCCGGCCTTCCACAGGCTCTGGTGCACTGCCAGGCCGGCGCAGGAGCCCTCCAGGGTGGGCCTGGGCAGGAAGGTGGCGCTCCAGCCGTGGCGGCGGGCCACGCTCCGCACCACGTAGCGGCTCACCATGAGGGCGTCGGCGGCCCGCAGCGGATCGCCGCTCGCCAGCGTGAGGCTCTGCAGGGGACCTGCCGCCGGCTGGAGCGGCAGGCGGGCCCGGACCCCCAGGGCCTCCAGGGTCAGCCCCAGTTCGCTGTGGAGAGCCTGCGGCGGTGCGGTGCCGAGGGCGACCCGGCAACCGCAGCCGAGGTCGTCGGCATGGGACACGAGCTCCTGGAACAGGAAGTAGCCGGACGCGGCGCCGAAGCGGGCGGCATCCGCCAGTCCGCTGCCCGCCAGCAGGGCCAGGGCCCGGGCCGCCAGGGCGCGCGGGCAGTGGCGGAGGCGCCCATCACCGTCGGGTGGCCCCTCGACCGCGGCGATCAGGCTGAGGCTTCGGGGGGCGAGGAAGGGGTCTATCCAGGCGGTGGCCGGGTCCGGATGGAGCACCAGGCCGTCGAGGGCCAGGCCGTGCTGGAAGGCCCCCTCCCCGAGGCGATGCGCCTCCAGGCCGATCGAGTGCCAGCGCCCCTCCAGGTCCGTCACCTTGAGGTCGATGCGCTCGATGCCGTCGTCACCGAGGCGGCGCAGGACGTCCTGGGCGGAGGGGGCCATGGCGGGGGGCGGGTGGGAAGGCTGCCGCCACGATGGTGCCCCCTGATCGGCCGGTGGCCGCGTAACCGTTTCTGTCAGATTCCCCAGAACCAGCCGCAGCACAGGAATCTGGCGGATTGCGAGTGCTACCTTCCGCTTCAGGTGCGTCGATCCGTTTCGTCCATGCGAGATGCCATCACCGGTCTGATCGGTCGCTACGACCAGCTGGGCCGCTATTTCGATCGCTCCGCGATCGATCGGATCGATTCCTATTTCGGTCAGGCGGAGTTGCGGCTGGCGGCGGTCGAGCTGATCAACCGGGAAGCCGCCACCATCGTGCGGGAGGCGGCCCAGCGCCTCTGGCTGGAGGACCCCGAACTGCTGCTCCCCGGCGGCAACGCCTACACCACCCGGCGTCTGGCGGCCTGCCTGCGCGACATGGATTACTTCCTGCGCTATGCCAGCTACGCCCTGGTGGCCGACGACTTCACCATCCTCGACGAGCGGGTGCTGAACGGTCTCGACGACACCTACAAGAGCCTGGGGGTGCCCACCGGTCCCACCGTCCGCAGCATCGCCCTGCTCGGTGAGGTGATCGCCGAGATGCTGGCCGATGCCGGCATGGTGGACACCGCACTGGTGCGGGCCCCCTTCGAGCACCTCTGCCGCGGCCTGTCCTCCAGCAACGTCCGGGCCCGCTGAGGCGACCGTTTCCTAGTCTCAGTTCACTTCTGCCGCCCCGCCAGGTCTTGCCTTCTCTCCCAGTGCCTCCATCCGTCAGCAGCGCCCACCGGCTCGCCCTGGACCCCATCGCCACCCCCGAGCGTCTGCTGCTGGGTCCAGGACCTTCCAATGCCCACCCCACGGTGCTGCAGGCCCTGGCCCGGATGCCGATCGGCCACCTGGACCCCCTCTACATCGAGCTGATGGGTGAGGTGCAGGAGCTGTTGCGCTACGCCTGGCAGACCGACAATCGGCTCACCATCCCGATGAGCGGCACCGGCAGCGCCGCCATGGAGGCGACGCTGGCCAACACCATCGAACCCGGCGACAAGGTGCTGGTGGCGGTGATGGGCTACTTCGGCCAGCGCCTGGTCGACATGGCCGGCCGCTACCGGGCCGAGGTGGCCACCATCGAGCGGCCCTGGGGAGAGGCCTTCGACCTGGCCGAACTCGAAACCGCCCTGATCGCCCACAAGCCCGCCATCCTGGCGATGGTGCACGCCGAGACCTCCACCGGCGTCTGCCAGCCCATGGAGGGCATCGGCGACCTCTGCCGGCAGCACGACTGCCTCCTTCTGCTGGATACGGTCACCTCCCTGGGGGCGGTGCCGCTGCACATCGACGCCTGGAAGGTGGACCTGGCCTACAGCTGCAGCCAGAAGGGCCTCAGCTGCCCCCCCGGCCTGGGCCCCTTCACCATGGGACCCCGGGCCGAGGCCAAGCTGGCCGCCCGTTCCGGCAAGGTGCCCAACTGGTACCTCGATGTCTCCCTGCTCAACAAGTACTGGGGCAGCGACCGGGTGTACCACCACACCGCGCCGGTGAACATGAATTTCGGCATGCGGGAAGCCCTGCGGCTTCTGGCCGAGGAAGGACTGGAGGCCGCCTGGGCCCGTCACCGCAGCAATGCCGAACGCCTCTGGGCCGGCCTGGAGCGGCTGGGCCTCGAACTGCATGTCAGCGAGCCCCTGCGGCTGCCCACCCTCACCACCGTCCGGATTCCCGAGGGGGTCGACGGCAAGGCCTTCAGCCGCCACCTTCTCGACCGCTTCGGCATCGAGGTGGGCGGCGGTCTGGGGGACCTGGCCGGCAAGGTGTGGCGCATCGGCCTGATGGGCTACAACAGCACCCCCGAGAACGTCGACCGCCTTCTCGCCATCTTCGAGAGCGAGCTTCCGGCGTTCCGGCCTTCGACGGCAGCCGTTGCCGCCGCCGTCGCCTGAGTCAGACCGGCCCCTCTCGCCCGGCCCGGTGCTCCTGATGGGCCCGGCGCCGCTGCCGGAACCAGGTCTCCAGCTGTTCCCCGGCCCGCTCCCCCAGCACGCCCCCCCTCACCACCATGTGGTGGTGAGCGCTGGGGTGGCGTGACAGATCCAGGCTGCCGCCCAGGCCGCCCCGCTTCGGATCGGCCGCCCCGTAGATCACCGAGCCCACCCGCGCCTGGATCAGGGCGCCGGCGCACATCGGACAGGGCTCGAGGGTCACCAGCAGGGTGCAGCCGTTGAAGCGCCAGTCGCCCCGGGCCGCCGCCGCCCGGCGCAGGGCCAGCAGCTCGGCGTGCCCAAGGGGGTCCGCCCGCCGGTGGCGCCGGTTGCTGCCCCAGCCCACACAGCGACCGGCCTCATCCAGCAGGGCCGCTGCCACCGGGATCTCCCCGCCGGACCCGACCGTGTCGGCGAGGCGCAGAAGCCGGTCCATCCACAGGAGGGTGGCGGTGTCATTCAGCATGAACCCCTTCTAGCCATGCCTCCGGAGGGGCAAGCGGCAGAATGCCGAAGCCCCCACCATCGCCGTTGGCCAGCGTCCCCCCCGCCCAGCGGCCAGCGCCGCCCCCCAGGGAGTGCGGCTCCTTCGTGGATCCGTTCCAGGTGGATCCGGCCCTCGAGGCGTTTCTGCAGCAGGCGTCGAGCCTGCTGTGCCGCTGGCTGGGCCAGGCCGCCCACGGCACCCCGCTCCCCGGACTGAGCGTGTTGCCGGTGGTGGAGCCGGAGGCCGAAGGGCTGGGCAGCGACCGGCTGCTGGCCGATCTCCAGCTGGTCATGGAAGGGGCCTACAACCCCAACCATCCCGGCGCCCTGGCCCACCTCGACCCGCCGCCCCTGTCGGCCTCGATCGTGGCCGACCTGGTCTGCGCCGGGCTGAACAACAACCTGCTGGCCGAGGAGCTCTCCCCCAGCCTGAGCCGCCTGGAGCGGGCCCTGTGCGCCTGGATGGCGGGGCGTCTCGGGCTGCCCGAGGGTTCCGGCGGCGTGGCCGCCAGCGGCGGCACTCTCAGCAATCTGATGGCCCTGGTCACCGCCCGCCACCAGCGGGGTCTGGCGACCCGGGGCGACGCGGTGGTGCTCTGCAGTGAGGAGGCCCATGTCTCCCTGATCAAGGCCGTCGCCGTGATGGGCCTGCCGGCCGAGGCCCTCGTGCGGCTGCCGGTGACCGCTGACGGCGGCCTGGACCCCCTGGCCCTTGAGGAGCGGCTGGCCCGGCTCGATCGGGCCGGCATCCCCGTGATCGCCGTGGTGGCGACCTCCGGCACCACCGTGCGGGGTGCCCTGGATCCCCTGGAGCCCCTCGCCGCCCTCTGCCGCCGCTACGGCCACTGGCTGCACGTGGACGGGGCCATCGGCGCGATCTTCGCCTTCAGCGAGCGACTCAGGCCCCTGCTGGGCGGCCTGGGGCTGGCCGATTCGATCACGGTCAACCCCCAGAAGCTGCTCGGCATCACCAAGACCTCCTCCCTGCTGCTGCTGGCCGATCCCCGCCACCTGCAGCGGGCCTTCAGCACCGGCCTGCCCTACATGGAGCCCAGCTGGGGCGGCGGCCACCAGGGGGAGGCGGGCCTGCAGGGCACCCGGCCAGGGGAAATCCTCAAGCTCTGGCTGGGGCTGCGCCAGCTGGGCCTCGACGGCATGGCCGCCCTGATCGAGGCGGCGGTCCGGCGCCGCAGCGAGCTGGAGCGGCGGCTGGGGGCCATCGGTGGCCTGAGCCTCAGCAGCGGTCCCCTGCACCTGCTCGCCTTCCGTCCTGAGGGCTGCGACGCCGCCGGCGCCGATCGCTGGAGTGCGTCCACCCGGGCGGCCCTGCTGGGCGAGCAGCTGATGCTCTCGCGGCCCGTCTACCGTGGGCACCACCACCTCAAGGCGGTGCTGGGCAACCCCCATACGGGCAGCGAGCACCTGGAGCGACTGGCCCTGGTGGTCCAGCGCAGCCTGGCGGAGGCCGCCGATGGCTGAACCGAAGCCGGAGCCGGTGGCGCCGCGCCCAGCGAACGATCGCCGCGGCCGCTGGGTGGCGATCCTCACCGGCGCCCTCTCGATCCTGATCGGGGTGGCCTATCTGGTGCTGATCACCGTCCTGGATTCCCGCGGTCCCCTTCAGCCCCCTCCCCCCGAGGCCCTGGGCGTGGCGGCAGCCGCCGCGCCTGCCGCTGCTGCAGCGGTTCCACCACCCGGCTGAGGGCCGTCTCCAGGAAGCGGCGCAGCATCCCTTCCCGCTGGTTGAGGTCGTACTCACGCTGCAGCACCTCCTGCAGCCCGCCATCTCCCCAGTCCTGGTTCTGGCGGAAGTAGGTGATGAAGCTGCGGCCCGCCACCCGGGTGAGCCAGGCCGCGCTGACGGCCTGCACCGCCCGGCTGACCACCAGGGCGGGCAGGCTGAGGCTCAGGGCCGAGGTGATCAGACCCACCCCCCCCTTGATCAGGCCCAGCCCCGCCAGGGTGCGGCCCACGGAAAGGGCCAGATCCTGCGCGCTCTCGCGGCTGAGGCTGACGCCATAGACGCGGCCGATCTCCACCACCATCTGGGCGTTCACTGCGGCGGTGGCCAGCAGGTCGATGCCCGGCAGCGGCGTCACCATCACCACCCCGGCACCGATCCACATGTACCGGTCGACAATCGTGCCGGCATCGCTGCGGCGCTGGCGGTCGAGCAGATCCTGGCTGGCCTGGCTGAGGCGACGGCACTGCAGCAGCAGGTTGTCGGCGATCAGTTCCTCCCCGTCGGCGTGCAGGACGGCGGCGATGCGGCGCAGCAGGGCCTCCACCTCCGGCGCCGGCTGCAGCGGCTTGCCGCCCGGCATCGGCACGCTCTGGGGGGCGGCGCTGGCGGGGATCACATCCTCGGGCCCGAGGCGTGCGGCGCAGCGCTGCTGCAGCAGCGCCAGCAGGCGACGCTCCTCCTCCTCGCCGCGCAGGTCGCATTTGTTGAGCACCAGCAGCAGCCGCTTGCCAAGCCCCGCCAGGGCTTCGAACACCTCCAGCTCGCTGGCCCGCAGGTCCCCGTCCAGCACCAGCAGCAGCAGGTCGGCCCGGGCGGCCAGTTCCCGGGCCAGGCGCTCCCGCTCCCGGCCCTGGCGCCCCGCTTCGAGAATGCCCGGGGTGTCCTCCAGGATCACGGCCCGGGGCAGATCCTTCAGCCGCAGCCGGTAGCGGGTGGCGGCGGTGGTCGAGCCCATCGGCGCCCCCACCTCCCCCACCAGCTCCTGCAGCAGGGCGCGGATCAGGGAGGTCTTGCCGGTCGAGCCGGTGCCGAACACGACGATCACCAGGTCGCCCCGCTCCAGCTCCGCCTCCATCCGCTGCCGTTCCTGACGCAGGGCCTCCCGCTCCACCGCGTCGCGCACCTGGTCCAGGGTGCGGTCGATGGAGCCCAGGTTCCGCTGGGCCGCCTCCCGGCGACTGGAGGGCACCACCGCGGGGGCGGACGTGCCGGGACCCATCGCCCCGCGTTGCCGCAGCCGGCGCAGCCAGGGCCAGCCCACCTGGGCCAGGGCCACCACCAGGGCGGCCAGCATGATCAGCATCAGCGGCCCCACCATCCAGTAGGGCAGCCAGGTGCTGAGGGTCCACTGCAGCTGCTGGATCGCCTGCAGCACCATGCCCAGCACCACCAGCGCCAGCAGACCCAGAAAGACCCAGATCCAGAGCCGCTGCGGCAGCTTCACGGTCCCGGCGGTGCGGAGCGCACGATCTCGCCGAACAGGGAGGCGGCCAGGGCGCTGCTGGCGGCGGTGGGCTTGTTGTCATCGTTGCCCAGCCAGATGCCGATCACCCACTGGCGTCTGGGGGCGTAGCCCACGAACAGCAGGTCCCGGCCTTCGTTGGTGGTGCCGGTCTTGCCCCAGCTGCCGGCGCCCACGTAGGCGGCACTGCCGGTGCCGCCGCTCACCACCCCCTCCAGCAGCGTCCGCATCGCCTTGGCGGTGGCAGGACTCATCACCCGTCGTCCGGGGTTGGTGATGGCCCTGGTGCTGCCGGTGGAGGCCCGGCACTCCGCCCCGCCCGGCGCTGCCCCCGCCTGGGAGGCGGCGCAGGCCTCGGCATCGGTGAGCCTCCGGATCGTGGTCGGGGCCCGCCAGAGGCCGTCGGCGGCGACGGCGGCATAGGCCGCCGTGAGTTCCAGCAGGGTCACCTCGCTCTGGCCCAGGGCCAGGCCCGGCACCGGGGCCAGGGGACTGGTGAATCCCAGGTCCCGGCCCTTGCTCACGACCGCGTCGAGGCCATCCTTCCGGGCCAGTCGCAGGGCGGCGGTGTTGCTGCTGATCGCCATGGCCTGGCGCAGGCTGAGGCTGCCGCCGCAGCCGCTGCTGAAGTGCTGGCCGCCCCAGTCGAGCGGCCCGCAGCCGATCCGGTCCCCGGGCCGGGCGCCCCGCTCCAGGGCGACGACGTAGGGGACCAGCTTGAAGGTGCTGCCCGGCTGCCTCAGGGCCATCGAGGCCCGGTTGAACTGGCTCTGCAGATAGTCCCGGCCGCCGGCGATGGCGCGGATCCCGCCGGTGCGGCTGTCGAGCACCACCACGGCCCCCTGGCTCACCCCCAGGAATCGGCTGGCATCGATGCGCTGGCGCAGCAGCAGCTCGACCCGTTCCTGAAGCAGCGGATCGAGGTGGGTGTCGATCAGGAAGTTGCCCTCGGCGGCCACCGCGGTGCCCACCTGGTTCTCCAGGTCGCGACGCACCTGGTCGGTGTAGAAGGGCGCCCCGCGCTGCTGGGCGGAGCGGCAGGCATCCGCGGCCAGCCGGATCGGCTGGCGCCGGGCCCGACGCGCCTGGTCGGCGGAGATCCGGTTGGTGGCGGCCATCTTGTCGAGCACCTGGTTGCGGGAGGCCAGGGCCGCCGCGGGATCGACGCAAGGGTCGTAGCCGTTCGGGGAGGGGAGCAGGCCCACCAGCAGGGCAGCCTCCTCGAGCTTCAGGGCCGAGGCCGGACGGCTGAAGAAGCGCCGGGACGCATCCTCGAACCCCCAGACGGCCCCGAGATAGACCCGGTTGAGGTAGCTGAGCAGCAGCTCCTCCTTGCTGAAGCGGGCCTCCAGCTGCAGGGCCACCAGCAGTTCCCGCCACTTGCGCCCCAGGGTCTCCCCCTGCCCCACCTGCTCCGGGTAGAGGCTGCGGGCGATCTGCTGGGTGAGGGTGCTGCCGCCCTCGAGCACCCGGCCCCCCAGGAGGTTGGTGACCAGGGCCCGGGCGGTGCCGATCGGGTCCACGCCCGGATGCCACCAGAAGCGGTTGTCCTCGCTGGCCAGCAGCGCATCGATCAGCACCGGGGGGTAGGCCCCGAGCTCGCCGAGCTCGCGACGCTTGCGATCGGCCACGGAGGCCACCGGTCGGTCCTGGCGGTCGTAGAGGAGCAGGGGCCCCCGCACCGTCGCCAGGCTGCCGCGGGTGGGCACCTGCAGCAGGGACAGGGCCAGCAGCAGGACGCCGCTGCCGGCCACGGCCGCCGCCGCCAGCGCTCCCCAGCGCCCCAGCTGGTCGAGGCGGGTGCTGCCGTCGCGCTCGAACAGGAGCGTGGGCAGATCCGCCTGGTCGGCGGGTCCGAAGCCCACCCGGTCCCCCTCGCGCAGCACCAGCTCCCGCACCCGCCGGCCCCGCCACCACAGACCGTTGGTGGAGCCGGCGTCGCTCAGCAGCCAGTGCCCGCCATGGTTCTCCAGCAGGGCATGGTGGCGGCTGACCGCCGTGTGGTCGATGACGATGGCGTTGTCGGCGGCGCGGCCGATCCGGTAGAGGCTGCCGTGCAGGGGCTGCTCCAGATCCGGCAGGCCCGGCCGCAGCACCGTGAGCCGGGGGCCGGGGGTCCGGGCCCGAAGCCGCTGCTCCAGCCCTTCAAGGATGGCGGTCGGCATGGGGTCGCAGCAGGTCGATGAGGAAGCACGCCACGGCCAGGTTGATGGCGACGTCGGCGAGGTTGAAGATCGGGAAATGGATCGGGACGAACTCCAGGAAGTCCACCACGACCCCGTGGCGCCAGCGGTCGATGCCGTTGCCGACGGCGCCCCCGAGCAGCAGTCCCAGGGCCAGCACGTTCCAGAGGCCGGCGGGGGGACGCCAGAGGATCCAGAAGAGCAGGCCGAGGCTCACCAGGGCGCTCACCAGGCCCAGCTGGTTCGGCGCCCCGGCGAAGAGGCTGAAGGCCGCCCCGGTGTTGCTGACGCGCTGGAGCTGCAGCAGGCCGGGCAGCAGGGGCTCGATGCTGCCGCTGGGCAGGTGGTCGAGGGCCCAGCGCTTGCTGAGCTGATCGAGCCCCACGGCGAGGGCCGCCACCCCCAGGGGGGCCAACCGCTGGCGCAGCGTTCTGGCCATCACGAGGGCACCAGCAGCAGACGGCGCAGGAGCCAGGCCAGGACACCGGCGGCGCAGCAGAGCAGCAGCTGGGGCAGCAGGGCCAGGCTGTAGCCCACCACCAGGGTCAGGGTGTCCCCGCCCCAGCGGCCGGCCAGGCTGCCCAGGAGCAGGTTGGCGAGGCCGCACACATGCAGCACCACCAGGCCGATGGCGGCGGCGCCGGCGAGGGTCAGGGGATCGTTCATGCCCGGCTGGCGCGCCAGCTTGCCGGTGATCCAGGCGGCCGGCAGGAAGCCCGCCAGGTACCCGAAGCCCGGATCGAGCAGGTAACCGATGCCGCCTCCTTCATGGAAGACCGGCAGCTGGAACAGACCAACGCTGAGATAGGCCACGGCGGCCAGGGTGGCACTGCGGGGACCGCAGACCAGGGCCGTCAGCAGCAGGGCCGGCACCTGCAGGGTGATGCCGAGCGGACGTACGGCCCAGCCCGCCGCCTCGTGGACCGGGAAGGCCGCCGGCACCAGACCGCCGACAAGTATCAGGAGCAGGCCGGCGATCGCTCCGCTCCAGGTGGCAAGGGCCCGCAATGAACCGTCCGTGGCTGGCGCCCATCCTGCTGCAGCTAGGTTCGGCTGAGAAGGGCCCCCAGCCCGCCCGCCGGGCACCCCTATCGCCGGCCCCCGTACCAATGCCGGATTCAACCCCCACCGACCCGTCCGCCGCGGAGGAGATGGCGCCGACGGTTCCTCCGGCGGCGATCCATCTGGGGGACGCGGTGCGGCTGCGCCAGCCGCTCCACTACCTAAAGACCGCCGACCCGATGCCGATGCTGCGCCCACCGGACTTGGTGGATCCGGGGGAGGTGGGGCGCGTGGTGGAGATCCGGGCCCTGGACCTGCGGGCCATCCGCTTCCGCCGCGGCACCTTCCTGATCAACGCGACGGATCTGGAACCCGCCCCGGCCGACGGCTGAGGTCGTGGTTCTGCCAGGCCTGGTGCGCCTGCTCCAGGGCCGGGGCCGGACCCACCAGGCTCAGGGACGGGGTGGCAAGCCAGCGGCGGGCAGCCGCGCGCAGCTCCCCGGCGCCGAGGCCAGGGGCCCGCTCCAGCACCCGGCGCACATGGTCGGCGGGAAGGCCCTGGCTGAGCACCAGGGCCAGGCGTTCGGCGATCTGGGAGCAGGTCTGGCGTCCCATGGCGTCCTGCCCCTGGAACTTGGCCAGGGCCAGCAGCCGTGAGCCTTCGTCCAGCGAGTCCTCCAGGAGCCGCTGCCACTCGTCCAGCAGGCAGGTGGTGGCTTCCGCCACCCGCTCGGCTGAGGTGGACAGGTGCATGACGAACGGTGCCCCACCGGCATGGGCCGGCAGGTGCACACCGACGTCGTAGGCCAGGCCACGCTCCTCCCGCATGGTGATGAACAGGCGGCTGGACATGCCGAGGCCCAGGTGCGCCTGCAGCAACCGCAGGGCCAGGGCGTCGGGGTGGGCCAGGGGAACGGTCGCGGCCCCCAGCATCAGCACCACCTGTTCGGTGTCCTGCACCTGCTGGCCCAGGTGACCCGTGGCCGGCGGCGGCCCGGCGAAGGGCCGGGTCACCGGGGCATGGGTGCTCCAGGGGGATGCCGCCAGTTCCCGCTCCAGCGCCTCCCCCAGGGCGGTGGGGGCGTCGCCGCAGAGCACCAGGACGGCGCCGTCGCTGCCGAGCCGTTGCACCAGGGGGCGCAGATCGTCCGGCCCCAGGCCGGCCAGTTCCGCTTCGATCCCGAGGGGATCATGGCCATAGGGCCCGTCGCCGTAGAGAAGCCGGCGTAGCTGGTCATGGGCCAGCTGGAAGGGGTCCTCCTTCTGGCGCTGCAGCATCTGCAGGTTGAGCTGGCGCTCGATCGCCACCTGGTCGGCCTCGAGCCGGGGCCGCCGGGCCATCGCCAGCAGCAGGGGCACCAGGGTGGTGGCGTCGTCGGCGGCGCACTTCAGGGCCAGCACCAGGCCATCCTCGTGGGCCTCCACCCGCAGGGCCGCACCGGCCCCCTCGACGCAATCGGCGAGGGCCTCGGCATCGAGCGCGCCGCAGCCCCGCGTCATGCTGCCGGCCAGGAGCTGGTGGGCGCCGCGGGCACCGGCGGGGTCGCGGCCGCTGCCGCCGGGGATGGCGAGGCGGGCCGCCAGGATCGCTGGCCCGGGTCGGTGCAGGATCCGCAGGGGCAGGCCGCCCTCCAGGACGCGGCTGTCCTCACGGCCGGGGGGCTGGCTGCCGGGGGGTGGGGCGATGCTCATGCCGGCACCGCCTCGAGCACGCAGGCCCGGGCCGGATCCAGCAGGGGCAGGACCTGCTCCTGCAGCCGCAGGGGCGACCAGCGCTCCAGCAGTTCCAAGGGATGGCCGAGGGGCTGGGGCCGGCCCCAGAGGCGGCTGCTGCCGATCAGGGAGGCCACGCCGCCGGGGGATTCCAGGGAGAAGCGGTAACCGTTCGCGACGAGGCGCCGGGCCCGCCCCCACTCCTGTTCAGCCAGGGCGTCCTGGCGGAGCTCGTGCCACACCTGCTCGATGGCCTGCCGCACCTCGCCCAGGTCCTGGGGATCGCAGACGGCCTCCAGCAGGGCGATGCTGCCGCCCTCCATGGCATGCAGATCCAGATCGATGCTCTCCACGATCTGCAGCTGCTCCCGCAGCCGATCCACCAGGCGGCTGCGGCGTCCTTCCGCCAGCACGGTGGTGCCCAGGTCGGCCCCGACCATGGCCTCCAGATCGGCGGCGGGCGGCAGCCACCAGAGCATCAGCAGGCGGGCGGCCTCGAGCCGCGGCACCGCCAGCCGGTGCTCTCCCGGGGTGACGCGCAGCTCCGCCGGCACCATCGGCGCGCCGCTTGCCGCCAGGGCCGCAAGCGGGCCGGTGGCGGCCCGTTCCATCAAGGCGCCATCGCCGACCGCACCGGCGAGGGACAGGACGCAGCGGCCGGCGGCGTACTGGCGGTGGTGGAAGGCCGCCATGGCGGCCGGGTCATGGTCGAGCAGGGCCTGGCGCCGGCCCAGGATCGGCAGACCGTAGGGATGGTCGGGGCAGGCCAGGGACAGCAGCCGCTGCAGGGCCACCTCCTCGGGCTGGTCCTCGCTCTGGGCCAGCTCCTCCAGCACCACCTGCCGTTCCATGACGAAGCTTTCGGGGTCGAGCCGGGGCTGCAGCACCAGATCCATCAGCAGATCGAGGGCCTCGGCCGCGCCCTCCGGGGGCATCAGGGCGTGGAAATGGACATCGTCGAAGCCGGTGGCGGCATTGCTGCTGCCCCCCAGGGCCTCGATGCGGCGATCGAACTCCCCTGCCGCCAGCCCGTCGCTGCCCTTGAACACCATGTGCTCGAGGAAGTGGGCCAGGCCGCTCTCCGTGGGCGTCTCGAAGGCGCTGCCGGCACGGCACCAGAAATCTAGGCAGACCAGGGGCGCGTCCTCCAGGTCGAGCTGCACCAGTTCGACCCCGTTGGCGAGGGTGTGGCTGACGGGCGTGGCCAGACCGGGCAGCAAGGACCCGCAACAACCCAGGGAATCACTCACGGATGCATGGCAGGATCCGCATTCTGCTGTGACGACGTGTCCATGGGTGAGGTCGCTCCGGCCGTTGACGGTGGCATCCATCCCCTGGTGGATTCCCTGGCGGAGCGGATCCGGCTCTGTCGCAACGCTCTTCCCGATCTGGCACCCCTGGCGATCGACCCCGAACTGGAGGCGATCAGCGGCAGCCTCGACGGGGATGCCCTGTTCATCCGCAACGAGGTGCATCGCTGTCGGGGGTTGCGCAAGCTGCACCTGGAGACGGCGCGCCTCGGGGCCGGGCTGCAGATCCTCCACTGCGTCTTCTTCCCCGATCCCCGCCACGACCTGCCGGTGTTCGGCGCCGACATCGTCGCCGGGAAGGCCGGGGTGAGCGCCGCGATCGTCGATCTCTCGCCGGTGGGGGAGACCCTGCCGGAGGGGATCGCGGAGGCCCTGGCCGGCCGGGACCGGCCCGTCTTCGCCCAGGTGCGCGAGCTGCCCCCCTGGGGGTCGATCTTCTCCCCCCACGTGCTGTTCGTGCGGCCAGAGTCGGAGGCGGAGGAGAAGGGGTTCGTCGAGGAGGTGGCGACGTTCCTCGGCGTGCTGGCCGCAGCGGCGGCCTCGAGCCCTTCCCAAGCCCATGACGATCCAGCTACGGTTGCGCGATGGCGAGGGCAGCTGAGGTATTGCAAGCAACAGAAACAAAACGACAAGACCCGGAGGGTGCTGGAGAAGGCCTTCAACCCCCAGTGGGCGGATCGCTACATCGAGGACCTGCTCTTCGACGACCCACCGGTCCCTGGCGCAACGGCCTGATCGTCGCCGGCGTGGCGGGTCTGCTGGTTGGCGGTGTCGTCCTCTACCAGCGCCTTCAGCCCGCCCGGCCCCCGGCCGCCGCCGTTGCCCGGCCACCGGCCCCGGTGGAGGCCGTGGCGGCCCTGGGCCAGCTGGAGCCCAACGGTGACGTGCGCATCCTGGCGGCGCCGATCACCGGCATCGGCGGCAGCCCCCGGATCACCGAGCTGCTCGTGGCCGAGGGCGACAGGGTTCGGGCCGGCCAGCTGCTGGCCCGTTTCGACAACCAGCCGCTGCAGCAGGCGGAGCTCGATCTGATCCGCACCCGGATCGCCAACCTCAGCCGCCGGCTCACCATCCAGACCCGCGACCTGGCGCGCTACCGCACTCTGGCCAGGGACGGGGCCTTTGCCGCCGCCGATCTCGATGTGCTCGAGCAGCGCACCCTGGAGCTCCAGGGCCAGCTGCAGGAGGCCAGGGCCTCGCTGGTCAAGGCCCGCACCGACCTGGTCAACACCGAACTGCGGGCACCGATCAACGGCACGGTGCTGCGCATCCAGTCCCGCGTCGGCGAACGGCCCGGTGACAAGGGCATTCTCGAGCTGGGGGCCAGCGATCGGATGGAGGCCTCCGTGGAGGTCTACGAAAGCGACATCGATCGGGTCCGGGTCGGCCAGGCCGTCACCCTGACCAGCGAGAACGGTGGCTTCGATGGCACCCTCCGGGGCACCGTCAGCCGCATCAGTCCCCAGGTGCGCCAGCGGGAGGTGCTCTCCACCGATCCCACCGGTGATGCCGATGCCCGCGTCGTCGAGGTGCGGGTGCGGCTTGATCCCAATGACGGGGCCCGGGTCGCCACCCTCAGCGGCCTCAAGGTCATCGCCCGCCTGTTGCCATGAGCCTCTGGCAGGGGCGCCGGATCCCGCTGGCCTGGCTGCTGCTCACCCGCCAGCCGATGCGCCTGGCGGTGGCCCTGGCCGGGATCACCTTCGCCGGGATCCTGATGTTCATGCAGCTGGGCTTCCGCGACGCCCTGTTCGATTCGAGCGTCACCGTCCACAAGCTGTTCGACACCGATCTGGTGCTGCTCAGCCCCCGCAGCAAGAGCTCGATCAGCATGACCGGCTTCCCCGAGCGACGGCTGGTGCAGGCCTTGGCCGATCCGGACGTGACAGGGATCACACCGGTGCACTGGAACCTGCTGCTGTGGCGCAACCCCCAGACGAAGGGCACGCGGGCCATCCTGGCCCTGGGATTCGAGCCGGGGGATCCCGTGTTCATCGATCCGGCCGTCACCGCCCTGGCACCCCGCCTCACCCAGAAGGGCCGCGTGCTCTTCGACGACCTGTCCCGGGATGAGTTCGGACCGGTGGCCAAATGGTTCCGGGAAGGACGCGTTGTGGAGAGCGAGGTGGCCGGCAAGCGCCTGCGGGTGGCGGGCCTGTTCAGTTCAGGGCCTTCTTTCGGCGCCGACGGCAACATCCTCACCAGCCGGGAGACGCTCCTGAGCCTGGTGCCGAACAACCCGCCCGGCAGCATCGAGCTGGGTCTGATCCGCCTGCGCTCCGGGGCCGACCCCGCCAAGGTGGTGGAGCGACTGACCCGTCTGCTGCCGGAGGACGTGACCGTGCTGACCAAGCAGGGCTTCCTGGATCTGGAGATGGACTACTGGCGCACGAGCACCGCCATCGGCTTCATCTTCACTCTGGGCGCCGCCATGGGCTTTGTGGTGGGCTGCGTGATCGTCTACCAGATCCTCTATTCCGACGTCAGCGACCACCTCCCGGAGTACGCCACCCTGATGGCCATGGGCTACAGCCTGGTCACCCTGCTGGGGGTGGTGGCGCGCGAGGGGCTGCTCCTGGCGATCTTTGGCTACGTGCCCGCCTACGTCGCCGGCCAGGTGCTCTACGGCGTCATCCATGCCGCCACCAAGCTGCCGGTGGCGATGGCCGGCGACCGGGCCATGACCGTCTTCGTGATGATCCTGGTGATGTGCATGGGGTCGGCGGCGATGGCGATGCGCAAGCTGGGCGACGCCGATCCGGCCGACATTTTCTGAACCGTTGTCGATCCTGAGCCAATCCCGAGCCGATGACCACCCTCCGTCCCGGATCCGCCCCATCCGTCGTCCCCACCGGTGAGGGTCCCGCCATCGTGGCGGTGCGGGGTCTCAGCCACTGGTACGGCACCGGCGCCATGCGGCGCCAGGTGCTCCAGTGCATCGATCTGGAGATCCACCCCGGCGAAGTGGTGCTGCTCACGGGGCCCTCAGGCTGCGGCAAGACCACCCTGCTGACCCTGGTGGGGGCCCTGCGCCAGGTGATGGAGGGGTCGGTGCGGGTGCTGGGCTGCGAGCTGAACGGCTCCAGCCGCCAGGAGCGCCAGCTTCTCCGTCGCAGCGTCGGCATGATCTTCCAGGGCCACAACCTGCTGCGCTGCCTCACCGCCGAGCAGAACGTGCAGATGGGGGCCGACCTGCTGCCGGATCTGGGCTACCGCGCCCGCCGCGACCTCTCCCGGGAATGGCTGCGGGCCGTCGGCCTCTCCGACCACCTCGGCAAGCTGCCCCACGACCTCTCCGGCGGCCAGAAGCAGCGGGTGGCGATCGCCCGGGCCCTGGCCGCCCACCCCCGCCTGCTCCTGGCGGACGAACCCACCGCCGCCCTCGACAGCCGCACCGGCCGGGAGGTGGTGGAACTGCTCCAGCGCCTGGCCCGGGACGAGGGCTGCGGTGTGCTGATGGTGACCCACGACCCCCGCATCCTTGACGTGGCCGACCGCCTGGTGCGGATGGAGGACGGCCGGCTGTGGGCCGGGGAGGCCGTGGTCGGGTGAGTAGGGTGGAACCTCACAGTCTTTTCAAGGCTCACATCCCCTATGTCGAAACGCAGGAACCTCAAGAAGGAAAAGCAGGAGCGCAACCGGGCCTACGCCCGCAAGTTCAAGAAGCGCAAGCTGCGTAACGACGGCCGCGGTGAAGGGGCCGGCAACGGCGTGACCGGCACGGCCAACAACGGCGGCGCCGCCGACTGACCGGCGCAGTCCGGCCAAGGCACCGGGGGGATTCGCTGCGGATCCCCCCTTTTTCATGGCCCCTCCACCGTGGTCCCTGCACCGTGGTCCCTCCACCGTCACCCGATGTTCATCAGCGTCGTCATCCCCACCTACAACCGGCTGCCGATCCTGCGCCAGTGCCTGCAGGCCCTGGAACGCCAGGAAACCGGCGGCCCCCTGCAGGCCTATGAGGTGGTGCTTGTGGATGACGGTTCCACCGACGACACGGTGCGGTGGCTGGATGCCCATGCCACCGCCTTCCCCCACCTGCGCCTGATCCGCCAGGACCACGGCGGTCCGGCCGAGGGGCGCAACCGCGGGGTGGACGAGGCCCGCGGCGATGTGATCGTCTTCATCGACAGCGACCTGGTGGTGACGGAGCGGTTCCTGCTGCACCACGCCACGGCCCTGGCGCGGGCCTGGGAGGAGAGCGGGAACAGGCTCTGCTTCACCTACGGAGCGGTGATCAACACCCACAACTTCGATGCGCCCACGTCGGAGCCCCACAAGCTGCGGGATCTCTCCTGGGCCTACTTCGCCACCGGAAACGTGGCGATCGACCGCCGGGTGCTGGAGCAGTCGGGCCTGTTCGACACCGGCTTCCGCCTCTACGGCTGGGAGGATCTCGAACTCGGGGAACGGCTGCGGCGCATGGGTGTGCGGCTGGTGCGCTGCCCCGAGGCCGTGGGCTATCACTGGCATCCGCCCCTGAGCCTGGAGCAGATCCCCGATCTGGTGCGGGTGGAGCGGGAACGGGCCAAGATGGGCCTGGTCTTCTACCGCAAGCACCCCACCCGGCGGGTGCGCTTCATCATCCAGTACACCTGGCTGCATCTGGCGCTCTGGGAGCTGCTCACCCTCGGCGGCCTGATCAATGAACGAACCCTGCGGCCCCTGCTGCGCTGGCTGATCCGCCACGGCAAGGCGGGGCTGGCGATGGAGCTGCTGCGGCTGCCCCTCAACCGCTTCGGGGTGCGGGCCCTCCATGCCGAAGCCCGTCAGCAGGGCCATTTGGTAGGTTGACCCGGTAACCCAAACACCGCACACCTGCACGTTTCGGGTGATCCGCTGCCCTCTCTGTGGCGCGGCATCCCTGGCAGGTGGAGGCCAACCCGAAACCCCCCAACACCCATGGCTGTCGTCACTCTCTCCGAGATGATGGAGGCTGGTGCCCACTTCGGACACCAGACCCGTCGCTGGAATCCCAAGATGTCGCGCTACATCTATTGCGCGCGCAACGGAGTCCACATCATCGATCTCGTGCAGACCGCCGTCTGCATGAACAACGCCTACAAATGGACCCGCAGTGCCGCCCGCAGCGGCAAGCGCTTCCTGTTCGTCGGCACCAAGAAGCAGGCCTCCGAAGTGATCGCCCAGGAAGCGGCCCGCTGCGGCGCCTCCTACGTCAACCAGCGCTGGCTGGGCGGCATGCTCACCAACTGGAGCACGATGCGCGCCCGCATCGATCGCCTCAAGGACCTGGAGCGCATGGAGTCCTCCGGCGCCATCGCCATGCGGCCCAAGAAGGAAGCCGCCGTGCTGCGCCGCGAACTCGACCGCCTGCAGAAGTACCTCGGCGGCCTCAAGAACATGCGCCGCCTGCCCGATGTGGTGGTGCTGGTGGACCAGCGCCGCGAAACGAACGCCGTGCTCGAGTGCCGCAAGCTCGACATCCCCCTGGTGTCGATGCTTGACACCAACTGCGATCCCGATCTCTGCGACGTTCCCATCCCCTGCAACGACGACGCCGTGCGTTCCGTCCAGCTGGTGCTGGGTCGGCTGGCGGATGCCATCAATGAGGGCCGCCATGGAGCCCAGGATCAGCGCGGCGGCGACGACGACGCCTGAGCCGTTCTCTCCCTCCCGACCTCCCCCACTCCCACCCCATGGCTGAGATCACAGCGAAGCTCGTCAAGGACCTGCGCGACAAGACCGGCGCCGGCATGATGGATTGCAAGAAGGCCCTCACCGAATCCGGTGGGGATGCCACCAAGGCCGCCGAATGGCTGCGCCAGAAGGGCATCGCCACCGCCGAGAAGAAGGCCGGTCGCACGGCGGCTGAAGGGGCCGTCGGCAGCTACATCCACACCGGTGCCCGCGTCGGCGTGCTGGTGGAGGTGAACTGCGAGACCGACTTCGTGGCCCGCGGCGAACTCTTCCAGGAGCTGGTGCGCAACGTGGCGATGCAGATCGCCGCCTGCCCCAACGTGGAATACGTCAGCACCGACGACATCCCCCCCGACGTGGCGGAGCGGGAGAAGGCCATCGAGATGGGTCGCGACGATCTCGCCGGCAAGAAGGAGGACATGAAGGTCAAGATCGTGGCGGGGCGCATCGGCAAGCGCCTCAAGGAACTGGCCCTGATGGACCAGCCCTTCATCCGCGACAACACCGTGACCGTCGGTGAGATGGTCAAGTCGGCCGCCGGCAAGACCGGCGAGAACATCCGGGTGCGCCGCTTCACCCGCTACACCCTCGGTGAGGGCATCGAGGTGGAGCAGTCGGATTTCGCCGCCGAAGTGGCGGCGATGGGCAAGGCGGCCTGAGCCGGAGCCGTTGAGCGACCCGTCCGATTCGATCGATCTGCCGGGTCAGCTCCAGGCCCTGACCCGGCGGCTGACGCAGTCGAACCCGGAGCTCTATCGCCACGTCGCCCTGTACCTCCAGGTGCTGCGCCAGGCGCTGCCCCAGCAGGTCCGCCAGGCTTGCTTCCACCTCGCCACCCAGGTCCACCCCCAGCGCTACGTCGAGCTGCCCGTCGAGCGACGGCGGCTCCTGCACGGCCAGATCCAGGAATTGGTGGGGCGCTGCTGCAGCCTGCTCACGGTGGAGCAGCTGGTGATCCTGGCGGCCCAGATCTCCCGGGAGCGCCAGCGACGCGATCGCCACGACCGGGAGCAGCTGCTGGAGGAACTCACCTGGGAGGGGGAGCCCGGGGGTGGCGAGCCGGAGCCCCTGCCGCCGGGGTCGGTGCAGATCGCCTTCGCCCCGCCCCTCGCCGGCGGATCCTTCCTCTGGGGGTCGCTCGGCCGTGAGGAGGCTCCCCCGCCGGACCCCGACGACGGGCAGCAGGACGATCCGGACGACGACAGTCACGACGATCCGGATGACCGCCGGGAGGATCCCGACGAGGAGCCCGAGGATGGCCCCGAGGAGGACGGCCTGTGGCAGGCGGGGCGGCTTCCCGAGGATCCCGAACGGGTGCTGCGCTGGATGGACGGCATGGAGCTGGCCCTGGGCCGGCGCCTGCGCAACCTCTCCCACGCCGTCAACGTGGAGTTGCTGCGGGGGGGTGTGAGCCGCAGCCTGCTGCCGGTGAGCCTGCTCGATGCCGTGCTGGCCGGCCAACTGGAGACCATGGCCGCGCCCGCCAACCTGATGCGGTTGCCCCTGCCCTTCCCAGGCGCGCGCCCCCCCCAGGCCCAGACGCTGGCGGTGCTGCTGCGGCCCACCGATCTGGAGCTGGAGGAGCCCCGCCTGCGTACCTGCCGGCGGCGGCTGCAGCAGCATCGGCAGGAGGTTCGCAGAATGGCCCAGCAGTTCCGTCGCCTGCAACGGCGCCTACGGATCCATCAGGCCGAACAGCTTTGGCTGCAGGACATCCGCCCCCCATCGATTCCGAAGGACTGAACGGCACCCCCTCCTTGGAAGGGCCAGCCGCGTCCCCGTCCGGAGACCTGGAGCAGGCCCTGGAGCGCTGGTGCACGCCCCTGCAGCTGGCCTGCCGCCTCGAGGCCGAGGGAGGCTTCGCGGATCTCCAGGGACGGCGCGACCGCTTCAGCGGCTTCATCGACACCTCCCTGGCGGCAGCGCCGGAGGGGCTCGAGGCCGCCGAGCGCCAGCAGCTGGCCGCCCTCGCCCGGGACTTCGCCGCCTATGGCGCCCTGGCGCTGGCGGGGCGCCAGTCGCTGGTGCGGCGCCTGCGGCAGGCGCTGCATGAGCTGCGCCGCCGCCGGCAGGAGGTTCGGCCCGTGGCACCACCACGGCTGCGGCTGGTGCCCACCGGTCCTGCGGCGGGGCCCACCGCCGGCGGTCCCCAGCGGCTCGATCCCCAGACGCCCCTGGCGGAGGTGGCGGGGATCGGCCCGAAGACCGCCACCCGCCTCGCCGCCCTCGGCCTGCTGGTGGTGCGCGATCTGGTGCACCACTACCCCCGCGACTACCTCGATTACGCCCACCTGGTGCGGATCGCGGCCCTGGAGCCGGGGCGGACCGCCACCATCGTGGCGACGGTGCGCCGCTGCCATGCCTTCGGCAGCCCCCGCAACCCCAACCTGGCGATCCTGGAACTGCAGCTTCAGGATGTGACGGGCCGCCTCAAGGTGACGCGGTTCTTTGCGGGTCGCCGCTTCAGCAGCCCGGGCTGGTTGAAATCCCAGCAGCGGCTCTACCCGGTGGGGGCCACGGTGGCCGTGAGCGGCCTGGTGAAGGACAGCCCCTACGGCCCGGGCTTCGCCGATCCCCTGCTGGAGGTGTTGGAGGCCCCCGGCGCGCCGGTGCGGTCGGAGCGGATCGGCCGCTTCGTGCCCGTCTACGCCCTCACCGAGGGGCTCAGCGGCGAGGCCCTGGCCCGGGCCATCGCCGCCGTGCTGCCGGCGGCGAGCCGCTGGCCCGATCCCCTGCCGGAGCCCCTGCGGCTGGAGCTGGGCCTGCCGCGCCGCGGCGAGGCGCTGCTGGGGCTGCATCGCCCCGCCGACCGCGAGGAGCTGCAGCGCTGCCGCCGGCGCCTGGTGTTCGATGAGTTCCTGCTGCTGCAGCTGGCCCTGGGCCAGCGGCGCGAGCGCCTGCGCCGCTCTCCGGCGCCGCCGCTGATCCTGCCCAGCGGCGGCGACGACCTGGTGAGTCGCTTCCTCGACCTGTTGCCCTTTCCCCTCACCGGCGCCCAGAGCCGCGTGCTGGCGGAGATCCGTGCCGATATGGAGCGTCCCCAGCCCATGGCCCGCCTGGTCCAGGGGGATGTGGGCAGCGGCAAGACGGTGGTGGCCCTGGCGGCCCTGCTGGGGGCCATCGCCGGCGGCTGCCAGGGGGCCCTGATGGCGCCCACCGAGGTGTTGGCGGCCCAGCACTTCCACAAGCTGGCCGGCTGGCTGCCCCAGCTCGACGTCAGCATCGAGCTGCTCACCGGCTCCACCACCGCCCGCCGCCGCCGCCAGGTGCTGCAGGACCTGGCCAACGGCCAGGTGAAGCTGTTGGTGGGCACCCATGCCCTGCTCGAGGATCCGGTGCAGTTCGACCGTCTCGGCCTGGTCGTGGTCGATGAGCAGCACCGCTTCGGCGTGCGGCAGCGCAACCGGCTGCTGGCCAAGGGGCTCCAGCCCCACCTGCTCACCATGACGGCCACGCCGATCCCCCGCACCCTGGCCCTCTCGATCCACGGCGATCTGGACCTCAGCCAGATCGACGAACTGCCCCCGGGCCGCACGCCGATCCGCACCCGGCTGCTGCGAGGATCCGAGCGCGCCGGCGCCTGGGAGCTGGTGCGCCAGGAGGTGGCCAAGGGGCAGCGGGCCTATGTGGTGCTGCCCCTGGTGGAGGAATCGGAGAAGCTCGACCTGCGCTCCGCCGTGGAGGTGCACCGCCACCTTGATGAGGAGGTGTTTCCCGAACTCACCGTGGGCCTGCTGCACGGGCGGATGACCGGCGAGGAGAAGCAGCGGGCCATCAGCGCCTTCCAGGAGGGGCGCTCCCAGGTGCTGGTGTCCACCACGGTGGTGGAGGTGGGGGTGGACGTGCCGGAGGCGAGCGTGATGGTGATCGAACATGCCGAGCGCTTCGGCCTGGCCCAGCTGCACCAGCTGCGCGGCCGGGTGGGCCGGGGGGCCGCCGCCTCCCATTGCCTGCTGCTGCACGAGGGCGACAACGCCATGGCCCGCCAGCGGCTGGAGCTGCTGGCCCGCAGCGGCGACGGTTTCGAGATCGCCGAGATGGACCTGAGGCTGCGGGGCCCCGGCCAGGTTCTGGGCACCCGCCAGTCGGGTCTGCCGGACCTGGCCCTGGCCAGCCTCAGCGACGACGGCGCCGTGCTGGAGGAGGCGCGGCTGGCGGCGCAGCGGATCCTGGCGCAGGATCCCGACCTGGCCAACCACCCGCACCTGCGCGGGGCCCTCGAGGCCCAGCGGCGCCGCTCGGTGGAGGCGGCCCAGTTGAATTGAGCCAGACCACCGGGCCGAGCCGGACCCGCCGCCCCCATGCCGCCCCTGCGCCCCTGGAGTCCGATCCCCATCGCCGATGGGGGCGAGCCCCTGGATGACCTGCCGCCGAGCCTCTGGCGGCTGGAGCCCCATCCCTACCAGGCCCTGGGGGCGCCCTATGGCACCGGCGCCAGCCCGTTCCGGCTGCGCCGGAGCGTGATCGACCGGCTGGAGCGGGCCCAGGAGCGGCTGCAGCAGCGCCGGCCCCACTGGCGGCTGGCCATCTTCGACGCCTGGCGTCCCATCGCCGTTCAGGCGTTCATGGTCCGCCAGGCCTTCCGTGAGGCCTGCCGCGAGCGGGGCCTCGACCCCGACGCCTTCGGCCCCCCCCAGCAGGCCGTGGCGGCGGAGGTGGATCGCTTCTGGGCCCCCCCAAGCGCCGATCCGGCCACCCCGCCCCCCCACAGCACCGGTGCCGCAGTGGATCTCACCCTGGCCGAGGCCAGCGGCCGCCCCCTGGCCATGGGCGGGGAGATCGATGCGATCGGCGCCATCTCCGAGCCCGACCACCACGCCGGGGCCGCCCCCGGCAGCGAGGCCGCCGACTGGCACGAACGGCGCCGGCTGCTGTCGGCGGTGATGGAGGAGGCCGGCTTTGCCCAGCACCCCAACGAGTGGTGGCATTTCAGCCACGGCGACCAGCTCTGGGCCTGGCGCCGCGGCGAACCGAGGGCGCTCTACGGCGCTGTTGCCGGTTGAGCGGCTCCGGGTGCTGGACCGCTGGTGACGGGGATCTCGGTGCCCGGCAGGGTCAGGCCCAGCTCCCGGAACAGCACGCTGGCCTGGGGGCGGGTCAGCAGACCTTTCTGGACGCAGCGCTTGAGGCTGGCCAGGGTCATGTCGTCCTGCACGCGGCGCAGCTTGGCCAGCACCGCCGGGCTCTGGTCGGCGAAGGGCTGCAGATGGGTCTTGTAGGCGGCCCTGATCGCGTCCGGCTGGCAGGCCAGGGGATCGGAGTGGAAGTGCTGCACCGGTGCCTCGGGCGGGCGAGGGCGCTCCGCCGCGTCACTGGCCCGCCCTGAGCAGGGCAGCAGGACCGCCATCGCTGCGCCCAGGAGGGCGCCCAACAGGGGCTGGAGGGGACCGGCGGAAGGGCGGCCCATCAGGCGGCGGTGAGCAGCCCGGTGACCCGTTCGGCCCCGATCCGCTCGATGAAGTC
The DNA here is from genome assembly GCA_943369455.1 of Synechococcus sp. UW140. GTDB lineage: Bacteria > Cyanobacteriota > Cyanobacteriia > PCC-6307 > Cyanobiaceae > Cyanobium. The sequence goes on from CALRND020000001.1 coordinate 223,737, forward strand.
GCCGAAGCGGCTGCGGGGGCCACCCTCGTCGCGCCAGGCCACCAGCAGGGGCTCCAGGGTGGCCTCCAGCTTCTCCAGGGGCATCTTCTCCAGGTAGGGGCTGGCTAGCCGGGTCAGGCCGTGGCTGCCGCCGAGCCACAGCTGGTAGGTGTCCACGGCGCTGCCCACCAGACCGATCTCGGCCATGTAGGGGCGGGCGCAGCCGTTGGGGCAGCCCGTCATGCGCACCAGCAGGGGTTTGCTGATCTCCAGCCGCTCCAGCAGGGCCTCGAGCCGCTCGAGCACCTCAGGCAGGATCCGTTCGGCTTCGGTGATCGCCAGGCCGCACAGGGGCAGGGCCGGGCAGGCCAGGGCATGGCGGGCCAGGGGGGCCGGCGCCTCGGGGGCGGTGAGGCCGAGGGCCGCCAGACCCTCCCGCACCGACCCCCGCTGGGCGCTGCCGATGTTGCAGAGCAGCAGGTCCTGGTTGGGGGTGAGCCGCACCTCCAGCTGGTAGGTCTCGATGAGATGGCGCAGGCCGCCCTTGAGCTCGCCCTGCAGGCGACCGCACAGCACCGGCAGGCCCACGAACCACAGCCCCGGGGACTGGCGGTGCCAGCCCAGGTAGTCGGTGAGGACAGCGGTGGGCTCCCGGCGCATCCCCTTGATCGGATGGGGGAAGTAGCGGCCCAGTTCGGTGCGGAACCAGTCCACCCCACGGTCGTGAATCAGATACTTCATCCGGGCGTGGCGGCGCTGCTCCCGGTCGCCGTGGTCCCGCTGCAGGGCGACGATCGCCTGCACCAGTTCCAGCACATGGGCGGCGCCGACGTAGCCGAGGGGATCGGCGGTGCGGGCGAAGGTCTCATCCTTGTTGTGGGTCCGCCCCATGCCGCCGCCCACGTAGACGTTGCAGCCCAGGGGACGGCCGGAGGGGTCGCTGAACAGCACCAGGCCGATGTCCTGGGTCAGCAGGTCCACCGAGTTGTCCCCGGGGACGGTGACGGCCACCTTGAACTTGCGCGGCAGGTAGGTGGAGCCGTAGAGGGGTTCGGCCGCATCACCACTGAAAACGGCACCGCTCTCCTGCAGCTTGCGCGCCTTCTTGACGGGCCCTTTGGGCTTGATCCGATAGCTGAGGTCCCCGTCCACCCAGAGGTCGAGGTAGGAACCCTCGGCGGCCTGGGGGGCCAGCAGATCGGCGATCCGATCGGCCAGCAGGCGGGCCTCCGGGTAGCCGTCCCGCTCAAAGGGGGCGGCCGGGGCCATCACGTTGCGGTTGATGTCCCCACAGGCCGAGAGGGTGGAGCCCAGGGCCCGCACGATGCCGCCGATCACCTCCTTGAGGTCGGTCTTCTGCACGCCGTGCATCTGGAAGGCCTGGCGCGTCGTGATGCGCAGGGTGCCGTTGCCCAGCCGGTCGGCGAGGGAATCCAGCGCCAGGTAGAGGGAGGTGGGGATGCGCCCGCCGGGGTTGCGCAGCCGCAGCATCATCTGCCAGTCCTTGTCGGCGCCCTTGCGCCGTTTGTCCCGGTCGTCCTGCTGGTAACTGCCGTGGAACTTGAGGATCTGGACGGCGGGATCCGTGAAGCTGGGCAGATCGTTGCCCAGTTCGGCCGCCAGGGGATCATGCAGGTGGCCGCTGCCGGCCTTCAGCGCCTCCTGCTTGGTGGGGGGCTTGGCGGGGGGAGCCGATGGGAGCGACGTGCTGTCGGCGACCGTCGTCGAGGACATCGGCATGCGGAACGGTATCTGGACTGAAACTAGCGAACGGGACGTGGCGCTCCGCCGGAGATTCCGGCCGTTTCCCTCCTTTGCATACAGTCGCGTTCTGCCCGCTCCCCTGCATGGCCACCTTTCTTCTGGAGATCGGAACCGAGGAACTGCCGGCCGATTTCGTGCGCCTGGCCCAGCCGCAGCTGGAGGCGATCGTGGCCCGTGACCTGCGGGAAGCCCGCCTCGCCTGCGACGCCATCACAACCGGTGGCACCCCCCGGCGCCTGGCGGTGACCGTCACTGGCCTGCCCCGGGAGCAGGAGGATCTGGTCGAGGACCGCAAGGGCCCGCCGGCCCAGCAGGCGTTCCGCGATGGCCAGCCCACCCAGGCTGCCATCGGATTTGCCCGGCGCTGCGGCTGCAGCCCCGACCAGCTGGAGATCCGCGAGACCGACAAGGGCCCCTTCGTGTTCGCCCGCACCACCGAGGCCGGCCGCCCCACCGCCGAGGTGCTGGCCGGCTGCATCCCCGGCTGGATCCGTTCCCTGCAGGGGCGGCGCTTCATGCGCTGGGGCGCCGGCGATGGCCGCTTCAGCCGGCCCCTGCGCTGGCTGGTGGCGCTGCTCGACGAGGCGGTGGTGCCGGTGGCGCTCTCCGACGTGGATCCACCCTTGGCCAGCGATCGCCTCAGCCGCGGCCACCGTCTCCATGACGGAGCGGTGACGATCCCCTCCGCCGGGGGCTACGCCGCCGCCCTGGAGGCCGCCGATGTCCAGGTCGACCGGGAGGCCAGGGGCGCCGCGATCCGCACCGCCCTGGAGGCGGCGGCGACAGCGGCGGGGGCCGAGCTGGATCTGCCCCAGGACCTGTTCGACGAGCTGGTCGACCTGGTGGAGTCCCCCCGGCTGATCGAGGGCTCCATTGATGCCGACTATCTGGCCCTGCCCCCGGAGGTGCTCAGCACCGTGATGCGCTCCCACCAGCGCTACGTGCCCCTGCGCCTGGCGGACGCACCGGCCGATCCCCTGGCCCTGGTGGCCGGGGAGGCCCTGATGCCCCGGTTCCTGTGCCTGTCCAACGGCCTCGCCGCCGCCGCCGACACGATCCGGCGCGGCAACGAGCGGGTGCTGCGGGCGCGGCTGGCGGATGCGGCCTTCTTCCTGGCGGCGGATCGCCGCCAGAGCAGCGCGGAGCGGGTGGTGGCCCTCGACCGGGTCACCTTCGCTGAGGGTCTCGGCAGCCTGGCCGATCGCAGCCAGCGCCTGGCCTGGCTGGCGGATCTGCTCTGCCGCCGGCTGCCGGTGGGCGATGCCGCCGCCGTCGCCGCCCGGCGGGCCGCTCCCCTGTGCAAGCACGACCTGGTGAGCCAGATGGTCGGGGAATTCCCGGAGCTGCAGGGGGTGATGGGCGCCAAGTACCTGCTGGCGGAGGGCGAAACCCGTGCCGTGGCCCTGGCGATGCTGGAGCACTACCAGCCCCGCGGCGCCGGCGACGCCCTGCCTGGTTCCGAGGCGGGAGCGGTGCTGGCGCTGGCCGAACGGCTGGAGCTGCTGCTCAGCATCTTCGCCAGGGGGGAGCGGCCCAGCGGCTCCTCCGATCCCTATGCCCTGCGCCGGGCGGGCAACGGACTGCTGCAGATCCTCTGGGATCGGCACTGGTCGCTCGACCTGGTGGGCCTGATGGCCGAGGCCACCGCCCACTGGCAGCGGCTGCTGCCTGCGCTGGAGGTGCAGCCGCTGGCCCTGGCCGCCGACCTGCTCGACTTCCTGCGCCAGCGCCTGGCCAGCCTGCTGGAGGAGGAGGGCTCCAGCGCCGATCTGGTTCAGGCGGTGGCTGGCGATGGCGTCTCCCTGGAGCGGCTGCTGCGGGATCCGGCCGATGCCCGGGCCCGGGTGGAGCTGCTGCGGCGTCTGCGCAGCGAGGGCAGCCTGCCCCTGGTGCAGGCGGTGGTGCAGCGGGCCTCCCGGCTGGCCGAACAGGCCGACCTGGCGGCGGATCTGGTCAGCCCCGAGGGGGTGGTGGACCCGGATCTCTTCGGCTCCCCCAGCGAGGCCGCCGTGCTGGCAGTGCTGGAGCGGCTGGCGGTCCATGCCGCCGCCACCGGTACCGCCCGCTACGAGCCCCTGGCCCGGATGCTGGGGGAGAGCGGTGCCACCCTGGCCGCCTTCTTCGACGGTCCCGACAGCGTCATGGTGCTGTGCGACGAGCCCGAGGTGCGCCGCAACCGCCTGCGGCTGCTGGCCGTGCTGCGCAACCAGGCCGCCGAGCTCGGCGACTTCTCCCGGCTGGGCGGCTGAAGCGGACCGGCGCCTGCGGGCGGCCCCGCGCCCGGCTCACGCCAGCAGGGCCACTTCGATGCACAGCCCGGGACCGAAGGCCATGGCCAGGCAGGGTCCCGCAGCGCCGCTGCGCCGCAGGCGCTCGAGGATGAACAGCAGGGTCGGGGACGACATGTTGCCGTAGTCCCGCAGCACCGACCGCGAGGGTTCGATCAGCCGTGGATCGAGTCCAAGGCCCATCGTGACCGCCGAAAGGATCCTGGGGCCACCAGGGTGCACGGCCCAGGAGCCGATGGCGTCGAGGCTGAGGTTGTGGCCGGCCAGCCACCCCTCCAGCCAGGGCCGCAGATGCTCGCCGATCAGGTCAGGCACCTGCGGCGACAGACCCATGGCGAAACCGTGGTCCCCGATCCCCCAGGACATGGCCTCCGTGCTGGCGGGCACCAGCAGGGAGCCGCTGGCGATCAGCCGTCTCAGCGGAGCCGTTGCCGGTGCCCTCTGCGCGGGCGGCTCCCCTGTGGCGACCAGGGCGGCGGCACCATCGGCGAACAGGGCATTGGCCACGATCCTTTCGGCATCCCAGCCGTACTGGAGATGGAGACTGCAGAGCTCGACAGCGCAGAGCAACACACAGGCCTCCGGTTCGGCCCCGGTGAACCCGGCGGCGACCCTCAGACCATTGAGCGCCCCATGACAGCCCATGAATCCCACGTGGGTGCGAGCCACGCCGGCGTCCAGCGGCAGGGCGGCCATCAGGGCCAGATCGACGCCGGGGGCATGGAAGCCGCTGCAGGAGACCGTGACCAGATGGGTGATCCGTTCCGCGGGCACCCCCGCCTGCGCCAGGGCCGCCTGGACGGCGCGCAGGGCCAGGGGCGGCGCTTCGCGGGCGTAACGCCGCATCCGCTCCCCGGTGCCGGGGCTGGTGGCTCCGAAGAAGGTCTGTCTGGGGTCGCTGCCGGGGGGATCGAGCAGGACGCTGTGGCGGCTGGCGACACCCGAGCGGCGGTGCAGGGTCTGCAGCAGCCGGCGCTGGCTCGGAGAGGGGATCTGGGTGGGCAGGGCCACCGCGGCGGCGATGGCGGCGGCATCGCCCTGGGCGATCCGTTCGGGGGGAAGGGCCGTTCCCAGCCCCTGGATGGTCAGGGACATGGGTCGGGGACCGGCGTCTTCACGCTGGCGCCAGCGAAGGGGTGCAGGAAGGGGGCGGACAGCACCGGCCAGCGCTCCACCGCCGCCAGGGCGCAGCGGCTGAGGCCAGGGCGGCGCAGGGCGAAGGCCAGGGCCCGGCAGAGCCGCTGCCGTGATCCGATCAGCCGCCCGTAGCGGCGGGCCCATTGCCGCTCGAGCTCCCGGCTCCATTGGTGCTGCCCCTGCACGGCCAAGGGCACCACCGCCAGGGCCCCCAGCAGGGCCCAGCCCATCCCCTCCCCCGTGAACGGCTCGACGTATCCGGCGGCATCGCCCAGCAGCAGCAGCCGCTCGGCCGCCGGCGGCCAATGGTCGGCGGTGAGGGCCGGCGTGGCCCGCCAGGCGGCGGCAGAGGCCTCGGGGACCGCCTCGAAACCCGCCTCCGCCAGCACCGCCGCGGCGGCAGGCGCCGCCCCTCCGGCCTGGATCAGGTGGGCCCGGTCGAAGGCCGCTGCCAGGTTGAGATCTCCGGTTTCCGTGCGCACCAGCCCCACATAGCCATGGCGGCCGATGGCCATGTGGATCGTGCCCCGGCCGTAGCCGCTGCCCCCGGCGGCCACGCGGCACCCGGCCCCCACCCTGGAGTGGGCCTGCACCCGGTTCCGGATCGGAATGGCCGGGGTCAGTCCCGGGGTGCCCAGGCCGGTGGCCACCAGCACCACACGGGCACTGGTGAGTTCTGGGGCGGCGCCGCTGCGCAGCCGCACCTGCCGGCCGCCCGGGCAGGGGCCAGCGACCGTGGCCTCGGTGCCCCTCCGCCACACCGCGCCTTCGGCCACCGCCGCCTCGCCCAGGGCCAGGTCAAGGCGGCCCCGGGAGAGGGAGCGGCCCAGGGGCAGCTCCAGCTCCGTCTGATGGTGCTGCAGTCCAAGATGCAGCCGGTTGAGGGGCACACCGCCGAGGCGATCCACCAGTCCCGGCAGGCCGGCCTCCGCCAGCGCTCCGAGGGCCACCCCGTTGAGGCAGGTGCCGCAGACCTTCCAGCGGGGAAAGTCTCGCTTGTCCACCAGCAGCACCCGCAGCCGTCGCCTGGCCAGCTGGTGGGCCGCCAGCGCACCGGCGGGACCAGCCCCGAGCACGATCACATCCCACTCCGGAGGCGTCATGGCGCCTCCAGCGCCGGGTCAGGACGGCGCCAGCTGAGCAGGAAGCGCTCGGGCCAGCTGCGCTGAACGCGGGCCCCGCCGAGGCCGGCCCAGGCCGCCAGATCCATCGCCTCGTCCAGCCGGAAGGCCCCCTGCACCGAAACCGGACCATCGAAATGAACGATCGGCGAGCGACTCAGCAGCCGGCAACCCGCCCAGGCCAGGCCGTAGCCCAGCGGACTGCGGATCAGGTCATTCACCAGCACCAGATGGCGGCAGCTCTGGCCCAGGCGGCGGAGCAGCTCGACGGCGTCGGCGTCCTCGAGATGGTGCAGGAACAGGCTGCAGACCATGACGTCGTAACCATCCGGTAGGGGATCCACCAGAACGTCCGCCTGGAAGAAGCTGCTGCCCAGGGGGCTGCCGGAGGCATGGTGGCTGGCGATGGCCACCGCCTGCTCACTGCGGTCGCAGCCGTCCACCTGCACGGCCAGACCGTTGCTGCGGCAGCGTTCCGCCAGGGCGACGGTGTTGTCGCCGCCACCGCAGGCCACGTCCAGAATCCGCAGGAGCCGACTGGGGCCAAGGGCGGCGGCCAGGGCCTGGACCGGGGTGTACAGGCAGCCCACGGCGCCGCTGATCGCGTTGATCCGTCGCAGGCCCTGAAGGGCCTGGTCATGGGCAGCGACATCAATGCCGGGCTGATCCATCCACTCCGGCTGTCGGTTTCGCTCAGCCAGGGGCTGCCAATGCATCGGAGAACGTCGTTCGAGGGTGGCTTCGCCGGACTCTGGTGAAGGGTCTCCCGGTCGAGACCTTCAGCCGTCGTCACCTAACTTGTCGTTTCTGTCCGTCCGCTGGCCAAGGGGCCATCACTGGATTTGCCGATGCTGTTCGACGGTTTTCTGATTGTCTTTCTGATTCTGATCAACGGGATCTTTTCGGGCTCGGAGTTGGCCATGATGTCGGCTCGCAGATTGCGCCTTGAACACCAGGCAGAGGCTGGGGACCACAAGGCGGACGTGGCTCTGAAACTAATCCGATCCCCCAACGATTTTCTGTCGACGGTGCAGATCGGCATCACATTGATCGGCATTCTCAGTGGTGCCCTCGGCGGCTCACGGGTGGCCGAGGGGTTGCGGCCGCTGCTGCTGGCCGTGCCGCCGCTGCGGGCCTGGGCCGATCCCCTGTCCCTGGGACTTGTGGTCACCGTGATCACCTTTCTGTCCCTGGTGCTGGGGGAGCTGGTGCCCAAGCGCATCGCCCTCCATGATCCGGAGCGCATCGCCTGCCTGGTGGCGCCCTCCATGCGGACCCTGTCGCGCTGGATGGCCCCCCTGGCCCATCTGCTCGGCTCCTCCACCGACCAGCTGCTCAGCCTGATCGGCATCGGCGAGAAAGGCGAACCCGAGATCACCGAAGACGAAATCAGGACCCTGCTGCGCAGGGGAACGGAATCGGGCCTGTTTGACGTGGCGGAGCACGCCATGGTGGAGCGGGTGTTCCGCCTGGCCGATCGGCCCGTCAAGGCGATCATGACGCCCCGCACGGATATCTGCTGGCTGGATCTCTCCGAGTCACGCCAGTCCCATCTGGAGCGGGTGATGGCGGTGAATCACTCCCTGTTTCCGGTGGCGCGGGACAGCCTCGACGCCTGTGTGGGAGTGGTGCGTGGCCGCACCTTTCTGGCCGCCCAGCTCTGCGATGGGCCCAGGGAGATCGAGGCTTTCCTGCAACCACCGCTGTACGTGGGCGAGAGCACCAGGGCGCTGAAGTTGATCGAACAGTTCAGAACCAGCGGGGTTCACATCGCCCTGGTGACCGATGAGTTCGGTGGCATCGAAGGACTGGTGACCCTCAACGACATGATGGCCGCGATCGTCGGTGATCTTTCCGCCGCCAGGGATGAGGAGGACCCCATGGTCGTGGTTCGCCAGGATGGATCCTGGCTGCTCGACGGCGCCCTCGATATCGCCGACTTCAAGGACCTGGTGGGCAAAGACCACCTGCCGGAGGAAGTGCGCGGGGGTTACCAGACCCTGGGTGGCTTCGTCATGCACCATCTCGAGCACATTCCCCATTCCGGGGAGGTCTTCGAATGGGAAGACCTCCGCATCGAGGTGGTGGACATGGATGGCAACCGGGTCGACAAGCTCCTGGTGAGCCGCCTTCAAGACCCCTCAGACCAAGCTGAAGCGTCGGCCTGAGGATCCCATCAGGCCGACCTGGCGCTCACTTGGCGACCAGCACAGGCTCCTTCACGGAGTCGGGATCGGCATCCGGATCCACGGACGGGGCTGCGGCATGGACACCGGCCGGCTTCATCGACGAGCGGGGCTGAGCAGCCGCCAGGATCGCCTCCGCCTCCTCAACCGAGCGAACGGCGCTGGGGACCGGCTTGTAGCCGGCGGGAGCCAGGGCCTGACCCCGCAGAACAGCACCCAGGGTGAGCACGGTGAGCTTGATCTGCTGCCAGGGGTTCATCGCCACCACCCGCTTGTAGAGGTAGCTGTCGAAGGTGAGGCGCTGCACGTCCTTGTCATCGCACATCTCCACGAACGCCTCCCGGGCGGCATCGTTGCTATAGAAGATGTTCTGGAGCAGTTCCAGCACCTTGTAGGTGGCGCCGTACTTGCGGTCCCACTTGCGGATGTAGACCTTGAGATCCTTCTCGGTCGGGATGCGGGCTCCGGAGTTGATGGCGGCGACGATCTCCTCGGCACACATCCGGCCGCTCTTGGCGGCGAAGTAGATGCCTTCGCCGGAGCTCTTGGTGACGTAACCGGCCGCGTCGCCCACCAGGGCCATGCGGCCCACCACCCGCCGGGGGCGGGGATGTTCGGGGATGGGGTGGGCTTCCACCTTGATCACCTCACCACGCAGCAGCCGGCGGCTGGCCCGCTCGCGGATCCCCTTCTGGAGCCCTTTGATCAGGGACTGGTTGGCCTGCATGGTGCCGGTGCCCACGGCCACGTGGTCGTACTTGGGGAACACCCAGGCATAGAAATCGGGCGACACGTCCGTGCCGACGTACATCTCCGCCAGATCCTCGTAGTAGGCCATCTCCTCGGCGGGGAGGCGGATCCGCTCCTGGAAGGCGATCGCCACGTTGTAGTCCCCGGCATCCATGGCCTTGGCCACCCGGCTGTTGGCGCCGTCGGCGCCGACGATCAGATCCACCTCGAGGGTCTTCAGTTCACCGGTGGGGCCGCCGGAGGAGTAGTCGGCGTAGTGGAGGGTGTAGGGACCCTGGCGCTGGCTGCCGGTGTCGATGCTCTGCACCAGCCCGTTGACCAGGTGGGCACCGAGTTCGGCGGCCCGGTTGCGCAGGAAGCCGTCGAGAATCTCCCGGCGGCACATGCCGATGTATTCGTTGCTGTTCTCCAGGTGGATGTCCACCTCCCGGTTGGAGGGAGAGATCATCCGCATGTTCCGCACCTTGCGGTCGATGATCGATTCCGGCAGGTCGAATTCCTCGACCATGCACAGGGGAATCGCGCCACCGCAGGGTTTGGCGTTGTCGAGCTTGCGCTCGAACAGCCAGGTCTCGATGCCGGCCTTGGCGAGAACTTCCGCAGCACAGGAACCGCTGGGGCCGCCGCCCACGACTGCCACTCGCAACATCTTGAAACCTGCTCCGCCATTGGGATGTGGGACGGAAGCTAACACCGCCGCACGGGTCACTGCCCGGTAGAGAAACCTATGAAATGACCCCCCACCTAGGATCGTCGAGGCTCGGAGCTGAGGCCGTGGCCGCCCCCGCATCGGTGATTCCCCTCCGTGATGCCCCTCGGTGATGCCCCCGGTGATGCCCCTCAGTGACGACATCCCGCTGGCCAGGCGCACCACGCCCCGCCCGCGCCGGCCCACCTCCCTCCCCAGGCGAATCGCCCAGGTCGTGCTCAGCGGTGCCCTGCTCGCCGGCGGGGCGGTTCTGCTGCTGATCGGCCCCCTGCGCACCTGGATCACCCCCACCCCCGTTCCCGGTCTGTCGGCCCGTCTCGGGCCGGACGGTCGGCTCCTCGGCCACTTTCCCTATCCGGAGACCGATGCCGCCGACCTGGTGGCCATCGCACCCGGCCTGCGTCTGCGGCCGGACGCGGCCCGTGCCCTCGAGGCCATGCGCGCCGCCGCCGATGCCGACGGTGTCACCCTGACCGTGCTCAGCGCCTGGCGCAGCGTCGCTCTGCAGAAGCAGCTGTTCTTCGATGTCAAGGCGGAGCGCAACCAGACCTCCGCCGACCGGGCCCGGGTCAGTGCGCCGCCGGGATTCTCCGAACACAGCACCGGCTATGCCGTCGATCTGGGGGACGGTCGCCTGCCGGCCACCAATCTGATGGAGAGCTTCGAGTCCACCGAGGCTTACCGCTGGCTCGATCGCCACGCGGCCCGCTTCCATTTCGTGCGTTCCTTCCCCAGGGGCAACCGCCAGGGGGTGAGCTACGAACCCTGGCACTGGCGCTTCGAAGGTTCCACCGAAGCCCTGGAGATGTTCGAGCCCGCCCAGCGCCTGGCCCGCTGAACCGCAAGGTTCGGGGACCCGCCGCGGGTGTCGTGGGAGGGGGTAGGAGTAGGATAAAGATTCGCTTCAACGTTCGCCACATGTCCAACCGGGCCGGCGCGGCAGGGTTTCCCCGAAAACCTTGACGAAGCGTCAGAGCGCTGGTTGGTCCCTGTTCAGGGCCCTGGACGTCCCGTCCCTCCCACCTGAACACCTGGCTGAACACAACGTTGGCAGCGACATGTCTTCTTCGTCTCGCCATCAACGCCCCGTTTCCCTGGAGACGACCACCGTCGATTCGATTCCGTCGAACCCCTTCCCTCACCTTCGCAGGACGACATTCCCATGAGCGGCGACATCAAAGGCGCCCCGATACGCAATATCGCGATCATTGCCCACGTCGACCACGGCAAGACCACCCTGGTGGATGCCCTGCTCGAGCAATCCGGCATCTTCCGCGAAGGTGAAGCGGTGCCCACCTGTGTGCTCGATTCCAACGATCTGGAGCGGGAGCGGGGGATCACGATCCTCTCCAAGAACACCGCTGTGGATTACAACGGCATCCGCATCAACATCGTCGACACCCCCGGTCACTCCGACTTCGGCGGTGAGGTGGAGCGGGTGCTGGGGATGGTCGATGGCTGTCTGCTGATCGTGGACGCCAACGAAGGCCCCATGCCCCAGACGCGCTTCGTGCTCAAGAAGGCCCTGGAGAAGGGCCTGCGGCCCATCGTCTTCGTCAACAAGATCGACCGGGCCCGTGTCGATCCGGAACAGGCGGTCGACAAGGTTCTCGATCTGTTCATCGAGCTCGGCGCCGACGACGACCAGTGCGATTTCACCTATCTCTTCGGCAGCGGCATGGGCGGTTACGCCAAGCCCGACATGGCCACCGAGAGCGACAACATGAAGCCGCTCTTCGACGCCATCCTGCGGCATGTTCCGCCGCCGGTGGGTGATCCCACCAAGCCCCTGCAGATGCAGGTCACCACCCTCGACTACTCCGATTTCCTCGGCCGGATCATGATCGGCCGGGTCCACAACGGCACGATCGCCGGCGGTCAGAACGTCGCCCTGATCCGTGACGACGGCAGCATCAAGCGAGGCCGGATCAGCAAGCTGCTCGGCTTCCAGGGTCTGCAGCGGGTGGAGATCCCCGAAGCCCGGGCGGGTGATCTGGTGGCGGTCGCCGGGTTCGATGAGGTCAACATCGGCGAGACCATCGCCTGCCCCGACCATCCGGAGGCCCTGCCGCTGATCAAGGTGGACGAACCCACCCTGCAGATGACCTTCGTCGTCAACGACTCCCCCTTCGCCGGCAAGGAAGGCAAGTTCGTCACCAGCCGCCAGCTGCGTGATCGCCTGCAGCGGGAACTGCTCACCAACGTCGCCCTGCGGGTGGAGGACACCGATTCCCCCGACCGCTTCTCCGTCTGCGGCCGCGGTGAGCTGCACCTCGGCATCCTGATCGAGACGATGCGTCGCGAGGGCTTCGAGTTCCAGGTGTCCCAGCCCCAGGTGATCTTCCGCACCATCGACGGCACCCCCCACGAGCCGTTCGAAACCCTGGTGATGGACGTGCCCGAGGAGGCGGTGGGCAGCTGCATCGAGAAGCTGGGCATCCGCAAGGGCGAGATGCAGAACATGGAGGCCACCAGCGACGGCCGCACCCAGCTGGAGTTCGTGGTGCCCTCGCGGGGCCTGATCGGCTTCCGGGGTGAATTCATCCGCGCCAGCCGCGGCGAGGGGATCATGAGCCACTCCTTCCTCGACTACCGGCCCATGCAGGGCGACTTCGACGCCCGTCGCAATGGCGTCCTGATCGCCTTCGAGGAGGGCACCGCCACCTTCTACGCCCTCAAGGGCGCCGAGGATCGGGGTCAGTTCTTCATCACCCCCGGCACCAAGGTCTACAAGGGGATGATCGTCGGCGAGCACAATCGGCCCCCCGATCTCGAGCTCAACGTCTGCAAGGCCAAGCAGGTCACCAACATCCGCTCGGCCGGCGCCGAGGTGCTCGACACCCTCCAGTCCCCCATCCAGATGACCCTGGAGCGGGCCCTCGAGTACATCGGCCCCGACGAGATGCTGGAGGTCACCCCCGAGTCGATCCGGCTGCGCAAGATGCCGGTGAAGAAGCCCGCCAAGCGTTGAGTCCCGGCGCCCCATCCGCCGATGAGGAAACACTGCTGCAGGCCGATCCACGCCTGCAGCAGGCGATCGACCACTTCAACGCGGCCGAGTGGTATCCCTGCCACGACGGCTTCGAGGAGCTCTGGCACGAGACCCAGGGGCCGATGCGGCCCGTGCTTCAGGGTCTGCTGCAGATCGCCGTGGCCGAACTGCACCTGGAACGCGACAACCGCCGCGGTGCCACGGTGCTGATGGGCGAGGGGCTGGGCCGCCTGCGCGGCTGCGGCGACGAGGCCCTGGGCCTGGCCCTGGGGCCGGTCCGGCTCCTGGCCGCCCAGCGGCTGGAGGCCCTGCAGCAGCAGGGCGATCTCACCAGCCTCCCCCTGCCGCGCCTGGAACTGGCGCGGGGAACGGGCACGGCGCCGGTACATTGAGCACACTCAAGGCCTCCACGATTTCCACCTTGACCCTGCCCCCCCGCCCACTGCTGTTCGTGCTCGCCGCGGGGTTCGTGGGCGCCGCCCTGCTGGTGCTCCCGTCCCGCCCGGTGGCGGCCCAGGCGCCAGCCACCACGGCCCCGACCCCGCGGCCGAAGACGCCCGCCACCGGCATGGTCACGATCGAGTCCGATGTGCAGCAGGCCGACAATCAGAACGGCATCGTCACCGCCACGGGCAACGTGCGCATCGTCTACGCCGACCGCGGCATGACGGCCACCTCCCGTCAGGCCCAGTACTTCAGCAATGAGGGGCGCCTGGTGCTCACCGGCGATGTCGATGTGATCGACACCGATGGCCAGCGGCTGCGGGCGGAACGCCTGGTGTATCAGCTCGACAGCGAGCGGATGCTGGCGGAGCCGCCGGCCGGCAAACAGGTGTTCAGCAAGTTCCGCCTGCAGCAGCAGGGCGCCGCCAAGCCTGGCACCGCCAAGCCGTGAGCCTGGTACTGGAGAGGGTGGCCATCACCCTCGCAGGCCGTCCCCTGGTGAGTGACGTGAGCCTGGATCTACGCCCGGGGGAAGTGGTGGGGCTGCTGGGTCCGAACGGCGCCGGCAAGACCACCACCTTCAATCTCATCACCGGCCTGCTCCGGCCCGACTGCGGCGAGGTGCTGCTGGATGGGGAGTCGGTGTCCCACCTGCCGATGCCCCGTCGGGCCCGCCTGGGCATCGGCTACCTCCCCCAGGAGGCGAGCGTGTTCCGCCAGCTCAGCGTCCGCGACAACCTGATGCTCGCCCTGCAGGAGAGCGGTTCGGATCCGGCCGGCCGCCGCCGGCGCCTGGAGGTGCTGATCGAGGACTTCCATCTGGGCGGCTTCCAGCACCGCCGTGGCTACCAGCTCTCCGGCGGGGAGCGGCGCCGCTGCGAGGTGGCCCGGGCCCTGGCGGTGGGCGACCAGGGCCCCCGCTACCTGCTGCTCGACGAACCCTTCGCGGGGGTGGATCCGATGGCCGTCGCCGATCTCCAGGCCCTGATCGACAGCCTGCGCGGCCGGGGCATGGGCGTGCTGATCACCGATCACAACGTGCGGGAGACCCTGGCGATCACCGACAGGGCGTACATCCTTGCCGATGGCAGGATCCTTGCCTCCGGTGCCTCCCTTTCCGTGGCCAACGATCCCCTGGTGCGGCGTCACTACCTCGGCGAGGGCTTCCAGCTTTGAAGGGCGCCCTGCTGGAGAAGCGCCCCACCTGGCTGCAGCTGCCGGGCGGCGAACGGCTGCGCGACTGGAAGCGGGTGCCGCGCTGGCGGGATCTGCCCCTGCTGGACCGTTGGCTGCTGCAGGAGCTGCTGGGGCCCCTCCTGTTCGGCATCGCCGCCTTTACGGCCGTGTCCCTCTCGGTGGGAGCGGTGTTCGAGCTGGTGCGCCGTGTCGCCGAGTCCGGCCTGCCGGTGCTGGCGGCGATGAAGGTGCTGCTCCTGAGGCTGCCCTCCTTCCTGGTGCTGTCCTTTCCGATGGCCACCCTGATGGCCACCCTGCTGGCCTACAGCCGGCTCTCAGGCAGCAGCGAGCTGACCGCCCTGCGCAGTGTGGGTGTCAGCACCCGGCGCATGGTGCTGCCGGCCATGGCCCTGGCCCTGGTGATGACCCTGCTCACCTTCGTCTTCAACGACGCGATCGTGCCGCGGGCGAATCTGGAGGCCACCAACAGCCTGGAGCGGGCCCTCGGCAAGGCCATCGCCACCGAGCAGAGCGACAACGCCCTCTATTCCCGCTTCACCGACGTCAAGCTGGCCAACGGCGAATCGGTGAAGTGGCTGACCCACATCTTCCATGCCCGCCAGTTTCGCAAGGGGGTCATGCTCGATGTCACCCTGCTCGATTTCTCCCGCCACGGCTACCGGCAGATGCTCACGGCCCTCACCGGCAAGTGGAACGAGGCGGAGGGCATGTGGGAGTTCAACAAGGGTCGCATCACCAACATCGACGTGGCCACCGGCACCACCACCTCCGCCAGCTTCGACCGCTACCTCTACCCCTTCACCCGGGACCCGATCGAGGTGGCCCAGCTGCCGACCGACGCCAGCACCATGACCGTGGGCCAGGCCCTGACGGCGGAGCGGCTGCTGCTGGAGGCCAACAACACCAAGGAGGCGCGGCGGCTGCGGGTGCGGATCCAGGAGAAGTTCGCCTTCCCGGCCATCTGCCTGGTGTTCGGCCTCATCGGCAGCAGCCTGGGGGTGCGCCCCAATTCGCGCACCAGCCGCAGCCAGGGGTTCGGCATCAGCGTGCTGCTGATCTTCGGCTACTACCTGATGTCCTTCATCTTCAGCTCCCTGGGGATCACGGGCACCCTGATGCCGTTCATGGCGGCCTGGCTGCCGGTGGTCATCGGCCTGGCCGGCGGACTCTGGCTGTTGCGCCAGGCGAGCCGCTGAGGCCCCCACCGGGGGGACGGCACGGCAAAGTGGATCGGTTTCGATCCGCTCCCTGGTGAACGATCCGGTCATCGGCCTTGGCCTTGCGGCCTTCGCCCTGCTCCTGCTGGTGCTGCCCATCGCCTTCTGGTCCGTCAGCGGCGGCCACAGCAACCCGGTGGTCAGGATCCTGGTGGCCTCGGCCAATCTCTGCCTCACGGCCCAGCTGGTGCTGCGCTGGTGGGAGTCGGGCCACTTCCCGATCAGCAACCTCTACGAGTCGCTCTGCTTCCTGGCCTGGGCCTGCACCCTCACCCAGCTGCTGGTGGAGCGCAGCTGGCCCAATCCGCTGGTGGCGGCGGCGGCGACGCCGATGGGCCTGGGCTGCGTGGCCTTCGCCAGCTTCGCCCTGCCGGATCGCCTCCAGGAGGCCTCGCCCCTGGTGCCGGCCCTGCGCTCCAGCTGGCTGGTGATGCATGTCAGCGTGATCATGGTCAGCTACGCCGCCCTGCTGGTGGGCTCGCTGCTGTCGGTGGCCGTGCTGTTCGTCGACCGCAACGAGGATCTGGAACTGCGCAGCAGCTCGATCGGCAGCGGCGGCTTCCGCCAGGCCCAGCTGGCCAGCGACGGTCCCGGCGCCATGGCGCTCAGCAGCAGCAGCTTCCGCATCAGTGAGCAGCTCGACAGCCTCAGCTACCGGACTATCACGGTGGGCTTCCTGCTGCTCTCGGTGGGCCTGGTGAGCGGGGCGGTGTGGGCGAATGAGGCCTGGGGCAGCTGGTGGAGCTGGGACCCCAAGGAGACCTGGGCCCTGATCTGCTGGCTGGTCTATGCCGCCTACCTGCACACGCGCCTGATCCGCGGCTGGCAGGGGCGCCGGCCGGCGATCGTGGCCTCGGCAGGCCTGGTGGTGATCGCCGTCTGCTACATCGGCGTCAACCTGCTCGGCATCGGGCTGCACAGCTACGGCTGGTTCCTGGGCAGCTGAGCAACCACGCAACAAGAAGGGGCCCGTTGCTCACGGGCCCCACGCTCAGACTCCTGCCCATCAAAAGGCCGCCCGGTGTGGGCGGCCTTTTGAGCATCAGACCAGGGCCGGTTCGGGGCGGCGGCTGTTGCGGATGCCGGTGATGGCCTCGGCGTAGTCGGCGTGGCCGAAGACCCCGGAGCCGCTGACGATCGCGTTGGCGCCGGCTTCGATCACCTGCCAGGCGTTGCCGGCCTTGATGCCGCCATCCACCTCGATCCAGGGATCCAGACCCCGCTCGTCGCAGAGGCGGCGCAGCTGGCGGATCTTCTCCACCTGGGAGGGGATGAAGCTCTGGCCGCCGAAGCCGGGGTTGACGCTCATGATCAGCACCAGATCACAGAGCTCAAGGCAGTACTCGAGGGTGTCGAGGGGGGTGCTGGGGTTGAGCACGGCACCGGCCATCTTGCCGAGGTCCTTGATCTGGCTGAGGTTGCGGTGCAGGTGGGGGCAGGCCTCGACCTGGACGCTGATGATGTCGGCGCCGGCCTTGGCGAAATCGGCCACGTACTTCTCGGGCTCGACGATCATCAGGTGCACGTCCAGGGGCTTGGTCGTCACCGGGCGCAGGGCCTCGACGATCAGGGGGCCGATGGTGATGTTGGGCACGAAGCGGCCGTCCATCACGTCCACATGGATCCAGTCGGCACCGGCGGCGTCGACGGCCCGCACGTCGTCGCCGAGGCGGGAGAAGTCGGCCGAAAGGATCGACGGGGAGATCACCAGGGGCTTGGTGCTCATGGACGGCCACCGCAGCGGAAGAATGAAGGGATTGTAAGGAGCGGCCCACCGTGGGTCTCCCGGGGTGCTCCCGGGCGCGCTGATACGATGGCCCCGCTTCGACTCCGAGAGGCCTTGCAGCGGCTGGATCTTTCCCCGCTTTGCCTGCGGTCCGCCTCCGGCGTGCCGGCCCCTCGTTGAGGCCCCTCCCCCTGCCGGACCGTTGTGGATCGCACTCTTATCCAGGAACTGCTCGAAGTCGTCGAGCAGGCCGCCATCGCCTCTGCCCGCCTGACCGGGCTCGGCAAGAAGGACGAAGCCGATGCGGCTGCCGTCGAGGCGATGCGCACCCGCATGGGCAGCATTGCCATGCAGGGCCGGATCGTGATCGGGGAAGGGGAGCGCGATGAAGCCCCCATGCTCTACATCGGCGAGGAAGTCGGCAGCGGCACCGGCCCCGGCGTCGACTTCGCCGTCGATCCCTGCGAAGGCACCAACCTCTGCGCCAACGCCCAGGACGGCTCGATGGCCGTGCTGGCCGCCAGCGACCGCGGCGGCCTGTTCTATGCGCCGGACTTCTACATGAAGAAGCTGGCGGCGCCCCCGGCTGCCAAGGGCAAGGTGGACATCCGCAAGAGCGCCACCGAGAACATCGCCATCCTGAGCGAGTGCCTCGGCATCCCCGCCAGCGACCTCACCATCGTGGTGATGGACCGCGCCCGCCACAAGGCCCTGATCGCCGAGATCCGCGCCACCGGCGCCCGCGTCAAGCCGATCAGTGACGGTGACGTGCAGGCCGCCATCGCCTGCGGCTTCGCCGGCACCGGCACCCACTGCCTGATGGGCATCGGCGCCGCCCCCGAGGGTGTGATCTCCGCCGCCGCCCTGCGGGCCCTCGGCGGCCACTTCCAGGGCCAGCTGGTGTACGACCCCGCCATCGCCCAGACCAGCGAGTGGGCCGACTACACCAAGGAGGGCAACATCGCCCGCCTCAACGAGATGGGCATCACCGACGTCGACAAGGTCTATGAGGCCGAGGAGCTGGCCTCCGGCGAGAACGTGGTGTTCGCCGGCAGCGGCATCACCCCCGGCCTGCTGTTCAACGGCGTGGTCTTCGAGGCCGACTGCACCCGCACCAGCAGCCTGATCATCAGCACCCTCGACCGCAGCGCCCGCTTCACCGATACGGTGCATATCAAGGAGGGCGCCAAGAGCATCGCCCTGCGCTGATCCCACCAGAGTCCGGACCTCGGAGCCCGCCTCCATGCACATCGCCGTCGTCGGTCTGAGCCATCGCACGGCTCCGGTGGAAATCCGCGAGCGCCTGAGCATCCCCGAGCAGACCATGGAGGATTCCCTCCAGCGTCTGCGGGCGGATGAGCAGGTGATCGAGGCCTCGATCCTGAGCACCTGCAACCGGCTGGAGATCTACACGCTCCTGCGCCATCCCGAACAGGGCATCACCGCCGTCGGCGACTTCCTCAGCCGGCAGTCCGGACTGGCGGTGGAGGAGCTGCGCCCCCATCTGTTCACCTACCACCACGAGGAGGCCGTGGGCCACCTGCTGCGGGTGGCCGCCGGGCTCGACAGCCTGGTGCTCGGCGAGGGTCAGATCCTCTCCCAGGTGAAGAAGATGGTGCGCCTCGGCCAGGAGCACCGCTCCGTGGGCCCGATCCTCAACCGCCTGCTCAACCAGGCGGTCAGCACCGGCAAGCGGGTGCGCACCGAGACCAACCTGGGCACCGGGGCGGTGTCGATCAGCTCGGCGGCCGTCGAGCTGGCCCAGCTGAAGGTGGGCCAGGCCCGGGGCACCGATGAGCTGGTTCCGCTCGACCAGGAGCAGGTGGCGGTGGTGGGGGCCGGCCGCATGGCCCGGCTGCTGCTGCAGCACCTGCAGGCCAAGGGCTGCCGCGGCGTGGTGGTGCTCAACCGCACCGTCGCCCGGGCCGAAGCCCTGGCGGCCGATTTCCCCACCCTGCCCGTGCAGTGCCGTCCCCTCGACGACCTCGACCACTGCCTGAGCACCTGCTCGCTGGTGTTCACCAGCACCGGCGCCGAGGAGCCGATCATCACGGCCCGGCGGCTGGGGGGCCTCAACCGCCGCTCCAGCCTGATGCTCATCGATATCGGTGTGCCCCGCAACATCAGCGCCGATGCGGCCGAACTCCAGGGTGTCGACAGTTTCGACGTCGACGATCTCCAGGAGGTGGTGGCCCGCAACCAGGAGGCCCGGCGGGAGATGGCCGCCGAGGCCGAGGGGCTCCTGGCCGAGGAATCACGCCTGTTCCTGGAATGGTGGGATGGCCTCGAGGCGGTGCCCCTGGTCAACCGGCTGCGCCTCCAGCTGGAGGACATCCGCGAACAGGAGCTGCAGAAGGCCCTCAGCCGCATGGGCCCTGACCTTTCCGCCCGGGAGCGGAAGGTGGTCGAAGCCCTCAGCAAGGGGATCATCAACAAGATCCTGCACACGCCGGTCACCCGGCTGCGGGCCCCCCAGCCCCGCCAGCAGCGGCGGGCGGCCATGGGGGTGCTGCAGGACCTCTTCGAGCTTCACGACGACCCGCCGGAGGCCTGAGCCCCGCCTCCCGCGGGGTCCCCGCTTCACCGGCTCCAGCACCCCATTTCACTGCAACGGAACATGAACCGAGAAGCAGCAGCGCCGCGCTCCGCGTCACCACGCTCCAGTACGGTCTGGCCAGCCAAGGACCGAGGACTGGGCTCATGAAACGCGTTCTGGCCATCATCCTGGGAGGCGGGGCGGGAACGCGTCTCTACCCCCTCACCAAGATGCGGGCGAAGCCCGCCGTTCCCCTCGCCGGGAAGTACCGACTGATCGATATTCCCATCAGCAACTGCATCAACTCCGAGATCAACAAGATCTACGTGCTGACGCAGTTCAACAGCGCCTCGCTCAACCGTCACCTGACGATGAGCTACAACCTTTCCTCCGGCTTCGGCCAGGGCTTCGTGGAGGTGCTGGCCGCCCAGCAGACCCCCGACAGCCCCAGCTGGTTCGAAGGCACCGCCGATGCGGTGCGCAAGTACCAGTGGCTGTTCCAGGAGTGGGACGTGGACCACGTCCTGATCCTCTCCGGTGACCAGCTCTACCGGATGGACTACAGCAAGTTCGTGCAGCACCACATCGACTGCGGCGCGGAACTGACGGTGGGTGCCCTGCCGGTGGATGCCGCCCAGGCGGAGGGCTTCGGCCTGATGCGCACCTCCTCCGACGGCCGGATCCTGGAGTTCAGCGAGAAGCCCAAGGGCGACGCCCTGGAGGCCATGCGGGTCAACACCGAGAGCCTCGGCCTCTCCGCCGAGGAGGCCGCCAAGCGGCCCTACCTGGCCTCGATGGGGATCTACGTCTTCAACCGCAACACCCTCTTCGACCTGCTGGCCAGCCATCCGGAGGCCACCGATTTCGGCAAGGAGATCATCCCCGCCTCCCTCGGCCGGGGGGACCACCTGCAGACCTTCCTCTTCGACGACTACTGGGAGGACATCGGCACGATCGGGGCGTTCTACGAGGCCAACCTGGCCCTCACCGACCAGCCCAACCCGGCCTTCTCATTCTACGACGAGAAGTTCCCCATCTACACCCGGCCCCGCTACCTGCCCCCCAGCAAGCTGCAGGACGCCCAGGTGACCCAGTCGATCATCGGCGAGGGATCCCTGCTCAAGGCCTGCAGCATCCACCACTGCGTGCTCGGCGTGCGCTCCCGCGTCGAGGACGAGGTGGTGCTTCAGGACACCCTGCTGATGGGGGCCGACTTCTTCGAATCCTCCGAGGAACGGCTGGTGCTGCGCGAACGGGGCGGCACCCCGATCGGCGTGGGCCGGGGCACCACGGTGAAGGGGGCGATCCTCGACAAGAACGTGCGCATCGGCAGCGACGTCACCATCGTCAACAAGGACCGGGTGGAGGAGGCCGACCGGCCGGAGCTCAACTTCTATATCCGCAACGGCATCGTCGTGGTGGTGAAGAACGGCACGATCGCCGACGGCACCGTCATCTGAGGCCCGACCCGGGGGAGGGCTGGGCCAGCAGTTGCTGACATCCCCCCCCGGGACACCGACGCTCCGCCGACCGCTGGCCACAGTGGCGATGAAGCAAGACATCCACGCTCCTATGGGCAAGGCGCATTTCGGACTCATCGGCCTCGGCGTGATGGGTGAGAATCTGGTCCTCAACGCCGAGAGAAACGGTTTCTCGAGCGTCGTCTACAACCGGACCTACGCCAAGACCGAGGAGTTCCTGGCCGGCCGCGGTGCCGGCAAGGACATCGTCGGCGCCGCCACCCTGGAGGAGTTCGTGGCGGCCCTGGAGCGTCCCCGCCGCATCCTGATGATGGTGAAGGCGGGCGCTCCGGTGGACGCCACCATCGCCAGCATCTCGCCCCTGCTCGAGGAAGGTGATCTGCTGATCGACGGCGGCAACTCCCTCTACACCGACACCGAGCGGCGGGCGGCTGAGCTGGAGAGCAAGAGCTTCGGCTACATCGGCATGGGCGTCTCGGGGGGCGCCAAGGGGGCCCTGGAGGGGCCGAGCATGATGCCCGGCGGCACCAAGGCGGCCTACGACGCCATCGAAAGCCTGGTGACGAAGATGGCCGCCCAGGTGGCGGACGGCCCCTGCGTCACCTACATCGGCCCAGGCGGCGCCGGCCACTTCGTCAAGACCGTCCACAACGGCATCGAATACGGCATCGAGCAGATCCTGGCCGAGGCCTACGACCTGATGAAGCGCATCGGCGGCCTCGATGGCGACGCCATGGCCGACGTGCTGGGGGGCTGGAACCAGACCGAAGAGCTCGCCTCCTTCCTGGTCGAGATCACTGAGGTGTGCCTGCGCACCAAGGATCCCGAAAGCGGTGGTGATCTGGTGGAGCTGATCGTCGATGCCGCCGGCCAGAAGGGCACCGGCCTGTGGACTGTGGTCAGCGCCCTGGAGATGGGCGTGCCCGTGCCCACCATCTACGCCGCCCTCAACGCCCGGGTGCTGAGCTCCCTGCGCAGCGAGCGCCTGGCGGCCGAATCGGTGCTGCACGGCCCTGCCCCCCACAGCTTCCCCCTGGGCGAGCCGGCCACCGGCATGGCACCGCTGCGGGACGCCTGCATCCTGGCCTGCATCGCCAGCTACGGCCAGGGCATGGCCCTGCTGCAGGAGGCCTCGAAGCTCCACGACTACAACCTCGACTTCTCGGCCATCGGCCAGATCTGGAAGGGGGGCTGCATCATCCGGGCCCGGCTCCTGCAACGCATCCAGGACGCCTATGGAGTCAATCCCTCCCTGCCCAACCTGATGCTGGATCCCTGGTTCGCTGCCCAGGTCAACCAGCGCCTGGGCGGCCTACGCCAGGTGGTGGCCGGGGCGGCCCTGGCCGGCATTCCCGTGCCTTGCCTCAGCAGCACCCTCGACTACATCGACAGCTACCGCAGCGGCCGTCTGCCCCAGAACCTGGTGCAGGCGATGCGGGACTGCTTCGGCTCCCATACTTATGAACGCACGGACCGCCCCGGCGCGTTCCATACCGAATGGCTCGATTGACCGAACCCAGCCCCCGTTACCACCTGATCGTCGCCGCCAGCCCCGAGGAGCTGGCCCGCCAGGCAGCCGAACAGATCGCCGCCGGTATCGACCTGGCCCTGGCTGAGCGGGATCGGGCCCAGATCGCCCTGGCAGGCGGCGAAACCCCCCGGGCGGCCTACGGGCGTCTGGGGGGCGAGCACCTGCCATGGGAGCGGGTCGATGTGCTCCTGGGGGATGAGCGCTGGGTGAGCGCCGACGACCCCTCCAGCAATGCCCGCATGCTGCGGGAGACGCTGCTGGCCCAGCCGCCCGCCAGCCGGGCCCGGTTCCATCCGGTGCCCACCGACCGCCCCAATCCGGAGGACAGTGCCGTGGCCTATGCCGCGGAGCTGGCGCTGATCTGCCCCGGCCTGCTGCCACGCTTCGATGTGATCCTGCTGGGCCTCGGCGACGACGGCCATACGGCCTCCCTGTTTCCCGGCACGCCGGCCCCAGGAGTGAGCGACCGTGCCGTCACCATCGGCGAAGGCAAGGGGCTGCCCCGCATCACCCTCACCGCGCCGGTGCTCTCGGCCGCCCGCCGGGTGATCTTTCTGGTCAGCGGCGCCGGCAAACGCCAGGCGCTCGCCCGGCTGCTGGATCCCAATGAGCCCGCCGAACGCACCCCCGCCCGGCTGGTGCGGCCGGCCTCCGAGGTGGTGATCCTTGCCGATGCCGCCGCCGCCGCGGGCCTCCCCCCCCGCTGAGGCCCCCATGCAGGTGATCCGTGGGGATGGCTTCAGTGGCTGGCATGCCCTCAATGACACCGTGATGGGCGGCCGCAGCAGCGGCAGCTGCACGGTCAGCAGCCGTGGTCTGCGGCTGGAGGCGGTGGTGGTGGAGCAGGGCGGTGGCTTCGTGAGCTGCCGCTCGCCGGTGTTCTCCCCGCCCCTGGATCTCTCCGATCAGGCCGCCTTTGAACTGGAGCTGCAGGGGGATGGCCGCCACTACAAACTGGCCGTCGCCTGCGCCGATGGGGTGGCGGGCCTCACCGAACTGATTCCCGGTGGGGTGCGCTGGGTGGCCAACTTCGCCACCGCCGACGACGGGCCCTGCCGGCTGCGGATTCCCTTTGCTCAGCTGCGTCCCTCCATCCGGGCCAAGCCGATTGAGGCCCTGCCCATGGGCCTGCCGCTGCGCTTCAACGCCGCTCGCATCACCCGGCTGCAGATCCTGCACTCGAAGTTCGGCGACGACGGCACCGATAATCCCGGCTTCCGGGCTGGCCCTCTTCTCCTGGAGCTGATGGCGATCGATGCCGTCGCCTGAGGCCCCGATCGGCAGCGCCAACACCGACCTGAGCCGGCTGGTGGCGGCGGCGGCCGACCTCTGCCGCAAGCCCCTGCGCCATGCGGTGGTCAACCCCGACCCAGGCGCCCTGGGGGCTGGGGTGGAGGCAGCGGCCGAGGAGGTGAACAGCCTGGATCTCTGCCTGCGGCTGGAGGCCCGCACACCCGAGGGTGAGCGGGTGCCGGCGGAGGATCTGGAGCTGGAGATCTACCGAAGTGGTGAGGAGCTCAACCTCACCCTGGCCTGGCGACAGGGGGAGGACCATCCCCTGCTGTGGCAGGGCAGCCATCCGGTCTGGATGGATGGGGCGACGGGGCTGCGCAGCTCCTGCCCCCCCGATGGCGCGCCATTGGAGGGCTTGGCGCGCCGCCTGCGGACCCTGCTGGCTGCGTGCTGATGCCGCTTCCTGGGTGAGGCGGACGCCATCGCAGGGCGTGAAATTTCTGCAGGACCTGGGTCCAGCCGTTCCCGGCACCAGGAGCAGGAACGGAAGGAATCTGCGAGACTCCGTCACGACGGGCGATGCGTTGCCATGGAAGAACCCGGTGGGTCGGCGGATGTCGTTACCCAGGCCGATCTGAAGTTGGTGCGTGATCAGGTGGACCAGCTGCAGCTCGTGCTCGCCAAAACCCGCAACCCCTGGTATCGAGAGCCGGTCAACATCACAAGCGCAATGGCTGCTGTGGTGGCGGTTGTTTCTCTGTTCGTTTCCTCCCATCAGGGTGGACAGCAGCAACTAAGGGAAAAGAGGGAGGAGTTTCGCAGCGTGCTTGAACAACTGGTTTCGATGACGGATGAAGAGAATATGCTGCTCAATGAAGGCCGTAATCACCCTGAGAAGTTCAGGAGGCTGAATTCTCTGCGGACAAGCAGGGACCTGTTCAGGTCCTCGGCAGAAATGTTGGCCAAGGATCTTGGGCCCAATGTTCTGTTTACAGAGTATCTGATCATGGGTGATCAGTCTAAAGCGGCTAATGATAACCAGAAGGCGGGAAAATACTATGACATGGCATTGCAGACGACCAATGATCCAATTGACTTGAACCAGGCTCATCGAAGGCATGCTTGGCTGTACTCGTCCTTGCTCCTGAGGAACCAAAATGAGATGCGAAAACGGTTCATGCAGGCTTTAGAGCCTGTGAAGGATGGGCGTAATGACTTGATTCGCTTCACGGCTGGAAACACCTATGCCGACTGGGGATTTCAAGAGTACAATCTCAAAAACTATGATGAGGCGCTGAAGAGGCAGAAACAGGCAGAACAGATCTTTCTCCACATGTCTGACGAAGGCCGGAACAAGCAATCCTCACTTGATAGCTTGAGGCTCGACATGGGCTATACCTATATGAAGCTGGCCGAACAGGCTCGGCGAAGTGCAAGTTATTCGCTCTACGGTGATGCACTGAAACGGGCTGAAGAGGCCATTGCAGGCATCTCCGAGGACCGAGCGACTGACAAGCAGAGAGCCTTGGCTGACCTGAGGAGCCTGGAGGCAGAGACTGCAGACTCCTTGTCTCCATCGTTCAGCACCAGCCTGCGGCCGTTCCGTCTCTGGCCAGGCAGCCTTCTCCGCTCTCCGCTCCCGATGGAGAGTCCACAACACCAAGCCGATTCCCTGGGATTGCATCAGCCCTGACCGCTCCCTGCCACGAGCCTCCAACGGCTCACTCGCTCGGCGTACGTGTGGATCACGCTGCTCAGATGGCGGGTTGGAGCACTGATTCAGGGGATCCGGCGCCTGGTATGGGGTATAACTCGATCGTGTGGAACCTGGGCGGACGCTGGAGGCCCTGGCCCGCCACCTTCGGGCCCTGCTGCGGCCTGATCAGGGCTGAGGCGAAGGCAGCACCATCAGCAGCGATCCCGCCCCCATCGGCGACGGCAGCGGCCAGAGTTCGACGCTGGTCTGCAGGGTGCGGCCATCGCGATGGCGCAGGGGAAAGGCCTCACTCACAAACAGCGGCCCATCGGCGGGCGCGTCGGGGGCCATGGGAGCCGTGGCCGCCTCCGGCAGCTGGCAGAACAGGGAGGCCGGAGACCCCACCAGGCTGTCGCGCTCGAAGCCGATCCGGCGGCACAGGCTGGCGTTGACCATCACCACCCGCTGGTTGCCGTCGAACACCGCCACCGAGAAGCTGGGACTTCGGACCAACGTCTCGAACAGGACGGAGAGATCGCGGCCATGCTCCAGGGCCTGGCGCTGCTGGGTGACGTCGGAGAGGGTGCCGACCACATAGCGGTCCATCTCCTCGGTGAGCACCTTGGCGTTCTCCGTCACCCAACGCTGCTTGCCATCGCGGCGGATGATCCGGTACTGCACCGACCAGCCACCCAGGGCCGGGTCCCGGCTGGCCCAGACCCGATCCCGGTCCTCCGGAAGGATGGCGTCGTCGAGCAGCTGCGGTTGGGCGAACAGCTCGGCCGGGCTCCAGCCCGTCAGGGGCAGGATGCGCTGGCTGGCATAGAGCAACCGGTGCAGGCTGGCGTCCCGCTTCCAGACCGCCTCCTCAAGGGCATCGGTGAGGCTGGAGAAGGAATCGAGGGAGTCCTCGGCGGCCTGGCGCAGGGCCAGCAGTTCCGACACGTCGGTGAGGGTGATGATCGCCCCGAGCCGCTGCCCCTCCCGTTCCTGGTAGGGCAGCACCTGGGCCAGGTAGGCGATGTCCTCGTTGACCGCCTCGATGTTGCGCCGGGTGGCACCGCCCACCACCTCCGTGAGGGCCGACCGCAGACCCGGCAGGGGAACCGTGGTGGGGATGCCCAGCAGGGGCCGGCCGATGTCGTCGTCCACCAGGGCGAACACCCTGACCGCCAGGGGCGTGAACCGGGTGATGCACAGCTCACGGTCGACGATGACCATGCCCTGGTTGAGGGAGTTCTGGATGTTCTCCAGGTCGGTGCTGAGCAGCTGCAGCTCCGTGCTTCTGGCGCGCAGCTCCTGGTTGAGGGTGGCCAGTTCCTCGTTGGTGGCCTGCAGCTCCTCGTTGGAGGATTCCAGCTCTTCGTTGGAGGACTGGAGCTCCTCCGATGAGGCCTGCAGTTCCTCGGCCGAGGCCTCCAGTTCCTCGTTCGCCCCCTCCAGATCCGCCATGGAGCGGCGCAGGGTGTCGTGGCTGGTGAGCAGCTCCTTCTCCAGTCGGGCGATCTGCTGGTCGAAGTCCTGGTCGCGGATCAGCGCCGCATCCGTAGGAAGCGGCTCGGCGCCGTCGGGGGGTTCCTGAAGGAAGCTCAGCAGGGTCAGCACCCGGTCGTTGACGTTGAGCGGCCGTGCCTCCAGCGACAGCTGAATGGCGAATTCCGGCAAGTGCAGCAGCCGGCTGCGGGCCGGCTGGCCGTCGGCCCGCACGATCAGCAGCAGGGCGCGGGCCTCGGCCTGCAGTTCCGGGAGCAGGAAGGACGTGGCGGCGGTGGAGATCCGGCCCTCGGGAAGTCGGCAGAAGGGACTGACATCGCCGATCACCTCCACCAGTCCGTGGTTCTCATCGAGGATCACGCAGGGGGGAGAGGTGCTGCGGACCAGCGCTTCGAGGGTGGCGACATGCTCTTCGACCACGGTCTCCCGCAGGATCGAGATCCGGCCGATCGGCGTGAACAGGGCCGGTGGGCGCTGGGAGGGCTGCACGGCCGCGGTGTAGCGGGCGGACTGGTGTTCCGCGGTGCGATGGAAGATGCGGTGATCGGCGTTGGCCACCTCGAAGCCCTCGGTCCTGTGGCCCAGCGACTCCGTGCGGCCCAGGAACAGCAGACCCGAAGGCAGCAGGCCGAAACGGAACTGCGCCAGCACCCGATCCTGCAGGGGTTGGGTGAAGTAGATGAGGGTGTTGCGGCTGGAGATCATGTCCAGCCGCGGGAACGGCGGGTCCACAGCCACGTTGTGACGGGCAAAGACCACGCAGTTGCGCAGAGCCTCGCAGATCTGGAACTCGCCGTTGAACGGCAGCAGGAAGCGTTCCCGCAGCGCTTCCGGGATAGCCAGGCTGGAGGCGGCGGGATAGGCGGCCCGACGCGCCACCGCCAGGCTGTCCTCGTCGAGGTCGGTGCCGAAGATCTTGAGGTGATGGGTCAGGTCCTGGGGGTGGCCGAGCACCTCGCTGATCAGCATCCCGATCGAATAGACCTCCTCGCCGGTGGCACAGCCGGGCACCCAGACCCGCAGGCGGTCCTTGCGGGTGCGCTGGGCCATGTAGGCCTGCAGGAGTTCGCCGAGGACCGCGAACGACTCCGGGTCGCGGAAGAAGGAGGTCACGGTGACCAGCAGGTTGTGGACCAGGGCCGAGGCCTCCTTGCTGTCGGCCGCCAGCACCTGCAGGTACTCCTCCATGTTGTCCATCTGGCGGATCGCCATGCGCCGCGCCAGCTGACGCTGCAGGGTGGACGCCTTGTACTGGCTGAAATCGATGCCGCTGTTGTGCAGCAGCAGCTCCAGGGCACTGGAGACGTTCAGACCCCTGGGATCGGGAACGTTCAGCTCGACCCAGTCGCCGCTCGAGCCCATCAGGCCTGTGAGGTGACGGCCGATGGCGGCCGGCTCGAGGATGAGGTCGGCCCCACCCATGGCGACGGCGGC
The DNA here is from genome assembly GCA_943369455.1 of Synechococcus sp. UW140. Taxonomy (GTDB): domain Bacteria; phylum Cyanobacteriota; class Cyanobacteriia; order PCC-6307; family Cyanobiaceae; genus Cyanobium. The sequence goes on from CALRND020000001.1 coordinate 252,652, forward strand.
GGTGGGCATGGCGGCGAACCGGGCGCTCTCGGGCGTCTGGGCGATGGTGAGTCCACCGGCGGCCCGGACGGACCGCAGGCCGCGGGCCCCGTCGGATCCGGTGCCCGAGAGCACCACGGCGGCCCCATGGCCGTTCCAATGGTCGGCGATCGACTCGAACAGCCGGTCGATGCTGGGGCTGGGGCCGAAGCGGGGTTCGGGCGCCACCAGCTTTACCCGGTTCCCCTCGACGCTGATGTCGTGGTTGGGGGGGCAGACGCTGACCGTGTCTGGAAGCAGTACGGCCCCGTCGACCGCCTCGACCACCTGCAGCTCCGTGACCCGTGCCAGAAGTTCGACCATCAGGCTGCCGTGGTCGGGCGAGAGGTGCTGGGCCACCACATAGGCCACGGTGCCGCCGTTGGAGAGGCTGCCGAGAAGCGCCTGCAGGGCCTCCAGACCTCCGGCCGAGGCGCCGATGCCCACCAGATGCATGCCGGGTTCGGCACCGTGAGGCGTGGCTGGCGCCGGGGAAGACTCCGCGTCAGTGGATTCTTCCATCGATCGCCGCAGCCTGAACGTTCGGCTTCAATCTAGGCCGCTGTAGACCACCTGGCCGTCGCCCAGAGAAAGATCGAAGCGGTGACATCGCGCGGGATGCCGACGATGGCGGCCGCTGCTGAGCGGTGTCGCCTGCCAGCGATTTCACCCGTTGGCAACTCTGTCACTAACCAACACAAATACCCATCGCATTCTGGTGTCTGTCCATGACGATGTTGAGGTAGCGGCCCATACCAGCTTCGCCATGGACAACGGAGCTGGCCTGGCAGGAAAGACAACACTTCTGTGATACACTCAACCCAGAGAGAAATCGAAGAAGGTGAGGTTTCGTATGTTCAGCGGGCCTCGCTTTCCAGAGTTCGCTCATCACGAAGCCGGCTGCTTCTCCAATCCTCTGCTGCACCAGCTTCGGCTGACGGAGGATCCCCAGGCCCGCACGTCTTTGTTGCAGGAGGCCCTGCCCCTGGTGGAGATCATGCCGCTGGAGCCCGAGGCCTCCTGGTGGTTTTACGGCGCCAATCTCAGCCTCGGCAGCCTTGTGGCGACGGCCTGGACGGCCAGGCCGATGCGGATGGCCTTTTCCGAGCGCCAGGAGCACATCGTCGTGCTGGGCTACGGCGGAGAGCAGCGGTTGCGCCAGGCCTCGACCACCTGGCCCTGTGTCAAGGGGGGCTGCGTGCTGATGGCGAGTGCGGCCTGCACGATGGAGAGCACCCTGTCGTCGGCCGTGGCCTTCGCTCTGACGAGGGATCGACTGCTGGAGACGGCCATGGCCATGGGGGGCTATCTGCAGAAGCCGAAAGGCTGGGATGAGAGTGTTGCCCAGGCCCATGGCTGGAGCCCGCCCCAGAACCAGTTCGGCCCTTCCCTGCTGACGGCGTTGCAGCAGACGGTCGCCATGGCGGGGCAGCTGTCGGGGTATGGCCTTGGGCTCTTGGATCGCCTCCAGTTCGACGACCAGATCTATCGGTTGATGGTGGCCATGCTGCTGCCGGAGATCCGCCAGGACAAGACCCTGGATCGGCTCCTGCACCGGCAGAGCCAGGGCCGAGATTCCTTCGACGAACTGATCGACTACATCAAGCAGAACCTGGGCGAACCGCTTACCCTGACCGACCTGGAATCGAGGAGTCATTACTCCCGTAGGTCGCTGCAATATGCCTTCGCTGAGCGCATGGGCTGCACCGCCACCAAGTGGATCAAGATGCAGCGTCTTGACCGTGCCCGGCAACGGCTGGAGCGGCCGAATCTGAACGACACGGTGGGGAGCATCGCCCGCGAGTGCGGCTATCGCTCCCTGGGACTGTTCAGCGTGGATTTCCAGCAGCGCTTCCATGTCAAGCCGTCCCAGCTGCTGCGGGAGTCCCGGCAGGTGTAGCCGGGACCGCCGTGGTCACGCCCGGCGTCGGAACCCATCCGCCGACTCCATGCGGCCCTGGTTGTGCTCGCTTGGGTGCCCGCCCTGCAGGGCTGACTCCAGCAGGTAGGCGGCCAGGTTGGAGAGGGAGCGTCCCTGGACGTTGCTGCGCTCCACCAGGGCCTGGTAGGCGTTGTAGGGAACGGTGATGGTGACACGCACCGGCCTCAGGAAGGGACCGGGTTCGGAGTGGCTTCGCATGGGTCCAACGGGGGGGCTTCCTCTGCTCTAAGCCCAAAGCCATGGCCTGCGGACAGGCGCTTCACAGGCAGCCGGAGCCCCTCCGTGGACCAGATGCCAGTGCTGGCCGGCGATTCACCCTGCTGCGGTCAGCAGCAGGGGGCCTGCGCCGTCAGTGCAGGCCTGCATCGCCCTGCGCAAACTGCACGTTTCTGAAATCCGGGTGAGGCCTTGGGCCTCAGTCCGGGTACAGGTCGGTGACGGCCCCCAGGCTGCTGCTGCTCACCAGCCGGGCGTACTTGCCGAGCACCCCGGTGCGGTAGCGGGGGGCGGGCTTCGTCCAGGCGTTGCGGCGCTGGGCCAGCTCCTCCTCGGCCACGTTGAGCTGGATCAGCCGCTGCTTGGCATCCACCGTGATGCTGTCGCCCTCCTGGACCAGGCCGATGGTGCCGCCCACGGCGGCTTCCGGAGCCACGTGGCCCACCACCATCCCGTAGGTGCCGCCGGAGAAGCGGCCGTCGGTGATCAGGGCCACCGAATCCCCCAGCCCCTCACCGATGATCGCGGCGGTGGGGGCGAGCATCTCGCGCATGCCGGGGCCGCCCACCGGCCCCTCGTAGCGGATCACCACCACATCACCGGCGCTGATGCGCTTGGCGAGGATGGCGGCCAGGGCGTCCTCCTCACTCTCGAACACCCGCGCCGGGCCGGTCATCACCGGGTTCTTCACACCGCTGATCTTGGCCACGCTGCCCTCCTCGGCCAGGTTGCCCCGCAGGATCGCCAGGTGGCCCTGGGCGTAGAGGGGGTTGGACAGGGGCCGGATCACGTCCTGATCGGCCGGAGGCTCGGAAGGAACATCGGCGAGCACCTCCGCCAGGGTGCGCCCCTCGATCGTGCGGCAGTCGCCGTGCAGCAGGCCGCCGTCGAGCAGCAGCTTCATCACCTGGGGGATGCCGCCGGCCCGGTGCAGGTCCACGGTCACGTAGCGGCCGCTGGGCTTGAGGTCGCAGATCACGGGCACCTTCTGGCGGATCGTCTCGAAGTCGTCGATCGTCAGCGGCACGCCGGCGGTGCGGGCGATCGCCAGCAGGTGCAGCACCGAGTTGGTGGAGCCGCCCACCGCCATGATCACGGCGATGGCGTTCTCGAACGCCTCCCGGGTGAGCAGGTCCCGGGGGCGGATGCCGGCCGCGATCGCCTGCACCAGCACCTCGGCCGAGCGGGCGGCGCTCTCAGCCTTTTCCGGGTCCTCCGCCGCCATCGTGGAGCTGTAGGGGAGGCTCAGCCCGAAGGCCTCGAAGGCCGAACTCATCGTGTTGGCGGTGAACATGCCGCCGCAGCTGCCGGCGCCGGGGCAGGCGTTCTTCTCGATCGCCAGCAGCTCCGCCTCGTCGATCCGGCCGCCGGAGAGCTGCCCCACCGCCTCGAAGGCACTCACCACCGTGAGATCACAGGGCCCCAGTTTCCCCGGCTTGATCGTGCCGCCGTAGACGAAGATCGCCGGGATGTTCATGCGGGCCATGGCGAGCATGGCGCCGGGCATGTTCTTGTCGCAGCCGCCGATGGCCAGCAGGCCATCCATGCTCTGGGCGTTGCAGGCGGTTTCGATCGAATCGGCGATCACTTCGCGGGACACGAGCGAGTACTTCATCCCCTCGGTCCCCATCGAGATGCCGTCGCTGACGGTGATGGTGCCGAACATCTGCGGCATGGCTCCGGCCCCATGGGCCGCCTGCTCGGCGCGACGGGCCAGGTCGTTGAGGCCGATGTTGCAGGGCGTGATCGTGCTGTAGCCGTTGGCGATGCCGATGATCGGCTTGCCGAAATCCCCGTCGCCGAAACCGACGGCCCGCAGCATGGCCCGATTGGGGGAGCGTTGGAGGCCCTTGGTGATGGCGTCGGAGCGCAGCATGGCCGGGGAGGAACGGGTCTGCAGCAACTTACCGAGGGGCCTGCGCCCTCAGGCCTGGGGCTGCAGCTGCTCGAGCTGGCGCCGCACCTCGTCGATCGCCTGGTTGAGTTTCTGGACGCGGTCGTGCAGCTGGTCGCTGCTCACCGGCGGCTCCTCGAAGGCTTCGCTGAGCCTGGAGACGCGCAGCATCCGCAGCTGTCGCGAGGCGAGCCGGTGACGGTCGGCCCGGCGCAGCAGCCAGACCGCCAGCCCGGCGGCCCCCATCACCGCCCCGGCGGCCCCGGCCAGCAGGACCAGACTGCCGCTGGCGGACGATTGCTGCCTGGAATCAGCCATGAACCTGCAATGGAAGGGGCATCGGGACCTGAGGGGCCCAGCCTAGGCAGTGGCGGCGACGATTCCATACAGCCGCTCGCTTACCTCGCCGAAACCGGGAACGACGCGGTGACGGCTGTCCACCTCGGGGTCGATGCCGGCGCAGTAGATGGTCAGCTGGCTGTGGTGTTCGCCGACGACCTTCAGCCCGGGGCTCGCCGCCAGGGTGGTGATCACCCGCAGCCGCTGGCCCTCCACCCCCAGGCCCGCCAGACGGTCGAGCAGGGCCAGCAGGATCGAGCCGCTGGCGAGGACGGGCAGGAACACCAGCACGCCGCTGCGGGGATCGATGGTGGCCGGCAGGTCATCGAGGAACCAGTGGGGCTTGTGCTCCGGTCCGCAGGGCTCGATGCCCACATGGGCCAGCTGGGCCGACGGCAGCACCGACTGGGCCCCCTGCCACAGCCCCAGGCCCCCCCGCAGCACCGGGATCACCAGCAGGGGCACCTCCGGATCGACCACCTGGCCGTCGCAGTGGCCCAGGGGCGTGGTGACCGACACCGGCCGGTGGGGCAGCCAGTCGCGCAGCGCCTCGTAGGTGAGCCAGCGGCCCAGCTCCGCCATGGCGGTGGCGAACAGGGGGGACGGGGTGGCCCCGTCGCGCAGCAGGGTGAGCCAGTGGCCGATCAGGGGATGGGGGGGGACCACCACCCGCAGGGACATGCTCATGGCGCGCTGCGTCTGCCTAGCTTGATCCGGCAGCGTACCGGTGTGGCATGGTCCCCAGCTCCCTTACCTTCCCCCTGATCCGCCGCAGGTCCAGGCCCCCGATGGCCGGCCTGCTGCGGTCCGTCCTGGGTGGGGTGCTGGGGACGGCGCTGGGCCTGCTGCTCGTCTGGACCGTGTTGCCGGTGGCGCCGGCCCAGGCGATCACCGCTCCGGAGCTGCGCGCCCAGCGTTCCTTCCAGGACCTCGACCCCGACCTGCGGGGCCGCAACCTGCAGCAGCAGGAGTTTCTCAAGGCCTCGATGGAGGGCTTCGATCTGCGGGACGCCGACCTGCGCGGGGCCGTGTTCAACTCCACCGACCTCCGCCAGGCCGACCTGCGCGGCGCCGACCTGGAGGACGTGGTGGCCTTCGCCACCCGCTTCGACGGGGCTGACCTGCGCGGTGCCCAGTTCCGCAACGCCATGCTGATGCAGAGCCGCTTCCGGGAGGCCCGCATCGACGGGGCCGACTTCAGCGACGCGGTGCTCGACCTGCCGGAGCAGAAGGCCCTCTGCGCCCGTGCCACCGGCAGCCACCCCCTCACCGGCGTCGACACGCGGGAGAGCCTCGGCTGCCGCTGACCCCGGCCGGTGGGGCCTCCCCTAGGTTTCGGTTCTCCCCGCCCGCTCCCCGATGACCGCCACCAGCACCCGACGGCTGCCGGTCACGGTGGTGACCGGCTTTCTGGGGGCCGGCAAGACCACCCTGTTGCGCCACCTGCTCCTGGAAAGCGGACTGCGGCTGGCCGTCCTGGTCAACGAGTTCGGCGAGGTGGGCATCGACGGCGATCTGATCGCCTCCTGCGGCTTCTGCCCCGAGGACGAGCTGGGCGACCGGCTGGTGGAGCTGGCCAACGGCTGCCTCTGCTGCACCGTGCAGGATGAGTTCCTGCCCACCATGCAGCGGCTGCTGGAGCGGGCCGACCGACTCGACGGCATCGTGGTGGAAACCAGCGGCCTGGCCCTGCCCGAGCCCCTGGTGGCCGCCTTCGGCTGGCCTGAGATCCGCAACCGCACCCGGGTGCATGGGGTGGTCACGGTGGTGGATGGCGAGGCGATAGCCGCCGGCCACGTGGTGGGGGATGCCGAGGCGGTGGAGGCCCAGCGCCGGGCCGACCCCAGCCTCGACCACATCAGCGCCATCGAGGACCTGTTCGCCGACCAGCTCGGTGCGGCTGATCTGGTGCTGGTGAGCCGGGCCGACCGCCTGGAGCCCGAGGCCCTCGCTCGGGTGACCGAGGCGCTGCGCGCCGACCTGCGCCCCGGCACGGTGGTGCTGCCCATGGCCCGGGGCCGACTCGATCCCTCCCTGGTGCTGGATGGTCCGGGCCGTGATCACGACCATGACCATGACGACCACGATCACCACGACGATCACCATCACGATCACGACCACCACGACCATGCCCACGTGGCGATGGACTCGATCGTCGTGCGCCGCTCAGGCCAGTGGGGGCGGGCCGCCCTGGAGGCCCAGCTGCAGCAGCTTCTGATCGACCATCCCGTCGTGCGGCTGAAGGGGCGGCTGCGCCAGGACGGCAAACGGTTGCCGCTGCAGATCCAGGGGGTCGGCCGTCGGCTCGACTGCTGGTACGAGGAGCGGGAGGGGATGGCCCCTGCCGCCGTCCCCGGCGAGGGCGAAGGACCCGACGGCCTGGAGCTGGTGGTGCTGGCCACTGCGGGCGCCGCCGGCCCCCTTCGCGACGCCCTCGATCGCCTCTGAGCGTCCCTGAACATCGCTGACGACCAGGACCGGTGCCCGGGCCGCACGCCTGCGTCAGTCGAGGGGGATGTCACCCCTGGCGCAGATCCCGTCCCAGCAGAGATCGGTGTTCTCCACCCAGCGGCTGTTCACCGGCTGCCAGCTGCCGGAGGGTTTGAGCATCGTCACCCGGCCCTGGCCGTCGTGGCGGAACTCGATTCTTTGCCCCCCCACCAGCAGGAACCAGTGCATGCCGAGCTCCTCGACCTGCATGTGGCATTCCTGCCAAGGACCCTCCGCTACGCGGCACTGCAGCGACACCAACCCCGGCAGGGAGTGGGCCTGCAGGGGCGTGCAGGCCAGGGCCAGGCCCGTCAGCCAGGCCAGCCATCCAGGCCCCAGCGGGTCCAGCAGAAACCGTCGCAGGGAGGGCACCACGACCAGCGGTGCGGAGCATCAACCCCAGGCTGGTCCTGCGCCGGGGGGGTGGTGGGGCGTGCTGCCAAGATTTAACAAACGTCCGTGCCTCCGGTGCCGCTCTTCAACGCCCGCGTTCAGGTTTCCCTGCGCCCCTCCGTGCTGGACCCCGCCGGGGAGGCCACCCGGGCCGCCGCCGCCAGGCTGGGGGTGGAAGGCGTGAAGCGGCTGCGGATCGGCAAGGCGATCGAGCTGGATCTGGAGGCGCCGGACCGGGCCACCGCCCAGGCCCGGCTTGAACTGCTCAGCGACCGCCTGCTCGCCAATCCGGTGATCGAGGATTGGTCGCTGGACCTGGCCGAAGCCGGTTGAGGGGGGCAGACCGATGACCGTCGGCATCGTTGTGTTTCCCGGCTCCAACTGCGACCGGGACGTGGCCTGGGCCCTGGAGGGCTGCCTGGGCATCCCCGTGCGCTTCCTCTGGCATGAGGAGCGCGACCTTTCCGGCCTCGAGGCCGTCGTGCTGCCGGGCGGCTTCAGCTACGGCGACTACCTGCGCTGCGGCGCCATCGCCCGCTTCGCCCCCGTGCTGGAGGAGGTGCGCAGCTTCGCGGAACGCGGCGGGCCCCTGCTCGGCATCTGCAACGGCTTCCAGGTGCTCACGGAGATGGGCCTGCTCCCCGGAGCCCTCACCCGCAACCGGGATCTGCACTTCCTCTGCCAGAGCAGCCCCCTGGAGGTGCAGCCCGGTGCCTGCCGCTGGCTGGGCGCCTACGGCGCCGGCGAGCGCATCAGCCTGCCGATCGCCCACGGGGAAGGGCGCTATCAGGTGGAGCCCCAGGAGCTGGAGCGCCTCGAGGATCAGGGCTGTGTCGTGCTGCGCTACGTCGCCAATCCGAACGGATCGCGGGGTGATGTGGCCGGTCTGACGAACCCCGCAGGCAATGTGCTCGGCCTGATGCCCCATCCGGAGCGGGCCTGCGATCCGGTCACTGGCGGCCTCGACGGTCGCCGCCTGCTGCAATCGCTGCTGGGCTGAGGCCTCAGTCCAGCCCCGCGAAGAACACGCGGCTGCCGCGGGGATCGGGGGCCAGGGTGCGGGCCCCGGGCGTCCAGTCGGCGGGACACACCTGGCCCGGCTGGTTGCGCACGAGCTGGAACGCCTGCAGCACCCTCAGGGTTTCGTCCACGCTGCGACCGACGGCCACGTCGTTGACGGTGCTGTGGCGGATGACGCCGTCAGGGTCGATCAGGAACAGTCCCCGCAGGGCCGTGCCGGCCTCCTCGTCGAGCACGTGGTAGGCCCGGGCGATCTCCTTGTTGAGATCCGACACCAGGGGGTAGGCCACATCCCCGAGCCCACCGCTCTTGCGTTCGGTCTGCACCCAGGCCAGATGGCTGTAGGGACTGTCGACGGACACGGCCAGGATGGCGGCGTCGAGGCGGGCGAAGTCCCCGTGGCGATCACTGAAGGCCGTGATCTCCGTCGGACAGACGAAGGTGAAATTGAGGGGATAGAAGAACAGCACCACATCCCTGCCGCGATAGTCGCGCAGGGACAGCTCCCGGAACTCCTGGTCCACCACCGCGGTGGCGCGAAAGTCGGGGGCCTCGAGGCCCACGAGCCTGCCGCTGCTGGTCATGGTGGGCTCCGTCTCGAGGGGGGAATGACACCCATGCTGGCCTGAAGGAGCCAGGCCCCTACGATGGTTGTCAAAGTAGCGAGCTTCTGCCATGGGTTGGGATCCGACCGTCCTGCGCAAATACAACACCACCGGCCATTTCCGTCTCATCAATCAACTGCGTTCCGAACTCAAGGGCAATCCCCTGATCCGCCCCAAGGATGGGGAAACCGTGGGTGCTGCCAACCGCAGCAAGAGCCTCACCCGTGCGCTCCAGAACCGTTCCCAGGCAGGCGGTTACGGCCGCAGCCGCCGTTCGGTCCAGACCTCCCAGGCCGTCGTCGTCACCCCCGCACCTGCCCTGCCCGTGATCGCTCCGCTGCCGGTCCAGGTCGAGAGTGTGGAAAGCCAGGAGGCGGCCAATGCCCGCAGCTTCCGTGAACGGCTCAATGCCATCGAGATGCGCTGAATCAGCAGCTTCGAGAGGGCGTCAACGATAGTGAGTCCAGGGTGGAATGGTTCCACCCTGGATACCTGCATTCAGGGACGAATGACCCAAGTAAAAGTGGCTCGGGGGAGACTTGAACTCCCGACCTTGGGGTTATGAATCCCACGCTCTAACCAGCTGAGCTACCGAGCCAATCGAAGTGACTTTAGACGATGGCCGGTACGGCCCCCGCCGGCTCAGGCCCGGGGGGGGAGCAGCTGCAGGGGGTTGACCGCACCGCGGCCGGGGGGATGGATCTCGAAGTGCAGGTGGGGACCGGTGCTGCGGCCGGTGCTGCCCATCTGGCTGATCACCTGACCCTGGGTCACCGTCTCGCCCCTGGCCACCAGCAGGCGGCTGTTGTGGGCGTAGAGGCTGCGGCTGCCGTCGGGATGGGCGATCTCCACCAGGAAGCCGTAGCCACCGTCATGCCAGCCGGCGAAGACGACCTGGCCCTCCCTGGCCGCCATGATCGGCGTGCCGACGTTGTTGGCCACATCGATGCCCTTGTGCATCCGGCCCCAGCGCCAGCCGAAACCGGAGGAGAACATCCCGCGGGTGGGCCAGATCCAGCTGGTGGAGGGGGCCGTGGTGCCACCGTCGAACGGGGGCTGGGGATCGCCGAACTCGGGGAGCTCGGGCCAGCTGATGCCGCCGCTCACGGAGGGCTTGAGGCCCAGGAGCATGCGGGAGCGGCCGGGAGCCGACTGGGCCAGCCGCACCTGGCTGCCCACCACCAGGCGAGCGGTCTCCAGGCCCGGATTGAGGCGGATCAGTTCGGCCACGCTCAGGCCGTAGCGCTGGGCCAGCTTCAGGACCGTGTCGCCGAAGCGGACGACACCATCGTTTTCGACCGGGGGAGGAGAGGAGACAGGGGGGCTCTGGCGCTGGACAGAGGCGTCGAGGGAGGCGATGCGGCCGAGGCGTTCCTTGCCGCGGGAGGGCACGACCAGCCAGTCGCCGTTGCCGAAGCGGTGGTCTTCATCGACATCGTTGAGGCGGGCCAGGCGGCTCTCATCGAGGTCGAGGGCGGTGGAGAGCTCCTCGATGGACACCGGACGGCGTACCTTGATCCAGACCCGGTCGTTGGTGGAAGGCAGGGAGGCCAGCAGGGTCTCGGTGGACACCGTGCTGGGGGAATCGTCAGCGAGAACGGCCACGAGCGGCACGACGGCCGGTGTGGAGAGCAGAAAGGGAAGAATCAAGCGGAAAGGCTTCATGCATTTCACATCCAGCGGACAAAACCCAGCAGAGAAGCCAACATCTGCGGGTCCGGCAGAGAGTAGCGCTATGAACCACAGGCGGCAAGGTTCCTCAGGCACAACTCGGTCGGGACATCGGCACCGTCCCGCGCGGGTCTCAGGTGTCGCTGCCTGCGGCGGGCCCGATCTGGCGCAGGGCCTCGAACAGCACGATGCCAACGGACACCGAGAGATTCAGGCTGCGGACGCCCCCCTGGCCCTCCCTGGCGCGGCAGGCCATCGGGATGGTGAGCCGGGCCTCGGCCGACGCCTGCAGGGCGTTCGGTAATCCGTCCGTCTCCCGGCCGAACAGCAACCAGTCGTCGGGATGGAAGCGGAAATCGGTGTAGGACGCCTCCGCCTGGCTGCTGAGGGCCACCAGGCGCCCCCCCTGCCGCCGCCGCTCCGCCTGGAAGTGCTCCAGGTCGGCGTGGCGGTGCAGCGACACCCAGGGCCAGTAGTCCAGGCCCGCCCGGCGCAGATGGCGATCACTGATCGTGAAGCCGAGGGGTTCGATCAGATGCAGCTCGCAGCCGGTGGCGGCGCAGGTGCGGGCCACGTTGCCCGTGTTGGGCGGAATCTGGGGCTGATAGAGAACGACGCGGGGCATCCGGGGCGGCCCTCAGAAGCCGGAGGGCACGGGCTGGCTCAGGGCCAGCAGGTCGATGGCCCGCCCCTGCAGGACGAGCCAGGCCGCTTCGCTGTGGACCTGGAGGGTCTCCTGCATGGCTCCGAGCCGATCGCGGAAGATGGATCCTGCCGCCGTGGCCGGCACCACGCCCCAGCCGGTCTCCTCGCAGACCACCACCAGCGGGGCCGGGCAGACGCCGATGGCGCTGAGGAGCTCGTCGCAGCGGCGCCGCCAGGCCGGCGCCTCCAGCTCCAGGTGGGCGGCCACCCAGGTCCCGAGCGAATCCACCAGTCCCAGCTGCCCGGCCTGCAGGCGGTCCAGTTCGGCGGCCAGCTCACCGCCCACCTCGCGGCAGCCCCATTCAGGGGGACGCCGATGGCGGTGGCGCCGCAGCCGCTCCTGCCAGGCGTCGTCGTCCGGCAGGGAGGGCCCGGTGGCCAGGTAGATCACCGCCAGGCCGCTGGCGCCGGCCAGATGCTCGGCCCAGCGGCTCTTGCCGCCCCGCGAGGGCCCGCTGACGAGCGTGAGGCGGGGATGGTTCTGGCGCCCGGACGGGGGCTCCGCCGCGACCTCAGCCGCCACCGTTCATGTTGCGCAGGGTGGCCACCGAGGACGGCGAGACGCGGTTGAGGTAACGGAAGATCCAGTACTTGAAGATCGTGGCCAGCACCACCGGGAAGGTGGCGATGAACAGCATCACGAAATTCTCCCGGGCCGGCAATCCGAGATGGTCGGCGACACCGTCGAGCAGCACAGTCCAGCCCTCCGGACTGTGGAATCCCACGAAGATGTCCGTGAACAGGATGATGGCGAAGGCCTTGGCACTGTCGCTCAATCCATAGACCATCTCGTCGATGAAGCCCCGCAGCACCTGGATGTCCCGACGGCCGAGGAACGCCACCACCACGAAGCCGATGAAGCCGCAGACGTCGGCCAGGACGTTCTTGATGGCGTGGGTGCTCTCCTGGTCGGCCTCCTCCTTGAGCTCCTGGGCCCGCTTGGCCAGCTCCGACTGGAGCTCCTCGCGGCTGGGCAGGGCCTTGCCCGCCAGCAGGGCGTCGAATTCGATCTCCGCCTGGTACACACGCAGCTTCTCGACGGCCCGCTCCTCCAGGTGGGGTTTCGGGTAGGTGAGGAAGGCGTTGTCGGGGGCGAAGCGATCCACCAGGGGCGAGACCACGTAGGTGCGGCTCACCTGCTGCACCAGCACCGGCACCAGCACCAGCAGCAGCAGGATGCGCAGCGACACCAGGGTGGAATCGCGACGGCGGCGGAAGCCCGCCACCACACTTGCCTCCGCCTCCGGATCGAGCTGGCGTCGCACCTGGTCGACCACGCTCACCAGGCTGCGCGGCAGCATCTCGGGGGTGCGGCTCAGGGCCGGCAGCTCCTCACGGGCCACCGCGTAGCGGGAGGTGACCGTGTCGATCAGCTGGTACTGGCGCAGTTCCTGGCCGGAGAGCTCCTGCCGGTAGGGGGCCAGCACATCCCTGGACTGGCGGCAGACCTGCAGGGCCGCCCGGAAGCGGCGCAGCACCTGGGCCTGCATCGCCCGCGGGATGCTCAGCTCCAGTTCCGGACGCACCGGACGGTCGTTGTAGTGCTCCATCTCGATGCTCTGGATGAGCAGCGCGGCTTCATAGCCGCGCTCGAGATCGGAGCTCAGGTCGAGGGATCGGGCCCGCCCGAAGGTACCGATCCAGTTCGTCAGTCCCATGGGGAGGCGGGTCGCGGGGGTATCAGCGGGAGAAGACCCACCAGGTGAGCATCGGCACCACGGTGCCCACCACCAGCAGGACGATCACCCAGGTGAAGGCGTTGCTGCTGGAGGTCTCCTCCCGGGTGGGGATGTTGCTGACGACGGCGGCGGCCTCCTCGACGACGGGTTCACCCGGGTCCTCGCCGCCCTGCAGAACGGCGCCAAGGCGCTCCAGGGCGTCGACGGCCGACTGGCGGTAGCGGTCGCCGCTGCGCAGCGGCTGGGCCATCGTCGTGGCGGCGGTGCTCTCCAGCAGCTCATCGGGGAGCTGGCGGTCGAGGGGTGCCTGGGCGACGATCGCCGTGGAGCGGGTCTGGGTGTCGATCAGGAGCAGCAGCAGGGGGTCGGAACTGCCGCCGGCGCGGGGATCGGACGACCAGCGCTCCACCAGTTGCCCAGCCAGGGTGGAGAGATCGAGGCCGTAATCGAGCCGGGTGAGGGTGATCAGGCGGGCATCGACCCGTTCGGCGCCGAAGGCCTGCAGCTGGCGCTCGATCTCGGCCTTGCCCGCCCGGCTGAGCACGTCGGCGCCGTCGAGCACATGCTCGGCCGGAGGGCGGGCGGGAAGGTCCGCGGCCGAGAGGGCCCGGGCGGCCGCGACCGGCGCCGCCAGCACCAGGCCGCAGGCCAGCACCAGGGAGAGCAGGGAGCGGAGCAGCCCGGCCCGGCGGGTGGGGCCGGGGTGGGCTGGCGCCACCGGAGGCGTCACTGAAGCCAAGGCCATCGTGCAAGACGCCACCAGTCTGCCGTTGCGGCTCCGTTCCGGCATCCTGAAGGCAGCTTCAGCCCCGCTCCGCCTCGCCCCGCCGCGCGCCACAACGCTTGTCAACGATGACGATGTCCGCCCCCGCCCGCGTCGTCCTGGCCTGCGGCGCCACGGGCCTGGCCCTGGTCGTGCTCAACCAGATGACCGCCCCCAGCCTGGATCCGCCGCTGGAGCGGGCCTCGGTGCTGGCCAGCATCCTGGCGGTGCTGCTGCTGCTGGTGGCCCTGCTCTGGCAGCGGGTGGAGCCGGTGGCACCGGAACGGGTGCCGCTGGAGGGTCCCGAGGGGCTGCGTCTGGCGCCGGATCTGGACCCGGCCCTGGCCGAGGAGCTGGGCTGGGGCAGCACCATGCTGTTGACGGCGACGCCGGCGGCGGTGGTGCTGCTGCACTGGCGCGGTCACACCCTGCTGGAGCGGGGCGTGCTGGGCAGCGGCGACTTCCTCCCCGGGGCGATCTGCGCCCGCAGCATGGCCAGCGGCAAGGCCATCTCCCTGGTGGACCTGAAGCTTTACCCGGGCCGGGACGAGTTCAGCAGCCTGCCCACGGGCCTGCCGGCGGTGGTGGTCCAGCCCCTCGGCACCGAGGGGGTGCTGGTGCTGGGCGGCTGGTCGCCGCGCTGCTTCAGCCGCAGCGATCTGGTGTGGGTCGAGGGCTGGGCCCGCAGGCTTACAGGCGAATTGGCTCGGGTTTCGGGCGCGGTGCCACCGGCCGAGGAGCTGTCGTCGACGGTGGCACCTGGAACTGGCTGAACACCCGGCCTCCGGGGTTGGTGACCACGACGGCCCCCTTGTTGCCCAGCTGGCCCCGCAGCACGCTGCCGCGGGTGAGCTGGCGGCTGGCCGGCCGCTGCAGCAGCACCGAGCCGTCGGCGGTGACCGCCTGGGTCTGCCAGTTCCAGGAGCAGCTGCGGGCCTCGAGGCTGGCACCGTCCTGCTGGAGGAAACAGCCCGAAGGGATCCGCACCAGATGCTGGCCGGCGTCCACCTGCAGGGCCTTGCCCCGGGCGCTGGCGCCACCGGCCACCGCCGGGTCGCTGAACAGGACCGGCGGCCCGAGGTTGAACAGCTGCGTCTGGGTGTTGCCGACCAGGGAGGTGGCGGTGAGGGTCTGAAGGGGGGCGCTGGCCGGTGAGCCCGGCGGCCGCCGTTCCCCCAGCACCGGCCCGCGGGCGGTGAGGGCGCCGCTGCCGGGTTGCCAGAGCACCGAGGTCACCGTCAGCACGATCTGGGGGGCGCCGGTGGGGTTGGCCCGGAAGGGATCGAAGGCCTGGGCCCAGCGCCGCAGCTGCGGCTTGCCCTGCAGTTCCAGGGTGTCCTTGTCGAGGCGGAAGGTGGCCCGCTCGGCGGAGAGTCGGGTGTGGGGGTCAAACCCCTCCGGATGGCGGTCGATCTCCATCAGGTTGCGGGAGGGAATCCAGCGCACCCGGGAGCCCTGGATCATCACAGGCTCCTTCCCCAGCCGCTGCAGCCGGATCCGACCCTCCAGCAGGATCACGGCCCCGTCATTGATCACGGTCCCGGTGGAGGCCTCCACCCGATAGGACGGCTTGCCGTCGCTGTAGATCACGCCGCGGGGCTGGAGGGCCCGGGCAACGCGGCGGCGCAGGTCATAGCGGGCCTCGGGGCTGGTGAGTTCCCAGTTGGGTCGCCCGAACACGTCCTGCTGGCGCAGATCCAGGGAACGGAACACGAAGGGGGTGGGAGCTGTCTCGCGGGCGACGTCGCTGCGGCCGCAGCCCGTGAGCAGCAGCACCAGCAGGGCCAACAGGCGCCAGGGTCGCGCGGGGAGAGAAAGCGTCAAAGGGGGGAATCCAGTTCCAGTCGGTGCATCACCGGCGTCGGTTCGGGCAGGGGCAGTTCACTGGCCAGCTTCCCCCAGTGTCGGGCCGCCGTCCAGCCGCTGTCGCCCACCAGCGCCGGCTGGGCCAGTTGGTCGAGCATGCGCCCCGAGAGATCCGGCAGCAGGGGGGCCATCAACACCGCCACCCAGCGGCTCGTCTCCAGCACGGCATAGAGATCCTCGGCCACCCCGCCGCGGTTCTCCTCGGCCTTGATCGCCTTCCAGGGGGCGCGATCATTGAGAAAGCCGTTGGCGGCCTCGGCCAGCTCCAGGATCGCGGCGGCCGCCGTGCGGAAATCCAGCGCTTCAAGGGCCCCGTCGACGGTCCCGGCGCAGGCCAGGCAGCGCAGGGCCAGGGGATGGTCCGGGGCGGCGGCGGCACCGGCCGGCGGCACGCCGCCGTCGAACCAGCGACGCG
The DNA here is from genome assembly GCA_943369455.1 of Synechococcus sp. UW140. Taxonomy (GTDB): domain Bacteria; phylum Cyanobacteriota; class Cyanobacteriia; order PCC-6307; family Cyanobiaceae; genus Cyanobium. Next base: position 268,668 of record CALRND020000001.1, read on the forward strand.
CCATTGAGGAGGTGCGGTTGAGCAGGTTGCCGATCGTGTTGGCCAGGTCGTTGTTGACCAGATCGCTGAAGCGCTGCTGCTGGAAATCGCCGTCGTCACCGAAGGGGATGTCCCGCAGCAGGTACCAGCGCACCGCATCGGCGCCGCAGCGCTCGAGCAGGACGTCGGGATCGAGCACGTTGCCCAGGGACTTGCCCATCTTCTGGCCCTCCCGGGTGAGGAAGCCGTGGCCGAACACCTTCTCCGGCAGGGGCAGCCCGGCCGAGAGCAGCATGGCCGGCCAGTAGACGGCATGGAAACGCAGGATGTCCTTGCCGATCACGTGCAGCTGGGCGGGCCAGCCCCGCGCGGCCAGCAGGCTCAGGTCGGCGGGATCGTCGGGCTCCAGCAGGGCCGAGAGGTAGCCCAGCAGGGCGTCGAACCACACATAGAAGGTGTGGCCGTCGTAGCCGGGCACCGGGATGCCCCAGGGCAGGTCGAGGCGGGAGATGGAGAAGTCCCGCAGGCCGCCGGCGACGAAGTTCTCCACCTCCCGGCGGCGGGAGCGTGGCGCGATGAAGCCATCGCTGGCCACCAACTTCTCGATCTGTTGCTGGTAGCGGGAGAGGCGGAAGAAGAGGTTGAGTTCGTCGCGCCACTCCAGGGGGCGCAGGTGGATGGGGCAATGGGGCTCGCTGGCGGCCGGCGACTCCTCCTTGAACTCCTCACAGGCGACGCAGTACCAGCCCTGCTGGCGACCCTCCACCACATCGCCGCTGGCCTCGACCCGGGCGAAGAACTGCTCCACGATGGCCCGGTGGCGGGGGTCGGTGGTGCGGATGAAGCGGTCGTTGCTGATGCCCCAGCGGCGCCAGAGGTCGCGGTACTCGCCGCTGATGGCGTCGCAGTGGGCCTGGGGGGTGAGGCCGGCCGCTTCGGCCGAGCGCTGGATCTTCAGACCGTGCTCGTCGCAGCCGGTGATGAAGGTGACCCGCTCGCCCTGCAGTCGCCGGAAGCGGGCGATGCTGTCGCAGGCGAGGGTGGTGTAGGTGCTGCCCAGGTGGGCCCGGTCGTTGACGTAATAGAGGGGGGTGGTGAGGGTATAGGTCATCGGCAGGCGACGTCGGCCGGGTCCGCCGGCGGCAGGAAGGGTCCCCGTGACGCCCGTGGGCCCAGCCCGGGGCCCGGATCCTAGCCGTGGCCCCGGGATGGGATGCTGGCCCCCTGACTCCGGCCCCTTCTCCCCGATGCGCACGGGCTTCGATCGCAGGGCGGACGTGCTCGTGTGGGGCGGCGGCAGCGGTGGTGTGGCCGCCGCGCTGCAGGCCGCCCGCTCCGGCGCCGACACCCTGCTGCTCACCCCCGGGCCCTGGCTTGGCGGCATGGTGAGCGCCGCCGGGGTGTGCGCCCCGGACGGCAATGAACTGAGCCCTTGGCAGAGCGGCCTGTGGGGGGCCCTGCTGCGGGCCCTGCAATGGATCGAGCCGGAGGGGCTGGATCAGAACTGGGTGAGCTGCTTCGGCTACCGCCCCGCCAGCGCCGAGCGGATCCTGCGCCGCTGGGTGGCGGCCGAGGAACGGCTGGCGTGGTGGTCCGGCGTGGGGCTGGAGGCGGTGGAGCGCGACGGCGACCGCATCGGCGCCGTGACCGTGGAGCACAGGGGCGTCCAGCGGCGCCTTGTGCCGACGGTGGTGATCGACGGCAGCGACCGGGGCGAGCTCTATCCCCTGGCCGGCGCTCCCTTCCGCTTCGGCTGGGAAGCCAAAGAGCTCTGGCAGGAACCCAGCGCCCCCACGGCCGAGCGCCTCGGGAGTGATCCCTTCTTCCAACGGCAGCCGGTCCAGTCGCCCACCTGGGTCTGCCTGGGTCAGCTGGATGAACGGAGCGGCCCCCAGGCCCCCGAGGCCGAAGCCTGGCGCCGCAATCCTCCCCGCCTGCCGGAGCCGTTCGCAGCGGCCACCGAGGCCTTCGGCCTGGAGCGCACCCTCACCTATGGCCGCCTGCCCGGGGGCCTGGTGATGCTGAACTGGCCCCTGCACGGCAACGACTGGCACCACGGCCTGGAGCGGGCTTTTCCGGAGTGCCTCGCCGGCGGTGCCGCCGCGGCCGAAGCGGCCGAAGGGGAGCTGCTGGCGTCCATGCGCGACCACAGCGAAGCCTTCGCCGCCGCCCTGCGCCAGGCCAGCGGCGGCTGGCTGGGTCCGGCGGCGGTGTTTCCCACACCCGAGGAGGCCAGCGCCGGGCGGCTCAGCGGCGCCGGATCCCTGGCCCTGATGCCCTACTGGCGTGAGGGGCGCCGGCTGGTGGCCCGGGAGCTGGTGCTGGAGCAGCACCTGCTGCCCCAGGGGGAGGGCGCCTGCATCGCCCCACCCAGCTGCGATGCCCACGGAGCCTTGAACAGCATCGCCGTGGGCAACTACGCCAACGACCACCACTACCCCGGCGGCGACTGGCCCCTGGCCCCCAAGAGCTGCCGCTGGGGCGGCCGCTGGAGCGGCACGCCGTTCACCATCCCCTACGGCGCCCTGGTGAGTGAGGGGGTCACCAACCTGCTCGCGGCCGACAAAGGTTTCGGCGTCAGCCACATGGCCAATGGGGCCACCCGGCTGCAGCCCCTGGTGCTGAACATCGGCCAGGCCGCCGGTCTGGCGGCGGCCCTGTGCGTGCTTGATGGCGTGGAGCCGGCCGCCCTGCCGGTGCGCCGGCTGCAGGAGGCCCTGATCGCCGATCCGCTGGCCCCGGCCGGCGTGGTGCCGTTGTGGGACACCCCATGGCACCACCCCCTGTGGCGCGAGCGCCAGCTTGCGGCTCTCGAGGCGCCGGAGCGACTGGATCGCCACGGCCATCTGGAGGTAGCGGAACTGGCGGCACCGGCGGGCTGGACGCCGCCACCCGAGCCCGGTGAGCGCCTTTGGCGCGGTGAGCTGGTGCCCGATGGCCAGGGCGGCTATGGGCTTCACGGTGAGGCTGGGGCGTGGCCGGTGATCACCCTGGAACCGGAGCTGCACCACGGGCTGCTGGGCCTGGATCGCCCCACCCCGGTGGCCCTGATTGGCTGCGCCAACCCCTGGGGCCCCTGGCTGCGGGTGTCGCGGCTCGTGCCGTGAAGCTGCTGCTCAGCAGTGCGGCCATCGCCCTCACCTTCGCGGCCTTCCTCCCCTACATCGTCTCGATCCGCTCGGGGCGCACCCGGCCCCATGTGTTCTCCTGGCTGATCTGGGGCGTCACCACCCTGCTGGTGTGCCTGGCCCAGAGGGCAGGCGGGGCCGGGGTCGGCGCCTGGCCCACCGGCGTGTCGGCCCTGATCACCTTCTCCATCGCCTGGCTGGCCTTCATCCAGGGCGCCGACCGGGCGATCACGACGGGCGACTGGCTGTTTCTGGCCGGCGCCGCCTCGGCCCTGCCCTTCTGGTTCCTCACCGCCGATCCCCTCTGGGCCGTGGTGGTCCTCACCCTGGTGGATCTGCTGGGCTTCGGCCCCACCCTGCGGCGGGCCTGGAGCCACCCCGACCAGGAACGCATCGGCTTCTTCAGCCTGTTCGTGCTGCGCAATCTGCTGGTTCTCCTGTCCCTGGAGCGGCTGACCCTCACCACGGCCCTGTTCCCGGCAGCGGTGGGCCTGGCCTGCGTGGGGGTGGTGATGCTGCTGTTCTGGCGGCGGCGGGGCCTGAAGCGCATGGGCCTGCCGGCCTGAGGTCGGTCAGGATGGGCGGATCAGCGCCAGTTCCCCATGGTTTCCGCCAACCCCGGGTCCACCCTTCGGCCCCTGCCCGTGCTGCTCTCCCTGGCGGGTTCGGCGCTGCTACTGGCCGGCCTGCCCGCCCGGGCCCAGGGCCTCAACAACATGCGCGACCAATTGATCATCCACTACTGCACCCTGGCGGTGAACGCCGACTTCACCAAGGCGGGCAAGACGGTGCCGGCGGGCCTGGCCAAGGACACCTGCACCTGCGTGGCCCAGCAGGTGAACGACCGGGCCACCATTGCCCAGGCCGAAACCATCTGCAAGCAGCAGGCGATGGGCAAGTACAACCTCAGCCCCTGAGGCTGCCAGGCTCAGCCCGCGGCCGTGAAGCGCAGCAGGTCCCGCAGGGAATCCACCTGCTGCAGCCGCACCAGCAGGGCGTCGCCGGGACCGGGGTCGCCATGGCACTCGGCGGCCAGGTCCATGGCCAGATCGGGGAGGTGCACCAGGCCGAGCCGGTCCTGGGGCCGCAGCCAACGCAGGAACAGTCCCGGCCACTGGTGCTGCTCCTGGGCCTCGAACCACACCTGCTGCCAGTGGCGCTGGTCCTCCCGGGCGATCTGCAGACCCTGCCGGATCGCCCCCTCCAGCTCATTCAGCAGCGCCCCCAGCTCCGCCTCCTGCAGCACCGGCTGCCCCTGCTGGTGGGCCAGCAGCTGGCGCTGCACGAGCAGATCGTTGTAACGGCGGATCGGTGAAGTGGCCTGCACGTAGCAGGGCAGGCCCAGGGAGAAGTGGGGGGCGGGCGTGGTGCCGAGATGGCCCCGGCTGAGGCAGCGCTTGATGGCCGCGTGGCGCACCGGCCCGGCCGGCAAGCTGGCCAGTTCCGCCTCAGGCGGCAACTCCGCCGTCAGCTGGCTGCGGTAGGGCAGGGCCAGGCCCTGCGCCTGGGCGTGGGAAGCGATGACGGCCCCGGCCAGGATCATCGCTTCGGCCACCAGGGTGCGCGAGGGCGAGGCTTCGGTGATCTCCAGCTGGGGCCCCTGGTCGTCGCAGCGGATCCGGCCCTCGGGCTGGTCCAGATCGAGACCCCCCCGGGCCAGCCGCCAGCGGCGCCGCCGCTCCATCAGGGCGTGGATCTCACTGAGATACCGCTCCTGGGGCGGGGCCAGCTCGATCAGATCATCGGCATCGGCATAGCTCAGCCGGTAGGCGGGCCGCACCCAGCTGGATTCCAGCCCAAAGCCCGCCACCGCGCCATCGTCGGCGAGTTGCACCCACAGGCTCAGGGCCGCGCTGCGCTGGCCCATGCGCAGGCTCATCGGGCCGGTGCTGAGCGCCTCGGGGAACATCGGCAGGGGCCCCCGGGCCAGGTAGAGGCTGCTGGCCCGGCGCCGGGCTTCCGTGTCGAGGGGGCTGTCCGCCGCCACCAGCCGCCCCGGGTCGGCGATGTGGATCCACAGCCGCGGTGTCCCATCGGGCCCCTGCTCCAGGGAGAGGCCGTCGTCGATGTCGCGGGTGTCCGCATCGTCGATCGTGACGGTGTGCAGGCCGGTGAGGTCGCGACGGCGCCCGTCGCCGGGCAGTTCCGTGGCGGCCAGGGCCACCAGCCGTTCGGCCTCGGCCTCGAGTGCCGGAGCGAATCCGGCCTGCCAGGTGGTGTTCTCCAGCGAGGGCAGATGGTGCCGCTCCCACTGGCCCAGGTCCACCAGCAGGTGCCGGATCGGCGCCGACTCCATCGCGCAGTGGGCCGCCTGCAGGGCCCGGTGCAGCTCGTCGGGCAGGGGACGGTTGGTGTCGCCGCTGGCCCACTCCCGCAGCAGGGCCAGGTGCTGGCGCTGCTCGGCATCGAGCTGCTGGGGATCGATCGGGCGGCGCTGGCGCAGGGCGTCCTGCCACTGGCGCCGGCGCTGCTCGGCCAGCTGCTGGCGGCGGGCGTCCCGCCGCAACCGGCGCACATCCACCAGCGGCCGAGCCTCCACCTGCTGCTGGCGCCAGCGGAACAGGGTCTGGGGGCCCTGCAGCCACAGCCAGCAGGCGGCCCGCTGGACGGGGTCGCCGCCGTCGCCGATCAGGTCGACGAAGTCCCCCAGCTCGAGGGACGAGGGTTCGTCCAGCAGCAACAACCAGGCCGCCCCCAGCTCCCGGGGGCTGGGGGCGGCCTGCCGCAACGTCTCCGCACTCAGCCCCCAGGGGGGCTGGGACAGGCGGGAGGGTGGGGGTTGGTCGCCAGGGAGAACGGCCAGCAGATCGAGCTGGCGGACCCCCCGCTGAACGGCCTTGGCCTCGAAACCCACCTTGAGATCGAGGCGCGTGCCTTTCTCGGCCACCACGACCGCCAGCAGGCTGCGGCTGTCGTCGTGGAGGCCGACCAGGTCACCCGCCGTGAACCGACGCGAGGCGGGGGGCAACTCAGCCTTCGGGATTCACGAAGGGCAGCAGGGCCACGATCCGGGCCCGCTTGACGGCATTGGTGAGGTCGCGCTGCTGCTTGGCCGTCAGGCCGGTGAGGCGACGGGGCAGGATCTTGCCGCGCTCGGTGATGAACTTCTTGAGCAGATCGACGTCCTTGTAGTCGATCGGATCACCGGGCTTGATCGGCGAGAGGCGCTTCTTGAAGAAGGAACTGGACATGGGAACGGAGTGATGGAACGAAAGGAGGAAACTGCCGCTGCAGGGGCCGCGGGATGATCAGGCGATGGGATTCCGCAGGGAATCCAGCCTCACTTGATCTCCTTGTGGACGGTGGAGGCGTTGCAGTGGGGGCAGAACTTCTTGAGTTCGATCCGTTCGGTGGTGTTGCGGCGGTTCTTCTGGGTCGTGTAACGGGACACGCCAGGGGACCGCTTGGCGGGGTTGGACCGGCATTCGGTGCACTCGAGGGTGATCACCAGCCGGACGCCCTTGTTCTTGGCCATGGAAGGACGTTGCGCCGCGGATGCGTTGCAGAGAGACGATCCTGCACCTTACCTCCCGATGGGGAGGGCCCTGATCGCTTCCTAATGTGGGCGGCTGCTGTGCAACCCTCCGATGCTGGTTTCGCTCCAATGGCTCCGGGAGCTGGTCAGCGTGGAACCGGCCTGTCTTGAGCCTGAGCACCTGGCGGAGCGCCTCTCGATTGCCGGTTTCGAGGTGGAAGCCATCGAGGATCTGGCGGCCCGGGCGGCCGGGGTGGTGGTGGGCCATGTGCTGCAGCGTGATCCCCACCCCAATGCCGACAAGCTCAGCGTCTGCCGGGTGGACGTGGGGGCTGGCGAGCCCCTTCAGATCGTCTGCGGCGCCCCGAATGTGCGCCAGGGCCTGCACGTGCCCGTGGCCCTGGTGGGCAGCACCCTGCCGGCGGTGGGGCTGACGATCAAGCCGGCCGAACTGCGGGGGGTGGCCAGCAGCGGCATGATCTGCTCCCTGCGGGAGCTGGGCCTCGACGACGGCAGTGACGGCATCGCCGAACTCGACCAGCTCCTGAAGAGCGTGCCGCCCCTCGGGACCCCCGTGGGCCCCCTGCTGGGCCTCGACGACCAGGTGCTGGAGCTGGCGATCACCGCCAACCGCCCCGATGGCCTGTCGATGCGCGGCATCGCCCGCGAGGTGGCGGCCCTCAGCGGCGGCAGCACCACCTTCCCCGCGGCGGCGCCTGTCGTGGCGGCCAAGCCCCTGGCCGCCGCAGCGGCCGACCGTGAGGCCATGGAGGCCGGGGGGCTGTTCAGCCTCACCGCCCTGAACGGCCTGAAGGTGGGGCCCTCCCCCGACTGGCTGCGCCAGCGGCTGGAGCGGGCCGGTGTGCGCCCCATCAACAACGTGGTGGACATCACCAACCTGGTGATGCTGGAAACGGGCCAGCCCCTGCACGCCTTCGATCGGGACCGCCTGGGGGCACTCACGGGCGGCACCCCCGAGCCGGCCAGCATCGGCCTGCGCCAGGGCCGCAGCGGTGAAGCGTTCGTCGCCCTCGACGGCCAGGAGCGCACCTTGAACGAGGAGGCCCTGGTGGTCACCTGCGGCGACCACCCCATCGCCCTGGCCGGGGTGATGGGGGGCCTCGATGAGGCCGTCACCGAAGCCACCACCGCCATCTGGCTCGAGGCGGCCGTGTTCGCCCCCCAGGCGGTGCGGCGATCCGCCCGCAGCGTCGGGCTGCGCACCGAGGCCTGCAGCCGCTTTGAGAAGGGGGTGCCGCGGGAGATCACCCTGGCCGCCGCCGACCGGGCCGTGGCCCTGCTGCAGGAGCTGGCCGGAGCCCGGGTGGAGTGCCGCTGGCTGCATCAGCGCGAGGCGTCCCCCCAGCCGCCCCTGGACCTGCGCCGCGACGCCCTCCACAACCTGCTGGGTCCGGTGCTGGTGGATGGCGAGGCCCAGGACCTGGACGACGAACGCATCACCGCCACCCTCGAGGCCCTCGGCTGCGTGCTCGAGGAGGACGAGGAGGGCTGGCAGGTGCGGGTGCCGCCCGAGCGCGCCATGGACCTCAAGCGTGAAGTCGACCTGATCGAGGAGGTGGCCCGGCTGGTGGGCTACGACCACTTCGCCGCCCACCTTCCCGATCCCCTGATTCCCGGGGGCCTCGAGCCAGCCCAGCAGCTGGAACGACGCCTGCGCCGCTCCCTCTGCGCCGCCGGCCTGCAGGAGATCGTCTCCCTGTCGCTGGTGGCGGCGGCGCCGGGCCGGGTTCCCCTGGCCAATCCGCTCCTGGCCGACTACGGCCACCTGCGCGACAACCTGCACCAGGAGCTGCTCCAGGCCGCCCGCCGCAACCTGCAGGCCTCCCTGGGTGGCTTCTGGGGTTTCGAGATCGGCCGGGTGTTCCCCGGTGGCGCGGCCAGCGGTGAGGAGCGCCATGGGGAACGCACCCTGCTGGTGGGGGTGATCGCCGGGGAGCGGCGCGCCGAACGCTGGCGCAGCTCCGGCAAGCCCGCCCCCCCGGACTACTTCCAGGCCCGCGGCGTGCTCCAGGCCGGTCTTGAGCCCCTGCGCCTGCCCCTGGAGGACCGCCCCCTGGTCGACGCCCCGCTGTTGCACCCCGGCCGCGCCGCCCAGCTGCTGGTGGAGGGCAAGTCCGCCGGCTGGTTCGGCCAGCTCCACCCGGCCGAAGCCGACGCCCTCGACCTTCCCGCCGCCACCTATGTGTTCCAGCTGGAGCTGGAGCCCCTGCTCAGTGCCGGCACCCGGCGCAACCGCTGGCAGCCCAGCTTCCGCCCCTATCCGACCGTCCCCGCCTCGGAGCGCGATCTGGCCCTGGTGGTTCCCGCCGAGACCACGGCGGCGGACCTGCTGGCGGCGATCCGCAAGGCGGGCAAGCCGCTGCTGGAGCAGGCCGAGCTGATCGACCGCTACGAGGGCGCCCAGGTGGAAGCCGGCCGCTGCAGCCAGGCCTTCCGCCTGCGTTACCGCGACAGCGCCCGCACCCTCACCGACGAGGAGGTGGAGGCGGCCCATGGGCGGGTGCGCGAAGCCCTGGAGCACCGCTTCGGCGCCGAACAGCGCCGCTAGAGGCGCTCCAGGGCCGCCAGGGCCTCCACGTGGCTGGTGTTGGGGAAGAAGTCCACGGGCTGCACCCAGTTCAGCCGGTAGACCCCTGAGCCGCACAGCTGGGCCAGGTCGCGGGCCAGGGCCGCCGGGTCGCAGCTCACATAGGCGATGCGCTCCGGTTGCGCCGCCAGGATCGCGGCGATGGCGATCGGGTTCAGCCCCTTGCGGGGCGGATCCAGCACCAGGGCCTGCTGGCCCTGGAGGCGCTCCTCAAGCACCAGGGGCACGTCAGCCTGCTCGAAGCTCGCCCGACCCTCCAGCCCGTTGGCTGATGTATTCAGCCGGGCCATGGCCACGGCGCCGGGGTGCAGTTCCAGGCCGCTCACCTGCCAGCCGGCGGCGGCCAGGGGCAGGCTGTAGGTGCCGATGCCGCAGTAGGCATCGAGCAGGGAACCGCCGGCGGGAGCCGGGCCGAGGGCCTCTCTGAGATGGGGCACCAGTCGTTCGGCCTGATGGGTGTTGACCTGGAAGAACGTGTCGGCGGCGATGCGGAAGCGCAGGCCGGCGAAGCTCTCATGGATCCACTCCCGGCCGCGGATCACCCGGGTCTCGTCGCCCATCAGGCGATTGGTGGGCTTGGGCTGGAGGTTGAGGCAGACACCCACCAGCTCGGGCCAGCGTTCGCACCAGGCGTCGGCCAGGGCCTCGAGGCCGGGCAGGTCGTCATGGCTGCTGGTCAGGGTGATGAGCAGTTCTCCGGTGGCCGCCCCCACCCGCAGGCCCAGGTGGCGCAGACCAGGTCCCTCCACGGCCTGGGGGTCGTTGCCGTGGCGGTCGATCGGCCAGTCACTGGCTTCGATGTCGGCTTTCAGGGGGGCGATCAGGGCGTCGATGCGTGGATCGAGGACCGGGCAGCGGGCCATGTTGACGATCTGGTGCGAGCCCCGGCGGTAGTAGCCGGCCCGCAGGCGGCCATCGGCCCGGCGCTCCAGCGGAATCAGGGCGCGGTTGCGGTAGCCCAGGGTCGGATCGGCCACCAGCAGCGGCCGCACCGGGGCGTTCAGGCCGCCGATGCGCTGCAGGGTCTGCTCCAGGTTGCGCTGCTTCCAGGACGCCTGGGCCCCGTCCGCCAGGGGCTGGAGGCTGCAACCACCGCAGTTGTCAGCAAGGATGCACGGGGGCCGGCGGCGGTCGGGGGAGGGCGTCAGCACCCGCAGCAGCTGACCCACCAGATGGCGCCGCGCCACCGCCTGCAGGCGCAGCTGCACGGTGTCCCCGGGCAGGGCGCCGCTGACGAACACCACCTGCCCGTCGTGGCGCCCCACCCCCTGCCCGTCATGGCCCAGGTCGGTGATCTCCAGCTCGAGCCTGTCGCCCACCGAGGCCATCTGTCGTCCGCAGCACTGCTGCGACCCTATCGGGGGTCGTGCAAAGGGGCGTTACACCTTGCGCCAGGAGCCCTGGTGAAGGCGTCGGGCTCGATAGGATTCGCCGGACTGTGGTCGCTGCTATGAGCGTCGTTCGCGATCTGATCCTCCAGGCCGATGATCAGCTCCGCTATCCCACCGGCGGCGAGCTGCGCACGATGGTGGAGTTCCTCAGTGGCGGGGCCCGCCGCCTGAGTGTCGTCAGGGTGCTGACCGACAACGAGAAGAAGATCGTCGCCGAGGCCTCCAAGCAGCTGTTCCTGCGCAAGCCGGACTACGTGGCTCCCGGCGGCAACGCCTTCGGCCAGAAGCAGCGGGCCCAGTGCCTGCGGGACTACAGCTGGTACCTGCGGCTGGTCACCTACGGAATCCTGGCCGGCAGCACCGAGCTGATCCAGCAGATCGGGGTGGTGGGTGCCCGCGAGATGTACAACAGCCTGGGCGTGCCCCTCCCCGGCATGGTGGAAGCGATGCGCACCCTCAAGGAGGCGGCCCTGGTGCTGCTGGGTGGCGACGAGGCTGCCCTGGCCGGTCCCTACTTCGATTACCTGATCCAGGGCCTGCAGACCTCCACCTGATCTGCCCGGGTGTCTCATGCTGGTCTCCTGACTGGTCCGGGAGTGGGTCAAGCATGAGACAGTTGAGTATGCCTGTCGCTGGCTCCGAGGCTTCTGCCCCGTCACGCCCCTGACGGGGCTTTTTGTTGGACGCCTCCCGCATCGGTGCCGCTGGCCAGATGGGCGTGGGCGGGGCATCGACTGGGGAGCAACCGAGCGGCCTCAGCTGTCCCAGGCGAGACCCGGCGTGGGTCCTGAGACTGGACCCGAACCGATCGGGTGGGACTCGGTGTATCGCTGGTGACGCGCGGCTTGCCTGGTCGGAAGGTTGATGGCCTTGTCGAAGAGGCGACGGCCGCGTCGTGGGGGCGCAAGCCCAGATGCAGCTCCACAGGCGTACCAGATGAGACACACGTCGGGTCTTATCGCAACTCCCATGCGGGACAACCGCCACACTTGTGGAACGGGCTGAGCGGCATGTTGGACGACCGATGCCGTAGAGGCTCCCCCTCCTGGGGCCCATGGAGCGGATTCTGCGGTGTCCGTACGCGTCGCGGCTTCCCTTGAGCCTGCGTATCTGTGTCAAAGACAGATACGCAAGGATCTGGAACTGAGTACCGACGCTACTTCTCAGGCACTGTCCAGAGTCTGGACAATGCTGATGGCCTGCTCCCTGGACGCTGGACAGTCAACGGTCTCGAAGCCATTCGCTCGCCGACGGCCGAAAGCCGCAAGGAGGGGGCTGGACGTTGTTGACAGCCGAAATCGACGAAAAAACACGGTATGGACTGGAGCATGTTGGTCTAGATACTGGACCTACTACCAGACTCAGCGGCGACTGCTGCGAACCAGCCCGCGCTGGCCGATCATCCCATCGTCCCAGGGGTCCTGGCTGGGGCTTGCTGCGAGACCCGGGGCTGGACCAGTCTGAGACCGGTAATCCACGCTGAGCGCCCATGGCCGACGCGATCGGGGCGAGGTCAGCGGTCACTCGCAGCGCCCTGCCGATAGAGCTCCTTGAGCAGCTGATAGGCCTCGTTGAGACGCCGCATGGCCTCCACCGATCCACCGGCGTCCGGGTGGTGACTCTGGGCCATGTCCCTGTAGGCCTCCCGGATCTGGGCGAGGGTCAGGCGCTGGCCGGGATCGGTGGGAAGCTGCAGCAGCCTCAGGGCACCATGCAGGGTCATGGTGTGCTCCAGCGTCTGGAACGACGTGCCCCTCCGGCGGCGGCGGAAGCGATGCACGAAGCGACGGATCAGGGTCGGGATCCGCAGGCTCAGGGTCGAACCACTGAAGGGGTCTTCCAGCACACCGGCGGTCACCATCACCCGCTCGAAGGTCGGCGGGCCATCGCTCCAGCCGGGAACGAACTGCTGCATCACCTGGCAGGCCGCCGACCAGGTGAACGTCCGGCCATCGCTCTGGTCGGACTGGGGCCAGATGTCCTGGGCCAGCCAGAGCATGGCCGCCTCCAGCACCGCTTCGTTGGCCGGCGACCCGTAGAGGTCCCGCCAGTGGTTGCCGGCTTCCTCCATGGCCTGCTGCACCACGTCCCAACCCAGGGGCGGCAGGGGGGTCAGGGGCAGGGGCCCGGCGCTGTGCCGCGCCGGCGGCCGCAGGCTGCGCTTGAGGACGTCGGAACGGCGTCGCACGAAACCTGGCAGATCGATGCCCCCACCGGCCGGTTGGGGGCGGGGGGGATGGTCCGTCGGCGCCTCCCACTCGAATTCCGCCTGCAGGGTGTCCATCGCCCCCCGTCCCACCAACACCAGGGCCCCCTGTTCCTCCAGGTCCCGCTCGTCCTCGCTGTGGCGCTGGCTCGCCCCGGGCTCGGGCACCAGGCCATGGCTCCCCCCGAGGGCGCCATCCGCCCTGTCGTCCCCTTCGCGGTCTCCGTCCTCGCCGGAGCCGAACAGGTCGTCGAGCAGCCGCTCGAGCACATCGCCCCGGCTGCGGATGCCCCACTCCCGCCGCAGGTGATCCAGGTGGGCCACCAGCTCCCGGGTGAGGTCGAGGCTGATCCGCTGCCTGGAGTCGTTCGACTTCTCAGCCACGGCAGCCCTCCATCGGTGCTGGGTTCGCTGGCATCGGACGGTTGGTCAGGGTCCCCGCTGGTCCAGGAGGAACTGCTGCTGGGCCTCCACGGCCTCGCGGTAGCGATCCACCAGCGTGCCAGTGCCGGCGGCGGAGCCGGAGCGGCTGCGCATCGGCGTGATCATCGGGGACGGTGACAGGACGCCGCGGTTGGACGAGGGCAGCGGCGGAGGCGGCGCCAGCCAGCCGGGAGCCGGCGCCGGCCGAAGGATCTGGGACGGCGGTAACAGGGGACCGGTCCCTCCGATCGGCACCGGGGTGATCGTGGCGGCCGGCGGCAGGATGGTCAGTGCCGGTGGGGCGACGGGTGGCTGGGCCGGACGGACGGTGCCGGCCCGGGCCAGGTCCAGCTGTCGTTCTCGCTCCTGGACCAGGGCCAGCTGGCTGGCGCTGACCACGCTCAGCAGGTGGCCAGGGGTGGCATCGGCCGGATAGACGAGGCTGACCCTCACGGTGTTCACCACCCCCGGAACCAGGTCGATCTGTCCCAGGGACAGGCTCTGTCCTGAACGCAGCCCCACATGCACCTCCCGCAGTCCGCTGGGGGTCTGGATCTGGATCGATCCGCGGAAAGCCGTGAACGGCTGGCCCCCGATCAGCGTGGGGTGGCTCATCACCAGTTCGTAGGGGCCGCTGCCCTTGAGGTTCAGGTCGATGTCGAACCGCACCCCGTAGGTGCCGACGTTGTCGAGGGAGGAATCGACCATGCGGCTGGCCAGGGCGTTGACCTGCACGTCCCGGGTACCGAAGTTGTGCCGGTCGGTGCTGGTGAAGGGCACGTGCAGTGGACCCTTGATGTCGAGGTCGTGGCTGATCGAGGCCTGGTAGGCATCACCGAGGGCGACGCCGCCCACCCGGGAGAAGATGCGCCGGTTGTGAATATCGTTGATCCGACTCAGGTAGACCCGGCCTGGTGCCAGCCGGCCCTCATCCAGCACCGCCAGCACTTCGCTGTCGGAGTCCCGGTCCTTGGCGGCCACCACCGCGATCTGGAAGGGGCCATCGCTGCGGCCGCGCAGCAGGGCATTGGCGATGCCCAGGGCCGGCAGCTGGGTCTGGAAGAGCACGATGCGGCTGCGGGCCGGAATCGTGATCTCGTCGCTCAGACGGCTGTCCAGTCGGCCGCGAAGCATCTGAACGGCCGTGGCATCGCCGGGGCCGGTGTTCCAGGGCCGGGGCCCCAGCGGTTTGACCCCCATCAGGTTGTTGGCGAGATACGGGGCCTCGAAGCTGTTGCGCACCGCCCCCCTTTCGAAGCGGATATGGACCGGACGCACGCCCGGGTTGATCAGGATCGCCGCCAGGGTGAGCTCGGCCCGTCGATCGCCAGGCGAGATGGAGCGGCGGTTGGGGGGGAAGTACTTGTGGTGCAGGTGCATCCCGAACTCACCATTAAAGGTGTACTCGGCATTGCGCAGGGGCTGCCCCGTCTCCGCGGCGTAGGCATAGCCGGGGGCCGTGTTGATCAGGATCCCTGGCCCCTCCACCTCCTCGGGCTGGTTGGAGTGGAGCACCGGCACGCTGTTGAAGGTGCCATTCAGCGGCCGGGCCTTCTGACCCGCCATCAGGGCCACATAGGCGTGGGCGGGCTGCGCCAGCACCAGGCCCAGACCAAGCGTCAGCCAGACACCGATGGGACCAATGGAGGGGACTGATCTCAAATTGCGACAGGCTGGTGGTGTGGGTGGCCAGAGGACGGTAAGGCGGGAAGCGACCGTCCCAACCGTTGGGGGTGCGTGGACCTGGGCAGCCCCGGATGGAACGACGGGCTCGCTAGAACGGACCCACTCTGCAGATTTTGTCATGATTCCTCCCTTCGGGTACTGCTCCGGGTCGGAGTCCGGAGCCAGCGCCCTGCGGCGGTATCAGGAACGCAAGCTACGCCTGCTCAGCTTCTGGCGCGATGGCATCGAACGCCAGCTGGCCGCGATGAACGCCGCCATCAGCACCCTGGAACAGCAGATGCACCGCGACCAGGCTGATCACCAGGGGTGAGTCCGCGGGCTTCCAGCTCCAGTCGCAGCTGCTCCAGCCCCTTGTGCAGCAGACGTTTCACCGTCATCGGGCTCACCTCCATCTGGCGCCCGAGGCGCCGATAGCTCCATCCCGCCAGAACCACCTGGCGCACCACGAGCTGCAGACGGGGCTCCAGGAGGGCCAGCATCATCGCCGCCGACGGCCTCGACTCATCCTGACGGCACGGCTCGCCGACGGTGCTGGCGGCCACGGCTTCGACCAGGAGCGGATCGTCGAGGTTGGCGGGCCTGGTCAGCAGTCGCTGCAGCTCCAGCCGTCGCCATTCCGCCTGGCTGATCCCCAGGCTTTCGCTGAGCATGGGGATCGCCCGCCCGGGGTCCGCCAGGAGCGCGGGGTGACGGCTCAGTCGATTGAACCGTTCCTGCAGCTCCGCCTGGCGACGCGGCAGTCGTACCAGCGGGGCGGCATCCCGCAGGTAATGGAGGATCGCTCCGCGGATGTGGGGCCGGGCGAAGGCCTCGAACGGGGTCCGCCGATCCTCGCTGTAGAGCTCGGCGGCCCGGATCAACCCCATCAGGCCCACCTGGAGCAGATCCTCGAAGGATTCACGGCTGCAGCGGGAATAGTGCAGCGCCAGGGGGCGGACCACGGCCCGGTACTGCTCCACGCGCCGGTTGCGGCGGACGGCTTGGGATGGAAGGGTCTGGCGGCTGGTGGCGGGGGAAGGGGAGGGGGCCATGGTCGTGGGGCCTGGGGCGTCGGCGGGGTGGGGATGCAGGGCGTGTCGCGGCGCCGTTGACGGCTGGCGGTGCGCTCTTTTTCCAGAGAGGGCCAGGAGCCCCGAAACGCACAACCGTGGAAACACGGAAGTTTCCCGTCGGGCTCAGGAGCGGGGGGCGGCCACGTCCTTCAGCAGGGCCCAGGGACCGTGTTGTTCCAGCCAGTTCCTGTCGGACCCCTCGGTGATCAGCAGGTAACCCGCGAAGCCCAGGGCGTTGACGCTGAACCCGGCCCCGTGCTCCCGCACCCGCCGCACGGTCAGAAACCAGTCGTCGTCGAACAGCAGGTTGTAGGGGTGCAGAGGCTCGCCGTCGCGGCCGGCATCGCCCAGCGCCAGGTCCCGGGCGTGGGCGTGGTAGAGAGCCTCCAGATCGGAGCCACCCACAGGATCGGTGCGCCGGCTGAGGCGATAGGCCCAGCTCCAGGCGGCTTCCCCCGTCTGCAATTGCTCCAAGAGCAGCGGCGCCAGGGGGCAGCTTGGCTCGCCGTGGCGCCGTGGCAGCAGCTGAAGATGGCGATGGGGCTGGCTGGCGCCGGAGCGGGTGCCGCTGTTGAAGAACCACAGGCCGCCGGTGTCCCGGCCCACCTGCGCCACCGCCTGCCAGTCGCAGGCCTCGATCCAGCCGCCCTGGGGGCGCCAGTCACGGGTGATCACCAGGAGGTGGGCCTCCTGCACCGGGTACTTGTTCAGCAGCAGCACATGGGCCGGCTCGAGCAGGTCTACCTGCAGGGGCCTGTCCCAGGGCAGAAAGGGATTGGGCCGGGGACCCCCCTGGCGCAGGTGCTTGGGCGTGGAGGAGAGCAGCTCGCGGAGGACGAAGGGCTCCATGCCGGGGTCCGGCAGGACGCGCGTGTCGAGGGGAACCAGGGCGCCCTGGCGGCGGGCCAGTTCCGCCACCTCCCGGGCCCGTTGCCAATGGCGCTCAGCTCGCACCGGCCTGCAGTCGGGCCAGGGAGGCGCCCCGGTAGTAGCGCCCGAGGATCTCGTTGTATCGCAGACCCTGCTCGGCCAGATCCTGGGCACCGTGCTGGCTCATGCTGGCCCCCAGGTGGCCATGGGCCTCCTGGGTGATGCGGTTGGTGGCCGCGTAGAGGCTTTCGACGATGCCGCCCTGGTAGCTGAGGATCACCCCGGAGGTGCTGGCGGTGGCCTGGCGGGTGCGGGGGTTGACGCTGCCCAGACCCCGGTAGGCCTGCCAGCGGGTGGTGTCACCCAGGTGCCAGTGGGCACTGGCCGGGCGGGCCATGTGGGCCATGGCATAGGACCGGGCCGCCACGGCCTGGGCCTTGAGGGCCTCCATGTGCCAGCTGCTGGGCATTTCGGCCCCCACCACCGAACTGATGTATCGCTCCAGGGAGAGGTGGTTCACGAGCTGGAGGCCCTGGGAGCCGCGCAGCACCCTCAGCCGGCCTTCGTAGGGCCGTCCGTCCACCTCCAGGACATTCTCGGCCCCCGTCTCCATCCAGACCTCGGCCCGTCCGGCCATGGCCGCCGCCAGGTCGGGGGAGTCACCCGGGCCGCCCTCCTGAACCGGGCGACCGCCCCGATCGACCAGCCGCCAGTAGCCGCTGGCGCCCAGCCGGGGGGAGGGCGCAGCGCCCAGCAGGGCCACACGGATCTCGAGCGGGACCTCCGCTCCTGCCTCCGGTTCCACCAGGGCCGGGTCGGGATGGCTGAGGCTGGTGCGCTGGGCCTGCAGGGAGGTTGCCGCCAGGAGATCCTTGTCGGGGGCTTCGCTGCCTTCGGTGGCCTGCCGGGAGACCTCCCGAGGCTGGGCGATCAGGGCCTCGAGCAGGTCGGGATCGGAACGGGAGGGCCCGGCCGGGATCAGGTCCTGGGCGGCGAAACCGGCCCCCACCGCCACGACGGCCAGCGGGGCGGTGAGCAGGATCGGGTGGCGGCGACAACCCTGGAGCAGTCGCCGGCCCGTGGCCCGGAGAGCGGCGATGGCGGCCGTGACGTGCCGGCTCACGGCAGGGATTCACAAGAGGTTGAGTGGATCATGCCGGAGAATCCGTCCCCGTCGCCGCCTGGCGCAGGACGGTCGCCCCATTGCCCCGCGGCGGCGCCGTGTCGGTTCAGGGGGCCGCTTCCGCCCGCAGGTCGCGCTGCATCAGCTCCTGCACCGCCTGCCGGGCCTCCAGCTCGCCCGCCAGCAGACGCACCACCTGTCCGCAGATGGGCAGCTTCCAGCCCTCCCGCTCGGCCAGGGCCAGGGTGGCGCGAGCGGTGCGGGGACCCTCCACGGTGGCGCCGATGCGTCCAAGGGCGGTGGCCTCGTCCCAACCCTCGGCCAGGAGGCTGCCGAAGCGGTAGTTGCGGCTGAGGCTGCTGTTGGCCGTCGCCAGCAGGTCCCCCAGGCCGGCCAGGCCGTAGAGGGTGGTGGGCTGGCCGCCGAGGGCCTGGAGCACGACGGCGATCTCCGCCAGGCCCCGGCAGAGCAGCGAGGCCTTGGCATTCGCCCCCAGGCCCAATCCGTCGCTGATGCCGGCGGCCAGGGCGATCACGTTCTTGAGGGCCCCGGCCGCCTCGGTGCCGATGGGATCGGCATTGGTGTAGAGCCGCAGGTGCGGGGTTCGCAACTGCTCCTGAAGCCGGCGGGCCAGAGCGGGGTCATCGCTGCTGAGCACACTGGCCGCCGGCAGACCCCGGTCGAGCTCCTCGGCCAGATTCGGACCGCTCAGCACCGCCAGCGGCACCGACGGCAGGTGGTGCCGCCAGAGCTGGCTGGCGGTGCACAGGCTGTCCAGATCGATCCCCTTGCTGCAGCTCAGCAGCGGCAGGCCCTCCGGCCAGCTCCCCTGCAGGCTCAGTCCCAGGGGGCCGACCCCCACCATCGACACGGCCACCACCACCAGATCGCTGTCCTGCAGCACGGATGCCGGGTCTCCCCCATCCCGCCGGGACCAGCTGCGCAGTTGGTGCCCCTGGCGCTCCCAGAGCCGCAGCAACGTGCCGCCCCAGGCACCCCGACCCAGCACGGTGATGCGCAGACTCATGGACCGACGCGCGGGGCGGTTCCCCGGAAGGAACCGCCATCATGCGCCATCCCCGTGTCCGCCATGCCGACCGCCACCAACCCCTATTGGCAGGACTGGGAGGGTCAGGCCCTGATCGTGGGCCCGGGGGGCATCGGCCGGGCCCTGGCGGCCGAGCTGGCACGGCGGGCTCCGGGGCTGCGGATCCGCACCGCCGGCCGCCGTGGGGCGGAGATCCGGCTCGATCTGGCCGATGACCCCAGCCTGGCCGCGCTGGCCGCCCGTGCCGCCGGTGAGCTCGCGCCGCTTCGGGTGGTGATCAACACCGCCGGGCTGCTGCACGACGGCCCCCTGCAGCCGGAGAAGCGCCTCTCCCAGGTGAACCGCCTGGCCCTGGAGCGCAGCTTTGCCGTCAACGCCTTCGGCCCCCTGCTGCTGGCCCAGGCGATCGAAGCCGCCCTGCCCAGGGACCGCCTGGTGCATTTCGCCAGCCTGTCGGCCCGGGTGGGCAGCATCGGCGATAACCGCCTCGGCGGCTGGTACGCCTACCGGGCGGCCAAGGCGGCCCAGAACCAGCTGTTGCACACCCTGGCGATCGAGTGGCAGCGCCGGCTGCCCCAGGCCTGCGTGACCCTGCTCCATCCCGGCACCACCGCCACGCCGCTATCGGCCCCCTTCGGCCGCTCCGTGCCGGCCACGGCCCTGTTCAGCCCGGAGCGGGCAGCCGCCCACCTCCTCGATGTGCTCGAGGGCCAGACGGCCGCCAGCAGCGGTTCCTTCCTCGCCTGGGACGGCCGGCCGGTGCCCTGGTGAGTTCCGGGCTGGAGGGTGCCGTTCAGGCGGCGTGGCTGCGCAGGACCTCCAGGGGGATCACCTCGAGGGTGGAGAGGGCGGAGCTCTCCAGTCGCACCGGCGGGGCCATGCCGTCCTCGTAGGCCTCCAGCCAGCGGGCGGCGCAGACGCACCAGTGGTCGCCGGCGCGGAGGCCGGGGAAGTTGTAGGCCGGCATCGGGGTCGACAGGTCGTTGCCCTGGGCGCGGCTGTAGCTCAGAAACGACTCGTTCACCACGCAGCAGACCGTGTGCCGGCCGAAATCACCGGGATCGGCATGGCAGTAGCCGTCCCTGAACCATCCGGTGAGCGGCGCACATCCACACTCCTGCAACGGTTCTCCCAGCACGTTGTGGCTTTCGGCAGGGGGCTGCAGGGGGGAGGCGACCAAGGCCGGGGCGGTGCAGGAACGGGGAGAGTCTGACGGAGGACTGGCACAAATTGCCCCCAGGAGGTTGACGAATTCCGGGGGAGAGGGGTTAAAGGTCTTTCAGCACGACCCCCTTCATGAGCTGGGATTTCACCGAGGATGCGGCCTTCCTGGCCCTCTGCGACGCCTACAAGGAAAGCGGTGAGCCCTCCGCCATGGAGTTTCTGGCCCATGGCGAGGGTGCCTTCCACTTCCAGGAGCTCACCCAGAACGCCGCCGGTGAGGGGATCGACCTGAGCGACTCCGACGCCCTCGACGCCTTCCAGCAGGATGTGATCGACAGCCTGGAGGAGCTCTGCAGCTGAGCTCCTGGGCCGCTGCAGCCCTCGGCCGCCCTCAGCCGTAGAAGAAGGCGATCTCCTTGTCCTTGAGGCCCTCCCAGCCCGCTTCCCGCAGGCGCTGGTCGAGGGTGAGCCGATCGAGATGCTTGGCTCCGGTGCGGACGATCCGGTTGCGCATCGACTTCTTCACCCCGCTGCGAGCCCGGCGGCTCTCCAGTTCCATCACCTCGCCGTAGAGGGCGAGCATGGCGGCCGGGATCGGGGAGCCGTCCAGATCCACGCCCGCCGCAATGGCGTCATCGACGCCGCCGGGTCCTGCGATGGCCATGGCCAGGGATGCGAAGGGTGAGCAAAGCCTGCCATGGCCGGGGGGCCGGCCTCAGGCGCTGAAGTACCTGGCCTGGCTGTGCATCGCCACCAGGGCGGTGGTGCTCTGCTCCGGCTCCAGCTGGTCGCTCTCGTCCATCGTCAGGCCGATGCGGTCGGTGCCCAGCCAGGCGAGCTGCTGGCGGGAGTCGGCCACGTTCGGACAGGCGGGATAGCCGAAGGAGTAGCGGCTGCCCCGGTAGCGCTGGGCCAGCACGTCCCGCAGGACTGTGGGCTCATCGGCGGCGAATCCCATCTCCCGGCGGATGCGGGCATGGGTCCATTCGGCCAGGGCCTCGGCCATCTGGACCGCCAGGCCATGGAAGTACAGGTAGTCGCTGTAGCGATCGGCCCGGAAGAGCTCCTGGGCGAAGCTGGTGGCCCGCTCGCCCATGGTGACCGCCTGCATCGGCAGCCCATCCGTCGGCCGCAGGGCGCCGTCCGGGCCCGTCTCCAGATCGCGGTAGAAGTCGGCGATGCAGTAACGGTTGCCGCTGCGCTGGCGGGGCAGGGCGAAGCGCCCCAGCTCGCCGCCACCGCTGGCAGCTGGGGCACCGTCGGCCATCGCCCCGGGATCGAACACCACCAGGGCGTTCCCGGCACGGCCGCAGGGGAAGTAGCCGTAGGCCACCCGCGGGGTGAGCAGACCCTCCTGGCGGCAGCGGCCGAGCCACTCCTGCAGCACCGGCTCCGCCTTCTCGGCGAGCATGGCCTCGTAGGCCTCCCGGCTCTGCTGCTGGGTCTTGCGCAGCTGCCACTGGCCGGCGAAGAGGGCGTTGCGATCCAGGTAGGCGAAGACTTCGTCGAGGTCGATCTCCAACTCGGTGAGCACCCGGGTGCCCCAGAAGGGGGGCGCGATGGCCGGTTCGGCGGGCACCGCCGCGGAGCGGTCGTCGTTGCCGGCCACCGCCGGCTCAGGCAGCACCGTCTCGGCCGCCACAGGCTCGGCGGGCACCTCGCCCGACTCGACGGACGTCGCGGATGCCGCCGTCTCGCCCAACCCCAGGCCCTCGGGAGCGCCGTCGAGGAAACCCTGGTGGTCGTCCCAGCGGCCGGCCGTCTTGGCCTCCATCAGGGCATCCATGAAACGCAGGTCGGCGAAAGCGTCACGGCCGTAGATCACCTGGCCCCGGTAGGCCGCTCGGCAGTCACCGTTGACGAACCTCGGTGTCAGCGCCGCACCGCCGAGGATGACCGGAACGGAGATACCGACCTCATTGAAGGTTTCCAGGTTGTCCTTCATGAAGGCGGTGGATTTCACCAGCAGGCCGCTCATGGCGATGCAGTCGGCCCCATGTTGCCGCTGGGCCTCGACGATCGCGTCGACGCTCTGCTTGATTCCCAGATTCACCACCTCATAGCCATTGTTGGTGAGGATGATGTCCACCAGGTTCTTGCCGATATCGTGAACGTCACCCTTGACGGTGGCGATCAGAAACTTGCCCTTGCTGCTGGATTCGCCTTCCTTGCGCTCCATGTGCGGCTCGAGGAAGGCGACGGCCGCCTTCATGGTTTCAGCGCTCTGCAGCACGAAAGGCAATTGCATCTGCCCGGAGCCGAACAGTTCACCCACCACCTTCATGCCATCCAGCAGGAAGGTGTTGATGATCTTCAGCGGTGGATGCTCGGCCAGGGCCTCCTGCAGGGCGGCTTCCAGGCCAATCCTTTCGCCATCGATGATGTGCTGCTTGAGGCGCTCCTCCAGGGGCAGATCGGCCAGCGACGGCCCTGAGGCCCGGGCCTCCTTGGCACTCACCCCCTCGAACTCGCTGGTCAGCAGGGTGAGGGGGTCATGGACGCAGATGCCGTCCTCGAAACGCCGCCGGTCGTGGATCAGGTCGCGGCAGATCAGCTGATGCTCCTCGCTGATCTTCGCCAGGGGAAGGATCTTCGCCGGGCTGACGATCGCCGCATCCATCCCCGCGGCGCAGCAGTCGTGCAGGAACACCGAATTGAGCACGATGCGGGCGGCCGGAGACAGCCCGAAGCTGACGTTGCTGACCCCCAGCACAACATGCACACCGGGAAGATCCTGGCGGATCCGGCGGATCGCCTCGATCGTGGCGGCCGCGTTGGCTCGGTCCTCCTCGATGCCCGTGGAGATGGGCAGGGCGAGGGGGTCATAGAAGATCTCGTGGGCCGGCAGGCCGAATTCCAGCGCATCCCGGTAGGCCCGTTGGGCGATGGCGAACTTGCGCTCGGCGGTGCGGGCCATGCCCTCCTCGTCGATCGTGCCCACCACCACGCCGGCGCCGTAGTCACGGGCCAGTTCGAGCACCTTGAAGAAGCGCTCGTCGCCGTCCTCGTAGTTGGTGGAGTTGAGGATGCACTTGCCTCCGGCCACCTTGAGGCCCGCCTCCATCTTCTGCCACTCGGTGGAATCGAGCATCAGCGGCAGATTCACGTTGGTGACCAACCGGCTCACCAGATCGTGCATGTCCTTCACCCCATCGCGCCCGACGTAGTCGACGTTCACATCGAGCACGTGGGCGTTCTCCTTCACCTGGCCCCGGGCCACCGCCACCAGGCCATCCCAGTCCTCGGCGTTGAGCAGTTCGCGCACCTTCTTGGAGCCGCTGGCATTGAGCCGCTCGCCGATGATCAGGAAGGAGTTGTCCTGGAAGTAGGGGGTGACGCCATAGATCGACGCCACAGCCGGCTCGTAGTGGAGGGGCGGCCTTTCCAGGCGCTGGCGGGGCAGGCGCACCTCCCGGGGGGCGGGCTTCAGGTCGGCGGCAAGATCGGCCAGGGCGCCGATGTGGGCGGGGGTGGTGCCGCAGCAGCCGCCGATCACCTGGACGCCCAGATCCTCGACGAAGTGCATCAGCTGCATCCGCATCTCGGTGGGGGTGAGCCGGTAGTGGGCCACGCCGCCGATGTTCTCCGGCAGACCGGCGTTGGGGATGCAGCTCACCACGAAGGGACTGTGCTGACTCAGGTAGCGGATGTGCTCCTTCATCTGCTCCGGGCCCGTGGCGCAGTTGAGGCCCAGCACATCGATCGGGAAGGGCTCCAGGATCGCCACCACAGCGGCGATGTCGGAGCCGACCAGCATGGTGCCGGTGGTTTCCATCGTCACCGAGACCATCAGGGGCCGCCGCTCCCCGGCGGCGGTGCAGGCCTCCTCGATCCCCTGCAGGGCCGCCTTGATCTGCAGCACGTCCTGGCAGGTCTCGACGATGAACAGGTCGACGTCCCCGGCGATAAGGCCCGCGGCCTGCTCCCGGAACGAGGCCTTCATCGTGTCGAAGTCGATGTGGCCGAGGGTGGGCAGCTTGGTGGTGGGACCCATCGAGCCGGCCACGAACCGGGGCTTGACGGGGGTGCTGTAGGCGGCGGCCATCTCCCGGGCCAGCTCGGCGGCCCGGCGGTTGATGGCGAAGGCCTGGTCCTCGAGTCCGTACTCGGCCAGCACGATCGAGGCGGCCCCGAAGGTGTCCGTCTCGATCACGTCGCAGCCCACCTCAAGGAACTGGCGATGCACCGCCTGGACCGCATCGGGCCGGGTGAAGACGAGATTCTCGTTGCAGCCCTCGAGGGCAGCACCACCGAAATCCTCCGCCGTCAGGTTCATCTCCTGCAGGGAGGTGCCCGTGGCGCCGTCGAAGACGAGCACCGGCCGGGTCGGACCGTGCAGCCAGTCGAGGAAGCCGATGCGGTCGGTGGGGTGGTGGATGGCGGCGGTGACGACCATCAGGCGTCGATGCGGATGCGGGTGACCCAGTGGTCATAGGAGGGATCGCGGCCCTCCGTGATCGCCGTGAGGCGGTCGCGCAGACGCTCCATCACGGGGCGGTGGCTGGAGAGGTCGGTGGACTCGATGCGCCGCACCGGGGTGACCCGGGCCGCGGTGCCGCTGAGGAACACCTCGTCGGCGATCATCAGCTCGGTCTTGTCGACGGCCCGCTCGAGCACGGGGATGTCCATCGAGCGGGCCAGCTCCATGATGCTGGCCCGGGTGATGCCCTCGAGAATGTCCTGATCGACGCCGGGGGTGATCAGCACACCGTCCCGGACGATGAACAGGTTCATGCCGCTGGCCTCGCTCACCTTGCCGCGGCTGTTGAGCAGCAGGGCCTCATCGAAGCCGCTCTTGACGGCTTCCGTCTTGGCCAGGGAACTGGTGATGTAGGCGCCGCTGATCTTGCCCCGCAGGGGCAGGGAGCGGTCCTCCTGGCGGCACCAGCTGCTGATCCGGCAACTGACACCCTCCGGCGAGAGATAGTCGCCCATCTCGATGCCGTAGATGAGGAAGTCCGTCTGGATGTTGTGCAGCCGCGGGGCGATGCCGAGGTCGCTGGTGTAGACGAAGGGCCGCAGGTAGATCGGGCAGGTGGGCCGGTTGGCCTGCAGAAAGGCATGGATGGCGTTGTGGATCGTCTCCTCCGGCAGTTCCGTCAGCAGCAGCCGGGCGCTCTGGCTCAGCCGGCGGGCATGGCGATCGGCGCGGAACAGAAGGATCTCGCTGGTGTCGGCGGGGTTGGGGAGGGCGCGCATGCCGCCGAAGGCACCCGTGCCGTAATGCAGCGCATGGGTGGCCACCGAGAGGGTGGCCTCGGCAAAGGGGACGCATTGTCCGCCGAACCAGGCATAGGGCAGGAACTGGTGCATGGAAGGCGGTGGCGACGATGCGATCTTCTCATCGCGTTCGGCAGGATGGGGTGATGCATCGACTCGCGTCCATCGCCGGAGACAGGACGGAGGACGACGGCGGCCTCTTCGTGGAGCAGCCACCGGCGCCGGTGGTGCTGCTCAGCAGCGCCGACACGGATCTGCTGGCGGTGGCCCAGCTGCTCGAGGCCGAGCCGGAGCTGCTGCCGGCCCCGCTGCGGGCCCTCAACCTCTCGGCCCTGCAGCACCCGGCGGTGATCGACCACTACGTGGCCACCAGCCTCGCCAGCACCCGGCTCGTGGTGGTGCGGCTGCTGGGGGGACGCGGCCACTGGAGCTACGGGCTGGAGTGTCTGCGGCAGTGGGCCGCCGCCACGGAAGGCCGCCAGCTGCTGGTGCTGGCCGGCACCGCCGAGGAGGAGCAGGCCCTGGCCTGCCTCGGCAACCTCGATGGGCCCCTGGCATCGGCCTGCGCGGCCTGCCTGCGGGAGGGGGGGGCGGCCAACCTGCGCCTGCTGCTGCAGACCCTGGCCGGCCTGCTGGCCGGGGAGCGTCCCGAGCCGCCTTGGCCCGCACCGGCCGCCGATCCCCTGCCCCATGACTGGCGCGACGAGCCTGGCTCCCGGGTGGGGGTGATCCTCTACCGGGCCCTCTGGCAGGCGGGGGATCTGGCCCTGATGGAGGCGCTGCTGGAGGCCCTGCGTGGCCGGGGGCTGGCGCCGCGGGCTCTGTGGGTGAGCAGCCTGCGGGATGGGGCGGTGCAGCGGGGGGTGGCCGATCTGCTGGCCAGGGAAGGGGCGGAGGCGGTGCTCTGTGGCACGGGCTTCGCGTCTGTGTCGTTCGAGGAGGCGGGGCTGGGGGCGCCCCTGTGGGAACGGCTGGGGGTGCCGGTGCTGCAGGTGCTCTGCAGTGGCCGCAGCCGCGGGGCCTGGAGCAGCAGCAGCATCGGCCTGGGGCCCCTGGATCTCAGCCTGCAGGTGGCCCTGCCGGAGCTGGACGGGCGCCTCACCACCCGGGTGGGGGCCTTCAAGGAATGGAGCGCCACCAGTGACAGCCTGGCCACGGCCCTGCACCGCTATGTACCCGACCGGGAGCGCCTCGACTGGATCGCCTGCCTCACCGGCGCCTGGATCGACCTGCGCCGCACGCCGGCCGCCGGGCGCCGGGTGGCCCTGGTGCTGGCCAACTACCCCAACCGCAACAGCCGCCTGGCCAATGGCGTCGGTCTCGACACCCCGGCCAGTACCGCCCTGATGCTCGGCTGGCTGGCGGAGGCCGGCTACGACCTGGGCGAGGGGGGCGATCGGCCCGCGGACGGCGATGCCCTCATCCACCGGCTGCTGGAGGGCCGCAGCAACGACCCGGAAAGCGACCATCGGCCGCCCCTGGACCACCTCCCCCTGGACACCTACCAGGCCTGGTACGCCACCCTGCCGCTCCAGGGCCGCCAGCGACTGGAGGCGGTCTGGGGGCCGCCCGACGCCGACGCGGGACTGGAGACGGCGGTGCTGGCGGACGGGGACAAAGGCCCGGCGTTCCCGGTGCGGGGACTGCGCTTCGGCCGGGTGGTGGTGCTGATCCAGCCCGAGCGCGGCTACGACCGGGATCCCAGCCTCAGCTACCACAGCCCCGATCTGCCCCCCACCCACGCTTACCTGGCCCAGTACCTCTGGCTGCGGCGCAGCTTCGGCGCCCAGGTGGTGGCGCACGTGGGCAAGCACGGCAACCTGGAATGGCTGCCCGGCAAGGGGCTGGGTCTGTCGCAGGACTGCTTCCCCGAGTGGGCGCTCGGCCCCCTGCCGCACCTCTACCCGTTCATCGTCAACGACCCCGGCGAGGGCAGCCAGGCCAAGCGCCGTGCCCAGGCCGTGATCCTTGACCACCTCACCCCGCCCCTGGGCCGTGCCGGGCTGCACGGCGATCTGCAGGGCCTTGAGGCCCTGCTGGATGAGTACTGGGAGGCGCGGCAGCTGGGCAGCGCCCGGGCCCCGCTGCTGCGGGAGCGCCTCGGCCAGCGGCTGGAGGAGCTGCAGCTGCCCGCCACGGCCCAGCCGGATCTGGATGGGCAGCTGGAGGCGGCCGACGGCTACCTGTGCGAGCTCAAGGAGGCCCAGATCCGCCTGGGGCTGCACACCTTCGGCACCCTGCCGGCGCCGGCGAAGCTGGCGGAGCTGCTGCTGTGCCTCGCCCGGCCGCCCCAGGCGGGGGTGCCTGGGCTCACCCAGGCCCTCGCCCTCGATCTGGGACTGGACCTGGACCCCTGGTCCGATCCGGAGGAGGCCCCCCTCTCCGCCGCCGACCGCGTCCGCCTCGCCGCCCTCGGGGAGAGCGGCCCCCTGCTGCGCCACATCGGCGATGGGGCGGCCCTGCTGGAGGCCCGCGCCCTGGACCTGGTGGAGGAGGAGCTGGACGGAACCGCCGGCTCGCCCGTGGCGCCGGGGTCGGCCACCGAACGGGCGCTGGACCACCTGCGCCTGGCCCTGCTGCCGCCCCTGCTGGCCTGCGGCGAGGCGGAGCGCCAGGCCCTGCTCACCGGCCTGGCCGGCGGCCGCATCGCTGCCGGGCCCTCCGGGGCGCCCACCCGCGGGCGGCCGGACCTGCTGCCGACGGGGCGCAACTTCTACAGCGTCGACCTGCGCGGTCTGCCGACGGAGGCCGCCTGGGACCTGGGGCGGCGCAGCGCCGAGCTGCTGTTGCAGCTCCATCTCCAGGAGGAGGGCGACGACCTGCGCACCCTGGCCCTCTCGGTCTGGGGCACCGCCACCATGCGCAACGGCGGCGAGGACATCGGCCAGGCCCTGGCCCTGATGGGGGTGCGGCCCGTCTGGGATGGGCCCACCCGCCGGCTGGTGGACGTGGAGGTGGTTCCTCTGAGCCTTCTCGGCCGGCCGCGGGTGGACGTCACCCTGCGCATCTCCGGCCTGTTCCGCGATGCCTTCCCCCAGCTGGTGGGCTGGTTCAACCGGGCCACCCGCCTGGTGGCCGGCCTCGAGGAGGCCCCCGAAGACAACCCCCTGGCGGCCTCGGCCCGGCAGGAGGGCCACGGGGGACGCATCTACGGATCAGCGCCCGGCGCCTACGGGGCCGGGCTGCAGGGCCTGATCGACAGCGGCCACTGGGAGGAGCGCGGCGACCTGGGCGAAGCCTTCCTCAACTGGAGCGCCTGGCGCTACGACGGTGACCCCGGGGATGCCGCCCACGGCGGCGCCATCGATGCCATGGCGGACCGGGCCGGACTGGAACGGCGCCTGGCCCAGGTGCAGGTGATCCTGCACAACCAGGACAACCGGGAGCACGACCTGCTCGATTCCGACGACTACTACCAGTTCCAGGGGGGCCTCAGCGCCGCCGCCGAGCGGCTCCAGGGCCGGGCCCCGGCCCTCTGGTTCGGCGACCACTCCCGCAGCCAGCGCCCCCGGCTGCACCGGCTCGAGCGGGAGTTCGACAAGGTGCTGCGCTCCCGGCTGCTCAATCCCCGCTGGATCGCGGCCATGCAGGAGCACGGCTACAAGGGGGGCTTCGAGATGGCCGCCAGCCTCGATTACCTGTTCGCCTACGACGCCAGCACCGGGCGCGTCCCCGACTGGGGCTACGGCGCCATCAGCGCGGCCTGGCTGGAGGACGGGGGCGTGCGGGCGTTTCTGGGGCGCTCCAACCCCTGGGCCCTGCGGGACATGGCCGAACGGCTCCTGGAGGCGCACCATCGCGGCCTCTGGGAAGGGGCCGATCCCGAGCGCCTGGAGCGGCTCCGGCAGCTGGTGCTGGACAGCGAGAGCCTGGTGGAGCAGCGCTGAACCAGGCTCGAGGCGCCGGCTGGCTCAGAGCTCCAGATCCCTCACCATGGAGCGGAACGGATCGGTGGTGCCGGGCTTGGCCGGCGCCTGGGAGCTGGGTGGCTGGCCCTGGGCCTCGGCCTCCTTCTGCTGCTTCGCCGCCGCGGGACCACCGGGCAGGTTGGTGGGGGTGACGGCCGCCCCCTTCATGCGCTGGCCGAGCTCGGCGGCGCTCATCTGCTGGGCGAAGGTCTTCTTGACGGGCTTGGGGATGCCACCGGTGAGGTTGACCGCGCCCTGCTCGGTGGGCTGGATGCCGGCCAGACCGGGGGTCATCTTCTCGACCCGGGCCTCCATCGAGGCGACCTCCGCCACCATCTCCTTGTCGCCCGGGCTGTCGGCGTTGCCGGGGAAGGTGTGGCGGATCGTGTTGGACCGCTTCATGAACTTGACATCGCCAAGGCTGGTGGAGGCCTCGGGATCAAGGAAGAAGGTCTCGGCCTTGGGTTTGGCCTTGGCGGCAGCCTCAGGCTTGGTCACCGAGGCAGCACGGGAACCGAACAGACGATCGAGCAGGCCCATCGACGCAAGGAGAAACGTGTCAGCAAACCCTAGCGGCCGCGCAGCACCAGCCCATGGGTATCCGTACCACAACTCATCAGAAGGCCCCGCCGTTCCAGGTCGGCGGCGATGGCCTCGCACACCAGCGGCGTCGGTTGCCAGCGGCTCTGCATGGCGTAGTCGTACCAGACTTCAGCGCCGTCGAAGCCCAGAGCCGCCGCCGCCGCGATCAGGCGCTGGTGGGGCAGCCGGTAGCGGGCGGGGTGGGCCAGCAGCACCAGGCCCCCGGCCGCCCGGATCGCCGCCACCACCGCCTCGGCCCGCAGGGCCGGCCCCACCACTGAGGTGCCCTGCAGGTAGGGGTGCAGGGAGGGGTGCTCCTCGGCGAAGCCCAGCCCCAGCACGTGGACCAGGCAGCCCTCCAGCAGACAGCTGATCTCCACACCGCGCCAGAGGGTGGGTGTGGCCACCCCCCGCCGGCGGTGGTCATCCAGGGCGGCGCTGATGGCGCCGTGGGCGGCGAGGCCGTGGTGGTCGGTGACGGCCAGGTGCTCCAGGCCGATGGCCACGGCCTCGGTCGCCAGATCCTCGGGGTGGAGGCTGCCGTCGCTGCAGATCGTGTGGCAGTGGAAGTTGAACCGGTCCGGGCAGCTGTCGGCCCGCACCTGGCGCAGCACCGGGGTGAGGGGATGGGAGAGAGCCTCAGGCCGCAGCACCGCCGCTCTCCTGCTGGGCCAGCCGTTCGGCGCGCAGTCGCCGCCAGCGGGCATAGAACTGGATCGACGCGGCCATGAACACCACCAGGGCCACCAGGAACCAGGTGGCGGCACCGGTGGGGAACTGGTTCTTGAAGACCACCAGCATCACCACCAGCACCAGCATCAGCGTGGGCAGCTCGTTGAGGGCCCGCAATTGGCGGCCGCTCCAGCCGCACTCGCCGCGCTGCAGCTGGCCCATCAGCCGGTAGCAGAGGTGGTGGTAGATGAGCAGGCCGACGACGACGGCCAGCTTGGCGTGCATCCAGGTCTGCTTCAGCCACAGGGGCTCCACCAGCAGCAGGCCCACCGCCATCGCCACGGCCACCACCATGCCCGGGGTGGTGATGATGTTGGCCAGGCGCCGCTCCATCAGGCCGTATTGCTCCTCGAAGGCCTGCCGCAAGGGGGGCTCCAGTTCGGCGGCCTCCCGGTGGTAGATGAACAGGCGCACCAGGTAGAACAGCCCGGCAAACCACACCACCACCCCAACGATGTGGAGGGTCTTGAACCAGAGGTAGGCCTCGGGAGGCCAGGTCACGGCGAGGGGCAGGGACAGCGGCAGCGTCATGTCAGGGCCCGGGGAAGCGCGATGGGCGACGGACGGCCAAGTTAGACGCCGTGCGGTGGCCTGGGGTCGGGTCCGGGCTTCGGCCTGCGGGCTCAGGCCTCAGCCTTCCCCCACCAGACGGCAGCAGCGGCGGGCCACGGCGGCGCTGTAGGCCCGGTCCACGGGCCCCTGCCGCGGACTGATGCCGCCATCACGGCAGTCCACCACGATTCGCTCCCGCCGGCTCTCCTGGTCGCTGACCCGCAGCCGCAGCTGCCAGTGGTGCTTGGCGCTGCGACTGATTTCATCCCCGCAGACCGGCCCGACGCAGAGACCCGGTGCTGCCGCCACCGGCGCCGGAGCAAACGGCAGCAGCAGCAGCAGGACCAGCAGCAGCCCGGCCCAATTCCCCAGAGCCCAGGCCCGCACGTCTGGCCTCATCCCGCCAGCTCCAGGGGTTCCCCCTGGCGGGCGTCGCCATCGTCGGCCCCGTCCATGGGGGGGTGGAAGTGCTCCCACACCTGGCGTGCCAGGGCCGGCCCCATGCCGGGGACGGCGGCGATCTGCTCGGGGCTGGCCAACTGGACGGCGTCGATGGAGCGGAAGTGGGCCAGCAGATCCTTGACCCGTTTCGGCCCCAGGCCGGCGATGTCGCTGAGGCGGGAGCGCTTCATCCGCTCACCCCGCTGCTGGCGGTGGAAGCTGACGGCGAAGCGGTGGGCCTCGTCCCGCAGGCGCCGCAGCAGCACCACCCCCAGCTGGTCGGCCTCGGTGTCGAGGGGCTGGCTGGAACCCGGCAGAAACACCTCCTCCCGCTGCTTGGCCAGCGAGCACACCGTCAGTTCCTCGTGCAGATCCAGTTCCCGCAGGGCCTCCATCACCGCCGACAGCTGGCCCTTGCCGCCGTCGATCATCACCACGTCCGGCCAGTCGCTGAGCCCGTCGGTGTGCAGGGCCGAGGCACCGGCGCGGCGCAGGGCGGCCAGGTCGCCCCCCTCCGCCTTCGCCTGGGACCAGCGGCGGAAGCGCCGCCGCATGATCTCCGCCATGGCCATGAAGTCATCGGAATGGCCGGCGCGGATGCTGCTGCTCTGGATCCGGTATTTGCGGTAATGCTGTTTGGCCGGCAGGCCGTCGATGAACACCACCTGGGAGGCCACCGCATCGCTCCCCTGGATGTGGCTGATGTCGTAGCCCTCGATCCGGCGGGGCGGCACCGGCAGCTCCAGCAGCTGGGCCAGGTCCTCGGTGGCCAGCTGCTGCTGTTCCGCGCCCCGCTGGGCCCGGGCCAGTTCGAAACCGGCGTTGCGCTCCACCAGCTCGATCAGGTCGGCCTTCTGGCGCCGTTGGGGGACCGCCAGACGCACCTTGCGCCCCCGCCGCTCCGCCAGCCAGTCGCCGATCAGCTCCTGGGCCGGCAGCGGGTGCTGCAGCAGCAGTTCCGGCGGAATCTCCACCGGCTCCACCTGGCTGTAGTGCTCCTCGACCACCCGCTGCAGCACCTCCGCCGGCGTGGCGATCGCCGCATCGGCGGTGTACCCCAGCCGTCCCACCAGCTTGCCGGCCCGCATCTGGAAGATCTGCACGGCCGCGACGCGGTCGTCCGCCGCCAGGGCGATCACATCCCGGCTGACGGAGCTGTCCCCGAGGCTCATCTTCTGGTCGGCGGTGAGCAGGTCGAGGCCCTGCAGCTGGTCCCTGACCCGGGCGGCGGCCTCGAAATCGAGCCGCTCGGCGTAGCGCTCCATCTGCTGGTGGAGCAGATCCAGGAGTTCGTCATTGCGGCCCTGGAACACCATCGCCACCTTGCGCAGGATGCGGTGGTAGTCGTCGGAGCCGATCTTCTCCTGGCAGACCCCCGGACAGCGGCCGATGTCGTAGTTGAGGCAGGTGCGGTCGCGGTAGAGGGGCTGGGGCCGCTGGCGCAGCGGAAACACCCGCTTGACCACGGCCAGGGTGCGGCGCAGCAGACCCACATCCACGTAGGGCCCGTAGAAGCGGTCGAGGGGGCTGCGCAGCCGACGCCGGCGGGTGATGAAGATGCGCGGGTAGGGCTCGCTCCAGGTGATGCAGAGGTAGGGGTATTTCTTGTCGTCCTTGAGCAGGACGTTGAAGTGGGGCTGGTGGTTCTTGATCAGGTTCGACTCGAGCGCCAGCGCCTCAGCCTCGCTGTCGGTGACGATGAACTCGATCTCGCAGACCTGGCGCACCATCAGGGCGATGCGCGGACTGATGTCGTGGGAGTCGCGGAAGTAGCTGCGCACCCGGGCCCGCAGGCTCTTCGACTTGCCGATGTAGAGGATGCGGTCGCTCGCGTCCCGCATCAGGTAACAGCCCGGCTCCGCCGGCAACTCCCGCAGCCGGGCCGACAGCCGCTCACGCTGGAGCAGCAGCGGCCCGACGACGTCACCACCCCGAGCGCCGCCCGGAGTACCGACCGGAGACGCCATCGGCTCAGCCATGGCCCAGCCTCAACCGCCGTACTGCCAGCCCGTGGCGGACAGCTCCAGGGCAGCGGCGTCGCGATGCAGGGTCGCCGACTTCACCTCACCCACAAAGACGGTGTGGTCGCCATGGGCCACCTGGCCCACCAGCGTGCACTCCACCGCCCCGAGGGCGTCGTCGAGCACCGGAAGACCCAGGGGGCCGAGGTGGAACGGGGCGGCGTCAAAACGTCCGCCGACCCCCTTCTGGGGCTTGAAGAACACCGCCGCCAGGTCCTTCTGATCAGCGGCCAGCACATTCAGGCAGAAGCGCCCGCTGCGCTGGATCATGCCGTTGCTGGTGGAGTCGGCGCGCACCGCCATCACCACCAGGGGGGGCTCAAAGGAGCCCTGGGTGACCCAGCTGGCGGTGAAGCCGTTGACCTCGTCACCCTCGGCCACCCCGCAGATGAACACACCGTGGGGGATCTTGCGCAGGAGGGTCTTCTTGGCGGCCGCGTCCAGGGCAACGTCGGTCATGGGGTGGGCGGCAGGGATCCGTGGACTCTAGGAACCTGCCCGGGTCCGGGACCCCGCCAGGGCCCGTCTCCATAGGCTGGGGCGATGCGAGCCCTCTATCCCGGCAGTTTCGACCCCCTCACCCTGGGCCACCTCGACCTGATCGAGCGGGCGGCCGGCCTCTTCGACGGGGTCGTGGTGGCGGTGCTGATGAACCCCTCCAAGCAGCCCGCCTTCCCCCTGGAGCGGCGGCTGGAGCAGATCCGTCTGGCCACCGAGGGGATCGCCGGCATCGAGGTGGGCCACTTCGATGGGCTCACCGTCACCTACGCCCAGGCCTGCGGCGCCCAGGTGATCCTGCGGGGTCTGCGGGCGATGAGCGACTTCGAATTCGAGTTACAGATCGCTCACACCAACCGGACCCTGGCCCCCCGGGTCGAGACCCTGTTCATGGCCACCGCTGCGCACCACAGCTTTCTCAGCAGCTCGGTGGTGAAGGAGGTGGCCCGCTTCGGCGGGGACGTGGGTCACATGGTCCCGCCGGGAGTGGCGATCGACCTGGAGAGGCTCTTTAATCGACAGGCAGCTCCCGAAACCCGATATGGCTGAGGTCCGCTTCACCGTTCTCGATCAGCTGGATCAGCTGGAGGACATCGTTCTCGACGGCAGCCGGATCCCCTTCAGCGGTGGTCGTCTGGTGAACGAGCAGGACGCCATCGAGATGATGGATGCCCTGCGGGAGGCCCTGCCTGGGCAGATCTCCCAGGCCGAAGACCTGATCCGCCAGCGGGAGGGCTTCATCGAGAAGGCCCGGGTGCAGGCCGAGGAGATCGTCACCCAGGCGCGGCGTGAGCGGGAGCAGCTGATCAACGCCGCCGCCATCCGCCAGGAGGCGGAGCGCCAGGTGACGGAACAGCGGGAGCTGGCCCGCCAGCAGTGCGAGCAGATGGTGCTCCAGGCCCGCCAGCAGGTGGCCCAGACCGAACAGGAGCACCAGGCCCGGATGGCCCAGTTCGAGCAGCAGTTCGCCGGTCGCCGGCAGCAGCTGGAACAGGAGGCCCAGCAGCGGCGCCAGCAGCTGGAGCAGGAAGCGGCGGAGCGCAACCGCCAGCTGGTCGAGCAGCACGAACGCAGCCGGGCCCAGGCCCTCCAGGAGCTGGAGGGCATCCGCCAGGAAGGTCTGCGGGTCCAGCGGGAAAGCCAGGCCGAAGCCGAGCGTCTCCATGCCGACGCCCTGCAGTTCCGTCAGCAGACCCAGCAGCAGTGCGATGCCCTGATCGCCCGCACCCGCCAGGAGGCGGCCGCCATCCAGGAGGGCGCCAACCGCTATGCCGAGCAGGTGCTCGGCGAACTGGAGGTGCGCCTCAAGGAGCTCAGCCAGGTGGTGCTCGGCGGCCGGCGCGAGCTGGTGCGGCTGCAGTCCCAGGAGACCCAGGCCGCCAACCGTGCCCCCGAAGCGCCGATTCCCCTGGAGAACGCCGCGGTGGATCGGGCCCGTCGAGCCGCCGGTCGCCTCCGCCGTGCCGCCAGCCGGGGGCTGGCCAGCTGAGGCTCAGGCCCGCTAGGGGCAGGCCCCCACGGCCTGCACTTCCCGCATCACCCGGCCGATGGTGGTGTTCGGTTCCCCCGCCCCGGCGGACACGGCACTGACGTAGCGAGGCCCATCAGCGGTCTGAAGAACGCCGCTGATCGAGCGCACGCCGGTGAGGGTGCCGGTCTTGGCGAAAAGCCGACCATCGAGGCTGGTGCCCTTGTAGAGGTTGCGCAGGGTGCCGCGCCGACCGGCGATGGCCATGGAACTGATGTAGTCCCGGGAGTAGGGGTGGTGGTCCATCCGCAGCAGCAGGGCCACCAGGAAGCGGCTGGTGACCCGGTTGGAGCGGCTGAGCCCACTGCCGTCGGCCACCCTGACCCCCTCCATGGGCAGGCCCTGTTCGCCCAGCCAGATGGTGGTCAGACGGCTGGCCTCGACCACATCCCACGTGCCGGCCGCCTGGCGCAGCAGCACCTCGGCGGTGAAGTTGTGGCTTTCCGTGTTGGCCAGGCTCAGCAGGCCGTGCATGGAGGTGGAGGGTTCCTCGTGGATGAGCACGGCGTCGGCCGGCAGGGGCTGGCGTGCGGACACCAGGGTCAGCTGGAGGGGCGACCCGCCGCCCTGGTCCATGGCCCGACGCAGGAGCGTCTGGAGCCGGGAGGGGGGATTGCTCACCGCATCGTCGATGGCATTGCTGGTGATGGCCAGGCGGGTGATGGGGGCGCCGTAGGCGTAGGCCCGGTCGGCCACATTCCAGCCACTGGGCCACCAGTTCTGGGAGGCTTCCTCCGCCAGTTCCAGACGCACCGGACCGCCACCCGCGGGGGAGCTGGCCCCGGCGGCCATGGCGAGCTGGGCAAAACGCTGCAGCTGGGGCAGGGCCAGGTCGGGATCCCCCTGTCCCGTGAGCCTCAGGGTGCCGTCCTGGAGCCGCCACAGCTGGGTGGTGAGCCGGTAGTCGGGGCCGAGGCGATCGAGGGCGAAGGCGCTGCTGACCAGCTTCTGGTTGGAGGCCGGCACCCGGGGCTGGCGACCGTTGACGTCGGCCAGCAGGCGACCGCTGCCATCGGCGACGCTGACGCTCCAGCGGGGGCTCTCGTTGCCCAGCACCAGCGCGACCTGCCGCTGCAGGTTGGGGCAACTGACCTCCGTGGCCAGCCGCGGTATGCCCACCGGCGGGGGGGACGGCGGCAGCGCCGCCATCGGCAGGGGCCGCTGGCTGCGGGCCGACGGCAGGACAGGCGCGTTCTGGGCCCAGGCGGCCAGGCCCGCCGGGCCGGTGCCGCCGGCGACCAGCAGCAGCGCCAACAGCCGCAGGGGGCGACGGGGGCGGTGCGGGCCGGGGCGGACGGACAGGGTCATGTCAGGAGGTTCCGAGTTTCAGGTCCGTGACGGTGCCGTTGAAGCGGTAATTGGTGCCCTCGAGCTCAACCGGGGCGCCGATCTTGATGGTCTGGTTGCCGAAGACGACCCCACCGGCGGTGCGTCGGCCCTGGCCCTCCAGGACAAAGCGTCCATCGAAGGTGCTGAAGGTCTTCTGGTTGGGATCGGGGGCGCTCACCACCTTGCCGTCGGGGGTGAGGGTGGAGATGATCCGCTCGAAGGGGATGATCTCCTTGACCGCCACGCTGCCGTGGGGCTGGTTGCGGATCACGATGGCCACCTTGCCTTCCTGGCGAGCCTGCTGCAGCAGGTCCTTGGGTGCGGCGGCCGGTTCGCCGCGCACGTCCACCATCACGGTGACGGGCTCGAGGGCGCCGGTGGCCTGGGCCACAGCCCCGCTCAGGCGGGGGCTCCAGATCACGCCCCCGATCGCCAGCAGGGCGGCGACGGCGGCGCCGACGTCGACGAGGCTGAGGGAACGGGACCGGGGCGATTCGCTGGGCATGGGCATGGGAAAGCCCGCGAAGTGTACGCAGCCTTTCCGGGATACACCAGCCGCACCGGTCGGACCTGCCCGGTCGGTCGGGTCAGTTCTGCAGGTCCTCGATCATCTGCCCAAGGGCCCGGAGGTTGCCGCCCAGACCCGCCTCCTCCCGGCCGCTGAGGGCCAGGTCCTGCTGCTCCGCATCCGGCTTTTGCTCGAAACTCCCCGCCAGCCGGAAGCCGTCGGGGTCGAGCCGGTAGAGCTCCCAGTCGCCCGGGTAGGCGCAGCGCAGGGCGCGATCGGCCTTGGGCAGCAGGGCATAGGCGGCCCGCCAACCGGCCAGGAAGCCGCGGCGACGCTGGCGGGCCACGCTGCCGATGCCCACGGCGGCATCCTCCAGGGCGGGATTGACGAGCACCACTGCGTCGGCGTGGCGGCCGCACACCTCCTCCACCAGCTCGTACTCCGCCTGGCTCGCCCCCACCATCAGCAGCACGCCGCTGGAGGGTTCCTCCTGCTGGCGCCGCCGCTGGTCGGAAAAGCTGCCGATCTGCTCGGCCAGGGCCGGGGCATCCCGGCGGGCCAGGGCGGTGGCGCCGGCATCCGGAAACAGCAGCCGCACCGCGGGCCGCTCCGCCATCAGCCCCTCAAGCAGACGCAGGACCACCGGCATCAGGCGCAACCCTTCGAAGCGGAACTCCACGGTCCAGCGCCCCCCCGATCCGGCCGCCAGGGCCGCCTGGAGGGCCTCGAGGGCTTCGGCTTCGGCGGTGCGCAGGTCGGCGGGCAGCATCGGCGGGCGGCAGGGCTGGTCGGACCCTACCCAGGCGCTTCGGTGATGCTGCGGCGGGCCTGCTCCAGGGCCGCCGGCAGGCCGGCCAGATCCGCGGTGCTGAGCCAGGGACCCAGGCTGATCCGCACACCACTGGCCGCCTCGGCGGGGCCGTAGCCCATGGCAAGCAGGACCGCACTGGTACCGGCCGTGCCCGCACCGGCGCCGGCGCTGGAGCAGGCCGATCCGCTGCTCACGGCAAAGCCCCGGCGGGCCAGCTCCCGTACCAGCCGCCGACCACCCAGGGGCCGGCCCTCGGGCCCGTCCACCAGCAGGCTGATGTGGTGCGGCAGGCGCCCGGCGGGATCGTCCGGCTCCGGGCCGCTCAGCCGCACACCAGGCAGACGCCGCAGGTCGGCCAGCAGGTGATCACGCAGCGTGGCCAGCGGATCGCCACCGCCGTGGGCCGCCAGCCGGCGGTCGGCCAGCTCGAGGGCTGCCGCGAAACCGGCCACCAGGGCCACCGGCTCGGTGCCGCCGCGACGTCCCCCCTCCTGGGCCCCGCCGATCAGGGGCTCAAGCCGGACCCCGCGGCGCACCAGCAGGGCCCCCACCCCGCGGGGACCCTGCAGCTTGTGGGCCGTGCAGCTGAGCAGGTCCACCGGCAACCGGCGGAAATCGACCGGCCGGTGGCCCACCACCTGCACCGCATCGACATGGAACCGGACCCCGGACTGGCGGCAGAGCGTACCGATCGCCTCGATCGGCTGCAGCGCTCCCACCTCGCTCTGTCCCCAGATGATCGACACCAGGCGCGTCGGCGGCTGCAGCAGGCCGAGCAACGCCTCCAGGTCGACCAGACCGCGGCGGTCCACCGGCAGGCGCCGCACCTCCCAGCCCCGGCGCTCCAGCACTGCGGCGGCGGCGTAGGTGGCGGGGTGCTCCACCGCAGAGAGCAGCACCCGACCCGGCTCCAGCGGCCCGTCGGAGCCCACCAGGGCGGTATGGATCGCCTCGCTGCCCCCGGAGAGCAGCACCAGTTCTTCGCCGCCGCAGCCAAGCCGGGCGGCGATGGACTGGCGGTCGCGCTCCAGGCGCTCCGCCGCCGCCAGGCCGTGGCCATGGAGGCTGGACGGGTTGGCCCAGGCCTCCCGGTGGGCCCGGTCCATGGCCTCCAGCACCGCCGCCGCCGGCGGGGCAGTGGCGCAGGCGTCGAGATAGATCTCAGGGGGCGGGGGCATCACGGGAGAGGCGGCCCCGGGTGCGGGATTCCAGGGATTCGCCGGCCAGGGCCACCAGATCGTCGAGGGAGCGCCCCTCCAGGAGCGCCGTGACGCGGGCCCGGGCGTCGGCGCTGGGGCAGGCCTCCGGGCGCAGACAGCCGTTGACGCAGGCGGTGGCGCAGTCGATGGCGCCTTCGCGGGGGGCGGCCCCGCTCGCCTCTGGGGCGCTGGACGGCGCGGTCACCGCCGTGGCGGGGGGCAACGCCTCGTCCTCATCGAACAGCGATGGCGCCACGACCCCGTCGAACACCGCCTCGGCCGGACCGGTCATGAAGACGTGGCCGCTGGCCTCGTCCCAGTGGACCTCCAGGGGGCCCCCCGGCAGGTCGAGCCGGGCGTGGCGGGCGGCCAGGCCCAGCCGATGGCAGGCCACCAGGGTGGCGCAGGCGCCGGTGCCGCAGGCCAGGGTGGGCCCCGCCCCCCGCTCCCAGACCCGCATCACCAGATGGTCGGGGGTGAGCACCTGGACGAAGTGGACGTTCGTGCGGGCCGGGAAGGCCCCGTGCACCTCCAGGGCGGCGCCGAGGCCCTCCAGATCGATCGCCGCGACGTCAGCGACGGGCACGACGGCATGGGGATTGCCCATGCCGGCGGCGGCCACCGCCAGCCGCTGGCCCAGCACCTCCAGTTCGCCCACCGGCAGCCCCTGCTCCCCCACCGCCAGGGTGGTGGGCACGGTTTCGGGGGTCAGGAACGGCGGGCCCATGTCGACGCGGATGCGACCGTCCTCGGCCAGGGCCGGCACGATGCGACCGGCGAGGGTTTCGATCTCCCAGCTCCGTGGGGCCTCGTCGCCGTCGCTGTCCGCCAGGAAGCGGGCCAGGCAGCGGATGCCGTTGCCGCACATCTCCGGCTCGGTGCCATCGGCGTTGAAGATCCGCATCCGCAATTCACCGCCTTCCCTGGGCGGCAGGGCCAGGATCACCCCATCGCCGCCGACCCCGAAGCGGCGGTCGCAGAGTCGCTGCACCCGCTCAGGCGTCAGACCGAACACGTCCTCAGGATCCTCTAAGCTGCGGCCGTCAAGGAGCAAGAAGTCATTTCCCAGACCCTGGTATTTGCTGAATTGGAGCACCTGAAGCACCGTTCCGTGAGACCTGGAGGTTGGGGTCGATCCTATGCAGAGTTTCTTTGAGCGACGGGGGCCCAGGCTCGACACCACCCTGCCCAGTGTCCGGCATGTGCAGGAGCTGATCCGCATCCGCACCCCTGTGAACGTCGTCCTGCTGTCCGGCAAGGAGTTCGATGGCATCATCCGCTGGCAGGACAACCATTTCCTGGCGATGAGCACCGAACCCGGTACGCCGCTGCTGCTGATCAGCCTGGCCGCCGTGGCCTCACTGCGTGCCCTCAGCTGAGCCTTTTCAAGGGCTGTGACACGATCACTCCCATTCCCTGCGCCCCGTGACAGACCCTTCCCGCTATCGGCCCGAAGCCATCGAGGAGCGCTGGCAACTGCAGTGGGAGCAGCTGGGACTGCACGCCACACCTGATCTCACAGGCGACAGCGGCGACGCCTACTACGCCCTTTCGATGTTCCCCTATCCCTCGGGGAGCCTGCACATGGGCCATGTGCGCAACTACGTCATCACCGACGTGATCGCCCGGGCGGCCCGTCTGCGGGGACGGCAGGTGCTCCATCCCATGGGTTGGGATGCCTTCGGCCTGCCGGCGGAGAACGCCGCCATCGAGCGGGGCGTCGATCCGGGCGACTGGACCGACCGCAACATCGCCCAGATGCGGGACCAGCTCAAGCGGCTTGGCCTCTCGATCGACTGGGACCGGGAGGTGGCCACCTGCCACGCCGATTACTACCGCTGGACCCAGTGGCTGTTCCTGCAGTTCCTCGATGCCGGCCTGGCCTACCGCAAGGAGGCCACCGTCAACTGGGACCCGATCGATCAGACGGTGCTGGCCAATGAGCAGGTGGATGCGGAGGGGCGCTCCTGGCGCTCCGGTGCCCAGGTGGAGAAGCGCCGGCTGCGTCAGTGGTTTCTGAAGATCACCGCCTACGCCGATGCCCTGCTCGATGATCTCCCCTCCCTGGAGGGCTGGCCGGAGCGGGTACGCACAATGCAGGCCAACTGGATCGGCCGCTCCCTCGGTGCCGAGCTGACCTTCACGACCGAGAGCGGTGCCGCCATCACGGTCTTCACCACCCGGCCCGACACGATCCACGGGGCCACCTACGTGGTGCTGGCTCCCGACCACCCCCTGGTGGCCGAACTGGCCACGGACGACTGCCGGCTCCCGGTGACCGCCTTCTGCGATCTGGTCAGCCGCCAGAGCGAGCAGGAGCGGACGGCCGAGGACCGGCCCAAGCGGGGCGTGCCGATCGGCGCCTGGGCCCGCAACCCCGCCAGCGGCGAACGCATCCCCGTCTGGATCGCCGACTACGTCCTGGCCGACTACGGCACCGGTGCCGTCATGGGCGTTCCGGCCCACGACCAGCGCGACTTCGCCTTCGCCCGTCAGTACGAACTTCCCGTCAGGCGGGTGGTGATCCCCGAAGGCTCCGACCCCCACGCCTACGAGGGCCAGGCCTGGACCGAAGGCGGCGTGCTGATCGGCTCCGGTTCCTTCGACGGCCTGACCACCGCCGAGGCCAAGTCGGCCATCGTCGCCTGGGCCGAGGAGCAGGGCTGGGGCCAGGGGCGGGTGCAGTACCGCCTGCGCGACTGGCTGATTTCCCGCCAGCGCTACTGGGGCTGCCCCATTCCCGTGATCCACTGCGACAGCTGCGGCGTGGTGCCGGTCCCTGACGACCAGCTGCCGGTGGAGCTGCCCCGGGACATCCCCCTCAGCGGCAAGGGGGGCACCCCCCTGGCCAAGTTGACGTCGTGGGTGAACGTGCCCTGCCCCTGCTGTGGTGCCCCCGCCCGGCGGGAGACCGACACCATGGACACCTTCATGTGTTCGTCCTGGTATTACCTGCGCTTCAGCGATCCCCACAACCGGACCCGGCCGTTCGAGCGCAGCGCCGTCGACCGCTGGTTGCCCGTCGACCAGTACGTGGGCGGCATTGAGCACGCCATCCTGCACCTGCTCTACTCCCGCTTCTTCACCAAGGTGCTGCGGGACCGGGGCCTGCTGGGCTTCTCCGAACCCTTCGCCCGCCTGCTCACCCAGGGGATGGTGCAGGGCATCACCTACCGCAACCCCCAGACCGGTCAGTACGTGGCCCCGGCCCAGGTTCCCGACGCGACCGACCCCCGCGATCCCGTCAGCGGTGAGGTGCTGGAGGTTTTCTACGAGAAGATGTCCAAGTCGAAGCACAACGGCGTGGACCCGGCGGTGGTGATCGACCGCTACGGGGCCGACACCGCCCGCATGTTCATCCTGTTCAAGGCGCCTCCCGAAAAGGATCTGGAGTGGGACGACGCCGATGTGGAGGGCCAGTACCGCTTTCTGCAGCGCCTCTGGCGCCTGGCGGACGCGGCCCACGGACGCGGGCTGCGCCTGGGCGGCCCTGAGGCCCCCCACCCGCCGGCACCGGATGCCACTTCCCTCAGCGACGGCGAAAGGGAGCTGCGCCGGGCCGTGCACACCGCCATCGCCGCCATCAGCGAGGACCTGGAAGGGGAACTGCAGCTGAACACCGCCGTCTCGGAGCTGATGAAGCTCAGCAACGCCCTGGCCGCCCACCTGGAGGCGGCGAGCCCGGCGGTGGGCACCGAGGCCCTCGCCACCCTGCTGATCCTGCTGGCCCCGTTCGCGCCCCACCTGGCCGAGGAGCTCTGGCAGAAACTCAGCGGCCAGGCGGAGGGGCAGCCCTTCAGCGCTGCGGCGAGCGTCCATGCCCAGCGCTGGCCCACCGTCGATCCGGCGGCCCTGGTGCGCGACACGATTCCCCTGGTGATCCAGGTGAAGGGCAAGATGCGCGGCAGCCTGGAGGTGCCCGCCGACGCCGATGCGGCCACCCTCGAGAAGCTGGCGCTGGAAAGCGACGTGGCTCAGCGCTGGCTCGAGGGTCAGCCGCCCCGGCGGGTGATCGTGGTGCCCGGCAAGCTGGTCAACCTGGTGCCCTGAGGGCAGCGGCGTGGTGGCGCAGGTGGTCGTCCATGAAGCTGGCGATGAAGAAGTAGCTGTGGTCGTAGCCCTCCTGGACGCGCAGCTGCAGAGGGTGGCCCGCCGCTTCGGCCGCCGCCGCCAGGTCCGCCGGCCGCAGCTGGGTCTCGAGGAAGGGGTCGGCACTGCCCTGATCCACCAGCAGGGGCAGCCGTTCGGCGGCAGCGGGGATCAGCAGGGTGGCGTCCCAGGCGGCCCAGGCCAGTGGATCGGGGCCCAGGTAGGCCCCGAAGGCCTTCCGGCCCCAGGGGCAGGCGGAGGGATGGCAGATCGGGGCGAAGGCCGAGACCGACCGGTAGCGGCCCGGATGCCGCAGGGCCGCCACCAGGGCGCCGTGGCCCCCCATGGAGTGGCCGCTGATGCTGCGGGCCGGAGCCAGGGGCAGCTCGGCCTCCAGCAGGGCGGGCAGTTCGTCCACCACGTAGGCGTGCATCCGGTAGTGGCGATCCCACGGGGCCTGGTTGGCATCGACGTAGAAGCCGGCCCCCTGGCCCAGATCCCAGCCGCCATCGGGGTCCGTGGGCACATCCGCTCCCCTGGGGCTGGTGTCCGGGGCCACCAGGGCCAGGCCGAGCTCGGCGGCGAGCCGGTGGGCGCCACCCTTCTGCATCACGTTCTCGTCGGTGCAGGTGAGGCCTGAAAGCCAGTAAAGGGCCGGCACCCGCTCCCCGGCGAGGGCCTGGGGCGGCA
The DNA here is from genome assembly GCA_943369455.1 of Synechococcus sp. UW140. Classification (GTDB taxonomy): domain Bacteria; phylum Cyanobacteriota; class Cyanobacteriia; order PCC-6307; family Cyanobiaceae; genus Cyanobium. The sequence continues at coordinate 312,929 of CALRND020000001.1, forward strand.
GGTACACCGCCAGGGTCGCCGGCCCGTTCAGCTCAGAGGACGGGTGGCGGTAACGGCGGTGCAGACCGCCGAAGCTGCGGTTCTCGCTGAGCAGCTCGAGCATGGGGACGCAGACCTCCGGGGTCGCAGGGGGTCAGAAGTGGATCACGGAGCGGATGCTCTGGCCGGCGTGCATCAGGTCGAAGGCCCGGTTGATGTCCTCCAGCCCCATGGTGTGGGTGATGAAGGTGTCGAGGGGGATCTCCCCCTGCTGGAACCGCTCGACGTAGCCGGGCAGTTCGCTGCGGCCCCGCACCCCGCCGAAGGCTGAGCCCCGCCAGACCCGACCCGTCACCAGCTGGAACGGCCGGGTGGCAATCTCCTGGCCCGCGCCGGCCACGCCGATGATCGTGGATTCACCCCAGCCCTTGTGGCAGCACTCCAGGGCGGCCCTCATCACCTGGACGTTGCCGATGCACTCGAAGGAGTAATCCACGCCGCCGTCGGTGCGGTCGATCACCACCTCCTGGATGGGGGCATCGAAGGCCTTCGGATCGAGGCACTCGGTGGCTCCCAGCTGGCCGGCGATGGCGAACTTGTCGGGGTTGGTGTCGATGCCGATGATCCGCTCCGCCCCAGCCATCACCGCGCCGATGATCACCGCCAGGCCGATGCCACCGAGGCCGAAGACGGCCACGCTGCTGCCCGGTTCCACCTTGGCGGTGTTGAGTACCGCGCCGATGCCGGTGGTGACACCGCAGCCCAGCAGGCACACCTTCTCGAGCGGCGCCTCCGGGGCGATCTTCGCCACCGCGATCTCGGGCACCACCGTGTACTCGGAGAAGGTGGAGGTGCCCATGTAGTGGAAGATCCGTTCGCCGTTTCTGGAGAAGCGGCTGCTCCCGTCCGGCATCAGGCCCCGGCCCTGGGTGGCGCGGATCGCCTGACAGAGGTTGGTCTTTCCGGAGAGGCAGAAACGGCAGGTGCGGCACTCGGGCGTGTAGAGGGGGATCACGTGGTCCCCCACCGCCAGGGAGGTCACCCCAGGGCCCACCTCCTCCACCACCGCTCCGCCCTCATGGCCGAGCACCGCCGGGAAGATCCCCTCCGGGTCGGCGCCGGACAGGGTGAAGGCATCGGTGTGGCACACGCCCGTGGCCACGACCCGCAGCAGCACTTCGCCGGCCCGGGGGCCCTCCACATCGATCTCGGTGACCTCCAGCGGCTGACCGGCGGCCCAGGCGACCGCGGCGCGGGATCGGACCATGGTTAAGGGGGAAGGCCCTTCAAGTGTGCTGGAAGATCAGCCCGTCGGGCTGCCCCCAGTCGCCTTTCGCCCCATAGCCGCGGTCGTTGGCACAGAGGTGGCGCAGTAGCCAGAACACCGGCTCCACGGCCTCCAGTTCCAGCTCCGCCCCGATGGTGGCCAGGGAGCGGGCCTGGCCATCGGCGAGCAGGGCCTCCACCCGGCTCTGCAGGGCCAGGATGCCGGCGGCGGCCAGCTTGCCCGCCTCTACCCCGGGCTGGTGGTAGGCGTTGACGTTGACCAGTTCGCCGTAGAGGCCGACCGCCCGCTCGAACAGGCCGATCAGGGCCCCGAGGCCCCGGGCGTCGAAGTGCCGCAGGGTGATCGTGATGCTCTGGCGGGCCTGCTCGGCCAGGGCCGTCCGGGTGCCCTGCAGGAACCCCTCGAGGAAATCGGCCGGGCACTCGCCGTCGATCGTGGGGATTTCCGCCGGGTCCTCCAGCACCTCGATGAAGGTCACGAAGAAGTTGTCGAGGCCGTCCCGCAGTTGCTGCACGTAGGCGTGCTGGTCGGTGGAGCCCTTGTTGCCGTAGACGGCGAGGCCCTGGTGCACCACCACTCCGTCGCGGTCGAGCCGTTTGCCCAGCGACTCCATCACCAGCTGCTGCAGATAGCGGCTGAACACCTCCAGCCGGTCCCGGTAGGGGAGCACCACCATGTCGCGGCGCCCCTGGCCACCTCCGGCCACATGCCAGGAGGCGGCCAGCAGGGCGGCGGGGTTGGTGCGCAGATCCGGCACCCGCGTCAGTCGGTCCATGGCGGCGGCCCCGTCCAGGAAGCCACGCAGGTCGGCCCCGATCAGGGCGGCGGGCAGCAGCCCGACGGCACTGGTGATGCTGGTGCGCCCGCCCACCCAATCGAACATGTCGAAGCGCCGCAGCCAGCCGGCCGCTTCCGCCTCCTGATCCAGCCGGCTGCCGCCCATGGTGACGGCCACCGCCTGGGCGCTCCAGTCACCGCCGGCGGCCAGCACCCGCGCCCGGGCCTGCACCATGCCCAGATGGGGTTCGGGGGTGCCCCCCGACTTGCTGACGACGATCACCAGCGTGGTGGTGAGACGGTCCGACAGGGCGGCCAGGGTGCGCGCCATGCCGTCGGGGTCGACGTTGTCGAAGAAGTGGAACGGCAGCCCCACCCCCTGACGCTCCAGGGCCCGGAGCATCAGCAGGGGGCCCAGGCCGGAACCGCCGATACCGATCCAGAGCACATCGGTGAAGGGCCGGCCGCCGGGGGCCGTGACCGTTCCGGCCATCACGCCCTGTCCGAAGGCTTCGAGGCGATCCACCTCCACGGCAATGGCGGCGGCCACCGCAGGATCGGGGGCCAGTTCCGGGGCCCGCAACCAGTAGTGCCCCACCTGCCGACCCTCGTCGGAGTTGGCGATGGCCCCGGCCTCGAGGGCCTCCATGGCGGCGAAGGCGCGGGCGAAGGGGGCTTCAAAGGCCTCCAGGTCCCGCTCCTCGAGCGCCATCCGGCTCACGTCGAGCCAGAGGGAGAGACCGGGATCGTGCCAGAGCAGCTGGCGGAATCGCTCCCAGAGGGCAGCGGAGTCTTGGCCGTTCAACGGCGGCAGCGGGGACATGGCTCCTGGGACGCCGTGACGGGCCCCCGAACCGTATCCATCAGCCTCCACGTTCGGCAAGCGGATCGGCGGATGCGGGCTTTCCATCACGGGGCCGGCCGCAGGAGCGCCCCCGGAGCGGGACCAATCCGGCCGTGTTCGTTACAATTGGTCTAAAGAGCGCCATTCTGCTTGCTGTCCCGCCTCGCCGGAACTAAGCCACGACGCTCCGGCCACCAGCCGGCGCTCGCCCCCAAGGCCCCTCAGCGTCGCCGTGCTCTTCACTGGCAGCGCCTCAACCGGCACGGCCTGAGGCTGGGCCTGCTGCTGGCGGCCGGCGGTCTGGCCCTGATCCCGCTGAGCCGGGAACCCCAGGCAAGATCCCGCAGCTCCTTCCTGCTCACCGATGGTGAGCGCGGCGGAAAGGTCTTTCCCCTGATCAGTCCCTCCACCAGCGAAGGCCTGCGGCCCGATCCGCTCGATTTCAGTCCCGAGGAGCTGCGGGAGCTCAACCGCCGCTTCGGCGTCCACGGACCCCAGCCCCGCCTCGCCCAGCTGTTCACCGAGGGCATCGACCAGCTCCAGCCCCTGCGCAGCCACACCCTGGGCCGGCTCGAGGAGCTCAGGCCCGTGATCCTCAGCGAGAGCCACCGCCACCACATCAATCCGATGCTGGTCACCGCCGTGCTCTTCGATGAGCTGCAGCATGCCAAGCCCGGCGAAGACCTCCCCCTGGCCGCCCGCAGCGGCCTGTTCAGCACCCACGGCCCCGCCCAGCTCAGTCTCGGCGAACTCGTCAAGCAGGGCCTCCTGCCCGCCGACGCCACCCCGGAGCAGATCGACGAGGCCCGCATGGAACTGCTCGACCCCGACCGCAATGTCCGGCTGCTGGTGGGCAAGTTCGTGCGGCTGAAGCAGGCCCTCGGACTCTCCGGCAACGCCCTGCTGATGGCCAGCACCTCCCCCTCCGACGCCAAGGCCATCGCCACCCTGGCCTACCTGCACAACGGCAAGCTCGACTACCCCGGACGGGTGCTGCGCTACATGCAGGACCCCGAACTGCACGCCCTGCTCTACGGAACCCGCAAGCCGATCACCAGCCCGCTGATCTGAGCCTGCCCCCAGCGCGTCCTGGTCAGCAGCGCCTCCTGGTCAGCAGAGCACCCCGATCGCGGCCAGCCGCATCTGCAATTCCCGCCAGTCGAAGCTGCGCGGATCCAGGCGTTCCCCGCCCAGATCCACATGCCGGTGCGTGGTGATGTTGCTGGGGGGAATGCCGTAGCGGCGCATCCAGCGCGCCAGGACAACCGCGAGGGCGTCGTACTGGGCGGCCGTGTAGCCGCTGTGACCTGAGCCCTGGTTCTCCCCGTCGAGGGGCGTTTCCAGGCTGAGGTGCAGGGCGAAATTATTGATCGAGCCGGCCAGCTCCGGGTTGGTCACCACCCAGCGGCCGTTGAAGGCGGAGTTACCGGCGCCGAAGGCCCGTTTGGCCGGGTCCAGCGCCTCCACCACCTGGCCGTCGAGGCCGATCAGGGTGTGGTAACTGACCTGGTCCTCGTCCCGCGGATGGGGCGTCATGAAGGTGTTGATCGCCGAGTTGATGCCGTAGACGGTCTCGTGCAACACGACGACCTGGGGGGTGGTGTCGAGCGTCTGGCCGAAGGCATCCCGGCGGAAGCGCTCGCCGTAGTTGCTCGGGTCGATGCGCAGCCGCACGGTCTCGTACCGCAGTCGCTCGGCCAGGCCCGCCAGGCGGGCGCGCAGGGCCGGGTCGGCCTGGCAGGCACCTCCCAGGGGAGCGCGCCAGGCGGCCTGGGGCGGTGGCAGGACCTGCTCCGGGGCTGACGGCGACCCTCCGCCATCGGGGGGCGAATGGCGCACCTCCTCCAGGAGATCGAGGAGGGAGGCGCGGCCACCGGCATTGCCCGGTGTGCCGAACAGGTCACGGCCCAGCCAGGCGAGCCCGCCCAGGCTGACCACACCCGCACCGGCCACCGCCAGCACCAGGGGGCGCAGGGACGACGTCATGGCTGCAGCGACAGCCAGCGCTGCCGGTTGTCGCGGGTGTGCGGGCTGTCCAGGTCGGGGGCGATGACCAGCTGCCAGCTGGCGATGGCCGGAGGATCGGGCTGCAGGCCGGTGCTGCGTACCCGTCCGTCCCGGCAGAAGAGCAGCTGCCGCTCCGTCGACGCCGTGGGGATGGCCAGCGCCATGGCCAGGTCCTCCGGGCTGCGCAGGCGGAGATCGTCGAGGGCCAGCAGCTCATCGCCCGCCTGCAGGCAGGCCCGCTCCGCCGGGCCGTCCCGGTGCACCCGCTTCAGCCGCATCGTGCCCCCTGCGGTCTCCTCCAGCTGCCAGCCGAAGAAGGGTTCGTTGGCAGGCTTCGGCCGCAGGGCCAGCCCGACGTCCGCCAGGTAGGCGCCGAGGTCGGGGTCGTCGGTGCTCTCCAGCCAGTGGGGCAGCAGCTCCGCCAGGTCGGGGGCCTGGCCGGCGAAGGCGTCGATGAGATCGGCGTTGGTGTAACCCCGCCCTGCGGCCCCATGGCTGCGCCACAGCCCCCGCAGCACCACCCCCAGGCTGGAGCCGTGCCGCCGCAGGTGCAGGTCGAGCACCAGGGCCACCACGGCCCCCTTGAGGTAGTAGCTGATCTGGCTGTCGGGGGAGGAGGCGTCCTGGCGGTAGAGCTTCACCCAGGCCTCCTCGGCGCTCTGCCGCAGTCCCTGGACCCGGCGGCCGGGGGTGAGCAGGTAGCGGCTGAGGTCGGCCCCGAGATCCTCGAGCAGGTCGGCCTCCATGCCCAGGCCCGCCGCCAGGGGCAGCAGCAGTTCGAGGTAGGTGGTCAGCCCCTCGGCGAACCACAGACCGGGCACGATCGTGGCCCGGCCGTAGTCGAGCGGGGTGAGCTCGGCGGGCTTCAGGCGCCGCACGTTCCACTGGTGCAGGTACTCGTGGGCCACCAGCTGCAGCAGCTTGCGGCGACCCCCGGGAGCCGCCAGGGCCCGGCGGGCGAACTGGAGCACGCTGGCGTGATCGTGCTCCAGGCCGCCGAAGCCCGCATCCAGCAGATGCAGGACGAACAGGTAGTCGTCGCTGGCGGGGGCGGTCTGCCCCATCAGGTGGCAGCAGGCCAGGGCGGTCCGCTCCACATCGGCCAGCCAGGCGGGATCCTCGACGGGCAGGTCGCCCCCCCAGGTGACCCAGCGGTGCGGCACCCCGGCGACATCGAACCGGTGGCAGGGGTGGGGGCCCGCCTCCAGCGGCGCATCGATCAGCCGGTCGTAGTCAGCGGCGACCCAGGCCCCGTCGCCGGCGGGTGGGAGGGGAATGAAGGCCTGCCAGCCGTCGGGAAGCCGCAGCTCCAGGCGATGGGGGTTCCAGCGTTCGCCCGTGGCTTCCAGCACCACACCAGCCAGGGCCAGGAAGCCGTGGTCGGCGTTGAGGTGGCAGGTGCGCACGCTCAGCTCCGTGGCCTGGAGGCGGTAGCGGACGACGATGGGCTCCAGGCTGGTGAGGGAGAGCCGCCAACGGGCCTCAGACACCCGTGTTGGGACGACGCGGGTATCCCCCTGAACCACTTCCAGTCCTTCGAGGTGGCGGACGTGGTCACGGATCAGGTAGGAGCCCGGCGTCCAGGCGGGCAGCTGCAGCTCTGGCCGCAGGCACCGCGGGGTGAGATGGAGGCTGACCTGGACCCGATGGCGATGGGGCTCGCGCAGGTCAATCTGGACGACAGGCCCGGCGGCCGTGTCGGGGTGCGGTGGGTCGTCAGACACGGAGCTCGATCGACGCCGTGGGGACGGCCAGGCGAGCCTCCTGGAGGGCCGCCCGGGCGGCATAGGCCCGGGTGATCCGGCCCAGCAGCCGCTGCAGGGCGGTGTTGCGGCTGATCCGCTGGAGATCGCCCACCAGGGCGAGGGATCCATCGTCCTGGTGGGCCCAGCCCAGGCCCTGGCCGTCCTTGAGCTGCAGCTGGAGCGTCACGGCCTGGCGCTCGCCGGCGAATCCGACCAGTTCCCCCCCCCACCGCCAGGGGAGCTCGAGGCTGGCGAGGGTGGCCGCCAGGGCCTCGGCATCCCGCAGAACGGTGGGCAGGATGGAGAGATGGGACATGGACGCAATGCCCGATTCCGCTGACCATAGCGATCCCGGCGGGTCTCTCCAGTGGCCGTTGTCACAGCCGACTCCTGCCGCCCAGGCCCCGCTGCGACTGGCGGTGATGGCGTCGGGAACGGGCAGCAACTTCGAAGCCCTGGTGCAGGCCTGCGGTGATGGACGGCTGCACGGGCAGGTGATTGTGCTGGCGGTGAACCGACCGGACTGCGGGGCCCGGGACCGGGCCCAACGCCTCGGCATCCCCTGCGAGGTGATCGACCACCGCCAGCAGCCCTCGCGGGAGGCCCTCGACCGGGCCCTGATCAGCCTGTTCGAGGCGCACCGGGTTGATCTGGTGGTGATGGCGGGCTGGATGCGCATCGTCACCCCGGTCCTGATCGGGGCCTTCCCGGAGCGGCTGGTGAACATCCACCCCTCCCTGCTGCCCAGCTTCCGCGGCGCCGATGGGGTGGGGGAGGCCCTGGCCGCCGGGGTCACCCTGGCGGGCTGCACGGCCCACCTGGTGAGCGCCGAAGTGGATGCCGGCACGATCCTCGTGCAAGCTGCCGTGCCGGTGCTGGTGGGTGACGACCGGCAGCGGCTCCACGCCCGCATCCAGCAGCAGGAGCACCGGATCCTGCCACTGGCCGTCACCCTGGCCGCCCGGCGGCTGGCTCAGGGGTAGAAGGGCAGCAGCGGCAGTCCGGTTCCCGCCTCGAGGCCGCTGAGCAGGTTTAGGCACTGCACCCCCTGGCCGGCCTGGCCCTTGACCAGGTTGTCGATGGCGCTCATGACGATCAGCTGGCCGGTGCGCGGGTCCACCTGGACCGACAGCAGACAGCGGTTGGTGTTGCGCACCCACTTGGTCGAGGGGTAGACCCCCACCGGCAGGACCTGCACCGTGGGGCTGTGGCGGTAGGAGGCCTTGAGCAGGGTTGTGCAGTCCTCCGCCGTCAGGCCGGGGTCCCGCAGCCGTCCGTAGACCGTGGCCAGCAGGCCGCGCACCATCGGCATCAGGTGGGGCGTGAACTGCAGCTGGATCGCCTGTCCCGCCGCCTGGCCCGCCAGCTGCTCGATCTCGCTGGTGTGGCGGTGGCCCACAACTCCGTAGGGGGCAACGGCTTCAGCCGCTTCGGCCAGCAGCAGGTTCTCCTTGGCGGCCCGGCCGCCGCCGGAGGTGCCCGTCTTGGCGTCGATGACAATGCCGCTGGTCTCAATCAGTCCCTGCTCCAGAAACGGCAGCAGGGCCAGCAGGCTGGCGGTGGGGAAACAGCCGGGAGCCGCCACCAGGCGGGCCTCGCGGATCCGCGCCTCTGCCACCTCCACCAGTCCGTAGATGGCCTCCCGGCAGAGATCATCATCCTGGCGGGACTCCTGACGGGCTTCGGCGGCATAGACCTCCTCCCACTGGGCCAGGGAGCGGTAGCGGTAGTCGGCCGAGAGATCCACCACCTTCACGCCGCGCTGCAGCAGATCCGGCACCAGACCGGCCGCCAGGCCGTTCGGCAGGCTCAGGACCGCCAGATCGGCGGCGGCGGCGATGGCTTCCGGGTCCGGCGAGCGCACCACCAGGTCGTCCTCCAGGGGCAGGAACGGCACCAGTTCGCTCCAGCGCCTGCCGGTGCTGCGCTCCCCGCCCAGAAAGCTCACCGTGAGATGGGGGTGGCCCTGCAGCAGCCGGAGGGTCTGCAGTCCCCCGTAGCCACTGGCACCGATCACCGCAACGCGCTTGCCAGCCATGCGGAACGCAGAAGAACGCTGGATCGTACCGGCACCCTATAAATAAGGTTCGATCCTTTCCCTGATCCATCTCGCTCCCTTGACCGTCCTGTCCGGCCCACGCCAGTCCACGGGCATTCACTTCGATGCCATCGCCGATGCCTTGGCGGCCATTCGCAACGGCGAGTCGATCGTGGTGGTCGATGACGAAAACCGGGAGAACGAAGGTGATCTGATCTGCGCGGCCCAGTTCGCCACCCCCCAGCAGATCAACTTCATGGCCACCGATGCCAGGGGACTGATCTGCCTGGCCATGGAGGGGGAGCGGCTCGATGCCCTGGATCTGCCCCTGATGGTGGATCGCAACACCGACAGCAACCAGACCGCCTTCACGGTGAGCGTCGATGCGGGGCCGGAGCGGGGTGTGAGCACGGGCATCTCGGCCGACGACCGGGCCCGGACGATCCAGGTGGCGATCCATCCGGACTCGCGCCCCGCCGACCTGCGCCGGCCCGGTCATATCTTCCCGCTGCGGGCCCGCCAGGGCGGGGTGCTGCAACGGGCCGGCCACACGGAGGCGGCCGTCGACCTGGCCCGGCTGGCCGGGCTGTATCCCGCTGGGGTGATCTGCGAGATCCAGAACGCCGATGGCTCCATGGCCCGGCTGGCCCAGCTGGCCGACTACGCCCGGCAGCATGGGCTGCGGCTGATCAGCATCGCTGACCTGATCCGCTATCGCCTGGACACCGAGCGCTTCGTGGCCCGCCAGGCGGAGGCCAGCCTGCCCAGCAGCTTCGGCCAGTTCCGGGCCATTGGCTACCGCAACGAGCTCGATGGCAGCGAGCATGTGGCGATCGTCAAGGGATATCCGGAGCGCGGCACCGGGCCGGTGCTGGTGCGGGTGCACTCCGAGTGCCTCACCGGCGATGCCTTCGGTTCGCTCCGCTGTGACTGCCGCCCCCAGCTGGAGGCGGCCCTGCGCATGATCGAGTCCGCCGGCGAAGGGGTGGTGGTCTACCTGCGCCAGGAGGGCCGCGGCATCGGCCTGATCAACAAGCTCAAGGCCTACAGCCTCCAGGATGGCGGTCTGGACACGGTGGAAGCCAACGAGCGGCTGGGTTTCGCCGCCGATCTGCGCAATTACGGCGTCGGGGCCCAGATCCTCAGCGACCTCGGTGTGCGGCGCCTGCGGCTGATCACCAACAACCCCCGCAAGATCGCCGGGCTCGGCGGCTACGGCCTGCAGGTGGTCGACAGGGTCCCCCTGGTGATGGACCCCGGCATCCACAACGCCGCCTACCTGCGGGTGAAGCGCACCAAGCTGGGGCACCTGATGGATGTGGAGTCCCATGGACTCACGGCCGTGCTCGGCTGGCATGGCCCCGAGGATCTCCTGCTGGGGGCCAGCCGGATTGAGGTTCTGCGGGAGTGGGCCCGGCGCAAGGGCCTGGTGCTGGAGCGCGAGGAGGATCCCCGCCTGTTGGCCCTGCTGCATCGTCCGGGTCTGACCCTGCTGCTGGCCGCCCAGCAGGGTCGTCAGCTCACCGCCGCCGACCTGGCCGGTCCGCTGATGGAGATGGCCCGCTGGCAGGGCACCTCCGGAGTGAAACTGCTGCTGGCGCCCGATGCCCGCCGCAAGGGCCACCCCAGCATCGACCTGGAGCCGGAGCGTCGCCAGCTGGCTGACCTGGTGCCGCTCTCCTCGGTTTCACCGCCATCGGACGGCCATGACCCGGCGAAGGGCTCTGGAGCCGACGCTGTTCACAACCTGACCTGCCCGCTCCTCAACCTGACCCCCGGGGCGTTCATCGTCTGGACCTGATCGGGACCAGCCGATTGGCTAACGAACCATGAAGTCGGTTCCCATGATCACTGCGTCATTGCACCACCACGCTTATCCGCAGGCAAAAGCGGTCTAAGCATGGAAGACACGCATGGAGAAGGGGAGGGAAATGGGACAGGCTGTTCGCCATTTCCGCAGGGCGATGAGCCTAAGGAACGATTCCGGTCGTCTCTCCCTGGAGAGTGTGATGACCGGAACGGCCCTGTGGCTGGCGTTCCTCTATCTCATGCAGGACGTGCCCGCTGCTGCGGGGCCGGCTGAGGGAGAGCAGGCCGCTGCCGCTCCCGATGGCGGCGGCGGGGGCCTGGAGGACGCCGTGTTCCCATCCGACGCCTCCCGTGATGGATCGGAGGCCTCCCCCCAGGGGTCGCAGGGGCCTGTACCCGCCGCCGCCCCCGTCGCGGCCGGCGGGGGCGCGGGCGACGATCGCCAGGCCTCCTCGGGGGGCAGATCAGGGGGCTGGATCACGCCCAAGGGCCCTCCCGACGCGGCAGCCATTCCCAGCGCCGGACCCCAGGAGCAGCCCGGGCCGGGCGGCTCCCGTTCCCTGGCCGCAAGCTCCTCAGCCATGTCTTTGACAGGTGCCGGCGGCGCTGATCGCTCTGGCGGCTCGGATCGGAGCCGCCAGGATCCCAGCCGCTCCGATCGAACCGACGCGCTGGGGGGGGCATCGGCACGTCAGACGGGCGAGGTCACTTCCCAGGAGACCCTGGCGACGGAGCCCGAGATCCCGGCCTTCCGGGTGGTGCTGCGCAGCAACGAAGGCATCGTCAGTCGCTCGGTGGAGGGCGTGGCCAGCACCGACTACCGCAACACCCTGGGCACCATCGCCGACGCGGTGATCGATCTGCGCGATGTTGCCACCCCGATGGCGCTCGTGAGCTCCGAGCGCCAGCTACACCTGCTGGCTCTCTCAGTGCTCAATGATGCCGACCTGAACGTGAAGAGCGACCACACCGGGCTGAACAAGGCGAGCTTGCTGTTCGGTCCCGAGGTCAACGACATCCGCCTCCAGGTCTCTGATGCCATCGACCTGGGGCTGGTGGCGGGAGGCGCGGCCCGGGGGCAGATCGACCAGTCCCTGATCGGCATGCTGGACAGCCGACTCCAGGACACGGGCGGAGGTGGTGGCCTGGATGTCAGCAGCCTGGTCCGGTTCCGCATCAAGGCCCCTGGGGCTCCGTCGAACCGGCAGCTGGGAATCGACCTGCTCGCTCAGGCCATGCAGAACAGTGCCATTTTTCTAGGGGACGGGGATGACCGGGTGACGATCACCAGTGGTTTCCGGAACATCGAAGGGACAGGCCCCGGCCTTCTCATCGACATCCCCAGCGCCGGCATGGCGGCAACCGATCCGACCCTTCAGCTGCGGGCCAGGGCCCTTGGACTGGTGGAAAGCTCGCTAGACGTGGGCGGCGGCAATGATCAGGTCAGTATCGACACCTGGCTGGACCAGGGCGATTCCGGCACGAGCTTCAACACAGCCGACCTGCAGCGGATCGCCCTGCTCGACTCCACCGTGCTCCTGGGGGACGGCAACGACCAGCTGAATGTGGAGGGCGCGGTGATCGGTTCCCGCATCGATCTGGGGAGCGGCGCCAATCTGCTGAACATCAACGGAGAAGTTCAGGATCTCGATATCCGCCTTGGCCAGAACTCCACCAACCAGCTCAGCCTCCTCGGGGAGGCTGACGGCAGCCTGACCGTCAGCCTCGCCCCGGGGAATGGGGCCTGGCTGAGCCTGGAGTCCGGGGGGGGAAATGACCAGATCAAGGTACCGCTGGGCCAGCTCTTGGGCAGCGTGGACGCTGGGGCAGGCCGCAACATCCTCCAGGACACAACACCTGTCCTGCTCCCGGCCACCACCGCCTTCCCTGATCAGGACTCCGAAAGGATGGGTCCTGTGAAAGGCACGGCCGGCAATCCCCTGCAGATCAGTCTGGACTCGTCGGGTGAAGGAACGGTGGGCTCCGTGGCGTTCAAGCGCATCGACAGCCTCCTCCTCGGCCCTACGGACGCGGAGGTTTCCGTGGCAGCCCAGGGAGAGCTGTCCGGAACCCTGGCGGCTTCCGGCGGCCACGATGCCCTCGACTACAGCGCCTGGAAGGACCCCGTGGAGGTGGACCTGAACAAGGGAACGGCAAGCGGGATCCTCGGCGGGATCACGGGGTTTGAGGAGGTGCGTGGCGGTTCGGGGGACGATCAGCTCACCGCCGGGCCGGACACACTGCGGCTCGACGGGGGCGCCGGAAACGACACGATCCAGCTGAACCTGACCCCCGGCCGGTCCCAACCAGGGATCCAGATCTTCGGCGGCGAGGGCCGGGACATTTTCGTCCTCTCCGGCCTCGAGGCGATCCGGACGGGCAGCACCTCGGGCGAGCGGGCCTTGCCTTCGCTCGCGGATCTGGAACTCCAGAACACGAGCAGCGGCGGGATCGGTCTCACCGACACCCTGGAATGGAACCAGGAGGGCATCCAGACGGGTCCGGCGGGGTCGGATGGGACGACCACCCTGACCCCCTCCGGCCTGGAGGGTGTGGGCCAGCCCAGGTTGTTGCCCATCGCCCCCCTTGAACAGTTGCTGGCAGGCATTCATGCCGGCGCCCTGAACGGCCCCCAGCTGGCGATCGCCACCGGCACGACCGAGAGCAGCCTGCTGCTGCTGGGCACCGACGGCGGCTACAGCACGATCGCGGTTCTTCCTTCCCTGCGACTGGCCGTCACCAGCCTGGAGCATCACTCGGCCAGTGTCGCGATGCAGGCGGTGCTGGCGGCCTGAGGATTCGCCTCAGGCCGCTCAGCGAAGGGTACGGGCGGCGTCGAAGAAGCCGGTGAAGCGATCGTTGAGCAGGGCCAGAACAGGCCTTGATCCCAGCTGGACCAGCCCGGTGACAGCCATACCGGCCCGCAGGTCATAGGACTGGCCTCGCCGGCCCAGGGATCTGCTGTCGAAGCTGACGATCACGGGGAAGGATTCCTGACCCGTGCGCGGATCGGGCGGCAGGGAATCCGCGCCTACCCGGACCACGGATCCCTTGAGGGAGCCGTAGTCGGTGAAGGGCAGGGAGGTGACGCGCACGTCGACGGGCAGGCCAGGCCGCAGGAAGGCGATGTCTCGGTTGGAGATCGCCAGTTCCGCCTCCAGCCCCCGCTGGCCCACCAGCCTGAGCAGGGGACGGCCCGGGTTGGCGATCTGCCCGGTGCTGGCCTGGAGGTCAAACACCCGACCTGCGCGGGGAGCCACCACGCGGCCAAGACGGAGCCGCTCCTCCACCTGGCCGAGACGGGTGGTGGTCTCCAGCAGGCGTTGACGAGCCTCGTCGTAGTGATCCCAGAGTCGACGGCTATTCTCCGTTGTCACCTGTTCACGGTTCACCCGGCTCTCGATCACGCCACTACCGGCGGCGACCAACTGCTGCTCGGTGCGTCGAATGGTGCTGAGAAGATCCAACTGGCGTTCGTCCTGGCGCTCCAGTTCGAGGTGGGAGATCGCTCCCTCCCGGGCCAGCTGAGCCATGCGACCACGGATGTTGGCATTGAGGGCGTAGCGGGATCGCAGGGCCCTCAGAACATCGGCCTGCTCCTGCTCGCCGGCCTCACTGCGCCTCAGCCGCTGCAGGGCCACCCGATGACGCAGCTGGATGTCCCTCCGCTCCAGGGCCAGCACCCGCCTCTCCTCCTTGCTGCTGCCGGGAAGGGGCGGGAGCCCGAGCTGTTGCGCCGACTGATTCACTTGCTTGCGCCAGAGATCCGCCTGCAGGAGCAGATCGCGCCGCTCACGACGGGCTTGCTGGCTATCGAATTCCACCAGCACGTCGCCGGCCTTGACCATCTGGCCGTCCTTGACCCGGACCTGGAGGATCGGTGCCGTGAACGGGGCAATGACGTCAAGGGTGCCACCGATGGGGCGCAGCTTCCCCGGCGAACTGATCGAGGAATCCATCCGGGCCAGGGAGCCGTAGATCACACCGAAACCGGTCAGTCCGATCAGACTCCAGATTATGGCGCGGCTCCAGCCACGGGTTGATCGGGGCAGATGGGTGCGACGGCGGCTGCGGGAGAGGCGCACCAGATGCAGCGGAGCCTCCGCGGGGGGAGCCAGGGTGGCCGTGCGGCTGGCCTGGCCCCGGTCCGGAGCTTTCCCGTTGCCGTGGCCGTTGCCGTTGCCGTTGCCGAGGCCATTGCCATTGCCATTGCTGGAGGGGCTCATGGTTCAATCGCTCCAGAAGGGATGACCGGATCCACTCCCCGCGCCGCCGCGAAGACCACGGACGGGGAGAGGGGGGGGGGTGAACTGCCCGAGGAAGAGCGACCCTGCTGGCGGAAGAGGGCGTAGTAGGGGCCGCGGGCCTGCATCAGCTCGTCGTGGCTGCCCACTTCGAGCACGGCACCCTGCCCCATGCAGACGATCATGTCGGCCTTCACGATCGAGGAGAGCCGATGGGTGATGAACAGCACGGTGCAGCCTCGCTGGGCCTGCATCAGGTTTTCACTCACCACCCGCTCGGTCTGGTAGTCAAGGGCGGAGGTGGCTTCGTCCATGATCAATAGCCGGGGCTTCTGCAGAATCGTGCGGGCGATGGCGATCCGCTGGCGCTGCCCGCCGGAGAGGCTGCTGCCCCGCTCGCCCACCTCGGTGGAGTAGCCGGCCGGGAGTTCCATGATGAAATCGTGGGCGGCGGCGATGCGAGCGGCCTCGATCACCTCCTCGGTGCTGGCCTCAGGATTGGTGAGGGTGATGTTCTCCTCAACGGAACCATCGAACAGCACTGTGTCCTGGGGAACGATGCCGAGCTGGCGTCGCAGGGAATGGAGCTCCACCTTGGCCACGTCGATGCCATCGACCAGCACCACGCCCTCCTCCGGGCTGTAGAGCCTGGCCAGCAGTTTGGTGAGGGTGCTCTTGCCCGATCCGCTGGTTCCAACGATGGCCACAAAGGTACCCCGGGGGATGGTCAGATTCAGGCCCTTGAGAAGCAGAGGGGACGAGGACTTGTAGCGGAAGGAAATGTTCCGGAAGCAGATTTCACCCTGGATGACAGGCATGATCAGCCGGGTGGCGTTGTCCTCGGGAGCCTCCTGGGGATGATCGATGACGTCGCTGAGGCGCTCCAGCGACAGGGCTGTTTCCTGCACGGACTGCCAGATGGAGGTCATGCGCAGCAGCGGTCCGGTGACGTAGCCAGCGATGATGCGGAAGGCGATCAGTTCCCCCAGGCTGAGGGAGCCCGACAACACCATGCCGGCGCCGGCCCAGATGACGATCAGGCCGGAAAGTTTGTTGAGAAAGCCACTGATGGAGTTGGCCGTGGTGCCGACCAGGGTGTTGTCGAATCCATCGGCCACGTAGTCGGTGTAGAGGTCCTGCCACTTCCAGCGGCTGCGCAGTTCGATGTTCTGGGCTTTCACCGTCATCATGCTGCTGAGCACCTCCACCAGATGGCTCTGGGTGCGTGCATTCGCCACGGCCCTGTTCTGCAGCTGAAGGCGCACGATCGGCGACACCACCAGCACCAGCACCACCAGGAAGGGCACCACCGCCAGGGTGAGGAGGGTCAGCTGCCAGCTGAAGATCAGCATCACCCCGATATAGAGAACGGAGAAGATGGCATCCAGGATCGTGGTCAGGGCGGTGCCGGTGAGGAAGCCACGCACTTTCTCCAGTTCTCCGATGCGGCTGCTCACCTCCCCCACCGATCGCCGGTCGAAGTAGCTCAGGGGGAGGCGCAGCAAGTGATCGATGATCTGGGTGCCCAGGCTCAGGTCGATGCGATTGGTGGTATCCACGAACAGGAAGGTGCGCAGACAGAGCAGCAATCCCTCGAACAGGGCGAAGACCACCATCAGCCCCCCCAGGACCCCCAGGGCACTGGGGCTGTTGTTGATGATCACCTTGTCGATCACCTGCTGGATCAGCAGGGGATTGACCAGGCCGAAGAGCTGCACGAAGAAGCTGGCCACCAGCACCTCCAGCAGCACCGTGCGGTGCTGCCGCAGGGCCGGCAGGAACCAGCGGAATCCAAAGCGGCGATGGGGAGTGAGATCGTTCACCCGCAGCGTCAGCACATCCCCCGCCTCACCCCACTGGTCGCGGAAATCAGCCAGGCTCAGCTCCTGGTTGCCGACGGCCGGGATTCCCAGCACCAGCGACTTCGCCGTGCAGCGGTAGACCACCGCCAGGCCGTTGCCCCAGCGGATCACCAGCGGGGGGGTCAGGCGAGGCAAAGCCTCGGCCTGGATCTCCAGCAACTGGGTCTGCAGCCCCATCGATTCAGCCACCGCGCCGGCCAGCGGCAGGGAGGCTTCGCCATGGCGCTGCACCTGGTCACCGAACACCCGTCGCAGCAGGTCGCGCCGGAAGGGGAGATCGAGATGCTGACTGAGCATCAGGAAAGCCGCGATCGGCGACTCCAGCGGCCCGACCCCCCGCTCCCAGGGGAAGGCCTCGGGTCCCTGCCGCTCCTGATCAGCCGGTTCGATCGCCACGCTCGGGTCGATCGGCGCGGCGGCACCGATCGCGGTGGGCTCCAGGGTCCGGCGCTGCTGCTCCCAGCTGGCGAGAAGCCTGGCGTGCCAGCCGTTGCCGGAATCAACAGCCGTCTCTTCCTCCGGTGGCTCCAGGATCGCCGCCAGCCTCTGGCGATCGATCCCGAGCCACCGGACGGCCTCCTGGGCCTCGATGGGCTCCGCGCTCGCCTTAGCACTGCCGAGGGGCAACGGACCCGCCGCCACCAGCCACAGCCGCGCCCCATTCGGCTCGAAGTCCGCCGGATCCGTGGGCGTCCAGGTCAGGGCGACGCTGCTGCCGGCGAGTTGGGTCGCCGCATCCACCACTTCCTCGGAGAGGGCCCGGGGGTAAGCCTGAAGGTGAGCATCAAGGACCCCGAACAGCTCCGACGGGCTGACGCTGTTCCGCACCCGTTCCGCCAGGGCTGGGCTGAGCTCCATCTCCCGCTGCAGGGCCTCGTGGGGCACGGCGACCACCACCAGGTCGGTGGAGGCGATAAGGGTTTCCCAGCAGCGGCCGCAGCTGGCCAGGGTCCAGCCCATCACGGTGCCCGGCTGAAGCCGCTCCAGGGTGGCCACCCTGCGGGGCAGGCGGCTGGAGAACACCACCGCGCGAGCGGTTCCCTCCAGCAGGAAGTAGATCCGGGCCGGGGGCTGGTCGACCCGGCAGATCGGCTGGCCCTGCTGGAAGCGTTGCAGCTGGGCCTGGGAGGAAAGCCGCTCCAGCACATCCTCCGGCTGATCGGCCAGGAAGGGAAAGCAACGCAGCAGCTCGTCGATCCGGGTGGTGGTGGCCATGGTTCAGCCTCCCGCCAGGACGAGCGGCGGGGACACCAGATGGTCCTCCTGTGCGAGGGGTCGACGCAGTTCCGCCAGGGCGGCTTCGATGCCGGCCTGGAGATCCGGCTGCAGCAGTTCCTCGAGCAGCCGGGGCCGTAGGGCCTCGTCCAAACTGGCGGGCCGCCGATGCTCGTGCCGCACCAGCAGGATCGACTGGTCCAGCAGAAAGGGAGGATGGATGTCCCCCACCGCCAAAGATCGGAGGACGCTGCGAAGGGTGGGGTGCAGCTGGGAGATCTCGATCGGGCCGACGATGCCCCGGGTGATGCTCTCATCCCCGAGGGAATAGCGGCTGGCGAGATCACCGAAACTGGCGTCGTCGTCGATCAAGCGCAGATACAACTCCTCGGCCAGCCCCTGCTGGGGCAGCCGCATGAGGCGGAACACCACCTGCTCGAGATCCTCGCGCCGCTCAAGGAAGTGGGCCTCCACCCGCTCGCCGTAACGATCTTCCAGCGCTTTCTGAAGCCGCAGATGATCCCAGCGCTGCGTCACAGTGCCCCGGACGTTCTCGGGCAGGAAGGCGATCCAGTCGCCCTCCAGGCTGGCGGGGGGGGCACAGGGCAATCCAGCGCAGAGCTGCACCAGCACGCCCGGCAGTTCCTCTGGCGTGAAGCACACCTCCTGCCGCAGCGCCTTCAGCGCCTGGTCCCGCGCCAGGGCCTGCAGGATCCCCTGTTGTTCGAGCAGCTCGTGCAGGGGCCGCCTGGCCATGGTGTCCACGGCGCTGCGGAGTTCGAGGTGAAGCTCGGGAAGGAGAAGCATGGGTCAAGCCATCAGTGATGGATCGGAACGGGCGCGATCGCCTCAGCTCAGCTGCCGCTGCCGAACTGGATGTTGGCCTTGGTGAGGGCGCCTGGATTGGCCATGTTCACGGTGCCGAGGCTCTGACTTCCCTTCGACCAATCGCCATCGGCATCGAACATCAGCTGGCGAGTGTCGCTGGCGTAGGCGAGCGAGGGGGAGCCGATCCCGAGCGAGCGGATGTCCGCCAGGGTTCCCACCACCACGCCCAGCTGGCTGTTCTGGGGACCATCGCGCACCACCAGCTGGCCGCCCTGCACGCCGAACAGGGCGCCTTGGGTGTTCCAGAGATTCTGGGTGAGCGAGCCCAGGGAGCTGCTCAGATCGAGAACGTCACCACGGGAGGCATCGAAGTTGCTGAACGTGTCCGCGGTGAACGTCTGAGCACCCTGCACCAGGGTGCCGGTGTCCCAGAGAGTCTGTTTTTGCTGGGCTCCCAGGCCCGCCCAGAAGGCGGGATCGGTGAGTCGTTCAGCAAAGGTTGAGCTGGTGCCAGGGGTCGCATTGCGGCTGGTAGCAGCCAGTGCCGCGCCGGCATTGGACTGCATGTAGGTGTTGCTGCCGATCCCGCTGGTCGGCCCGATCACCACGTCCTGGCCGAACCCGCCATCCAGGCGGTTGCCGCTGCCGGCGCCCACCTGGACCCAGTTGTTGCCGAAACCACCCTTGAGGCTGTTGTCGAGGGCCGGGCCCGTCACAGCGATGGAGCCGTAGTTGACCGCCAGGGTGGAGTCTTTGGCGCGATCCAGATTGATCGAACCATTGCTGAGCTGGATCTGGCTGATGTTGGAGGAGCCGAAGATCTGCGCGTACCCAGGTCCTTCGGTGATGATCGTGCTGTTGCGGATGCCATCGAAGCCGCCCTGGCCCCCTGTCTGCGCGGAGGCATCCAGGAAGACATTGGGGGAGATCACTCCGTCGCCATTGGCATCCACGCCGGCTTGCTGCTCGGTGAGGATGCTGCCCATCACCATCAGGTTTCCGGAGCCGGAGTAGATCCTGGTGTCATCGATGCCTGCCGCATCCATACCGGGCAGAAGCCCCACGCTCTTCGGTGCCGCAAAGCCCCCCGTCCCCACCACGGTGGCATCCCCACCGTTGCTCTGGATGTCGCTGCCGGAGATGCCGATCCCCTGCAGGCTCTGCAGATTCAGGGAGCCTGGTGGCTGGGCGGCGGGGGCGTTGAGCAGGGCCAGACCCGCTCCCTGAAACACCACGGCCCCGCTGCCGGGGCCCCGGAGGGCTGACTGATCGATGCCGATGGCTGTGGCCGTCAGGTTGGCCGGCTGAGCGCTGATGGGTGGAGCTCCGGCCAGGCCGAGGCTGACGGTGGCCATGCCGCTCACCTGGGCGGTAGATCCCGTCCCTGGAGACAGGGCCATGACCCGGTAGCCCTCGATGCCCTTCGCATCGGCCACGGCGCGAGCGGTCGTGGTGGTGGGCCCCGGATCGAGATCCAGATTGGCGGCAGCCAGCACTGCGGCGTTGGGCTGGCCGTAGAAGGTCGGCATGGAGCCGATCGACAGGCTGGCCGCCGTGGCAGCAGGAGCGGCCAGGGGGAGACCCTCCAGTCCCCGCACCGTGGCGAGGGCCGACAGCTGGGCCGTGAGGAACGGATTGGCCTGGGGGGCCAGTAGCGACCGGCTCGCCGCCGAAGCCGTTGCCGCAAAGGGGTTGGCTGTGGTGCCGATCTGCAGGGCTCCGCCACCACGGGTGACGAGATCAAGGTTGGCCAGGCCGATGTTGACCGCGGAAGCGTCGGCGCTGTTGTCGTTGCGGCCGGTGGTGGTGGCCGTGGCAGCGGCGGTGCCACCGATCGAACCTCCCCCGGTGATCACCGAGAGAGAGGGGCTGTTGAAGAAGTCCGCGTTATCGGGGCCGGCGAGGAACCGGCTGGCGCCGAGGCCGAGGCCAAGAGCTGAGGCGATGGAGCCGATCGATTGGGCGGCGGGCAGGACCACCCGGTTGCTGGCCTGGGCGCTGGGGGAGATGGTGAGCTGAAGCCCACCGCCGAGATAGGTGGTGCCCGGATCGAGTCGCAGGGCCAGGGCCCGCGACAGGGCGGTTGTGATGGGTTGGAACTCCATGGTGAGCGACAGGCACAAGGACCGGAACGGAGGCAGGGAAGGGGGCCGGATCCTCTGATCCGACCCCCGCTGGATGACCTCTCTGGAGAGGCGTCAGACCGTCACGGTGTTGGCGATGGCACTGGTGTTACTCACAGCCGAAGCCGTGATGTTGCCGCTCTGGAGGATGTTGATGTGATACCCGCTGATGCCCACCGCATCGCTGGAGGCGTTGGCCGTGGCCGCACCGGTGACCGTGGAGGCCAGAACGGTGTTGCTCAGGATCGCCGAGGCATTGAGATTGCCGTTGAGGCTGGCGCTGTTCCAGTCGCCCAGCAGGCCGTACACCTTCACTGTGGAATCGGCGCTGGCATCGCCCGTGACGGCGGTCGCCGAGGTGGAGTAGGTGCCCTTCCCATTCGCCGTGAGATTGTCGGCGGAGAGGTTGACCTTCTTGATGCCGGCGATGAAGGCATCGGTGCTGGCGGTGGCCATACCGGTGATCGTGTTGGCAGCCCCGGTGGCGCTGCCGGTGCCTTCCCCTTTGATGTTGCCCGCCAGCCCTGATCCGATCGAGCTGGCGCCAGTCGTCATGAGAGAGGCCAGACCGCTCTGGTAATCACTGCCCTTGATGCCGATGGCAGTCTGCTCCACTTCGGAGAGAGCGTCACCGGTGGTGGTGGTCGCCAGCACAATGGGGGCCGAGGCCGTGGCGGTGCCGGTGGTGTCGCCGATGGTCCCGATTGTGATCGGGGTGCCGCTGCCCAGATGGATGCCGATCGACTTGAGCTCGGATTCGCCGGTGGCGTTACCGGTGACGGCAGAGGCCGTGGTGCCCGTGTCGGCAGCCGAGGCGGTGCCTGTCACGTTGCCGGCCTTGCCGATGGCGATCGTCACATCGTTGTCGATGCCCTTGGCGGAGAGTGAGGTCTCAGCGGCTGCATCACCGGTGGTGGTGCTCGCCAAGGCCGTGCCGGTCAGGGCGGCTTTACCGCTCACGCTTCCGTTCGTGCCGATGGTGATCTTGCTGTCGTGGATGCCCAGGCCCTTCTGGGCGGCATCGGCCGTGGCATCCCCCGTCACGGAGTCCGCCTTGGCCGACGTGCTGCCGGTGGCGACAGCCGCCACGCTGCCGGCTTGACCGATGGAGACCGGGGCCCTGTTGAGTCCGATCACCTTGGCGGTCCCTTGGTCGCTGCCGTCCTCGCCGGCCTGGGCGGTGGAGTCCCCGGTGACGGCGGAAGCATTGGCAGCCAGCATGGAGGTGCCGTTGGCATTGAAGATGCCGGTGCCAGTGATGCTCCCTCCGATGTCGAGGCTGCCCTCGTTGAAGCCCACCACCTTGGAGCCGTTACCGGCCGCGGCGGTGCTGCCCGCCGTGGTGGTGACACCGATGGCCGTGGCGCTGGCGTCGAGCACGGCTTCGGCCAGAGGGTCCTTGGCGTCCTTGCCCACCGTCACCTTGGTGGCGTGGAAACCGGCGACGAAGTCGCCAACGGCCGCGCTGGCGCTCGGATCGCCACCGGAGGTGGTGCTCTGGGCCGTGGCGGTCTGGGTGCTGCCGGCCCCGGCATAGAGCCGCGTGGCGTTCGCGCCGATGGCCAGCTTGTCGATGGCGATGCCCACCACGTTGCTGTTGTTGGTGGTGGCCGTCACGTCTTCCCCATCGGGGGCAGTCACCGAGGTGGCCTTGGCGACACTCGTGCCGACCGCGGCCGCCTGGACGTCACCGTCCTTGCCGGTCGTCAGGGTGCTGCCGCCAGGGGAGATCGGCGCGTCGGCGACCGTCGGGACCTGATAGCCCCCATTCAGCTTGTTGACGTCGACGATGCCGCCGAGCGTCTTGATGGCCACGGTGGCGTTGGCGGGGCCTGTGACCGTTTCGGCGGTGGCGTTCGCGCCCAGGGTCCCCTGGGCAGCGACAGCGCCGTTCTCGCCGAAACTGATGGCGATGCCGCCCGCTCTCTTAATCACCGGCTCGGACACGTCGTCGGTGACGACCTTGTTCTGGCCCACGGCGATGCCGGCCACCAGCTTGGCCAGGCTCTCGGCATCCGCCGAACCGGTCACGCTGTTGGCGGTGGAGTTGAACCCTCCTGTGCCGAAGGCGGAGAGCGCGGCGCTGTTGCCGAAGGAGATCTTGAGCGGTCCGGATGGGCCACCCATCCCACCGTCGCTCGAGCTGCCCGCCGCTTCGGAGGTGGTCTCCGCGTCTGACGGGACCACGACCTTGGCTCCGCTGGCATAGATGCCCACCACCTTGGCGCTGTAGTCGCCAGCGGTGGCAGAGGAACCGTCGTCAGCGGTCGAGAGGCCTACCGACGTCGCGGTCGCCGAGTTTGTGGCGTTGGCGTTGGCCTCCAGGCTCGTGCCCTTGCCGGCGCTGAGGCCCACATTCTTGAGGCCGAACACCTTGCCGGTGTTGGCCGTGGCGGTGGAGAAACCATCCACGGCGGTGGCGGCCGCAGTGGCGGTGTTGGTGGCATTCGCCGCCACCACCGCATCGGTGCCGACTGTGATCAGGTTGGGGAAGTGCTTGGTGGCGATGATGCCGCCGGTGGGTCCGTCGTTGCTGGCGCTGGCGGTGGCATCCCCGGTGGTGGTGGTGGCCGTGGCCCCCACCGTGCCGGTTTCGGTGGCGTTGAGGGTGCCCGCCTTGCCGATGCTGATCTTGCTGTTCAGGATGGCGGCCTGGGCGGTGGTGTTCGCGGTGGCACTGGCGTCACCGGAGACCACGGTGTCGGTGGCAGGTGTGCTGGAAGTGGCGCTCGCCGTCAGCGTCGTGTTTTCGCCAACGTTGATTTTCGTGCTGTCGATCCCGACGGTGCGGGTGGTGTTCGTTGCAGTCATGGTGCAGAAGGCAAAGGAACTGGACGTCCTGAATACCCAGGAAGAGCACGGCGGACATGTCAGCCGAACCGCTCGCTCCCAACTCATAACCCCGCTTTCTCCAGGAAAACGTGAAGAGATAACAAGCCACTGTGAACCTGATGCGTCACTGCATCAGGTTCAGTGAATACGATGATTTGTATCCTTTGTGTACATTTGAAAATTATATTTTAGCACCATTAGTCTTATTCGTGTTGCAGCAATAATCTGATCAACAGTACTCCCAGGATATCCAATTGCTGAACCATCAAGTTCATGAACAGGGGCAAGAGCAGCGCCACATCGATCGGCCTGCTTCCTGTCATCAACTCAAGGCATGAAACCCTGTTCTGTAAGGATGGATACCGAATCTCAGCGGCCGCCCCTTGAAAGACACGGGCCAAAGCTTTCAGGAGAGAACGGCTCACCGACGCGACAGCCTTCGTTCGTCCTGTTCGAGCGGCCCAGACCCACCCCAGCCTCGAATGGACACCCATGCGTGACCCCGTCTGATTGGCGAGGCAAAAGGGTCACCAATGCGAAATTGTTACGGAGATGCAGGCCTGATCAATGTGAATTTGGCTTAACGAAGAGCGGGCCTTGGTCTTAAGGATCCCCGCCAGAAACTGAACCAAGGCTTTAAGCCCCCATGACCTGGCCTCGCCCCAGGCGCTCGTCCCAGGAAGAGCCTCACGGCTCGATCGTCACCGTGCGGATGCGGCTGCCGTTCTTGAGCGCCAGCACCACGTCCATGTTCTCGGTGTGGCCGAACACCGTGTGCTGACCATCCAGGTGGGGCTGGGGACCGTGGCACAGGAAGAACTGGCTGCCGCCCGTGTTGCGGCCTGCGTGGGCCATCGACAGGCTGCCGGCCTTGTGCTTCTGGGCGTTGATCTCGCAGGGGATCGTGTAGCCGGGGCCGCCGGTGCCGGCCGTGCCACGGGCGCCTTCCCGGCTGTTGGGACAGCCCCCCTGGGCCATGAAGCCATTGATCACCCGGTGAAAGGCGAGGCCGTCGTAGAAGCCGTCCTTGGAGAGCTTGACGAAGTTCGCGACGGTGCCGGGGGCCTCGGTGTCGAACAGATCAATGGTGATCAGCCCGGCGTCGGTGTCCATCAGGGCCTTGGTCACGGTCGAGGAGGCAAACTTCGACTGTATCCGTCCAGGGCACCCCGCTTCCATGGCCACCCTTGAGCCCACGTCTTCCTCCCCCCAGGCCGGCGGTCTGGCGAGCCCCGACCTTGCCCGCGCCCGTCTGGGGGTGCTCGGTGGCAGCGGCCTCTATGCCATGGAGGGGCTGGAGGACGTCCGCGAACTGACCGTCGAAACCCCCTACGGAGCTCCCTCCGACAGCCTGCGAATCGGACGCATCGGCGATCTCGAGGTGGTGTTCCTGGCCCGGCACGGCCGGCACCACAGCTTCACCCCCAGTGAGGTTCCCTACCGGGCCAACCTCTGGGCCCTGCGCTCCCTCGGCGTGCGCTGGATCCTGTCGGTGTCCGCCGTGGGTTCCCTGCAGGAGAGCGTCCGGCCCCTCGACATGGTGGTGCCCGATCAATTCATCGATCGCACCATGCAGCGGCCCCTCACCTTCTTCGGTGAGGGCCTGGTCGCCCACGTCGGCAATGCGGACCCCTACTGCGCCGTGCTCTCCCGGGTCCTCGGCGACGTGAGCGACAGCCTGATGCCGGAGGGGCGCCAGCTGCACCGCGGCGGCACCTACCTCTGCATGGAGGGCCCGGCCTTCTCCACCCGGGCGGAATCCGAGCTCTACCGCTCCTGGGGCTGCACGGTGATCGGCATGACCAACCACACCGAGGCGCGGCTGGCCCGGGAGGCGGAGATGGCCTACGCCACCCTGGCGATGGTCACCGACTACGACTGCTGGCATGCGATGCATGACGCCGTCACCGTCGAGCTGGTGATCGACAACCTCCGGGCCAATGCGGCCCTCGCCCAGCAGATCGTGCGGCTGGCGGCCGAGCGGGTGCAGGCCCTGCGGCCCCCCAGCCCGGCCCACCAGGCCCTGCGTGATGCGCTGATGACCCCGGCCGCCAAGGTGCCGCCGGCCACCCGGCGCCGCACCGAGCTGTTCACCGCCCCCTACTGGGGACCGTTCAGCGAGGGTGCGGTCACGCCGGAGGCGACGACGGCGGCAGGCTGACCCCGAGGGCTTCGAGGCACTGGCGCAGGCCGGGGCCGTGACGCTCCAGGGCTGAACGGGCCGCCCCGGCCTCGAGGCCGGAGGCGGCCATCAGCAGCGCCAGCCGCACCGATCCACCGGCCTTCTCCAGCAGGCGAAGGCCCTGCTCGCGGGGAACGCCGGCCAGATCCCGCAGGATCCGCAGGGCCCGGTCCTCCAGCTTGCTGTTGGTGACCGCCACATCCACCATCCGGTTGCCGAAGACCTTTCCCAGGCGCACCATCACACCGGTGGAGAGGATGTTGAGCGCCATCTTGGTGGCGGTGCCCGCCTTGAGCCGGGTGGAGCCGGTCAGCAGTTCCGGCCCGGTCAGCAGGCGGATGTCGATGTCGCAGGGCATCGGCACCTGCTCAGCGGGCACGCAGGCCATGGCCACGGTGAGGGCCCCGATCGCCTGGCCGTGGGCCAGCCCCCCCAGCACGTAGGGGGTGGTGCCGCCGGCGGCGATGCCCACCAGGGCGTCACCGGGGCCGAAGCCCCTCTGGATGAGGTCGTCGCGGCCCGCCTCCCGCAGGTCCTCGAGCCCTTCGGAGCTGCGCAGCAGGGCCGGCGCCCCGCCCGCCAGCACCCCCTGCACCAGCTCCGGGGGGCTGCAGAAGGTGGGCGGACACTCCGCCGCATCCAGCACCCCGAGCCGTCCGGAGGTTCCCGCCCCCAGGTAAAAGAGGCGCCCTCCGCCGGACAGCCTTGCCGCGATGGCATCGATGGCGGCCGTCAGGGCCGGCGCAGCGGCCGCCACCGCCTGCTGGGGCAGCAGGTCGTTGGCGCAGAACAGGTCCACCAGGCTCGCCGTCGGCAGCTGGTCGAGGGTCTCGCTGGCCGGGTTGGGCCGCTCGGTGAGCAGGTGGCCCCTGTCGCCGCCGGAGGCGCTCAAAGCAGACCTTCGAGGCGACGGCGGAAGGCCTCCAGCTCCGCATCGCCTCCGAGGCTGTCGGCATCAGCGTCGGGATCGGCGGCATCGGAAGCCGTCTCGGGCCCCTCCTTCCAACCCGTCACTTCCATGTTGCGTTCGGGCGGGGCAAGCAGCAGCCGCTCCTCCTCGCTCTCGGGCATGAAGCCGGCGGGGACGAAACGGGCCTCGTAGCCCGCCTCGGCGCAGAAATCCTCCAGATCCTGGCGATTGAGCGCCTCGACGCAGGGCACCGGAAAGTCCTGGGCCTCGAGCAGCCCGGCGTAGCGCTCGGCGTCGTCGGGGTTCTCGAACAACAGCACCACCGTGCGACCGCCGAGCTCGAGCGAGTGGATGCCTTCCTGGTCGCTGCCCGGATCGAACAGCAGGACATGCACCGGGTTGGGTGGGAGACCGCCGTCTGTCACATCGTCAGGGGTGGGGCGCAGGCCAGTGTCTCATCCGTAGGCGGCCGATGGCGCGTTCAGTCCCCGTCCCTGGGGCCGTTCTGCTCCCGGTCCAGCTCCCGCAGGCGGCGGAACAGGGCCTCCTCCGCCTCCGTGGGCCGGTCCGGAACGACGATCCTCACCTCCACCAGCTGGTCGCCCCGCTGGTCCCCCTGGCGCTGCCCCCGCTGCCGCAGCCGCAGCAGCCGGCCGCTGGAGGATCCGGGCGGCACCCGCAGCCGCACGGGGCCTTCCAGGGTGGGCACCACCGCCTGGCAGCCGAGGGCGGCATCGGCGGGGTGGAGATCGAGCTGGTAGTGCACCCGCAGGCCGTCGATGCGCAGGCCCTCCTCGGTGCGCACCCGCAGCTGCAGGAAGTGGTCGGCCCCGCCGGCCGCCACCCCGGCCAGGCGCAGCCGCCAGCCATCCCCCGCCAGGGGCGGCGTCCAGACCTCCACCACCGTGCCGTCGCGCAGCTCCAGCTCCAGTCGTTGACCACTGAGCGCCTGCTCCGGGGTGAGGGTGACGAGGGTTTCCTCATCGGTGGCGGCCATCACCGGTGGCGGCGAGGCCGGTGCCGTCGCCACCTCGCCGGCCCCGGGGGGCTCCTCCTCGACGGGCTCCTCCTCCCAGACCCGCGGGTTGCGGCGCTCCTGGCCGAACAGTTCCGCCAGGTAGTCCTCGAAGCGGGGAAAGCCCGTGGCGAAGGGATCGCTGTCAAATCCGGCGCTGTCCTGCCCCTCGCCGGCCTCCCAGGCGAGGCGGCGGACCGGATCGGAGAGCACCGCATAGGCCTCGTTCACCTCCTTGAAGCGGGCCTCCGCCACCGGGTCGTTGCCGTTCAGGTCCGGGTGCCAGCGGCGGGCCTGCTGGCGGAAGGCCCGCTTGATGCCGGCGGCGTCGGCGCCCGGAGCCAGGCCGAGCACCACCCAGTGATCACGGGCGGCGCTGGCCACCGGGTCTGACGTGGGGGACTGGCTCACGACCCTCAGCCGTCGGCCCAGGGGTCGTCCTGGTCGTAGCGGCCGCCGCGGCGTGGACGGTGCCGCTCGCCGGAGACCTCACGGTCGTAGGGCTCCTGGCGATCCCAGGAGCGTCCGTTGTCCCAGCGGCGGGAGTCGTCGTCGTAGCCGGACTCCCGCTCGGCGAAGCGGCCGAGGGGGTAGGGATCCCGCTGCAGTGGCCGGGGCGGGCTCGACCAGGGGTCGGAGCGGCCCGATCCGCCCCAGTCGTCCCAGTCGTCGTCGGAGAAGAGTTCGTCCTTGAGGGACCCCAGGGTGTTCTTGAGCCCCTTGAGCGGGCCGCTCTCCGCCCGCCGTTCCCCCAGCAGACGACGGTTGAGGCCGAACAGGGCCTCCTGCAGCTGGCTCACGGCCAGCTCGAGGTCGGCGGGGTCCTCCTGGGTCAGCACGTCCTGGACATCGCGCAGGGCCAGCTCCACGGCGCGCTGCTGGCGGTCGGCACCGGCGGGGCCCAGCTCCAGGGCGGCATCCCGCAGCCGTCGCTCGGCCTGGGCCACCAGGGTCTGGGCACGGTTGCGGCGGTCGATGACGGCCCGCTTGCGGCGATCCTCCACCGACTTGCGCTCCGCCTCCTCCAGCAGCCGGTTGATCTCCTCCTCACTGAGGTTCGAGCCCCCCTGAATCGAGACGCTCTGCTGGCGACCGGTGGTGCGGTCGGTGGCGGACACCTGCAGCAGGCCGTTGGCATCGATGTCGAAGGACACCTGCACCTGGGGGACGCCGCGGGGGGCCGGCGGGATGCCGGAGAGGCGGAAGCGGCCCAGGGACTTGTTGTCGGCGGCCATCTGCCGCTCCCCCTGGAGCACATGGATCTCCACCGATGACTGGTTGGCCTCCGAGGTGCTGAACAGATCCGACTTGCGCACCGGGATCGAGGTGTTGCGTGGGATCAGCACCTTCATCACCCCACCGATCGTCTCAAGCCCGAGGGAGAGGGGCGTGACGTCGTTGAGCATCAGGTCACGGAGTTCACCGGTGAGGATGCCGGCCTGCACCGCCGCACCGATCGCCACCACCTCGTCGGGGTTGACCGACTGGCACGGCTCCCGAGGAATCAGGGTGCGCACCATCTCCTGCACCATCGGCATGCGGGTGGAACCGCCCACCAGCACGACATCGTCGATGGCGTCAGCACTCAGGCCCGAATCCCGCAGGGCCCGCTGGACAGGACGCAGCAGCCGGTCGAGAAGATCGGGGCAGAGCCCTTCGAAGGTGCCCCGCTCCAGGGTGCTCTCGATGTGGAGGGGGCCGTCGGGTCCCGTGGCGATGAAGGGCAGCGACAGCGGGGTGCTCTGGACCCCCGACAGTTCCTGTTTGGCCTTCTCGGCGGCTTCGGTGAGCCGCTGCAGGGCCTGGCGGTCGCGGCGCAGGTCGATGGTGTGCTCCGCCAGGAAGGCCTCGGCCACCCAGTCGACGATGCGGCGGTCCCAGTCATTGCCGCCCAGCTGGGTGTCGCCGCTGGTGGCCATCACGTCGAAGACGCCGTTGGCGATGCGCAGGACGGAGACGTCGAAGGTGCCGCCGCCGAGGTCGAACACCAGCACCCGCTTGACGGTGCTGCGATCGAAGCCGTAGGCCAGCGCTGCCGCGGTCGGTTCGTTGAGGATCCGCTCCACCGCGATGCCCGCCAAACGCCCGGCGTCCCGGGTGGCCTGGCGCTGGGCATCGTTGAAGTAGGCCGGCACCGTGATCACCGCCGCCTCAACGGCCTCCCCCAGGTAGGTGGTGGCGTCATCGACCAGCTTGCGCAGGATTGAGGCCACCAGTTCCTCGGGGGCGTACTCCCGTTCCGTGGCCGGGCAGATCACGCGCACGTTGCCCTGGTCGTTGGCGCGCACGCTGTAGGGAACCCCCAGGCTGCCCTCGTCGAGTTCGTCCCAGCTGCGGCCGACGAAGCGCTTCAGGTTGGCGAAGGTGTTGCGGGGGTTCAGCACGAGCTGGCGTCGCGCCAGCTGGCCCACCAGCAGCTCCTGATCACGGCTGAACCCCACCACCGAAGGGGTGGTACGCCCCCCTTCCGCATTGGCGATGACCTGGGGCCTGCCGCCTTCGAGCACGGCCACCACCGAATTGGTGGTGCCCAGATCGATACCGACGATGCGCCCCATGGAAGTCCTGATGGCGGCCCAACGCTACCGGAGCCTGTCGACCGTTAAACCGAGCTTAAACGGGCCGGCTGAAACTCGTGCTGAGATCAGGTGCAACGTCCATGCCGACCGGCATCATTGCTGCATGAGGAGCACCCCCTCCACCGACGCGTTCACCCTCAGACGGCGGCCACCCCAGGAGAAGCTGGTCGACATCGGCTTCCGCCAGCTCACCCTCGTGCTGGCCGCTTCGGTGGGGATCGTCCTTCTGGCGATCTTCGTGACGGTGTTCAGCGGCGCCAAGGAGGCCATGGCCACCTTCGGCCTCAGGTTCCTGACCACCTCCGCCTGGGACCCGGTCAACGAGGAGTACGGAGCCCTGATCGCCATCTACGGCACCCTCGTCACCTCGATCCTCTCCCTGCTCATCGCCGTGCCCATCGGTCTGGGAACGGCGATCTTCATCACCGAGGACCTGCTCCCCCGCAGCCTCAGGGATCTGATCGGCCTGCTGGTGGAACTGCTCGCCGCCATTCCCTCGGTGGTGCTCGGTCTGTGGGCGATCTTCGTGATGGAGCCGGCGATCCGCCCCTTCCTTGGTTTTCTCCACTCCAGCCTGGGCTGGACGCCGTTCTTCTCCACCGCGCCCCAGGGTCCCGGCACGGCCCCGGCGATTCTGATCCTGGTGGTAATGGTGCTGCCGATCATCACCGCCATCTCCCGTGATGCCCTCAACCAGGTGCCGATCGAGCTGCGCCAGGGGGCCTACGGGGTGGGCACCACCCGCTGGGGGGCCATCTTCAACGTCATCCTGCCGGCCGCCGTCTCCTCGATCATGGGCGGTGTGATGCTCTCCCTCGGCCGGGCCATGGGCGAGACCATGGCGGTGACGATGATCATCGGCAACTCCCTCAACTTCAGTGTTTCCCTCCTGGCTCCGGGCAACACCATTTCCTCGATGCTGGCCAACCAGTTCGGAGAGGCGGATGGCATCCAGGTCTCTGCCCTGATGTACGCGGCCGTCGTGCTGATGATCCTCACCTTCGTCGTCAACGTGATGGCCCAGTGGATCGTGCGGCGCCTCAGCCTGCGCTACTGACCCGCAACCCTTCCGATCCCACCCACCCCCGCTCACGACGTTCCCTGGCCATGTCCGTCTCGACTCCGCCGACGACCCGTCACTTCACGGAACGGCTCACCCTCCACTACGACCCGTCCCTGAAGCGCAACCGCTTCAACCAGATCGCCACCGCCATCGCCGGGTTCTTCGCGGTGGTCGCGGTGATCCCCCTCTTCCTGGTGCTGATCTACGTGCTGATCCAGGGGGGTCGGCTGCTCAGCCTGCAGCTGCTGACCGAACTGCCTCCGGCCCCCGGCCTCGATGGCGGCGGTATCGGCAACGCCATCCTGGGCACCATCGTGGTGACCCTGATCGCCTCCCTGATCGCCATTCCGGTGGGGGTGGGCGGCGGTGTCTACCTCTCTGAATACGCCCAGAACGGCTGGTTCTCCCGCTTCGTGCGCTTCGGCAACGACGTGCTGGCCGGGGTGCCCTCGATCATCTGCGGCGTTTTCATCTACTCCCTGATCGTCGCCACCCGGATCTTCTTCGACCAGAGCTTCAGCGCCATGGCCGGCGGCATCGCCCTCTCGGTGCTGATGCTTCCCACCGTGATCAAGACCACCTACGAGGGCCTGCTGCTGGTGCCGCAGGAACTGCGCTGGGGGGCCTACGGCGTCGGCGCTTCCCGCTTCGTGACAATCACCAGGATCACCCTGCCCTCCGCCTTCACCCCCATCGCCACCGGGGTGGTGCTGGGGATCGCCCGGGCCGCCGGCGAAACGGCCCCGCTCATCTTCACCGCCCTGTTCTCCCCCTTCTGGCCCGAGGGGCTGTTCAATCCGATCGCCACCATGTCGGTGCTGATCTTCAACTTCGCGATCATGCCCTATGAGGCCCAGAACGAGCTGGCCTGGGCCGCCTCCTTCGTGCTGGTGATCATGATTCTCGGCGCCAACCTGCTGGCCCGCTGGATCAGCCGGGTGTCGCGCACCTGACGTCCTCTCCTTCCCCATCCCTTCAGGCTCCGATTCACCCCATCTCTCCAATGACTGCTTCCCCTTCCTCCACCGTGGCCAGCGACGTCTGCATGTCCCTGCAGGACGTCACGATCTCCTACGGCAGCTTCGAGGCGGTCAAGAACGTCTACATGGATCTGCCCAAGGGCAAGGTGACCGCCTTCATCGGACCCTCGGGTTGCGGCAAGAGCACGGTGCTGCGGGCCCTCAACCGCATGAATGACCTGATTCCAGGCTGCAGCCTCAAGGGTCGGGTGATCTTCGATCAGCACGATCTCTACGACAAGCGGGTGGATCCGGTGGAAGTCAGACGTCGCATCGGCATGGTCTTCCAGAAGCCCAATCCCTTCCCCAAGTCGATCTACGAAAACATCGCCTTCGGCGCCCGGATCAACGGCTACAAAGGTGATATGGACGAGCTGGTGGAGCGTTCCCTGCGCAAGGCGGCCGTCTGGGACGAGTGCAAGGACAAGCTCAAGGAAAGCGGTTTCTCCCTCTCCGGCGGCCAGCAGCAGCGACTCTGCATCGCCCGGGCCATCGCCACCGAACCGGAGGTGATCCTGATGGACGAACCCTGCTCGGCCCTCGATCCGATCTCGACCCTCAAGATCGAGGAGACGATGCATGAACTGAAGCGCAGCTACACGATCATGATCGTCACCCACAACATGCAGCAGGCCGTGCGTGTCGCCGACATGACCGCCTTCTTCAATGCCGAGGCCGTCGAAGGTGGCACCGGCAAGGTGGGCTATCTGGTGGAATTCAACGAGACCGAGAACATCTTCAACTCCCCCAGCCAGCAGTCGACCCTCGACTACGTCAGCGGACGCTTCGGCTGAGCCCCGATACGGGTAGGCGGCATCAGCAAACCCATCGGGACATCCCGCTCAGCGTCAGGGCTGGTGGGATTCCTCTGTGGCAACTCCTGGGGGCAAGGGCAAAAAAAAGCCGGCCCTGGGGACCGGCTTCATCAAACGGAGAGGGAGGGATTCGAACCCTCGATAGAGTTGCCCCTATACAGCATTTCCAGTGCTGCGCCTTCGACCACTCGGCCACCTCTCCAGCGGCGAAATGGGGCAGATGGCAATGTAGCAGGGGCTGCACCTGGCCATCTCTCCCTCTGCCTCTCTCCCGCTGCGCCCCCGACCCCCCGTCCATCGCCCCATGACCCGCACCCACCCGATCACGGTCCACTGGCGGCAGGCCAACCGTGTCATCCGCCTCGACGTTCCGGAAGGGGAGTACATCCTGCGCAGCTTCGAGGCCCAGGGGGAGCCGCTGCCCTTCAGCTGCCGCAACGGCTGCTGCACCGCCTGCGCCGTGCGGGTGCTGGATGGAAGCATCGATCAGCGGGAGGCCCTCGGCCTCTCGAAGCAGCTGCGTGAGGAGGGCTACGGCCTGCTGTGCGTGGCCCGGGCCACCGGCCCGCTGGAGGTGGAGACCCAGGACGAGGACGAGGTCTACGACCGCCAGTTCGGCCGTTTCTTCGGCCGCGGTCTGGTGCGTCCCGGCCTGCCCCTGGACGACGAATGAGCTCCCTCTGCCAACGGGCCCTGGAGGGGTCCGGCCTTGATGCTCCCGAGCTGGAGCGGCTGCTTCAGGTGGCCCGGGAGGCCGCGGAGGCCGGCGGCCGCGAACTGCGGCGCCACTTCGGCCGGCTGGAGCAGGTGAAGGAGAAGGGCATGGCGGGCAACCTGGTCACCGAGGCCGACCTGGCGGCCGAGGCGGCGGTGCTGGCGGTCCTGGCGGCCGGTACCCCCACCGTGGCCGTGCTGGCGGAGGAAAGCGGCCAGCTCGCCGGCCAGGGCGACTTGCTCTGGTGCGTCGACCCCCTGGACGGCACCACCAACTACGCCCACGGCTACCCGTTCTTCGGCACCTCCGTGGGGCTGAGCTGGCGGGGCCTGCCCCTGCTCGGCGCCTTGGAGGTGCCGGTGCTGGAGGAGCACTACTGGGCCGCCCCGGGGCGCGGCGCCTGGTGCAACGGACGCCGGCTGCAGGTGAGCGATTGCGGCACCCTGGCCGACTCCCTGCTCGTCACCGGGTTCTCGTACGACCGGGTGCGGCGCCTGGACAACAACTACGCCGAATTCGCCTGGTTCACCCACCGCAGCCACGGGGTGCGCCGGGCGGGGGCGGCGGCGGTCGATCTGGCCTTCGTCGCCGCCGGCCGGGTCGATGGCTACTGGGAACGGGGCCTGTCCCCCTGGGACCTGGTGGCCGGTGTGGTGCTGGTGGAGGAGGCCGGTGGTCTGGTCTGCGCCTATGACGGCGGTCCCCTCGACCTGGCCGACGGACGGGTGATCGCCTGCACCCCCGCCCTGGGCCAGCCCCTGATTGAGGGGCTGGCCCACTGCCGTCCCCTCACCGGGGCCAGCTTCGGCGCCCCGGAGCTGGATGACCTCTCCAGCGGCGCGGCCGACGCTCCATAGGATCCGCCCCTTCCCACCCCACCGCCCCAGCACTCCCCTCCATGGCCCTCCAACCTGCCGCCGGCGCCCGGGACCTCAACCCGGGTCAGGTGGACAGCAACCGGCGACTCTGCGACCTGCTGGCCACGGTGTACCGCCTCTGGGGGTACCAGGAGGTGGCGCCGCCCACCATCGAACGGCTCGACACCCTGGAGGCCGGCGGCGCGATCGCCGAACGGGAGCTCGTGCGGCTGGCGGCCGATGAACCCCTCGGCCTGCGGCCGGAACTCACCGCCCCGATCGCCCGGGCCGCCAGCACCCGCATGCTCGGCCGCCCCCGCCCGCTGCGCCTCTGGGCCAGCGGCACCACCTTCCGCAGCTTCATCGGCGATGGCGGCGGCCAGCGGATCAGCGAACAGCTGCAGAGCGGTGTGGAGCTGCTCGGGGAGCCCTCCGCCGCCGCCGACACGGAGCTGCTGCATCTGCTGCTGGCCGCCGTGGCCACCCTGGCGCTGGCACCCGAACACCAGCCGACCCTGCTGGTGGGCCACCACGGCCTGCTCAGCGCCCTGCTGAGCCAGGTGCCGGCGGAGCAGCGCTCCGCGGCGCGCCATGCCCTCACCGACTTCGATCCCCTCGCCCTCGCCGCCCTCTCCCTGCCCGACAGCCAGCGCCAGCGGCTGATGGCCCTGGTCGGCCTGCGGGGTGAGCCGGTGCGGGTGCTTTACCAGCTGGAGCAGTGGCTGGGACCGGTGCCGCTGCTGGAGTCCCTCGCCGCGACCCTGGCCAGCGTCCAGGAGCCGGCCAGTGCCCTGGGGGTGCGGGTGCAGCTGGATCCCACCTTCCAGCCCCATTTTGATCTCTACGACGGGCTGGTGTTCAAGCTGGTCTGCCAGGGTGCCGACGCCCCGGTGGCGATCGCCAGCGGCGGCCGCTACGACGGCCTGGTGGGCCGCTTCTGCAGCGACGCCGCCCAGGCCGCCGGCACCGGCTTCGGCTTCGACGTGGAAGCGATCCGCGATCTGCTCGAATCGGCGACGACCCCGGCCGCCGCCGCGGAAGCGCTGGGTCCGTGGCTGGTGGCCAGCGCCTCCCCCGCCGGGCTCGGGGCGGCCCTGCGCCGCATGGCGGAACTGCACGGCGACGGTGAGGCCGCCGAACTCTGCACCCAGCCCTGCGCCGACCAGGCGGCGGCGGACCAGCTGGCGGCGGAACGGGGCTGCCGCGGTGCCCAGTGGCTGGCTGCCTAGGATCCGGCCGCTCGCTCTTTCGCGTCGATGGCCCATTCGATCGTCACCAACGTCTGTGAGGGCGTGGCCGACTGCGTCGACGCCTGCCCGGTGGCCTGCATCCACCCCGGAACGGGTGCGAACAGCAAGGGAACGGGCTTCTACTGGATCGACTTCGACACCTGCATCGACTGCGGCATCTGCCTGCAGGTGTGCCCGGTGGCGGGGGCGATCCTGCCCGAGGAGCGCGCCGACCTGCAGAAGCCCGGCGGCTGAGGCCCCCTGGTTCGGGGACCCCACCCTCGCCGGCCTTGAGCCGCCGGGCACCCCCACCTAGGTTCAGGGCGATTCTTCTCTTTCGCCATGACGGTGCTGGAACAGGGCCAGATTCAGATCCACACCGAGAACATCTTCCCGATCATCAAGAAGGCCGTCTATTCCGGCCATGAGGTGTTTCTGCGGGAACTGGTGAGCAACGGCGTCGATGCCATCAGCAAGCGACGCATGGCCGCCATGGCCGGCGACTGCAGCGAGGGGTCGGAAGGAACGATCTCCATCCGCATCGACCGGGAGGCCAAGACCCTCACCATCAGCGACAACGGCATCGGCATGACCGCCGATGAGGTGAAGCGCTACATCAACCAGGTGGCCTTCTCCAGCGCCGAAGACTTCCTCGAGAAATACAAGAGCGAGAGCGACGCCATCATCGGCCACTTCGGCCTGGGCTTCTATTCCAGCTTCATGGTGGCCGCCCGAGTGGAGCTGGTCAGCCTCAGCGCCAGACCGGAGGCCGAGGCGGTGCGCTGGAGCTGCGACGGCTCGCCCAACTTCAGCCTCGAGGGGGCCGAGCGTTCCGAACCCGGCACCGACGTGATCCTGCATCTGATGGAGGAGGAGCTGGAATACATCGAGCCGTCCAGAATCCGCACCCTGATCACCACCTACTGCGACTTCCTGCCGGTGGCGGTGCAGCTGGACGGCGAAACCGTCAACAAGCGCGAGGCTCCCTGGCGCAAGAGCCCCCGGGATCTCAGTGATGACGACTACATCGCCCTGTACCGCTATCTCTACCCCTTCCAGGGGGATCCCCTCCTCTGGGTGCACCTCAGCACCGACTACCCCTACAACCTGCAGGGCATTCTCTACTTCCCCAGGATCACCGGCCGGGCCGACTGGGAGAAGGGCGAGATCCGCCTCTACTGCAACCAGGTGTTCGTCAGCGATTCGATCAAGGAGGTGGTGCCCCGCTACCTGCTGCCCCTGCGCGGTGTGATCGATTCGCCCGACATCCCGCTCAACGTGAGCCGCAGCGCCCTGCAGACCGACCGCCGGGTGCGCTCCATCGGTGGCTTCGTGGCCAAGAAGGTGGGCGACCGGCTCAAGGAACTGCACCGCGACGAACCGGCCCGCTACGCCGACATCTGGGATTCCCTGGCCCCCTTCATCAAGATCGGCGCCATGGAGGACGACAAGTTCGCCGACCAGGTGGCGGACCTGATCCTCTACGGCACCACCGCAGCGGCCGCCGAGCCGGCGGCGGAGGGGGAAGGCGAGGTGGCCCCCGACCCCATCGCCACCGACGGCCGCACCTACACCACCCTGGCCGGCTACCGCGGCCGGCTGCCGGCCGACAACGCCACCCGCATCCTCTATTGCACCGATGAGGCCGGCCAGGCCGGGGCCCTGGCCCTGTGGAAGGGGCAAGGCGCTGAGGTGCTGCTGGCCGACACCCTGATCGACTCCCAGTTCATCCCCTGGCTGGAGGCCCGCCATGGCGACCTGCGCTTCCAGCGGGTCGACGCCGAACTCGATGACAGCCTGCATGAGCCGGAGAGCGAGCTGGCGGACGCCGACGGCGTGGACAACGGCGAGAAGCTGCGGGGTCTGTTCAAGGCCGCCCTCGCCAACGACAAGATCACCATCCAGGTGCAGTCGCTGAAGGGGGAGGGCTCGCCGGCCGCCCTGATCCTGCTGCCGGAGCAGATGCGCCGCCTCAACGACATGGGGGCCCTGATGGAGCAGCGGCTGCCGGGTCTGCCCGACCACCACGTGCTGCTGGTCAATCGCCGCCACCCGCTCGTCGAAGGCCTGCTGAAGCTGTCTTCCGGTGCCGTGATCACCGGGGGCGGCAGCTCCCCCAGCCTCCAGCTCGCCGAGGATCTGAGCCGCCACGTCTACGAGATGGCACGCCTGGCCGTGGGGGGCCTGGAGCCCAACCAGCTGGCCGGCTTCCAGCAGCGCAGTGCCGACCTGATGGGACAGCTGATGCAGCGCGGCCTCTGAAGCAGGGGGCTGAGGGGCCACCGGATGTCCTCCGGTCCCCCTGCGGAACCGCCACCCCAGGCCGCCTAACCTGGGTCCATGGCGGCCCGCCCCACCTTCTCGAGCCTGCGGCGGTGGCGGTCGCTTCCGAAGCTGCTGAGCTCGACCCTGCTGGCCCTGTTGTCGGCGACGGCGCTGCTGGTGCTGTTGCCCGGATCCGGCTTGTCCAGTTCGGGGCTGTCCAGTTCCGGGTTGTCGGCCATCCCGGCGGCGGCCGCCGAGCCGGTGCCGGTCCGGGTGCTGATGCCCGCCCCCCTGGCCGACGCGGTGGCCGCTCCGGTGGCCCAGTTCAACGCCAGCGGCGCCGGCATTGCGCTGGAGGTGATCAGGGGGCCCCTGGACACCGAGACCATCTCTGATCTGGCCACCGGCAGCCTGCTGCTGGGGGAGGCCCCCTTTGACCTGCTGCTGGTGGATGTCAGCTGGCTGGCCCGCTACGTGGCCGCTGGCTGGTTCGAGCCCCTGGAGCGCTGGTTCGGGCCCGAGGTGCTGGCGGCGATGGAGCCAGGCGCCCGTCTGGGCAATGGCCTGGACGGCCACCTCTGGCGCATGCCCCTCACGGGTGACACCGGCCTGCTCTACTGGCGCACCGATCTGATGGAGCGCCCCCCTCGAAACACCGACGAACTGGTGGCGATCTCCCGGGACCTGCAGCGCCGCGGCAGGGTCCGCTGGGGCTATCTGTGGCAGGGGCGCCAGTACGAGGGGCTGAGCTGCGTGATGGTGGAGGTGTTGCAGGGCTTCGGAGCCCGCTGGTGGAACGGCTCCACCGCACGCACCGAGCTGGACAGTCCACAGGCCGAGGCGGCGGCGAGGTGGCTCGACGGGCTGCTGCGGGACGGGGTGAGCCCGCCGGCGGTGGCCAGCTACGCCGAGAACGACGCCCTGCAGTCCTTTGCCGCCGGTGACGCCGCCTTCCTGCGCAACTGGCCCTACGCCTGGCGGGAGATCGAGAAGGGCGGGGGGCCTGTGAAGGGCAAGGTGGGGGTCACGGCGATGGTGGGGGCCCCCGGTGAGCAGGGGGGCGGCACCCTGGGCACCTGGGGGCTCTCCCTGATCAAGGGCAGCCCCCACCCCGAGGAGGCGGTGGCGGCGATCCGCTGGCTCACCGGCCCGGTCGTGCAACGCCAGCTGGCCATCGAGCAGGGCTATGCCCCCACCTGGAGCCGGCTCTACGACGACCCGGACCTGCAGCGTCAGGCTCCGCTGCTGGCGGTGCAGCGCCAGGCCCTGCAGCATCCCCAGCTGCGTCCGCCCACGCCGGCCTATGCCCAGCTCAGTGATCTGCTGGCGCGGCAGGTGAACGGCATGCTCACCGGCCAGGGGGGTCCCGGCCCGACCATGGCGGCCGCCCAGCGCCAGAGCCTGCAGGTGCTGCGCTCACTAGCCGGCCCCACCGGCGACACTGCAGGGGGCCGCCCTGCCGTGGACCGATGAAACCCCGCGCGGCCAGCCTGCTGCTGATGGCGCCGGCCCTGCTGCTGTTGGCGGCGGTGTTCCTCTACCCCCTGCTGCGCTACGGCTGGCTGAGCGTCCATGCCAGTTCGGTGCTCACCGGGCTGGTGCCGGTGCCGAACGGGGGCGCCAACTGGGGGCGGCTGCTCGATGACGCCCGCTTCTGGAAGGATGCGTTCCAGACCCTGCGCTTCTCCGTCTGCTCGGTGGCGCTGGAACTGGCCGGCGGCCTGGGGCTGGCCCTGCTGCTGCACCGCCCCCTGCGGGGGCGGGGGACCCTCAGGGCCCTGAGCCTGCTGCCCTGGGCCCTGCCCACCACCGTGATGGCCCTGGGCTGGCGTTGGATCCTCAACGATCCCCACGGCCCCCTCAACGCCGCCATCCGCTCCGTGGGCGGCAGCAGTTACGGCTTCCTCTCCACCCCGGCCACCACCTGGTTCTTCGTGGTCCTGGCGGACGTCTGGAAGACCCTGCCGTTCGTGGCCCTGCTGCTGCTGGCGGGACTCCAGACCATTCCCGAGGATCTGGAGGAGGCCCTGCGGCTGGAGGGCGCCGGCCGCTTCCAGATCCTGCGCCGCCTCACCCTGCCGCTGCTGGTGCCCTACCTCACCCTGGCCCTGTTGTTCCGGCTGGCCCAGGCCCTGGGCGTGTTTGACCTGATCCAGGTGCTCAGCGGCGGGGGGCCGGCCGGCAGCACCGAGAGCCTGGCCCTCTACGCCTACCTCAACGCCATGCGCTTCCTCGACTTCGGTTATGCGGCCACGGTGATGCTCGCCACCTTCCTGCTGCTGCTGGTGCTGGTCGGCGGCATCTGGTGGCTCTGGCGGCGGGGTGATCTCCAGGGCCGGCGGGAGAGGGCCGCATGAGGCTGCTGGTGCTGCTCTGGAGCCTGGGGCCGCTGCTGTGGCAGCTGCGCACCTCCCTGCTGCGACCGGAGGCGCTGGTGGCACCGATGCTGGAGGGCAACCCCTGGACCCTGGCCAACTACCGGCTGGTGCTCTCCGGCGATCCGCCCTTCTGGCGCTACCTGGGCAACAGCACCCTGGTGGCCCTGGCCACCACCCTGCTCACCCTGCTGCTGGCGGTGCCCTGCGCCTATGGGCTGCAGCAGCAGCGCGGCGTGGTGCGCTGGGGCGTTGGCCTGGCTCTGGTGGGGGCGGCGATGTTCCCCACCGTGCTGCTGTTCCTGGCGTTGCTGGAGGTCGCGCGCCGCTTCGGGCTGGCCAATGATCTGCTCGCCCTCAGCCTGCCCTACGCGGGCCTGTCGCTGCCGCTGGCCGTGCTGCTGCTGAGGGCCGCTTTCGCCGACCTCCCGGTCGAACTGGAGGACGCGGCCCGGCTGGAGGGGCTGGACCTCGGCCAGCGCCTGAGGCACGTGCTGCTGCCGCTGCTGGGGCCGGCCCTGGCCAGCACGGGCATCCTGGTGTTCCTGGCCAGTTGGAACGAGTACGCCATCGCCCTCACCTGGATCAGCCGCAGCGACCTGCTCACCCTGCCGATCGCCATCGCCCGGATCGGCGGCGGCTCGGTGTTCACCATCCCCTACGGCGCCTTCGCCGCCGCCACCGTGCTGGGCAGCCTCCCCCTGCTGCTGCTGGTGCTGCTGGCCCAGCGGCCGATCGTCTCGGGTCTCACCCGCGGGGCGGTGAAGGGATGACGACGGCAACGGGAGCCGGTCTGGAGCTGCGCCAGCTGTGCCGGGAGGTGGCGGGGCGCCGGCTGCTGGACCGGCTCGACCTGGCCGTCGCCCCCGGCGAATGCCTCGCCCTGCTCGGGCCCAGCGGCTGCGGCAAATCCACCACCCTGCGGCTGGTGGCGGGGCTGGATCCCGCCAGTGCGGGCCAGGTGCTCCTGGACGGGGAGGACCTGGGCCCCCTCAGCCCGGGCGAACGCCAGGTGGCGATGGTGTTCCAGAGCTACGCCCTTTACCCCCACCTGAGCGTGGAGGGCAACCTGGAACTGGGGCTCAAGGTGCGCGGGGTGGCCGCCGCCGAGCGCCAGCGGCGCCTCGGGGCCGTGCTCGAGATGCTGCAGCTCGAGGAGCTGCGCCTGCGCCGGCCCGCCCAGCTGTCCGGCGGCCAGCGCCAGCGGGTGGCCCTGGCCCGGGCCCTGCTGCGCCAGCCGCGGATCATGCTGCTGGATGAGCCGATGAGCAACCTCGACGCCCAGCTGCGGGAGGAGCTGCGGCCGGAACTGCGGCGGCTGCTGTGCGGCCGGGAGCAGCCGGTGATCTACGTCACCCACGACCAGCAGGAGGCCGTGGGCATGGCCGACCGCATCGCCCTGCTCGATGCCGGCCGGCTGCAGCAGGTGGGCAGCCCGCGGGAGCTCTACGCCGATCCGGCCAACCGCTTCGTGGCCTGCTTCCTGGGGCGGCCGGCGATCAACCTGCTGGCGATCGCGCCGGGGCGCCAGCTGGGCCTGCGCCCCGAGCACCTGCACCTGGCCGAGGACGGGGCCCTGGCGGCCCGGCTGCTGCGGCGCGAATGGTGGGGCCACCAGCAGCTTCTCTGGTTCGACAGCCGCTGGGGTCCCCTGCGGGTGCTCTGCGACCCCGAGCTGAAGCTGCCGGCGGAGCCGCGCCTGGACTGGCAGCGGCAGCACGAACTCTGGTTCGACCCCCTCAGCGGCGCCAGGCTCCATGGCCAGGGGCCCGTTTGGTAAAGTCGCAGGCTGGCTCAGGCCTGCATCGTCCACCGTCGTCACATCGTCATGTCCCGGGTCTGTCAGCTCACCGGCAAGCGCGCCAACAACGGCATGGCCGTCAGCCATTCCCACGTGCGCACCAAGAAGCTGCAGCAGGTGAATCTGCAGGAGCGGCGCCTGTGGTGGGCTGAGGGCAACCGTTTCGTGAAGCTGCGCGTCTCCACCCGGGCCCTCAAGACGATCCAGAAGAAGGGTCTCGGCGCCTACGCCAAGGAGCTCGGCGTCAATCTGGCCAAGATCTGATCCCCCGGCCGGCCCCGCTAGGGTCCGGCCCTGATCGACGCCTGGCTGTGAACCGTCGCACCTTTCTGGGGGGCTCCCTGCTGGCCGCCCTCAGCCTGCTGGTGCGTCCGGCCCGGGCCCGGGCCATGGGCGGCACCCTGCCGGAGATCGGCAAGCCAGCCCCCGCCTTCGACCTGGACGGGGTTGCGCCGGATGCGGATGGCGCGGTCACCCCGACGCACCTAGGCCAGGCGGACTTCCGGGGCCGCTGGCTGGCCCTGTACTTCTATCCCAAGGATTTCACCAGCGGCTGCACCCTCGAAGCCCGCGGTTTCCAGAGGGACCTGGGGGCGTTCCATGCCCGCAACGCCGAGGTGGTGGGGGTGAGTGCCGATGACCCGGAGGCCCACCTGTCGTTCTGCGGCAGCGAGGGCCTGGCCTACCCGCTGCTGTCGGATCCGGGCGGGGCCATCAGCCGTCGCTACGGCTCCTGGCTGGCGCCCTTTTCGGCACGCCACACGTTTCTGATCGACCCGGACGGGATGCTGCGGGCCAGCTGGGTGGCGGTACGACCGTCCGGCCACAGCCAGGAGGTGCTCGCCGAACTGGCCCGCCTGCAGCAGGAAGCGGCGGCCTGACCCGTCAACTCACCGTCCGGGCCACC
The DNA here is from genome assembly GCA_943369455.1 of Synechococcus sp. UW140. GTDB lineage: Bacteria > Cyanobacteriota > Cyanobacteriia > PCC-6307 > Cyanobiaceae > Cyanobium. The sequence goes on from CALRND020000001.1 coordinate 356,252, forward strand.
GGGGAGTGAGACATCAGCCCTTCAGGGTGGCGAGCACCGCCCGGTGCACCTGGCTCTCCTGACGCAGGGCAGCGATGCCGGCCTGATCCGGTGGCTGGTCGAGCACGGCGGCCCAGCTGCCCTGGAGGCCTGGGGGCGATGGAGCCTCCAGGTCGTGGCAGGGACAGCCGATGCCCGCCGCTGCGGCGGCCACCTTGGGGTCGTAGCTGAGGGCGGCGCAAGGGCTGCCCGCCAGGGCCGCCAGGATCAGGCCGTGCAGCCGCATGGCCAGCACCAGGCCCGCCTGGGCGAAGGCGTCCATGGCCTCCTGGGGGGTCGCGACCGCCAACTCCCGGCTGCGGGCGGCGAGGGCCGGCCCCACCAGACCCTGCCGGCTGAGATCGGCCAGCAGACCCCTGTCCTGGTCCTGGTGGAAAGGCAGCCAGTGCACCTCCCGGTCGGCGGCCACCGCCAGCCCCTCAAGGGCCCGCAGGTAGGGCCCCCAGGCGGCGGCATCGAGCTGGCGCACCGGCCGGAAGCAGACCACGATCGGGCCGCCTCTGCCGGTCCAGGCCCTGGAGGGCAGCGCCCAGACCGGATCGCTGCCGACCCGGTCCCCCACGCCCCAGGCCCTCGCCTGCGCTGCGGAGGCCGGGTCCCGCCAGCTGATCGCTGTGGCCAGGGGCAACAGCCCCCGCACCAGCAGCCGGCTGCGGCGGCGGCGCAGGGGTCCCAGGCCCTGGCCCCAGAGGAGGACGGGCTTGGCCCGGGTCCGGGCCGCCAGCATCAGGGCGCCGTAGTAAAGGAGGCTGCGGAAGCTGGTGGCGTCCTGGAGCAGGCTGCCGCCGCCGAGTACCAGGGCATCACAGCGGCCCAGGGCGGCCAGGACCCCCTTCAGTTGGCGGCGGTCGGTGGTCTCCACGCCGAAACGCTTCCGCACCAGGTCCTGGTCATGGGCCGTGACCAGGGGTCGGCAATCCTCGGGCAGCTGCCCCAGCAGCACTTCCAGCAGGGCATCGTCGCCGAGGTTGTGCTCTCCGTAATACCCGCAGATCAGAGCACGCATCCGACGCAGCGGTGGTTCCGGCTCCGTACATTACGGATCGCACCAGGCCCCGCCCATGCACGCGCTGTCGCTGCCCACCTGGTGGATCCACATCACCTCGGTACTGGAGTGGATGCTGGCGATCCTGGCCGTGCAGGCCTTCGGCAGCCGGCGTCGGGAAGGGGGCTGGCGCTGGCTGGCCCTGGCGATGGTGCCGGCTCTGGTGAGCGCCATGGCCGCCTGCACCTGGCATCTGTTCGACAACAGCGAGAGCCTCAAGGGCCTGGTGGTGCTGCAGGCCGCCTTCACTGCCCTGGGCAACGGGGCCATGGCCCTGGCCGCCTGGAACCTGCTGCGCCAGCAGCGGCTCTCCCCGGAGGACAAACCCTCGTGACCCTGCCCCTGGCCGCCTGGTTCCAGGGCCTCGGCGCCATCGATCCGGCCCCGTTCTTCGTGCTCTCCCTGCTCCCCTACCTGGCCTTCCTGTGGTGGGCCCGCCAGGTGCGGGCCTTCCCACGGCTGGCGCTGCGGGGATTCCAGCTGACCCTGCTGTTCGTGGCGGTCACGATCGTCGCCGCGGTGGTGGCCCAGCAGGTCTACGGCCGGCAGCTGGCGGACGTCGATCCCCTGCACGGCGGTGCCGAAGCCTTCCTGACCCTCAGCAACCTGGTGGTGCTGCTGGGCTTCCGGCTGCTCCCTCCGGAGCCCCCAACCGGGGACGCAGCCGGAACCCAGGTCAACAAGTCTTAAGTGGGCGGGGCACAGCTCGCCCTGACCCGGAAGATGGGGCGTCGGCAAGTGCATCATGATCGCTCCTCTCCTGGCCATGGCTCCCGCTTCGATCAGCTGGTCCCCGAAGGTGGCCCTGGTCATGATCGTCTGCAACGTCATCGCCATCGCCATCGGCAAGGCCACCATCCAGCAGCAGAACGTCGGCCTCAAGCTGCCCAGCGACAACTTCTTCGGCGGCTTCAGCCACGGCGCCATGCTCGGCACCACCAGCCTGGGCCACATCCTGGGCATGGGCGCGATCCTGGGCCTGGCCTCCCGCGGCGTCCTCTGAGGGTCCAGCGGAAGCTGGCACCCAGATCTCAGCGCCAGCCGAGCAGGTACGGCATCGCCCTGAGGCCGTAGCGCTCGAACCGATAGCCGAACAGCAGGGCCGAGAGATCCTCCGCCCTGCTGCTCTCCAGCCCCCGCAGCACCTGGTCCAGCCGGCCATCGGCCCGGGGCCCGTGCAGGCCCAGCCAGGTGCGCCGGGCCAGTCGCCCACTCAGCGACCAGCGCCAGCCCAGGGCACGGCGCAGCTGGGGCGCGTAGTCCCGCAGGTCACGCTGCGCCTGCTGCCGCGCGGATGAACGTCCCGGGGCGGGGAGGGCCTGCTGCAGCAGGGGCGCCAGCACGGCGCTGCTGGTGAGGGCGTGGCGGATCCCTTCGCCGCCGAGCAGGTTGGCGGTGCTGACCGCATCCCCCAGTCCCACCAGCCGGCCCCGCTGGTGGGGTTCCTGGCGTCGGATCGTGCTGCGCACCAGGCCCCCGTGGCGGTCGATCACCTCGAAGGGTTCGGCCTCCGCCAGCAGTCGGCGGCCCAGGTCTCGGATCAGCCCGCCCAGGGGCGGTTGGTGCCGCTCGCCATCCACCAGCCGGCAGACACCGAGCTTCAGCACCCCGGACTGCATCGGGAAGATCCAGCCGTAGCCCTGGGGCACCCAGTCGCTGCCCAGGCAGAAGCTGAGCCGGCCGGCCCAGCGCTCCCAGCAGGAGGGGGACACCCGCAGCAGCCACTCCAGGCCAGCGGCCCGCACCAGGCCATCGCGGCGGTGGTCCGTCAGCGGCGGATCCCCCAGCAGGGCCCGCTCGTGGCCGCTGGCATCCACGGTCCAGTCGCTGCTGACCTGCAGCGTGCTGCCGTCGGAGCGGCGCAGCATGGTCACCATCTGCTCGCCCTCCTGGCGGCTGGAGCAGGCGTGCACGCCCAGGTGCACCCTCCCGCCCCAGTGCCGGCACTGGTCGGCCTGCCAGCGGCGCAGGGCACCAAAATCCAGGACCACCCCGAGGGGGTGCGGCGAGGCCCAGCGACGGGTAGCGGCGCCGGGCCCGATCAGTTGCCATTCCCGCCAGCGGCTGCCCACCACCTCCGCCGGCAGGCCGAGGCTGGTCATCGTCTCGATCGGCAGGGCGGCGCTGCTGAAGGCCGAGCGGCTCAGGTCGTCGAGCCGGTCGACAAGAACCACATCCACCCCCTGGAGGGCCAGACGCCGGGCCAGGTCACCGCCGGCCGGTCCGGCCCCCACCACCAGCACCTGGCAGCGGAGGGACGACTCAGACGGCAAGGGCGGTGGGAACGGTGGCGCGGAAGACGGGACCGAAGCGCTCCAGGATGCGATCGGCCATCTGGGAGGGGGTCAGCCCCAGCTTCTCCTTGCTCTGGTCGGGGCTGGCGTGGTCCACCAGGACGTCCGGGATGCCGATGCGCAGCACCGGCACGGGCAGATCATGGTCATTGAGGGATTCCACCACCGCGGCACCGAAGCCACCGGGCAGGGCCCCCTCCTCCATCGTCACGACCCGGCCGATGCGGCGGGCCAGGGGCAGGATCAGGGCCTCGTCGAGGGGCCGCAGGAAGCGGGCATTGACCACCGCCGCCCGCAGACCCTTCTCCTGCAGCAGACCCGCGGTGGCCATCGCCGGCGCCACCATGGCGCCATAGGCCACGATCAGCAGGTCGTCGCCATCGGTAAGCAGTTCCCCGCGGCCGATCTCCAGGGGCTGCCAACCCTCGTCCATCAGCGGCACGCCTTCCCCTTCGCCGCGGGGGATGCGAATGGCGCAGGGGCCGTCGTGGGCGATCGAGGTGACCAGCATGCGCTGCAGTTCGGCCTCATCCTTCGGGGCCATCACCGTGAAGTTGGGTACGGCCCGCAGGTAACTGATGTCGTACTGGCCCTGGTGGGTGGGGCCGTCGGCGCCGACGATGCCGGCACGGTCGAGCACGAAGGTGACCGGCAGCTTCTGGATGCCGACGTCGTGGATGAGCTGGTCGTAGGCCCGCTGCAGGAACGTGCTGTAGATCGCCACCACCGGCCGGAGGCCCTCGCAGGCCATGCCCGCCGCCATGGTGACGGCGTGCTGCTCGGCGATGCCGACATCGAAGTATTGCTGGGGCAAGGCCTTCTCCAGCAGATCCAGGCCCGTGCCGGTGGCCATGGCGGCGGTGATGCCCACCACCCGGGAATCCTGCTCGCAGATCTTGATCAGGGTCTGGCCGAACACCTTGCTCCAGCTGGGGGGCTTGGGCTTGCTGGAGGGGTAGGCCTTGCCGGTGGCCAGGTCGAAGGCCGACTGGGCGTGATAGCCGACCTGGTCGGCCTCGGCGTAGGGGTAGCCCTTGCCCTTGGTGGTGGCCACGTGCACCAGCACCGGGCCGTCGCAGCGGTGGGCCGCCTGAAAGGTGCGCACCATCTCGGGGATGTCGTGGCCGTCGATCGGGCCCACGTAGGTGAAGCCCAGCTCCTCGAACACGGCCCCCACCTTGGGCACCGCCAGCCGCTTCATGCTCTCCTTGAGGGTCTTGAGCTCGGTGGGCAGCTCCCCGTGCAGGAAGGGCAGGTGCTTGACCGCCTCCTCGGCGCTGCCGGAGAGGAACTGCACCGGCTTGCTGAGCCGCATGCGATTCAGGTGGGTGGAGAGGGCCCCGACCGGCGGTGAGATCGACATGTCGTTGTCGTTCAGCACCACCAGCAGCTTGGTGCGCGGCAGGTGGCCCGCATGGTTGATGGCCTCCAGGGCCATGCCGCCGGTGAGGGCGCCGTCACCGATCACGGCGACGCACTTGAAGTCCTCTCCGCGTCGGTCGCGGGCCAGGGCCATGCCCAGGGCGGCCGAGATGCTGGTGGAGGCGTGGCCGGCGCCGAAGTGGTCGAAACGGCTTTCGCTGCGCTTCAGATACCCCGCCACGCCGCCCTGCTGACGCAGGGTGTGGAAATCCTTGTAACGGCCCGTCACCAACTTGTGGGGATAGGCCTGGTGACCCACGTCCCACACGACCCGGTCGTGCTCCAGGTCGAGGGTCTGGTAGAGGGCGAGGGTGAGTTCCACGACCCCCAGGCCGGGACCCAGGTGCCCGCCGCTGGTGGCCACCACCTCCAGGTGCTTCTCGCGGATCTGGCGAGCCATGGCCTCGAGTTCTGCGGTGCTCAGGCCGTGCAGCTGATTCGGATGGCTCAGCTCGCTCAGATGCATGCCCTTCCTTGCTTCCAGACGGCCAATCTACGGGGTTCCCCCCGACGCACGGCGACGGTCGCCACCGTTCCGAGGTCGGGTTGCGACACTGGGGCGATGACCATGGCCGCCGACGACGACGCCTTCCCTGGGGCGACCGCCTACCTGCAGCGGATCCTGCGGGCCCGGGTGTACGACGTGGCGATCGAGTCCCCCCTCGATCCCGCCCCCAACCTCTCCCGCCGGCTCCACAACCAGGTGCTGCTCAAACGGGAGGATCTCCAGCCCGTGTTCAGCTTCAAGCTGCGCGGCGCCTACAACAAGATGGTCGGCCTGGAGCGCGCCGAGCTCGACCGGGGGGTGATCGCCGCCAGCGCCGGCAACCACGCCCAGGGGGTGGCCCTGGCGGCCCAGCGGCTGGGCTGCACCGCCGTGATCGTGATGCCGGTCACGACGCCGGAGATGAAGGTGCGCTCGGTGGCGGCCCGGGGGGCCGAGGTGGTGCTCCACGGCGACACCTACGACGAAGCCTGTGAGGAGGCCCACCGCCTGCAGCTCCAGCGCGGCCTCACCTTCATCCATCCCTTCGACGACCCCGACGTGATCGCCGGCCAGGGCACGATCGCCCTGGAGATCCTGCGTCAGTGCTCCGATCCCCCCGATGCCATCTACGTGGCGGTGGGGGGCGGCGGCCTGATCGCGGGGATCGGTGCCTACGTCAAGAGCCTCTGGCCCCGGGTGGAGGTGATCGGGGTCGAGCCGAGCGATGCCGACGCCATGACCCGCTCGCTGGCGGCGGGGGAGCGGGTGCGGCTGGAGCAGGTGGGCCTGTTCGCCGACGGCGTGGCCGTGCGGCAGGTGGGCGTCCACACCTTTGCCCTGGCCCAGCGCTGTGTCGACCGGATGGTCACGGTGGACACCGACGAGATCTGCGCCGCGATCAAGGACGTCTTCGAGGACACCCGCTCGATCCTGGAACCCGCCGGCGCCCTCTCGGTGGCCGGGATGAAGAAGGACGTGGCCCAGCGGCAACTCCGGGATCGCACCCTGGTGGCGGTGGCCTGCGGCGCCAACATGAACTTCGACCGGCTGGCCTTCGTGGCCGAGCGGGCCGAGCTGGGGGAGGAGCGCGAAGCCCTGCTGGCGGTGGAGATCCCTGAGCAGCCCGGCAGCCTGGCGCGCTTCTGCGCCGTCCTCGGCCAGCGCAGCCTCACCGAGTTCAGCTACCGCCTCGCCGATCCCCAGCTGGCCCACATCTTCGTGGGGGTGCAGATCAGCGGCCACCAGGACACCCGCCATCTCATGGACGCCCTCGAGTCCCAGGGTTTTCCCTGTCTTGACCTCAGCGGCGACGAGCTGGCCAAGCTGCACCTCTGCCACATGGTGGGCGGACGGCTGCCGGCCAGTGCGGGGTCGGCCCTGAACCAGGGGGAGGAGCGGCTGTATCGCTTCGTGTTCCCGGAGCGGCCAGGGGCCCTGATGGCCTTCGTGAACGCCCTGCACCCCAACTGGAACATCAGCATTTTTCATTACCGCAACCACGGCGCCGACGTGGGGCGCATCGTGGTCGGGGTGCAGGTGCCTCCGGGGGAGCTGGAAGCCTGGCAAGCCTTCCTCGCCGATCTCCCCTACCAGCACTGGGAGGAGACCGGCAATCCGGCCTACCGGCTGTTCCTGGGTGAGGTGGGACGGCCCCTGCCCAGTCCGGGCGGGCTGGTGGGGGTCTGAGGCCTGCGATACGTTGCCGCCACGCCGTGCCGGACGTCCCCATGGCTGAACCCGACCCCCTGGCTCCCGAAGGAGCACCCTCCGCGGCGGCCACCCCGGGGCTGTCCCTGCCGGCCCGGCTTGAGGCGATTCTCTATCTGAAGGGTCGGCCCCTGGAGCTGGGCGAGCTGTCCGCCATCGCCGGCATCGACAGGGACGAGACCGAGCTGGCCCTGATCACACTGATGGCCGACTACGCGCACCGCGACACCGCCCTGGAGATCCACCAGGAGGGCCAGCACTACGCCCTGCAACTGCGCGCCGGCCTGGGGGATCTGGTCCAGAACCTGCTGCCGGTGGACCTTTCCATCGCCGCCCTGCGGACCCTGGCCACCATCGCCCTCAAGAAGCGCCTGCTGCAGTCGGAGCTGGTGGAGCTGCGCGGCTCGGGGGCCTACGACCACATCAGGGAGCTGCTGGCCCAGGACTTCATCGAACGCCGCCGCCAGAGCGACGGCCGCTCCTACTGGCTGAGCCTGAGCGAGAAGTTCCACCGCACCTTCTCCCTGAAGGCCGATGACCTGGCCGCCCTTGGATCCCGCCTGGCGGCCGCCGAGACGGCCGGAACCCCGCCGCCAGCCGATGAGGACCCGAATCCATAGAGTTGGCGCAAGCGTCGGCGCAAGCCTGCAGCCCCATTCCCCGACCCCTTCCATGAGCATCCTCGTCTTCCTGCTCCAGGTGCTGGCCCAGACCCTGAGCATCTACCTGCTGGTGCTGCTGGTCCGGGTGCTGCTGAGCTGGTTCCCCAACCTCGACTGGAGCAACCCGTTGCTCTCCAGCGTCAGCGCCATCACCGACCCCTACCTGAACGCCTTCCGGGGCCTGATTCCACCCCTCGGCGGCCTCGACCTCTCGGCCCTGGTGGCCTTCATCGCCCTGCAGCTGGCCCAGAGCCTTCTGGGGGCCTCCATCGCCACCCTGTCCGGCGGCCTCTACTGAGGGTCGGCGGCCGGGGACGCCGCCAGGGCCTCCTCCCGGGGGAGCAGCTCGTCGTCCACGCCGGCGCGGGTGCGCACCGGGGCGCTGAAGCCCCGGGCCTTGACGCTGCGGGTGCCCAGGGGGCCGGGGGTGCCGGCGGGCACCGCCAGGCGCAGGGCAAAGCTGGAGCGCCCGGGGGGCACGTCGCCGATCGATCCCACCCGGGTCCGGTTCGGCAGCACCGGTTCGCCGCTGGCATCGAGGATCAGGCCAAAGACATCGGTGTCGACCACCGGCTTCGATCCCGGGTTGACCACCACCCCCCGCAGGGCCCAGCAGGTGGCACCGCTGGGGCGGGCCAGGTTCGGCTGGGTGCCCAGGTCATCGGCGGGGCAGGGTTCCAGCACCACCTCCGACACCATCAGATCGGTGGCGCCCGCCAGGGCGGGGGCACCGCAGAGCACCAGCAGGACCAGCAGCAGGCTGGACAGCCCCTGGGCCAGGGTCGTCCAGGCGGTCGTTTGCTGCTTCACCGCCGGTCGCCGCTGCCAGCGATCACGTTACGGTCCGCCCGATCAGCCAGCTTGGCCAGGTTGGCGCCGGCCACGTCGTCGAGGTCGAGCCCCAGCTCCGTGGCCAGCTGGGCCACGTACCAGAGCACGTCGCCCAGCTCCAGCCGCAGGTCGTCGCGGACCTCGGGGCCGAACACGCCGCCCCGGTCCCGCAGCACTTTCTTCACCTTGTCGGCCACTTCGCCGGCCTCGCCGCACAGCCCCAGGGTGGGGTAGAGAATGTTTTGGCCGGCATCGGGGTAGCGCGCCGTCTCACGGGAGCGTTGCTGGTAGTCCTGAAAGTCCATTTCAAGCTCGCTCAGGGCGAGCCCGGATGGTAGTTTCCGCCCTTGTAATAGGTCGTCCAATGGCCCCTCACGATCTCATGCGTCGCACAAAGATCGTGGCCACGATCGGGCCCGCCACCGAGTCGCCCGAGGTGCTGCGGCAGCTGATCACCGCCGGCGCCACCACCTTCCGTCTCAACTTTTCCCACGGCGATCACAGCGATCACGCGGATCGGATCGCCACCATCCGCCAGGTGGCCCATGAAATGGGGGTCCACATCGGCATCCTCCAGGATCTGCAGGGGCCCAAGATCCGCCTGGGCCGCTTCCAGGGCGGTCCCATCACCCTGGCCAAGGGGGATCCCTTCTCGCTCACGTCCCGCGCCGTCAACTGCGACAACACCATCGCCACCGTCACCTACGACCGGCTGGCGGATGAGGTGACCAGCGGCAGCCGCATCCTGCTGGACGACGGCCGTGTCGAGATGGTGGTGGAGGAGGTCGATGGCCCCGGGCAGACCCTGAAGTGCAAGGTCACGGTGGGGGGGGTGCTCTCCAACAACAAGGGCGTCAATTTCCCCGACGTCCAGCTCTCGATCCGGGCCCTGACCCCCAAGGACCGCCGCGACCTGACCTTCGGCCTGCAGCAGGGCGTCGACTGGGTCGCCCTCAGCTTCGTGCGCAACCCCTCCGACATGCTGGAGATCCGGGAGCTGATCCGCAGCCATGGCCACGACACGCCGGTGGTGGCCAAGATCGAGAAGTTCGAGGCCATCGACGCCATCGACGCGATCCTGCCCCTCTGCGACGGGGTGATGGTGGCCCGCGGCGACCTCGGGGTGGAGATGCCCGCCGAGGAGGTGCCGCTGCTGCAGAAGGAGCTGATCCGCAAGGCCAACAGCCTCGGCATCCCGATCATCACCGCCACCCAGATGCTGGATTCGATGGCCTCCTGCCCCAGGCCCACCCGGGCTGAGGTGAGCGATGTGGCCAACGCCATCCTCGACGGCACCGACGCGGTGATGCTTTCCAACGAGACCGCGGTCGGCGACTACCCCGTGGAAGCGGTGGCCACCATGGACCAGATCGCCCGCCGCATCGAGCGCGACTATCCCCAGCGGGTGCTGGACAGCCACATGGCCACCACCATCCCCAACGCCATCTGCCAGGCGGTCAGCAGCATCGCCCGCCAGCTCAACGCCGCGGCGATCCTGCCCCTCACCAAGACCGGCTCCACGGCCCGCAACGTCAGCAAGTTCCGCCCCAGCACCCCGATCCTGGCGATCACCTCCGATGTCACGGTGGCCCGCCAGCTGCAGCTGGTGTGGGGGGTCAATCCGCTGCTGATCCAGGACGAGTCCAGCAGCAGCCGCACCTTCAGCGTCGCCATGGCCACGGCCCAGCAGCTGGGCCTGCTGGGCGCCGGTGACCTGGTGGTCCAGACCGCCGGCACCCTAGAGGGGGTGAGCGGCTCCACCGACCTGGTCAAAGTGGGCATCGTCTCCGCCGTCATGGGTCGCGGCGTCGGCATCGGCAGCGGCACCGTGAGCGGCAAGGTGCGGCTGGCCAGTTCGCCCGAGGATGCGGCCCGCCTGGAGGCCGGCGAGATCCTGGTGGTCCGCGAGACCAGCGCGGCCTACCTGGAGGCGATCCGCAAGGCCCGCGGGGTGATTGCCGAGGAGGACGGCCGCCAGAGCCACGCCGCCGTGATCGCCGAACGTCTGGGCGTGCCGGTGATCGTCGGTGTGGCCAACGCCACCCTCGAACTGCGCATGGGTGAGGTGGTCACCCTCGAGATTCAGGAGGGGGTGGTGCACCGGGGCCCCCGCAGTGCCCACGCTTCGTCGGTGCCCTCGTTCCTCTAGAACCGAAGCCACTCCGGTTGTGCCGCCATGGCCTCCAAGCTGCCCCTGAGCGAAACGGTGGCCATGGCGCTGCTGACACTGCGCTCCAACCGTCTGCGCAGCCTGCTCACCATGCTCGGCATCGTGATCGGCAACGCCTCGGTCATCACCCTGGTGGGGGTCGGACGCGGGGCCCAGAACCTGGCCGAAAGCCAGCTCAGCACCCTGGGCGCCAACGTGCTGTTCGTGGTGCCCGGCAATAACGACACCCGCCGCCAGGGGATCGAGATGCCCCGCACCCTGGTGCTGGAGGACGCCAAGGCGATCGCCGAGCAGGTGCCGAGCGTGCGCCGCGTCGCCCCCCAGATCACCCTCAACGAGGTGGCCCAGGCCGGTGGCTTCAGTGCATCGGTCTCGGTCTCGGGGGTGACGCCCGAATTCCTGCCGGTGCGCAGCTTTGAAGTGACCCGGGGCCGCTTCATCGACGAGCGCGATCTCAAGGCTGCCCGCAACGTGGTGGTGATCGGGCCCGATCTGCAGAAGAAGCTGATGCCCACCGGCGAGGCCCTGGGCCGCCAGCTGCGCATCCGGGACAAGTCCTTTGAGGTGATCGGCGTTCTGGCCCCGAAGGGGGCGGTGTTCGGCTCCAACCAGGACGAGAACGCCTACATCCCCCTCAGCACCATGGTGAGCCAGCTGAGCGGGCGGGATCCCACCTTCGGTGTCAGCCTCACCTTCATCAGCGTCGAGGCGAAGGATGAGGCCAGCACAGGGGCGGCCGCCTTCCAGATCACCAACCTGCTGCGCCAGCGCCACCGCATCCTGCGGGAGGACGACTTCGCCGTGCGCTCCCAGAAGGATGCCCTCACCATCGTCGGCACGATCACGGGCGGTCTCACCCTGATGCTCGGCGCCATCGGTGCCGTGTCCCTGCTGGTGGGCGGGATCGGCATCATGAACATCATGCTGGTGTCGGTGAGTGAACGCACCGAGGAGATCGGTCTGCGCAAGGCCCTCGGTGCCCGCAGCAGCGACGTGCTGCTGCAGTTCCTGGTGGAATCCCTCGTGCTGGCCAGCCTCGGCGGGGTGATCGGCAGTGCCATGGGCCTGGGCACCGTCGGCCTTGTGGCGGCCTTCACCCCGCTGCCGGCCACCATCGAGGCCAGCACGGTGCTGCTGACGGTGGGGCTGTCGGGCTCGATCGGTCTGTTCTTCGGGGTCGTACCGGCACGGCGGGCCGCCCGCCTGGATCCGATCGCGGCCCTCAGGAGTCTCTGAAGGAGGTTGGGCCTCGGGGCAGTCCGGCCGTGCTGAGGGCGGGACGGCGGCCCCCTGGCCCCCACTAGCCCGGCCTTGGCCCGGAGAGAACAGAAGAAAAGATTAAGACTGGCAATCCGTCGCCTTCGTCACCGAATCCCCACAGCCACGGTGGCTTGATGGTATGGACGTCGCCGCATGAAGGTGTTGGATCAACTGGCCAGGACGGAACAGGTGGATTGCGGCTACCGGAACGGCTCCGACCGCATGGTCATCCTGCGCTGCATCGGGCCGGAGCAGTTCTTCCTGGAACGGGTCGTGTTTCCTTTCGAACTCCTGACCTTTCAGTGTCCGAACAGGAGCGAGGTGGAGATCTGGACCCACGGCCTGGGCGGTCCGGAGCTGCTGGAATCGATCGAGGCCCGCGAACTGATCATGGAATCGGCGCCGGTGCCGGAGGCCGCCGCCGGTGGCGTCGAGCTCAACCCGTGGCTCCAGGCCGGCTGAGGCGTCCGCAGCGGGACCGCCGAGCTCCCGGTGCCGGGCCCTGCGCTCTTAAGGTTGTCCAAAAGCTTCACAACCATGAATCAGCGCTGGCGTGTCCTTGCCCTGTGGCTGTTGCCTGTGGCCGTCGCCCTGTTTCTGGGCTGGCAGCTGCTGAGTTCCGGGGGGCGTCTGGCCCCCGCCGCCAGCGGTGGCGACACCACGGCGCCCCGCAATGCGGCGGTGGCCCGCATGAGCTACGGCCGCTTCCTCGATTACGTGGAAGCCGGACGCGTCACCGCCGTCGACATCTTTGACGGTGGCCGCACCGCCGTGATCGAGGCGGTGGATCCCGACCTCGACAACCGCGTCCAGCGCCTGAGGGTCGATCTTCCCGGCGTGGCACCGGAGCTGATCAACAAACTCAAGGATCAGGGCATCAGCTTTGATGTCCATCCGCCCAAGTCCACCCCGCCGGCCCTCGGCCTGCTGGGCAACCTGCTCTTCCCGCTGCTGCTGATCGGTTCACTGATCTTCCTGGCCCGCCGCTCCTCCGGCATGCCGGGCGGCCCCGGCCAGGCGATGCAGTTCGGCAAGTCCAAGGCACGCTTCGCCATGGAGGCCGAAACCGGCGTCAAGTTCGACGATGTGGCCGGGGTGGAGGAGGCCAAGCAGGATCTGCAGGAGGTGGTCACCTTCCTCAAGACTCCTGAGCGCTTCACATCCGTGGGGGCGAAGATTCCCCGCGGCGTCCTGCTGGTGGGCCCCCCCGGCACCGGCAAGACCCTCCTGGCCAAGGCGATCGCCGGCGAGGCCGGTGTGCCCTTCTTCTCCCTCTCCGGTTCGGAGTTCGTGGAGATGTTCGTCGGTGTCGGCGCCAGCCGCGTGCGCGACCTGTTCAAGCGGGCCAAGGAGAACAGCCCCTGCCTGATCTTCATCGATGAGATCGACGCCGTCGGCCGCCAGCGCGGCGCCGGCATCGGTGGCGGCAACGACGAGCGGGAGCAGACCCTCAACCAGCTGCTCACCGAGATGGACGGCTTCGAGGGCAACAGCGGCATCATCATCATCGCCGCCACCAACCGTCCCGACGTGCTCGATTCGGCCCTGATGCGCCCGGGCCGCTTCGACCGCCAGGTGCAGGTCGATGCCCCCGACATCAAGGGACGGCTCTCGATCCTCAAGGTGCACAGCCGCAACAAGAAGCTGGCCGACGACGTCTCCCTCGAGATGATCGCCCGCCGCACCCCCGGCTTCACCGGTGCCGACCTGGCCAACCTGCTCAACGAAGCGGCCATCCTCACCGCCCGTCGCCGCAAGGAGGCCACCGGCCTGGCCGAGATCGACGACGCCGTCGACCGGATCATCGCCGGCATGGAGGGCAAACCCCTCACCGATGGCCGCAGCAAGCGCCTCATCGCCTACCACGAAGTGGGCCACGCCCTGGTGGGCACCCTGGTGAAGCAGCACGATCCGGTGCAGAAGGTCACCCTGATCCCCCGCGGGCAGGCCCAGGGCCTCACCTGGTTCGCCCCCGACGAGGAGCAGATGCTCGTCAGCCGTGCCCAGCTGCGGGCCCGGATCATGGGCGCCCTCGGGGGCCGTGCCGCCGAAGACGTGGTCTTCGGCCACTCCGAGGTGACCACCGGAGCCGGCGGCGACATCCAGCAGGTGGCCTCGATGGCCCGCCAGATGGTGACCCGTTTCGGCATGAGCGACCTGGGTCCGATGTCCCTGGAAGCCGGCAATCAGGAGGTGTTCCTGGGCCGCGACCTCATGACCCGCAGCGACGTCTCCGATGCCATCGCCCACAAGATCGACGAGGCCGTCCGGCAGATCGTTCAGAGCTGCTACGCCGACACCGTCAAGCTGGTGGCCGATCACCGTGCCTGCATGGACCGGCTGGTGGAGCTGCTGATCGAGAAGGAGAGCCTCGATGGCGATGAGTTCCGGCTGATCGTCTCCGAGTTCGCCTCGATTCCCGACAAGGATCGCTTCTCCCCCCTGCTCACGGCCGCCGACCTTGCCACCGCCCCCCATCAGGGCGCCGCCGTGGCCGAAACCAGCGAAGCGCCCTGAGGCTTCAGGGCTTCGCCATGAAAAAGGGCCTGCTTCGGCAGGCCCTTTTCTGTGTCTGCCAACGGCTCAGACGGGGCGGACTGGACGCTTCTCGATCACCTTGTCGATCAGGCCGTAGGCCATCGCTTCAGCCGGGGACATGAAGAAGTCCCGGTCGGTGTCGATCTGGATCCGCTCGAGATCCTGACCGGTGCGGCCGGCCAGTTCGCGGTTGAGCTTGTCCTTGAGATAAAGGATCTCATCGGCCTGGATGCGGATGTCGCTGGCCTGACCCCGGGCGCCGCCGAGGGGCTGGTGGATCATGATCCGGGAGTGGCTCAGGCTGCTGCGCTTGCCCTTGGCGCCGGCGCACAGCAGGAAAGCGCCCATGCTGGCCGCCAGACCGACACAGACGGTCTGCACGTCAGGTTTGATGTGCTGCATCGTGTCAAAGATGCCGAGGCCGTCGTAAACCGAACCGCCCGGGGAATTGACATAGAGGAAGATATCCTTCTCAGGATCTTCGGCCTCCAGAAACAGCAGCTGGGCCACCACACGGTTGGCGGACTCCGCCGTGACCGGTTCGCCGAGGAAGATGATCCTCTCGCGCAGCAGGCGGGAATAGATGTCGAAGGCTCTTTCACCGCGACCCGACTCCTCGATGACGATCGGGATCATGGGCTCCAGACAGGCGATTGAAACGATCCTACCCAGCCGCCGATCGGGTCGAGTGCCTGCAGCGCTAAGGTCGCAGCAACGAAGAATCCAACCGCGTGAGCGCTGCTCTCACCGTCGCCGACAGCAAGCGCGCCTTCCATGGCGCCTTCCCCCATGTCATCGGTCCCCTCTACCGGCGCATGGTCGACGAATTGCTGGTGGAGCTCCACCTGCTGAGCCGTCAGAAGGGTTTCCAGAGTGATCCCCTGTTCGCCGTCGGGGTCGTTCAGGTCTTCGATGGCTTTGCCCGGGGTTACCGCCCCGAGGCCCAGAAGGCACCCCTTTTCGAGGCCCTGTGTGCCTCCTCCGGCTTCGACGGCCCCGAGCTGCGTCGCCAGTGCAACGACGCCCTGGCCGCCATGGGTCGCCACAGCCAGGCGGACGTGCGCCAGTGGATCGAGCGCCAGGGAGAGGGGGCGCCGCCGCCGGTGGCCACCGCCCTCGCCAGCATCCGCCGGCCCGACTTCCACTATTCCCGCCTGATGGCCGTCGGCCTGCTGGCCCTGCTGGAGCAGGCCCTGGCTGACGACGCCATGGAGCCCCAGGCTCTGCGCCAACTGGCCCACGAGATCGGTGCGTCGATGGGCCTGCTGCGCGACCGGCTCGACAAGGACCTCGCCCTCTACGCCAGCAACCTGGAGAAGATGTCCATGGCCGTCGAACTCATGGAGGAGACGGTGGCCGCCGAACGGCGGCGTCGCGAGCGTCAGGCCGTCAGCGGCTCACCTGAAGGCGTCCCTTCAGCCAGCTGAGTCCAGCACCACCGGTGGCGGAGTCACCGGGAACGGACTCCATCCACAGCTGGTCGGCGCGGCGCACGAGCTCGGGAAGGGGTTCGGGGAGCAGGCCCAGCCGGTCGAGCCCCCGGGGTCGGACCCGCAACCACAGCTCGCCGCTGGCAGGGGCGGCCGCCCCCGCCAGCGGCACCGTCTGCCAGCGACCGGGCGCAGGACCGAGGAACAGCAGCAGCTGGGGCGCCGGCCCGCCCTCTCCGATCCAGCGCCATCCCCCCAGAACCACGCCGTCCTGCCGGCTCCAGGTGGCGGCCAGCGCCTGGGAGCTGGTCGTACTGCCGGGGCCATCCTGAAGCCCCTGGGCCTGCAGGGCCTTGGCCAGCCCCAGCAGCAGCTGGCGCCAGCCCTGGCGGTCGGGCCCCACCGCCACCTGGAGCTCGAGCGAGGCCTGGAAGGGACCGGTGGCCTGGGGCTGGAGCCGCAGGCGGAACGGGGAACGCCGCAGCAGGGCGAGCCCCTTGGTGTCGATGCCGTAGCGGGCCGCCAGGGGATCGCGGATCAACTGGCGGGCCAGCAGGCCGCGGAACAGCTGCTCGAGGGAGGAGCCCTGGAGTTCCAGCAGCAGATCGGCGGGCAGGGGCGGCCGGGAGGAGGGCGGCAGGGCAGGGGTTCGGAGGCTGCCCGCCGGGCCGGCGGAGGCGGGGCGGTCGGAGGCTTCGCCTCGCCAGCGCACCTCTGAAGACTCCAGCGACAGGGAAAGGCAGCCCTCCTGATAGGCCTCCAGCAGGGGGGCGAGGGGCCCCACCAGCGCCCCGAGGCCGGAGGCGTTCCAGAACACCCCCTGGCCACTCTCCAGTCGTGGCAGGCAGGCGCTGAACAGTCCGCGGCCGGCACGCTGGTCCGGCCGCAGCTGGTCCTGCAGCAGACGCCTGGAGAGGGGGTCGGGCGCCACCACCAGCAGATTTCCCACCCGCAGGCCATCGGCAGGCAGGGGCCGGCTGGCTCCGGTGCCGGCATTCTCCTGCACCACCAGGTAGGCCCCGCCATCGGTGTGGGGTCCCCAGAACTGCCACCAGGTGCGGCGCTGCTCGCGCCACAACCGGATGGCCGGGGCGTCGCCGAGGCGTTCGCGCCAGAGGGCAGGAACCGGCCGCTCCGGGCTGGCCGGGAAGCTCTGCAGCAGGCTGCTCACCGCCATCAGCTGCTCCAGGCCCTGGGCCCTGGGCCGGGGCCAGCGCCACAGGGTCAGGCTCGGCAGCAGCAACAGCAGCAGCAGCGTGACCGTGGTGAGCGGCAGGGGCGGCAGCGGCAGAGACGGCCGCGGGCGGGGCAGACGCGACAGGGCCGGTGCCACCAGCGAGCGCCGCAGATGATCAAACGGGCGGCTCATGCAAACGCCGGCGTGGTGGAGCCTGGGAGGGTGGGGCGCGGCATCCGTTCCAGCGTTCGCACCGTGATCGGTGACCTCACCCGGCCCACGCCAAGGGGAACGCTGAAGCCACCGAGGTGACACCCATCAGCGGTTCCGGCCCTCGCTGGAGCGGCGCCGACGCTTGTCCCGCCATTCAACGGTGGAGAGGTAGATCACGCCCACACTCACGAAGAGCAACAGGGCGGAGGCGAGGCCCGCCAGCAGGGTGGTGGTGGGGAAGGCCAGGTCAGAAACCGATGCTGTTGTCACCGTTGCGTCCCCACACCACCATGGCGATCGAGAAGGTGAAGATGGCCGCCAGGGCGGACCAACCAAGGGTGATCAACATCGGGCCCGGTTCAAGACTCCGCGCATGTTACCTACGCTGGTGACCGGCAGCCGCTGCGGGCCCATGGTCGTCGCTCCCTCGAGAAGTCCCGCGCCGATCGTCCAGCGCCGGTCCGCGCCGTACCCCAGCGTCAACGTCATCGTGCTCGACGACGACGTCAACACCTTCCAGCACGTGGTCGAGGTGCTGGTGCGCCATCTGCCCGGCATGCAGCCCGACCGGGCCTGGGAGCTGGCCCACCGGATCGACGGCGAGGGTTCGGCGGTGGTCTGGAGCGGACCGCTCGAGCAGGGGGAGCTGTACCACCAGCTGCTCTCCGCCGAAGGGCTGACGATGGCTCCCCTGGGCCACGGCTGAGCGGCACCCATGGCCCGGCTGGTGATCACCCACAGCACCTACGTGGAGGGCCTGATCCCGTTGCTCAGGCGGCTGGCGACCCTGCCGGAGATCGACACGATCACCCCGGCGGTGATCACCCGGGTCAGGGGCCGCAGCGCCGGTCTGCGATTGCGGGTGTCGAGCCCGATCACGGGAGGCCACAAGCTGCTGGCCCGCCGGGGCAGCACGGCCCAGGAGGTGTTCGTGGTCACCCGGCTGAGCCGGGATCAGCTGCAGGAGGAGCTGGATCGGCTGACGAACTGAGCAGGCTGGTGGGGGCCACCCGTTCGTAGACGGCCGGGGTGCCGAAACGGCCGTAGGCGCCGCTGTCGCGGAACCAGCTCGCCCCTTCCACCACCTGCAGATCGCTGGGGCGGAGACCCCAGCGCCGCTCGAGGTAATCCGCTGCAGCGGCGGCGTCGAAACCGGGCTGGCCCCAGGCCACGATCGCCAGGGCCAGGGCCCGGATCCGCAGGGCACCGGCGGGACTTTCCTGGATCTCCTCCTCCAGCAGGAAGGTGCGGAAATCGCCCTCGGGCTCCCCTTCCAGGGGGTACTTCTGCAGGTAGAGCGCCCGGGCCCGGGGGAACACCGGACCCGGGGCGCGGGCAAGCAGGCGCTCGAAGGCCTGCTGGAAGCTCGAAGGCTCGCTGATCACGGCGGCGGGGGGACGAGTCCCCAGCATGCCGGGCCGGGCGCGACGGGGCCGGGCACGGTCGGGCCGGGCGTGATCGGGATGGGGTGAAAAGGGGTGGACCGCCGTGCCGTCTTGCCCCAGTGTTCGACCTGGATGAACCAGAAGGGGAGTCAGGGGCGGGGCTTCGTTTCCGGCAATGAAGCCGGTTTACGTTGCCGTCGCTGAAGACTCCCCATGTCGAAAGGGAGTCAGATCAGAAAACTGTGAAAGGCAGTCACCAACACAGCAGTCCAGAACCATCCTAGGCGGCTTGGTGGGGGAGCGGCCAGATGGCCCGCACCTCGGCCAGGAGGCGCTGCCGTTGCAGCTCCCGCTCCTCCGCGGTGCTGCCATCCAGGAGCAGGGTGAGATGGCCCAGCTTGCGGCCCACCCCACCGCCCCGCTTGCCGTACCAGTGCAGATGGGCGCCCGGAAGCGCCTCCAGGGCCCGGCGGCGCGTGAGCTGCTCGTCATCGCCCGCCTCCGGCGCCAGCAGGTTGACCATCAGCGCCCCTGGCACGACGGCTTCGGTGGCACCCATCGGCAGTCCGGCGACGATCCGCACCTGCTGGGCGAACTGGCTGGTGCGGCAGGCCTCGATCGTCAGATGGCCGGAGTTGTGGGTGCGGGGGGCCAGCTCGTTGACCTGCAGGCCCGAGGCTCCATAGAAGAACTCGATCGACAGCACCCCCACGTAATCGAGGGCGGTGAGCAAGGAGGCGGCCACGTTGCGGGCAAATACCTCGACCCGGTGGTCCACCGGTGCGGGGAAGAGCACCCAGTCGCAGACGCGGCGGTGCTGGTGGGTCTGCACCAGGGGATAGCAGGCCACCTGCCCGTGCCGGTCGCGGCAGGCCACGAGCGCCAGTTCCTGCTCGAAGCCCACCAGTTCCTCGAGGATCCAGTCATCCGGCTCGACGCGCTCGAGCAGCGCCTCGAGGGCCCCCAGGTCGGCCACCGGCACCGTGCCCCGGCCGTCGTAGCCGCCCCGGCTGGCCTTGGCCATCAGGGGAAAGGCGAAGCCGTCGGGGAGACGCGGCACCGCCGGCGCCTGCAGGGGGCGCAGGGAACCCGCCAGCGCCAGCCGATCCGCCTCGCTGGACGGGGGGAGGGGAGGCTCCGGCTGGAGCACGTCGGCCAGCGGGCACCAGCGGGGGGCGGGCAGATGGAGGTCGCCGAGCAGCCGTCGCTGCCCCGCCTTGCTGACCAGGGGCTGGAGGGCGTCGAGACCCGGCAGGAAGCGCACCCCGGGCCCCTCCAGGGCCCGCAGGGCCTCCAGGGGGATCCACTCATTCTCGAAACTGATGGCGCCGCAGCGGCCGGCCAGCTCCCGGGTGGCGTTGACGTCATCGACCGGCGCCAGCACCACACTGGCGGCGGCGCGGGTGGCCGGATCCTCGGCTCCAGGCGTCTGCACGTGCACGGCGACACCGAGATCCCGGGCGGCCTCGGCCAGCATCCAGGCCAGCTGGCCACCGCCCACGATGCCGATGGCTTCGATCGGTGCCGGCGTGGCCTGGGAAAGGGGGTCCGCGATGGTCTGCACCCTGGGGTTGGTGGCTCGGAGCGGAAACCAGCCTGCCATCAGGGCGACGATGCAGCCACGCCTGGCTCACTGGCGGGGGCTCACTCGCAGGCGCTCACTCGCGGAAGCTCACTGAAGCGGATTCTCGGCGGCGAAGGCGTAGCGGAGCAGGCTGAGCAGCAGCACGATCAGGAACAGGGCCAGCCCCACGGTGCAGGCATAGCTGATCTCCAGCTCGGAAAAGGCCTGGTCGTACACGTAGTAGACGATCGTGCGGGTGCTGTCGGCCGGGCCCCCCTGGGTCATCAGGTAGACCTCCTCGAACACCTTCGTGGCCCCGATCGCCGAAATCACCGCCACCAGGGTGATGTAGGGCCTCAGCAGGGGCAGGGTGATGTCCAGATGGCGGCGCCAGCCTTCGCTGCCGTCGAGGGCGGCCGCCTCGTAGAGATCGGCGGAGATCCCCTGCAGGCCGGCCACGAAGATGACCATGTAATAGCCGAGGCCCTTCCAGAGGGTCACGAGCATCACCGAGGGCAGGGCCAGGCCCGTGGAGGTGAGGAAGCCGATCGGTGAGAAGCGATCCCCCAGCAGGGCGCCGAGCCAGCCGTTGACCAGGCCGTTCTCGGCATAGAGCCAGCGGAAGGCGATCGCCGCCACCACCAGCGACACCAGCACCGGGGTGTAGAAGGCGCCGCGGAACCAGTGGATGCCGGGCAGCTGGCGGTTGACCAGCACTGCCAGGGCCAGGGATCCGAGCACGATCGGCGGCACCACCCCCACCAGATAGAGGAAGGTGGTGCCCGTGACCCGCAGCAGCATCGGATCGGCCAGCAGGCGGCGGAAGTTGGCCAGGCCCACGAAGGTGAGCGGCTCGCCCACATCCAGCCCGGTGCGGGTGAAGCTGATCACCAGGGCCATCGCCGCCGGGATCAGCACCGAGACGGCGAGCAGCACCAGGGCGGGGGTCAGGAACGCCCAGGCGGAGCGGGTGGCAGCCGGTGCGGCGGGGGTGGGTCGGGCCATGGGTGCATCCTGCCGGAGCCGGGGCGTTGCACAATCGGAACCGAGGCAGGAGCCCCCTTGGTGCCGCCCCACCCCATTCCCCATGACCCCAACGCCGACGCCGAAGCAGGTGCTGCGGGAGGTCTTCGGCTACGACGCCTTCCGCGGCCCCCAGGCCGCCATCGTCGAGCACGTCTGCGCCGGGGGGTCGGCCTTGGTGCTGATGCCCACCGGTGGCGGCAAATCGCTCTGCTATCAGATCCCGGCCCTCTGCCGGCCGGGCACGGCCGTGGTGGTGTCGCCCCTGATCGCCCTGATGCAGGACCAGGTGGGGGCCCTGCGGCAGGCGGGCGTGCGGGCGGCCGCCCTGCATTCGGCCGAGAGCGGCGAGGCGGCGGCGGCCACCTGGCGGGAGCTGCAGGCGGGCCAGCTCGATCTGCTCTACGTGTCACCGGAG
This sequence comes from Synechococcus sp. UW140, assembly GCA_943369455.1. Classification (GTDB taxonomy): domain Bacteria; phylum Cyanobacteriota; class Cyanobacteriia; order PCC-6307; family Cyanobiaceae; genus Cyanobium. The sequence goes on from CALRND020000001.1 coordinate 377,917, forward strand.
CGGCTGCTGAACGGTGATCTGATCGAGCGGCTCGCCGATCTGCCCCTGGCCCTGTTCGCCATCGACGAAGCCCACTGCGTCTCCCAGTGGGGCCATGATTTCCGGCCCGAGTACCTGCAGCTGGCGGTGCTGGCGGAGCGCTTCGCCAGCGTGCCCCGCATCGCCCTCACCGCCACCGCCGATCCCCGCACCCGGACCGAGATCGTGAAGCGCCTGGGCCTGGAGCAGGCGGCGGTGTTCCTGGCCAGTTTCGATCGGCCCAACATCCGCTACCTGCTGCGGGACAAAGCCGACCCGAAGCGCCAGCTGCTGGAGTTCATCGCCAGCCAGCGGGGCCACGCGGGCATCGTCTATGCCCGCTCCCGCAAGCGGGTGGAGGAGTTTGCCGGCCTGCTCAAGGCCGAGGGGCATGACGCCCTGCCGTATCACGCCGGCCTGGCTGCGGACACACGCAGCGCCGCCCTGGAGCGCTTCCGCCATGGCAGCGGCGTGATCGTGGTGGCCACCATCGCCTTCGGCATGGGCATCGACAAGCCGGACGTGCGCTTCGTGGCCCATGTGGACCTGCCCAAGAGCCTGGAGGCCTACTACCAGGAGACGGGCCGGGCGGGCCGGGATGGGCTGCCCGCCATCGCCTGGATGGTGCACGGCGCCGCCGACGTGCCGCCGCTGCGCCGCTTCATCGAGGAGTCCGACGCCGAACCGGCCCAGAAGCGCATCGAGCACGGGCGGCTCGATTCCCTGATCGGTTTCGCCGAGACCTCCGGCTGCCGCCGCCGGATCCTGCTGGACTATCTGGGCGAAACGGGCAGCGAAGACTGCGGCAACTGCGACGTCTGCCTGGAGCCGAACCAGGGCGTGGATGTGACCGAGCCGGCCCGCAAGGCCCTCTCGACCGTGTACCGCACCGGCGGCCGCTTCGGGGCCGCCCACCTGGTGGACGTGCTGCTGGGCGGCGACACCGCCCGGATCCGCAGCCTCGGCCACGACCAGCTGGGGGTCTACGGGATCGGCAAGGAACTGGACCGGCTGCAGTGGCGCAGCCTGTTCCGCCAGCTGACCGCCAAGGGTTACCTGGTGGCGGCCGTCGATGGCCACGGTGGCCTGCAGTTCGGCCCGGATGCGCTGGTGCGGCCCCTGCTGCGGGGGGAGTCCCGCCTGGAGATCCGTCTTCCGCCTCCGGCCCGGGAGCGGCGTGGGCACGTCCCCGGCGGGAGCGCGACCCCACCGGCCACCCCCGAATCCGCCGATCCGGAACTCCTGGCGGCCCTGAAGGCCTGGCGGCTGGAGCAGGCCCGGCACCAACGCCTGCCCCCCTATGTGGTCTTTCACGACCGCACGCTGGTGGCCATCGCCGAGCGCCGGCCCGCCTGCCTGGACGAGCTCGCCGGTCTCACCGGCATCGGCAACGCCAAGCTGGCCAGCTACGGGGAGGCGGTGCTGGAGGTGGTCCGGCGCCTGTCGCCCCAGTCCTAGCCTCGGGCCACCCTCGCCCCTTCCTCCGTGCCGCAGGACTACCGCACCATCACGGTGTCCCTCGCTGCCGATCCCTACCCGATCCTGATCGGTGAAGGCCTGCTCGGGGGCCTCGGGTCCTTCCTGCTCGAACGGGGAATCCCGAGCGGCACCCGGGTGCTGATGGTGACCAACCCCGACGTGGAGGGATTCCATGGCGCCCGGGCGCTCCAGAGCCTGGAGGCCAGCGGCTTTCTGGTGCGGACCCTGGTGCTGGATGCGGGGGAGGAGCACAAGACCCCCGCCACCGTGGCGGCCATCCACGACGCCGCCTTGGCCCACCGCCTGGAGCGGAGCTCCCTCATCGTCGCCCTCGGCGGCGGTGTGGTGGGGGACATGGCCGGCTTCGCCGCCGCCACCTGGCTGCGGGGCATCGCCGTGGTGCAGGTGCCCACCACCCTGCTGGCGATGGTGGATGCGGCCATCGGCGGCAAGACCGGGGTGAACCATCCCGGCGGCAAGAACCTGATCGGCGCCTTCCACCAGCCGAAGCTGGTGCTCATCGATCCCCTGGTGCTGGCGACCCTTCCGGAACGGGAGTTCCGGGCCGGCATGGCGGAAGTGATCAAGTACGCCGTCATCGGCGACGGACTTCTCTTCCGGGATCTGGAGACGGCCGCGGCACGGGATCCCCGGGGCGGGCTGGCCAGCCGGGAAGCCCTCGGCCCCGTGCTGCTGCAGCGGCTGCTGGAGCGTTCGGCGGCCGCCAAGGCCCGGGTGGTGGCGGCGGACGAACGGGAAGGGGGGTTGCGGGCGATCCTCAATTACGGACACACCCTGGGACACGCGGTGGAGAACCTCAGCGGCTACGGCACCTGGCTGCACGGTGAGGCCGTGGGGCTGGGCATGCTGGCGGCCGGCGACATCGCCGTGGCCATGGGGCTCTGGAGCCAGGCGGATCAGGACCGCCAGCGACGTCTGATCGCCGCCGCCGGTCTGCCCATGGACTGGCCGGCCCTCGATCCGGAGGCGGTGCTGGCCTCCCTGCAGGCGGACAAGAAGGTGCGTCAGGGAAAAGTGCGTTTCGTGCTGCCCACCGGTGTGGGCTCGGTCACGATCCGCGACGATGTCGAACCCGCCACGATCAGGGCCGCCCTCGCGGTCACCACTTCGATCGGCGCCCCCTGACATGGCGGCCCGATCCGGGGGGCGTCTGCCCACCTCGGCCCCCGGCAGAGGGGCTTGATCGTGGTCTTTCGCTGACAGGGAAGGCGCGATCCCCCCGGATCGGAGACCATCACCGGAAGGTTTTATTCACAACGGCCCATGAGCAGTCGTCCCAGCCGGTTCAACAACTTCCTGAGCCAGCCCCTGCGACGACTCGGTGCCCTGGCCCGAACCATCGGGCTCGGCGGCCAGGAGGAGACCGCTGAGTCCGACCCATCCACAGCCCCTGCGGAGGAGCCCCCGGCGGCGGCGACTCCGGCACAGGCGCCCTCCACCCCTGACGCCGCTCCCCAGGAGACCGGCGGAGCCAGCTGGGTGGCCTTCGTTCCCCGCGATCCCCAGTGGTCCCAGGTGCGTTGGTTCATTGAGCCGGGCGACCGCCAGCGGGCCCAGGCGGAAGGGGCCACCCAGCTGTGCCTGCGCGTCGCCGACGTCACGGGCCTCGATGGGGGATCCACCCATCCCCACACCCTCCAGGAGGTGGTGGTCGACAGCCAGGCCAGCGAGTGGTACCTGCCGGTTCCCCTGTCCGGACGCGATTACAGGGTGGAACTGGGCTTCCGCAAGGGGGGCAGCGGTGGCTGGATCTCCATGGCCTTCTCCGCCACCGCCCATGTGCCGGTCCTGGACGGGCCTGCCCTGACGACGCCCGATCCCTTCGTCGCCTTCTCCATGCCGCCCGCCACCGAGCCGGCTCCCGGAGCTGTGCCGGCGCGCGAGATCGTCAACGATCTGCACGAGCGGCTCTACCAGAGCGCCACCAGCCCCTGGCGCCGCCTGGGCCGGGGCTCGGAGGCCTTCCACGAGATGGATTCCGCCGCCGGTCTCGCCGGGGGCGGTGAGTTTTCCGCCTCCGGCGCGGGCCCCTGGGCCTCCGGCCGCAGCGGCTCCGGCATCGGTGGGGTGGCCCCCCGCCAGCGCTCCTTCTGGCTGGTGGCCGATGCCGATCTGATCGTCTACGGGGCCACCGACCCCTCCGCCCGTCTCAGCATCGGCGGTGAGGACGTTCCCCTCTCCGCCGATGGCACCTTCCGCCTGCAGGTGCCCTTCCGCGACGGCCAGCAGCTCTACCCGATCGAGGCCCTGGCGGCCGATGGCGAGCAGAAGCGCAGCATCACCATGGAGTTCCGCCGCACCACGCCCCACGCCAACGTCAATCCCCGCGAGGAGGCCCAGTCGGAGTGGTTCTGAGGAGCCTCAGTGGCTCTCCCTCAACGCCTCGGTGCAGATGGTGATGCAGTCACCGTCATCCAGGGAGCAGGTGGTGATGCAGGCGAAGTAACGCTCAACGGGGTCTTCGTTCCAGGCCCCATCGACACGCAACGGATCACCCGAACGAGCCACGGCTCGGTCAGCCGCTCGATCACCCAGAACCCTGTCCATGGCCTCTCCTCTGGAAGTCTTTTCAACCTAACCTCATCGCCAGAAGGGGCCTGAAACATTGAGCAGGAATGCTCAATGTTTTGTGTGGGGATGTAACGCTGAGCCGACAAGTCACTGGACGCAGAGATCCTTTGGTGATCCCTGGAATCACGCCGAGGGTGGCGTCAGGAACAGGGGCTCGCTCAAGGGGGTCGGCGGCTGGCCATAGCGGCGCAGGGCGATCCAGCGGAACTCGCCGAGTCCGGCGGGATCCACAAGCCGCAGCAGGGTCTCCCTGCGCTGCAGCAGGTCCGCCAGCGGCGTGCCGCTCTCCTGCTGGAGGCCATGCAGACGCTGGGCCAGCCCGAGGGCCAGCAGGGCCTCCCCCTGGCGGCAGGCGCCCAGGGTCTGCCAGCCTCCCGCCCGGGAGGCCGCCTCAAGGCTCTCCAGGCAGAGATGGGCGGTCAGGTCCCAGTGGCCCGGCTCCCGCAGCGGGTCGTCGCTGGCCCGCTGGCGGCGGTAGGCCATCAGGGTGCCGTTGCTGCGCTGGGGAGCGTAGTAGCGGTGGGCCTCGTGGGCGTAGTCGATCACCAGCAGCCAGCCCTGGGCGAGGGCTCCGGCGCAGGCGGACAGCCAGGGAGCGAGTCCGGGGTGGAGCTCGCTGCACCAGCCCTCGGGACGGCGTTCGTCGAGGGGCAGCAGTCCGAGGTCGGCCAGGGGCTCCAGCTGCGCCCCGGAGAGGGGCTCGCCGGCCTCCAGCCGCAGGACGTCGCCCTCGAGCACGACCCGCTGCCGGCACCAGCGGTCACCCCGGCGCTCGAAGCGGTCCACAGCCAGGGCGTCGAGCACCTCGTGGGCGAGCACCACCCCGCACAGCGGGGCGTCCGCCAGGGTCCGGAATTCGGCCCAGCGCACCGGCAGGGGGCAGGCGGCGAGCCGCCGGCGCTGCCGCTCGGCCATGCCCGCATTCGGCTCCACAAGCACCAGCTCGGTGCGTCCGGCCAGGGAGGGCCAGCCGCTGTGGAGCGCTTCGGCCAGCTGCAGGGCCAGCTGCCCCTCCCCCGGTCCGGTCTCCACCAGGGCCAGGGGTTCGTCAGGGGGCAGCAGGGTCAGCCACTGGGCCACCTGGGGGGCCAGCAGGCGGGCGAACTCCTCCCCCAGGGAGGGGGCGGTGGCGAAATCGCCCCCGGGGCCGATCTGGAGACGGCCGCTGCCGTAGGCGCCATGCTCCGGGTCGTGCAGGGCCCAGTCCATGTAGTCGAGGAACGGCACCGAACCACCGGCGGCCCGCAGTCGCTGGGCCAGCCAGTCGGGAACCGCCGGGGAGCCGGGGTGGGGAGTGGTCACGCGGCGTGGGGGGACTCGGTGAGAATGCTGACCGATGGACGACGGAACGATGCGGATGGCGACAGACGGGGCAGCGGGATCGGTGGCGGTAGCAGCGGCGACGGTGGCGGCCGCCCCGGCTCAGCCACCGCAACGGCGGTGGCCAGAGCGGCGCGGCTCCCTGGGGCGCCGGCTGGGGGCCGCCCTGGCCGCGCTCTGCCTCGTGCTCGCCACCTGGCTGCTGCCGGGCACCGGTGGCCCTGCCCTGGCGGCGGACAACCCCCAGCTGCTGCCCGACCACCCCACGCCTGTGATCGACCTGGCCAAGGCCCTGACCGATGGCGAACGGGGGGCCCTGGAGGGCGAACTGGAGGAATTCGAAGCCACCAGCGGCTGGAAGCTGCGGGTGCTGACCCAGTACGAGCGCACGCCCGGCCTGGCCGTCAAGGGCTTCTGGGACCTGGATGAGCGCAGCCTGCTGCTGGTGGCCGATCCCCGCGGCGGCAACCTGCTGAACTTCAACGTGGGCGAGGCCCTATTCGCCCTGATGCCCCGCACCTTCTGGGTCGAGCTCCAGACCCGCTACGGCAACCAGTTCTATGTGCGGGACCACGGGGAGGACGGTTCGATCCTCTCCGCCATCCACGCCGTGAAGGGCTGTCTGGTGATCGGCGGCTGCCAGGTGGTGCCAGGCCTGCCCCAGGAGCAGTGGATCCTGACGCTGTGCACCTCGATCCTGGGCGGGTTGATCGTGGGGTTCGCCGCCTTCCCCCGCCAGCAGGGGCGCCGGGTGGAATGGACCTGGGTGCTGTTGCTCTCGCCCCTGTGGGTGATCCTGTTCGTCGCCCTCGGCATGGGACCGATCATCACGCGAACCCATGACGTGCTGCCGCTGCTGCGGAACGTTCTTGGGTTCCTCGGGGCTGCCGTGCTGGCCTACCTGATCGCCCAGAAGACCCTTGGAGGGGTGCTGCTGGAAGGGAAAGGGGAAGGCTGAGCGCTCAGGGGGCTGGGGTGGCGGGGGTGCTGACGCGCTCCAGCTGACAGGAGAGGCTGGCGTCGCTGCAGGCCGGAGGCACCTGGCGGATGGCCACATCCTCCCAAACGGCGGCCGCTTCGTTGCGCAGCTGGGCCAGGTTCTGCTCGTAGAAGCGGCGCAGGTCGTTGAGACGCTTCACGGGCTGCCCGTAGAAGCTGCGGCCGGCCAGGGTGGGGAAAGAGGCCCACTCCGGCGCCAGACGGGCCGCCAGATCGGGGGTCAGCTCGCCGCGGTCGGCCAGGTGCAGGGCACCGCGACGCTGGACCAGGAACAGGGCGGCCTGGTCCTGGGACTCGGGACCGAAATCGTCGACGCCGAGGGCCCGGGTGACCATGTCCCAGGTGAACGGCATGAACTGATAGGCCCCGGCGGCGGCACTGGCGTAACGGGCCGTGCGCATGACGCGGTTGGGGTGGCGATCGAGGGAGTCGAACAGGCTGCCGCCGAAGAGGATCCTGTAGCCGATCTCCTGGCCGTTGGCCCAGGTCCCCTCGGCGTAACGGATGGTGTTCAGCAGGGCGCGCCGCTCAGGGGTGATGGCGAAGACCCGGGGGGCGGCCGGCAGCGGCGAGAGCATCGCGACCCGCGTGGCGGCTGCAGGAGCGGCGGTTCCGGCCCCCCAGGTCTGGGAGCCCTCGGCGGCCCTGGCAGGCCCGGCCAGGCTCAGACCCAGTCCGGCGAGGGCGAGGAGCAGGGGGGTGCGCTGAAGGTTCGGCAAGAGAGAAGGTCGTGAAGGACAAGTGGGGGAAGACCCGTTGCGGTAACAACAGAGTCAATCCGGCTTGATGCGCTTGGTGTGACCAGGTCTTCTGGAGAACGGCAACAGGAAGAACCAGTGATCCCGTGGCAGAGAAAATGAATTCATGCCGCCGAGACTTGGCGGTAATTTGCCGATGAATCAGCAGAATCGATTCCTTATTTGTGACGGTCGAACAACTGTCTACTTGTATCAAGAATGACGTTTTGCATTCCGGTTACAGCCAGGGACTGATTTTTCCCGGATTCGATGAACAGATGATCAAATCCTGAAGTCCGGCCCCATAGGCAGTGCTGATCGTCCCTCCAGCCAGGACACCAGCGTCTGGGCGGCAGTGGACGCCCCGTCATCCGCCAGGGGACCGCGACGGGGGGGCAACAGGGGCTGGTCCAGCTCCCAGTCGCCCCGGCGGAAGGCCTCCTGGCTCAGCAGCCGATGCCAGCCGTGGTGACGCAGGTCCTCCTCGAGCACCGGCGCCTCGGCGAAGCCGCTCCGGTGCACCAGATGGATGCCCACCCCCTGGCTGAAGGCCTCGCAGAAGCTGCTGTAGCCGGGCTTGGTGATCAGCCGTCCCGCCAGGGGCATCAGGTCGAGGGGGCGCACCCCCTGGGGCAGACAGCGGCCATTCGGCACCGTGGCCAGCAGGGGCTCCGGCCCGATGAAGACGTGCTCCGGCCAGCGGGCCAGCAGGGCCGGGTCGATCGCCATGCCGAGGCCCCCGAAGCTGACCAGCACCACCCGCTCCCGGTCCGCCGGCAGGGCCAGCTCCCGGGCCAGCCGCTCGACGGCAAGACGGGGCCGGGCGCTGGTCAGGCCCAGCCGCACCTCCGGCACGCCCCAGTCCATCGGCAGGGACAAAGGGCAATGGAGCAGCAGATCCCCCTGGGCGTAGAGCTGCCGGTGCCGATCGGCCCAGGGACGGAAGGCCGGGCCCATGGGGGCATGGATCGCGTCCCAGCCGAAGCTGGCCAGCCACACGAGCGGGACGCCCAGCCGCCGGGCCAGCAGGGCCGCCGCCGGAGGCACGTCCCCCAGCACCAACACCGGCTGGCGCTGGTCTTCCAGCCAGCGGGCCTCGCGCTCCACCAGCGCCGGCAGCTCCTCCTCCAGCCGCTCGAGGGCCGTCAGGGTGGCGTCGGCATCGGCACCGAGGGCATCGGCCTGGATCACCCCCACGTCCCAGCGACAGGGGCGCACCTCAAACGGCACCGGCCCGAAGGAGAGCTCCAGAAACGCCGGCGGCAGCCCGGTGGAGACCACCAGCCGCCAGTCGGGCCTGAGCGCGGCCAGCTCACAGAGGACGGAGGCCGTGCGGGATCCGTGGCCGAAGCCATGGCTGCTGACGCAGGCGTGGATCAGCAAGGACTCAGCACCCCCGCCGCCGGCAGGGACGCCGTCCAGAGGGTCTGCTCGTAATGGAGGGCACCGTCGATGCCGTACCAGCGGTGGCTGATGTGGCGCAGGTCGCCGTCAGAGAACACGACCCAGCTGAAGTGACGCAGGGCCCGGTCCTGCTGATCGACGCCATGGCGGGGGACGCAGGCGGTGTTGAGGAAGGCGGTGCCCTGGGCGTCTCGCCGGAAGCTGAGCCGTTCGCCCTGGTGGTGGCAGAGGGCGTGATGCATGTGGCCGAACACCACCAGGGGCAGGCGGCGGCGGCGGCGGATCTGATCCACCGCCAGGGCCAGATCCTGGTCCCCCCAGTCGCAGGCGGGCGCCTTCCAGTCGCGGCCGCAGAGGTCGTCCACCTGGGTGCCCAGGCCGCTGGGGCCGGAATGGGCCAGCAGGATCAGCGGCAGCTGGGGATCGGCGGCCAGGGCCGCCCGGCTGATGCGTTCGGCGGACTCCTGCAGGCCCACCGGTCCGTAGACCGATCGCACCGCCTTCGAGAGCTGGAAGCCACCGCCGGCGGTGCCGGGACGGGCGCCCACCACCGCCAGCCCCGGGGGACGCAATTCCCTCAGACCCCAGCCGCAGTGACGTTCACCGAGCAGCTCCAGCTGGCGTCGCAGGGTGCGGCCGCTGCCGTCTTTCCCGGCATCGTGGTTGCCGAGCACGCAGGCGATCGGCAGCTCCAGGGTGGCGAGCAGTTCGGGGATGCGGCACTTGCCGTCGCTGAGGTCACCCACCAGCAGCAGGGCATCGGGACGGATCAGATCCAGCACGTCGTGGTCACTGCGATCCCACTGGTCGTGCAGATCCCCCGCGATGGCGATGTTCAGCTCAGCCAATACCGACCGCTTCCTAGAGTGGGATCATCGTGCATGAGAAGGGGCATCGGTTGGTCTTCACGCAGACGCTGACCCACACGCCCCAATCAGGTCCAGAGACCTGCCCGCCTCGAGCCGAGCTGGCCGCAGCGATCGAAGCGCTCAAGAACGAGCGCAACGCCATCATCCTGGCCCACTACTACCAGGACGACGCCATCCAGGATTGCGCCGATGTCATCGGCGATTCCCTCGAGCTCGCCCGCCGCGCCGCCAGCACCGATGCCGAGGTGATCGTCTTCTGCGGCGTCCATTTCATGGCGGAGACCGCCAAGATCCTCAACCCCGGCCGCACGGTGCTGCTGCCCGACCTCGAGGCCGGCTGCAGCCTCGCCGACGCCTGCCCCGCCGACGCCTTCGCCGACTTCCGCCAGCGCCACCCGGACCACGTCGTGGTGAGCTACATCAACTGCTCCGCGGCGGTGAAGGCCCAGAGCGACCTGATCTGCACGAGCAGCAATGCGGTCCAGCTGGTGCAGCAACTGCCGGCCGATCGCCCGATCCTGTTCGCCCCCGACCAGAACCTGGGGCGCTGGGTGGCCCGCCAGAGCGGCCGGGAGCTCACCCTCTGGCCCGGCAGCTGCATCGTCCACGAGACCTTCAGCGAGCAGGCCCTCCTGCGCCTGCGCCAGGAGCACCCGGAGGCCGAGGTGATCGCCCATCCGGAGTGTCAGCAGCACCTGCTCGATCTGGCCGACTTCATCGGCTCCACCAGCAAGCTGCTGCAGCGCACCCAGACCAGCCCGGCCCCCTCCTTCATCGTGCTCACCGAGCCGGGCATCCTCCATCAGATGCGCCGACGGGCACCGGAGAAGACCTTCCATGCGGTGCCCGGGGCCGATGGCTGCAACTGCAACGCCTGCCCCTACATGCGGCTGAACACCCTGGAGAAGCTGTGGCAGTGCCTGCACACCATGGGGCCGGCGATCGAGCTCGACGAGGAGATCCGCCGGCGGGCCCTGGTGCCCATCGAACGCATGCTGGCGATGAGCGCCTGAGGGGCCGGCCCGGACCCCGGGGCCCAGGAGTGACTCAATAGCTGTAGTTGGCCACGAACAGCGAGCCGGCATCGCCGGAGGGTTCGGAGCCGGCCACATAGGCGCCGCGGGCCGCGGCGCCGTTGGCCCGGGCACGGGCCAGCAGGGCCGCCTGGCCCGCCGCCGTGTCACTTCCCTTCCATTCGCTGAGGCAGGAGTGCTGCAGGGCCCGGCCGTAGGAGAAGCCCAGGTGCCAGGGGGCGCCGGGGTCGGCGGCGTGGATGGCCGAGAGCAGGACGCTGGCCTCCTCCTCCCCCAGGCCCCCCGAGAGGAACAGGATCGCCGGCACGGCCGGTGGGACGCTGCGACGCAGGGTGCGGACGGTGTAGGCGGCCACCTGGGCGGGGCCGGGTCGGTCGGTGCCCTCGGCGCCGGGGAGGGTCATGGAGGGTTTGAGCAGGGTGCCCTCCAGGAACACCCCGTTGCGGCCGAGGGCCTCGTAGACGCTGCGCAGCACCCACTCCTGCACCGCCGCGGTGGTGAGGATGTCGTGGTCGCCATCCATCAGGATCTCGGGCTCCACGATCGGCACCAGGCCCTCCTCCTGGGCCGTGCGGGCATAGCGGGCCAGCCCCCAGGCGTTCTCGCGCACGCACAGTTCCGAGGGGCAGCCGTCGGCGCTGATGCGCAGCACGGCCCGCCATTTGGCGAAGCGGGCACCACGGGCATAGGCGCGCGCCGCCCGTTCCTGCAGCCCCCGCAGGCCGGTGCACCAGGTCTCACCGGCCAGGCCGCCGGCCAGGGGCTCGACGCCGAGATCCAGCTTGATCCCGACCGCCAGCCCCTGCTCCACGAACAGATCGAGGATCGACCCGGCCGGCCGGCCCGGGATGGGGGCCGCCTCCTGGTAGAGGGTTTCCTCGTAGAGGATCACGCCGCTGATCGTCTCGCCGAGTCCGGGGGTGGTGGCCAGCAGGGTGCGGTAGGCGCTGCGGTTCTCCTCGCTGTTCTCGAGGCCGATGGCCGCGAAGCGCTTGCCGATCGTGCCGGTGGATTCATCCGCCGCCAGCAGGCCGGTTCCCGGCCGGGCCAGGGCGGCCGCTGTGGCCTCCAACTCCTCGCGATGGGTGTCGAGTGACATCGGGCCAGCGGTGATGGCTGCCCCATGGCTAGTGGCGAGCCCGCACACCGTCAACGGGCCCGGGCCGCCAGGATGCCGCCATCCCCCCTGCGGCGGTACCGGCACGCCATGGCCCTGCCGCCCGACGGCTTGCTCCAGCTCACCCCCCAGGGGCTGTACTGCCCGGGCGCGCAGGCCTGGATCGACCCCTGGCGACCGGTGAGCCGGGCCCTGATCACCCATGGCCACGCCGACCACGCCCGGCCCGGCAGCGCCGCGTACTGGGCCGCGAGCCCGGGCGAAGCTGTGCTGCGCCAGCGGCTGGGGGCCGGCATCGAACTGACAGGGATGGCGTACGGCCAGGAGCGTCGCATCGGCGAGGCGCTGGTGTCGTTCCATCCGGCCGGCCATGTGCTGGGCTCGGCCCAGATCCGGATCACGGCCGGCGGCGAGACCTGGCTGATCAGCGGGGACTACAAGCGCGATGCCGACCCGAGCTGCGTGCCGTTCGAGCCGGTGAGCGCCGATGTGCTGATCACAGAGGCGACTTTCGGCCTGCCGATCTACCGCTGGCGGCCCGGCCACCAGGTGGCCGCCGAAATCCTGGCCTGGTGGCGCGAGACCCCCCAACGGCCCTCGCTGCTGTTCGCCTATGCCTTCGGCAAGGCCCAGCGGCTGCTGGCGGAACTGGCGGCGCTGGGGGTGGAGGAGGAGGTGCTGCTCCATGGCGCGGTGCAGGCCCTGATGGAGCCCTACCGAAGCCAGGGCGTCGTGCTGCCGCCGACGCGTCCCCTGAGCGAGCTCCCCCGCAGCGCCTCCCTGGCCGGGCGCCTGGTGCTGGCACCGCCCTCAGCCCACCGCTCGCCCTGGATGCGGCGGTTCATGAACCCCCAGACGGCCTTCGTCAGCGGCTGGATGGCGGTGCGGGGCGCGCGGCGGCGGCGGGGCTTCGAGCGGGGCTTCGCCCTCAGCGACCAAGCCGACTGGGACGGGCTGCTGCGCACGGTCCGCGACTGCGGAGCCCGGCAGATCTACGTCACCCACGGCAACAGCGACGGACTGGCCCGCTACCTGCGCGAAGAGGAAGGCTTGGCGGCGGAACCCCTGGGGCGCGCCTTCGAGGGGGAGCGCAACGAGGAGGGGGAGGAGGCGGGCGCCTTGCCGGCCTGAAGCCCTGAACAGACAACGGCCCGCTGAATGTTCGCCATGGGACCGCAGTCTGGGAGGCGGGGGAAGATCGGCGCCACTGAGGAAAGATCCGCCTTGAAGGCCCGTTGTCAAGGGCCGAGGGAATCAACAACTGTTGAAGGTCCAGGGTGACGGGGCCAGCCCGCATCTAGCGTTCTTCAGGAAGGGAACGTGGCGTCATGGGAGAAAGTGGGGGATCGGCCGACCACGTCGCGACCCTCCACGATCGCCTGGCCGATTTCTGTCTGATCGCCGATCTCACCGACACCGACCTGCTGGCCTGCGATGCGCTGAACGGCCATTTTCTCGCCTGCAATCAATCGGCCCACGCGCATCTCGGATACAGCATCGGCGAACTGCTTGCCCTGTCTCCGGAAGCGATCCAGGCTGATCCCGATCACGACGCGGCCTGGGCGGCCGAGCGTCGCCGCGAGCTGATCGCCGCCGGCAGGGGAACCCTTCACACCCGTCATCGCTGCAGCGACGACTCCATCCGGGACGTGATCGTCCGCAGCCGCGTCCTTGTGATTGACGGCCGGCAACTGATCGTGAGCTGCGTCAATGACGAAACGCAACAGCGCCATCGGGAAATCCAGCTCGCGGACACCCTCTCACTGCTGGAGGAGGGCGGGTCGATCAGCGGCATCGGCGTCTGGGATCTGCGCTTCAGCGACGGCCGCATGCGGTGGTCGGAGCAGACCCGGCGCCTCTGCAGACGTGAGCACGACGGTGAACGGACATCGCTCCGGGACTATGGCGCCCTGGTGCATCCCGACGACCGCCTTCGCTGGCACATGGATGTGCGGCGGGCCGTGACCCGTGGCGATGTGTTCCGCAGCTGCCATCGGCTCAGCTTCGAGGACGGCTCGGAGGTGATGGTGGAGGCCGTGGCTCACCTCAGCTACGACCGCAGCGGTGCTCCGGCGCGCATGGTGGGAACCCTCCGGGATGTCAGCAATGAACAGTCCCTGATCCAGGCGATGGAGGGCGATCGTGCCTGTGACCCCCTCACCGGACTGCCCAACAAGCTCGCCACCCTGGCGGAGCTGAACCGACGCCTGAGCGGTCGCCGCTACAACGCTTCGCTGGCTGTCCTGAGCCTGGATGTGGATGGGTTCGGGGACATCAACGATCACTTCGGAACCGAAGTCGGTGATCGGGTGCTCCGCTCCATGGCCAGCCGGTTGCGGGATCTGATCGGCCCGACCGACTGGGTGGCACGGCTGGGCAGCGACCAGTTTCTGATTCTCATCGAGGAAGGAATCCGCTCCATCGGTGATGCGATGGGTGCGGCCCGTCGCCTGCAGCAGGCGTGGGGCCAGCACCAGCAGCTGCTCAAGGACCTGCCCCTCGTTCCCACCTTTTCCGTGGGCATCGCCACCTATCCCGAGCACGCCCAGGAGAGCCGGACGCTGATCCAGTGCGCCAACACCGCACTGATGAAGGCGAAGGCCCAGGGAAGCATCCAGGTGTGCGCCTACTCCAGCACGATCAGCCGCCAGATTCAGGAGCGCATGGAGCTGAGCTATCAGCTCTCCCAGGCGGTGGATCGCGAACAGTTCCGACTGCTGATTCAACCGCAGCGGACGCCATCCAACGGGCTCGCCGGCGGGGAGATTCTGCTGCGCTGGACCAACCATCTGAACCTCTCGGTGCCGCCCAGCCATTTCCTGCCGCTCGCCGAGGAGAGTGGCCTGATCCTCCAACTTTCCCCCTGGGTCCTGCGTCAGAGCGCCCAGCGGATCAGCGACTGGCAGGCCGCGGGCCTGCGCCCCCCGCGGCTGGCCCTGAATGTCTCGCCGCGGGAGCTGGAGCTTCCGGACGGCCGCTTCATCAGCGCCATGCTGGAGACCCTGACGGAGTTCCAGCTGCGGCCCGAGCAGCTGGAACTCGAGATCACGGAAACCGCGTTGATCCGCAATCCCCTGCTGGCCCGCGAACAGCTGCGCGTGCTGGCCGACCAGGGATTCCGCATCGCGATCGACAACTTCGGAACCGGCTATTCCTCCCTGGAACTGCTGCGGACCCTGCCGGTCCATCGCCTGAAGATCGATCGCACCTTCGTGCAGGCGCTGACGACCTCCCCCGTCGATCAGACCATCGTGGCCACCACCATCGCCCTGGCCCATGGCCTGGGGATGGAATGCACCGCTGAAGGGGTGGAGACCGAAGATCAGCGCCGGATCCTGGAGGATCTCGGCTGCGACTGCTTCCAGGGATTCCTGTGCGGCCCACCCCTGGAACCGGAGGACTTCGAAGCCCTGCTCCTGAATCCGGACGCCCCTGTGCTGGTGCCCCAGGAGCGATGGGCGGCGGCGCCGCGGGGGAGCGACGTGCCGTCCACCCGGCCGGCGGATGGGGCCCATCTGCCCGGCACCTTTGAGCAGCTCACCCTGCTGCGGACGGCCGTTGACGCCAGCCGTGATTTCTTTCTGCTGCTGCAGTCTGTCCATCGCCATGACGGCAGCATCGAAGACTTCCGGGTTCTTGATGTCAACAGAGCCGTCTGCTCCTACCTGCAGCAGGACCGCGAGGCGATCCTGGGCCAGACGCTGCTGGCCATCAGCCCCACGATGGGCCAGCAGGGTCTGAACGACCTCTATGTCGATGCCACCCTGCGCAACGTGCCGAGCGCGGTCAGCGGTTTTGCCGTCACGGATGGGGCCACGGCCACGGCCCGACGCCTGTTCGACATTGAGATCACGCCGGACCGCGGGATCCTCGCGGTCAGCTGGCGGGATGTCACTGAGCAGGACCAGGCCGTCCGCAGCCTGGCGGATGTGGCAGCCCTCTACCGGCTGCTCGCCGACAACATCGTCGACGTGATGCTCCTTCTGGATCACCGCCAGAAGGTGGTGTGGGTGTCACCGTCACTGCAGCCGATGACGGGCTGGCAGCAGCAGCAATGGCATGGCCAGGGGTTCCGGGATCTGTTCGCCTCCGCCGATGAGCCGCCGGGACCGGTGGATCTCGACCAGTGGCTGGCGGAGTCGGGCCCGATCCGCCAGGGCCGTCTGCGGCTGGCCGATCCCGATGGGGGCTGGGGCTGGGTGCGGCTGAGCGTGCGGAAACTCGACAGCGACAAACTGCGAAGTCTCGACACGCAGGGGTTCGACACCAGTGGCGAGGTGGATCCCGTCGGTGCCCCCCTGAGCCTGGCCCATGGCTATGTGATCACGCTCCAGCCGGTGGATGAGCAGGTCCTGGAGGAGCGCCTGCTGCTGCAGCGCGCCAACACCGATCCCCTCACGGGCCTCTGCAGCCGCGCCGCCATCCTCGAGCGGCTGGAGCGGCTGCTCCTGGATGAACGGGCCCACAGCGCCCAGCCCCTCAGCCTGCTCTTCTGTGACTGCGACGGCTTCAAGGGCATCAACGACCGCTATGGCCACGCCTGCGGCGATGCGGTGCTGAGAACCGTGGCCCGCAGGATCGAGGCCCGGACCCGCCGCGGCGACCATGCCGGCCGGATCGGCGGCGATGAGTTTCTGCTGCTGCTGGAGGGGATCGAGCATCTCGAGGATGCGATCGCCTTTGCCGAAGACCTCCAGACCGCCATCAGCGAGCCGATCACCTGGAATGACGCCAGCATCGAGCCCTCGTTCTCGATCGGCATCGCCCTGCACGGGGCCGGGGAGGATGCGGATCTCTTCCTTCGGCGGGCCGACCGCAACATGTACACGGCCAAGGCCGCCGGCCGCCACCGGGTGGTCGCCCTCTGAACCTGGCTGAGGCCATGCAGCTGTTCGCCGAGCTCATCGAGACCCTGGAGCACAGCAGCGGCACAGGGGCCCGGGTGGCCGCCCTTGCGGCCTACTTTCGGGCCGCCGATCCGGCCGATGGCGCCTGGGCCCTCGCCCTGCTGCTGGGCAAGCGGCGTCGGCGCTTGATCACCGGCCGGCGGCTGCGTCAGATCTGCCTGGAGCGCTCCGACCTGCCGGAATGGCTGTTCGACGCCTGCCACACCCAGGTGGGGGACTCGGCCGAGACCATCGCCCTGCTGCTCCCGCGGCTGGCCCTGCCGCCGGCTCCGCCCCTGGAGCTGCCCCTGGCCGAGTGGATGGGCAGGCGGCTGCCAGCCCTGGCCGCCCTGGAGGGCGAGGCGCAGGCGGAAGCGGTGCTGGCGATCTGGGCGGGGCTGCCCGAGGGGCAGACCTTCCTGTTCAACAAACTGCTCACCGGCGGCTTCCGGGTTGGGGTGGGTGCCGGCCTGGTCACCCGGGCGCTGGCGGAGGTGGCCGCTCTGGAGGAGGCGGAGCTGGCCCACCGGCTGATGGGTGGTTTCGAGCCCTCCGCCGCGGCGATGGAGGCCCTGCTGGCGCCGCTGGAGGCCGGCGCGGCCGCGCCGATCAGCCGGCCCTATCCCTTCTGTCTGGCCTCCCCCCTGGAGGCGGAGCGCCTCGCCGCCACCGACCCCGCCGGTTGGCAGGTGGAGTGGAAGTGGGACGGGATCCGGGCCCAGCTGATCCGCCGCGGCGGCCAGACCTTCCTCTGGAGCCGGGGCGAGGAGCTGATCAACGGCAGCTTCCCAGAGCTGGAGGGAATGGCCGAGCTTCTGGAATCGGGCACGGTGCTGGATGGGGAGCTGACCGTCTGGCCGGGCGGGGCGAGCCAGCCCGCCGGCTTCGGCCCCCTGCAACGGCGGCTGGGGCGGCAAAAGCCTGGTGCCGCTCTGCTGCGGGAGTGTCCTGCGGCCTTCGTGGCCTACGACCTGCTGGAGCAGGGGGGACAGGATCTGCGCCCCGACCCCCTGGGCCGACGCCGCGCCGCCCTGGAGGATCTGGTGCGGGGGCTGCCGGAGGCGGCCTCCACCCCCGCCGCCGGGCTCCTGCGCCTCTCCCCGGTGCTGCCACTGGAGCACTGGGAAGAGCTGGAGGCCCTGCGGCAGCAGGCCCGCTCGGTGGGTGCCGAAGGGCTGATGTTGAAGGCGCTCGATTCGGCCTACGGCGTCGGGCGGCGCCGCGGGCTGTGGTGGAAGCACAAGCTGGAGCCGATGGAACTCGATGCGGTGCTGCTCTACGCCCAGGCCGGCAGCGGCCGCCGCGCCAACCTCTACACCGACTACACCTTCGGCCTCTGGGACGGCGAGGGCCGCCTGATGACCTTCGCCAAGGCCTATTCGGGACTCGACGACGGCGAGATCACCGAGCTGGACCGCTGGATCCGCCGCCACACCACCGAGCGCTTTGGCCCGGTGCGAGCCGTCGAGCCGCTGCAGGTCTTCACCCTGGGCTTCGAGGGCCTGCAGCGCTCCTCCCGCCACCGCAGCGGCCTGGCCGTGCGCTTCCCCCGCATCCTGCGCTGGCGTCGCGACCGCACCCCCGAATCCGCCGACAGCCTCGCCAGTGCCCTGGCCCTGCTGGAGGATCCGGCTCAGCGATAAACCACTCAGCGATAGACCGAGCGGCCATCCCCGGGCAGCAGCAGCGGCGCGGCCGGGTCGATACGCCGGCCCAGGCTGAGCTCCGGCGGCCCGGGATCATTCCCTTCCTCCCAGCGCTCCAGGGAGAGCACCCGGCCATCGGCCCCCTCGTAATCGCCGTAGCGGCAGCCCGTCAGGCGCCGGTTCATCACCCGGGCGGCGGCGGTCACCGAGGCCCGGCCCGTCTCCTTGAGGTGATACATCTCGCTCCGGCAGCGCAGGTGCTCGGGGAAGTCGGCCGTGAGACCCTCCAGCTCGGCGACCGGGACGTTCTCCAGCCAGCTCACCTCCAGCCAGTCGTCCTCACAGACGCTCAGCCAGCGGCCCTCGCTGCCGTCCCGCAGCAGGTACTCCAGCCACTGGAAACCGTCGTCGTCGTAGAGCAGCCGGTCTTCCACCACCCAGTCACGGCCGTCGTGCTGAACGATGTCGCCGGTGGTGAGGTTGAACAGGGTGCGGGCCTGGAGCTTCGGGGCACGGCGCCGCAGGCGGGCCCGCCGCGCCAGCACCAGGGCGACGGCGGCGAGCAGGAGCAGGAGCAGAAGAAGCCAGACGGCCATCGCGGCGTTCGGGGGCCGGAGCTGCCCGACCGGCAGGCCCAGCTTATGGACCCCTTAACCGATCAGTTCTCGCGCCAGCGGCCCTGGCGCTGGTAGTCGGCCAGCACAGGCCGGTGCAGCCGGTTCGGAAGCACCCGCTCCCCCGGGGGCAGGGCCAGGTCCCGGCTGAGGGGGAAGAGGCGCTCCAGCTGCCTCTGGTCGATCCAGCGGCCCTGGAAGGGGAGGACGGCCGGAGCCGGCCGCGGCGGGCCGCGGTGGGCCATCACGAAACCCCAGGGCCCGAAGCTGGGCACATCCACGCCGTAGGGGCGGGTGGTCAGCTTCAGCTCGGCCAGGGTGGCCTGGATCGAGGCCAGCACCCTGGGGCTGAAGAACGGGGTCGAGGCCTGGGTGACCAGCAGGCCTTCGGGGGCGAGCCGGCGCAGCAGACGGCCGTAGAAGGTGACGCTGTAGAGGCGCGCCAGGGCCGGCGTGGCCGGGTCCGGGAAGTCGGCGATGATCACGTCGTAGGTGCCCTGCAGCTGGCGCACCCGCTCGAAGGCATCGCCGATGACCAGCCGCACCCGGGCGTCCTCGAGGCTGGCGCCGTTGAGGCGCCGCAGGAACGGCTGCTCCCGGGCCAGCCGGGCCATGGCCGGGTCGAGCTCCAGCACGTCCACCTGCCGCACCGCGGGCCAGCGCAGCACCTCCCGCAGGGCCAGGCCATCGCCCGCCCCGAGCAGCAGCACCCGGGCCGGCCGGCCGTGCCAGGCCATCGCCGGATGCACCAGGGCCTCGTGATAGCGGTACTCATCGAGGCTGGAGAACTGCAGTTGGCCGTCAAGGAACAGGCGCAGGTCGTCGCGGCGACGGGTGAGCACGATGCGCTGGTGGCGGCTCTGGATGCGGCTCACCACCGGATCCTCATAAAGGCCATCCTCGATCCGGTCGCCGAGGGGGACCAGTCCCAGGCCGGCCAGGGCAACCACGGGGACGGCGACGGCGATCGAGCGGCGCCAGAACCGCCCCACCGGGAACACCGCGGCGATCGCCACGCAGCTGACCAGGGGCATCAGGGCCAGCCAACCTGCGGTGGGCAGCAGCCCCAGCCAGGGGAGCAGCACCAGGGGAAACAGCAGGGCCCCCACCAGGGCGCCCAGGTAATCAAGGGCCAGCACCCGGGCCAGGGCGACCCGCAGCTGCTGGCCGCACTCCAGCAGCCGGGTCAGCAGCGGCACCTCCATGCCGCCGAGCGCCCCCACCAGCACGGTGAACACCACCAGGCCCAGCCACACAGGCCCCCCCAGCCGGAACAGGGCGAACAGGCCCAGGGGCGCCAGCAGGCACAGGGGCGCCAGGGCCAGTTCGACGCCCAGGAACCACTGCAGCAGGGCCAGGCCGGGAGCGGGCCCGGTGGCCAGGAACTGGCTCAGCCAGGCGCCCAGGCCCATGGCGGCCAGGAAGGTGCCCACCACGACACCGGTGGCCAGGGCTTGGTCCCCCAGCAGATAGCTGGCCTGGGTGATCAGCATCAGCTCCAGCACCAGGCTGACGCTGGAGGAGAGGGCCGCCGCCGCCAGCAGCACCCGCACCTGCAGGGGGCTCAGGGGGGGAAGGCTGCGGGCGGTCACTTGGCCGCTCCCGGGCCGCGCCCCTGGAACCCTGACCAGTCCTGCCGGCGGGGCGTCGCTGTCACCCAGCGGCCGGAGCGGTAGCTGCCGCCGAAGCGGACGCCGCTGGAAGCGGCGGGGGTGCCCTCCTGGCCGAGGCGCCAGAGTCCGGGACGGGTGATGGCCGCCAGGGTGCCGGCGGTGACCACCGTCACGGCCAGCACCATCACCACCGCGCGCTCGTCGACCATCTCAGCGGCCCTCCTTCACGGCGTCCGGGGACAGCACCGGGACCGGACGGGCCGTCCTCATCCCGTCCTCCACGGTGAGCCGCAGCCATTCGATCTCCCACTGGTCGCCGTCGGCACGGAAGGTCTCGGGCAGCTGCACACTGACCCGATGGCTGCCCGGCTCCGGCAGCCGCAGATGGATCACGTGGCGGGCCGAGAGCCAGTGGTCCCCATCGCTGGAGCGGTGGGCCACCGCCACCGTCTGCCGATGCCGCAGGCGGGGGTGACCCACGGCATCGCACACCCGCAGCTCCAGGACGGCGGTCGACGGCGGCTGGCCCAGGGGGGCCTTGTCATCGGGCAGCTCCCAGCGGGCCACCACCCCCACCCGCACCAGGCCCGGGCCACCCGCCTCACAGCGAATCGCGGCGCCGGCATCATCGCTGCGGCGGACCCAGCGGCCCCGGGCGACGCCGTAGCTGGCCATCAGCAGCAGCAGCGCCGTCGCCAGGGTCACCACGGTGGTGAACAGAAGCAGGGGGGCGTCGACGCTGTGGTTGCGGACGCTGCCGCGCACCACGACCGGATGGGGCAGGGGGCGGCCCGCCTCATCGAGCAGATCCTGCAGCTGCACCGCCAGCTGGAAGCGGCCGCTCTGCTCCGGGCGCATCGCCAGCGCCAGGCCCGCGTCGCCCTCCTCCCAGGTGCCGCTCTCCCCCTCCTCCGCCCAGGTGCCGCTGGCCCGCCAGCCGTCCTTGGTGAGGCTGAGCACGGTGCGGCCGCCGGCGTCGAGGAGGGCCACATCCAGCTCGACACTGCTGTTGGGGGGAATCTCGGCCGTCAGCGACAGCCGGGGGCTGCCCAGCCAGCCGTCCCGCAGCTCAAAGGGGGCGCTGAGCACCCGCTGCCCCTCGGGCACCACCATCACCAGCCGCCGGGGCCACTCCAGCGCCGAGACCGCCAGCACCAGCAGGGGCAGCAGCGGCAGCAGCAGGCTGGCCAGCGGCCAGAGCAGCAGCGCCGGATCCCGCCGTCCGCCCGGGGAGGACGGCCCCATCAGCTGGCGGCCTCCGGGCGTTCCCTACGGTGGGTCCGGCTTCGAGACGCGGGGATGGTCAAACCACTGCTCCAGATGCTGCTGATGGTCGGCTGGACCTTTCTGGGCATCATCCTCATCTATGTCGGGCTGCTGCTCTTCGATCGCCTCTCACCGATCGATTACCGGGCCGAAATCCGCCGGGGCAACATCGCCGCCGGGGTGGTGCTGGGGGCCGTGATCCTGGCCATCGCCGCCGTGGTGGTGGCGGTGCTGTCCACCTGAGTCGTCTCCGCCCCGCCAACCCTTGACCCCTTCCTCCGCGGCAGCGCTGCGGCCGATCGAGGCCTGGTTCGAACGCCGTGGCTGGCGACCGATGCCGTTCCAGCGCCAGTGTTGGCGGGCCTACCTCGAGGGGGACAGCGGCCTGATCCAGGTGCCCACCGGCTCCGGCAAGACCTACGCCGCCGTGATGGGGCCGATCGCGGCGATGCTGGCCGAGAACGGGGGTGCTGGCCCGGAGGGGGGCCTGCGGCTACTGGTGCTGACGCCCCTGAGGGCCCTGAGCCGGGATCTGCTGCTGGCGATCCGGGAGCCGATCGAGGCCATGGGCTGGCCGCTGCGGGTGGGGCTGCGCAACGGCGACACCAGCAGCCACGAGCGGGGCAAGCAGCTCAAGGCCCCGCCGCAGATCCTGATCACCACCCCCGAATCCCTCTCCTTGCTGCTGGCCGGCCCCCGGGCCGAGGCCCTGTTCGCCGATCTGGAGGCGGTGGTGATCGACGAGTGGCACGAGCTGATGGGGAGCAAACGCGGCTCCCAGGCCGAGCTCTGCCTGAGCTGGCTGCGGGGCCATCGGCCCGCCCTGCGCACCTGGGCGATCAGCGCCACCATCGGGAACCTGGAGGAGGCGGCCCGGGCCGCGGTGGGCGTGGGCGGCGAGCCGAGGATCATCACGGCCCGGATCCGGCGGGACACCCAGATCCGCAGCCTGCTGCCCGACACGATCGACGGCTTCCCCTGGGCCGGCCACCTGGGGCTGCGCATGTACGAGGAGCTGGTGGCCGCCCTGGACCCGGCCATCTCCACCCTGCTGTTCACCAACACCCGCAACCAGGCCGAACGCTGGCACCAGTGCCTGCGCTTCGCCTGCCCGGAGATGGAGGGGGCCCTGGCCCTGCACCACAGCGCCATCGACCGGGCCGAGCGCGAGGCCATTGAAGCGGGGGTGAAGGCCGCGGCGATCCGCTGGGTGGTCTGCACCAGCTCCCTGGATCTGGGGGTCGACTTCCAGCCGGTGGAGCGGGTGGTGCAGATCGGCAGCGCCAAGAACCTGGCCAGGCTGCTGCAGCGGGCGGGGCGCTCGGCCCACCAGCCCGGGGGAACGGCCCAGGTGCTGTTCATGCCCACCAACGCCCTGGAGCTGCTGGAGGTGTCGGCGATGCGCCGGGGGCTGGGGGAGGGGCTGGTGGAGCACCGCCACCCACCGCAAGAGCCGCTGGATGTGCTGCTCCAGCACCTGGTGAGCCTGGCCTGCGGTCCGGGCTTCGAGCCCGAGGCCACCCTCGCGGCGGTGCGTCGCACCTGGAGCTACCGCCAGCTGGAGCGCAGCCGCTGGGACTGGTGCCTGCGCTTTCTCGAGGCCGGCGGCGACTGCCTGGGGGCCTACCCCCGTTACCGGAAGCTGGAGCGGGAGCCGCCCGGGTCGGACGCGGACGGCGCCTGGCGCTTCGTGGTGCGGGAGCCGGCCATCGCCCGCCTGCACCGCCTCAACATCGGCACGATCAGCGCCGACCGTGCCGTCACCGTGCGCTTCGTGCGCGGAGCCGTGCTGGGCCATGTGGAGGAAGCCTTCGTCGGCCGGCTCAAGCCGGGGGACGTCTTCTTCTTCGCCGGCCGCCAGCTGGAGTTCGTGCGGCTTCGGGAGATGACGGCGATGGTCAAGGCCACGAACCGCCGCAGCGCCACGGTGCCCGCCTGGGGCGGCGGCCAGATGGCCCTCTCCGACCTGCTCAGCACCCATCTGCGCCGGGAGGTCGACCGCTGCGCCCGGGCCCTCGACGGCGAGGCGGGTTTCGGCCTCGACACCGCCGAACTGCGGGCCCTGGAGCCCCTGCTGCAACGCCAGGTGCAGCTCTCCGCCCTGCCCCGGGCCCACCAGTTTCTGGTGGAGCTGTGCCACACCCGGGAGGGCAGCCATCTCTACGCCTATCCCTTCGAGGGCCGCTTCGTGCACGAGGGCCTGGGCTTCCTGTGGTCGTGGCGGCTGGCCCGGCACCGGAGCGGCACCTTCACGGTGTCGGTGAATGACTACGGCTTCGAGCTGCTCGCCCCCCGCGGCTATCCCTTCGAGGAGCTGCTGGCGCAGCACGCCGAGACCCTGCTGGATCCCGCCGGGCTGCTGGAGGACCTGGAGCGGGCCGTGAACCTCTCGGAGCTGTGCCGCCGCCGCTTCCGCTCCATCGCCCAGGTGAGCGGCCTGGTGCTGAACGGCTACCCCGGCCAGGCCCGCTCCGGCGGCCAGCTGCAGATCAGCGCCGCCCTGCTCTTCGATGTCTTCCAGCGCCATGAACCCGGCAATCTGCTGCTGGCCCAGGCCCGCAGCGAGGTGCTGGAGGGGCAGCTCGACCTCGGTCGGTTGATCGGAACCCTGGAGCGGCTGCAGGGGAGCGAGTGGCTGGAGCGGCACCCACCCCGTCCCGGACCCATGGCCTTCCCCCTGCTGGCGGAGCGGCTCAACAACCGGATGAGCAACGAATCCCTGCTGGAGCGCCTGGAGCGGCTGCGCCAGCAGGCCTGCCGGGCCGAGGGGCTCTGAGGCGTCGGGGCCGGATCGGGGTGGGGAGGGAAAGGCGGAGGGGGTGGGATTCGAACCCACGGAATCTTTCGATTCGCCGGTTTTCAAGACCGGAGCCATCAACCACTCGACCACCCCTCCAGGCTGGACGATCCGACGGTCCTGTCGGAAGCCACGCCATGGTCCCATGAAGGACGGCGCCTACAACCGGCTGGGCAGCCCCTTGCAGCCTCCGGGAATGGTCTGGCGTGAGCGGGCACCGCTCCAGGCCGCCAGGTAGGTCCGGCTGGCCGGATCCAGCTGACGCACCCCCGACAGATTGACGTTCTCCACCAGGGCACCGGTGCCGGCACCGCCGAGGTGGTCCGGGGGCTG
The DNA here is from genome assembly GCA_943369455.1 of Synechococcus sp. UW140. Taxonomy (GTDB): domain Bacteria; phylum Cyanobacteriota; class Cyanobacteriia; order PCC-6307; family Cyanobiaceae; genus Cyanobium. Next base: position 402,641 of record CALRND020000001.1, read on the forward strand.
CTGTGCCTGGGGCGGCGTGGCCTCCAGGGGGTCGCCGTAGAAGAAGCGGGTGCCCTTCAGGCAGGCCCCCTGAAGGTTGGCGCCCGCCAGATTCACGCACGAGAGGTTCGCCTCGGCCAGATCGGCACCGGTGAGATCGGCGCCGGAGAGGTCGGCACCGTTGAAATCGATGGACCGCAGGTCGGTGCCGGTGAGGTCGGCCCCCCGCAGCATGCTCTGCAGGCGGATCACCGGAACGCCCCGCTGGCGGTCCTCCTCGTAGCTGCCCTCGCCATCGAGGATGGCGCGCCCCAGCCGTTGGTCACGACGCAGGGGGGTCAGCAGCCGGGCGTGGGAGAGAAAACGCAGGATCCGGGCCTTGCCATCGCCGTCGATGCTGCTCAGCACGGCGGCCAGGCGCCCCTCCGCCAGCATCCGCTCCAGGGGCCAGTCCTCCAGCAGTCCCTCCTCGTCGCTGATCAGCTCGGAGATGCCGTGGATGAAGCTGTCGATGGTCTGGGCCTGGGTGATGCGGTTCTGCTGGGTGGTGAGCCGCTGATCCACCATCACCTGGCGCCAGGCGATCATCAGGGCCACCAGGGCCACGAGGATCTGGCCGACGGCCCCGATCACCCCCTCGCCGAAGGCGCCGATCGCCTCCCAATCGCCGTTGCGATAGATGGCCAGCAGCGGGTCGAGCCAGCCCAGGGCCAGGGGGATCGACAGCAGGGCCAGCACCAGGGAGACCAGCGCCAGCAGGCGCACGGTGGGGGGGTCCTCCAGGTGGCGGGCCAGGAGCTGCCAGAGGGGCGGCAGCAGTTGCCTCAAGGCCAGGACCACGGCCAGGAGGGCCGCCGGCAGCGCCAGCCAGGCCAGACCCAGCACCAGCGCAACCTGAAGCACCAGGAGCGTGAGCAGCAGCTGCAGGCCGGCTCCATGGCGCAGGCGGGTCCAGGCGCTCCCCGATCGCAGGGCCACGGGCGGGGCGGAGACGGCGGACAGCGGACGGTCGTCCGGCTTCGTGCTCATGGGACGGGGCTGCCCTGGAAGAAGAACCCGGCCGCCAGGATGGCGTAGGCCGCCAGCAGCAGCACCCCCTCCAGCCAGTCCGAACGTCCGTCGAGGCTGACCAGGTTGCTCACCAGCACCGCGGTCGCCACCGCCACCACCTCATAGACGTTGAAGCTGAGGTCAAGGGGATGGCCGAGCAGCGGCGCCACCAGCAGCAGCACGGGCACCACCAGCAGTCCCACCAGAAGGGTGGAGCCCAGGGCCACCGACACGGCCAGATCCATTTTGTCCTTGCGGGCCATGCTCACGGCGGTGAGGTATTCGGCCGCACCGCCCAGCAGGGGAAGCAGCACCACGCCGGTGAACAGGGCCGAAAGCCCGAGGGACTCGGTGACGGTCTCCACCACGCCGACGAACAACTCGGAGGCGTAGGCCAGACCGACGGTGGCCGCCAGCAGCACGGCGATCCAGGGAAGCAGGGGCGGCTTCCTGCCGCCGCCTTCGCCATGGGTCTCCTCGCCATCCACGTTCAGGTCTGCCTCGGCCACGGCATAGAGGGTGCGGTGGGTGCGCAGGGAGAACAGCAGCGTCAGGGCGTAGACGGCGAGCAGCACCCAGGCCACGAACAGGGAGAAGGACTCGGCAGCACCGGCATCCAGACCGCCGGCGCCATCGCCCACCATGCCCCGCAGGCTGGGGATCAGGATCGCCAGGACGGCCAGGGTCATGGCCGAGCCATTCACCCGGGCCACCACCGGCTGGAAGCGCTGTTCGCTGCGACCGATCCCACCGACCAGCATCGACAGGCCGAGGGCGAGCAGCAGATTGGCCATGACCGTGCCCGTGATGCTGGCCTTGACGATGTCCACAAGGCCGGCCCGCAGGGCCGCCAGGGCGATGATCAGTTCGGTGGCGTTGCCGAACAGGGCGTTCAGCAGGGCCCCGAGTGAAGGCCCGAGGGTGAGGGAGAGCTCCTCGGTGGCCGTGCTGAGCAGGATCGCCAGCGGAATGATCGAGAGGATCGAGGCGGCGAAGACGATCCCATCCCCCCAGTGGAGCCGATCGGCCGCCGCCGCCACCGGCAGCATCGCCAGCAGGCCGATGGCGATGCGCAGGCGCGGGGGCATGAAGGGCGAAAGACGTTGACCCATTGTGACCGACTGTTGATCTCCGGGGCCATGGCCGGACGTGGTGACATCGCCATGGGATCGGGGTGCGCCTGGGCCTGCTCCCGGCGAGGTCATGATGAAGACGGCGCAACACGGATGTTCGGCTCAGAATGGCCGCAGCAGCCGTCTCCTGTTTGCCCGACACCCTGCAGGCCAGCATGGGTCCGAAGAACCCTCAGGCGATGAACATCCCCGTCCAGCGCCTCGATCGCAGCGGACCCGACCAGCCCGCCTCACCCCGGAAGCCGCGTGGTGGACACCCGACGCGATCCCGAAAACCTGCGGCCTCCATTCAGCAGGTCTTCACCCTGATTGCGATTGTCAATGGCCTTGTTCTCCTGTACCTGGTTGTCGCCGCGATCCAGGTGCTGAAGGTTCCCGGCAGCCGATCGGCGGAGATCTATGTCTCCCTGATTCTGACGCTGCTGCTGGTCATCCTGGCCATCATCTCCTATCAGATCATCGCCAGACGCATCATCCTGCCCATCGCCCGTCTGGTCAGGGAAGCCAGTGCCATCGAGAGCGACGACATGAGCAGTCTGCTGACGATCCGGAGCGATGACGAGATCTCGAGACTCGCCCAGGCCTTCAACGTGGTGCTCATCAAGATGCGGCAGGCCCTGATCGCCGGTGAAGCCAGCAACCGGCAGCTGCTGGAGGCCAACCGCCAGATCGAAGCCTCGATCAACTATGCGGGTCTGCTGCAGCGGTCGATCCTCCCGGACCGGCAGCTCCAGGAGACCTTCGGCAACGACTATTTCATCCTCTGGCTGCCACGGGACACCGTTGGTGGCGATTACTACATCTTCCACTCCGAAGGCGGCCACTGCCTGGCCGGGGTGGCCGACTGCGCCGGCCACGGCGTCTCCGGCGCGATGATGACCATGCTGGCCAGGGCAGGTATCGATCGCTCGATCATGGAGGTGGGCATCACCTCACCAGCGGCCATCCTGAGCTGTACCGATACGGCCATGCGCACCCTGCTGCATGGCGCCAGGATGAGCAAGTCGATCGCCACCAGCATGGACATCGGGCTGGTTCGCCTTGACTTTGAAGCCAGGACACTTAGATTCGCTGGTGCAAAGATCAGTCTCTATTGGAGTGATGGGCAAACCATGCACATGCTCAGGGGAGACCATCGTGCCATCTGCGACCAACGGGTCGGCTCCTACACGGACCACGACATTCCGCTGCTCCCCGACTGCACCTACTACCTGACCACCGACGGCCTACTGGACCAGTCCGGCGGTGACAACGGCTTTTCCCTCGGCAGCCAGCAATTCAAGGAATGGCTGATCGGGCTGGCCCGTCAGCCGCTGGATCAGCAGCGCCAGGCCCTTGCGGAATCCCTGGCGCAGTTCCGCGGCAGTCATCCCCAGCGTGATGACATCACGATCCTTTCCTTCCGTTTCTCCTAGAGGCACGAACGATGTCCCGCGTGAGCATTCTCATCGCACCCATCTCCTGGCTCCCCGGCACAGCTCAGGGGTCGATCTCGGAGCCGAAGCGATGACGATCACCAGCACCAGCCTGATGTCTCTGAGGGAGTTCTTCAGTGATTATCGGATTCTCATCTGCTTCAATGGCCCCATCTCCACCACACTGATCGGCGAGATCGGATCAGCGCTGAAGGAACACATTGAGTCTAATCACGCGCCAGAGCTGGAAGTGATGGATGTGTTCAGTGTCTATATCGAAATGAGTCAGAACATCAGGAATTATGCCACCAGCCATGGTTTCAGCGATGCCGAGTCCTCGGCCACGGTGGTGATCGCGGCCGCCGACGCTGGCCATTACGCCGTCTGTGCAGGTAACCTCGTTGAGATGGAGGACGGAAAGGCCCTGCTGAAGCGGATCCACGAACTCGCCGCCTGCGACAAGGCCCAGTTGAAGGTGCTCTACAAACAGCAGCTGCGCCAGCCCCACTCCCAGACACCGGGCCGCGGCGCCGGCCTTGGTCTCATTGAGATTGCCAGGCGCTCAAGCCAACCCATGGACGCCTCCCTTGACTCCCTTGAGCCCGGTCGCGCCTTCTTCAGCCTTCGGGCCATCATCTGATCCCATGACCAGCAGCGAAGAACTGAACCTGTCGGTACCGGGCTCCCAGTCCAGCCCATCGATCCGTGCGGACTGGAAGGCCGGCGTCGTGGTGATGAGCGGTGAGTCCTATCCTGAGAATTCGTTTGAGCTCTACGACCAGCTGATCCAGTGGATTGAGTCCTATCTGTCCGGCGCCAACCAGTCCCTCACCCTTGAGCTGCACCTCAACTATCTCAACACCAGCAGCATTCGCTTCATGATCGACATCTTTGATCTGCTGCAGACGGCGTTCGATGAGGGCAAGGAAGTTCTCGTTCAGTGGATGTTCGACGACCGAAACCCCCGTTCCGCCGAGCTGGGCTCAGAATTCAAGGAAGACTATACCTTTCCGTTCCTGATCCTTTCCATCAACGCCTGAACATGTCCGAGCCTTCCAGTCCCAAATCTGACGATCAGCTGGAACAGGAAGTCATGGCTGTACTGGCCGATCAGCGCTACGACAATGATCCGGTCCGTAACCTGCTGGCCAGATTATGGCATCGCATCGAGGAGCAGGTGGATCGCCTGGAGCGGGTTGCAGATATCTCCGACCTCTACCAGTCCCATGTTCTGGAGAGTAACCGCAGCCTCACGAATCGCTACGAGAAGCAGCTGCGCCAGATCAAGCGGGTGGTTCGCATCTCTGACCTCTATCAGGCGTCATTGAAAGAGGTGAATCTCAGCCTTTTCGAGGCTTCCACCCATGATGCCCTGACCGGAATCTCCAATCGTCGCTTCATGGCAGAGCGCTGCCTGGAGGAGGATCAGCGTGCCAGCAGACACGGCTCCACCTATTCGATGATCATACTTGATGTGGACCACTTCAAGTTGATCAACGATGAATACGGCCATGCCACCGGTGATCTGATGCTGGTGGATTTCGTCAAGGCTCTCTCCAGCAGCCTCCGCCACTACGACATCATTGCCCGCTGGGGTGGGGAGGAATTCCTGGCCCTGCTGATCGATGCCGATCTGGCCACGGCCGAAGGGGTGGCGAAGCGCATGCTGGCCAACATCCGCAACATGCGGGTCTCCGTCGACGACATGGAGCTGACGCTCACCGCCAGCTTGGGCCTGACCGAGCACAAGGCTGATGAGAACTACGATGCCACCTTCCGTCGGGCCGACAAGGCCCTGCTGATGGCCAAGAACAGTGGCCGCGATCGCCTCGTGGTGATCGATCCGGGCGATCCCCTCAGCCATCGCGAGATCAGCACCCTGGCGGCCACCGCCGAGTAGGGGGGGGAGCGGAGCGGCGCACCATCCCCGGCAAAGGGATGGGCCCGAACGAGAAAGCGACCTGTGAGGCGTCCCGTGGATGCCTCACAGGAAGCCGATCAGAGGCAGCCAGCAGACGCCGTGAACGGACGCCGCCGGCGGCTCAGTCGGGTTTGGCCAGCGGCAGCAGGCACTTGTCGGAGTCGCAACCGGCCGGACCGGCTTCGATCAGTTCGCCGCGGTCGTACTTCTGCAAGGCGAGGAAGAAATCACCGCACACACGCCGTTGCTCGACCTCAGCAACCATGCCCGCATAGGTGGCCTGATCGATCGGCTCGAAGGGCAGCCGCGGGAAGGTGGCGTTGGCATCGAAGCGGGCCAGGAGCGCGGCGGAGATGTAGCCCTCCCCATTCTCGATTGCCTGGTGGATCGCGGCGGCCAGGGGCTCGATCTCATGCTCGCGGAACTCCACGGTCGCCGACGTGTTGTGGGTGGTGTAGTGCCGTTGCACCTGCATGTAGAAATCGAACTGGGCCAGGGCCGAGAAGTTGTTGATCTCCACCCGGTCGGCCCCGGGCAGGTTGGCCCAGCTCACCTCGGTGGGGATCTCCACCAGCCATTCGGTGCAGCGCGGATCGAAGGGATCATTCAGTAGCCGGCCCTGTTCGTCCTTGTCGGACTGGGAGGGAACGATCGCGTAGCCGTACTCCATGCAGGCCAGGGCCACCGGATCGTTCTTGCGGAAGGTGATGCGGCGGATGAAGCGCTGGGCCTTGGGGGGATGCCAGCCGGGGCTGGCACCGGTGAGCAGGCTCTTGGTGCCGGCCGGCTGGACCGTGGTGCAGCGGTTGGGACGGCGCATGCCATGGCGATCGCAGTAGTCCCACACCGCCTCGTGCACCCAGTCGTTCCAGCGGGACAGGTAGGCCGCCTCCTGCTGGCGGAACGCCCGGCCTTCCTCGCTGTCGGGACGGCCGGCTTCCCACCACTGCAGCCAGGGGGTGCCGAAGGCGTGGACGAAGAAATCGAACAGGCCCGTGAAGCTGACCCCCACGATCGGATCCCAGGCCCGGCTGCGGCGGTAGCGCTCGACGTCGAAGCGGTGGTTCAGCAGGCAGGCCACCGCCAGACCACCGGCCTTGAAGGCATCCTCCTGGGCCTGGTGGTCGGAGGGATCGATCCGGTTGAGATGGATCTCCGCCAGATTGCAGTGGAAATCGGCACCGAGAATCTCACCGCAGGGGTTAAGGCCGTAGCGACCGAGTCGGTGTTCGAGCTCATCGGCGCCGATCTCGGGGTGGTGCAGCTGCAGCCAGCGGCCAGCTTCCTCCCGTCCCTGGTCGCAGTAGATGCCGATGAACTCGGTACGCAGCTCCGGCGTGGTCAGCAGGTCGGCGTTGGAGCGGGCGATGGCCTCGGGGGCGAACTGAATGGCTCCCTCACCCGACTGGAACTGCTTGTTGACCGCTTCCAGCACCACCTCGCGGCTGGGGCGCACGTGAAACACGCGCGTGTGATTGGCCATGCGCAGGGCATCCCTTTCGGGGTCGATGCGCCAGTTGCCCTGCTCGTCCTGCTGCCACAGGTTCTCCTTGGCACCGAGGGCGGAATCGTCATCGGCGCAGAACTGGCGCATGCCGGCACTGCGGCGGATGTTGCCGGCCACGATCGTGACCGCCGCCTCATCAATCAGCAGGCAGCACTCCACCGAGGTGAGCTGGCGCCCCCTGGCCTTGTTGAGGATCTGGGCGACACGGCCGTAGAGATCCTTCAGCTTGACCGGATTGGCCATGCCACCGAAGCCCTTAAGGGTTTCCCCCACCGGCCGCACGTCCGACAGGTCCACCGACACGTGGACGGGGCCGTCGAAACGCTCATCGCTGCAGAGGTTGAGCAGCAGCCGGTAGCTCTCCACCCAGCCGGCCCGGGTGTCACCGACACGGACGCTGACGTGATGGCCCTCGATCGCGTGGGTGGTCTGCTGCTGGCGGGAGCCGATCGGGGTCAGGCCGATGTCGGTGACGCCATCGATGACGAGGGTGTTGCGCACCTTCGGCAGCCGGCTGATCAGGTGGGGCTCGATGATGGCGCCGGTGCCGCAGCCCATCATCGCCAGATCCATCATCAGGGCGAAGGCTTCCCAGTCCACCAGGTTGGTGGAGGTGCAGTTGTAGGCCCCGGAGAAGTTCTCGGGTTGCTCGATCCATTCGGTGCCGCCGATCCACAGCCAGCGGCCGGAAGGTAGGGCCATCTGGTGCCGCTGCATGCGCCGGATCAGCTCCACCTCAGAGGCGTCGAGGGAGCCGAGCACTCGCAGGCCCTCCAGGTTGCGCTCGGCCACCTCGTGCCAGCTCTCCCGACCACCGCTCGCGGTCTTGCGGCTGTAGGTGCGATAGAAGACCGGGTAGGCCGCCGGAGCGGTGGCCGGGAAATCCGCCGACGGCGTCAGGACCGCTTCGGCTGCGGAAGGGGTCGCCGCCTCGGCGGAGGTGGCTGGACGGGCGGCGGACAGGGTCACGGTGGGTACGGCCGGGGCGTGGTGGAAACCATAACGCCACCCGTAGGGTCTGCAACGGTCCCCAGCCACCAGCCACGGTGCCTGGGGCCCCCGAAGGGCCCCGGCTCGGTAGAACAGCCTCGCAGCGGTCAGGGTGCGGGGCCATGGAGCGGATCTGCGAGCCGGAGCTGATGGAGGACGTGCTCCAGGCCGAGGCCTACGCCGCGGCGGACTTCTCCAGCGGCGACAGGGCAGTGCTGGCGAGGATCGAAGCGCTCCTGGGCCCTCAAGGGGAGGGGCAAGGGGACGCTCTGAGCGTTGTGGACCTGGGCTGCGGGCCCGGCAACATCACCTTTCTGCTGGCGCGGCGCTGGCCCGGGGCCAGCGTGCTGGGCATCGACGGATCCGCCGCGATGCTGGCCATCGCCGAGAGGCGGCGGCTCACGGATCCGGCCGCCTACGGCCAGGTCCGGTTCTGCCGGCTCGTGCTGCCCAGCCCCCAGCTGGCGGGCCACTGCAGCGCCGTGGTCAGCAACAGCCTGCTGCACCATCTCCATGATCCCGGCGTGTTCTGGGAGGCCGTGAAGCAGCTCTCGGGACCAGACACCAGCCTCTACGTGCGGGACCTGCGACGGCCGGCCAGCGACGCTGAACTCGAGGCCCTTGTGGCCCGCCATGCGGGGTCGGCGCCGGAGGTGCTGCGGCGGGACTACAGACATTCACTTCGGGCGGCGTTCACCGGCGCCGAGGTGATGGGCCAACTCAAGGACGCGGGGCTCGATGACCTCCAGGTGCTGGAGGTGGATGACCGCTACCTGGAGATCCAGGGCTGACTGGAATGAGGCCCCATGGGTGGAGCCAGCCCTGGTGCCCTGGGGGTAGCGGCGATGGTGAATCGACCGACACCGCATTGCTGCAGGCAGCAGCAGAGAAACCAGCCTCGAAGGGCCGTGGCTCCCAACGCCGGAGCTCCCCCAGCCGAACACAAGGGCGGAAGCGCAGAGACGACAGCCGGCCACCCGGTCGGGGGCAGCGCTGCAGGGCGGGACGCTCCGATCCAGCAGCCACGACTGGACCATCAAGACGCGGCCAATCAGGCGGATCTGAATCCGACTGTTCCTGGTGGCTCGCCAGCGTACGGATTGATCCTGAGCCACGATCAACGTACGATTCAAAGTGGATCTTGGTGCGGATGGGCCTGAGCAACGCCATGAACCTCAGCTCCCTGCAGCGTTAACGGCATGACGAACGGCATGACGGCAGACCCGCTGGAGAATGATGTCGGCATGGATCAGCAGAATCGAGTCATGTCCCCACGGGCATCCGCTTCCGGTCCAGAAAAGTCCCTAACCTCGGAATTGGCAGACTTGTTTCGATCGAGTTCGAACGAGAGCAAGGGGTTGGTCGTTCTCAAAAAGAATCAATTGTTGTTTCGCGAAGGGGACCCCACTGACTCCTTGTATCTGCTTGAGTCCGGCCGTATCCGGGTGTTCATTCAGAATGCAAGTGGGCAGGAAATCACCATTGCCAGCCTGGGGGCTGACAGCATCATCGGAGAGATGACGCTTTTTGGTGAGAAGACACGATCAGCTTCCTGCGCTGTTGAGAGTGATGAGGCCTCGTTAGTGAGCTTTTCCAACGCTATCGCCATCAGTCTTTTGGATCGCAATCTGAAGTTGCGGGATTCATTATTCAGAGCACTGATCCAGCGATCACGCAGCATGCTTGCCTACATTGATGAATTCAGTAATCTGACCCAGATGATCGCCTCAGGAAGCTATGGGGATGTGCAGCGATACATCAGCGAAACCGCTGACGGTGGTGACAACAACATCAAGAATGCGCGGGCCTCATTCACACAGATGTTTGAGAGGGTCAAGCAACGCGAGAATGAGCTTCAGCAAAAGATTCGCACCCTCAGCATTGAGATCGACCATGCCCGTGCCCAGTTGGAGGTGGAAGAGATTTCCAATGCCGAAGGCTTCCTGGACCTGCTCGGCAAAGCCGAGACCATTCGATCCCGTAGCCGCGAGGGCCTCTGAGTCCATGGAGTCAGGCAGTCGGTGCGACGCCGTTTAGTGAGGCACCGAACGCAGCGTCAGCGAGTTCAGCAAAACAAAAGCAACGGCTCCAACCAAAAACCAGACGTAGGACGACCGATCTGGGTTGGGCAACTCAACAAGAAAGACGTTATAGATAATGATCCCAGCCAGAAGCGAGATGCAAGCCAGCAGATAAGCCTGAGGCATGGCCCCGCTGAGCGCGAGACCAAGAGCCGCCGTCAGGGCAATGGCCAGCGGAATGGGGACATACTGATTGTAATGCTTAACATCTTCATCATTCAGGCTCAACAACTCAAAGCAGAGATGGAATGAAAAGGTGACCAGATAGAGGAACACCCCCATCCCCTGGGCGAGATGGCTGACTTGGTAAGGAAGGGTCAGCAGGATCAGAGAGGCATAGGCAATGAACACATAACCGGAAATCCTGAAGGACAGATGCTTCTCATGGGATTTTGAATGAACGAATGCCCATTCCTCCATACTTCTGGTCCGTTCCTGGGCAAGATGACGACAGTAATGCTGAAGCCCTTTGAAAATGAGTAGCCCGAGCAGGGCAAGGGAGTAGGTGTTGAAAAAGGGGATCTTGATCTCGCTGTTGAAAAGACCCATCTCTGGGATCAGCAGGATGAAGACATAGGCAGCCGCCATTCCGCCGGCAAAGGATCTGATCCCGAAGGGCCAGGAACGGTGCTTGGGCAAAGAGCCTTCCTTGCTGCGATTGATGGATCGATTGAGCGCCGGCGCACAAAATCCAAAGACCAGCAACAAGCCATACAGAACCATCAGACTGATTGATGTCCCAGCCGGTAATGACTTCAGGGAACTCGCTTCAACCGATGAGACCGAGACTGAAGCCGTGGCCAGGAAATCGAGGCCGCCCTGCAAGGCAGAACCAAAGTGGAGCGCACTCATGATAGGGAACTTTGCTCCTTGATGTCCAGCAACTCCAGGATCGAAGCTGAAATCATCTGAAAACCACGGGCCAGCGGATGGTCGGGTTCCTGCAGGCAGAACAGACCCGTTCCGCCGTAACGGATGATGTCATCAGACTGGGGCAGGATGCCAAGACACTTTTCACCGTAGGTGCCTTCGATGGTGGTCGTCAGTTGAGGCCAGTCCGAAGAAGTCAGCGCCTTGTTCACCAGCAGACTGATGGCGGGGACCCCAAGCTTCCTGGCCACATCGATGGCGACCGCCGTGCCTTGGTAGTCCTGCCGATCCGGCCGTAGGACCATGACCAGTAGATCAGATACCGTGATCGAGTAGAGCGTCGGTTCATTGAGCCCCGGATGGGTGTCAATGAGCAAAAGATCGAGTGTCGCCGACTTGATGTAGTCCCTGTAGATATCCACCATGGCTTCCATGGAATAGGACTCTTTGACGATGTGGGCGATATCTCCTGGCTTTGGACTGCCGGGGAGCAAAAAAACCGCACCCTGATTCTGTATGGCCTCCGGGGTGACGTCTACAATCGCTTCATGCAAAGGATACTTTTTTTGAAGTACTCCATTGACGGTTTTCAGGGGCTGATCCTGACCAAAGAGAATATGAATTCCAGGGGAGGGCAGGTCGGTGTCAACAATGCCAACTCGTAAACCGAATCGAGCGAACTCAATGGCGATGTTGGCGGTGACATTCGATTTTCCCGTTCCGCCTCGATAGCTGTGCGTGGCGATGATTCGAGGCTTCGACATCTGAATCCCTGTTTTCCAGCCGACGGTGGATCCGAGCGAGCCCGACCATGCAATCAGTTTCCACCCCCGGCCGTCAACGACCGATCCCCCCACCACTGCCCACGGCCGTTCGACCTGGCCAGTCAGCCTGGCAGGCTGGTCCGATGATCTCCCTACCACCCTCTGCCACCGCCCCTGACCCCGACGCGGCAGCGCTGGCGGAGGCGGTCTCCAGGCGCCGCAACTTCGCGATCATTTCCCACCCCGACGCGGGCAAGACCACCCTCACCGAGAAGCTGCTGCTCTACGGCGGGGCCATCCAGCAGGCCGGGGCGGTGAAAGCCAAGGGGGAGCAGCGCAAGGTGACCTCCGACTGGATGGAGCTGGAGAAGCAGCGCGGCATCTCGATCACCTCCACCGTGCTCCAGTTCGACTACGCCGGCAGCACGATCAACCTGCTCGACACCCCTGGCCACCAGGACTTCTCGGAGGACACCTACCGGACCCTGGCCGCCGCCGACAACGCCGTGATGCTGGTGGATGCGGCCAAGGGCCTGGAGCCCCAGACCCGCAAGCTGTTCGAGGTCTGCCGGATGCGGCGGATCCCGATCTTCACCTTCATCAACAAGATGGACCGGCCGGGGCGTGAACCCCTGGAGCTGATCGACGAAATCGAGCAGGAGCTGGGCCTGGCCTGCTGGCCGGTGAACTGGCCGATCGGCAGCGGCGACCGTTTCCGCGGCGTGATCGACCGGCGCTCCCAGGATCTGCTGCTGTTTGAACGGGCCGAGCGGGGGCGCCAGAGCCTGGAGCGGCGGCTGGCCCCCGGCGATCCGGACCGGGCCGAGCGGGTGGAGGCGGAGCTGCTGGAGCTGGCCCTGGAGGAACTGGAGCTGGTGGAGGGGGCCGGAGCGGAACTGGATCTGGAGCGGGTGCATGCCGGCGAACTGAGCCCGGTGTTCTTCGGCTCGGCCATGACCAACTTCGGGGTGCGACCGTTCCTCGATGCCTTCCTGGAGCTGGCCCAGCCCCCGGTGGCCCGGGAGAGCGACCAGGGCCCGGTGGACCCGCTGCGGCCGGAGTTCAGCGGCTTCGTGTTCAAGCTCCAGGCCAACATGGACCCCCGCCACCGCGACCGTGTCGCCTTCGTGCGGGTCTGCAGCGGCCGCTTTGAGAAGGACATGAGCGTGCGCCATGCCCGCAGCGGCCGCACCATCCGCCTGTCGCGCCCCCAGAAGCTGTTCGGCCAGGACCGGGAGGTGGTGGACGACGCCTACCCCGGCGATGTGATCGGCCTCAACAACCCCGGCATGTTTGCCATCGGCGACACCCTCTACACCGGTTCGCGGGTGGAGTACGAGGGGATTCCCTGCTTCAGCCCGGAGATCTTCGCCTGGCTGCGCAACCCCAACCCCTCGGCGTTCAAGAGTTTCCGCAAGGGGGTGAATGAGCTGCGGGAGGAGGGTGCCGTCCAGGTGCTCTATGACACCGACCCCAGCAAGCGGGACCCGATCCTGGCGGCGGTGGGCCAGCTGCAGCTGGAGGTGGTGCAGTACCGGCTGGAGAACGAGTACGGCGTCACCAGCCGGCTCGAACCGCTGGAATTCAGCGTCGCCCGCTGGGTGAGCGGGGGCTGGCCGGCCCTGGAACGGGTTGGCCGCCTGTTCAACTGCAAGACGGTCCGCGATGCCTGGGACCGGCCGGTGCTGCTGTTCCGCAACGACTGGAATCTGCACCAGCTGCAGGAGGACCATCCCGAGCTGGAGCTGCACGGGGTGGCGCCGGTGGTGAGCGGGGTGGAGCCGATCGCCCTCTGAACCCGGGGCGGCGTTGTGCCAGCAAGGGGGAAACCCCTCCCTCGCGCAACACCAGCGGAGGGGGCAGAATGAAGCAACAAATCGTCACGCCGCAACGGACGGTCACTGCGATGCCTCGATCCGTGACGCCATTCCCGCTCTGGCTCGTGCGTCCCCGCAGCGACGGGGGCAGTGATTACGTCAGCTTCCAGCCCTCCCAGGGGGCCGTGGAGATGCGTGAAGGCAGCCATCTGCCCCCCCAGATGCCCCTGCTCAAGCGGCGGCGATCGCTGGCCATCGAGGAGGCCGAGGCCTGCCGTCGCCGTCTGCAACAGGAAGCCGGATATCACCGCAGTGAACCGCTTTTTTAGCCTTGGCTCGATACGCTCGTTGGTATGAACCAAGGATCCGACCTGCCCCAGCCGGCCCCTGACGCCTCCGATCCGTACGAGCGGCTGGGCGTGGCGCCGGATGCCTCCTTCGACACGGTCCAGGAGGCGAAGCTGGCTCGGCTCAAGGAGGCCGGGGACGATCCGATGGTGCGCTCTCGCATCGAGGCCGCCTACGACGCCGTGCTGATGGATCGGCTCAAGGAACGCCAGCAGGGTCGGGTCAGCAGCGCCGCCCGTTCCGCCTCCCAGCGGGAACAGGCCTCACCACCCCCGAGCCGGCCGGCCCTTTCGGCCCTGCCGAGCCTGCCCCAGCTTCCCCCCTCCCGTCTGCCGCGCCCCAGCTTCTCCCTTCCCCGGCTGCAGCTGGCCAGCGGCCGGGATCTCTGGTTTCCCCTGGCGGCCGACGGGGTTCTTCTCGTGCTGCTGTTGCTGATGCCGGGCGCCGCCCCCGAGCTGCTCACGGCCCTGGCCACCGGCGTCACCCTGCTCAACCTGCAGCGGCGCAACGGCCGCTTCCTGGCGTCGGTGGGCTGGTCCTTCGCCCTCCTGTGCCTGGGCCTGGTCCTCGGCGGCCTGCTGGCCGCTGGGCTGGGGGCTTCCCTCAGCCAGGCCCTGCCCGTCTCCACCCTCCAGCTGCAGAGCATCCCCGCCATCCTGCTGCTGCTGCTCGGCGCCCTCCTGATCGCCTGAGCCCCCGGGCTCAGGCCCTTCCGGCCTTGCCGTGGGGGCAGCCGTTCAGACCACGGCGGCCAACTCGTCGATGATCTCCTGCAGTTCCTCGGCCCCCACCCGGTAGACCTCGCTGCAGAAATGGCAGGTCAGTTCCGCCTGGCCGTCCTCGCTGAGCATGGCGCTGAGTTCATCCCGGCCCAGGAGCCGCAGGGCGCTGACGCTGCGGTGGCGGCTGCAGGGGCAGTGGAAGCGCACCGGCTGCTCGATCGGAGCCGCCTCGAGGGGCTGGGGATCGAGATCCGGAAAGATGTCCTCGAACAGGGCATGGAGCTGGTCGGCATTGGCGGCGAGCCGCTCACTGAAGCCGGTGATCTCCCGGCAGCGCTCCTCCAGCAGGGCCACGAGGGCCGGCTCCCGCGCCGCCTTCGGCAGCACCTGCACCAGAACCCCGCCGGCGCAGCGGACACCGGAGCTGTCGATCGTCTCCCCCACGAACAGGGCCGAGGGGGTCTGCTCGGAATGCAGCAGGTACGAGGCCACGTCCTCCCCGATCCCTCCGCTCACCAGCTCCACGGTGCTGCTGAAGGGTTCGCCCTGGCCCCGGTCCCGCACCACGTGGAGGTAGCCGGTGCCGGTGGCGCGCCGGAAGTCGAACCGGTGCCCGCCGGCGGCGTCAGGGAGCAGATCAAGCTCCAGGTCGGGCCGGCCCACGTAGCCCCGCACGGTGCCGTCCCGGCCCGCATCCACCATCAGGCCCCGCAGGGGTCCGTCGGACTGGATGCGCAGATTCACACGCCCGTGGGCCACCTTCATCGAGCTGGCCAGCAGCAGGGACGCCGTCATGGCACGGCCCAGCAGGGCCGTGGTGAGAAAGGAGAGCCCGTGGCGTTCACGGGCCACGCGGCTGGCCGCCGTGGTGGTGACCGCGACCATGCGGATGCCGCCGCCGGCGCCGGTGGCCCGCAGCAGGCTGTCCCCCATGAACTCTCCCCCTAGCAACTGTCCCCCTAGCAACCGACCCCCCATCAAGCCGTCCCCCACCATCAGCTGGTCATCGTAAGGAGGCGGATCGCGGCGCCTCCAGGGGACCCAGGGCGCCGCCCTCCAGCCGCCAGCCGTGGTCGATCACACCCCGGAACAGCTCGGGTTCGTGGGTCACCACCAACAGAGCCCGCTCCCGGGCCAGATCCGCCAGCAGCTGCAGCACCTCCTCCCGCACGGTCCAGTCGAGGCCGGCGGTGGGCTCATCCAGCAGCAGCACCCGGGCATCCCGCACCAGCTGCACCGCCAGCGCCAGGCGCCGCTGCTGGCCGCCGCTGAGCCGCTCGGGAGCCTGCTGCAAGGAAAGATGGCCCAGCCCCACCTGCTCCAGCACCGCCTCGGCCTTCTCGGCGGTGAGCCGCCGCTGGCCCAGCTTCAGCTCCTGGCCCACCGTCAGGCCAAGGAAGTGGCGTTCCGGGAACTGGAACACCAGCCCGCACAGCCAGCGACGCTGGCGGCTGCTGAGGGCCTCCCCCTGCCAGAGGATGCGGCCGGCATCGGCTTCGGCCAGGCCGCAGAGCACCTCCAGCAGGGTGGTCTTGCCGCTGCCGCTGCGGCCGGCCACCAGGGCCGGGGCTCCCACCGCCAGCTGCAGGGACACATCCCGCAGCACCGGCGCGGCCGCGGTGGCGGGGTGATAGCGCAGACCGATGACGTCGAGCATCCCACCAGCATGCCGTCCAGTGCTGCGGCGCTGGCGCCCTGGAACGTGTTGGATGGGGGGACACGCGCGCCGTCTCCCCTTCTCCATGGATGTCCGATTTCGCGAGGTGGATCCGTTCAACTGCTGGATCTGGCTGCACTTCGCCGACCAGCCCGGCGGGTCCGA
The DNA here is from genome assembly GCA_943369455.1 of Synechococcus sp. UW140. GTDB lineage: Bacteria > Cyanobacteriota > Cyanobacteriia > PCC-6307 > Cyanobiaceae > Cyanobium. The sequence goes on from CALRND020000001.1 coordinate 419,060, forward strand.
GCGGGGCTACGTCGAAACGGCCTTCGACAGCTGGTTCTTCCTCGGCAAGCTGGGCGGCTTCAATGCTGAGAACCTGCAGACCCACGAGGGGGGTGTGGACCTGGGCTGGCTGCCCTACGACACCGAATCCGCCGAACGCTGTCTGCCGGCCCTGATGCACAACATGGGGCCGATGGAATACCAGGACGACTGGGCCCGCTGCTGGGTCGACCTGGGCACCAGCGATGCCCTGGCCCTCGATGTGCTGATCAACGCCCTGCGCCAGCTCGACAACGACGTTCTCGAGATCACCGAACTGGTGATCGGCGGTCTCAACGAGGACTGGCCGATCGACGAGGAGCCCGAGAGCCCGTTCTCCGGGGACTGATGGGGCGGGAGCTGCGTCGTCTGCTGATCACCCCGGAGCGGATCGCCGCCCTGGAGACCGGGGGGCCGGGCCAGGCCCGGCTGGCCCTGGAGCCCCAGGAACGCCACTACCTGGAGCGGGTGCTGCGTTACCGCCCCGGCGATCGGCTGGCGCTGGTCGACGGTGTCGGCGGACTGTGGACGGCGGTGCTCGACCCGGAGCGGAGCCTGCGGCTGGAGCAGGCCCCCGGCGCGCCCCTGATGCGGGAGGAGCCGCCCGGGCCGTCCCTGGAGCTCGCCATGGCCGTGCCGCGGCGGGAGGCGGATGTGGTCTGGCGCATGGCCACCGAGCTGGGGGCCGACCGGCTTCAGCCCCTGCTGGCTGAGCGTGGCGCCCCGGGGGAGCGCTGTCCCCTCGAGCGCTGGCAGGGGATCGTGCGGGAGGCCACCGAGCAGTGCGAACGGCTGTGGCATCCGGTGCTGGGGTCCCCCCGGCCGGCCGGGGAATGGCTGAGCCGGCCCGCGCCCGGGATTGCCCTGCTGGCCACCACCCGGCGGGAGGGGCTGCCCCTCTGCAGCCAGCGGCTGCGGGAGCTGGTGGAAGAAGCGAGCGGGGGGGCGGGCGACGGGGGGCCGGCGGCGGGCATCCGGCTGGCGATCGGTCCGGAGGGGGGCTGGAGCCCCCAGGAGGAGCAACGGGCCGAAGCCGCCGGCTGGCAGCCCGTGAGCCTGGGGTCCACGATCCTGCGCACGGCCACCGCGGCGGTGGCTGGCCTGGCTCTGCTGGCCGACTGGCGGGCGCTCAGGAGCGCATCATGCCGGCCGCCATGTCCTTGAACACGCCCAGATTGGCCCCGGGGGTGCGGCGCTTCATCGGGGTGGCGCCCCCGGCGGTGACACAGTCGGGAGCAAAGGTGGCCAACGACGGTGCCGGCCGCAGCGCCTCAGCGGCGGCCAGTTCGGCGGCGATGGCCTCGGCGGTGGTCAGGCCCGAAACGGGCTGAGGGGTGCCCTCAGCAGCCGCCGGGGCGGCGGTGGACGCAGGCTTGGCCTCGGCCGCCACGGGGGCGACCTTGGCGGCTGGCTTGGCCTCGGCCTTGGGGGGAGCCACCACGGCCGGGGGCTCGTTGCCTTCGCCGCCACCCAGATCGAGGAAGAACTTGGGCCGTTTGAAGACCATTCGGTGCACCGCCGGATGCAGCGATTATCCGCCGAAGCCGGCACCCCGCAGCGGCTGGCTTAGATCTGTGCAACACAACCGGGTCCCCGCCATGCTGCCGCTGCCGCCCCAGGACCCCCTCCACTGGCTGGCGGCCCTGGCCATCAACGGGCTGCTGATCGGCCTGGCCCAGCGCCTGCCCCTGCTGACCCCGGCGGGCTGGGTGCATGCCGGGGTGCTCGGCACCCTGCTGTGGGGCAGCCTGGGCTGGCGCGGCTGGCTGGCGGTGGTCGTGTATCTCGCCCTGGGCAGCGGGGTGACGAAGCTGGGGTTCCGGCGCAAGCGGGAGCTGGGGCTGGCCGAGGGCCGGGAGGGGCGCCGGGGGCCCGAGAACGTCTGGGGCTCCGCCCTGGTGGGAACGGTGCTGGCCCTGCTGACCTGCCGGGCAGCGGCGACCATGCAGCCCCTGCTGCTGGCCGGTTTCGCCGCCAGCTTCGCCGCCAAGCTCGCCGACACCTTCGGCAGCGAGATCGGCAAGCGCTGGGGCCGGCACACCGTGCTGATCACCAGCCTGCGGCCGGTACCGCCCGGCACCGAGGGGGCCATCAGCCTGGAGGGCACCGCCGCCAGCCTCCTGGGCAGCGCCCTGATGACCCTGGCGATGGGGGCCCTGGGGGTGATTCGCGGCTGGCCGCTGGCGGCCCTGGTGGGTGGCGTCGGGCTGGTGGCCACCCTGGCCGAAAGCGTGGTGGGCGCCAGCCTGCAGCGTCACTGGCGCTGGCTGAGCAATGAGCTGGTCAACGGGCTCCAGACCCTGCTGGCGGCCCTGCTGGCGATGGCGCTGGCGCCGTGGCTGTTGCCTGGGTTGGGCTGAGGGCCACCTGGCGCCAGGCGAGGGCGGAGCGCCTGAGGCGGTCGAGGGCGGCATCGTGACGGCGCTGGGCCTGGCGGGCCGGGATGCCCAGCTGCCGGCCCAGTTCCACCCAGGTGCAGCCCCCATCCAGTCGGCCCACCAGCAGCTGCCGCTCCCGGGGCTCGAGGTCGGCCAGCTGCCGCCGCAGCCACTGGCGCTCGGCGCCGCGGGCGTCGCTCTCGCCCGCCACCGCCTCATCGCCGCAGGGCCCGGCGGGGGCGGCCAGCAGATCCAGCAGGCAGCCGGCCGCCTCGGACTCACCGCCTCCCGGGCCGAGGGGGGCATCCAGGCTGCGCACCCTGGCGACCCGGCGGATCGCCAGGGCCTCCTCCAGCCGGGCCGGATCGCAGGCCAGGCGATCGGCAAGGGCGGCCGGTGACAACGGATCAAGGCCCTGGCGGCGCCGGGTCTCCTGGAGGCTCAGCACCTGCTGGTGCAGGTCCCAGAGGGGCCGGGGCGGACGCACCAGGGGCTGGCGGTCCCGCCGTTCACGGCGCATGGCCCCCTGGATGTAGGGCACCGCAAAGCTGCTGAGGCTGACGTTGCGGCTGGGGTCGAAGGCCTCCACCGCCCGGATCAGGCCGAGGCTGCCCACCTGGGCAAGGTCCTCGAAGGCCATCCCGGCGTCGGCACCCTGGCGCCCGGCGATGCTGTACACCAGCGGCAGGTTGTCCTCCACCAGCAGGTTGCGCCAGCGCAGCCGGACGACCGGATCGGTGGCCTCAGCGAACGCCTTGAGCCGGCGGCGGTTGCGGCTGCGGCGATCGACGATGGCCTCCGGGATTTCACGGCAGCCCGGACAGAGATCCGGGGCCGGCACCCGGCGGGTGCTCTGCACCACCGCTGCCGGTGGTGGGGGCGAGGGGGGCGGGGGGCGATCCATGGAATTGGGTCCAGCGGGGGCCGTCCCTTCAGAGTCGCCGTCGGCGCCGGGCGGCGGTTCACCCCATGGGGGGAGCGCCTCTCATCCGATCGGGTGATGCCAGCGGCACCGGCCCGGGCAAAAATGGCTGCCGGGCCAGCACCGGGCTGCTGGGGCTGCTGGGGCTGCTGAGACGGAAGTTCAGAAGCCAGCCGTCACGCTGCTGTGGGGATCGAGCCCGGCCCAGTCCAGCAGGGCCCTCCAGGAGCGCAGGCGCCGGTAGAGCTGGCCGTGGCCGTCGCTGTTGAGGTGCAGGCCGTCGCTGCACAGCCACTGCAGCCAGTGGGGGTCGGCCAGCAGACCATCGAGCAGCGGCAGGAAGGGCACGTCGGCTTCCATGCAGGCCTCCTCCAGCAGGCCCTCGTAGCGGCGCACCGTGGCCAGGTCGTACCACAGCATCTCGGCGAAGGGCATCACCACCTCATCCACCGGGGTGAGGCCCAGCACGAACACCGGGGCGATGGACGCCAGTCGGGGCAGCAGCTGCCGCAGGCCGAACAGGAACGCGTCGGGGGCCAGCTGGTGGCGGCCGTCAGGGCGGCCCACCCGGGCCGTGTCGTTGAGGCCGATCGACAGCAGGATCCCCTGGGGCCGCTGGCGGCGCAGTTCACCACGGTGGCTCACCTCGGCCTCGGCACGGGCCGCCAGCCGCTCCAGCCCATCCCCCCGCACCCCGAGGCCGTAGAGCACCGGGCCCTGGGGCAGATCCATCCAGTGGCGCCGCAGCCGCTCGCACCAGCCGCCCTGCTCCGGATCGCCCCAGCCGTAGACGCCGCTGTCGCCGAGCACCACCAGCTTCTTCGGCACCGGCATCGCCGTGGCCGAACTGGGCTGATCCTGTGGCACCGACGGGGCGATCAGAGGCTGGCTCCGAAGCGGCGCAGCCGCTCCAGGCCGTCGTCGATCGTGGCCGGGGACGCCGCGCAGGACAGGCGGATGCAGCGGTCATCGCCGAAGGCGGCACCGGGCACCACCGCCAGCCCCACCTCGTCCAGCAGCCGGCCGCAGAGGGTCATCGAATCCAGGCCCCAGGCACTGACGTCGGGGAAGGCGTAGAAGGCCCCCTCGGGGGGCAGCAGCTCCAGGCCGCTGATCGCCATCAGGCCGTCGCTGAGCCGGGAGCGCCGGCGGCTGAACTCGGCGGCCATCGTGTGGACGCAGTCCCGCGATCCGCTGACGGCCGCCAGGGCGCCGAACTGGGCAAAGCTGCAGACATTGCTGGTGCTCTGGCTCTGCAGGGCACTGGCGGCGGCCACCACATGGCGGGCGCCCGCCAGCCAACCGATGCGCCAGCCGGTCATCGCCCAGCCCTTGGCAAAACCATTGACGATGAAGATCCGCTCCGCCAGATCCGGCGCCACCGCCGCCAGGCTGTGGTGCTCATGGCCAGGGGAGAGCAGCATCTCGTAGATCTCGTCGCAGACCACCGCCACGGCGGGATGGCGGCGCAACACGGCGGCGATCCCCTCCAGCTCGGGGCGGCTGAGCACCATGCCGGTGGGATTGGAGGGGCTGTTGAGCACCAGCAGCCGGCTGGCCGGGGTGATCGCGGCCTCAAGCTGCTCGGGGCTGAAGCGGAACCCACCGCTGGCGTCGGTGGTGAGGCAGCGCACGCTGGCGCCGGCCAGGTGGGCCATCTCCGGGTAGCTGAGCCAGTACGGGGCCGGCAGCAGCACCTCGTCGCCGGGGTCGAGCAGAACCTGGAAGAGGTTGTAGAGGGCCTGCTTGCCGCCGTTGGTCACCAGCACCTGGTCGGGCCGGGTGGGAACGCCGTTCTCCTGGCTCAGCTTGGCGGCGATCGCCTGGCGCAGCTCCGGTTCGCCCGCCACGGGCCCGTAGCGCGTGTGACCGGCCTCCAGGGCCTCGGCGGCCGCCTGGCGGATGAAGGCGGGGGTGTCGAAGTCGGGCTCCCCGGCGCTGAGGCTGCAGATGTCCTTGCCCTCGCCACGCAGTTCGCGCGCCTTGGCGGTGATGGCGAGGGTGAGCGATGGCTGCAACGCCTGCGCCCGGGCGGAGAGCGTCAACGGGGCCGGCATGGCAGCGCGCGCCGTCTGGAGGGCGCGATTCGGCAATCCGGCCATCTTGCCCTACGCCCGTGACCATGGCGAAGAATGGGGCGATGGCCGGCGATCACCTGCAACCATCTCCCCTGCAACCGTCCCTTCCGGGTGCGGACCCCACCACCCCGGAGCCCCCCGACCTCGCGGCGCTCGAGCGGGACTGCCGGGAGTGCCGCCGCTGCTGCCTGGCGGAGGGACGCCACACGGTGGTGGTGAGCCGCGGCGACCCCGCGGCCCGCCTGATGGTGATCGGCGAGGGGCCCGGCGCCCAGGAGGACGCCAGCGGCCGGCCGTTCGTGGGCCGGGCCGGCCAGCTGCTCGACCAGATGCTTGCCAGCGTGGGGCTCGACAGCGAGCGCGATGCCTACGTCTGCAACGTGGTGAAGTGCCGTCCGCCGGATAACCGCCGGCCGACCCCCCAGGAGATCGCCGCCTGTGCCCCCTGGCTGGCCGCCCAGATCGCCGCCGTCGATCCATTCGTGATTCTGCTGGCCGGCGCCACCGCCCTGGAGGGGGTGCTGGGGATCAAGGGGGGCATCTCCCGGTTGCGGGGCCGCTGGCACCCCTGGCAGGACCGCTGGGTGATGCCCGTGTTCCATCCCTCCTACCTGCTGCGCAATCCCTCGCGGGAGCAGGGCTCGCCCAAGTGGCTCACCTGGCAGGACCTCCAGGAGGTGCGTCGTCGCCTGGATCAGGACCGACCGCCGACACCCTCTTTGTGACAGGCTTTGGCCACCACCGGCCCACGCGAGATGACCGGCACCCTGGCCACACCCACCACCACCGCTCCGGGGACCTCTCCCCTCCCGGCCGACTGGGCCAGTGACCCCCGCTTCGACACCGTGATCCGCCGCCGCAAGACGCGCAGCGTCCGGGTCGGCGATGTGTGGGTGGGCAGCGAGCACCCCGTGGTGGTGCAGTCGATGATCAACGAGGACACCCTCGACATCGAGGGGGCCACCGCCGGCATCCGGCGCCTGCACGAGGCGGGCTGCGAGATCGTGCGCCTGACGGTGCCGAGCCTGGCCCATGCCAAGGCGGTGAAGGAGATCCGCCAGCGGCTGGAGGACACCTACCGGCCGGTGCCGCTGGTGGCGGACGTGCACCACAACGGCATGAAGATCGCCCTGGAGGTGGCCCAGCACGTCGACAAGGTGCGGATCAATCCGGGCCTCTACGTGTTCGACAAGCCCGACCCCAACCGCACGGAGTTCACCCCGGAGGAGGTGGCGGCGATCGGCGAGCGCATTCAGGCGACCCTCGAACCCCTGGTGAGCCTGCTCAAGGAACAGGACAAGGGGCTGCGGATCGGCGTCAACCACGGCTCCCTGGCGGAGCGGATGCTGTTCACCTACGGCGACACCCCCCTGGGGATGGTGGAGAGCGCCATGGAGTTCATCCACATCTGCGACCGCCTCGATTTCCACAACATCGTCGTGTCGATGAAGGCCTCGCGGGCCCCGGTGATGCTGGCGGCCTACCGGATGATGGCCTTCCGCATGGATGCCGAGGGCTTCCACTACCCCCTGCACCTGGGGGTCACCGAGGCGGGCGACGGCGACTACGGCCGCATCAAGAGCACCGCCGGCATCGCCACCCTCCTGGCCGAGGGCCTCGGCGACACGATCCGGGTGTCGCTCACCGAGGCGCCGGAGAAGGAGATCCCGGTCTGCTACGCGATCCTGCAGGCCATGGGGCTGCGCAAGACGATGGTGGAGTACGTGGCCTGTCCCAGCTGCGGCCGCACCCTGTTCAACCTCGAGGAGGTGCTGCACACCGTGCGCAACGCCACCGCCCACCTCACCGGCCTGGACATCGCCGTGATGGGCTGCATCGTCAACGGTCCGGGCGAGATGGCCGACGCCGACTACGGCTACGTGGGCAAGACCCCCGGAACGATTTCCCTCTACAGGGGGCGGGAGGAGATCCGCCGGGTTCCCGAAGCCGAGGGGGTGGAGGCGCTGATCGCCCTGATCAAGGAGGACGGTCGCTGGGTCGACCCCTGACCGGGGAGCCCACCCCTGGCATCGGCGCTACGTTGGAACCACGTTTCAGACTCCTTGAGGATCCCCACCATGGGCAGAGCTCGCGCCACCGTCGTGGTGCTGGTTGGTCTCGGTGCCTGTGCCGCCACGGCGGTCATGGCCCGAGAGATGGTGCTGACCCCCACCGGAACCGTGTCGATCAGCGACAGCCCCAAGGAGGTGATGGACCAGGCGTGGCAGATCGTCTTCCGCGACTACCTGGACACCACGGGCAAGTACACGCCTGAGCAGTGGCGCAAGCTGCGCAGGAGCGTGCTCTCCAAGAGCTACAGCACCCCGAAGGATGCCTACGAGGGCATCCGCGGCATGCTCAGCACCCTCGACGACCCCTACACCCGTTTCCTGGACCCGCGGGAGTTCAAGGAGATGCAGATCGACACCTCCGGGGAGCTCTCCGGGGTGGGCATCCAGCTGAGCGTCGACAAGGAGACCAAGGAGCTGGTCGTTATCTCCCCGATCGAGGGTTCGCCGGCCTCCAGGGCCGGGGTGCAGCCCAAGGACGTGATTGTCTCGATCGACGGCAAGAGCACCAAGGGGATGAGCACCGAGGACGCGGTGAAGCTGATCCGGGGCAAGGCGGGCACCACGGTGAATCTGGTGCTGCGCCGCAAGGGCCAGAACCTCGACACCGCCCTGACCCGGGAGCTGATCGAGATCCACGCGGTCAACCACCAGGTCAACACCGCGCCGGACGGCACAAGGATCGGCTACATCCGCCTCAAGCAGTTCAGCGCCACCGCCACCAAGGACATGCGAGCGGCGGTGCGGGACCTGGAGGCCCAGGGGGTGCAGGGCTACGTGCTCGACCTGCGCAGCAACCCGGGCGGGCTGCTGGTGGCGAGCGTGGAGATCGCCCGGCAGTGGATCAACGAAGGCATCATCGTCTCCACCAAGACCCGCGACGGCATCCAGGACGTGAAGCGGGCCACCGGCCAGGCGCTCACTGCCAAGCCCATGGTGGTGCTCGTCAACGAGGGTTCGGCCAGCGCCAGCGAGATCCTCTCCGGCGCCCTGCAGGACAACAACCGCGCGGTGCTGGTGGGGCAGAAGACCTTCGGCAAGGGGCTGGTGCAGTCCGTGCGCGGGCTGTCCGACGGCTCGGGCATGACGGTGACCATCGCCAAGTACCTGACACCCCGCAACCGGGACATCCACAAGCACGGCATCGACCCGGACGTGCCGGTGAAGATGACCGAACAGGAGGTGCAGCGCCTCAAGCTGGAGGACATCGGCACCAACCGCGACAGCCAGTACCGGGTGGCCGAATCCACCCTGCGCAAGCAGATGCAGGCCGGGGCCGCCCTGCAGAAGGCCTTCCAGCCCGGCAGCGCCAACCTGCCGGCGGCCCTTGCCAAACCCTGAACCTCAGGAGCCGGGCCTGGTGCCCGGCTCGGTCTGGGAGCTCAAGCCATGGTGGTGTCAGCCGTGGAGCATCCTGCTCACCGGTGTGGCCATCGTGGCGGGCAGTTGGATCCTGCTGCACCTCTGGTGGCTCACGGCCGGCGTGTCGCTGGTGATCGCCGCCTGGTGGTTTCTATTCCTGGTGCTGATGCCGGCCGCCTGGAGACAGGAGCAGACCGACGGCAGCGGGGGCTGAAGCTCCGGGCTCAGGCCACGGGCTGCATCAGTCCGCCACCGGGCGAGGAGTCGTCGTCGTCGTTGTTGCCGGCGGAGGACTGGAGCAGGGCGAAGAAACCGAGGCCGAGAACCCCCAGGAAGGCCGGCAGCATCAGGGGATTCTGGGTGGCGCCCGCGACCTCGATCAGCTCACCCATGTCGCCGCGTAACGAAAGATGACGCCAGCTTAACGGACATTCTCATCGGCTGGGCGCCTCAGTCGAAGACGTGGCCGTGCTCGTAGCGCTCCGCGTGGCCGGCGGCCTCGGTGAGGGCCGCCACGTTCTCCCGGGTGAAGAAGCCGTCGTAGCCCAGGCAGCGCTCCACGTACTCGGTGATCAGCAGGGAATAGGCCGAGCTGCGCGAGAAAATCTGGCGCAGGTTCGGCCCATCGCCGCATTCGCCCACCATGTCGGCAAGGAAGGGAATTCCCAGCTCGCGCAGGGTGTGCACCACCACGTCCACGTTCTTTTGACCGTCGCTGTCGCCATCGGCAACCTCATAGGCGATGTGATGCATGCGCCGGCCGAAATTGCGGACGAAGTCTTCGGTGGGCATGGGCAGGTTGGCCAGGGAGTTGAGATAGGAGGGTGTGTTGTTGGCGGTGAACACACGGGCGGGGGAGAGTTTGTCGTCCGCCAGCGTCGGATGGCGGGTGACGTTGGTGGAGGAGTTCATCTCGGCGATGTCGTAAGAGCCCCAGTAGTAGTAGGGAACCATCGTCAGATATTCGAGGATGGCATCCTCCCGCTCGCCGGCCAGAACCCTTGTGGCCAGATGGTCGATGCCCAGGATCTTGCCCTCCAGGCCATGCTCCCGGTGGCGGCGCGCAGCGTCGGTGAGGGGTTCGAGCGCCTCGTCATCGAGCAGCACGCGATCACCCAGATCCAGCGCTGCCAGACCATCCAGGGGCCGATCCACATAGCCGACCCGGTTGTAGGTGTAGTCGGAGAGGAACGTGAAGCAGAGATGCTTCGAGGCATAGAAGGGGTTGGCGGTTTCGCCCGGATAGGCGAAGCGGATGTTCTGGGGTTCAAGGATGGCGCGCAGATCGTGGCAGGAGGACACCTGGAAGATCTCGCCGATGTAGCGGGCGTTGGGTTTGTCGATCGAAAGGGGATACATCGCGTTCCAGCGCGTGACTTCATCCTCGAAGTCGTCAAAAAGCGGCTCCAGCACGATCAGCCGCGGAAAGGCCTCACCCCCCTTGAGCAGGTAGAGGCGGTGGGTGGCGTTGATCCAGCACTCCTGATAGCGGTAAGGAGTGGTGAGGGTGAGTTCCGCCAGGTAGGGCAGGCCGTTGCCGTGGTCCACCTGGATCACAACGGCCGCCATGGGCCCCACCACCTGCTCCAGCCCCGACGCGGCCCGCCGGGCATAGACGCGGGGCAGATAGTCCTCAAAGAAGGCGGTGTTGCGCTTGTCGCCCCGGGGCCGGTAGCTGGAAAGGTCGATCATCGGCGGGGGTACGGGCCCGGCACCCATGGTGCCGCTGCGGCCCCTGAATTCAAGGATCCGCCGCCGGCCAGGAGCAGGCCCTGACCAGCACCCGGCCAGGCGAAACAATTCGGCCTAGTCTCACCCAGGGCAGCACCAACCGCTGACGTCCCTGCTGCCTTCCAATCGGTGGTGACCTCGAAGATCCCCGTCCTGATCTGCATCGATGTGGAACCGGATGCGTTCTTCGTCTCGCGACAGAACCCCGAGCCCTGGAGGGGCTACGAGCTCACCCATGCCTACATCGGGACATGGCGATCAGCCCTGCAGCAGCTCACGGGCGACGCCGTGCATGTCAGCTGGTTCATCCGGATGGATCCCCAGGTGGCCCTGGCCCACGGCCGTGCCACCTGGGCGGTGGAGCGGTACCCGCAGTTGTTCCAGGAGGCCATCGACGCGGGCGATGAGCTGGGCGCCCACGTCCATACCTATCGCTGGTGTGAGAACTCCGGCGACTGGCTGGATGACCACGGCAATGACGACTGGGTCGCCCAATGTCTGGACACAGCCGTGGAAGGCTATCGAGCCAGCTTCGGCACGACCTGCCGTTCCCTGCGCTTCGGCAACTACTGGTCGGGAACGGAGGCCATCAATCGGGCGGAAGCCCTGGGATTCCGCTTCGATCTGACCATCGAACCCGGCCTGCCCCCGAATGCGCTGGACTCGCGCAAACCTGCCCACGCGGGCGATCTGCCGGATTACTACCGGGTGCCCCGGGAGCCCTATGCCCCATCCCGCAGCGACTTTCGCCGCAGAGCCAGAACCGGCGTGCGTGACATCACGCTCCTGCCCCTCACCTCCGCCCACCTCCGCTACGGCTGGGGCCCGAGAAGCCTGAGGCAGCGATTCAGGCGCCTGCACAACAACGGCTGGCGGCACCGGCGGCAGGACACGCCGCTGTCGCTATGGCGGCACTGGAGCCCTCCCAACGATTTCAGTCGGATGCTCGACCGGGCGATTGCCCAGCAGCGCCAGCCCTATCTGGCCTTCGCCATTCACTCCAATGCTCCCGTCGAGCCTGATTCGCTGCCGAGAATCGAGCGCTGCCTGCAGGCCCTGATAGCCCACCCGGAGCGCTCCCGGTTCGTGTTCTGCACCCCCGCTGAAGCCATGGCGATCCTGCGGGGAGCCGCACCCCTCAGCGCTTCAGGGAGCGCCCCAACCATCGCACCCCGTTAAGGACGATCGCCCCCCCACGATGGCGCAGCAGCTGCCACCAGGCGTGGGGCTGCCAGGGGTCCCCCAGCAGATAGCCGATCAGGATGGACGTCGGGTAGCCGTTCCCCGGGTGGAAAGGCACGAGCCGGCCCAGGTGCCGGATGGTGGCGGGTCGGCCCCTGTGGAGCGTCCGCACCAGGGCTCGCCACTGCCGGGCGTCGCTGGAGGTGAGGGTCGGGCGCATGTACCAGCCCAGGGTGCCAATGACGAGATTCGGGAGGGTGGCCGATCCAGGGCTCTCCGGTCCAGACGTCGCCGGTTGGGACAGCTCGGCTTCGAGCTGGGTCAGGGCGGAGCGCATCAGCGCCGCATCGGCCCGTTCCAGCGCCTCGATCACCTGGGCCATGGGCCCGAGGATGCGGCACTGACGCTGCCGTAGCTCCGCTTCCTCCGGGTGGCTGAGGCCGCGCTCGCGGGCGAGGGCCTCGCAGCTCGTGCGGATGTTGAGGAAGTACTCGTGGGCCCGCTCCAGGCGCCAGCGGGTGCTGGTGGCCTCGCGGTGCTGCACGCGATAGGCGGCGGTGGCACTGGCATTCCGCACCATCGGGGCGATGGCGGCCAGCTGGAACCAGGCCTGCACATCACTGCTCCAGGCGTTCTGGGCAGGCCAGCCGCCGATGGCCTCCAGGGCGGATCGCCGGATCAGCACGAAGGACGGGGTTTCGATCCGGTGGAAGGGGAAGCTGTCCCAGGGGTCGAACCGATCCGGGCCCAGGAAGGGGGGCGGAAAGTGCAGCTCCCGCTCGTCTTCGTAGGTGAGGGTGCCGGACACCGCCGCGCAGGCCGCCGGATCGTCCCGCAGCACCTTGCTCATCAGCTCGAGGTGGCGGGGATGCCAGAGGTCGTCCTGGTCCAGGAAGGTGACCAAGGCCGCCGTGCTGCGCGCGAAGCCGAACTGCCGGGTCTGGTGGGTGCCCTTGCCGGGATGGCGGTGCAGGGCCACCTGGGGGAAGGAGCGGACGATGGCCAGGGAGTCATCGCTGGAGCCGTCGTCGACGACGATGATCTCCCGGGCCGGCAGGGTCTGGGCCAGCACCGACAGCAGCGTCTGGCGGATCCAGGCCGCCCCGTTGAACAGCGGGATGACCACAGCGATGTCCGCCACGGTGCCGTCGGGGCCCGTGACGGCGAAGGGGCCCGCCATGGCGAGGGGGCCGCTCAAACCACCAGCACCGCCGCGTTCTTCGCCGCCTGCTCGTCGGCCCGCTGCTCCGGGGTGCGCCCGTCGGCCTCGGGGATCTGGCCGGCCATGGCCGAGAGCCAGGCCATCAGCTGCTCCACCTGCTGGGCGGGGGACAGGGCCCCCAGGCCCCGGGCCAGCACCTTGGCGGTGCTGCCAGCGCCGCCCTGGTACACCAGCCGGCCGTGCAGGTGCTGGGGCAGGGCCTGGCGCAGGCGGCGGAAGGCGGGTTCCTCCATCGGCGTCTCCAGGGCGATGTTGGGCTTCTCCGGCTTGATGCGGGAGAAGCCGCAGCGGCGGGCCAGCAGCTTCAGTTCCATCAGCTGCAGCAGGCTCTGCACCGGTGCCGGAATCGGACCGTAGCGGTCGGCCCAGCCGGCGGCCAGCTCCACCAGGGCCGCCTTGCCGCCGCACTCGGCGGCGGCCCGGTAGGCGGCCATCTTCTCGTCGGCCTCGGTGATCCAGTCGGCCGGGATGAAGGCCGTCACCGGCAGGTCGATCTGGGTCTCGTCCACCGCCGGGATGTCCTGGCCCTGGATCTCGGCCAGGCAGTCCTGCAGCATCTCCATGTAGAGGTCGAAACCGATGGCTTCCATCTGGCCGCTCTGCTCCACCCCCAGCAGGTTGCCCACGCCGCGGATCTCCATGTCGCGCATGGCCAGCTGGTAGCCGGAGCCCAGCTGGGCGAACTCCTGGATCGCCCGCAGCCGCTGGCGGGCCGCCTCACTCAGGGAGGCATCGCCCGGATAGAACAGCCAGGCATGGGCCTGGATGCCGCTGCGGCCCACCCGTCCCCGCAGCTGGTACAGCTGGGCCAGACCAAACCTGTGGGCGTCCTCCACCAAGATCGTGTTCACCCGGGGGATATCCAGGCCGCTCTCGATGATCGTGGTGCAGAGCATCACGTCGGCCTCGCCGGCGTTGAACGCCACCATGGCGCTCTCCAGCTCCCCTTCCGGCATCTGGCCGTGGGCCACCTGCAGCCGCAGGCCCGGCAGCATCGTCCGCAGCTGGCCCGCCACCTCCTCGATGCCCTCCACCCGCGGCACCACGTAGAACACCTGGCCGCCGCGGTCGAGCTCCTGGCGGATGGCGCTGCGCACCGCCTCCTCATCGAGGCTGGCCAGGTGGGTCTTGATCGGGCGCCGCAGCGGCGGCGGCGTGGTGATCAGGCTCATCTCCCGCACCCCCGACAGGCTCATGTAGAGGGTGCGCGGGATCGGCGTGGCCGAAAGGGTGAGCACGTCCACATCCTTGCGGAGCGCCTTGATCTTCTCCTTCTGATTCACACCGAAGCGCTGCTCCTCATCCACCACCAGCAGGCCCAGCTGGCGGAAAGCCGTGCCCTTGCCCAGCAGCTGGTGGGTGCCCACGACCACGTCGGTGTTGCCCTTGGCCAGGTCGTCCAGGATCGTCTTGCGCTCGCCGGCGGTGCGGAAACGGTTGAGCAGGGCCACCTTGAGCGGGTAGGGGGCGAAGCGCTCACTGAGGGTGCGCCAGTGCTGCTGGGCCAGCACGGTGGTGGGGGCCAGCAGGGCGCACTGCTTGCCGGCGGTGACCGCCTTGAAGATGGCCCGGATCGCCACCTCGGTCTTGCCAAAGCCCACATCCCCGCACACCAACCGGTCCATCGGCTGGTCCCGTTCCATGTCGCGCTTCACCTCGACGATCGCCTTGAGCTGGTCGGGGGTGGGGTCGTAGGGGAAGGAATCCTCCAGTTCGCCCTGCCAGGGGCCGTCGGGGGGAAAGGCGAAGCCCGGTGCCTGGTGGCGCTCGGCGTAGAGCTTCACCAGGTCCATCGCCACCTTGGCCACCGCCTTGCGGGCCCGCTCCTTGGCCTTGGTCCAGGCCGTGCCGCCCATGCGATTGAGCTCCGGCGGGCTGTCGCTGCTGGCCCGGTAACGGCCGAGGCTGCCCAGCTGGTCGGCGGCCACCCGCAGCAGCCCGTCGGCGTACTGGACCACCAGGTAGTCGCGGGCCTCGCCGCCGATGGCCAGCTTCTCCAGCTTCAGGAACCGGCCGATGCCGTGGTTGCGGTGCACCACGAAGTCGCCGGGGAGCATCTTGTTGGGATCCACGGTGCGGCTGGCCGCCTTGCGGCGCCGGCGCACGTAGCCGCCGGCCGCCAGGCTGTGCTGGCCGAAGATCTCCCGGTCGGTGAACAGCACCAGCCGCCAGGCCGGCAGCTGGAACCCCTCCAGTTCGGCCGTGCCGCGCAGCTTGAGCGCCACCGGGGTGCCCTGCTCCACCAGCCGTTCGATGGCCGGGAAGTCGCGGGCGTTGGGCACGAAGCGGGTGACGCAGTCATGCTCCTCCAGCAGGGCCACGGCGCGCGAGGGCTGGGCGGAGACGATCCAGGGCCGGGCTTTCTCCCGCAGGTGCCCCTTGATCTGCTCCGCCAGGCGGCCGAACTGGTTGGGGTGGGCCGGCACCGGCCGGCTGGACAGGTCGAGGTCGTTCGGGTGGCGGTCGCTCTCGTGCAGCTCCGCCAGGTCGAAGCCGGTGAAGGCCTCCGCCTCCGCCAGGGCCGCTGCGATCGGCCGGTGCAGCAGGCCCGGCAGGGGCAGGGACGGCTCTCCGTCGGCGGCCTTCAGCACCTCACCGTGGTGCTCGGCGGCATGGTCGAACCACTGCTGGCCATGGGCCAGGCACTGGCGCCGCTCATCGATCGCCACCAGCGTGCCGGCGGGCAGGTAGTCGAGCAGGGAGGCCGGTGTCTCCCAGGCCAGACCCATCAGCCGCCGCATCCCCTCCGGCGTGCCCCCCTCCAGCAGCTGGTCGAGGGCGGCGGGCTCCAGCAGCCGCTCCAGCCCGTCCGGCATCCGCTCCCGCAGGGCTTCGGCGATCAGGGGGGCGTAGCTGGTGGGGGTGAGGCGCACCCGCTCGACCACATCGAGGGAGCGCTGGGTGGCCGGATCGAACTCCCGCAGCTTCTCAAGGTCTTCACCGAAGAGCTCCAGCCGCACCGGCAGCTCGGCGCTGACCGGAAACACATCGACGATGTCGCCCCGGCGGCTCCAGGTGCCCTCCTGCTCGATCGTCGGCACCCGCTCGTAGCCCAGGCCGGCCAGGGTGTGGGCCAGCTGTTCCAGATCCAACCGGTCGCCGCGGCGCAGGGTGAGGCAGCGGGCCGCCAGCAGCGGCGGCGGCGGCAGGTGGGGCTGCAGGGCCCGCTCGGTGGCCACCACGGCGAAGCGGCCGCCGCTGGCGCCAGGGGCATCGGCCCCGTCGCCCACCAGCTCGGCGAGCACCTGCAGCTGGCCCCAGGTGATCTCGCTGGTGGGGTCGAAGGGCTCGTAGGGGGAACCCTCGCTGGTGGGATAGAGCTGACACAGGGGCCAGCCCATCAGCTCCAGCAGGGAGGCCCAGCGGCCCGCCTCCTCCAGGGTCGGGACGATCACCAGCAGGGGGGCCTCGCCGCTGCCCGCCAGGGCGCTGGCCACCAGGGCCCGGGCCGCCCGGCCCGCCCCGCTCAGCCGCAGGCGCTCGGGCCGCCCGCAGCGTGCCCTCACCTCGGCGGTGAGCGGCGCGGCCTGCAGCTGGCGCACGAGGGCGTGGAGGGGCATCGCAACGGGGGGATCGAACCGGTGGCGATCCTCGCAACCACCGCACGCCGCCGCGACACCCCTGGCCCCTTTGCCGTCATGCTGGAGGTCGGTCTGCCGAGCGATGGCCCGCTTCCGTTGTCCCACCTGCCGTGGTCGTCCCCTGCGCCTGCAGCAACCCTTCACGGGCCTTCCCCGATGCGGACGCTGCGGGGACCTGCTGGAGCCGAAGCCCCGCCATGGCCGTGCCTGGGGCCTGGCCGCCGGGGTGACCGCCCTGGTGCTCGGGGGGGCCGCCTTCTCCGGCCTGCTGGAGACGATGGGCAGCCTGCCCCAGCAGGCCCCCGAGGTCACCACCCGGCTGCTGGAGCGGTTCGATCCCGCCCCCGATCCGCGCCTGCGGCCGATGGCCCTGATCGAGGGGGGCCTGCTGGAGAACCTCAGGGAAGCCGACCGCCAATGGATTCCCACCGCCGAGCCCCTGGCCGGCGGTGGCATCCGCTTCCTCTATCGACGCCGTGCCGGTGAACCCGAACTCTCGGTGGACGAACTGCAGGCCCTGATCGACTCCCCACCGGACCACGGCGACAAGCGCCGCGCCATCGCCGAGCTGCTCGGCGTCCTGGAGCAGGCCGGCGTCCAGGTGCAGCTGGCGGAACCGAAGAAGACGGGGGCCGCCGGGGAATGGGACCACGCCGCCCGCACCCTGAGGATCAAGCCCGCCGTCGTCGACAAGGGCACCGTGGATTTCGCCCAGGTGCTGAACCACGAAGCGATCCATGTGGCCCAGAGCTGTGCGGCGGGCGGCCTGCGCTCCGTCCCCAGGACCCTGGGCCTGAGCCAGGAGGTGCCGGCGGAACTGACGCTGCACCTGGACGATCCGCTGTACGCCGGGGCCTCCGACTGGGAGAAGGCCCTCGAGCGCGAGGCCTACGCCAACCAGCGGCTGCTGGAGCTGGGGACCACCCTGATACGAACCCATTGCCGGGTCCGCGCCACGGGCTGATCAGCGGGAGATGTGGGCGATCAGGTCGAGGCACTTGCTGGAGTAGCCCCACTCGTTGTCGTACCAGGACACCACCTTGACGAAGGTGTCGGTGAGGGCGATGCCGGCGGAGGCATCGAAGATCGAGGTGCAGGTTTCGCCGAGGAAATCGGTCGAGACCACGGCGTCCTCCGTGTAGCCCAGGATCCCGGCCATCGGACCGGCGGCGGCCTCCCGCATGGCGGCCTTGATGGCGTCGTAGCTGGCGCCCCTCTCGAGGTTCACCGTCAGGTCCACCACCGAGACGTTGGGGGTGGGGACCCGGAAGGCCATGCCGGTGAGCTTGCCGCTCAGGGCCGGGATCACCTTGCCCACCGCCTTCGCGGCGCCGGTGGAGGACGGGATGATGTTCTGGCCGGCTCCACGGCCGCCGCGCCAGTCCTTCACCGACGGCCCGTCGACCGTCTTCTGGGTGGCGGTGGTGGCGTGAACGGTGGTCATCAGGCCATCGCGGATGCCGAAGTTGTCGTGCAGCACCTTGGCCATCGGCGCCAGGCAGTTGGTGGTGCAGGAGGCGTTGGAGACGATGTCCTGGCCCGCGTAGGTGGTGTGGTTCACCCCCATCACGAACATCGGCGTGTCGTCCTTGGAGGGGGCCGACATCACCACCTTGGACGCCCCCGCCGTGATGTGGGCCCGGGCCCGCTCGTCACTCAGGAACAGGCCGGTGGACTCGAGCACCACGTCGGCACCGACATCGCCCCAGCGCAGGGCGGCGGGATCGCGCTCCGCGCTGATGCGGATGCGGCGGCCGTTCACCACCAGGGCGCCATCGTCGATGGCCACCTCACCGGCGAAGCGGCCATGGGTGGAGTCGTAGCGGAGCATGTAGGCGATGTAATCGACATCGATCAGGTCGTTGATGCCCACCACCTCGATGTCATCGCGCCCGCAGGCGATGCGGAAGACGAGGCGGCCGATGCGTCCGAACCCGTTGATGCCGATCCTGATGGTCACCCGTGGATCTCCCAAGGCAATACAGGGGATTCAGCGTCGCATGCAGCCGGCGGACGCCAGCGGGGCCCTCCGGGCCATCGTCGCCAGATGAAACGGGCCCAGTTCCTGGTGGGCTGGGCGATCTGGGCCAGGCGGCGCCGGGGGAGGCGCAGCCCGCAACCCGGTTGGATGCACAAGGGCCAGCGCAGGCCTGGTGACGTTGCCCTCCTGACGGGAAGCTGAAGCTGCTGAGGGGCAAGGAGCCGTCGAAGCGGTTGGCCTCCTCAGCGGGATCAGTCCTCCGGGCCCGGGGCCGGCGGCGCTCCGGCGGGGGCCCGGAGGGTCTCCTCCTCCAGAAGCATGTTGAAGCGCAGCAGGTCGGCGTCCTTAAGTTGCTGGCGGCTGCTGACGCCCAGGTGCTTCTCCAGGAAGCTGCGGCCCATGCTTCCGTCCCAGCCGAGCTGCTGCAGGAGCAGGTTGCATTGCTCCAGCAGGTCGGTCCGCCGCAGCGGAACCGCCGCCGTGGCGGGATCGCAGCCCGGCTCAAGGGTCTCGATCGCCTGCAGATAGGCGATCAGATCGGCGTAGACGGTGATGCGGTCGCGGCTGGGATGGCCGAAGCAGCGCTGCAGGTAGGCGGCCTCCCGGTCCCGGTCCCAGCCGAGGCGGCGCAGCTGAAGATCCAGGTGGGTGAGTTCGGCACTCCAGTCCTGGGGGTCCTCGTCGGGACTCGGGGGCGCAGGGGGCGCAGGGGGTGGGGCGGGAGGTGCTGGCGGCGATGGCGCGGCAGTGGGCGATGCGGGCTTGGGGGGCGAGGGCTCGGGGGACGCGGGCTCGGGGGGAGCCGGCTCGGGGGGCGCTTGCAAAGGTGGCTCAGAGGAGGCCACGGATCGCTTCGGCGAGGGAGCCGGTGGTTCGGCCGCCGGGGGAGGGGTGAGGGCGGCGGGGGCCCGCTGCGGCGCAGTGGCGGTCGGCCCGGGGCCCTCGAGACGGGCCAGGAGCCTGGCCCTGGCCCGATCTTCGGCTTCTTCCGCATCCCCCGCCTCCCCCAGGGCGCTGCCCAGGAAGCGATCCCCGTCGCGGGCCGAGACCAGCACGACGCGGCGGCCGCCGTCGCAGTGGAGCAGTCGGACCTGAACGTGCATGGGGGCGGGAGGGACCGACGGTCTTTCTAGAGTGCTTCTTTGCAGCCTCCACGGCCGAGCGAACGCCAGGAATGGAAGTGGAATCGGTCGAGAGTCTCACGCCCCTGCTGCAGCCCCTGCTGCAGGAAGCGGACCAGTGGGGTGAGGTGCTGCTGCTGCTGCCCCTGCTGGTGGGGCTGGAGGCGGTCCTCTCCGCCGACAACGCCATCGCCCTGGCCGCCATCTCCCGGCGGCTGCATGATCCGGCGCGGCAGCGCACGGCCCTGAACCTCGGCCTGGTGCTGGCCCTGGTCTTCCGGCTGGCCCTGATCGCCCTGGCCAGCCAGGTGCTCGCCTTCTGGCCCCTGCAGCTGCTGGCCTCGGCCTACCTGCTCTGGCTCTGCGGCCGCCACCTGCTGGGCAAGGACGACGACGCGGACGACGCCGGTGCCGGCCAGGACCCGGCGCCGGCCGACCACGCCGCCCCAGGCTCCCACCACGACCCGGGCCATCCCCACCACGGCGCCACCCTGGGCTCGATCGTGGCCACCTTGGCCCTCACCGACCTGGCCTTCTCCCTCGACAGCGTCTCCGCGGCGGTGGCCGTGACCGACCGGGTGCCGCTGGTGATGGCCGGCGGGGTGATCGGCATCATCGCCCTGCGGCTCACCGCCGAGCTGTTCCTGCGCTGGCTGGAGATCTTCCCCCATCTGGAAACCGCCGGCTACCTGGCCGTGGGGCTGGTGGGGCTGAAGCTGCTGCTGCGCCTGGTGCTGCCGGCCGTGGAGGTGCCGGAATGGGCCCTGCTGCTCATGGTGGCGGCCCTGTTCGCCTGGGGTTTCTCCCTGCGCACGGAACCGTCGACCCTGCCCGAGCAGGGCAGCGGCGACGCCTGACGCCCGCGGAGCGATGCGGATCGAACTGCGCCAGATCGACTCGGACCGGCTGATCACCACGATCGAGATCGACGACCTCGGCGACGTGCCCCATCCCGGTCGCTGGCTGACCGTCGGCGAGGGCAGCTTCCTGGTGCTGCAGCGCCGCCACCGCTACCGGCTGCGGCAGGGCCGCTACGAGCTGGCCACGGTGGCGCTGCAGGTGAAGCCCCAGCGACGGCCGGCGGATGCCCTCTGGTGGGACGGGCGCTGGGTGATCGGTGACCCCCACTGCCGCTTCAACGCCCGCAGCCCCCTGTTGCGCTGCGCCGTGCTGCCGGAGGGACCCTGCGAGCGCTGCAGCCACCGCACGCCCCGCTGAGGCGTGGCGCCGCCGGCCGGTCCTAGGCTGGTGCCCACTCCGTGTTCGCGCCCGATCACCGCCCCTAACTCCAGGCCCCAGGCCCAGGCCACCCGGAGCCGACGCAGCGGCAACGGCTCCTCACCCACCGTCGCGCCGATCCCCGCTCCAGTGGCCGCCGATCCCCTCACCCCCAGCCACACCGCCACGGGTCTGAACCCACCGGTGGCCGGACTGGCGACGGATTTCGCCGTGCTGGGCCTCTCGGAGCCGATCCTCAAGGCCGTGGCCGCCAAGGGCTACAGCAGCCCCTCGCCGATCCAGCTGCAGTGCATCCCGGCGGTGCTGGCTGGCCACGACGTCATGGCCGCCGCCCAGACGGGCACCGGCAAGACGGCGGGCTTCACCCTGCCGATGCTGGAACGGCTGCGCCACGGTCCCCACGCCCGCTCGGGTGTGGTGCGGGCCCTGGTGCTGACGCCCACCCGCGAGCTGGCGGCCCAGGTGGCGGACAGCGTCACCGCCTATGGCCGCTACCTGGATCTGCGCTCCGACGTCGTCTTCGGCGGCGTGAGCGCCAACCCCCAGATGCAGCGCCTGCGCCGCGGTGCCGATGTGCTGGTGGCCACCCCCGGCCGGCTGATGGACCTGCACCAGCAGAACGCCCTGCGCCTCGACCGGGTCGAGATCCTGGTGCTGGATGAGGCCGACCGGATGCTCGACATGGGCTTCATCCGCGACATCCGCCGGATCCTCTCCCTGCTGCCGGCGAAGCGCCAGAACCTGCTGTTCTCGGCCACCTTCTCCACCGAGATCCGTCGCCTGGCCACCGGCCTGCTGCACAACCCCGTGCAGCTCCAGGCCACCCCCGAGAACCAGGCCGCACCCCTGGTGGAGCAGGTGATCCATCCCTGCGACATGGACCGTAAAGGGGATCTGCTCAGCCATCTGATCCGCAGCAATGACTGGCGCCAGGTGCTGGTGTTCTCCCGCACCAAGCACGGGGCCAACCGTCTGGCGGAACGGCTCGAGAAGGAGGGCCTCGGGGCGGCGGCCATCCACGGCAACAAGAGCCAGGGGGCCCGCACCCGGGCGCTGGCGGAGTTCAAGAGCGGCGAGGTGCGGGTGCTGGTGGCCACCGACATCGCCGCCCGCGGCATCGACATCCACCAGCTGCCCCACGTGGTCAACCTCGACCTGCCCAACGTGGCCGAGGACTACGTGCACCGCATCGGCCGCACCGGCCGGGCGGGCCAGAACGGCCATGCCATCTCCCTGGTGGCGGCCGAGGAACACGAGTTGCTGCGGGCGATCGAGCGGCTGGTCGGCTCCCCCCTGCCCCGCCAGGAGATCTCCGGCTTCGAGCCCACCGTGCTCTCCGCCCCGCCCCTGGATCTCAGTGGCGGCCGGGGCCGCCGCAGCCAGGGCCCCCGCCATGGACAGGGCCAGGGCCACGACCGGGGCCGGCGCCGCAGCGGCTCCCGCTGAACGGCAATGGTTGTGACAGCCTCCGCCGCCTCCCTAGGGTGAACTGAGGATCTGCCTCCTTCCGACATGCCCTACGAACCCGGATCCACCCAGTGCCGTGTGCTGATCGACTGCAAGGCCCAGATCGAGGGCATGCTCCTGGCCCTGGAGCGCATCGAGAACAGCCGCCACATCCGTGATCAGCTCGTGGCGGTCCACAACCAGCTGGAGGGGCTGCACGAACTGCACCGGCGCCAGCCGGAGGAGCTCGCCTCCGGCAGCTGAAGCCGCAGCGGAGGCCGCCCCGGGGGCAGGTTCATCCAACCCGGGACGTGTCCTCCCCCCCGGCCCGGTGCTCCCACCCCTGGCAGGCCGCATAGGCACCGGCCAGGGTGGGGCTCATCACCCGCTGGCCCGGGATCCGCTCATGGCTTGCCACATAGCAGCCCAAGGTGTCCCGGAAGATCTGACAACCGGAGCCGGTACTGTTGACGAAGGAAAGTTCGCTGACCATGTCATCCCCACCCATTCACTGACTTCGGTCTACTGCCTGCGTCGGCAGTCCAACACTGAGACGCCAGCAAGGGAACAAAACGTCAACACCCCTTGCCGAAAGAGCCGATCAGGGGGTATTTACACCGATCGGCTCGCCAGCCGCCAGTCCCAGCTGCTGGATCAGGGCCTGCCCCTCGCTGGGACGCCGTCCCGGCAGCTGGGCCTGGCGCAGCAGCACCGGACAGCCACCGGTGGCCACCACCAGTCCCTCCCCCTCCACCACCGCCAGCACGGTGCCAGGTCCAGCCGCTGGCGAGCCACCCGCTGACGGGCCATCCCCCACCGTCCCGTCCTGGCCGGGACTCCCCCAGCGGTCGGCCAGGGCAGCAGCCACCGGGGTGAGTTGGTCCCTCAGGCGGGTGACCAGGGGTTCGGTGGCCAGCAGCTTCAGCCGCTCGGAACCCCAGGGGCAGGAGGCGTTGGGGTGGAGGCCCATCACCCGGCGATGGACGGCCAGGGCGGAAGCGTTCCAATCCACCTGGGTGTCCTCCTTGGTGAGCTGGCGGGCATGGCTGACCCCGTCGCCGGCCTGGGGGCGCACCCCGAGGCGGGCGAGCCGGTCGGGCTCAGGCCCGACACCCGCCGCCTCGATCAGGGGCAGGGCCTCCACCAGCAGCTCCCCTGTGAGGCACGCCAGCCGTTCCGACAGCTGGCCGGCGTTCTGGAGCAGGGGAATGGAAAGGCGCTGCTCGATCAGCACCGGGCCGGTGTCGAGCCCCTCCTCCATGGCCATGATGCCGACGCCGGTTTCGCCATCCCCCTCCAGCAGGGCCCACTGAATCGGCGCGGCCCCCCGCCAGCGGGGCAGTAGCGATCCATGGCCGTTCCAGCAGCCCAGGGGAGGTTGGGCCAGCACCGCCGGCGGCAGGATCTGGCCGAAGGCCACCACCACCGACAGGTCCGCCCCCAGGGCGGCCAGCTCCTGCTGGCAGGCCAGGTCGCGGCGGATCCGCTCGGGGGTGAACACCGGCAGACCGAGCTCCAGGGCCCGCTGCTTCACAGGGGAAGGAACCAGGGCCTTTCCCCGGCCCCGGCGCCGGTCGGGCTGGCTCACCACACCGACGATCGTGTGGCCGGCCTGCCGCAGGGCCTCGAGACTGACCACGGCGTAGGCCGGGGTGCCCCAGAACAGGACCCTCAAGCGTCGCCCGTGATCGAGAGACCCTCCACCCACACGTGGGGGCAGAGACCGTCGGGGGTCACCTTGGCCGGGCCCTCGAAACCGACGATGGCCTTGAGCAGGGTGCGGATGTCACCGGCCACGGTGGCGGCCTCGATCGAGCGCGGGATGCCGCCCTCCACCAACCAGCCGTCGAAGGGGAGCGAGAAGGAGCCCTGGCTGGCCTTGACGCCGGCATGGAGGGCCGAGAGGGAATCGATCACCACCAGGCCATCACTCCCGCCGGCGGCGGCGGCGAAGCGGTCGAGGCCCTGGGCGCCCCCGTCGCTGCCGGGGGTGGGGCCGATCTCGAACCAGTCGGGCCCCACCGACACCTTGGCCCCCAGGCCGGCATGGCCCGTGGGGGCGACGCCGAAGGCCCGGGCCGTGGCCTCCGAATGGAGGAAGTGGCGCAGCACCCCGCCCTCCACCAGGGACAGGCGGCCGGTGGGGGTGCCTTCGCCGTCGAAGGCGGCCGCGCCCACGTTGGCCGGATGCAGACCGTTGTCGTGCAGGGAGAAGAAGGGGACGGCCAGCTGCTCGCCCAGGGACTCGCGCCGGCTGAGGCTGACCCCATCCAGCACGGCGCGGGCATTGAACAGGCTGCTGAAGGCGCCGATCAGGTCGAGGAAGGCCTCGGGACTGAACACGCAGGTGTAACGGCCCGTGCGGATCGGGGCGTAATCCAGGTGGGCGATGGTGCGCTCCGCCGCCTCCTGCACGCAGCCGGCCACATCGAGGTCGGAGGCGCCGTAGGCCAGACGCACGGCGCCGCTGCTGCGGGGCTTGCGGCCCGCCTCCTCGGCCCGGGCATAGAGGTAGAGGGAGGCGGTGGTGAGGCGCTGCTGGCGGCAGGCGCCGGCACTGTTGATGTAGAGCCGGTCGCTGCTGCGCTGGGCCAGGCCGTTGTAGGGGACCGTGCCGATGGCGGGGTGGCGTCCGAGCAGGTCGCGCTCCGCCTCCTTGAGGGTGTCGAGCAGGCTGAGGATGCTGACGGCCGGGCGGAGCGGCTGCTCCAGGACCGGCAGCGGCGCGGTGGCCAGGGGGGAGAAGTCGGGGACCTCATCGACGTTGCCGTAGGCGCTGGCGTCGCGGGCCCCAACCAGGGCCCGGGCCAGGCCAGCATCGGAAAGGTCGGAGGTGCTGGTGATGCCCACCAGACCGTCGTCGTTCCAGACCCGCAGGGTGATGGCGCTGCGCTGGGCGCCCTTCATCTGTTTGGCCTCGCCCCGGTCGACCTGCACGGAGGTGTCGGTGCTGCAGGAGGCGCCCAGATCCCAGCGGCGGACGCCCTCGCTCTGGGCCAGCTGGTCGAGCCGCTGGCGCAGCACCTCGGCATCGAGGCTGGCGGCCGGTGATTCGGTGATTCCCATGCTCAGCGTCCCCCCACGGTGATGGTGTCGACCTTGATGTGGGGCTGGCCCACGGTGACGAAGATGCTGCCGCTGACCGAACCGCAGAAGCCGGCGGCCAGCTCCAGATCGTTGGCGCACATCGAGATCCGGGGCATCACCTCCTTGGCGTCGCCGATCAGGGTGGCCCCCTTCACCGGCTTGGTGAGGGTTCCGTTCTCAATCAGGTAACCCTCCTCGACGGCGAAGTTGAACTGGCCGGTGGGGCCGACGCTGCCGCCGCCCATCGACTTGCAGTAGAGCCCCTTGTCGACCGAGGCGATCAGATCCTCCGGGCTGTGGGGGCCGGCAGCGATGTAGGTGTTGCGCATGCGGCTGGCGGCGGCGAAGGCGTGGCTCTGGCGCCGGCCGCTGCCGGTGCGGGGATGGCCGGTGCGGCGCTCCCCGGCCCGGTCGCTGAGGAAACGCTGCAGGATGCCGTTCTCGATCAGCACCGTGCGCTGGGGCTCCATGCCCTCGTCGTCCATGGCCAGGGAACCGAAGGCCCCGGCAGTGAGACCTTCATCGATGGCGGTGAGGGAGGGGTGGGCGATGGGCTGGCCGACCATGTCGGCGAAGGGGGTGGTGGCCCGCTCCACCTGGGTGGTCTCCAGCAGGTGGCCGCAGGCCTCATGGAAGATCACACCACCGAAGCGGTTGGCCAGCACAACGGGGAACTGGCCGGCCTCGACGTAATCGGCGTAGAGCATGGTGCCGGCGCTGCTGCAGACGTCCACGGCGGCGGCCTCCACATCCCAGCGGCGCAGGTCGTCGGGGCTGTCGGAGGTGCCGTAGCGCCGACCCAGGCTGGCCCGGTGGTCGCCGTCGGCCGCCAGCACGTTCAGGCCCACCGACTGGTGCAGCCGCACGTCCCGGGCGAAGGTGCCGTCGCTGGCGGCCACCAGCACCTCCTGCCAGTCACGGGCATAGCTGCCGCGACGCACCTGCAGGTGCTGGCCATGGGCCTGGAGCCGATCGGTGCCCTCCAGCAGCCGGCTGGTGGCCTCCGCCAGGGACGGACAGGACGGCAGCCAGCCGTCCTTGGTGGCGGCGAAGTCGCGCAGTTCGGGCAGACCGTCGAACCCTCCACCGGCGTGGGCGGGGAGCACGAGGCCCAGCATGCCCAGGGCCTGCTCCAGGGCGGCCCGCAGGCCGGTGGCGGTCAGGTCATTGGTGGAGACGAAACCGTCCCGTTCCCCAAGGAACACCCGCAGCCCGGCCCCGGCGCCGAAGGCGGGACTGACACTGGTGATGGAATCCTGCTCAGCGAGCAGGCCGAGGTGGTCGGAGCGCTCCAGGAAGACCTCCACCAGATCGGCCCCGGCGGAGCGCCCGGCGGCCAGGAGCGGCTCGAGCACGGAACGCCAGGCCGCGTCGCCGAGGGCCGCCGGGGACAGGGTGAGGGCAGTGCCGGCCGGTGCGCCGGTGGGAGGGGAGACGACCAAGCGGCGAAGGGGGAAACTGGGCCGATTCTGGCGGGTCGGCTCAGCGCACGGCGGGCTGGAAGCGTTCGCTGCGGATGGGAGCCATCAGGAACAGACGGGCCATCTGGACACCGTTGCCGATCCAGTGGGGCAGCTTGCGCAGGGTGCGAACCGGCGCCGGGCCTCCGGAACGGTCAGCCCGATCGAGGGCGGCGTTGTTCTGGACCAGCTTCTCCAGCCGCTCGTAGAACTCGGGGTGCTCGACGTTGAGCACCACGGGGAACACCCGGGCGGAGGTTTCGTTGGTCTTGGCGATCACGTACTTGTCGTAGGTGCGGGCATCGAGCCCGAGGGCCTCGTAGAACTCCTTTCGGGCCACGTCACGCACATACATGGTGGCGAAGACGGCCAGCAGGAAGAAGCGGCACCAGAGGCGGGCGGTGAAGCCGCGCACGGTGTCGGGCTGGGCCTTCATCAGGGCGTCGAAAAAGTCGCCGTGGCGGTTCTCGTCCTGGCACCAGTTCTCGAAGAAGTTGAAGATCGGGAAGATCTTGCTTTCGGGGTGCTTCTCCAGATGGCGGAAAATGGCGATGTAACGCCAGTAGCCGATCTTCTCGGAGAGGTAGGTGGCGTAGAAGATGAACTTCGGCTGGAAGTGGGTGTAGGCCTTGGTGGCCGTCAGGAAGCCCAGGTCGAGCTGGAGGCCGAAATCGGCCATCGCCTTGTTGAGGAAGCCGGCATGGCGGGCCTCATCGCGGGCCATGTGGGCGAAGCATTCCGCCAGCAGGGGGTTGCGCTCCTTGATGCGGCGGCTCAGCTCCTTATAGAGCAGGAAGCCCGAGAACTCCGAGGTGCAGCTCTGCTCGAGGAACTCGACGAACACCCGGCGGGTTTCCGGATCCAGCTTGTCGGCGGCACCTTCGAACTGGTCGTCGCGGACGAAGTGGTGGCGGTTGTAGTCCTTGCGGAACTCCTCGCAGATGGCCTCCAGCTCCACTTCGTTGGGCCGCAGATCCATCGCCGCCATGGCGTCGAAGTCCGTGGTGTAGAAGCGCGGGGTGAGGATCGTGTCCTTCACCGGGTCCTTGATGGCCGGGGCATCCGGGGTGCCCACCCGGGGGGCGGTGGGGGCTTGGGTGGCGGGAGGCACCATCGCGCGGGACGTTCAGAGAGCTCGGCCGCCATCGTAGGCATCGATCCCCGCCATCGGTCCGGATGTGAAGCCGCGGATGTGAAGCCGGCGAAGAGGGGCCTCAGTTGGCGCCCAGCCACTTCTGGCCGTTGAGCCGCTGCACCACCCGCGACACCAGCAGCGACAGGGTCATCTTCTTCTCGTCGATCAGGAACGACTCCAGCAGGCTGGGGCTGCCGGCCCCCTCGGTGAGGGCGATGGTCTTGGCGGAGCTGATGTCGGGCCGGGTGAAGCACAGCCAGAAGCGGCGCTCGCCCGGAAGCCGCCCCCGGACCATCCAGCAGTCGGCCCCGACCACGGGCATGGGGCCCTGCTCGAACGCCAGCTCAGGGGCCGGCCCTCCATAGGCCTCGATTTCCTTGATCAGGGCCGGCAGCAGCAGCTCCGGCACGAAGACCTCGAACGGCTTGTCCTCAGGGGCGGGCGGCTTCGGCTTCGGGGCGGCTGCGGCCTCTGTTTTCACCGGGGCGGCTGCGACAGGCTCGGGGGTGTTGCTGGGGGTCTCGGTCACCGGTGCGGTCCCTGGGCGCGGAGGTGGGGGAACTTTAGGCAGCGTCCCGGAGCCGCAGGTGGTCGGGGCGACCGGAATCACCACTCCTCGCCGTCCTCGTTGCCCCAGTCATCGGCGCCGCTGGCCGGGGCCGGGGCCGTCGGGCGCGAGGCCACCACCGGCTCGGGACGGAACGGGCGCGGGTCTGAGGCCTCGGGACGGTGCAGCACCCGATAGGGCACCGAGACCGTCGGCGCCGGCTCGCCGGGGGCCCGGCTGGGCCCAGCGGCGGCGGCCGATGGAGCGGCTGGGGCCGGAGCCGCGGCGGCAGAGCGCCCTTCGGGTCGGTCGGTCCAGGGGGCGCTCCAGGTGTCCTCCTCCTGCCGATCCGGGCGACGCACGGTGCGCCGCCGTGGTGGCCGCCCCCCCTGGCGCAGGGCGAGGCCGGTGGCGCCGGCACTGAGGGCCGCCCCGCCGCCGGCGGCCACGGCCATCCACAGGCCAATCGGCAGGGACGGGCTCTGCCAGGTGAGCAGCCGCAGGGCCAGGGGGGGGCTGGGGTTGAGGGCCGCCACCAGCAGGGTCACCAGCAGCGGCGAGAGCAGGGGCAGCAGCAGCAGGCGGTGCAGCACGGTCCGGAGCGTCAGGGGGTGGAGACTTCGTCCGGGGCGGGCCGGCCCACGGGCCCCTGCCAGCGCTGCAGGGAGCCGAGCTGGAGGCCGAGGGTGTCGAAGACGCGGATCACCAGGAAGTCCACCATCTCACCGATCGTGGTGGGCTGGTGGTACCAGGCCGGAACCGGGGGGGCGATGCGGGCCCCGGCCTCGGCCAGGCGGGTGAGGTTGCGCAGGTGAACAAGATTCCAGGGCAGCTCCCGGGGCGCGATCACCAGGGGCCGTCCCTCCTTGAGGTGGACGTCGGCGGCCCGTTCGATCAGATCCAGGGCCACGCCGGAGGCGATTCGGCCGACGGTGCCCATGCTGGCCGGCAGGATGACCATGCCGCGGGTGAGGTAGCTGCCGCTGGCGATGGCGGCGGCCTGGTCGTTCCAGCGATGGCAGTGCAGCTGGCCGGAGCTGCAGCCGGTGCGTTCACGCCAGAAGCGCTCCTGGGCATCCGGCTCCGAGGGCACCCGCAGGCCCATCTCCGCCTGCCAGACCCCGATCGCCCCCCGACTGGTCACCATCTCGACCGGCAGGTCGTCCTCGAGCAGCAACTGCAGCGCCCGCTCGGCCAGGGGCTGGGCGGAGGCACCGGACACCGCCAGCACCACGGGAAGCGAGGACGGCGCCATCGGCAGCTCAGCCCTCGTCCGTGGCGCCGTTGGCTTCATCGAAGCCGTCGTCCGGGCTGCCATCGGCTGCGCCCTCCTCCACCCGCTCGAAGTCCTCGGGCTGGAGCACCGCCAGATCGATCTGATGGCGCAGGGCGTCCACCTTCTGGATCTCCACATCAACCCCGTCGCCGACCATGTAGGTGCGACGGAACTTGCGGCCCACCAGGCGGTTCTGGCGGGAGCGGTACTCGTACCAGTCGTCCTTGAGGGAGCTGACGTGCACCAGTCCCTCCACCTGGGAGGGGGGAACCTCGACGAAGAAGCCGTAGCTCTGGACGCCGCTGATCACCCCGGGCAGGGTCTGGCCCACGAGGGGCTCGGTGTGGCGGGCCTGGGCCAGGGCCAGCCCATCGGCCTGCAGCTCCTGCAGGAAACGGCAGCGGCCGTTGAGGCGCTGGGCCAGGCCGTGTTCCAGCCCCTGCTGGTAGGGGGCCAGCTGGCCGGGGGTCAGCAGGGGCCAGTCGGTGCTGCCGTGGCAGGCGTCGCTGGCCAGGTCGGTGCTGACCTTGTGGCGCACGCTGGGGCGGTCCTTGCCGTCCACCAGCAGGCTGACCAGGAGCTGCTGGTTCCAGATGTCGGCGTAGTGGAGGGCCGGGCAGCACCAGGGCGCCACGGCGGTCTCCTCCCCGGCTACCGCGTGGGGGCCGGCTTCGGCCGCCAGCTGAACCGGCCGCAGGGCGTCACGCAGCTGCTGCTGCAGGGGCCGGCCGCGATCGGTGGCGGCGAAGACGGCGGCAAGCTCGGCGGCGCTGGCGTTGCCGTCGGCACTGAGCTCCATCGGGATGTCGAGGGCCAGGGCCGCCTTGGCGACGTCGTTGATGTCGGTGGCCTCCGCCGCCGGGTTGAGGGCGAACAGGGCGGGCAGTTCCAGGGCCAGCAGGTGGCGGCCCAGGGCCCGATGGGCCACCAGCACCGCCTCCCGCAGGATCGCCACCGGATCCTCGGCCGGCAGCTCCACCAGCCAGCCCTGCAGGGCGGCATCCGGGGCCGGCACCCGCAGATCGCCGAGGCTGTCGATGGCGGGCATCGGCAGGTCGAGATCGATCGAGCCGGCCGCGAGGCGCCGCTGGCGCAGCAGGCCGCTCAGCTGGACCAGCTGCTCCAGCAGGGGCAGGTGGTCCTTGAGGGCCTTGAGGGCGGCGGGAACGGTGCGGGCCTTGGGCTTGCGCTCGGCCAGGGCCTGCATCGCGGCCCGGTCGACCCGGGCATCGGGGGTGATCTGGCTCAGGCTGAAGCGGAAGTGCTCGAGGGCCCCCTCGGCGTCCAGCTCCAGGGCCACCGAGACCGCCGCCTGGCTGTCGCCGGGGCGGAAGCCGCAGGCCTTGGAGAGGGCGGGGGGCAGCAGGGGCAGCCAGCGGCGTCCCAGGCAGATCGCCTCACCTTGGTCTCGCAACCAGGTGTCGAGGCTGTTGCCCATGCCGATGCGCTCGGCCACGGCGGGGCTGTGCACCCACAGGCGCCAGCCGCCCTCACGCTCCTCCAGGGAGATGGCGGGCAGCACGGGGGCCTCGCCGCCCTCCCAGGCCTCCAGGATCAGGGTGGGCAGGGCCGTCAGGTCGGCGCGGCCCTTGGCGGCGGGCTGCTTGAGGGTGGCGCGGGGGCAGGCCGGCCGCTCCTGCAGGCGGTGCTTGGCCAGCAGCAGGTCGGTGTCGGCCGCTTCTCCGCCGTGCACCGGCAGGCTGCGGGCGACATGGCCCGCCGGACCGAACTGGGCCACGGGGAAGCGATCGATCTTCACCTCCACCACCGCCTCCTCGGCGGGGTCGAGATGGACCGCATCCTCTTCGGGCAGGGCGACGGCGGTGAGCAGCCTGTCGTCGAGGGGGACGGCGACGAGCTGGCCGTCCTGCCGCTCGACCTGGGCGAGCAGGCTGGGGGTCTGGCGCTCAAGGATGCACTGGACGCCCCCCTCCGGTGAGCGGCGGCGGCCCCCCTCGCGGGTGATCTTCACCAGGACCCGATCGCCGTTCCAGGCGTGGTTGAGCTGGTGGTCACGGATGTAGATGTCCTCACCGCCGTCCTCCCGCAGGGCGAAGCAGAAGCCCTTGCTGGAGCAGCGCAGCCGGGCCGGGATCAGCTCGGGGGTCTCGCGCACGCGGAGCCCTTCCCCGTCCTCCTCCACGAGCCCCAGCCGCAACAGGGCATCCAGACCGATGCGCAGCTGCTGCTTGCAGGTCTTGGTGGTCAGGCCCAGCGACTTCTCCAGCTTGGCCAGGGCCACCGCATCGGTCGTGGAGAGGTGGTCGAGCAGATCGGCGACCGTGAACTTCATCGGATGGGGAATACGCGGAGGATGGCACTGCCGGAGCAGCGCGGTGACCAGGGTGGTCCGGAGCGCCAGGGGGGTCGTCGGCCTCCGTGGACGGGGGATGGCCCGGCAGCGCCCGCCGTCACGGCGAACGTCACCCGGGGACTCTAAGGAGCGGGGGTCTCGGCATCCTCGCCGGGGGCCTCGGCAGCCGCGGCGGGGGCCTCGCCGCCATCCGCGCCGGAGCGCAGGATCAGCCGGGTGCCGATGATCAGGAAGCCGGCGGAGGCGGCCAGCTGCAGTCCGTCGGTGGGGATCACGCTGGAGAGGGAGCCGCCCGCCGCCGCCCCCACCAGGCTGGCCAGCACCAGAGCACAGGCACTGCCGGCGAACACCGCCCCGGGCCGGTTGGAGGTGCCGCTGATGCTGACGATGGCCAGCTGGGTCTTGTCGCCGAGTTCGGCCAGGAAGACCGTGGCGAAGGTGGAGGCGAGCAGGGCGAACGGCATGGCGCGGGGGTGACGGACTCAGGGGTTGAGGAGGTGGAGCGGTGCCAGGTGCAGCACCGCCTGGCGGCCCAGCCACAGCCCCAGGGCGACCATCAGGATCCCCGCCGCCCGCTCCAGCTGGTGGGGGGGCATGACGGTGGACAGCCAGCGCCCCAGCAGCACCCCCACGAGGCTGGAGCAGATCAGGGCCAGCGAGGCGCCCACGAACACAACCACCGGTCGGCCCGACTGGGCCGACAGCAGCAGGGCGGCCAGCTGGGTCTTGTCACCGAGTTCGGCCAGGAAGACGGTGGTGGCGGTGCTCAGGAACACCGTGATCCAGCTGGGGGGGGCCGGGGATTGGGGGGTGCTGCTCATGAGGGCTGGCGGATCGTCCGCAGGAAACGGCGCATCACCGGGTGGCGTCCGCCCAGCTCGGCGCGGATCTGCTGCCGGCAGGAGGCGATGGCCAGGGCATCAGGGTCATCGCCGGGCTGGCCGAACAGGGCGACCAGCTGATCCACCCGGCAGAAATCGGGCCGTTCCTCATAGATGCGGCAGCGGCGGGAGCCGGTGTCGAAATGGCGGCACCAGCCGTCCTCCCCCACCATCGAGAAGTAGCGCTCCTGCTGGTCGGGATCGAGGGCCTCGATCGCGTCGCCCCGCAGGGCCGGGTCGAGGCGGCAGCAGGAACCGCAGCCGCTGATGCACTGCCAGTGCTCGGGTCGGGGCACGGGGACGCCACAGGGTCGTTCCATTCACTCACACCCGACGCCGTCTTCCCAGCCCACGCCCGGCGCCAGCCATGACAACCGATCACGGCCACAGGGGCGGGGCCCTGAAGCGGCCGCCGGGCGACCTACACTCCTGGCCGATTGTCCCCCTCGCCGGCAGCCGCATCATGGGTATCGACTTCCATCTCATCTCCAACTTCGGCGCCCTGGCCCTGATCACCCTGGCCGGTCCGGCCGTGATCTTCATCCTCTACTACCGCCGCGGCGCCCTCTGATCGCTCCGGCACCAGGAGGTCGGCCAGGGCGTGGTAGACGGGTCGTCGCTGGATCGCCTGGCCCGTGTAGGCCGCGATCACAGCGGCGGCCACCAGGCCCGGCATGAGCTGCTGGTCGCCCGCCATGCGGATGGCGAAGGCGATCGTCATCACCGGCAGCTGGGTGGCTCCCGCCAGTCCGGCCGCCATCCCCAGGGCCAGGCCGAGATGGGGATCGCCCGCCAGGGCCCGCACCACCCCTGAGCCGAACACACCCCCCACGGCGAAGGCCGGGTCGATCAGCCCTCCGGGAATCCCCGTGGAGAGCGCCAGGACCGGTCCGATCAAGCGCGAGACCAGCAGCACGACCCAGCCGGCGTTGATGGTGGTGTCGCCGTCCTGATCAAGCATCAGCCGCATCAGGGTCTCGCCATCGCCGCCACTGGCGCCACCGGTGACCAGGGCCAGCAGGGCCAGGGCCAACCCGGCCGCCAGGCCGAGGCGCAGGGGCTGACGGCGTGCGATCGGGGTGATCAGTCCCGTGGCGCGCACCAGCAGCCAGGCGAACAGACCGCCGAGGGCCCCGCCCCCGAGGCCGATCGGAATCGCCCAGAGCAACTGCTCGGTTTCCGCCACCGGGCTGGCGTTGATCCCGAGGGCGAACATCGGCTGGCCGCCGAGGCCGCTGACCAGGGCCGCCGCGCTGGTCAGCACCAGCGCCGGCCACACCAGCCGCTGCTGGAAGCTGCCGGTGAGCTCCTCGATCACGAAGATCATCCCCATCAGGGGGGTGTTGAAGCCGCCGGCCAGGCCCGCCCCCGCCGCTCCGGCCAGCAGGTGGCCCCGGCTGGCCCGGTGCAGCAGGCCTGGCCAGCGGCGCAGCAGGGCCTGACCCACGGCCGCGCCCACCTCCACCACCGGGCCCTCGCGGCCCAGGGGCAGCAGGGCCAGGCTGGCCACGGTCCAGAGGCCCAGCCGTTCCCCGGTCGGGGCGGTGGAGAGCAGCCGGGTGCCGCGGTGGGGATCCTCCAGGCAGAGCATCACCTGGGGAATGCCCGAGCCGGCCCCGCGGCGCCATGGTCCCCGCTGGAACCAGAGCAACAGCGGCACCAGGGGAATCGGGGCCAGGGCCAGCAACCAGCCGGTGGCGCTCCAGCCGCCGCCGCTGAACGCCGGCAGGGTGGAGAGGAGGTGATCCTGGAGCAGGTCGATGCGATTGAGCGGCCAGCAGGCCAGGCCCACCACGGCCCCCAGCAGCGCCAGCAGCACCAGGGAACGCACCGGGCCCAGCGGCGAGCGGCTCATCCTTCGACCATCCCCAGGGCCATGGCCGCTTCCCGCATCAGCCCCTGAACGTAGGGGTGGGGCGGATCCCCCAGGGCGGCGGGGCCTGTGCCATCGGAGGGGATGGCGGAGCGCAGCTCCTCGCCGGCGGCGTTGCGGATCACCAGGCTGTCCCCCTGGCGACGGCACCAGTAGGTGCGGTCGCGGCGCTGGAGCACCACGGTGTCACCGCCGCTGCAGCGGATCGCCTCCAGCTCCAGCTGGAACCGTTCCACCCCCTGCCAGTCATCGCGGCGCAGGCGGTAGGCCACATCCACCGGGCCCGCCCACTGGTCGGGCCCCTGCCAGCGCCAGCCGATCGCCCGCAGCCGCGCCTCCCCCTGGGCCAGCTGCAGCTGCAGGTGGCCGCCGCGCAGCAGCTTCTGCTCCACCACCTGGCAGCGGCTGCTCCAGAACAGGGGAGTGGGATGGCCGATGCCGAAGGGGGCCAGCCGCTGGAGCTGCCGCCAGAACTCCCGGTCGATGCGCTCGAGCCGCAGCAGGGCCTCGGGCTCCACGGTGCGGCCATCGCCCGCCGCCTCGAGCCAGCCGCTGGCCAGGGCGTCGAGCCGTTCCTGCAGCGCCGTGACGTTCTCAGCCCGCACCGTGAAGCCGCCGGCAGCGGGGTGGCCGCCGTGGCGCTCCAGCAGTTCGGCGCAGGCCGTCAGGGCCGCATCGACGGCGAACCCTTTCGGGGCCCGCACCGACGCCCGCAGCCGGCCTCCCCCTTCACCGGCCAGCAGGGCCACGGGACGGCCGAAGCGCTCCACCAGCCGGGAGGCGACGATGCCGATGACACCGTGGTGCCAGTGGCCCTGGGCCAGCAGCAGGAAGGCGGGCCGGCGGGGACCATCGGCCTCCAGCAGGGCCAGGGCCTCCGCCTCGATCGCACTGCAGAGTTCCCGCCGCTGGCGGTTGAGGGCTTCGCAGGAGCGGGCCAGTTCCAGGGCCTCTTCGGGATCCTCCGTCGTCAGCAGGTCCACCACCAGCTGGGGGTCCCCCAGCCGGCCGACGGCGTTGATGCGCGGGGCCAGCTGGAAGCCCACCGCCTCGGCATCGACCCGGTGCTTCTCCAGCCCCGCCAGCTGCTGCAGGGCCTGCAGGCCGGGCAGGGGGCTGCGGCCCAGCAGGGGCAGACCATCGAGCAGCCAGCGGCGGTTGACCCCCTCCAGGGGGGCCATGTCGGCGATGGTGCCGATGCAGAAGAGGTTGAGGGCGATCTCCAGCCCGTGGCGGTGCCGCAGTCGCCGGCAGAGGGCGGTGGCCAGGACATGGGCCAGCCCCACCCCCGCCAGGCCCCGGTAGGGGGAGTCCTCCGGGGTGACGGCCGGGTGCAGCAGGGCCAGGTGCGGCGGCAGCTGGGGGGGCAGGGTGTGGTGGTCGGTGAGGATCACCTCCACCTCCAGGGCCGCGGCGCGCTCCAGGGCCTCGATGGCGGCCACGCCGTTGTCCACCGTGATCAGCAGCCGCACCCCATCGGCCGCCAGCCGCTCCACCATGGCGGCGTTGAGGCCGTAGCCGTCGTCCATGCGGCTGGGGATGGCGGCCCGGGGGCGGGCGCCGAGCCGCTGCAGAACCCCCACCAGCAGGGCGGTGCTGGTCATGCCATCGGCGTCGTAGTCGCCGCAGATCGCCACCGCCTCCGCCCCCTGGCAGCAGCGCACCAGCCGCTCGACCGCCAGCGCCAGGGCCGGGAAATGGGCCTCCGGATCAGGAGCCGCCTCCGGATCCAGCAGCCGGCGCACCGCCTCCGCCGTCACCAGGCCGCGGCGCCGCAGCAGGGCCAGCAGCTCACAGGGGAGGCCCGCATCCGAAGCGCCGCCCCCCTCGGTGGGGCCGTCACCGCCGAGGGGGGAGGGCAGCAGCCAGCGTCGCTCATCGACGGCAGAGAGCAACGAGGGGCAGGCGGGGCCCCCGCATTGTGGAAGGCGGGGCGGCAGGGCGCACCCCTTAGCCTGACTCCCTACACAAGCGCGGCGTCCGATGGCCCCGGCCCTGTCGGCCCTGCTCTGGGACGTGGACGGCACCCTGGCCGAGACGGAGTTCGAGGGCCACCGGGTGGCCTTCAACCGCAGTTTCGAGGCCGCCGGACTCCCCTGGCGCTGGGACCGGCCCACCTACGGGCGGTTGCTGGCGGTGGGCGGCGGCCACGAGCGGATCACCGCTTTCCTGCGGCAGGAGGAGGGACGCACGCCGGAACGGGGCCTGGTGGAGGAACTGCAGCGTCGCAAGCAGGCGTTCTATGCCGAGCTGGTGCACCAGGGCGGCCTGGCCCTGAGGCCCGGGGTGGCCCGGCTGGTGGCAGACGCGGCGGCGGCAGGCCTGCGGCAGGGGATTGTCACCACCAGCGGCCG
Source organism: Synechococcus sp. UW140 (assembly GCA_943369455.1). Lineage (GTDB taxonomy): Bacteria > Cyanobacteriota > Cyanobacteriia > PCC-6307 > Cyanobiaceae > Cyanobium. The sequence goes on from CALRND020000001.1 coordinate 456,317, forward strand.
CAGCGCGGTGCAGGCTCTGCTGGAGGGCGCCCCACCGGCCCTGGGCCGGGCCTTCGACTTCTGGGTCTGCGGCGACGACGTCGCCCGCAAGAAGCCCGATCCAGAGGCCTACCGGCTGGCGCTGGGGCGACTGGGGCCAGCGGAGAGCGGCGTCCTGGTGCTCGAAGACTCCCCGGCCGGGCTGGCGGCGGCCACCGGCGCCGGGCTGCCCTGTCTGGTCTGCCTGAGCGTGGCGACACGGGAGCAGCCAGCGGCCCGCTTCAGCGCCGCCCGGGCCGTGGTTGAGAGCCTGGAGGCCCCAGGGGACAGGGTCATCGTGCGCCGCGGGCCACCTTGCCCCGGAGGCCAGGTGACGCTGTCGTGGCTGGAGCGCCTGCTGGACACGCCATGACCCGCCTCCCCGTGCAGCGCACCCGTTTCCAGGGGCTGGTGAGCCGATTGGGAACCCGGCTGGTCGGCGTGGCGCGGCGCAGCTGGCGGGCGGCCAGCCTGGCCGCCCTGGCTCTGCTGCTGGGCTTCTTCGCCGGTCAGAACCTCACCAGCCTGCTGCTCTTCACCACCCCGGGGGGCCGCCCGGTGGTCGTGTTCGGCCTGCTGCTGACGATCGAGACCCTGGTGCGGCTGCGAACCCGCCTGGTGGGCGCCGAACCCTCCCTGGCCTGGGTGCTGGTGGACAACCTCCGCATGGGCGCCACCTACGCCATCGTGCTCGAGGCCTTCAAGATTGGAACCTGAGCCGGCGGTGCCACCCGAGCCCACGGTGCCAGCGGAGCCCGCAGCGGACGCCTGGGACGGGCGGCTGGCCCAGGCTGGAGACCTGGGTCCGGTGCACCCCAGCCTGCTGCGGCACCTGGCCCTGCCCATGCTGCGACGGCTGGAGGGTGGGCTGCGCGGCGGAATGGCGAGCCGGCGGCCCCTGCTGGCCCTGAACGGGCCGGTGGGCGCCGGCAAGACCAGCCTGGGCCGCGCCCTGGAACGGCTCGCCGCGCTCGGCGGCCTGCGGCTGACGGTGGCTTCGATCGACGACCTCTACCTGCCGGCGGCCGAACGCCGGGCGCTGCTGGCGGGGAATCCCTTCAGGGTGAACCGGGTCCCACCCGGCAGCCACGACCTATCGCTGCTGATGGAGGCTCTCGGCGCCTGGCGGGCCGGGGGGACACTGCGGCTGCCCCGCTTCGACAAGACCCTGGCCGGCGGTGACGGCGATCGAAATGGCTGGCGGGAGGAGCCCGCGGAGGCGCTGGTGATCGAGGGTTGGCTGATGGGCTGTCGGGCCCTCGGCTCCCAGGCCCTGGGCAAGCAGCTGGGCAGCGGAGCTGGGGTGGAGGAGCTGAGCGAGCCGGAGCGCCTCTGGCTGCCCCGCTGGGACCAGCAACTGGCCGCCTACGACGCGCTCTGGGAAGCCTGTGACGGCCTCTGGCTGCTGCGTCCGGAACGCTGGAGTCTGCCCCGGCGCTGGCGGTTCCAGGCGGAGGCCCGCCAGCGCCGGGCCGGTGGCGGATGGCTCAACGGCAGGCAGTTGGACGACCTGGTGCGGGCCACGCTCCATTCACTGCCGGCTTCCCTGTACCAGGACCCACTACTGAAGGCCTGCAACAGCGCAATGGCAGACAATCCGATCGAAGCAGGGCCGACCCGTTCAGGGATTCCGCTGGAGGGTGGGGTGATCCTGGACGGCCGCAGGCGCGCCCACCCCCTGGCGATTCAGCTCTCTTCGCTGGCTTCAGCCTCTTCGGCGATCGGGTAGACGAAGCCCTGGGCGCGGCCGCTCAGGACTGCCTTGCCGAGGGACATGGCCTTCTGGGCCGCCACACCGGCCTTGGCCTTCCAGTGGGCGTGGCGCTGGTTGCGCTTGCCCTTGGAGGTTTTCTTCTTGGGAACGGCCATCCCGCTAACTCACTGCCAAACCACGATCCTGCTTCGCCGACTCGCCTTTCGTCAAATCGCTACAGTCGAGTTCCGACAAGCAACTCCTGAAAAGGACGCCAGGCCTGTGAGCAGCAGTTCTCCTCCGGAGCCGGCCAAGACCTCCGCCGCCCAGGCCGCGCCCGGGACCCTGGTCGCCCAAGGCACCGAGGCGGGAGCGTCCGCCAAACCTTCGGCCCCTGCCGCATCCAAACCTGCCCCTCCTGTGCGTCCCGGCTTCAGCCTGGGGGGCCATGGCTCCGCGCCGCCCTCCTACAGCCAGCTGCTGCGGGACATCGAGTCCGGCCAGGTCAAGAACCTCGAGCTCGCCCCCGCCCAGCGCGTGGTGACGGCCACCTTCGCTGACGGCAGCAGCCGCCAGGTGGCGGTCTTCAGTGACAACCAGCAGCTGCTGCGCACGGCCGAGCAGGCCAGGGTGCCGTTGACGGTGCGGGATGAGCGGCGTGACGACGCCATGGCGGGCCTGGTCACCAACGGCCTGCTGGTGGCCCTCCTGATCGCCGGCCTGGTGCTGCTGGTGCGCCGCTCCGCCCAGGTGGCCAACAAGGCGATGGGCTTCGGCCGCAGCCAGCCCCGCCTGCAGGAGGAGGGGGCCATCACGGTGCGCTTCGAGGACGTGGCCGGCATCGCCGAGGCCAAGGAGGAGCTCCAGGAGGTGGTGACCTTCCTGCGGACGCCGGAACGGTTCACCTCCATCGGCGCCCGGATCCCCAAGGGGGTGCTGCTGGTCGGTCCGCCCGGCACCGGCAAGACCCTGCTGGCCCGCGCCATCGCCGGTGAGGCCGGGGTGCCCTTCTTCTCGATGGCCGCCACCGAGTTCGTCGAGATGTTCGTCGGCGTGGGGGCCAGCCGGGTGCGGGATCTGTTCCGCCAGGCCAAGGCCAAGGCGCCGTGCATCATCTTCATTGACGAGATCGATGCGGTGGGCCGCCAGCGGGGGGCCGGGATCGGCGGCGGCAACGACGAACGGGAGCAGACCCTCAACCAGCTGCTCACTGAAATGGATGGCTTCGAGGACAACTCGGGTGTGATCCTGCTGGCCGCCACCAACCGCCTGGACGTGCTCGACACGGCCCTGCTGCGGCCCGGCCGTTTCGATCGCCGCATCAGCGTCGACCTGCCGGACCGGGCCGGCCGGGAGGAGATCCTTTCGGTCCATGCCCGCACCAGGCCCCTGGCCGAGGAGGTCTCCCTCGCCGACTGGGCCCGCCGCACCCCCGGCTTCTCCGGTGCCGACCTGGCCAACCTCCTCAATGAGGCGGCCATCCTCACGGCCCGGCGCCAGAAGAGCCAGGTGGATGACCAGGCCATCGGCGATGCCCTTGAGCGCATCACCATGGGGCTGGCCGCCGCCCCGCTGCAGGACAGCGCCAAGAAGCGACTGATCGCCTACCACGAGATCGGCCACGCCCTGCTGACCACCCTGCTGCCGCACGCCGACAGGCTGGACAAGGTGACGCTGCTGCCCAGGGCCGGCGGGGTGGGGGGCTTCGCCCGCACCATGCCCGATGAAGACATCATCGATTCCGGACTGATCAGCAAGGCCTACCTGCGGGCCCGGCTGGTGGTCGCCCTCGGCGGCCGGGCCGCCGAAATGGTGGTATTCGGCGCCAGCGAGGTGACCCAGGGGGCCAGCAGCGATCTGCAGCTGGTGCGCCGCATCTGCCGGGACATGGTGCTGCGCTACGGGTTCTCCAGCCTCGGCCCCCTGGCCCTCGAGGAGGACGGGGAAGAGGTGTTCCTCGGCCGCGACTGGATCCGCTCCAGCCCCCACACGTCGGTCCGCACCGGCAACCGCATCGACGAACAGGTGCGCCAGCTGGCCTTCGAGGCCCTGGAGAAGGCCGTCGCGGTGCTCACCCCCCGCCGCGAGCTGATCGATGAGCTGGTGAACCAGCTGATCGAGCTGGAAACCATCGACGGCGACAGCTTCCGGGCCCTGGTGGAGGCCCATGAGGCCAAGGGAGGTTCAGCCCTCGCCGCCCAGGCCGGAGGCAAAGCGGATGTCCAGGCTGCGCAGGTAGGTGTGTAGCCCTGCGTCCTGAATCGGCAGCAGCCGGGCCGGATGGCCGCTCTCATTGACATGGGAATGCCAGTGGCCAGGCGGCGTCACGAAGGCGGCGCCCGGCTCCCATTCCATCCGCAGAGGGTTGCGGATCGTGCCGTCGGGATTGAGGTCGGGACCGGAGAGGGTGGCGCAGCCAGGCTGGCAGTCGATCACCAGGTCGAGGGCGACGGACTGGTGCCGATGGGGGGGCTGAACCGCGCCGGCCGGCACCAGTCCGTACATGGCCCAGAGGGTGTGGGTCACGGTGCGGCTCGCCGGCAGGGCACGGTTGGCCATCAGCAGGCTGAGGCGATTGCTGCGGGCGCTGCTGGGATCCGCCGCCAGCGCTGCCAGCTCCTCATCGAGCCAGGCGGCCGGGTAGTGGCTGGGGGCGAAACGGGGGGATTCGGCCCGCACCCCGAGGAAGGTGAGCAGGGGACCGTCGTGGATCCAGTAAAGGACGCTCTCCTCGGAGGCTTCCAAGCGAGGCTCCAGTCCGGCCGGCAGGACGAACAGATCTCCGCGGCCCCAGGCCAGGTGGAGGGGTTCATCCCCGGCACCGGAGGGGCAGTGGCAGCGGCCAGAGCCCCGGTACACATAGAAGAGGGAGCTGGTGGCGTTGGCGGCCACCCCGATGGATTCGCCACGGAGGATCCGCACGAAATTGGCGCTCAGGGCCGGACTGGTGGCGGGGGAGGGGCAGCCAAGGCGGGCGCTGAGGTCGAGGGGAAGCACCGCCGTCGGACCCGTGGCGTGCAGATCGGGGCCCCAGCGGCCCTCCGGAATCGGCTCGGTGAGACCGGGACGGATCGGATTGGCGGCCTGGCGATAGTCGAACAGCAGGGTTTCAGCGTGCCAGTCGTGGCCCCCGGCGATGGCGGCGGGGCTGGGGGGCCTGGACGCTTGGATCTGCCCCATGGGATCAGGTTGCAATCGTTAACAGATCTTATGGATTTCTTTGCGTCGTTGGCGCTCTCCCGGCAGAGGGGCGCTCTCCAGCAGGGGGGGCGCGTTCAGCCGCCGGCGACGGCCGGCACGATGCTCACCTCATCGCCATCGCTGAGGACGGTGGCCTGGTTCTCGAGAAAGCGGATGTCCTCGCTGTTCACGTAGAGGTTGAGGAAGCGGCGCAGCTTGCCGTTCTCATCGCACAGGCGCGCCTGGATGCCGGGGTAACGGCCTTCGAGGGCCTGGAGCAGTCCGTCGATGCTGGTGGCCTCCAGGCTGACGCTGGCCTCGTCGTTGGTGAACTTCTGCAGGGGGGTGGGGATCAGAACCTGGATGGCCATGGAATGGGTCGGTGGGACAGGGAAAGGAGAAACGGGGTGCAGCGATCGGGCGGCGATCAGGCCCGGGGGGCGGCGCCGCCAGGGGAGGCCTGGGAGCGCTCCCAGGCTTCGTGGAAGCTGGCCAGCTGGGGCTCGATGGTGTACGGGGCCCCGATGGAGGAGGCGATCGCCTCGGTGGTCTTGAGGCCGTTGCCGGTGATGTAGGCGACGGTGGTTTCGGAGGGGTCGATCTTGCCCTGCTCCACCAGCTTCTTGAGCACGGCGATGGTGGTGCCCCCGGCGGTTTCGGTGAACACACCCTCCATCTCGGCCAGCAGCTTGATGCCGTCGATGATCTCCTCATCGGTGACGGCGGCGATGCTGCCGCCGGTGCGGTTGGCGATGTCGATGGCGTAGGGGCCATCGGCCGGGTTGCCGATGGCGATCGACTTGGCGATGGTGTTCGGCTTCACCGGGGTGATGAAATCGCGGCCGGCGGCGAAGGCCTGGGCGATGGGGGAGCAGCCCTCCGCCTGGGCGCCGCTGAAGCGCACCGGCTTTTCGTCGACGAGGCCCACCTTGATGAATTCGTCGAAGCCCTTGCGGATCTTGGTGAACAGGGAGCCGGAGGCCAGGGGGGCCACGATGTGGTCGGGAAGCTGCCAGCCGAGCTGCTCGATCACCTCGTAGCCGAGGGTCTTGGAGCCTTCGGAGTAGTAGGGGCGCAGGTTGATGTTGACGAAGCCCCAGCCGTAGGTGTTGGCCACCTCGGAGCAGAGCCGGTTGACCTGGTCGTAGTTGCCCTTCACCGCCATCAGGGTGGGGTTGTAGACGAGGGTGCCGAGCACCTTGCCCAGCTCCAGATCACTGGGGATGAAGACGCAGCACTCCAGGCCGGCGTGGGCGGCGATGGCGGCGGTGGAGTTGGCCAGGTTGCCGGTGGAGGCACAGCTGACCGTGGTGAAGCCCAGTTCCCGGGCCCGGGTGAGGGCCACCGAGACGACGCGGTCCTTGAAGGACAGCGTCGGCATGTTGACGCCGTCGTTCTTGATGTAGAGGGAGGAGAGGCCGAGACGCCGGGCGAGGCGATCCGCCTTCAGCAGGGGGGTGAAGCCGGTGCCCACGTCGATGGGGTCGCCTTCGACGGGCAGGAATTCCCGGTAACGCCAGATCGAGGTGGGGCCGGCCTCGATGGTGGCGCGGCTGACGCGGCTGCGGATGGCGTCGTAGTCGTAGACCACCTCGAGGGGGCCGAAGCAGACGTCCTCACAGACGTGGCGGGCGCTGGCCTCGTAGGGATGACCGCATTCCTTGCAGCGCAGGCCCGTGAAGGTGGAGCGGGAAAGGGTGGCGGTCAAGGGAATCCCGGTCACTGGCAGACACGCTAACAGTGGTGTCCGGGCCCTGCCGGCAAAGCCGACCTTCGGGATCGGGTATAGGCCCCTTGTCGCCCGCAGGGTTCTGCCTACGCTCCGCTTGTGCCCATTCCCACCCCTCTGCCGTCCCGCCGGAGGCCCCACCTCGCCGTCGGCCTGGCCGTCGCCTTCGGGCTGCTGCTGGCCCTCTGGGCAGGGGCCCGGCTGGCCATCGAATGGCTCTGGTTCAGCCAGTTCGACTTCCAGCAGATCCTGCTGCGCCGCTGGATGCTGCAGATCTCCGCCTTCGCGGCGGTCTTCGGCCTCGGCTCGGCCCTGCAGCTGGCCCAGTTGCAGCGCTGCTGGCGGCTCAGGGAGCAGGGGCCCGAGGCGGCCCGGCCGGGCGTGCCCCTGCTGCGGCTGGGCAACGGCGCCCTGGTGGCGGTGCTGATCGCCCTGGTGCTGCTGCTGGCCGGTGGCCTGAGCTACCTGATGGTTCAGGCCCGGGGACTGATCGCCAACCCCTTCAACGGCGACGTGATCACCGGGTTCTCCGTGCTCCGCGATCTGCCGCCCCTGCTGGTGGCGGGCCTGGCGGGGGGCCTGCTGCTGCCGCTGCTGCTCTGGCCCCTCACCACCCTGCGGATTACCCTCGCGGCCGCCCTGGCTGGATCGGCCACGGCGGTGGCCCGGGGCTGGAGCCTCTGGCTGCCGGCCCTGCTGGCCACCCCCTTCGGCGAAGGGGATCCCCTCACGGGCTTCGACCTTTCCTTCACGGTGCTGCGCCTGCCGGCCCTACGGCTGCTGCTGAGCGTGCTGCTGGCCCAGGGGCTGGTGGGGCTGGCGGCCTGCCTGCTGCTGACCATCGGCAAGGGACGAAGCCTGAGCGATCTGCGCTTCGACGGCCTCAGCAAGGCCCAGCAGCGGGTGCTGCAGCCCCAGGTGGCGGCTCTGGCCGTCGTGATGGCCCTCAGCAATGCCCTGGCGCCTTTCGATCTGATGGTCCAGGGCAGTGGCGTGGCGTCGGGGGCGGGCTATGTGGATCTGCACGTGCGCCTGCCCCTGCGGCTGCTGTTCGCGGTGCTGCTGCTGCTCACGGCCCTCGCCCTGCTGGTGCCCCTGCCCCGGGGATGGCTGCGCCGCGGCGCCCTGATTCCCCTGGCCGGCACGGCCGTGCTGGTGCCCATCAGCGAGTGGGTGCTGGCGCCGCTGGCCCAGCGCTTCTGGGTGCAGCCCCGGGAGCTGGCGGTGGAAACCCCCTACCTGGAGCGCAGCATCCGGGCGACCCGCCGCGCCTTCGGCCTGGAGCATGTCCGTACGCTGCGGCTCGAACCCCGCCAGAGCCTGACGAAGGCGGATCTGGCCAAGGCCCCCGGCACCCTGGCCAACATCCGCCTCTGGGACAGCCAGCCCCTGCTGGCCGCCAACCGCCAGCTGCAGCAGTTGCGGCTGTACTACTCCTTCCCTTCGGCGGCGGTGGATCGCTATCCACTCCAGGGCCGAAACGCCACAGAGGGATCCCAGCTGGTGCTGATCTCGGCCCGGGAGCTGGACAGCAGCGCCCTGCCACCCGGGTCGCGCACCTGGCTGAACCGCCATCTGGTGTTCACCAATGGCCACGGCTTCACCGTCTCGCCAGTGAATGCCTTCGGCTCCGACGGCTTGCCCCTGTTCTTCGTCAAGGACCTGGGCAGCAGCGGCCGGGTGCAGGGCATCCCCGAGCTGGGCATCACCGACAAGGAGGCCCGGGCGGCGCTGCCGGTGGGCAGCCCGAGCCTCTACTTCGCCTCCGGGCCCTCCCCCTACGCCATCGCCCCCACCAAGGTGAAGGAGTTCTCCTATCCGGAGGGGGAACTGAACGTCTACACCCACTACACCGGCACCCGGGGCATCTCCCTGGCCTCACCCCTGAACCGGCTGGGAGCCGCGGTCTACCTGCGGGAACCGCGGCTGCTGTTCACCGGCTCCTTCACCGACCGCTCCCTGCTGCTGCTGCGGCGCCAGGTGAACAACCGCCTGACGGCCCTGGCACCGTTCCTGCGCTTCGAAAGCCAGCCTTACCTGGTCACCGCCCGGGTGGCCGGCAGTGAGGGTTTCCGGCCGGAGCAGCACCAGTACTGGCTCCTGGACGGGTTCACCACCAGCCGCTCCTACCCCTACAGCGATCCCAACCCCCAGGGTCTGCGCTACTTCCGCAACCCGGTGAAGGCGGTGGTGGATGCCCACGACGGCCGGCTCTGGTTCTACGTCAACGACGCCCGCGATCCGGTGCTGCGCACCTGGGTGCGCGCCTTCCCGGAGCTGTTCCGACCGCTCTCGGCGATGCCCCGGGCCCTTCTGGCCCATATCCGGGTGCCCAAGAGTCAGTTCGACATCCAGGCGGAGCGGCTGCTGCGCTATCACGTCACCGACGTGCGCACCTTCTACAACGGCGACGACGTCTGGTCGGTGCCCACCGAGATCTATGGCGAAAGCACGGTGCCGGTGTCGCCGTACCACCTGACCCTGCAGCTTCCAGGCCAGCAGCGCTCCGAGTTCGTGCTGCTGCTGCCCTTCACCCCGCTGAAGCGATCCAACCTGGTGGGCTGGCTGGCGGCCCGCAACGATCCGCCCCACTACGGGGAACTGATGCTGGTGCGCTTCCCCCAGCAGCGGCTGCTGCTCGGCCCCCAGCAGATCACGGCCCTGATCGACCAGGACCCGACGATCAGCTTCCAGTTCGGCCTCTGGAACCGGCTCGGCTCGCGGCTGTTCCGCGGCAACCTGCTGGTACTGCCGGTGGGCGAGGGCCTGCTGTACGTGGAGCCGATCTACCTGCAGTCGAAGAGCAACGACCTGCCCACGCTGGTGCGGGTGGTGGTCACCGACGGCCGCCGCTTCGTGATGGAGCGCAGCCTGCGCCGGGCCCTGGAGCGGCTGGTGGACGTGGCCCCCACCGCCAAAGAGGCGGCGTCCGATCAACCGCCGCTGCCCGACGGCACGCCCCTGCCCCTGCCGCTGCCCTGAGCAAACCGGCAGGGGCGGCAGGTCGACCATCAAGGGGACGGCCGGCCATGAAAAAGGGGGCCCGTGGGCCCCCAAAGGATCGTGGCTGGATCGCTGGTGGGACGCCGATCAGGCGGCCACGGCGGTCTTGGGATCCAGGGCACCCTTGGCGTAGAGGGTGGCGTAGTAGTTGATGTCGCGCTGCTTGATCTTGCTGGCGTTGCCGGCACACCAGAACTGCTGGTAGCGATCGAGGCAGACCTTCTTCATGTAGGCCCGGGCGGGCTTGTTGAAGTGGCGGGGGTCGAAGTTGGCGGGGTCCTTGGCGGCGGCTTCCCGGACGGCGGCGGTGAAGGCGAGGCGGTTGTCGGTGTCGATGTTGATCTTGCGCACGCCGTTGCGGATGCCTTCCTGGATCTCCTCGACGGGGACGCCGTAGGTCTCGGGGATGGCGCCGCCGTACTTGTTGATCATGTCCAGCCATTCCTGGGGAACGGAGCTGGAGCCGTGCATCACCAGGTGGGTGTTGGGGATGGCCTTGTGGATCTCGGCGATCCGGGAGATGGCCAGCACCTCACCGGTGGGCTTGCGGGTGAACTTGTAGGCGCCGTGGCTGGTGCCGATGGCGATGGCCAGGGCGTCGACCTTGGTCTTGGCGACGAAGTCGGCGGCCTCGGCGGGGTCGGTGAGCAGCTGGGAATGGTCGAGGGAGCCCTCGAAACCATGGCCGTCCTCGGCCTCACCTTTGCCGGTCTCCAGGGAACCCAGGCAACCCAGTTCGCCTTCCACGCTCACGCCGATGGCGTGGGCCACATCCACCACTTCCTTGGTGACGGCCACGTTGTAGTCGTAGCTGGCGGGGGTCTTGGCGTCGGCCTCGAGGGAGCCGTCCATCATCACCGAGGTGAAGCCGTTGGCGGCGGCGCCGTAGCAGGTGGCGGGGCTGTTGCCGTGGTCCTGGTGCATCACCACCGGGATGTCGGGATAGGTTTCGACCGCGGCCAGGATCAGGTGGCGCAGAAAGCTTTCGCCGGCGTACTGGCGGGCGCCACGGGAGGCCTGCAGGATCACCGGGCTGTCGGTTTCGTAGGCAGCCTCCATGATCGACTGCACCTGCTCCAGGTTGTTGACGTTGAAGGCAGGAATGCCGTAGCCGTTTTCTGCGGCGTGATCCAGCAGCAGGCGAAGCGGTACGAGCGCCATGGGAAATCTCGCGGTATTGGGGTGGGTACGGTTGTGGAGAACCGTGGTCGAAGGACGGCTGGCGGGGTCGTCCCGCCGGGTCTGCCGGGGAGTCTAGGGGATGCCCTCCAGGGTTCCTGCTCCCTGGCGGGCCCAGTCGCAGCACCGCTGGCTGGCCACCGCCTCGGCCAGCCCCGGCAGCATCGGCCGGCGCTCCCGCACCGCCTGTGACCACCAGCTCAGCAGTCGCCGCACCGGGGCGATGCGGCCGTCCTCCCAGGTGCGGCCGTAGGCCAGCGCCGGATCGGCTGCCACGGGCCGCAGGGCCTCCCCGGGGCGGGCCATCCACAGCTGCATGCCATGCACGTAGTCGGCCTGGTTGCTGGAGCCCAGCACCAGGGTGGCCTCACTGCCGTAGAGCTCGATCCAGTAGCCCCGTCCCGCCCGTGCCACCGAGGACAGGGCGAGCTGGGCGGGCACGGGGCGGCCGCGCCGGTCCTCGAGGTCGAGCTGGATCAGGGCGCTGTCCTCGGCATCCACCACGCCCATGGCGCCGGAACCCGGCATGGGGCGTTCGCCGATGGCGGTGCTGAGCCGGGCCGTGAGGCCCCGGCTGGGGCCGATCAGCCAGTGGAGGGTGTCGAAGGCGTGGGTGCCGAGGGCGCCGAGCACACCGCCGCCGGCGGCCGCCTGGGAATACCAGCTCCAGGGGCGACGGGGATCGACGCGGCTGGACATCAGCCAGTCGAACGTCACCAGCCAGGGATCCCCCAACACCCCCGCCTCGAGCAGGGCGGCCAGTTGCTGCACATGGGGCACGGCCCGGTATTCGAAGTCGACCGCCACCACCAGGCCCCGCGCCATGGCGAGGCGCTGCAGCTCCTCCACCTGGCCGGCGTTGAGGGCCACCGGCTTCTCCAGGAACAGGTGCTTGCCCGCCTCCAGGGCGGCGCGGGCCAGGGCGAAACGGGGCTCCGGCGGCGTGGCGATCACCACCGCCTCGACGGCGGGATCGGCCAGGAGGGCCGCGAAATCGTCGAAGGCGGGCAGCTCCGCCGCCTGGCCCGCGGCGGCGGCCCGCTCCGGGCGGGGGTGCCAGAGGGCCACCGGCTCGGTGCCCGGGGCGTCCCGCAGGGCCGCCAGGATCACCTTCTCGCCGAAGCCGAGGCCGGCGACGGCGACCCGCAGGGGCGCCTCAGGCCGTCGCATCGCTCTCCTGGGGACGGCGGGCGGCGGCGCAGGCGGCGTGGAGCACCCGGATCGTGAGGTTGTCGCCGGCGGCGGCTTCCCAGGGGGCGCCCCAGCGGGGGAGGCCGTTGACGGCGGTGTCGCGGTAGAGCTCCTCGTCGCAGTCGAGCTGCATCACATACAGCTGGCCGACGGGGGGACGGGCATCCTCGGGCGCATCGGCGGCGGCGGCGGGCTGGAAGCGGCTCAGCACAGAAAGGCGCCCCTCGCGATCGAAGCGGAGGCTGCCGGAGTCCCACCACTGGCGGCCCTCAGGGCCGGCCTCCACCTCCTGCCAGTCGACCGGGCCGGCAACGGCGGCGGCGGGAGCCACCAGCCAGCAGCCCAGCAGCAGCAGCACCGCCAGCAGGCCGGCGGCGAGAGGGGCGCGGACACCTCTCATGACACGGCTCATGGCACCACGGACACGGCCGGCCGCAGGCTGCCGTGCAACCGCAGCAGGGTGGCCAGGGTGCCGCGCAGCTCGGGTCTGGGCACGATCGTGTCGACGAAGCCGTGGTCCTGGAGGTATTCGGCGGTCTGGAAGCCCTCGGGCAGCTTCTCGCCCAGGGTCTGCTCGATCACCCGGCGGCCGGCGAAGGCGATCATCGCCTTGGGCTCGGCCAGGATCAGGTCGCCGAGCATGGCGAAGCTGGCGGTGACCCCACCGGTGGTGGGATGGGTGAGCAGGGGCAGGTAGAGCAGTTCGGCGCTGCGGTGGCGCTGCAGGGCGCCGGACACCTTGGCCATCTGCACCAGGCTCAGCATCCCCTCCTGCATGCGGGCGCCGCCGGAGGCGCAGACGATCAGCAGCGGGTAGCGGCGGGCGGTGGCCAGCTCCACCAGGCGGGTGAGCTTCTCGCCCACCACCGAGCCCATGGAGCCGCCCATGAAGCGGAAGTCCATCACCCCCAGGGCCAGGGGCATGCCGTCCAGACGGCAAAGGCCGGTGACCACCGCATCCCGCAGGCCCGTGGCCCGCTGGCTGTCCCGCAGCCGATCGGCGTAGCTGCGGCGGTCCTTGAAGGCCAGGGGGTCGGTGGGGGCCAGATCGGCATCGATGGGCTCGAAGCTGCCCTCATCGGCGATCAGGCGGATGCGCTCGGCGCTGTCGATGCGGTGGTGGTGGCCGCAACCCTTGCAGACACTGGCATTGGCGATCAGATCCTTGCGGTAGACCACCAGGCCGCATTCGGCGCACTTGCTCCAGAGGCCATCCCCCTCGTCGGCCTCAGGGCCCTTGCTGGCCCGAACGGCGGGGGCGTTCTTGCGGCGATCGGCGAACCAGTCGAACAGGGACATGGGGCGACGGCGGCGACGGGGAACGGAGACCAGTGGCCATTAAAGACCCATGCCCCACAGGCGCAGCCAGGGGCCGTGGCCGCCGATCCAGACCGCCAGGGCGGCGGCGGCGAGGAAGGGGCCGAAGGGGAAGGGCTGCTGGCGGCCCAGACGGCCGCTGAGGCGGGCGATACCACCGATCACGGCACCACCGAGCACCGAGAGGCTGACGGCCAGACCCAGGCCCAGGGGTCCGAGCCAGGCGCCCATCAGGGCGGCCAGCTTGGCGTCCCCCAGTCCGAGGGCCGGCCGGCCCATGGCCTTCTCGGCCAGGGCGCTGAGGGCCTCGAAGCCCAGCAGGCCGGCGGCCACCGCCAGCAGGTGGGAGAACAGCAGGTCCCGGCCGACCTCGGGCCCCTGCAGGAACCCGACGCCGGCGGTGGCCGCCAGGCCGAGCAGCACCCCCCAGCGGCAGAGCGGTTCCGGCAGCCAGAGGCTGTCCAGATCGATCAGGGCCAGGGGCAGCAGCCAGCTGGCCAGCAACCAGCCCGCCGCCAGCAGCAGCCAGGGGCTGGGATCGGGGCCCATCGCCGCGGGGCGGGCGAAGAGCATGGCCACCCAGAGGCCGGCTGTGAGCAGCTCCACCAGCGGGTAACGGACCGCGATCGGCGCCTGGCAGTGGCGGCAGCGGCCGCGCAACAGCAGCCAGCTGAGCAGGGGTACGTTCTCGAACCAGGCCAGGGAGGCGCCGCAGCGGGGGCAGTGGCTGCCGGGGAACACCAGTGACTCCTCCCGCGGCAGCCGCCAGACGACGACGTTGAGGAAGCTGCCGATGCAGGCACCCACCAGGGCCACCAGGGGGGCCAGCAGTGGCAGGGCGCCGGTGGGGGCGAGCAGGGCGTCGGGGCTCATGGCAGCGGGCGGCTGGTTCCCCCGCGGGCGCTGCGGCCCCGGGCCGACCGGGGACGCAGCAGCTCCATCGGCACGAACTGCTCGTCCGGCAGGAGGATGGGCACCTCGAACACCACCCTCCCCTGGGGGCCGGCGCCCAGCAGGACCACCCCCAGCGGTTCGGGGGCGGTGGGGCAGGCTTCGAGGAAACGGAAGTAGACCCGGCGCGAGCAGCGCAGCAGCTCGGCGCTGTTGATGCGGTCGAGGCGCAGGGAGCCGGCCGAGGGAGAGGCCGAGGACTCCCCCCCCCGGATCCGGAACGAGGGGCTTCCGGAGGGGGGGGTGCCGGGTCCGGACGGGTGGATGGTGGGGGGCTGGGCGGTGATGGGATTCACCGATTCCTTTCGGGGGATCTTAGGGCCGAAAGGAAGATCAAGCGGTGGATCTTCAGCTGAGTTTCTTCTGCTCCTCGATCATCTTATGGATGATCGGAGTGAGGATGATCTCCATGGCGAAGCCCATCTTGCCGCCGTTCACCACGATGCTGGTGGGGCTCGACATGAAGGAGCCGTTGATCATGCGCAGCAGGTAGGAGAAGTCGATGCCCCACTTCTCACGGGCCCCCTTACGGAAATGGATGATGACAAAGCTCTCATCCGGGGTCGGGATGTTGCGGCAGATGAACGGGTTGGAGGTGTCCACCGTGGGCACCCGCTGGAAGTTGATGTCGGTGAGGCTGAACTGGGGGCAGATGTGGTTGATGTAGTCGGGCATGCGGCGCAGGATCGTGTCCACGATCGCTTCGGCCGAGTAGCCCCGCTCGGCATTGTCACGGGAGATCTTCTGGATCCACTCCAGGTTGGCGATCGGCACCACGCCGATCAGCAGGTCCACCAGGGATGCCACGTCGTAGCCGTCGCCCACCACCCCACCGTGGAGACCTTCATAGAAGAGGAGCTGGGTGCCGGAGGGGATGGGTTCCCAGGGGGTGAACTGGCCGGGCTCCAGGTCGGTGCCCAGGCGGGCGTTGTGCTCGGCCGCCTCCTCCACCGAGTGGAGGTAGTAGCGGCGGTCGCCGCTGCCCGTTTCGCTGTAGGTGCGGAACAGCTCCTCGAGCTTGTCGAAGATGTTGGCCTCGGGGCCGAAGTGGGAGAAGTTCTCACCGCGGGACTGGGCCTCGGCCATCGCCTGCTTCATCGGGCCCCGCTCGAAGCGGTGGAAGCTGTCGCCTTCCACCACCGCCGGGATGATGCCCTCGCGGGAGAAGATGTGCTCGAAGGCCCGTTTGACGGTGCTGGTTCCCGCTCCCGAGGAACCGGTGACAGCCACGACCGGGTGACGCTTCGACATCGACGCAAGGGGGTTCAGAGGGTGTGAGTTTGGCAGGTCGCCGGTCCGCGCCCCCCGCGACCTTCACCTGGGGGGGGCGTTCAGCCGGGCAGGGCGGCCAGCAGTTGCTCCCCCATCGCCTGGCAGCCCACCCGGGTGCAGCCTTCCGTCATCAGCAGGTCGCCGGTGCGGTAGCCGGCGGCCAGCACCCGGTCGACGGCGGTCTCCAGGTCGGCGGCGGCGGCCTCCTGCTGCAGGCCCACCCGCAGCAGCATGGCGGCCGACAGCACCATGGCGATGGGGTTGGCCTTGTCCTGGCCGGCGATGTCGGGGGCGGAGCCGTGCACCGGCTCGAACAGGCCCGGACCCTCGGAGCCCAGGGAGGCCGAGGGGAGCATGCCGATCGAGCCGGTGAGCATGGCGGCCTCATCCGAGAGGATGTCGCCGAAGAGGTTGCTGGTGAGCAGCACATCGAACTGACGCGGCTCGCGCACCAGCTGCATGGCGGCGTTGTCGACGTACATGTGGCTGAGTTCAACCTCGGGGAACTCGGCGTGGATCGCCTCCACCCGGTCGCGCCACAGCTGGCTCACATCGAGCACGTTGGCCTTGTCGACCGAGCAGAGCCGGCCGCGGCGAGCCGCCGCCAGGCGGAAGCCCACCCGGGCGATCCGGTCGACCTCGTGGTCGCTGTAGACCATGGTGTTGAACGCGCGCACGCCGCCATCCACCTCGATGCGCCCCTTGGGGGTGCCGAAGTAGATGCCGCCGATGAGTTCGCGCACCACCAGGAGATCTACCCCCTCGATCACCTCGGGGCGCAGGCTGCTGGCGCCGGCCAGGGCCGGGATGATCTTGACGGGCCGCAGGTTGGCGAACAGCCCCAGGCCGGAGCGCAGGGCCAACAGGCCGCTCTCGGGGCGCTGCTCCCGGGGCAGGGCATCGAAGCGGGGGGCGCCGATGGCGGCGAGCAGCACCGCATCGGAGGCCCGGCAGGCGGCCAGGGTGCTCTCCGGCAGGGGCACGCCTGTGGCATCGATGGCGGCACCGCCGACGGGCTGGGGATCGAACTGAAGGCTGAAGCCGTGGCGGGCGCTCACCGTCTCCAGCAGGGTGCGGGCCACCGCGGTGATCTCCGGACCGATGCCGTCCCCCGCAAGCAGGGTGATCCTGTAGCTGGTCATCGCGAAGGGGGCCCGGGCAGCAGGCGAGGCTACTTCTGCAGCTGCCGCAGGGTGCGGGCCATTTCGGGGAGCTTGTTGAAGACGGCGGAGCAGCGCAGCCAGAGCCGGTTGGGGATGGCGGGGTAGCCGCTGACCACCTCGCCGGCGGCGATCTCGCCGTGGATGCCGGACTTGGAGGAGGCGATGGCCCGGTCGCCGATCACGGCCCGGTTGGCCACACCCACCTGGCCGGCGAGGATGACGCCGTTGCCGAGCACGGCGCCGCCGGCGATGCCCACCTGGGCGGCCAGGGCACAGCCCTTGCCCGTCACCACGCCATGGCCGACGTGGACGAGGTTGTCGATCTTGCTGCCGGCACCGATGCGGGTCTCGCCGACGGACGGGCGATCGATCGTGGAGCCGCAGCCCACCTCGACACCGTCCTCGAGCACCACCCGGCCGGTCTGGGGCATCTTCACCCAGCCCGAAGCGGTGGGCACGAAGCCGAAGCCCTCGGCGCCGATCACCGCCTGCGACTGGACCACGCAGCCGGCACCGAGGCGGCTGCCGGGGTGGAGCACGGCGTTGGCGTGGATCTCGCAGCCCTCACCGAGTTGCACGTCCTCATACAGGACGACGCCGGGATGGAGCACGCAGCCGGCGGCCACGACGCTGCCGTCGCCGATCACCCCATGGGCCCCCACGTGGACATCGGCGGCCACGGTCGCGCTGGGGGCGACCACGGCGCTGGGGTGGATCCCCGGGGGCTTCGGGGTGGGGGGATGCAGGGCGGCGAGGGCCTGGGCGAAGCCGAGGCGGGGATCCTTGAGCGCCACCCAGGCCAGGCCGCGCTCGCTGGCCAGCTGCTGGATTTCTTCGTCGGGGGGCAGCAGCAGGGCGGCGGCGCCGCTGGCGGACAGGGCGGCCGCCAGGGCGTTGCCGGGTTCAAGGAAGGCCAGCTGGCCGGGGCCGGCGCGATCCAGCGCTTCGGCGCCCGTGATCTCCGGATCCCCCGCCAGGTGCCGCGGGCTGCCGTCCTGCACGGCGCCGATCCGGGTGAGCAGGCTGCTGAAGCGCATTCCCCAGGGGGCGGACGGCCCGGATCGTAGGCCCCACAGCCACCGGCGGGCACCGGATCAGGGGGCCGGATCGAGCAGCTCCCCCAGGGGCACGAAGCGGTAACCGCGCCGGCGCAGGTCGGGGATGAGGAAGCGCAGGGTCTCCAGGGTGCGACCGCTCGGGTCCGGGGTGTCGTGCAGCACCAGGATGCCGCCGGGGTGGGCATTGAGGCGCACGAACAGGCGCACGAACCACTGGGGCGGCCGCAGGTTGTCCCAGGGAAAGATCGAACCCAGCACCAGGCGGTAGGAGCGGGCCGCGAGGGTGTCGAGCATGGCCCGGTGAAACCAGACCTGCCCGGGGCGAAACCAGCGCCAGCGGAGTTTGGCGGGGGCGGCGGCCCGGGCGATCACCCGTTCGGTGTCGACCAGCTGCTTCTGGAACTCCGCTGGCGGAAGGCAGGCGGAGGGCTCGTCGATCCAGAGGTGGTTGCCGAGGTCATGGCCCTGCTGCAGGGCCCGGCGGGGGAAGCGGGGATCGCACTCCAGGTGGGTGCCGATCAGGAAGAAGGTGGCCGGCACCTCAAGCTCCCGCAGCAGGGCCAACAGGGCCTCCGATCCGGGGCTGGGGCCGTCGTCGATGGTGAGGGCCAGCGTCTTCTGCCGGCCCGGGCCGCAGAAGACGACCCGCGGAAACAACGGAACCAGAAGCAGGCGGATCAGCAGCGAGGGCAGCAGCACCACCAGCAGCACCAGATCCAGCAGCAGGACCAGGGCCAGAACGGTGAGGAGGGGGGGCATGGGCGGGGGCGGGCTCAAGAACGATGACACCGGCGGCGGGCCGTGCTCCGGCGGCGTCCGGACTGGCTAGGTCGGGGGATGGATCCCTTCTTCTCCGCGCCACCATGACCGCTCCGAAGAGAGCCGCCGCCACCGGCAGCGCCAGCACCCCGGCCGGTCGGGGACAGGCCCGCACGGTGATCTACTGCCACGGGATCTCCAACATGCCCCCGGAAGGGGTGCTGCGCTCGGAGTGGGACCGGGCCCTGTTCGGCGCCGACCAGGGGGAGCGCACCCGCATGGCCTACTGGGTCGACCGGGAGCGCTACCCGGAGACGGCGGGCTTCTCCACCCGGGCGCTCGGTGACGACCGGGCAACGCTGCAGCCGGAGGCGCAGGGGCTGCTGGCCGCCTCGATCCAGGGCAGCGATACGCCGGAAGCGTCGCAGGCCTTCGTGGATGCGCTGACGGCACAGCTGGAGGCGGCCGCCCAGACAGCGGCCCAGCGGGGGGCGCCGATGGGGGGCCCAGCGACGCTCTCGGTGGAGGCCAAGGGGCTGTGGAGCCCGGTGACGGCGATGTTCACCCAGGCGTTCCTGGCGGATGTCAACGACTTCCTGTTCAACGCGACGAAGCGCCAGCGGATGGTGCAGACGGTGAAGGAGCGGGTCAGCACCGGCGGCGGCCCCTTCGTGGTGGTCGGCCACAGCCAGGGGAGCATGGTGACCTACCAAGCGCTGATGGAGCTGGGCGCTGCGGTGGAGGTGGACCTGTACGTGACGATCGGCTCACCGCTGGGGCTGCCCCAGGTGACCGACGTGCTGCAGAAGTGGCACGGTAACAATCTGCCGATCCCGGCCGGTGTGAAGCGCTGGGTGAACATCGCCCAGGACGGCGACATCGTCTGCCTCGACCAGAGCCTGGCCGACGAATACAGCGCCGCCGGTAAGCCGAAGATCGTCGATGAACGGGTGATGGGGGTGGTGTGGCCACCCAGCAAGGCCCATTCCGCCAGCCGCTATCTGTCGCGCCAGTCGACCCAGGAAACGGTGATGGCGGCACTGGACCGCTCCCGCTTCCAGCCCGTGAGTCCGATGACGGTGGCCCGCAGCCTGGCCGATGCGCTGGATGTGGAGGCCACCGCCCGGGTGCCGGTGCTGATCGAACTGGCGGATCGATCGACGGCGGCGCCGGAGGGGGGCGATTCACTGCAGAAGGCGCGGGAGTCGGTGCTGAAGTGGATCCGGGCGCATGTGCTGCAGGGTCCGATCACCGCTGAGATGGTGTTTCTGGAGGATCAGCTGGATCGCTACGTGGCGGTGAACCTGACCCGGGCCGAGGTGGAGACGCTGGCGGGGGCGATGAGCCGCCAGTACGGCGCCACCACGCCGGCGGTGTACCGGATGTTCAGCAACAGCCGCAAGAAGGCGTTGATATTGGATTCGATCCACACGGTGCAGGCCCGCACCGCCCAGCTGGGCTACAACGCCTGCGGCCAGGGCATCACGTGGGCCGTGCTCGACACCGGCATCGACCGGCAGCACCCCCACTTCCACAACGCGACCTTCGCCCCGGACGGAACGATCGCTGCCGAATGGGACTGCACCGCACGGGGGCCGGTGCAGAAGGGCAGCGGCAACGACGCCAACGGCCACGGCACCCATGTGGCGGGGATCATCGCCGGCGGGTTGCTGGCGGTGGGCGGCGAGGGCGGCCCCGACCTGCTGGCCATGGCCCCCCGGGCCCGGATCGTCAGCTACAAGGTGCTGGCCGACAACGGTGGCGGCTATGACGCCTGGATCATCAAGGCGATCGACCACATCTGGAAGCAGAACCAGGACGGCCGGCGCCTGACGATCCAGGGGGTGAACCTGAGCCTGGGGGGACCGTTCGATCCGGCCAGCTTCGGCTGCGGCGATTCACCCCTGTGCGCCTCCCTGCTGCGGCTGGTGCGCCAGGGGGTGCTGGTGGTGCTGGCGGCGGGCAACGAGGGCAGCGGCGACATCGTGGTGGACGGCTTCAGTGCCACCCGCTCGTTTGATCTGTCGATCGGCGATCCGGCCAACCTGGATGAGGCGATCGCGGTGGGGTCGGTGCACCCGACCCTGCCTCACCGCTACGGCACCTCCTACTTCTCCTCGCGGGGCCCCACCGCCGATGGCCGCCTCAAGCCCGACGTGGTGGCCCCCGGAGAGAAGATCCTGTCGTGCCGTAGCAGCAGCGACCCCAAACGCACCCCCAGCCGCGACAAGGGCAAGAGCCTCGATGAGCTCTACGTGGCCCTTTCCGGCACCAGCATGGCGGCGCCCCACATCTCCGGACTGCTGGCCGGGTTCCTGTCGGTACGCACCGAATTCATCGGCTATCCCGACCGGGTGAAGCGGATCCTGCTGGAGCACTGCACCGACCTGCAACGGGACCGCTACCACCAGGGGGCTGGACTGCCCAATCTCTCGAAAATGCTTCTGGAGACTTGAGGACTCCTTAAGAGGCAGGTCTTGTTGTGGCAGAGGCCAAAGGGTTGACGGGGAATCGGCGCAAAATTGAACTACCGTTGCAACAGTACGAATACAGGTTGTAGCAGAGGTCACATTGGGATCACACTCCAAAGAACCAGACTTAGGATTTCGAAGAAACTGGTCTAGGCGTACTAGCGTGTTATCCTTTTCGATCAGCCTATAACAATAACCTCATGGCTCGAGTAATATCCAGATCGCAGGAGCCAGTTGCAGTAGACCTTCGAAGAACATCCTAGGCCTAAGCTAGCTTAGATCGACCGCAGTGCACCATCCACGCACGAAAGAAATGACAACAATTTGCCTGCAGATCAGAAATCTAAAGTCAATTAGAGATTTGAACCTGACTCTTCCTGTCGAGAAGGGTATTTACGCAATAACTGGGGAGAATGGATCTGGAAAGACGACCCTGATATCTGCAGCTTCGCTTGCATTTTACAACGCCCCCTGGAGGCTATTCGGCAAGCCAAAACACGCAAGTTGCTCAGTCGAGTTTCACTTCTGTGGCAAGAGCAAAAGGTGGACTTACGAAAGTCGACAATGGAAACGTAACGGAGCATTGCAGCTGAAAGGCTTTTTTGAAGGCAGTGTATTTTACGGAAACAGATTTCGCGACAACGATGATCATTTCGATTTGCAGGAGCTCGTGGCCAGCAATCGCTTTAGGCCAGCAGATGAGTTCATTGCCAAGAATATGGGAGTTATCTTGCACAATGATGCTACAGTATTCAAGAGTTTAAGCTATATTGATAGAGTTGGTCGTGCTGGCCGCGATCCCGACGGAATGGCGCGACCCACGTTTTTTAATATGATTTCGGGTCAACCTATTGCATCTTTACAGTTTTCCACAGGCGAAAACCTCTTGCTAACGATACTGTATTCGCTCTGGCTGCGAGTAAAAGACAGAACAAATATACAAATCCCATACCTCCTGTTACTCGACGAGATTGAACTAGCACTTCATCCGTCATCGCTAAAAAGACTTGTAACATTGCTGAAGGATCTATCAGAACGTTACAATATGGCGGTCTACTTTTCCACACACTCATTAGAGCTGATATCAATTGTTGAACCTAAGAATATCTTTTTCATCGAGAAGTTTCACGATGGTCAAGCCGAAATCCTAAATCCATGCTATCCAGCCTATGCGACAAAGATGCTTTATGACCATCAAGGATATGATACTGTAATTCTAGTAGAAGATGATTTAGCCAAAACCATTGTCGATCGAATCCTTAGAGAAAACCGGTTATTAGGCAACAAGATGGTTCACGTCATGCCCTGTGGTGGCTGGACAAATGTTCTCAAGTTAGCAAACGATGTTGTCTCTAGCAATCTCCTTCCGTCGCGGACCAAGGTAGTTATTGTTCTCGATGAGGATATCAAGCAAAGCGTTCCAGGCCATATTAACAAGTTAAATTATTCGTTTTCAATGCCAATATCTTTCATCCCCATGGAAAGCCTTGAAAAGTATATCTTTAGCAATCTTGTAGTTAATCTGGACACAGCATTATATCGACTTCTTAATGATTACATTTTCCACAAGACAAGTCTTCGAGGTGTCATAGATAGCTATAGACTTGAGCAGGGCTCAGTCACTACTGGCAATGGCAAGGAATTTTATCGGGTTATCAAAAACGAATTGGAAGCCAATGGCAAATCAAGATCAGACCTGATTGAAATAATCGTAAACTTCATTGAGGAAAAGAGGTTGCCATCATACATAGTCATTGTTGAATTCCTGAATACTGAACTTGCTTGATTCGATTTGACAGAAAGTCGGGCTTTCCCTATACCCTCATCGCTATATCTTTACCAAAAGACTTGTTGGCCATGGTTCCCCTATACTTGAATTTAACCGGTCGATGATGTCCAACATTTAACTGGCTAAGAATCAGAACTCCTGATTATAGATTATAACTGTCATTT
Source organism: Synechococcus sp. UW140 (assembly GCA_943369455.1). Classification (GTDB taxonomy): domain Bacteria; phylum Cyanobacteriota; class Cyanobacteriia; order PCC-6307; family Cyanobiaceae; genus Cyanobium. The sequence goes on from CALRND020000001.1 coordinate 479,254, forward strand.
GCTGCTCAAGAAGAAATTGGCTGACAGAATCACTTAATCAGAAATGCATGTGCTCAACACGCAGCCACGAAGCTTTTTAGACAAACAATACGACATCATTGACAATGGAACCCGAAAGCGAGTCAGGGGCGGAATCAGAGATGCTTTCAATTAGAGTGTAATAACTTGCGTATCTAATCAGATTTAAGCGATCTAGCTTAGTCAAGCATCATTTCGATTACTCTTCATTCCAGCAAGCATAGGCCTAAGAAGAAGGAGCGTCGCTAAGACTCTTTGCTGAGTTTATGCTAAGGTATATTGACTTTGACATGATCCTGCACATCTAGGCATAATGCGCTATCAGACCCATTGCTGCCAGCATGATTTGTGCATAGATCTATAAACAATTCAGGCACCGCAAACCGCCTGGCCACTTGAGCAGGTAATTGCAGATATGCATACTTGCAGAATAATCTATATAGTCTTTCGATGCAGAGGCTGTCAGACTCGAATCAGGCCTATCTGGACACTGCTGACTGACGATCAATAGGTTCGTCAATATCTCAATCATTATGCATTAAGTATATCGATATGAAGCTGCTGTCATTTACCGAGTCTCTATATCCACTTAGTCCATGCAAAGAAATGGTGAGGATCACTAGCTGGATATCAGAGGACATAGACAAGCTGAGTTGCAACTTGCTGAGATTGGCATACTGGATGCGATAAGAGGCCGGGAAATGCAATACAATCTAGGCAGGATGATAGATGTTTCATCCTAGGCATATTCGCAGCAGGCGCAATATGCGAACCAGACAGGTAGCCTCAGCACGCAAGTGTACCAGACTGGACTAACTAGAACAAGACAGTCCCTGGCAAAGTCTCCATCATGTGGCATGGATGACGGATGGTGCAAGAGATGATCTCAGTTAGCGAGGATACTGAGTTATAGAGGCATGGTCTCGGCTGAGCCGATCTTTTGCCTGGACAGACAGAACGCTGAGCCAATAGGCATTATCAGTACTTAATCTCATCCCACCATCAACTGACTGGACAACTGAGACGAAGAAGTCCAGTGTATTCCACAGTCATAGAATGAAATCATGATTGTTGGCCTTCTTCCCGACCATGACGACAGCCCGGTTCAGCCCCGCGATGCTGGTCGATCCCTACCCGACCTACGCCGCGTTGCGGCGGACCGACCCGGTCCACTGGCATGAACCGTTCGGGGCCTGGGTGCTGACCCGCTACGACGATGTGGTGGCAGCCACCCAGGACCCGCGGCTGCGCTCCGATCGTGCCGGCGGGATGGGTGAGCGAGCGGGCTGCCCCGAGCTGCAGCGCCTCTTCGAGGTGATCGGGGCCCAGATGAACATCACGGACCCGGAACGGCACCATCGGCTGCGCGGCCTGGTGGCCAAGGTGTTCACCCCACGGGCCGTGGACAACCTGCGGCCGGCCGTCGAGACGCTGGTCGATGGGCTGCTGGACCGGCTGCCGGAGCAGGGGCGCTTCGATGTGATCGCCGACTTCGCCTTTCCGCTCCCGGCCCGGGTCATCGCCCGCCTGCTCGGCCTGGAATCGGGCGACCTGGAGAGCCTCAAGCGCTGGTCGGACGACTTCTCGGCCATCTTCGGCACCGATCCCTCCGCCGTGACCCCCGAGCAGTACCAGCGGGCGTTGCAGAGCACCCACGAGCTGACCGCATTCTTTGGCGCGGAGTTCGAAAAGCGGCGGGCGACGCCCAGCGACGATCTGTTGAGCCTGCTGGTGCATGCCGAGATTGACGGCGATCGGCTCAGCGAGACGGAGCTGATCGCCAACGCCAATCTGTTCCTGGCGGCCGGCCACGAGACCACCACCCACCTGATCGGCAACGGCCTGCTGGCCCTGCTGCGCCACCCCGACCAACTCCAGTTGCTGCGAGACGACCCGTCGCTGATTCCGAATGCGGTCGAGGAGTTCCTCCGCTACGACGGCACGGTGCAGTTCATGTATCGGGAGGCGGGGGAGGATCTGACGATCGGCGGCCGGTCGATCCGCAAGGGCCAGCTGGTGTACCTGATGTTTGCGGCCGCCAATCGCGACCCGGCCCGCTTCCCGGAACCCGACCGGCTCGATGTGCGACGCCGATTCGACGTCCACCTCGCCTTCGGCCATGGGCCCCATTACTGCCTGGGCGCAGCCCTGGCCAGGATGGAAGCCACCATCGCCTTCACCGCACTGCTGCGGCGCTGCCCAGGGCTGCGACTCACCGGCGAGCCGCTGGAGTGCCAGGACAATCTGGAACTGCGCGGGCTCAAGGCGTTGCCCGTGGCGCTTGCTGGGCCTTGAGAATTTCCGGCAGGTTGATCTCGATCCAATCGGTCATCGCCTCGACCTGACGGCCGACGCCCACCCCCAGGGGGGTGAGCGAATACTCCACATGCGGCGGCACCACCGGATAGGACACGCGCCGGATGAAGCCGTCCTGTTCCAGCTGCTGCAGCGTCTGGGCCAGCATCTTCTCGCTGACGCCCCCGATCCTGCGGCGCAGCTCGCTGAAGCGATGGGTTCGCTCCATCAGGGCCACCAGGGCCAGCACCCCCCAGCGACTGGTCACGTGCTTGAGGATCTCCCGCGACGGGCATTCCGGCGCCAGAACCTCCCCGCGCCGCAGGGACTCGCCGAGCCTGGAGGCCGTTGCTCCTGTCTCAGGCCCTGTCCCTGCCCCCATCTCCGCCATGAGGCTTACCTTTTTGTAAGTACTTACGAAACGAAATTGTAAGGCGTAGGTTGCCTCCGTTCCATCCAGCCACGCCACCGAACGGGAATGACCAAGTTCGCCATTACGGGAGCCACGGGCCAGCTGGGCCGGCTGGTCATCGATGTCCTGCTCAGGAGGGTCCCCGCTGAGCGCATCGTCGCCGCCGTCCGCAACATCGACAAAGCCAGCGACATCGCCGCCCTGGGTGTGCAGGTTCGCCAGGCCGACTACAACCAGCCCGCCAGCCTGGAGGCCGCCTTTCATGGCGCAGAAAGGCTCCTGCTGATCTCCTCCAGTGAGATCGGCCAGCGCACACGCCAGCATCAGGCCATCATCGACGCCGCCAGGCGTTCAGGCATCCAACGGCTGGCCTACACCAGCGTCCTGCACGCCGACAGCTCGGTCCTCGCTCTGGCTCAGGAGCACCGGGACACCGAAGCGGCCATTCTTGAATCCGGCCTGCCGTTCGTGCTGCTGCGCAACGGCTGGTACACCGAAAACTACACGGCAGGCCTTCCCTCCGCCCTGTCGCTGGGGGCGGTTTATGGCTGCGCCGGTGAGGGGCGCATCGCCTCCGCGTCCCGTGCCGATTACGCCGAAGCCGCCGCCACCATCCTCACCAGGGACGAACCGGCCGGCCAGATCTATGAACTCGCCGGCGACAACGCCTACACCCTGAGCGACTTCGCCGCTGCGATCTCGCGGAAGATCGGCAAAAGCATCAACTACGTCAACCTGACCGAGGCGGACTACCGCAACGCCCTGCTCGGCGCCGGCCTGCCGGAGCCCCTGGCCGGCCTCCTGGCCGATTCCGATACGGGCGCCTCCCAGGGCGCCCTGTTCGATGACGGCAGACAGCTCAGCTCACTGCTTGGCCGGCCGACCACCGGGCTGGATGCAGCGATCCTGGCGGCCCTCTAGGGCGTTCCAGGGCGACGTCGTGGCCACGCTGCAGCAGACGGACGGTCGGGAAATCGGGAGTCCGATGATGCCCAGACCGGTGCATCTGCTGCGCCCCATCGATCAAGAAAAGCCACTGAGATAGTCTCCCCACTTGCCCTCCCCAACCCCAGGAGCCGTCGCGATGAGGTCGTCCCACCAACGACGAACGGCCCTGGCCATGGCGGCCCTGGTGGCCACATGGGCCACCTCCGCCTCAGCCCAGACCTTCAGGACGACAACCCCGATTACGCCTGGGGTGGCCACGCCGGATCGGCTCGAGACGTCCATCGGCACCTTGGACCTTATCGATGGCTTTCCGAAGCCCGAGACCATCGAGACGATCTACGACAACCTGGATCGCTCCCGGGCCCTGCAGGCCTACCTGCTGGCGATCCCGATCGTGAATCAGGCCGGCATGCGGGAATCGCTGCGCAAGTTCGGCCCTGAGAACACCACCAATGTGATCTGGGAGAACCTGGTGGATCCCCGCACGGTGGAACTGACGGCCAACGACAACACCGTGTACAGCTTCATCTGGCTCGACACCAAGAAGGGCCCCCTGGTGGTCGAAGTCCCCCCCAAGGTGCTCGGTGCCGTCAATGACTTCTGGTATCGCTGGGTGGTCGACGTCGGCATCACAGGGGCCGACAGGGGTGCGGGCGGCAAGTACCTGTTCCTGCCCCCCGGCTACCAGGGCGCCATCCCGCAGGGGTATCAGGTGGTCAGGCCAAAGACCTACGGCAACTGGTTGTTCTTCCGCTCCTTTCTGGTGGATGGTTCCCCCAAACCCGGGGTGGATTTGGTCAAGGCGAACCTGAAGATCTACCAGCTCTCCGCTGCGGCCAACCCACCGGCCATCAAATTCGCCAACGCTTCCGGTGTGCCGGCCAACTTCGTGGCCCCTGGCGATTATTCCTTCTGGGCACTCCTCAACCAGGTGATTCAGGAGGAACCTCCCACCGGCTCCGACCCGACAACACTGGGTCTCTTCGCCTCGGTGGGAATCGTCAAAGGGAAGCCCTTCAACCCCAACGAACGCTGGAAGAAGATCCTCAGCGATGCCGCCAACATCGGTGCCGTGACGGCACGGACCCTGGCCCTCAAGATTCGCGAGCCGGAAGCCTACTTCTACCCGGACAGCTCCTGGCGCCTGCCGTTCTTCGGTGGCTACAGGTTCGAAGTGTCCCCGGGCGTGGCCAACCTGGATGGTGCCATTTTCTACTACTACTTCGCCACCGGTGTCACGCCGGCAATGGAAGTCAAGAATGTCGGCAAAGGCTCCCAGTATCCCTGGGCCGGCCTGGATGCCAAGGGCGAGCGCCTTGATGGCAGCAAAACCTATCGGCTGCGCCTGCCGCCCAACGTCCCCGTCGCCGATTTCTGGTCCGTGATCGTCTATGACACCCAGACGCGATCGATGCTGCAGACCGACCAGAAGGCTCCGAGTGTCAGCAGCCAGGACAAGGGCCTCAAAGCCAATGCCGACGGTTCTGTTGATGTCTGGTTTGGCCCGAAGGCCCCGGTTGGATTCGAAAACAACTGGGTCCAGACGATTCCCGGCAAGGGCTGGTTCACGATTTTGCGCCTTTATGGTCCTTTGGAGCCCTGGTTCAACAAAACCTGGCGCCCCGATCCCATCGAGTTGCAGCCGTGATCCGGCGGTTCGGAGCTCAGCCGGCCTCCGTCTCCACCGAGGCCATGGCGGGGCGGCCGGCCAGCACCCGTTTCAGCCGCTCGCGGAACCACTGCAGGGGGTGGCCCATGTCGGCGTCCTCGAGCAGGCCGCGCTGGCGCAGGCAATCCTCGTAGCTGCGCAGCACGTCGCTGCGGCGGGCCACCTCCCGGGCGACGTTGTCGGCGAATTCGGGCCGCGAGGCCAGCAGGGCGCGGAAGCTGCCGCTGGGAACGACGAACAGCGTCGTGTCCTCCGCGGTCACCATGGTGGTGGGGTAGGGCACCTGCAGCAGCAGCGGCAGTTCTCCGAAGAACTCCCCGGCGGTGAAGGTGAACAGCTTGCGGCTCACCCGGTCCGTTTCATGGATCGCATCCACCGCGCCACTCAGCACCAGGTGGAAGGAGCGGCCCTCATCACCCTGGCGGACCAGCACCGTGCCGGCGGGCAGGGAGCGGCGGGCGCCGCTGCCCACCAGTTCCCGCAGGTGCCGATCATCCATGCCGCTGTAGCAGGGATGGTCGGGCAGGGACGTCCGCAGGGGGCTCCAGTCGGGGCCCGCCCCGTCCTCTTTCCCGGCGCGCCGGGACGGGAGCAGCTGGATCTGCTGGCGGGACCCGGCCAGTTCGATGCGGCGCTCGCGCAGCCCCTGCTCGATCGCGTAGTTGAGGGAACTGCGCAGGCTGAGGCTGGCGTGGATCGCCGAGGTCCAGGCCCAGAGCTCGAAGGCCATCCCCTGGCCCTGGAGGCCGTGCAGCAGCACCTTCGGCGGCGGATCCGCCAGCACCGAGGGTTCGGCGAGGGCCGCCTCCAGCAGCACCTCGGTCACGGCCAAAGGGTCGCTGCCGTGGGCCACCGTCACCTCCACATCCACCCGGCCATCGGAGCTCAGGTAGCTGAGGTTCTTCACCGGCGCATTGGTGATGGCCGAATTGGGCACCACGATCTCGGCCCCCTGGAAGGTGCGGATCACGGTGGAGCGGATCGAGATCTCCCGGATGAAGCCGCTGGTGTCGCCGAACTCAATCTGATCGCCCACCTTCAGCTTCCCCTCCATCAGCAGGGTGAGGCCACTGGTGAGGTTGCGGGTGAGCTCCTGCAGCCCGAAGCCGATGCCCACACCCAGGGCGCCGAAGATCACGGCGAGGGCGCCGATGTCGAGCCCCATCCCCTGGGCCACCACCACGTAGCCCAGGGCGGCCAGCCCCATGGAGAGGAGGGTGGCCACCGCCTCGCGCCGCCCCTCCGGCAGGGAGAACCAGCGCAGCACCCTGCCCGCCAGCAGCCGCTTCAGCCAGCGCGCCGCCAGGCTGACCGCCAGCAGCAGCAGCAGCACCTCCACGATCCAGAGCAGGGAGAAGCTCTGGCGGCCCAGGGGCAGCAGCGGGGCCGTGAACAGCTTCTGAAAGCGCTCGAGATCCACCCCTTGGGCTCCACTGTTGCTCCCTTCTAGCCCGAGGGGGCGGCGCGATGCTGTGCGCGGCGGGCCTGAGGTTCAGCCTCCGCTGGCGAGGGCACTGGAGCGCGGTGGGCGGAGTCGCTCCGGAAGCCCCCACCTGCACCAGCAAACGAGACGATGGAGGTTCTCTCGAACAGAAAGGGGCCTCCATCTCCCATAGCCCAGCTGGGCCAGGCTCTGCCCGTAGCCGACACTGGAGCTCGTCAGGACGACAAAGTCGGCCCCTCTGACATAGAAATGCAAGGGGCTCCGGTGCGTCAGCGCCAGAAAACGCAGGCCATTTCTGACGGAACTCCAGCAGAAGTCATCGCCACAGACGAGCCCCTTGTTCGACGTGACCTTCAGGGCGCCGGTCACGTCGGTCCATACGGAGTGGGTGTCATGGGCACCATCGACGTAGACCACATCGAAGGCGAGGCCCTGCTGGGCAAAGAACGGCAGGGCGGAAGATGAGGCAGCCCTGAACGGCACGATCCTGTCCTGGAAGCCACTGTCCCAGACGTTGCGCAGGAAATCATCGAAGAATGTCGGTCCGTAGTCACTGAGAGAAAGCTTGTCCAGGTTCCACTCGTCGCCGCAGCTGCTCAGAAAATGCTCAACGGAGCCCAGCCAGGTGTCCACGCAGTAGACGACAGCATCCGGCTGGAGGTCCGATGCGGCCTCGGCCCAGGCGATCGATGAGGCTCCCATCCAACTGCCGATCTCGAGAATGCTGGACGGCTTCACTAGGCGGCAGATGTCGCCGAACAGGGGCTGCGATCTGGGCTTCGCGCTTGTTTTCGAGCGACTGATTCTCGGCTGCGGACAGGACGCTGGAAAGGGATACACGATCTGACGACCTACTCCTTGGCACGAAGCTATGGCAGTGTTGCCTGTCTGTCCAGAAGTCTCAACACGGTGAGCCATCCCTTCCGCTTGCTTCCTGCAGCCGATCCACCGCGGAAACGCATCCTCACCGTGATGATGGCCCTGGCCCTGGGTGCAACGCCGTCCTGGGCAGCCCCAGCAGCATCGCCCTGTGAGGCGGCGCTCGGCACATGGGAGTACGTGGCACCCAGCAAACCCGGCAGGGCCGTGGTCACGAAGCTGGCCGATGGTCGCCATCACCTGGTGTGGATCGTCTCCGAGGCTGGTGCCACCGTCGCCGGCGCCTGGGAGGCCACCTGCGAAGGCTCCCGGCGGACCTGGCGCGTCCTGTTCCCATCCGATCCAGGCATCGTCGGACTGAAGATCGTGGAGGAGTTCGAGGTCAGCGGCGATGGGATTCGGTTCTGGCTGCTGGGGCCGGATGGCAAGCGTGGGCCGATGGGAGGCGCCCGTCGTCTGCCCTAGGAGCCACCCGACAGCCCCACCTGCACACTCTGCTCATTCAACACATAGTTGGGGTCAAAGGCCTTCAGCTTGCGATCCATCTGGAGATCCTGCTTCTCCGGATCATCCAGACGCACACAATCGTTCGGGTTGCCGTCCACACAGAGCAGGGGAATGATCACCTCACTTCTGTCATACCCCCACTCCAGCACCCTGCCGCCCAGGAGGTCGTTTCCCCTGGGGGGCTCGCGCGTCAGGACAGGAACCAGCACATCGACCTGGGCCGCATACGCTCCCGCGGGCAGGGAGACAATCACGGAGCGATGGATGGTTTCACCTGGATTGATGTGATCGTCTACGAAAAGCTTTCCTGCTGCTTCGGTTGGGTAGGGCTGGAGCACGGCGCCCCGTTCGACATGAATGGCATCGAAGGGGCCTTTGGCGCGTTCTGGAAACGTCGATCGATTCCACACCTGGCGACGAATCGGGAACAACTCCCAGAAACTGTTGAGCAGGTAGAGCCTGCGATTGCTGGCGTTGGTGGCACTGACCTTCAGTTCCCGTTGCAGCGAAGGCGCCGATCCCGTGCTCGGTCCGTCAGCGGCGATCGGCGTCAGGCTGATCTCCAGACTGATGCTGGCCGGCGCCTGGGAAGGCACATAGATCTCCTTCCACACGAAGGTATAGATCCCCCAGGAGGCGGCGATGATGATCCCCAGCGTTCTGACCCATTCATGCAACGATGGCGAACGCATCCAGGCAGGCAGGCGCAAGGATCCCGCCTTGCTTCGGGCGCCCGGCATTCCTTTCGGGGGCAGCGTCTCACTGTCTCCATGGGGCTTGATCGGCGGTTCGCTGCTCACGGGCTCTGCCGATCCCTCACTTCTGGCCGGAGAAGCTGGGCACTCTCCGCGGGCAGGTGGCGTTGGGCAGCCTCCTGCAGCGGCGCTGCATCACCCCCATCGTGTTGAAGGCCGCGCGATCTGTCCCCGTGGCCAACTCGCTCAGCAGCGCCGCATCGGGCACCCGGTCCCTGGCGAGCTCGACCATCCCCCCATCGGAGCAACCGCCCAGTTCCGTCATCCCCAGGCCGGTGAGCCAGGCATAGGAGCGCTGGCTGCGGGTCCCCATCTGATCGGCCGCGGCGGTGGCATAGGCGCCGTTGGCCGGGGCCACGAGCTGGTCCGGCCTGGGTGGATCCTGCGGCCTGGGTTGCAGGCTGGTGCCACCGATCAGCACCCCCGCCAGGCAGTTGGCCTGAAGGTTGGCGGCAGCAGGTGGCTGGAGCCTGGCAGCCCGCTGGCCAAGAATCGCCTGGCCAAGGCCGACCCCGAGCCAGTAGGCCACGCCCCAGTCGCCATGGCGGCTGGACTCCTTCGCCAGCCGGGTGCGATCCAGCAGCACCCTGCCGCTGGCGGCGCAGTACAGGGCCGGGCCTTGTCCAGCCCCTGCCGCCGCGTCCGCCACGCTGCCCCCCGGGCAGACCTGCCCAGGCGTCTGGCCGGCGGGCAGCACGTCGATGGCCGGCCAGGGCAGTGAGGCGGTGCCTGGATCCGCGATCCAGCTCCGGCGGAGCTGGGCGGTGATGCCCTCCGCCAGGCTGTCCAGGGCAGCGGCGTTGGCATCAGGGGCAGCGGCCACCGGAGCCATCGGCAGGGGCAGCGAAGCTGCGACCAACAGACCCCCCAGTGCCGCTGACCCCCGGTGAATTCGCATGGGTTGGCAACACCGACACACCGCCGGTGTTCAGTCTGCCTGGTGTGCAGCGCCCGGCTCATAAACCGGGGATCGGGCCCCCATCACCGGTGAGCTGCCAGGCGGCCCAGAATTTATGGTCGGCCCAGTCCGGCTCCGGCGGATCGATGCGGAACTCCTGCTGCACCGTCGTCAGGGCGTCCATGCGACCCATGCCCTGCTTCAGCAGGGCGACGTAGCGCTGCATGAACGCCGCCGTGGCGGCATCGTCCACCTTCCACAGCGACAACAGGGTGGAGCGGGCTCCGGCCACGGTGAGGGCCCGCTGCAGGCCGTAGACCCCTTCGCCGGTCTGCAGGGTCCCGGAGGCGGTGTCACAGGCCGAGAGCACCACCAGCTCGGTGCCATCGAGCTGCAGCTGGGCCGCCTCCTTGGCGGTGAGATAGCCGTCGTCATCGGCCGGCCGACTGCGGTTCGCGCCCGCCAGCACGATGCCGCTGTTCAGCAGCGGGTCGCCGCTGCCCGTGGTGAAGAACCCGTGGCTGGCGATGTGCAGCACCCTGGGGCCGCGCGCCTCCTGCAGCACGGCGGTGGTGGCGGCGGATCCCTGATACAGGGCAGCACCGAGGTGTCCGGCAATCCAGCTCCCCTCCGCAGCCGTCGCGGGCAGGGGTTGCCACTGGCCCGGGCCGCCGAAATCGGGGGCGGCCAGCACCAGGGAACGCTGGCCGCCCGGCCCGGGGCTGCGCAGACGCAGCAGATCACGGCCGCTCGTGAGGATGCGCAGCTGCACCCGCTGGCCAAGGGTGACCGCGGCATCGGCCCCAGACCCGCCCGGGACCTCGCCGGGAGCCGGCAGAGCGGTGAACGGGATGCGGCTCAGCTCGCCATCGGGAGAGATGAACCACCGCCGGCGGCCCTGCAGCTGCGGCAGCAGGGGCCCCAGCACCTTCTGGCTCACCTGGGCCCAGAACGGTCCGGCGGGGCGGTTGCGGGCGAGGCTTTCGGCCAGGGCCCGTTGGATCAGGGGATCGGTGGCCGCCGCCGGGCCGAGGTCCAGCGCGCGGGTCGACCCATCGGGGAACAGCAGCATCGCCAGATAGCGCGGTTCCCCCCAGCTCCTGGCCTCCGGTTGTCGCGCGTCGTAGGGGCGGAAGCGCTGGAATTCGATCAGCACCCCATCCGCCGGCAGGGCGGTGGCCACCTGGGCGGCGTCCACCAGCCGCGGGGTCAGCGCCGGCAGCTGGCGGTAGAGCTCCTGCTCCCGTTGCTCGCGGGCCCGCTGCAGCGCCAGGCGCTGCGGCTCGCTGATGCTGACATCGGCGAGCCGGGCCGTCATCGCCGTCAGCTGGCTCACCAGGCTCTGCAGGGCAGGGGAGCCACGGCCCAGCTCGGCCTGGCGCCGTTCGATGTCCTGCAGCAGACCATGGCGGTTCAGGCGGGTGAACAGGGCCAGGGAGGCGCCGGCCGGCGAGTTGACCCCAAGGGAATAGGGGATCTCCCAGACGCTGCCGAGGGCCTTGATCTGCTCCTGCCGCCGGGCCTGGGGCAGTAGGGGGGCCTCCCGCTGCAGGAACAGGGACTGGCTGCCGATGCCGCGGCGCAGCAGCGGTTCGGCCCTGGCCTCGGCCCCCTGGCTCAGGTACGCCTTCGCCAGGTTGTTGACGCTGAGGGCGGTCGTGGGGTGATCGGGCCCCAGCGCGGTCTCGTAGATCGCCAGAGCACGCAGGAACAGGGGTTCCGCCTTGGCGTGGGCGCCCTGAAGCCGGTAGAGATCCGCCAGGTTGTTGAGGCTCCCGGCGGTATCGGGATGGTGGGGCCCCAAGGCCCTCTCCCGGATCGCCAGGGCGCGTCGGTGCAGCGGCTCGGCCCTGTCGGCGGCGCCCTGCTGGTCGAGGAGCACCGCCAGGTTGTTGAGGCCCGTGGCGGTGACGGGGTGGGCGGGCCCCAGCGTCGTCTCCTGGATGGCCAGGGCGCGGCGCAGCAGCGGCTCGGCACGGGCGTAGGCGCCCTGGTCCTGGTAGAGCATGGCGAGGTTGTTGAGGCTGGCGGCGGTATCGGCGTGGCGGGCGCCGAGCACCTTCTGCCGGATCGCCAGGGCCCGGCGCAGCAGCGGCTCCGCCCGCGCAACGGCGCCCTGGCTCCGGTAGAGCAGGCCCAGGTTGTTCAGGCTGGTGGCCGTGGCGGGGTGCTCCGGGCCCAGCGCCGTCTCGTTGATCGCCAGGGCCCGTTGATAGAGGGGTTCGGCCCTGGCGAAGTCACCCTGGTTGTCCTGGAGCGACGCCAGGTTGTTGAGGCTGGTGGCGGTGTCGGGTTGATCGTCACCCAGGGCCTTCTGCTTGATGGCCAGGGTGCGGCGCAGCAGGGGCTCCGCCTCGCCATAGCGGCCCTGGTTGATGTACAGCGCCGCGAGGTTGTTGAGGCTGGTGGCGATGTCGCTGTGATCGGGTTCGAGCGCCTTCTCCCTGATGGCCAGGGCGCGCCGATACACGGCTTCGGCCTTGGCGTAGGCGCCCTGGGCGTTGTATAGAAGCCCGAGGTTCGTCAGGCCCAGGGCGAGTCCTGGGTGCTGGGGCCCCAGCGCCTTCTCGGCGATCGCCAGGGCGCGCTGGTAGAGGGGTTCGGCCTTGGCGTAGCGGCCCTGGTTGAAGAAAAGCCAGGCGAGGTTGTTGAGGCTGAGGGCGGTGAGGGGATGGTCCGGCCCCAGGATCCTGGTTCGGATCGCCAGGGCGCGAGCCAGCAGGGGCTCGGCCCTGGCGAAGGCGCGCTCCTTGACATACAGCAGCCCGAGGTTGGTCAGGCTGGTGGCCGTATCGGGATGGTCGTGCCCCTGCACCTTCTCGCGCCAGGCCAGCACCTTCTCCCACAGCGCCGCCGCCTTCCCGTTCGCCCCCTTGGCCTCCAGGGCATTGGCCTCGTCGATCCACTCCCACACCTGCGCCGGGATCTGGGGATAGCGCTCGCCCAGCGGCTGGGCCAGCCACTGCTGCTGGCGAGGCAACGGTGGCTGGCCCGGGCGATCAACGGCCGCCGACGGCTGTCCATCGGCCAGCAGAAGCAACGCCAGGGCGGTTCCCCACCGGAGCAGAACCAACGGGGCGCGAGCGGACCGCGTCATGGGCGAACGGGGAGGCTCCGGCGTGGGGGCGCAGCGGAACGGACTGCAGCACCATCGCCATCACACTAACCAGAGCGCATGGATCCCCTCTCCCGATGACGGCTCTGCCTTCCGTTCGTGTCCTTGGACCCGCCGACGTGGGCACCCTGCGCTCCCTGCTGGCGGTGTTTGCCGACGCCTTCGACGATCCCGAGAGATATCTCGAGCGGCAGCCTTCGGATGCGTATCTGCGCGATCTGCTGAGCGGCGAGATGTTCCTGGCGGTCGTCGCCGAGATCGGGACTCGGGTGGTGGGTGGACTGACGGGCTACGTGCTGCCGAAGTGCGAGCAGGCCTGCCGCGAGTTCTACCTCTACGACCTTGCGGTGGATCACGATCACCGGCGCCGAGGACTGGCCACGGCGATGGTCGAACGCTTGAAGACGCTGGCTGCCGAGCGCGCCTTTGACGGGATCTTCGTCCAGGCCCATCGCGACGATGGGCCCGCCATCGCCCTCTACTCCAGGCTGGGTGTCGGGGAGGATGTGCTGCACTTCGACATCGCCCCTGCCGGGACGGGCCCATGAAGCTGATGGTGGTCGGGGCCAGCCGCGGACTTGGCCGTGCCTTTGTCGAGGGTCTGGGCAGCGCCGGCGACACGGTGATCGGCGTCTCGCGCCGACGGCCCGATGGCCTGACGCTGCCGGCAGGCGTCGAGCTCGCCTGGATCGAGGCGGATCTGGCGGAGCCGCTGCCGGCGGCCCGGTGGATCACACAGCAGGCCCCCGCCCAGCTAGATGTGCTGATCTACAACCTCGGCGTCTGGGAGGCGAACGCCTTCAGCGAGGCGTACAACTTCCTGGAGGATCCCGACGAGAGCATCGCCACCCTGGTGGCCATCAACATCACCGGTGCCCTGATGCTCCTCCGGCGGCTGATTCCGCGGCTGCTCGGCTCCCCCAGGCCCCTGCTGATCCTCACGGGCTCCACCTCGGGCCTGCGCCAGAGCGGGCAGCCGGAGGTGACCTTCGGCGCCTCGAAGTTCGCCCTCACCGGCATCGCCGATGCCCTGCGGGAGAGCTTCCGGGAGCAGCAGCTGGCGGTGACCTGCCTGCAGCTGGGCTACCTCAACACCGACGACGGCCTGGAGGTGGCGCCCGAGGCGGCCGCCCGGCGCGGAGAGGGCCGGCAGATCCCACTGCACGATGTGATCCGGATCGTCTCGGCCCTGCTGCAGCTGTCGCCGGCGTCTTTCGTGCGCGAGCTGGTGCTGCCCGCCATCGGCGATGAACGGTTCTGATATCCGGGCCACCCCTACGGTGCTGCCACACCGCCTCTGGCACCGGAGCCATGAACAGCCTGCGCCCGGGACAGTGGCTGTCGAGCCTGCTGCTGCTGCAGACCGCCCTGCTGCCGGGCTCTCTGGCGCTGGCAGGGCCGGCGCTGGCTGGACCGGCGCCGGGAGGGACGGCGCTGGCCCAGCCGGCGGATCCGGCGGCGGGCCTGGTGCTCCAGCCGGCCGCCTACCGCACCGTGCTCGGCCTGCCACCGGCCCCGGGGAGCCGCCAGGAGCTCGACGATCTGGCCATCCTGCGCTGGAACCAGCGCAGCCGCACCCCGGCGGGGATCGTGCATAGCTGGCGCTTCCTGAACCGCCATCTCAGCGTCTTCGATGCCGCCGTGGGCGCCGATCTGGCCCGCACCTCCCCCCTCCTCTACGCGGGCCTGCCGGCTTTTCTGGCGAGGGCCGATGGGCTCAAGGATCAGCTCAAGGATGCACTGGCCCGGCCACGCCCCTTCGTGAGCCACCCGGATCTGAAGCCCTGCCTGCCCCTGGAGAGCTCCTGGTCGTTCCCCAGCGGGCACGCCACCTGGTTTGCCACCGCGGCCCTGCTGCTGGCCGACCTGCTGCCGGAGCGCCGCGAGCGGCTGCTGCCGGTGGGCCTTCAGGGGGGCTATGTGCGCGCCTACTGCGCCCTGCACTACCCCAGTGACGTGCTGGCCAGCCAACGCCTCGCCGAGGCGATCAGCCAGGAGGTGATCGCCTCGCCTCAGTGGCGGCGCTTCAAGCAGCAGGTGGCCGCTGAGCGCCGCCTGCTGCTGGCGGTCCCACCGGCCGGCCTGCCCCTGCTGGCGGATTGATCGGGTTCGGCGCCACAGTTGTCGGCGCCCGGCGCAACGGACTGGGGCTGCTGATCACCACGCTGGTGCGGCTCCGCCGCCTGCACACCGCCCTCGGTCAATCGCTCGCTGGTCGGGACGTGAGCACCAGCTGGTCGCGGTGGACCACCGCATCCCCCACCGGCCCCAGCCGGCGGCGCACCTCCTCGCTGCTGAGGCCCATGATCCGGCGCAGCTCCTCGCTGCTCAGGGTGCTCAGGCCCCGCCCCAGTTCGCGGCCGTCGCTGGCCAGAACCCGCACCGCGTCGCGCCGGGAGAAGTGGCCCTCCACCGCGCGGATGCCCACCGCCAGCAGGGAGGCCCCCTGCTGCAGCAGGGCCCGCTCGGCGCCCGCATCCACCCGAACGCTGCCCTTCACCAGCAGGGCATGGGCCAGCCAGCTCTTGCGGTCGGCCAGGGGGGTGGCACTGGGCTGGAACACGGTGCCCACCTTCTCGCCGGCGAACAGGGCATCGAGCACCGCCGGATCGCGGCCATCGGCCAGGCGCACCCGGATGCCGCTGGAGGTGGCGATGCGGGCCGCCGCCAGCTTGGTGGTCATGCCGCCGGTGCCCCACTGCCCGCCGCCTTCGGCCACGTGGCTGAGGCGCTCCAGTTCGGCCAGGTCGCGCACCTCCTCGATCGGACTGGCATCGGCATCGGTGCGGGGGTTGCCGGAATAGAGCCGGTCGACATCGGTGAGCAGCACCAGTTCATCGGCGCCGATCGCCACCGCCACCAGGGCCGAGAGGGTGTCGTTGTCGCCGAAGCGCAGTTCGTCGGTGGCCAGGGTGTCGTTCTCGTTCACCACCGGCAGCACCCCCCACTCCAGCAGCTGCTCCAGGGTGCGGCAGGCGTTCTGGTAGCGGCGCCGGGAGGCCAGGTCGCTGCGGGTGAGCAGCACCTGCGCCACCGCCATCCCCCGCACGGCGAAGGCCTCCTGGTACAGGCCCATCAGCCGGCCCTGGCCGACGGCGGCGGCCGCCTGCAGGGCCACCACCTCGGTGGGGCGCCGGCTGAACCGAAGCGCCTCGCAGCCCAGCCCCACGGCCCCGCTGGTCACCAGGGCCAGGCGGTCGCCCCGGCGCTGCTGGCGGCCGAAGCTGGCGGCCAGATCGGCGATCACCGCCGCCGTGGGCCGCTCGGGGGTGCCCCGCAGCAGGCTGGTACCCACCTTGATCACGCGCCGCAGTCCGCCGTCGGCGGGGGTGCCGGACGTCGCCATCAGCCGGGAACCGAGCCCACCCAGCGGGCCATGCGCAGCTCCAGGTTCTGGAGCCGGTCCTGGCGGCAGGGTTCACCGTCGGGATCGATCGGCTTCACCAGCACCGTGAACAGGCCCATCCGGTTGCCCACCAGCACGTCGGTGAAGAGTCGGTCACCCACCAGGGCCACCTGGGCCGGGGGCAGGGCGAGGTCCTGGAGCACCTTGCGCAGGGCGGCGCGGCGCGGCTTGCCCGCCGAGGTGGTGTAGGGAAGGCCCATGCTGTCGGCCACCGCCCCGATGCGGCGGCGCGAGGGGTTGTTGCTGAGCAGGTGCAGGGGCATCCGCTCACGGGCGTGGCGCAGCCACACCTCGGCCTGCACGGGCATGGTGGCCTGGCGGCGCGGCAGCAGGGTGCGGTCGACGTCGAGGACGAGGGCGCGAATGCCACGGTCGACCAGCTCCTGCAGGGGCAGGTGCGCCAGGGACGTCCCCGGAAACCAGTCGGGCGTGAGCAGGTCGCGCAGCATCAGTCGTCGCTCTCCCGTTCGTCGAGCTCGGCCTCGATGCGGGGCTGGACCCGCTCGAACTCCTCCCCCTCCACCATCACCGCATCGGCGCCGTCCATGCGGGCCACCACGAAGAAAGGATCCAGGGGGATGTAGAGGCCGTATTCCTCATCACCGGCCATGAAGCTCACGAGCAGCTCGTAGGTCTCGCTGTCATCATCGCCCTCCTCGTCCTCAAGGTCGTCGGGATCGGGCTCCTCCAGCTCACCGCTGACGGTGAGGGTGACGGCGGAACGCACCAGGGTGAGGTCGTGCTCCTGGAGCACCACATCCGCCACCGACAGCACCGGTTCGGTGGCATCGAGGGTCTCGATCAGTTCGGGGTCGTCGTCCTCCCGCAGCCGGAACAGGCACACCGGGGTGTCCACCGGCGTCAGCAGGGCGTAGTCGTGGCCATCGAGGGGGATCAGCTGCTCCAGGAAACACAGCAGCTGGCGGCCGCTGCCGTCCCGCACCTGCACGGTGGGCACATCGCCGGAGCCCGTCATCGCAGGGGGTTCGGAGGCCATCAAGGGGAAGCGGGTGCACTCAGAATGAATCAGCGTCGGCCCGAGTGCCCACGGCGATGGCCGCCGGGGCGACCGGATCGGCGTTGAACGCGCCCGGGAAGGCGGCCGCATCGAGCGGTTCGGGCCCCTCCCGCAGCCATTGCTCCAGCAGCAGCGCCGCCGCCACGCTGTCGAGCCGGCCGCTGCGGTCGCCGTGCAGGCCGAAGCGCTCGCCGGCCGCCCAGCTGCTGGCGTGCTCATCCACCCAGGCCAGGGGCAGGGGCTGGCCGAGGGCCGCCAGGGCCCGGGCCAGCCGCAGGCCATAGCGACGGCAGTGGAGGCCCTGGGAGGTGGGTTGCTGGCCGGCATCCAGGGGCAGACCCACCACCAGCGCCGCCACCCGGCGCTGGCGCACAAGCTCCCGCAGCCGGCCCAGGTCGGCCTGGAACTCCCCCCGGGCCAGGGCGGGCAGGGGGGTCACCGTGACGCCCAGGGGATCACAGCCGGCCAGCCCGATGCGGCGGCGCCCCACATCGAGGGCCAGCACCGACCGCGGCCGGGGCGGCGCCATTCAGCGCAGCACGAGGGGGGCCGTGGGCAGGCTGCCGAGGGGGCCGGTGGGGGTGGGCATGGGCCGCCGCCGCGGCTGCAGCTGCTCCAGCACCGCTTCAATGCGGCGGGCCGCCCGCTTGGCCGGCTGGCCCTCCTGGCGACGCCACACGCTGCGGGCCATCAGCACCTCCTCGCCGTGGGCCTCGGCCCCGAGGGCCTGCAGCCAGTCCTGGCGGTCGCCATCACTCACCTCGCAGCGCAGCCAGAGGCTGCCGCCACCACGGCCGATACGGTGCAGCAGCGACTCGGCCGCCGCCCCAAGCAGGTGGCCCCAGCCGGGGTGGACACTGAGCTCGACCGCCTGGCCGCCGCCGGGGTGCTCATCGAGCAGGCGCACGCCAGCCACGGCCTCGTTGCGGACGGCATCCACCAGCATCCAGCCCTGGCTGCGGCTCTGGTCGAGAAGGTCCTCAATGCGCCGGTCCTGCAGCTGGCGCAGGTGGGCCGGGCAGGTGGCCTGCTCCAGATGCCACAGCAAGGGTGCAGTGCGTCGGTTGAGCGGGCGCAGCTGCAGATCGGCCGGAGCGGCGGGGGCCGCCCGGTCGGCAGGGAGCTGCCAGCGCCAGAGGCGATCGGTGCGCTGGGGCTGGAAACCCTGCTCCCGCAGGGTCGCCAGCCGGGGGGTGTCGAGGCTGGAGGCGGTGGCGATCCAGCTGGCAGCGCCCTTCACCCGGCCGATGGCCTGACGCAGCAGATCCCCCGTCAGGTCGGCCCCCTCCGTGGCGGCCAGGGCCAGGCGCAGGTGCTGGACCTGCCAGCAGGTGCCGCTGCGGTTGAGCCGGCGGCAGACGATCAACCCCAGGGCCTGCTGGCGGGTGAGCCCCTGGCGCTGCAGCGCCACCAGCACCTGGGCGGCCACCGGGCGGCGGCTGGTCACCGCCGTCAGCAGCTGATCCGGCAGGGCCAGCAGCAGCGAGCGCTGCAGCAGGGGCTGCAGCGGCAGGAAGGCGGGATCATCGAGCAGGGGCAGGTGCCATCCCTGCAGCGGCTCCACCGTCCAGGTGGGGGAGGTTCTGCCCTGGGCAGGCACTGGCACGGCAGGCACTGGCACGGCAGACGACGGTGGAGAAGGGGCGGGGGCGAAGCGGAAGCGACGCGGCGGAGGCTGGCGGCGTCGTCTCAGAATTCTACGTTGGACGCACCAGCACGAGAGGCGTGCGCTCGTTGGCATTGCCGGCGGGATTGGGGCGCAGGGCCCGCATCAGCAGGGCTTCATCGGTGCCGCCGCTGGCGGCCAGCACCTTCACCCGCCCCAGGTCGTTGACATCCACCACGGCCACCGCCACCCCGAGGGCCGCCGCCATCTGCTCGCACCAGGCGGCCGGCTGGTCCGGACCGAGCACGATCGTCTGGTCGTAGGGGGGCGTGGTGCCGGTGATGTCGTCGATCAGGCGCGCCTGCTCGCCGGCGAGCCGATAGAACCAGCCCTTGCTGCCCACCAGCTTCAGGGCGGTGCCCACCACCCAGGCACCGAGCACCCGCGCCGGACCGGACACGTCGATCAGGGTCTGGAGGCCGCAGGCCGTCGCCAGGGAGCTGGTGGGATGGAACACCCGGCAGAGCAGCCGGGCCAGGAAGGAGGGCTCCACCGTGGAAGGGTGGTGGTAGCGCCCCTGAATCACCGCCAGGGGCGTCTCACCGATGGTGAGCACGTCACCGGGCTGCAGCAGCCCGTCGGTGTAGCGCTGCAGCACCTCCAGCGGATCGTCGAGCACCCCGAGCAGGTGGGTGCGCACCGGCAGCACCCGGCAGCGCTCCCCCTCGCGCCAGCCCGGGGCGGACGGGTCGCCCGGTTCCGGCTTCTGCAGCGGCAGCAGGATCCCCTGGCGCCGCTGCAGCCGGCCGAAGGGGCCGTAGTTCACCCAGTGGATGTCCATCCAGAGGGTGTCGAGCACGCTCTCCAGGTCCAGGCCGCCGGGCGCGGTGAGGTTGAGGCGGATGTGGGCGGCGGTGGTCTTGCGCCCCTTGACGATGTAGGCGGCCCAGTAGCCGTCCGGGCGTGCCTCCTCATCGGGGTGCAGGGGCGTGATGCGCAGCTCATGGCGCACCTGGCTGACGTCACTGCGGCCCAGCAGGGTGGGCACCACCGTGATCTCGGGCACCATCACCTCCATGCGGGGGTGGGGGTTGCGGATGCGGACCTCGCCGGTGATCTCCAGGCCCTGGGCCCGGCGTCGCACCTGGAAGGCCCCCGGCAGCAGCTGCAGGGGGGAGGCGGGCCGGAGGCGGTGGCGCAGTTCAAGCACCACCAGCCCCAGGCCGAGGAGCAGCAGCAGAACCAGCAGGAAGGAAACGGGGAACGGCAAGCCGATACGTCAGGGAATGTCCGGCCGGAGCGTAGATGCGCCCGCGGACCTAGCTTCGGCCCCATGGAACCGGCAGGTCACAGGCATGCGCAAGACCTTCGTGCTCGACACCAACGTGTTGCTGCATGACCCCCAGGCCCTGAACCGGTTCGAGGACAACCAGGTGGTGATCCCGATCGAGGTGGTCGAGGAGATCGACCGCTTCAAGCGGGACCCCTCCGAGAAGGGCCGCAATGCCCGCCAGGTGTCGCGGCTGCTCGACCAGTTGCGCGAGAAGGGCAACCTGGCCGAAGGCGTGCCCATCGACGACGTCAGCGGCGGCACCCTGAAAGTGGTGTTCTGCCGCAGCGAGACCCTGCGCCAGCTGCCACCCGAGCTGAAGGCGGGCAACGGCGACAACAACATCCTGGCGGTGGCCCTGGAGCAGCGCCTGCAGGAGGTGGTGGGCAGCCAGCCGCCGGTGGTGCTCGTCACCAAGGACACCAACCTGCGCATCAAGGCCGATGCGGTGGGCCTGATCGCCCAGGACTACACCACCGACAAGGTGGATATGGCGGACCTGTACCCGGGGTTCTGCGAGCGCTGGATGAGCGCCGAACTGATGGACCAGCTGAAGCTGGGCGAGGGGCTGCCCGCCGCCGCCATCCCCCCACAGCCCATGGACGTCTCGCCGCTGCAGGCGAACGAGGGGGTGACCCTGGTGGACCTGGCCCAGCCGGCCCATACCCTGCTGGCCCGCTACAACGGCCGCACCGAAACCCTGCAGCCCCTGCAGAAGTCAGCCAAGGCCAAGATGGGCCGCATCCAACCCCGCAACCGGGAGCAGTCCTTCGCCCTCGATCTGCTGCTCGATCCGGCGGTGGCCCTGGTGACGCTGGTGGGCAAGGCCGGCACCGGCAAGACCCTGCTCGCCCTGGCGGCGGGTCTGCACCAGGTGGCCGACGAGCACCTCTACGAACGGCTGCTGGTGACCCGCCCGGTGATCTCCCTGGGCAAGGAGATGGGATTCCTGCCTGGAGATCTCGAAGAGAAGATGGCGCCCTGGATGCAGCCGATCGTCGACAACCTCGACTTCCTGCTCGGCGGCGACGAGGGCCAGCCCGTCCGGGGGGGACACCGCCCGCCCCGCAGCAACTGGAGCGACCTCAAGGGCATGGGCCTGCTGGAAGTGGAGGCGATCAGCTACATCCGCGGCCGCTCGATCCCCCGCCAGTTCATGGTGGTGGACGAGGCCCAGAACCTCACCCCCCATGAGGTGAAGACGATCGTGACCCGGGTGGGGGAAGGCACCAAGATCGTGCTGACCGGCGATCCTTACCAGATCGACAATCCCTATGTGGATGCGGAGAGCAACGGGCTCACCTGGCTGGTGGAACGATTCAAGGGCCAGCTGCTCTCCGGCCACATCACCCTGATGCAGGGGGAACGCTCCGAACTGGCCGAACTGGCCGCCAATCTGCTCTGAGTGGCAACGTCTGGATCGATCGAAGGCCCCGGTCCCGCTTGGGGACCATCAGTTCAGGAAGGTGCAGGTGATGACCCCCGCGACGGTGACACGCAACCTGGCCTGCCGATGGGTTGAGGCGGCCGGCGATCCCATGCACAGGACACCTGTGGCGTCCCCGGACCAGCGGCGGCTGTCGAACTGTCGGGTAGAGGCGCCGTTACAGAACTGGGTGGCGCCGCCGGAGGGCTGGGAGATCATGGCCTGGAGACCGGACTTGTGGGCCACGGCGCATTGCTCGCCGAAGGAAATCGTTTCCAGCACGCGGCTGGAGGCTTCTGCCGTGGACAGGGCGCGGCGGTACTGGGGCAGGGCGATGGCGCTGATGATGCCCACGATGGCCACCACGATCATCAACTCGATCAGCGTGAACCCCGAGGCGCCGGAGGTGCTCCACTGAACCGTTGCCACTCCGAACACGGGCCGCCTGTCACGGTGTTGATCGCCGCAGGCGCTCGGAGGAGGGGGATCGGGGTGGGGGCGCTGGACCATCTCAGGCTCTGGGGTCACCGTCGTCGTCGCCCGCCCGAAGGAACACATTGATCCGGCTACCACGGGCGTCCGGGAGAACCGGATCGATCGGAATCGGACGAAGGGGTAAGGGGGACGTGATCAACGCAGGGAACGCTCACGACCAGGGGAGGAGCAGGACACTCAGGAGGGGACCTTCCGGGAGAAAGTCGTCCTGAAGGTGATCCTGATGATGAAGATGGTCCGTTGGGCCGATCTTCGTAGGCCTCTCCTTGGCTTATCCCGGAGAGCTTACGGACGATCCACGAAAAATCAAGCCGGTACTGCTGGGACCATCAGCCCTGAAGCATCAACCGCAACGTATCAACCGCAACGCATCAACAGCAACGCATCAGCCGCAGGCCATCAGCGGCCTCAGACCATCTGCTCGGGCCTGACGAGGCGGTCAAACTCCTCTCCGCTGATCTGCCCCAGCACCAGGGCCGCTTCCCGAAGACTGAGCCGGTGCTCATGGGCATGCCGGGCGATCGCGCAGGCACGGTCGTAGCCGATCGCCGGGGTCAGGGCCGTCACCAGCATCAGGCTGCGGTCCCGCTGGGCTTCGATGTGGGCCACATCGGCCCGCAGGCCCTCGATACAGAATTCCCGGAACGTGCCGCAGCTCCCCGCCAGCAGGTCGATGCTCTCCAGCAGGTTGTGGGCGATCAGGGGCTTGAACACATTCAGCTCGAAGTTCCCCTGGCTGGACGCCATCTGGACGGCGGTGTTGTTGCCCATCACCTGCACGGCCACCATGGTGAGGCTCTCGCACTGGGTGGGATTCACCTTGCCGGGCATGATGCTGGAGCCTGGTTCGTTCTCCGGCAGCACCAGTTCACCGAGGCCGCAGCGGGGGCCGCTCGCCAGCCAGCGGATGTCATTGGCGATCTTCATCAGGCTGCCCGCCAGCACGGTGAGCGCCCCGTGGGCCGCCGCCAGCCCCTCCTGGCCCGCCAGCGCCTGGAACTTGTCCGGGGCGCTGGTGAAGGCCAGGCCGATGCGCTCGGCCAGACGGGTGGCCACCGCCTCGCCGAACCCCGCCGGGGCATTGAGCCCGGTGCCCACGGCGGTACCGCCGATGGCCAGCTGCAGCACCTGGGGCAGGGTGGCCCGCAGGCCCGCCAGCCCCAGCTCCAGCTGGGAGGCGTAGCCGCCGAACTCCTGGCCCAGGCTCAGGGGCACCGCATCCTGCAGGTGGGTGCGACCGATCTTGATCAGGCCCGCGTAGGTCTCGGCCTTGTGGCGCAGGGCTCCGATCAGCGCCTCCAGACTCGGGATCAGCCGCTGATGCAGTTCGATCCCCACCGCCATGTGCATGGCGGTGGGAAAGGTGTCGTTGCTCGACTGGCTGAGGTTGACGTGGTCGTTCGGGTGCACCGGCACCTTGCTGCCCAGCACGCCGCCGACGGCGGCGATCGCCCGGTTGGCGATCACCTCGTTGACGTTCATGTTGGTCTGGGTGCCCGAGCCGGTCTGCCAGACCCGCAGCGGGAACTCGCCATCAAGCTGGCCCTGGCTGACCTCCTCGGCGGCGGCCACGATCAGGGCCGCCAGATCCGCAGGCAGCACGCCCCTGGCCGCGTTCACCTCGGCACAGGCGGCCTTGAGCTGGCCGAAGGCCTGCACCACGGGGAGCGGCATCGGCGCGCCGAAGGGGAAGTTGCGCAGGGAGCGCTGGGTCTGGGCGCCCCAGAAGTGCTCGGCCGGCACCTCCACCGGGCCGAGACTGTCGCTTTCGGTGCGGGTGGCCGGCATCAGCGGGACGCCACCACTTCGCTGTTGAGTTCGTTGAAGCTCAAGGTGGCGCTGTTACCCGAGCCAGGCGCCATCGGGATGCCGGTGGCTTCGCTCACGGCCGTGTTGATGGCATCGACGCTAACCTGGCCCTGGCGATCGAAGACGACGCGGCCGGAGCTGTCGATCACCACCACCTGGGGGATCAGGCCGTCCCAGTAATGGGCGGGATCGGCCACGCCGCCATCGGGCCGGTTCTGGAGCGGGTCGGTAACCAGGGGGATCAGGTCGATGGCGTTGCCCCAGACCCTCTGCAGCTCCGACACCACCGGGGAGAACTGCTTGCTGACGCTGCTGTCGTCGAGGTAGTAGACGAGCACCGCCACCCGGTGCTCCTCCAGGGACTGGGCCAGGCTGCTGCGCGGCGGCACCAGGGAGCCGTTGCCGGCGTAGAGGGCGAAGATGTTGCCGTCGTAGCGGTCGTTCTCGAGGCTGGCCGCCGCCGGGCCAGGGGCCCAGAACAGGCCCATCGCCACGATCAGCAGCAGGGCCCAGAGGCCGGCGAGGGGCCGGGACAGCAAACGGGGCAAGGGGAAACGGGCGGGTGGGCTCATTGTGCCGTGGTACCCGGCCGCCTCAGCTGCGGTTGAGGCCGCGGCCCATCCCCTGCACGATGCCGCGCCCCACCAGGCCGATCGCCCGGCCGAGCACCTGGGTGAGCAACACCACCAGCAGATCGCCGAGGCGCTTCAGCAGGCTGCGGAGCTGGGGGCCCAGGGCATCGCGGGCCTCCAGGGCCAGCGTGACCACCTGCTGCACCCAGCCCAGCTGGCGCAATTCGGCATCGCGGGGCTCGGTGAGATCCACGCAGTCGATCGCGCCGTCGCCCAGTCGGAACAGGGGGCGACGGCTCTCATAGAGGTGGATCGGCCGCTCGAACCAGCTGGTCCAGCGCTGCTGGGCGTTGAGCTGGTTGCGCAGCCGTTCCAGGTTGCGGGTGGCGAGCAGCTCGGGGCGCAGCAGGTAACGGCGCAGTTCGGGCCACTCGGCACAGGCCGCCAGCACCTCGGCGCTGATCAGCTCGGCACTGCGCACCAGCCAGTTGCTGAGCAGCAGCTCCAGGTAGAGAACCGCCTGGGGCTCATCCGGCGCCACCAAGCGACCGTCCACCAGCAGCGGACGGGCTTGCAGCAGCGGGCTGAGCATGGCGGCGGGATCGGGGAGCTCGAGATCGTCGGCGTCGAGGCTGCTGCGGTGGAGCAGCGTTTCGGCCACCGGGCAGAGCCGACCCTCCATGGGCAGCTGCACGTAGGACCCGGCCATGTGGCGCAGGGCCTGCTGGCGCAGCTCAGGCTGGAGCTCCCTCCAGAGGCGCTCCAGCTGCTCGCCGCGGGGATCGTCCTGCAGCAGGCGCTGGCGCAGCCGGTCGAACTGCTCCAGCAGCCCCAGCAGCAGGTCGCTGCGGCGGGAGGCATGGAGGCCATCGAGGGCCAGCAGCTGGCCGCTGTTGTTGCTGGGACCGGCGGCGGCCGCTTCCGTGAGCCTGCCGCGCAGGGCCTCCCAGAGCCCTTCGGCGGTGCGTTGCCGCAGGGTGATCGCCACACCAGGGGCCGTGCCACCCGCCGAGCCGCTCGCCGGGGCCGCGTGTGCGGCAGTGGCTGTGGGCGCCCCATCGAGGCCATGGAGAGGCTGGCTCCAGGCCAGGCTGACTGGCCCCCAGAGCCACAGCAGCAGCCTCCGGGCCAACCGCAGCTCCCGCACCCGGCCCTGCAGCAGCAGCAGCGGCAGCAGGTCGACCGGCGGCGGATCCAGCAGGCGCAGACAAAGGCGGAGTTCGGCGTCGATCTGCTGCAGACCGCTCAGCAGCAGCCACTGACCCAGGCCCATCGGCACGGAGGGGCCGGGGTCGTCGCCGCTTCGCGGCGCGGCGATGGCCAGGACCCGGCCCCCCGCCAGCAGTGTGGTGACCGCCTGGCGCAGGCTCTCGGCATCGGCCTGCTCGATCAGCCCCTGGGCCGGCAGCTGCAGCAGGACATCACGGCCGTAGGGGTGGTTCGCGGGCAGCAACAGCAGCAGCGGCGCCGGGTGCCAGCGCTCCAGCAGCCGGCGGCTCTCGGCGTCGAGGGCCTGGGGTTCGGGCAGGCTGCCGAGGCACCAGAGGACGAGCTGGGGTGCCCCCTGGAGCTCCCCACTGCCGACCACCCGGCAACCACCCCAGCCGTCGGGATCGGCGCTGCTGTCAGCCGTCTCAAGCCAGCTGATGAGGCCCGCCCGCTCCAGGGGGTCGGCGAACAGCAGCAGCTGGGGGAGGGACCGTGCCGGACGTCGTCCCACGTTGCCAGGTAAGTGATGGCCCGACCTTAACCAAGGCGCCGGGCTTTCTCCAGTGCCGAAGCTTCAGCAGGGGCGGGGGCGGCCGGAGAGATGCAGGGTGTACGACTCGATCGCAAAGCCCGTCTGGTCCTCGATCTGCTGCAGGAGATGGTCGGGGAGGAGAACGTCGAGGTCGTGAATGGCGCCGGACTGGGTGCAGGTCAGATGGCTGTGGGGATCAGCGCGATAGCCATACAGACGACCACTGGCCCGCTCGATGCATTCGATCACGCCGGCCGTCTGCAGCGCCTCGAGATTCTGATAGACGGACGTGTGGCCAATGTGGCGGCCCTGGTTATTGAGCTTTTCAAAGATGTCGCGGGCGGAGAGATGGCTCTTCTCGTCCCAGAGAAGATCCAGCACCATGCGCCGCTGGCGGCTCAGCCGCATGCCCAGCGCCCGGCAGCGCTGGTAGACCTCCTCCACATGGGACGGGGCCGTGGCCACCGCATGGCGATCACCGGCCTCGCCACGGCGGCCGGAGGCCGCGGAGGATGCGGTGGTCGAGGTGGAAGGCAAACGCTGCCGAAGAACACATTGCCTCTGTTATAGGGCAGTTGCCTCATCACCGGTATGGACCTCACCGTGGAGGCCGTGCGGCGTCAGGCGATCGGCAACCGCAGCGGATCCTGCAACCGACCGTCACCGAGGGCCTGCAGCGCCTCGGCCAGCTCCACCCGACCGTCGTACAGCGCCCGTCCCACGATCACCCCATCCACGCCGAGGGGCTCGAGACTCAGCAGGCTGAGCAGGTCGGTGAGGCTGCCCACACCGCCCGACGCGATCACCGGCAGGGAGGTGGCCTGGGCCATGGCACGCAGGGCCGCCAGGTTGGGGCCCTCCAGGGTGCCGTCGGTGGCGATGTCGGTGCTGATGATCGCCGCCACTCCGGTGCCGTCCAGGCTGGCGGCGAGGGCCGTGGCCTCCACCGTGCTCTGTTCGATCCAGCCGCGGGTGGCCACCTTGCCCTCGTTGGCATCGATCCCCACCACGATCCGGCCCGGATGGCGGCCCGCCAGGTCGTGCACCAACGCTGGGTTCTCGACGGCGACCGTGCCCAGGATCACCCGGTCCACACCCCAGCCCAGCAGCTGTTCAGCCCGCTCCGCCGAGCGCACCCCACCCCCCAGCTGCACCGGGATCTCCAGGGCCGCAGCGATGGCCTGCACGGCGCCGTCGTTGCGGGGTTCGCCGCTCCTGGCGCCATCGAGATCGACCAGATGCAGACGTGTGGCCCCCTGGCGCTGCCACTCGCGGGCCTGGGCCACCGGATCGTCGCTGAAGCGGGTGACGCGGCCGTAGTCGCCCTGATGCAGTCGCACGCAATGCCCGTCGAGCAGATCGATGGCGGGGATGACTTGCATGGAAAGGGGGGACAATGCCGCTGTCGGCTCCATCCTGTGCCATGACGCTGCCCGGATGATGCGGACCTGATGGCCCCCTCCCCTCGCGACCTCGCCCCACCCGATCTCGGCCCGGATGACTGGCGCCGCCTCAGGGATGCGCTCCGCTACCAGGGTCGCGATCTCCATCACCGCTCCTATGCGGTGACGTCCCGGCGACGGGAGCTGCTCTGGGAGGAAATGGACCGCTGCCTGGCGCTGGCCGATCGCATCGAACGGCATCTCGACGCACTCGATGAGGCCGATGCGGGCTGAGAGGACGGGCCCCCTGCCGCGGCTCGCCCCTCTGCGCGCCTGCGCCCTGCTGCGCCTGTTCGCCCTGCTGCTGCCCATCGGTGGCATTGGCCCGGCCCCCGCCCAGCCCCTGGCGCCCCCTCCGCTGGCGCCGCCGGCGCCGCCGCCGCGCCCCCTGCTGGGGCCCGATGGTCCCGATCCCCGGGACAGGCCGCCCCCCCTGGCGCCACCGGGTTCGGTGATTCCACCGATCAACCGCCCCGATTCCCGGCTGGAGGCGGCCCTGCGGGCCCGGCTGTTCGCAGGCCCGGTGGCCTCCCCCCCGGGGGCGGCCGGCGACCCTGACCAGACCGAGTGGGAGCAGGCCCGTGCGACGGCCACCCGACCGGTCTGCGCCGACGTGGGCCCCCTCCGGTACCTCCACAACCGGGTCGACCTGGACGGCGACGGCCGCCTGGAGACCGTGGCGGTGGTGGTGGGCTCCTACGCCTGCTCCAGCGGCGGCTGCAGCCTGCTCATCTTCCGGGACAACGACGGCAGCCTGGAGCTGGTGGCGGAGAACGGCCTGTTCCAGTCGCCCCTGACAGTGATCAGCAATCGCCACCGCGGCTGGCTGGATCTCACCATGCCCGCCAGCCTGCACGGCGCCCCCGAGGGCCTCATGGAGCTGCGCTTCGACGGCCGCACCTACCGGCCGGTGCCGCTGCCGGTGACCGAAGGAGCCAGCGGTCCACCAGGAACAGTGCTGCTGGAGCTGCTGCCGCTGCCCTTCGAGCGCCTGGGCCGGCCCCTCCCCTGCGGCCCCTGATCCGGCCCGGCCGCTTGAATGGCGCTCACTGACGCGGCATGGCGATGAGGATCCTGGTGATGGGCGGCACCCGTTTCGTGGGACGCCCCCTGGTCAACCGGCTGCTGGAGGCGGGCCATGAGCTCAGCCTGTTCACCCGCGGCCGCCAGCCGGTGCCGGCGGGGGTGGAGCATCTGCAGGGCGACCGCAGCAGCGCCGAAGGCCTGGCGGCCCTGCAGGACCGCCCCTTTGAGGTGATCATCGACAGCTCCGGCCGCACCCTGGAGGACACCCGCCAGGTGATCGAGCGCACCGGTCCCCCCTCCCACCGGCTGGTGTACGTGAGTTCGGCCGGGGTGTACGCCGACAGCGAGCTCTGGCCCCTCGACGAGGCGTCACCCACCGATCCCCAGAGCCGCCACGCCGGCAAGCTGGACACGGAAGCCTGGTTGCGCCAGGAGGGCATCCCCTTCACCAGCTTCCGGCCCACCTACATCGTCGGTCCGGGCAACTACAACCCGGTGGAGAGCTGGTTCTTCGATCGCATCGTCCACGGCCGGCCGGTGCCCCTCCCCGGCGACGGCAGCACCATCACCCAGCTGGGCCACGTGAGCGACCTGGCCGCCGCCATGGCCCGCTGCATCGAGGTGGAGGCCGCCACCAACCGCATCTACAACTGCACCGGCTCCCAGGGCATCAGCTTCCGGGGCCTGGTGGCCGCCGCCGCCCGCGCCTGCGGCACCGATCCGGAGGCGGTGGAGATCCGCAGTTTCGATCCCGCCGGCCTCGACAAGAAGGCCCGCAAGGCCTTCCCCCTGCGCCTGGCCCACTTCCTCACCGACACCCACCGGGTGCGGCGCGAGCTGGCCTGGGAGCCCGCCTTCGACCTGGAGGCCACTCTTGCCGACAGCTATGCCAACGACTACGCCCTGCGGATGCCCACCACGCCCGACTTCAGCGGCGACGAGGCGCTGCTGGGCTGAGGACGGCAGCGGCCGCCTAGCGGCGCAGCTTCAAGCCATCGCCTGAGGCCAGGATGGTGTCATGCGACAGCGAATTCCACTGGGGATGCGTCAGGAGATCCGCCACTGCTGGCGGCTCTGGAACGATCGCCGGAACGGGATCAGGTTCGAACGATCCGTGGGCGACCTGGAGCAACTGCCATCGATCGGCCTCATCCAGCCGATCATGTTCAGTGACTTCTTCGAGAACAAACGGGCCAATATCCGCCGCGGCGCTGGGCTGCTTGATCGCGGCCTGATTGGTGCCGGAACGGCCTGGTCCTTCTGGCACCGTGTCGGCCGTCCCGATGCCGCCAATGGATTTCTGCCGGGACGGAACATCGTCAGGGGAAAGCTTGTCGCCCTCAGTGGCGGTGGGCTCTGCCAGCTCTCTTCGATGGTGTATCACCTGGCCCTGCTGGGTGGATTGACCGTGCTGGAACGCCATCCCCACAGCCTGGATATCTACGAGGAGGATGAACGCTTCACGCCCCTGGGTGCCGACGCCACGGTGGTGTGGGGATTCAAGGACCTGCGACTCCACAATCCCCACCCCTTTCGCATCTCCTTTGGATTCAGGGTGGAGCGGAACAGCTTGATCGGCGAGCTTCGTTCCGGGGCCTACCTGACGGCCTGCGACGTTGAGTTTGTCCGTGTGGAACTCGAACGACCCTGGGTTCAGGTCAACACGATGGTCAACCGGAGGCTTCATGTCTCGACGGTGTACGAACAGCGACAGGGCCTGCAGATCAGCCCCGCTGACCCGCCCGCAGATACCCGAAGGCCGAGCTGAGCGCCAGCAGCAGCGACGGCCAGAACAGCCACCAGCCGGTGGCCTGCAGAGCGGCCACCAGCCCCGCCCCCTGGCCCAGGCCCCAGGCCGGCGGCCAGAGCAGCAGCAGCAGGGAGAGGAACTGCAGGATCGTCTTGGCCTTGCCGGCCAGCGAGGCGGGGCCGCCGCTGCCCTGGCCGGCCCGCCAGCCGGAGATCAGCAGCTCCCGGGCCAGCAGCAGCCACACCGCCCACAGGGGCAGGCCGCCCGTATGGGCCAGCCACAGCAGCGGGGCGCTGATCAGGATCTTGTCGGTGAGGGGATCCAGCCGTGCCCCCCACACCGACCCACCGCCGGCCCGGCGGGCCAGGGCGCCATCGGCCCAGTCGCTCAGGCCGCCCAGCAGCAGCAGCACCCAGGCCAGGGCGGGCCGGCCACCGGCCAGGGCCAGCAGCAGGGGCAACCCCAGCACGGCCCGGGCCAGGGTCAGCAGGTCGGCGAGGCGTCGCAGGGGAGGGGTCCCGTTCACCAGCAGAATGCCATCACCGAGGAGATCCGCATGGTCGTCGAGCGCAGCGTGGCCGAAGTGATGACCAGCCCCGTGCTGAGTGTCACCACCACCACGCCCCTGCAGGAGGCCGTGCAGCTGATGAGCGACCACCACGTCAGCGGCCTGCCGGTGCTCGATGGGCTCGGAGCCCTGGTGGGGGAACTGAGCGAGCAGGACCTGATGGTGCGCGAGAGCGGCTTCGATGCCGGCCCCTACGTGATGCTGCTCGATGCCGTCATCTATCTGCGCAACCCGCTCGACTGGGACAAGCAGGTGCACCAGGTGCTGGGCAGCACCGTGGGCGACGTGATGGGCTCCAAGCCCCACAGCTGCCCCGCCAGCACCAGCCTTCCGGCGGCGGCCCATCTGCTGCACGACCGGGGCACCCAGCGGCTGTTCGTGCTCGACGACCAGGAGGCCCTGGTGGGGGTGCTCACCCGCGGCGACGTGGTGCGGGCCCTGGCGGCGGCAGGCTGAGCTGTTCTGGTTGCGTTCAGGCGACACGGCGGGTCCGCCGGGGGAAAGCCTCCCTGGCGGGTTTCCAGCTCACGACGGCACCATCGGCCACCAGCCAGAGGGCCTCACCGTCGGGACAGGGATAGCCCCCGGTGAGGGCGCCGAACGACGGCAGCACCAGCTGCTCCAGGGCCGGGTCGTAGGCGAAGCACGGCAACCGCAGCCGGTCGGCGCCACGGCCGACCAGGGCCACCGGATGGCGGTGGCCGCAGACATTCAGCCGGCCGGCCCCGGGCTCCGGGGCATGGCTCAGCCACAGGGGGCCCATGGTCTGGGAGGGCTCCTGGACCAGGTCCTCCAGCCAGCTGCCCCGTTCGTGGTTGCCGCCGATCAGCCGCAGGGGACAGCCCAGCAGGGAAGGCAGGGCCGCCAGCTTCTGGCGCAGCTCCTCGGTGAGGCCGAGGCGGCTGTGGATCAGGTCGCCGAGCACCACCACCTGACGGGGCTGGAGCCGGTGGGCCACCGCCAGCAGGGCATTGAGGGTGGCGGCATCACCGTCGCTGGGCAGTGGGATGCCCTGGCACTGGAACGATTCCGCCTTGCCCAGGTGCAGGTCGGCCAGCAGCAGCAGCCGCTGCTGCGGATCCCAGGCGGCCTTCTCCGCCAGCAGTTCCAGGCGATGGCCCCGCCACTGGAAATCGGCAGCGGCGGCTCCGGCAGTGTTCATGTCACACCCCGCCCATCGCCCGCAGGTAGGCGGGCCGGGCCGTGGTGGCGGCGATCTGGGCCTGGAGGTGGGGCCAGGGACCCAGGTCGAGCTGGGGCAGGAACAGCGGCACGTAGGCCAGGTGGGCCTGAACGGCACAGTCGGCGGCGCCCCAGTCCGGCTGGCCCCAGGCGCCGCCAAGCAGCGATCCGCCCTCGGCCAGCCGGCCATCGAGGACCGACATCAGCCGGTCCAGCTCCTGGGGATGGCTCTCGGCCCGGAACAGGGCCGGGCCCAGGGTGGCATTGGCGAACAGCACCCACTGGGCGGTGAGGGCGCGGAGGGCGGCGGCCCGCTCCTCGGGACCGGCGAACTCCTGCCCGTACCGGTCCGCCAGGTGCAGCAGGATGGCGCCGCTTTCGAACAGGGTCAGGGGTTTGCCGTCCGGCCCGGTCAGGGTCTCGTCGACGAGGACCGGCACCTTGCCGAAGGGGTTGAGGTCGGTGAAGGGGGCCTGGCGATGCTCCCCCTGTTTCATGGCGAGGCTCCGCCAGGCGTAGGGGATGGCCTTCTCCTCCAGGTACCAGCGCACGATGGCCGCCCGGGTGTTCGGGGCGCCGTGGAGGATGACGGACATGGCGCGATCGCAGGGCGAAGCGGAACGGGGCCATTCTCTCCGCCCAGAATCCGCTCAGCAGGGCCCGCGCCGATGACGTCCACCCCGCCGGATGCGGCCCAGAACGCCAGGGCCTGCCTGCTGCGGCTGGCGCCCTACCTGCTGGGCCGGGTCCGGCGGGGGGTCGTCGGCAGCAGCCGCTACGCCCAGAAGCTGCGGGAAGCGATCCGCGACGCCGCCGCCGATGGCCCTGGCGGCCCCGTGCTGATCAGCGGTGAGCCGGGGCTGGAGAAGGACAACATCGCGGCCCTGATCCACTTCGGATCCGCGGCCCGCCAGCAACTGCTGGTGCAGGTCAACTGTGCCCTGCTGCGGCCCGACGGGGCGGAACTGTTCGCGGCCGGGGCCGATGGCCTCACCCTGATCGACTGCCTCGGCGCCGGCGGCCTTCTGCTCGATCAGATCGACAAGGCCGATCCCCAGCTGCGGCCCGCCCTGTTGCAGCTGGCCCGCAGCGGTCGCTGGGTCTCACCCGACGACGGCCATGAACACCAGTTCCCTGGGCGGGTGTTCCTCACCGCCGAAACCACGGCGCCCGATTTCGATGCCTGCTGCCGCCACATCCGCGTGCCGCCCCTGCGGGTGCGGCGCCAGGACCTGGGCGAATGGCTCCGCTACGGGGTGCGCCAGAAGGCGCGCAGCCTGGGCTGGGCCACGCCCCCCGCGGTGGGTGAGGGTCTCATCAAGCGGCTCCAGACCTACGACTTCCCCGGCAACATCCGGGAACTCACCCTGGTGATCGAGCGGGCCCTGCGCCAGTGCGCCGACGGCCAGCCCGCCGTCCTGCCCGACGAGGTCTTCTGGACCGGTCGCCGTTCCCAGCGGGCCCGCTTCGACCTCTGGCGCTGGAAACCTCAGCTGCGCGAGGTGATGCGGTCACCGCTGCTCTGGAACGGCCTGTTGTTCGGCGTGGTGAGCTGGGTCTTCGTGCTGGTGAACCTCTGGCTCTGGTTCGGTCCCCAGGACCGGGCGCACAACGGGGCCCTGAACATGTTCTGGGCCTGGTGGTGGCCCGTGATCCTGCTGACGTACCCGGTCGTGGGCCGGCTGTGGTGCTCGTTCTGCCCCTTCATGGTCTGGGGGGAGATCAGCCAGCGGATCGCCGGGGCCCTGGGCTGGCAGCCCGCCCGCTGGCCCCGGGGCGACAGCGATGTCTGGGCGGCGCCGATCCTGGCGGGCGGCTTCGCCGCGATCCTGCTCTGGGAGGCGGTATGGAACCTGGAAAACACGGCCTGGCTGAGCAGCTGCCTGCTGCTGCTGATCACCCTTGGTGCCGTGATCGGCTCGCTGCGCTTCGAGAAGCGCTTCTGGTGCCGTTATCTCTGTCCGGTGGGGGGCATGAACGCCCTGTTCGCCAAGCTGGCGATCAGTGAGTTGCGCGCCCAGGCGGGGATCTGCAGTGGCAGCTGCACCTCCTACGCCTGCTTCAAGGGGGGGCCGGCCGAAGGTGAAGGCCTGGCCACGGCCGGCTGTCCCCTGGGCACCCATCCGGCCCACCTGGAGGACAACCGCAACTGCGTGCTCTGCCTCACCTGCGCCCAGGCCTGTCCCCATCGCTCGGTGCAGCTGCGGCTGCGGCCTCCCGCCGCGGATCTGCAGCGCGACATGGACCCGCCCGCCGGGGAGGCGGGCCTGATCCTGGTGCTGGCCGGTGGGGTGTGCCTGCACCACTGGGAGAAGCTGCTGGGTGGCGTGGCCCTGGCTCCGGCCAACCTGCAGGAGGGGCCCCTGCTGCCACGGCTGGCCATCGCGGCCCTGGCCCTGGCCCTGCCGGCGGGGGCCTTTCTGCTGGTCCGCCATCTGCGCGGCTGGGGACGGCGTCCGGAGGTGGCGGCCTCCCGGCTGCGGCTGTCCCTCTATGCGCTGTTGCCGCTGCTGTGGGCCCTGATGCTGGTGGACCATCTACCGCTGGGCATGGCGGAAGCAGGGCTGGTGCTGCCGGTCAGCGCCAGCCCCTGGTGGCCCCAGCTGGCCGCCCGCTTGCCCGGATGGAGCGCCGACGGCCACGTGATCGCCTTCTGCCAGACGCTGGTGCTGGCGGTGGGGGTGACGGGTTCGGTGGTGCTGCTGCGGCGACTGCTGCAGCCCCTGCGCTGGGGCTGGCTGGCCCTGGGCTGGCTGGCGCTGGGGCTTGGGGCCGGTGGCCGCTGGCTGGTGGCGGCGGGCTAGCGCCCGCAGACCCGCTGCAGGTCGCTGTCGCTGTAGAGCGCCACGGGCGCATCAGCCGGGCTCTCCTGCAGCCGCTGCTTCTTGGTGAGGTAGTGGGCGGCGCCGAGGCTGTTGGCCAGCAGCACGCGAGCGCTGCCATGGCTGCCGCGCCAGGCGTTGCAGGTGGAGAGGGTGTCGAAGGACAGGGCGGTGGGGGGAAGCGCGGTCGCCAGCAGCGCGGCCCCGCCCAGGGCCAGCACCACGGCCAGGCCCATCTGGCTGCGGTGCACGGCCGCTCCAGGCGCCGGACCCAGCCAGCAGCCGTCGGCGATGGCGGACACGTGGCGTACCTGGTGGGGCCGGCCCAGGTAGACCCAGGCGTGGCGGCCATCGGCCAGGGGCAGGGGCCGACGGTCATAGAGGCGGGGGTAGCCCTCCAGCCGATCGAGCCGGGCCAGGCCTGCGGCATCCACGCCATACACCTCACCCCGCACGACCCCCTCGCCGGGCACCGCCATCGGGAAGGGGCCCAGGTCGTGGAGCACCACGTCCGGCAGAACCGCCTCCCCGAGAAAGGGCGCATCACCGAGCCAGTGGTGGTTGCCGTGACCGCGCTTGAGGGTGCCGTAGACGAAGACCAGCACGGGGTTCCGGTTCACGGGTCGGGCCAGGGTCGGCGGGGCCTGTGGCCATAATGCGACGGAATTGCACCCACTTCCATGACGATCGCCCTGCTGGTGACGCTGCTGGGTTCCCTGGTGCTGATGGGCTGGATCGTGAAGCGCCTGGAGAAGGCCTCCTGAGTCAGGCCATGCCCTGCGAGGGGAACCGGTCATGGGGCGACGCCGCGCCATCGTGATCGGCCTCGGGGCAGCCGGATTGATTCTGGCCTTCGGTCTCGGGGCCGGCTGGTGGTTCACCTTCGTCGAGGGTGCTCCCCAGTTGGATGCGGCGGCGATTCCCGTCAGCCAGGACCTCCGCTTCCAGTTGCAAAGCTTCCCCAGTGCCGCCATGGGCGAGCGCCGCAGCTTCGGCGTGATCCTGCCGCCGGGCTACGAACGGGAGCCCCAGAGGCGCTATCCGGTGATCGTGTTGCTGCATGGGGGCCATGACGACGGCCGCGCCTTCTTCGACAAGTACGCCATCACCGCGACCCTCGATCAGCTCTACAGAACCAAACAACTGGCGCCGAGCCTGATCATCACGCCAGACGGCAACGACGCGCGGGGTTCCAGCCCGCTGTTCGATCCGGACTACTTCGACGGCCCCCATGGCCGGGTGGGCACGCTGATCGGTGTGGAACTGGTGGCGGAGGTGAAGCGGCGCTACCGGGTGCGGCCGGAGCCGGGGCAGTGGGCCTTGGGGGGCTTCTCCTCCGGCGGCTGGGGGGCCCTCAACATCGGCCTCCGCCATCCCGAGTCCTTCCGCACCCTGTTCAGCCACGACGGCTATTTCGTCGATGCCAGCGGTCCGGCGAACAGCCCGGAGCAGTTCATCGGCAGCCTGCCGAAGCCGGTCCTGGCTTCGCTGCGCATCTACCTCGACGTGGGCAGGAACGATTCCACCTTCCTGCGATCCACCCAACAGTTTCACGCCACGCTCGATCGGCTCGGGGTAAGTAACAGCCTGCACGTCTTCCCCGGGGGCCATGGGCTGAGCGGCGCCGATGTCGGCTGGAACTACATCCGTAAACACCTGAACGATTCCCTCACCTTCGTGGGCCGCAGCTTCGCCGCCAACGATCGGGCGCTACCCCCCGGGAGGCGGCCATGAACGGGATTCCCAGGGCCCTGCAGGGTCGACGGGGGCGCCTGGCCCTGCGTCTGGTCAGCCTGCTGACGGCCCTCGTGGGGCTGATCGATCTTCTGGCGGCGGTGACGCCCGGGCTGCCCGAGCGGGTCGCCCTGCTGGAGGACCTGTTCCCGCTCCAGGTGCGGGTGGGGGCCCGGCTGTTCGGGGCCCTCGCCAGCTTCCTGCTGTTCAGCCTCGCCTTCCACCTGCTGCGCCGCAAACGCCAGGCCTGGCTGCTCACCTGCCTGCTGCTGTGCGCCTCGATCGTCTCCCATCTGCTCACGGGCCTCAACGTGGAGGAGAGCCTGGCCAGCGGCCTGCTGCTGCTGCTGCTGCTCTGGATGCGGCCCCTGTTCACCGCCGGCTCCGACCGGCCCTCGGTGGTGCAGGGGGCGCGGGTGCTGGGGCTGGCCGTGCTGTTCACCCTGGCCTACGGCACCATCGGTTTCTATCTGCTCGACCGTCACTACTCCGTCAACTTCGACTGGCACCAGGCCATCCGCCAGACCCTGGCGATGTTCTTCAGCGAGGACGATGCCGGCCTGGTCCCGATCACGCCCCACGGGCGGCACTTCGCCTGGTCGATCCATCTGATCGGTGTGGTCACCATCGGCTACGCCCTGGTGATGGTGCTGCGCCCGGTGCTGCAGCCCGCCGGGGCCAGCGAGGCGGAGCGCCGCGAGGCTGCCGCCATCGTCCAGACCCATGCCCGGGCCTCCCTGGCGGCCTTCAGCCTGCTGCCCGACAAGACCTTCTTCTTCAGCCCCTCCCGCCGCAGCCTGGTCGCCTTCGGGGTTCGCGGCCGCGGAGCGATCGCCCTGGGGGATCCGGTCGGTCCCGCCGACGACCGGCGCGAAACGATCGCCGCCTTCCGCGACCATTGCTTCAGAAACGACTGGCAGCCGGGCTTCTACCAGACGCTTCCGGACCATCTCGATCTCTACCAGGAACTGGGGTTCCGGACCCTGAAGATCGGCGAGGAGGGCATTGTCGATCTGGGTACCTTCAGCCTCAAGGGCAAGGCTGCCGGCCCCCTGCGCACGCCCGTGAACAAGCTGCGCAAACTCGGCCACAGCGTGGAATTCCATGGCCCTCCGGTGAGCGATCACCTGATCGAAGAGCTGCGGCCGATCAGCAGTGAATGGCTGCTGCGCATGAAAGGGGCGGAGAAGATGTTCTCCCTGGGCTGGTTCGATCCCGACTACCTGCGCCAGACGGAGATCGCCCTGATCCGCACCCCCGAAGGAACGATCAGCGCCTTTGCCAACCTCCTGGTGGGTGTCCGCCCCGGCGAGGTGGCGATCGACCTGATGCGCAGCCGCACCCTGCTTGAGCCGGGCACCATGGATGTGCTGTTCACCTCCCTGCTGCAGCACTACCAGGAGGCCGGCTTCGCCCGGTTCAACCTGGGCCTGTCGGCCCTCTCCGGCCTCAGTGACAGCCAGGTATCGCCGCGACTGGAGAAGGCGGTGGCCGGTCTGGCGGATCACCTCGACCGGTTCTACGGGTTCCGCGGCCTGCACACCTACAAGGCCAAGTTCCAGCCCCGCTGGGAATCCCGCTACCTGATCTATCCCAGCCTGGCGGCCCTTCCCGATCTGGTGCTGGCCCTGGTGCGCCTCGATTCGGGCGATCGCCTGCTGGATTACGTCCGCCTGCCCTGATCCAGGCCCTCGTCGCCGATCCAGTCGGCGATGGCACCGTTCACCACGTCGGCCTGCTCCACCATCAGCAGGTGTCCGGCCCCAGGCAAGTGCCGGTGGTGGCTCCGCTGGAAGCGCCCCGCCAGGGCCTCCCCCATCGCCCGGCTGAACATCGGGTCGCGGCCACCGCTGAGCACCAGAGCCGGAACATGGGCCCAGGGGGCCGGGGCGGGGCGTCGATGGAAGTCGTAGCCCCAGAAGATCTCCATGGAGCGGTAGGGCTCGGCGGTCATCGGAATCGGCGATTCGACGCAGAAGCGATCCAGTCGCGGGTTGGCAGCGGTGCCCAGCAGGCGACGGTTGAGGGCCTGGAGCGCCGGAAGGCGGAACAGGTGCCGGCCCGCCCCGCCCATGGCGCGCACCAGGGGCCGCTCCCACCAGGGATCCAGCTCATGGGTCCCTCCTGCGATCAGCACCAGCCCCCGCACCGGTCGGTGCCGGGCCCATTCCAGGGCGATCGGCACCCCGTAGCTGTGGGCGCACAGGAGGGGTTCCTGGATGGTGAAGCGCTCCAGCAACCGGGCCAGATCCCGGATGTGCCGTCCGATGGAATAGCGACGGCTGCTGCTCGACTGGCCGTGGCCGGCAAGGTCGTAGGCCAGCCATTCCCAATGCCGCTCGAGGCAGAACTCCACCTGTGGACGCCAGTTGAAGCGGTTGCCGAGGGCGCCATGCAGGAACACCAGCGCCGGGGAGCCACCGGAACCATGGGCCACCTGCAGCGTCATGCCGCGCCGCAGCAGGCAACCCTCCCCCTGCAACGGGTCGGCGGAGGGCATCACAGCACCAGGCGGCGCACCTGACCCGCCACGCGGATCGAGCCCCCCGGCTCCGCCGGAATCCCGGCGCCCAGGAGGGAGCGGCAGCCCATGTCCTCCCCCTGCAGCACCTCGATGCTGCCGCCGTGGGGCCAGCCCAGGCTCTGCAGGTAGCCGGCCAGGGCCGCGGTGGCCGCCCCGGTGGCAGGGTCCTCGTAGACCCCGCCGACGGCGAAGGCATTGCGGCTGTGGAACAGCCGCGGCCCCTCCACCCACACCAGCAGCAGGGTCAGCAATCCCGCCTCCCCCATCAGCCGGGCCCCGTCCTCCATGGCGTAGCGCATGGCGGCCAGGTCCTCGCGGCGACGCAGGGCCAGCAGCAGATGGTCGGCACCGCCGTGGACGATGGCCGGTGGCAGGGCCGGATCCAGGTCGCCGGGTTCGTAGCCGAACAGATCGAGGGCCGCCGCAAGCAGCTCCGGCGCCACGGGGCGCTGGTGGGTGGGGGGTGACTGCAGGGCGGCGCTCCAGCGCTCCGCCTGGCGCCGACCCTCCACCGTGATCGCAGCCTGGTTCAGCGTCAGCGGGAACACCCCATCGCCGCAGCGCTCGGCCAGGGCGGCCCCGAGGGCGACGGTGGCGTGGCCGCAGAAGGGCACCTCGACGGCCGGGGAGAAGTAGCGCACCCGCCAGCCGTCCCCCTGCGGGGCGGCGAAGACCGTCTCGGAGTAGCCCACCGCGGCGGCGGTGGCCTGCATCTCGCTGTCCGCGGGCAGCCGCTCAGCGATCACCACACCGGCCGGGTTGCCGCCCTGGTCGCCGTCGCTGAAGGCCGCCAGGCGCTGCAGGGTCATGGCAGGGTCAGGGCGGCATCGGTCTCAGAGCAGTCTGCTGGCCAGGCCGAAGTAGAGGGCGATCGAAGTGATGTCGGCCACCGCCAGGGTGAGCGGGCCGGAGGCGATGCGGGGATCGATGCGCAGAGCGTGGAAGAGGGCCGGGATCGTCAGGCCGTAGAAGCAGGCGGCCGCCACGCTGAACACGATCGCGATCGCCACGATCAGGGCCGCCGGCCCCGCCCCGAGCCACAGCACCAGCACCAGGGCCACCAGGGCCGCGCAGCAGACCCCGAGCAGCAGGGCCGTGGCCAGCTCCCGGCGCAGGCTGGCCCGGTACCAGCGCCAGGTGGGTGGCGACAGCTGCAACGCCTGGATCGACACCGTCATGCTCTGGATGCTGACGCTCTCCCCGAGGGCCAGCACCAGGGTGAGGAAGAAGGCCAGGGCAATGCTGCTGGCCAGGGTCTGCTGGAAGACGCTCACCAGCACGGCGCAGGCCAGCCCGCTGGCGATGGTGGCCAACAGCCAGGGGAAGCGGAACCGGAAGGCCCGCAACGGCGAGGCGCCCCGCACCTGGGAGACGCGGAAGCCGAGGGCCTCGAACAGGGCCGCCGCCTGGGCCGGCTGGTCGGGCAGGAAGTCCTCCTCGCTGAACATCGTCACGTCCACCACCCCCACCACCCGCTGCAGGTCGTCCACCACCGGCAGGGCCAGGAAGCGGTGATCGGCGAAGGCCTCGTGGGCCTCCAGGATCGTGGCGTGCTCCGGGATCGTGACCGGATGGCGCACCATCAGGTCCGTCACGGGGGTGTCCTCGGCGGCGGACAGCAGGCGCCGCAGGGGCAGCACGCCGATCAGTCGTTGTTCGGCATCCAGCACGTAGAAATAGACGATCCGCTCGGCGATCTCACGGCCCCGCAGGCTGGCGAGCGCCTGCGCCACGGTCTGCTGGCCGTCGAGGCAGGCCACCGCCCTGCGGGCGATGCTGGTGATCGGCTGGTGGAGGGTGTCGAGCACGGGGGAGGCCTCAGTCGTCCTCCCGGGCGCGCACGTAGACGATCGTGCGGTTGCCGCTCGGGGCCTCCCGCTCCTCCATCACGAACAGGGAGGGGCAGCCGCGCACCAGGTCGGAGAGCTTGCGGAAGCCGTAGAGCCGGGTGTCGAAATCGGGCTGGATCTTCTGCAGGTAGCTGCCGAAGGTGCCCAGCTGGGTCCAGCCCGATTCATCCACCGAGCGGTCCAGCGCCTCCATCAGGAAATCGGCCGGGATGACCGGATGGGCGCTGGCGGGGGGGTCGGCGTCCCGAGGCCGGCGGGCCTCCCCGACCTCGGCGCCGGCGTCACCCTGGCGGGAGGCCGTGCGCAGCACCTCGGTGAACAGGAACTTGTGGCAGGCGTTGCGGAACGCGGCCGGGGTCTTCTCCTCGCCGAAGCCGTACACCAGCAGACCCTCCTCCCGCAGGCGCACCGCCAGGCCGGTGAAGTCGCTGTCGCTGGTCACCAGGCAGAAGCCGTCGAAACGCCGGGTGTAGAGCAGATCCATCGCATCGATGATCATCGTGCTGTCGGTGGCGTTCTTGCCCACGGTGTAGGCGAACTGCTGCATCGGCTTGATCGAGAACTTGTTCAGCAGCGCCTTCCAGGAGGCGCTCTGGCTGGAGGTGAAATCGCCGTAGATGCGCCGCACGATCGCCTCACCGAAGCGGGCCACCTCCTCCAGCACCGCCTCGATCACCGCCGCCCGTGCGTTGTCGGCGTCGATCAGCACCGCCAGGCGCCGGCCCGACTCTTCCGCGAGACCGCCCGCCGGCGGCTGAACACCCGATGGGGATCGCATCACATATCCCCTGAGCTGCCTTGACCCTACCCGCCCCGAACCCGCGTGTCGCCGGATGCCGCCGCTGCCCCCCTGCGACGGGAGAATTGCCCCCATGGTCGTGCCCCTGATCGCCACCGCGCCGCCGCCCCCCCTGCTTCCCTGCCCGGCAGCGGCGG
Source organism: Synechococcus sp. UW140 (assembly GCA_943369455.1). Lineage (GTDB taxonomy): Bacteria > Cyanobacteriota > Cyanobacteriia > PCC-6307 > Cyanobiaceae > Cyanobium. The sequence continues at coordinate 521,431 of CALRND020000001.1, forward strand.
GCTGGGAGCTGGTGGCAGGGGCCCGCCTGCCGCGGCGCGGGGCGGACGGGGCGCCCCTTGGCGGCTACTCCGCCGCCAGCTACCGCAGCGACAGCGACGTGCTGCTGCTGGTCAGCGACGCCCCCCGGGGCCGGGTGGACGCCTGGAGTGGCGTGCGTCAGCTCGGGCGGGTGCCGCTGCGGCCGGTGTTCCGGCTGGAGCTGAAGGGATCGCCCCAGGTCCCGCTGCCTGCGGAGATCGACGCCGAGGGGCTGGTGGTGCTCGGGGAGCGGCTCTGGGTGGCCAGCGAGGGGCGCCGCAGTACCGCCCGGGCCGCCCAGCTGCTGGCCTTCGAGCGGTCCAGTGGTCTTCTGCAGCGGGCCTACCCCCTGCCCGCCGACTGGCAGCCGGCCCCGGGGCGCGGCCTCGAAGCCAACCAGGGGCCTGAATCCCTGGCCCTGTGGCGCCGCCCGGGACAGACGGACGTGCTGCTGATGGCCGCGGAATCCCCTCTGAAGCAGGACCCCCCCGCCCAGGTGCGGCTGCTGGGCTGGTTGCTGGAGCCCGCCGGGCCGGCGGCCCGGCCCCTGGCCCGGCTGGCGATCCCCGCCGGCGAAGGCTGGGGACTGACCGATCTGCTGGTGGTCGATGCCTCCGGCCCCTCACCGGGCCTGCTGGCCCTGCTGCGGCGCTTCCAGGCCCCCACCCGGTGGCAGGTGCTCCTGGCCCACTACCCACTGCCGGACGAACGGGCCGATCCCAAGGCCGATCCCGGGGCGGTGCTGGAGCCGATCCACCAGTGGGATCTGATCGCGGCCGGCCTGCCGGCCGACAACTGGGAAGCCCTGACTCTCGGACCCGCCCGGGCCGATGGCCGCCCCAGCCTGCTGCTGGCCGCGGACGACAACTTCAGCGCCCTGCAGGACAACCACCTGGCCCTGCTGGCCCCGCGCCGCAGCGACCCCTGCCCCCCACAGCGATGAACCGACGCGACCTGCTCTCCCTGCTCGGGATCGGGGCCTGCTCCTTCGCCGGCGCCGCCCTGCCCCCGGCAGCCCCGGGGAGGGCGGCCGCCCCGAAGGCCGGAGCGGCCCCGACACCGCCCACCCCGTTTCCGACGGTGCCCACCCCCCTGCCGGTGCCCAGCGACGGGCTCGACGCGGCGGAGCAGCGCCGCCGTTACGCCCGCATCGAACTCGAGGACCGGCTGGTGCTGCCGGACGGCTTCCGGGCCGATCTGATCGCGGTCTGGGGGGATCCGCTGGCCGACGGCCGCTTCGGCTACAACAACGACCACCTCTCCTTCCTGCCGCTGGCCCCGGATCGGGCCCTGCTGACGGTGAACTTCGAGTACATCAGCGCCCGGGCCTGGCGGCAGGGCTACGCCGAAGCGGTGGGCGGCGAGCTGCCGTTCGACGCCGTGATCGACGCCCTGGCGAGCCGGGGCGGCCGGGTGGATGCCGCCAGCCTGGCGGCGGACGACCCGCTGCTGGAGCCCATGCGGCAGCTGGCGGCGGCGGCCATGGCGGATCTGGGGGTCGGCGTGATCGAACTGGAACGGCAGCCGGGTGGCCCCTGGCGGCGCCGGCCGGGCCGCTTCGATCGCCGCATCACCGGCCTCAGCGGCTGGCGCGACCCCGCCCGGCGCCTGCGCAGCTCGGGGCCGGCGGCGGCCGTGTTCCGCCGCCGCGAGCGTCTGGGCTACGACGACGGGCTTGGGGACGCCATCATCGGCAGCTTCGCCAACTGCGCCGGCGGCGAGACCCCCTGGGGCACGGTGCTCAGCGCCGAGGAGAACATGCAGAGCCAGGTGCCCGAGGCGGTGCACGCCGACGGCTCCTCCGTCTCCCCCGCCGCCCGCCCCTTCGCCTACGACGGCCAGCGCCTCGACGGCCTCGGCAACCCTTTCGGCCTGGCGGGCAACAAGTACGGCTGGATGGTGGAGCTCGACCCGCGCCGGCCCGAACGCCCCGCGGTGAAGCACAGCTGGCTGGGCCGCTTCCGCCACGAGGCGGTGGCCGTGAAGGCCGTCGCCGGCCAGCCCCTGGTGGTCTATTCCGGCTGCGACCGCCACGGCGGCCACCTCTACCGCTTCGTCAGCGACGCCCTGATCCGCGATCCGGCCGACCCGGCCAACTCGGAGCTGTTCAGCGCCGGCCGGCTTGAGGTGGCCCGCTTCGATCCGCCCAGCGCCAAGGGCGGCGAGGGCCGGGGCCGCTGGCTGCCCCTGGAGCCCAGCACCCCGGTGGCACCGCTCACCCCGGGCCACTTCGCCCGCCACGGTGTGGAGCAGGCGGTGCTGCTGCCCCACAGCGACCGCGGCAGGCCCGGGGCCGAAGCCTTCGCCAGCGATGCGGCCGTGGCGGCCTACCGGCGCCGGTTCGCCACCCTGGCCGACCTCTACCCCGGGGAGGGGGAGGATCGGATGGGGGCGATCCTGATCGATGCCCACCTGGCCGCCTGCGCCATCGGGGCCACCCCCGCGGCCCGGCCCGAGGACACGGTGATCGATCCGATCAGCGGCGACCTGCTGATCGCCTTCACCGCCGGCGGCGGCAGCGACGACGGCCGGGCCGACCCGGCCATCTTCCGTGGGCCCCAGGGGCAGGCCACCTGGCCCTACGGCTGGATCATGGGCCTGGCCGACGACGGTCCGGCCCGGGCCGGCTCCTTCCGCTGGCGGCTGGTGGCCACCGGCGGGGCCCCGTGGCAGGGGGGTATGGGCTTCGCCAATCCCGACAACCTCGCCATCGACCGGCAGGGGACCATCTGGATGGTGACCGACCGCTCGACGAAATCAGCCGATCTCGATCTGTTCGGCAACAACAGCTGCTGGGTGCTGCCCAGCCGTGGCCCCCATGCCGGTGAGGCCTACTGCTTCGCCACCGGACCGATGGAGTGCGAGCTCACCGGGCCGTGCTTCGACGGCAGCGAATCCACCCTGTTCCTGGCGGTGCAGCACCCGGGCGAGGACAACGGCACCCGCCCTTCTGCGGAGGCCCGTGAGGGCCAGGCCCATCGGCTGGTGGATCGCTCCGGGCGCCCCTTCGAGCAGCTGCGCTGGGTGCCCCTGGGCTCCAACTGGCCCTCCGGCGTCCCCGGGCGGGCCCCCCGCCCGGGGGTGGTGGCGATCCGGCGCCTGGCGGGCGGGCCCCTGCTGGGGCCTCAGGCGGTGCCGGCATCGAGGGAACGCTCGATCTGATCGATCGCCTCATCGAGCGGCTCGATCGCCGTCGCCATGGCGGCTTCGCTGGCCTCGGTGCTGGGCCACTGGTGATCGATCTGGCGGCGCAGCTGCTGCAGGCCGCCGTCGATGGCCTCCAGCCGGGTGGCCAGGGCCAGCAGCCTGGCCTCCCGTTCATCCATCCCCTGGCGCGCCGCATGCAGGTTGCGCCGCAGCTGGTCCACCAGGCGTCGGCGCTCCTGGCGCAGGGGTCCCTCCGCCTCCCGCTGCAGGGCCTTCTCCTCCCGCGCCAGGCGACGCGCCAGGTCCTCCGGATCGAGGCGTTGCCCGCCGCCGGATTCCAGCAGGGGCCGCCGTTCCCGCAGCCGCTCCGGCAATTGCTGCAGCCGCTCGGAGCACAGCTGGACACTGCCCAGGGCCTCCAGATGGCCCGGATCCGTGAAACGGGCCACGGCCTCCTCCCGCAAGGCCATGGCCGTCACCGCCAGGCCGCCGGCCCGCTCCAGGGCCTCCTCCAGTCCCGCATCGAGGCGCTGGTCATGGAGCCGCTGGCTGCGACTGCGGCGGCCGGCCGCCCCCAGGCGGGACAGCAGGGCCGCGGAGGCGAGGCTCAGTCCGACGGCCACCGGAAGGGCCACCGGGAGACCCACCCCGCCGGCGCGCACCAGCAACACCAGGCCCACGCCACCGGCGGCGACCGCCAGGGGATGGTCGAGCGGGTTGGACCAGCCGGACCCCACCGCCATCAGAACGCCATCTGCAGATCTTCCATCCGGCGCCGGATGCTGTCCGCCGTGCCGGTGGTGAAATCGCCGCCGTTGCTCTCGGCGATGCGACGCAGCACGTCGGGGTCGAAATCCCCCTGGTTGCCGTAGCCCATCGTGAACACACCGATGCGCTCGTCGCTGGCGAAGCCGCTGCGCTTCAGCTCACCGCCCAGCCCCTCGAGGGAAAGCCGCGAGCCGTTGTCCTGGCCATCGGTGAGCACCACCACCGCCAGGATCTCGCCGGGGCGCCGGGTAGACCGCAGCCAGTCGCGCCCCTGGCGGATGGCGTCGTAGAGGACGGTGCCACCCTCCGCCTCCAGCGAGGCGATGAAACGGCCCGCCGGGTCCGCCCCCGCGCCGCCACCGGTCACCACCACCGGCGGCCGCAACCGGTTGTCGAAGTCGAACAGGCCCACGGTGTCCCGCGGCCCGATCTGGGCCAGATAGGCCTGCAGGGAGCGCTGGGCCGCCGGCAGCTTCTCCCCCTTCATCGAACCGGAGCTGTCCACCACCAGGGCCACCCGGGAGGGCTTCTTGGCCTGGTTGCGCCAGAGGGCGATGATCGCCTCCACCACCTCCGGTTTCGGGGCCCGCAGGGAGTCGTACACGGCCCTGGGGTCGGCGCCATAGGCCGCCGTGACGCGGCTGGGGGGCACCGCCGGGTTGGCCGGCCGCAGCCCCTGGTCGGCCGCCAGGCGCTGCACGTCCTCGCGCTGGAGGCGCTCGATGATCAGCAGGGCCGCCTGCTTCTCCTGCGGCGACACCCAGGGGGCCTCCGGCAGGATCGCCCGCATCGTGCTGGCGTAGGTGGCTCTGGGGTACACCGCCTGGAGGGGCTCCTGGTCGCCCTGGCGGGCGGCGTTCACCGCCACCACCGACGACTCGTAGACCGAACCCACCGAGGCCCAGAAGGGCCCGTTGCGCTGCATGGCCCGGGCGAGCTCGTCGGTGGAGCTGCCATACCGGGTGACATGGCGCTGGATCGCCGCCACCTCGTCGCCGTGGGCCTGCACATCGGCGAGGGTGAGCGCTTCCGGCCGCTTGCCGGACACTTCGGCCACCATCGCCACCAGGGTCTGGAGGCCGGAGTTGGAGCGGGTCGGCGCGGTGTGGACGAAGCGGATCGGCTGGGAGGGACCGGCCGGATCCAGCTGGCGGTGGTCGCTGCTGCGAGCCAGGGCGATGAAGGGATCGGGACGCTCGAGACCCTTCGCCAGCGCCGGGGTGGTCATGAACACCATCGGGCTGGAGGCCAGGGCCGGCGCATCGGCCGGCGCGGGGATCAGCTCCCGGGTGGGGGCCAGGCGCTGCAGGCGGTGCCGCAGCAGGTCGAGATAGATCTCGCCATCCACCGACACCAGCGTGGGGATGCGCGGGTCATCGGCCGCCTGGCCGCCCTGGAGCACCCCCCGGGCGTGGCTTTCCATCTCGCTGACCACATCGCCGCTGCCGGCGGCACGGCAGCGCAGCAGCACCGGGGTGCGGTCGGTGAGCCTGGGCGGCGCCTGGGCGATGGCCTTGGCCGCCTCCTGGCAGAAGCCCTTCAGGGCGCTGCCCACCAGCATCTCCAGCTCCAGGGGCGGCGGGGCCAGGAGCTGGCAACCGCTGATCGCCACGCCCAGCAGTGGCAGGGCGAGGAGCGCGGTGCTGGGGCCGGCCGACCGCTGGGCCCGTGCCATGGAGCGGCGCTGTACGACGGTCCCATTCTGCTGGCAAGGGTCATGGATCCGGGCGGCGACGATCAGACTGCAGCGAACCCGGACCGCTCCCCTTGGCAGCGACCCTGACCCGCCGGCGCCTGCTTTCTCTGCTGATCGCCGGGGCGTCCCTGGCCCTGGCGACGGCCCCCCTCCCCGGCCTGCGCCGCCCCCTGGTGGTGGCGGTGGGTTCGGAGCTGGCCGGCGCCATGGCCGAACTCGAACCCCTGTTCGAACGTCGCCATGGGGGCGTCGACCTGGCCTGGACGGTGCAGGGCTCCCAGGACATGGTCAACCGGGCCCGGGAGGAGGGCCCCGAGCGGCCGCGGGTCCTGATCCCCGCCAACCGGGATCTGCTCGGCCAGCTGGCCGCCGAGCTGCGGGCACAGGGCGGGGCGCCGGCGTTCCTGCAGGCCCCCGTTCCCGTGGCCCGCACCCTGCTGGTGGCGGTGGCCTGGCCGGAGCGGGTCCGGCGGCTGTTCCCCGATGGGCGCTTCTCCTGGCCGCTGTTGCGGCGGGCCGCGGCGGCGGGACAGTGGGGGGCCCTGGGCGCCCCCCAGGGCTGGGGCAGTTTCGACCTGCGCAGCGCCGATCCGATGCGCTCCAACTCCGGCCAGCTGACCCTGGCCCTCTGGTGCCAGGAGCGGGACGGTGGGGGCACGGGCGACTGTGCCGCCGACCTGCGCCGGGCGGTCTACCGGCCGGCCCGCTCCACCGACATCCTGCTGCAGGAATTCATCAGCGGCGGCCCGAACGAAGGGGACCTGGCGCTGGTCTACGAGGCCTCGGCCCTGGCGCGTCAGGGGGAGGCCGGCCGCCAGCGGCCGGGGGGCTATGTGCTGCTGTTCCCCGATCCCACCATCGAGACGGTGCTGGCGGCCGCCGTGCTGCGGGGCGAGGCGGACGGGCGGGCCGAGGACGGGGAGCGCTTCGTGGCGTTCCTGCTCTCCCCCGAGGGACAGGGGGTGCTCACCCGCCTGGGCTTCCGCGGTGCCGATGGCGGCGGCGGCAGCCCGGCGGCCCGGGGCGTGAAGCGCCTGCCGCCGCCCTCGCCGGAGCAGCGGGAGGAGCTGTTGCGCCTCTGGCAACAGGCCGGCTGAGCGATTCGGCGGGCCAGTGACCAGTCCATCGATCACCTGAGGAGGTGCGCCACGCGACGGACGGAAAGCAACGCTGTTGCCTTTGGAAAGTGAGGCGGAGCCGGGGCGATTCGAACCTGTTTCTTCATCCCTGGCCAGCCGGAATCGTTGCGGTTCGCATGTCACCATGGCGCTGCATGCTGCCATCCAGCACCCAAACCCTGGGCGCCAGAACTCTCGCCAGAAGTCCGTGCTCAGCTGCGACGCCCTGTTCATCTCGGACCTGCATCTGGGCTCCAATCAGTGCGAAGCCGGCCATCTGGCGGCCTTCCTGGAGTGCATCCGCCCCAGAACCCTGTTCCTCGTCGGCGACATCGTCGATCTGCAGGCGATCCGCTTCAACGCCAATGTCGATGCTGCCTTTCTCACCGATCGGATCGACGCCCTCCTCGCCGGGGGCCGCGGCGATCCACCGGTCAGCGAGACCCTGAAGAAGACAGGGCTGCTGCGGCTCTCCCATCGCCGGGTCATCGAGCGGTTCGAGGACCTGCACCGGTCAGGGGTGGCGATCGTCTACATCCCCGGCAACCACGACGCCTACCTGCGCTGCCACGCCGGCCTGGAGCGGCCCGGGTTCGCCATCCGACGCCAGGCCGTGTACCGCACCCCGACGGGGCAGCGGCTGCTGGTGCGTCACGGCGACGAGTACGACCGGCTGATCCGCTTCCACGCCGGCGCCGCCGAGGGGTTGGCCCGCCTGCAGGAGCATTACAGCGCCGGGGTCAATGGCCTGCTGTCCCCCTTCACCCGGCCGGCCGGCGGACCGCTGCCGGCCGGCTGGAACGCCGAGGCGATCCTGCAGAACGCCGTGGATCTGCTGGCCAGCCACCGGGAGTGGCCCATCCCGGTGAGCCAGGGGCTCAACTCCTCCGGCGGCTTCTCCCTTGCCTTCGTGCTTGAGAGTGCCCTCAAGAGCCGCACCGGTCACGACCGGTTGATCAAGCAGGGGATCGTCCGGCATCTGCAGCGGGAGCGGCACGGTCCGGATCCCCTCGACGGGCTGATCAACGGCCACACCCACATCCCCGAAGCCACTCCCCTGGCCCTGCCGGAACCCTCCGGTGACGACCGGGGCCCCTGTCACATCACCTACTACAACACGGGCAGCTGGGCCCGCAGCCAGCGCCGGCTGGGCCGCACGGCGCTGGTGGTGGCCCACAGCGGCCGTGTCGGCATGGTGCGCTTCGACCGGCGCCGGGGCATCGAGCCCTTCCAGCCCCCCCGCTTCCCCTTCAACACCTATCCGATGCGGCCCTGTCGGAGCTGCGGCCTGGGGGTGGCGCACCTGGAGGTGACGGCATCCTGAAACCACCGGGATTCCAGCCGATGCGCTGATCCATGCCGGCAGGTTGAATGGCAGCGCAGGACCCTGGCGTCTTCCAACCCGCAGCAAGGAGAATCGCCCGTGAAAGTCGCCATCCTGGCCAATCGCGCCAACAGCTTCTACCGGCCCCTGGCGGAAGGGCTGGAGCGCATGTTCAAGGAGATCGGAATCGAGACCGTCCTCCTGTATGAGGGCCTGGAATCGCTTCCCCGCAAGCAGGTGAGAGGGTCTGGGAAAGGGGCGAACTGGAAAGGGAAAGTCTTTCACTTTGCCCAAGGATGGGCCGCGTGGCTCAACTATCAGAGGCTTCTGCGGCGCCTCAGGGCGGTCGACGTCGCCGTGATCGTCGGTCACATGCCTCGCTTTTACTATGTTGACCTCTTTGATGACCATCAATTACGGCGTGACGTTCCTCGCCTGCCCATCATTCTTTATGATCTGGTTTATCTTGGCAGCCGCGTCGAATGGGTGAAGTGGATCCACAGTTGCGCGGCGAATAAATCCGTGCCCCATGGCAACCACTGGGGCACGAATCGCTATGACTACCATCTCTGCATCTCCGAAGTTTGCGCGCATCACGTCTTGCCAGGTGCGGAGAGCTTTTCGCGCATAGGAATCAATCTGATCGATTCCTCCCTTGCCATTGAAACCCGGGAGCTCTGTGCCCTCATTGATTTCGAGCGTCCCAATCATCTACCGGAAAGGGCCGTACAGATTCAGGCCTGCATCGAGGCTGGGATTCCTTTCAAGGTGCTCCATGGCAGCTATTCCATGGAAGAGATCCGAAAGATCTACAGGAGCTGCAGCCTCTATTTCCTGGCACATACTGAATCATTCGGACTGCCGATCTGTGAAGTGCAGGCCTGTGGTGGTGTCATTCTGACGCCCTACGCCAACTGGTGCCACGCCCATTACTTTGAGACACCGGAGCCTGGCCGCAGCGGCCGGCTGCCCGAGAATTTCATTGTGTACAACAACGACAAGCACCAACTGGTCAGCGAGCTCGAAAGACTCAAGCACGACTACGATGCCGAAGCAGCGCTGACAAATTTCAAGCGAGATCAGTCCCACTTCCTCCGGGGCGATCCGGCGGAACTGGCTCGCGTCGTCAGGATGATCGAGGCTGGCACGATCGATTCGGCCTCCCATCGACGCCACCCGACGCTGCAGCAGCTCGCCGAGGCCGTTGATGCCCGTGGCTGATCAGGAGCAAGGCTGATCAGGGCCAGCCATGGGGCGGGCCGCCCTAGGTTTGGATTCTGCTATGGAACGACCTGACGAATGACCATGCATCCGTTGTTCCTGAGCCAGGTGCCGGTGGGGTCCCGTGTGACCATCGCCTGCCTGCCGGAACATCCGGAACTGCAACGTCGGCTGCAGGCGATGGGGGTACGACCCGGTGTGGAAGTGGAGGTGCTGCGCCGGGGCAGGCCGGGCGGGATTCTGCACCTGGCCAGTGGTCTGCTCGAGTTCATGCTGCGCGATGAACAGGCCGCCGCCATGGAGGTGACGCCCCTGCCACCGCGCTGAGCCGTTCAGCGGAGGGCCAGGATCAGGCCGCCTCCCTGATAGACGATCAGGGCCATCACCCAGGCCAGCAGCAGCGACCAGGAGAGAGACAGCAGGGCGAAGAGCCGACTCCTCGATTCCCGAATCTGGGCCGCCACCGTTCCGAGACAGGGGGTGTAAAGCAGCACGAAGGTCATGAAGCTGAGCGACTGCAGCGGGGTGATGGCGCCCTGGATCGCCCCACCCAGACCCGATTCGGTGGTGCCGTAGATCACGGCCATCGCCCCCAGCAGGATCTCCTTGGCGATGAAGCCAAAGAACAGCGACACGGTGAGCTCCGGGTTCATGCCGATCGGCCCCAGCAGCGGCTGGAACTGATGGCCGATCCCCGACGCCAGCGACCGTCCCGATCCGCCGCCGGCCCCCGGGGGAAGGTGGGTGAGCAGCCAGATCGCCGCGGCTCCCACGAGGATGAACACCCGGGTCGTGACCATGAAATTCAGCATGGACGTCCAGCCGCGGCGAAGGATCGTGCCCAGGCTCGGCGCCCGGTAGGGCGGCAGCTCCAGCACGAAGGCCCCATCACCCGGAAAGGTGCGCTTGAACACCAGGCCCGTGATCACGGCCGCCGCAAAACTCATCCCATAGAAGCCGAATAACACCAGCCCAGGCGCCCACCAGGGCCTGGGGAAGAAGACACCCGCCAGGAAGATGAACACCGTCAGCCGGGCCTGGCAGAGGGCGAAGGGAATGCACAGCATCGCCAGCAGGCGCAGGCTCCGGTCCCGGATCACCCGCGTCCCCATGATCGAGGGCACGTTGCAGCCGAACCCCATGACCTGCAGCACAAAGGCACGCCCGTCCAGCCCCAGCCAGCGCATGAAGCCGTCCATCAGAAAGGCGGCGCGCGGCAGATAGCCCGAATCCTCGATGATGCCGATCAGCACGTAGAAGAGGAAGATCAACGGCAGGAAGGTGGCCACGGTGCTCACCCCCAGCCAGAGGCCGTCGAGCAGGAAGCTCTGCAGCCAGTCCGGTGAGCCCAACCCCTGCAGGCCCGGCTCCAGCCAGGCCTGGCGGATCCAGTCGAGCCCGAAGCCGAGCAGGTCCTGCAGCGGCGTGCTGACGGCATAGAGCAGCTGGAACACCGCCAGCACGATCGCCAGGAACGACACCACGCCCAGCAGTGGATGGAGCAGCCAGCGATCCGCCAGCCGCGTGCGCTGCAGCGGCAAACCCTCCGGCAGCGTCACGTGGCGAGCCACCAGCTCCTGCTGCCAGGTGTCCATGGCGGCGGGCTCCAGCGGTAGGGGTCCGCCCATCGGGGCCGGCGGCCGGGGCGCCTCCCCCCAGCGGTGCAACTGGTCGATCAGGGCGGCGATTCCCTCGTTCCGCTTGGCGCTCACCGGCAGCACCGGCAGGCCGAGCGCCTGGGACAGCCCCCGGTGATCGATCGCCAGGCCGTAGCGGAGGGCCTCATCGCTCATGTTCAGCGCCGCCACCACCGGCAGACCCAGCTGCCGCATCTGCAGCAGCAGGCGGAGCTGGCCGCTGATCTGGCTGGCGTTCATCACCACGATCACCAGATCGGGCGGGGTGCTCTGCATGTAGCGCTGCACCACCGCCTCGTCCTCGCTGCTGCCGCTCAGGTCGTGGATGCCCGGCAGGTCGACCAGCTCGTAGGTCGTGCCGTTGTGGTCGGCGGCCATGGGTCCCCGCAGCAGTTCCACCGTCAGGCCCGGCCAGTTGGCGATCTGCGCATGGCCGCCGGTGAGCCGGTTGAAGAGGGTCGACTTGCCCGTGTTCGGCATGCCCAGCAGGGCGAGCTGCAACCCCCGCCCTTCGCTGCGGCGTCTTTGCTGCCCGGGGCCATGGCAGGAGCCTGAGCCGCCCGGGCGACAGCTGGCCGTGCCGGTGAGATCAGGGACAGGCATGGACTCCGGCCGCCCGTCGAGTCACGCGGAGCGTGGTAACACGGTAACGGGATGGCGCCATAGACGGTCAGGCGCCCCTGGTGCCGCTGAGGCCCCCTTTGACATGGGTCAGGGCCGTGCCCTCGAGGAACTGCTGGTCGAGCAGCAGCAGGGCGGCGCTGTTGTCGCCGGCCAGCCTCAGTCGCTTGCGCACGAAGCGGGCCTCGGCCTCCTCCTGGAGCTGTTCGGCGACGAACCAGTCGAGCATGGCCGTGGCGCTGCGTTCCCCCATGCTCTCGGCCATGGCATACAGACGGTTGATCGAGGCGGTGACCCCCTTCTCCATGTCGTAGACCTGATCGAACAGCATCTGCACCGAGGGCCAGCTGCGTTCCGGAGCCTCGATTGTGGGCAGTTCCACCTGTTCATCGCTGTCCACCAGATAGGCAATCATGCGGGCCGCATGGTCGCGCTCCTCCTGGCTTTTCTCGTGCATGTAGGCGGAGAAGCCGGCCAGGTCCTTTTCCCGCAGCCAGATCGACATGGCCAGATAGGTGTGCCCGGCCTGGAACTCAGCGGCCAGGTGTTGGTTGATGGCACTGGTGAGCTCTTTCACAGGCAAGGCGGGAAGCAGCCCCCATCCATAGCCTGCGCTGGATGCCACGGCAGGAGCATTTACACACTCACACGTGACATTGGCTACGGGCACCATGGAGAACCAGAACATCTGGCCGCTGTTGTTGATGCTGTCCAGCCGGAATCTGCGGCGCTGCGCTCAGGCCATCGGGCCCTGCACCTCCAACAACCGTCGCCCCAGCAGGGCGCCGAACTCCTGGTGCAGGCCGAGCCGGCCGGGGAGGCGCATCACCGCATCGGCGCTCTGGGCCAGCAGCTCCATCTCCCGGGTGGACCGGGGCGGGGCCGCCGTCGCCAGCACCACCTGAAACGGACACTGCAGACGACGGGCCTGCTCCAGCCACCAGCCCCGCTCGCCTGCGGCATCGAGCCCGCCGCTGACGAAGGCGGCACTGGCGAAGCGGGAGCCGCGGCGCCGGGCCAGCCGCTGCTGCTGACGCAGGCGATCAGGCGTCAGCAGGCCGGGATCCAGCCACACGTGCCGCCGCAGCATCAGCCGGAGCATGGCCCGGCTGGTGTTCAGCCGGTAGAGCGCCGGGCCGATCAGCGGCAGGGCCACCAGCCGGCGCAGCCAGCCGAACCGCCCCGGCGACCAGCCCGTCATCGTGGGCAGGGGCCCCCGCCAGGTGGGCGCCACCGCGACGAAGCGGCACCAGCGCTCCGACCACTCGCTCGCCAGGGCCAGGGCCACCGCGGCACTGTGCCCGGCGGCCACCACGGTGAGGGGGCCAGGGTGGCGGCTGGTCAGGTCGGTGAGGACCGCGTCAAGGCTGGAGCGCAGCAGGGCGGCGTCGTAGGCGAGCGCCGGGCGGTCACTGTCACCGAAGCCCGGCCAGTCGAAGCTCACCAGCTGGACCCGGTCCTGCAGGGCCGTGGCCAGCGACTGCCACTCGCTGCGGCTCGACACCGTGCTCAGGGCCGGCAGCAGCAGCCAGACGGGAGCCCCCTGCGGCCCCCGGCGCTCGGTCACGATCTGCAGCCGCCGGGCCCCCAGATCCAGGCTCAGCGTTTCCACCACGCCGCCGAACGCCGGTGTCATGGGAGCCCCCTGCGGCCGGACCGACCCATGGTGTCACCAGGAAGGGCCCGGGGCGCCATCGCGGCGATCATTCCTTGAACGCCCGTTAACCTCGCCATAACACAAACGGTCAGAGCGGGTTGCTATTCATGACTGGCCCCCAAATTGGCCATTCTGATGACCTTCGCGAAGAAGGCCCTGATTCTCTCCGCAGCCGGTGCGCTCACGGCGGGCCTGGCGGTTCCGGTGATCGCCCAGAGCAATTCGATCAGCGGAGCCGGGGCCAGCTTTCCAGCCCCGGCCTATCAGCGCTGGGCCGTTGAATTCGCCAGGGAAACCAAGAGGCAGGTGAACTACCAGTCGGTGGGTTCCGGCGCCGGTGTGCGCCAGTTCCACGCCGGCAGCGTTGATTTCGGCGCCACCGATGAGGAGCTGAACGCCTCCAAGGGTGAGTTCACCAAAGGCGTGACCGCCCAGCGCGGTGCCCTGCAGATCCCGATGATGGGCGGCACCGTCACCCCGGCCTACAACAACCCCAGCTGCAAGAACCTGAAGCTCACCCAGCGACAGGTGGCCGACATCTTCCTCGGCAAGATCAAGACCTGGGATCAGCTGAAGTGCGGCAAAGGAGCCATCAACGTGGTTCACCGCTCCGACGGTTCCGGCACCACCTACGTGTTCACCAACTCCCTCTCCTGCTTCTCGCCTGAGTGGAAGTCGAGTATTGGTGCCTCCAAGGCCGTCAAGTGGCCCGTGGGCGTGGGCGGCAAGGGCAATGAGGGCGTGGCCGGTCTGATCCAGAACACCCCCGGCTCCATCGGTTACCTCAACCAGGCCTTCGTGAAGGGCAAGATCACCCCGGCTGCCGTCCAGAACAAGGCCGGCAAGTTCGTTCTGGCCAACGACACCACCGGTGCCGCTGCCCTCAACAGCATCAAGCTGGATTCCCGCCTCGGCGGTGAGGACTGCAACCCTGCGGGCGCCAACGCCTTCCCGATCGCCTCCTTCACCTGGGTGCTCGCCTACCAGCGCGGCAATGGCGACAAGGCCGGCACCCTCCGCCAGTTCCTGACCTGGGGCCTCTCGCCCAAGGGCCAGAACCTCGCCAAGTCCCTGGATTACGTGCCCCTCACGGGCGCCGTCCTGGCACGCTCACGCGCCGAGGTGGCCAAGATCGGCCGTTGATCCTGGATACAGGAACTCGCCCCAGCGAGGGTGATCAGGGGGGCTTCGGCCCCCCTTTTTTCTGGCCGCCGTGGTCGACCCGTCCGTTCCAGGCCATGTTGAAGGGTGATCCGGCAAAGCCATGGACCGCGGCCCCGATCCAGCCAGCCCCGACCCCGCCAGCACCGCGACGCCCGGCCCGGACAAGGGCGCCGCTTCCGCCCTGCGCCACTGGAAGTCGCCCCTGCTCAAGGCCGGGGGCATCGTCGTGGCGGCGGTCCTGGCGGGACTTGGCAGTCAGTTCGCCGGCACCATCGGCGCCCATCTGCGCGGCCTGGCGCCGCAGCAGGAACTCTCGGTGCGGGTGGTCCCCGACGGTCAGTTCGAGCCCGCCAGCCCCCTGCTCCCTTTCGCCCTGGTGCCCACCAGCACCGGACACACCCCGGCCGATCTCACCCAGGCGGACCTGGGCCAGGGGTCGCTGCTGGATCCCCTGCGGCGCCTGGGCGGCATCCCTGCCTCGCCGCGCCATCTCCGTCTCGAGCTGCGCAGCAGCGGCGGCGGCAAGGTGGTCATCCGGGACATCCGGGCGGAGGTGGTGCAGCGGCGTGCCTCTCCGGCCGGCTGGTTCCTGATCGACGGCGGCTGTGGGATGGAGGAGGTGCGCCTGGCCAGGGTCGACCTCGATTCCCCGTCCTCCCGGGTGCGCTTCTGGTCGCCGGATTCAGGCGACGCGCCCCAGGGCAACCCTTCGCTCCTGAGCGTTTCCGGCCAGGAGGTGGAGATGGTGGAGGTCGAGGCCACCACGGCCGCCAGTGATCTGCTCTGGAGGCTGCGCCTGGTCTATTCCGGGCCGGCCGGCGACGGTGAAGTGGTGGTCGACGACCGGGGACAGCCCTTCCGCACGGCGGGGGTGCGGGGTCAGCAGGCCTGGCGGGTGGAAGGCTCGGAAACGGGCGTGCTGCGTCCCGTGCGTTACCCCGGGTGGGACCGCAGCATCGAGATGTGCTGAGGGACGGGGGTCACGCGCTGACGCCTTCGATCCGGTCCTCGATTTCCTGGTAGATCTCCTGCAGCTGGGCGATGTTCTCGTCGGAGGTCTCCCAGTAGCCGCGGCCGTTCACCTCCAGCAGCGTGCCGACGATGCGGCGGAAGCTGTGGGGGTTGAGGTCCATCAGCCGCTTGCGCATCTCCGGGTCGTTGATGAAGGTCTCGTTGGCCTCCTCATACACAAAGTTGTCGACCGCGCCGCTGGTGGCGCTCCAGCCCAGGGTGAAGTTGAGCCGCTTGGCCACCTCCCGCACCCCCTCGTAGCCGGAATCGAGCATGCCCTCGTACCACTTGGGGTTGAGCAGCTTGGTGCGCGAGTCGAGGCGGATGGTTTCGCTCAGGGAGCGCACCTGGGCGTTGGCCGTGGTGGTGTCGGCGATGTAGCTGGTAGGGGCCTTGCCGTCGTCGCGCAGGCCGGCGATCAGCTTGGTGGGATCGGAGTCGAAGTAGTGGCTCACGTCAGTGAGGGAGATCTCCGCCGAATCCAGGTTCTGGAACGTGACATCGGCGGTCTTCATCGCCGACTCGAACACCTCGCGGTTCTGGTTCATCTCGCCGGGGTTGTCGGCGTTGAAAGCAAACGTCTTGCGGGAGAGGTACATCTCCTGCAGTTCACCTTCCTCCTCCCAGGTGCTGTTCTCCACCGCCAGGTTGACGTTCGAGGAGTAGCTGCCGCTGGCATTGGAGAACACCCGGGTGGCGGCCTCCCGCAGGGAGATGCCCTGTTCGGCGGCCTGCTCCTGGCTGTGCTTGCGCACGAAGTTCATCTCCAGGGGCTCGTCGGCCTCGGCCGCCATCTTCACGCCCTGGTCGATCAGGGCCATCTGGTTGATGAACAGGTCACGGAACACGCCCGAGCAGTTGACCACCACATCGATGCGGGGTCGGCCCAGCTCCTCGAGGGAGATCAGTTCCAGCTTGTTCACCCGGCCGAGGGAATCGGCCATGGGACGCACGCCGATGAACCAGAGGATCTGGGCCAGGGATTCGCCGTAGGTCTTGATGTTGTCGGTGCCCCAGAGCACGCAGGCGATCGTTTCCGGCCAGGTGCCCTGCTCGGCCCTCTGGCGCTCGATCAGCCGGTCGACCACCACCTTGGCGGCGGCGATGGCCGCCCGGGTGGGGATGGCCTGGGGATCGAGGGCGTGGATGTTCTTGCCGCTGGGCAGCACGCCGGGGTTGCGGATCGGATCACCGCCCGGTCCGGGCAGCACGTACTCGCCATCGAGGGCCCGCAGCAGGCTCTCCATCTCCATGTCGGCGCAGATCTGCTCGAGGCAGAAGCGCAGGTAGGCGAACTGGCGATCCAGCTCGGTGATGTCCACATCGGGGAAGCCCGCCTGGCGGCAGGCGCTCAGCCAGGGGGAGGGCAGGCGATAGCCGAAGCGCTCCAGCAGATCGAAGAACCAGCCGAAGTTGCGCCGCAGGGTGACGCGGCCATCGGCGCCGGTGACCTCCCGGACCATGGCGCCCACCGCCGAACGGCAGGCCTCGGTGATCACCCGGTTGAGTTCCACATCCGCCAGCACGCCTTCGTCGTTGCCCCGGTACACCTCGGCGATGGTGCGGCCCCGGCTCTCGGCCAGCAGGCCCGGCAGGGAACGCAGGCCCTCCTCCTCCCGCTCCAGGGCGGCGATGCTCACCAGGGTGGCGACCGCCTCCTCGGCGGTGGGCGGCTTGCCGATGGTGTGCAGGCCGCAGGGGAGCAGCCGGCTCTCGATCTCCATCAGCTGGCGGTACACGGCTCCCACCACGCCATCCCGGCCATCGAGATCGAGGGCCGCCGCATCGGCATCCCCCTCGGGCAGGGCCACATCCTTGTCGAGGTTGCACTGGCGGGCGGTTTCGATGATCGCGTTGACGATCTGCACCCCCCGGGAGCTCTCCCGCAGCTGCTGGTAGGAGCCCACCAGCTCCCCCAGCTCCTTGAGGCCCTTGTAGAGGCCGGCGTTCTCCGCCGGCGGGGTGAGATAGCTGATCGTTGAGGCGTAACCGCGCCGCTTGGCGATGGTGGCCTCCGAGGGGTTGTTGGCGGCGTAGTAATAGAGGTTGGGCAGGGCGCCGATGAGGGAGTCGGGGTAGCAGGTTTCGCTCATGCCCATCTGCTTGCCCGGCATGAACTCCAGGGAGCCATGGGTGCCGAAGTGCAGCACCGCATCGGCGCCCCAGACCTTCTCGAGATAGGTGTAGTAGGCGGCGAAGCCGTGGTGGGGGCTGGCGCTGCGGGAATAGAGCAGGCGCATCGGATCGCCTTCGTAGCCGAAGGTGGGCTGCACCCCCACGAAGACGTTGCCGAAGTGGCGGCCGTAGATGAGCAGGTTGGTGCCGTCGGAATTGAGGGAGCCGGGGGGCTTGCCCCAGTTCTCCTCCAGGCGCTCGGAATAGGGGGTGAGCCGCTCGTACTCCTCGACGCTCATGCGGTGGGCGATGGCCAGCTCGGGGGCCCCCTGCAGGGCCTCGGGATCGCTGAGCACCGCCTCCATCAATTCCTTGGATGTGCGGGGCATGGCGTCCACCGTGTAGCCCTTGGCCTTCATCTCCTCCAGCACCCGGAAGATCGAGCCGAACACGTCGAGGTAGGCCGCGGTGCCGACGTTGCCCTTGTCGGGGGGGAAGCTGAACACGGTGATCGCCAGCTTCTTCTCGGCGCGGGGCTTGATCCGCAGCGACGCCCAGCGGATGGCCCGCTCGGCGATCGCATCCACCCGGTCCTGGAGGGTGTGGGCCTTGCCGGTGGCGTCGTCGCGCCCCGAGAGCACGATGGGTTCGATGGCGCCGTCGAGCTCGGGGATGGCGATCTGCAGGGCCACCTGCACCGGGTGCAGCCCCAGATCGCTCTCCTCCCACTCCTGGGTGGTCTGGAAGACCAGGGGCAGGGCCACCATGTAGGGCCGATTGAGGCGCTTGAGGGTCTCGATGGCCTTGGGGTGGTCCTGGCGGGCCGGGCCGCCCACCAGGGCAAAGCCGGTGAGGCTCACCACCCCGTCCACCAGCGGCTGCTCCGGGTTGAGGGGGTCATAGAAGAAGGAGGAGACGGGCCGGGAGAAATCGAGGCCTCCGCAGAACACGGGGATCACCGTGGCGCCCCGATACTCGAGTTCCTGGATCACGGCCACGTAGTGGGCGTCATCGCCGGTGACGATGTGGCTGCGCTGCAGCACCAGGCCGATCACCGGGCCCCGGCGGGCCTTCTCGCTCAGATCGCTGCGGCTGGCGCTCCAGTTGAGGTACTCCTTGAGGTCCTCGAACATGCCCGGCGCCATCGGGTGCCAGATGCCCAGGTCCGGAAACACCACCGGATCGGCCACCGTCAGCTGGGGCCGGCCCAGCTCCGCTTTGCCGAAGACGTAGCGGTCGGCCAGCATCAGCAGGAAGTTGCGCAGGTTGTCCGGCGTTCCCCCCAGCCAGTACTGGAAGCTGAGCATGAAGGAACGGGCGTCCTGCGCCTTCTCCACCGGCAGGTACTTGAGCACCGTCGGCAGGGTGTTCAGCAGCTTGAGCATGGCGTCCTGGAAGCCAGCCCCATTGGCTTCCTTGCGCTTGCGCATGAACTGGGCGATGGCGCTCTTGCTCTGGCCCAGCTGGGCCATCGAGAAGGTGCCCAGCTTGTTGAGGCGCATCACCTCCGGCATCGACGGAAACACCACCACCGCCTTGAGGCGGTCGCGGTGGGGGGCCACGGCGTCCACCACCTTCTGGGCCAGGTCCTCGATGAAGATCAGCGAAGCGATGAAAACGTCGGCCGCCGCCACGTCGGCACAGAAATCGGCGTAGTTGGCCGGGTCGCGCAGCTCCTCGATCAGGTAGCCGCTGAGCTCCACCGCCAGGGGACCGTTCTGGTCGTTGAGGCCGGTGGCGGCGGTGGTGAGGGCGTTCTGGTACTGGGGTTCGAGCACCACATAGACGGCCTTCATCACCACCCGGTCGTTGGCGCCATCGGTGGGGGCAGGGCTGACCCGGCGGCTGGCGGAACGGACCTGCGTGAACATGCGGCGGATGCGTTGAGCAATGTGAAGCAGCCTACGGAGGCCGCGCCGGGGACGCGATCGGTTGCAGCGCAGCGTTACAGGCCGCAGCCCTGTCGGTGGGCCGGGCCTCATAGGCTCGCCTGGAGTGCCAACCGCCCATGACCGCGACCTCCCCGTCCCCAGCAGAGCCGGCGCCGATCCCGGTGGTCGTGGCCGGGGCCCTGGGCCGCATGGGCGCCGAGGTGATCAAGGCCGTGGTGGCGGCCCCCGACTGCACCCTGGTGGGGGCGATCGACAACACCCCGGGGCGCGAAGGGGAGGACGTGGGCCTGGCCCTGGGGCTGGGGGAACTGGAGGTGGCGATCAGCGCCGACTTCGAGGGCAGCCTCTGCCAGGCGGGCCAGGCGGTGCGGCAGTCCGGCCCCGGCGGCGGCGCGGTGCTGGTGGACTTCACCCACCCCAGCGTCGTCTACGAGCACTGCCGCGGCGCCTTCGCCTACGGCGTCCATCCGGTGATCGGCACCACCGGCCTGCGCCCCGACCAGCTGGCGGATCTGGCCGCATTCGCCGAGAAGGCTTCGATGGGGGGGGCGGTGGTGCCCAACTTCTGCGTGGGCATGGTGCTGCTGCAGCAGGCGGCGGCGGCGGCGGCCCGCTTCTACGACTACGCCGAGCTCACCGAGCTGCACCACAACCGCAAGGCCGATGCCCCCAGCGGCACCTGCCTCAAGACCGCCGAGCTGATGGAGGAACTCGGCAAGACCTTCAATCCCCTGCAGGTGGAGGAGCACGAGAGCCTGGCCGGCTGCCGCGGGGGCCTGCGGGAGAGCGGCCTGCGGCTCCATTCGGTGCGGCTGCCCGGGCTGGTGGCCCACCAGGAGGTGATGTTCGGCTCCCCCGGGGAGACGTACACCCTGCGCCACGACACGATCGACCGCAGCGCCTACATGCCCGGCGTGCTGCTCACGGTGCGCAAGGTGCGCCGCCTGGGCGGCCTGGTCTACGGCCTCGAGAGGTTGCTGTGAGCCGCCCTGTGAACCGATGCTGATCCCCCTCAAACCCGGCGAACTGCTCCGCCTGATCCCGGCGGTGGCCACCGGCCCCCAGTTCAGCGCCAGCAGCGGCGACCCGCGCAAGCTGCTGCAGCGGGTGCTGATCTCGGTGATCGGCGGGGTGATCGCGCTGTTGATCAGCCAGGTGCTCCTGTTCCGCAGCCAGGCCGGCCCGGTGTTCCTGGTGGTGGGCTTCGTCTTCCTTCTCTATGTGTTGTGGGGGCCGATCCTGGAGGCCGGGCGCCGCAACGCCCTGCTGCGGCGCTACCCGGCGGCGGCCATCTTCGAGGGGGTGGTGGCCGACCAGTTCCGGCGGGAGGTGGTGGAGAACCGCCGGGAGCAGGCCAACCGGCAGGGGCGCCTGGAGCTGGTGGAGAACCGGCGCACCTGGCTGTGCCTGGAGCTGGAAGATGAGGACGGCTACCTGGGCCAGATCCGCTTCCCCCTGGAGAAGAAGCACGAGCTGATCCGGCCGGGGATGGTGATCCGCTGCCTGGTGCTGAGCGAGCGCAAGGACTTCTCCCGCATCGGCGCCCTCTCGGATGGCTGGCTGCCCCAGCTGAAGCAGTGGGTGGGCGAGTACCCCTATCTGCTGCGGCCGGCCTTCGAGGAGCTCTGCCTGCGGCGCCTGGGGTGAGGGACGCTGTACGGATCCGAAACAATGCGTTACAATCTTCGTAACACTTCTCAAGGAGTTCTCCCATGACCGCCGCCACCCCCACCGCTCCCACCGCCCTCGATCGCTCCGCCATCCGCGGCGCCACCGTCACCACCGAGGACGGCGGCCGCCTCAACGCCTTCGCCACCGAGCCCCGCATGGAAGTGGTGAGCGCCGAAAGCGGCTGGGGCTTCCACGAGCGCGCCGAGAAGCTCAACGGCCGCATGGCCATGCTCGGCTTCATCGCCCTGCTGGCCACCGAGTTCGCCCTGGGCGGCGAGGCCTTCACCCGCGGCCTCCTCGGCATCGGCTGATCCCGGCTCCCCTTCGGGGGACAACCCTTCTCCGGTCGGCCGTTCACGGCGACCCCCTTCGCCGCAGCAGACTTTCTGTTGCGGCTTTTCCATGGCCATGCCCGCTTCGCTCCACGCCCGGATCCGGGGTGCCGGCCCCACCGGTGCCCTGGCGGCCCTGGCCCTGGCCCAGGCCGGCTGGCGGGTGAGCCTGCACGATCCCTTGGCCCCCGAGGCCCTGCAGGCCCGGGAACGGGCCTACGCCTTTACCCACTCCAGTCGGGAGCTGCTGCAGCGTCTGGGTCTCTGGGCAGACCTGCGGCCCACCCTGGTGCCCTTCCGCCGGCTGCACCTCCGGGACGTGGCGGCGGAACGCGATGTGTGCTTCGAACCCGCCGACCTCGGCCAGGCCGACGCGGTGGGCTGGATCGGGTCCCACCGGCCCCTGATGGCGCTGCTGCTGCGGCGCCTCGGCCAGCACCCCGCCGTCCGCCTGGAGCTCGGCAGCGAGGCGCCGGCCGCCTCGGCGCACCACGCCAACGACGCCAACAATGCGAACGACGCCGACCTGGTGGTGGCCGCCGACGGCCCCGAGTCCCCCACCCGCCGGGCCCTGGGCATCGGCCAGTGGAGCCATCCGTACCGCCAGGCCTGCCTCACGGTGCAGGTGGAGATGCGTGGCTGCGCCGACGACGAGGCCTGGGAACTGCTGCGTCCGGAAGGCCCCTTCGCGGTCCTGCCCCTCGGTCAGCGCCGCTTCCAGCTGGTCTGGAGCGCGCCGGCGGCCCGCTGCCGCCAGCTGGAGGCCCTGGACGACCCGGCCTTCCTCGACCGGTTGGCGGGGGCCCTGCCGGACAGGCTCCAGCCCGATGCCCTGCTGGCTCGCCCCCGCGCCTTCCCGGTGGCCCTGCAGCTGGCCCGGCGCCTGCATCGTGGCCGCACGGTGCTGGTGGGGGAGAGCGCCCACCGCTGCCACCCGGTGGGCGGCCAGGGGTTGAATCTCTGCTGGCGGGATGTGGCGGTGCTGCAGCGGCTGGCCGAACGGGCGGCCCGGGGCACGCTGTCGCCGCGCCGCATCGGAGCCGCCTATGGGCGCCGCCGCTGGCCCGATCTTCTGCTCACCCTGCTGGCCACCGACCTGCTGGTGCGGATCTTCTCCAACCGCCACCGGTGGCTGCTGCCCCTGCGCCAGCTGGCCCTGGTCTGCCTGGCCCGCGTCGACGGCACCCGGGCCCTGGCCCTGCGGGCCATGACCCAGGGACCTTGTCGCCTGCACCAGCCGCTTGCAGCATGGGTGGATGGTGATCAGCAGCTCTCCCCAGCCCCTGCCCTCCCCCGCCATGGTGCGCTTCCTGCGCCATCAGCTGGGCCTGAGTGAGAACGCCCTCCAGCTGGGCATCCGGCAGTCCCAGCTGGAGCAGGCGCCGCTCCCGGCCGTTCTCTGGCGGTTCGGCCTGATCAGCCTTGAGCAGTTCGACAGCGTCCTGGCCTGGCAGGACCAGCAGAGCTGAGGCTCAGCTGTAGATGATCAGGGACTCGATCGGATGCTCCTGGGGCAGCCGGCTGCGGCCCTCCAGGGCCGCCAGTTCCGCCAGGAAGCCGAAGCCGCAGAGTTGCCCCCCCGCAGCCTGCACCAGCTCGCTGCAGGCCGCGGCGGTGCCCCCGGTGGCCAGCAGGTCGTCGACGATCAGCACCCGCTGGCCGCCGGCGAGGGCATCGCTGTGGATCTCCAGCCGGTCGGTGCCGTACTCGAGGCTGTAGTCGACGCCGATCACCTCGCCGGGGAGCTTGCCGGGCTTGCGCACCGGCACGAAGCCGACGCCCGCGATCGTGGCCAGGGCCGTGCCGACGATGAAGCCGCGGGATTCGATGCCCACGATCAGGTCCGGCTGCACCTGATCACAGAGCAGCCCCAGCAGGCGGATGGCCTCGCCCCAGCCCTCGGGATCCCGCATCAGGGGCGTGAGATCACGAAAGAGGATGCCCGGCTTCGGAAAGTCGGGAATGTCCCGGACCCAGGCGCGCAGATCGATCGAGGAAGGGCTGCTGGGCATCGTGCTGCTGGGTCGTGCTGGTGAAGGGACCGGTACCGGCGACGTGACGGATGGACGGCGCCGCTGGCATCATCGCAGTCATGGCCAAGGACACTTTGGAAGCGGCGACCCAGGACCGCTCCTCCCGCCCCCTGCCCCGCAGGGGACTGGAGCGTCTCGATCTGATGCTGCTGTGCATGGAGGCGCTCGACCTCAACGGGGGGGAGGCGATGGTGTGGCTGAGCGAGCAGCTGGGCTACGGCGGCCTGTTCCCCAACCGGGTGGAGCTGTGGAAGCGGCGCTGCCACAACCCCCTGCGGCGCTCCTGTCGGCGCGGCGAGGTGCCCGTCGCCGAAACCGATGCCCTGATCCGCATCCTCTGCGTCATGGCCGACCGCCTCTACCCGATGCTGCGCTCCCTGCTCTCCAGCAGCGAGCCGGAGTCGGTGGCGAAGGAGCGCTGGGCCCTGTTCCAGGGGCGTCTGGGGGAACTGATTCAGGAGCGCATGAACCCCCGCCGCAGCGGCGTGCAGAAACTGCTCGATCCGGACGACGGGGCGGCCCAGCGGCTCCAGTTGGTGCAGGGCCTCAGCCTCTGCGCCGGCCAGGGGGGCTTCGAGCGCATCAAGGCCAGCCTCATGGACGCGGTGGCGTGACGGCGGCCGCAGCAGACCCCCCATGGTTCAGAGTTCCGTGATGAAGCAGAGCCTCGTCTTCGATCAGCTCAGCTGCCGGCTTCAGGTGGAAGGTCTCCCCGACGTCTCCATCGGCCAGAGCGGTGCGGCGCTGGGCATCATCACCGGCTGGACCCTGCAGTGGGTGGGCCGGCCCCTGCTGGAGGGGCGCCGTGAGCACCTCCAGGCCCTGATGCAGGTGGTGCTGCCCTATGCCCGCCACCTGATCAGCGGCGTGCGCCGTGAGTTCAGCGTGGCCGGCGAACCGGTCGACATCGGCCCCCACCCCGACGGCGGCCACCGGCTCCTGCTGCGCAGCAGCCAGCCCGATACCCCTCCGCTGGAGATGCGTCTCGACGATGCCGAACTGGCCGATCTGGTGCGGGTGCTCGATCTGCTGCGCCTCGATCCCCGCATTCAGCTGCCCCTGGCGCTTCCCGATCCGGAGCCCCTCGGGCCCAGGGAACTGATGGAGCGGATCCCCCTGCACCGACGCCTCTCGGCTCCGGTGGGCGGTGCCGCCGCCCTGGCGATCTCAGCGGCCCTGGTGCTGCTGCTGCCTCCGCCCGCCGTGCCCCCCACGCCCACACCGGCGACGCCAGCGCCCGTGGCGGCCCCGGCCACCCCGCGGCCCTGAGCCACCGCCGGGCCGCGAGCGGTTGACGTCGGCCCGGCACTGGTCACACTGGGGGCAACCAGCCAGCGCCTCCACTGCCATGCGACGGGCTCCCCGATGGTCATGATGCGATGGGCATGACCTGGTCGGAACTGCGCCGCCGGGTGGCACGGCTAGGGGCCGCCCTTGATGTGGTGGTGCGCAGCGATCCGGAGGTCTGCGGCCTGAGCGGTTCCCATTTCCACCTCACGCTCCACCACGGCGGCCAGGGCGACTGCACGGTCAATGACCTGTCCCTGATCGATTGTCCCAACGAGCTGGTGCTGATGGAATTCGAGCGGTGGATGCGGGGTGCCGGCTATCCGCTGGAGCCCTGACGTCCCGGCCATGCCCCACACCCCCTACCCGCTCCATCTGCCGACGCCGAGGGGACCGACACCGGGGAAGGGCCTGGAGCTGCGCCGTCGCCGGCGCCGCCCGTCCTCCCGCTGGCGGCAGGTGCTGGCGGGCCTGCTGCTGATCCTGGCGGGAGGCCTCATCCTGGCCGGGCTGATGCAATTGCCGGAACGGCTGGATGCCCTGCTGCTGGTGAGCAATGCCATTGCCAACCTGATCAGCGGGCTGAGCCGGCTCAGCATGGGCATCCTGCAGCTGGGCAGCGTCATCGTCGTGGCCCTGCTGGCCCTGATGGCCCTGTTGCTGCTGGTCGGCGGCGGCGTCCGTCTGGTGCGGGGGCTCACCGCCCGACCGCGCCGTCCCTCCTGAGGCAGAGGCGCCACGGCCTGAAGGGGCCGCGCCGGGGGATCAGTGGTGCAGCTGCTGGAACCAGAACCCGGCCAACTGCCAGGAGGACAACAGGAAGATCGCCAGGATCAGCCAGTTGACCCAGGCGGGCCGTTCGCGGTTCTCGAACATGGCGGCGGGGGAGTCGCGTCCTTCGCCTTGATCCTGCCAGTGCGAGCGGCCGAGGCGGGGCCGCGTGACGGTCGGTGGCACCGAAGGGTTGTCAGCGCTCCGCCCCCATGCCGACCGACCACGCCTCCGGCGCCCTGCTTTCCTGCCTGGGCTTTCCCGGCTGGGGGGGACTGCACCTGATCGTCCCCAGCCGGGGGCAGCCCGCCGCTCTGGCCAGACGCCTGGAGCTCTGCCAGCGGGGCGAAGGGGCCGCGGGGGGCCAGCTGCTGCCGGCCCTGCTGCGCCGCCACCGTGATCTGGAGCCCCTCGATCCGGCCCACTGGCCCTGGGCCACGGGGACCGCCATGGCCTGGCCCCGGGCCTGGGGGCATCGCTACCTGCTCATCTGCCGCTGGGGATCGGCGACGCCGCTGCGGATCGCCGCCTGGCAGCGGCAGGGGGAGGGTCAGGGCCAGCAGGGGGGCTGGGCCCGCCTGTGTGCCCCGGTCCCCCTGTCCGGCTTCCGCGATCGCTTTCTCGCCCCGCCGGCCACCGGGGCCAAGCGGGGCGCCCCCCGGGGTGGTCAGGAGATGACCAGGGCCACACCCAGTCCGACCACCATCAGCGCGATGGCCCCCACGGCCCAGTAGGCATGGCTCTGGGCATCGGCCTTGGTCTCACCGATCACCATCGTGCCTTCGTCGGCGTAGAGGTTGTCGTGGTTCTCGAGGTCGTGGGTGTGCATGGGGCCTCCAGCAAGCTCGTTGGACCCTTCCAACGTAGGAACGCCGGACAGACCGGTCCGCCACCGCGACGAACCGACACCCCCCGCCATGGACGGCTTACCCACGGCGCCCAATAATGCGGGGGTCTGCAGAGTCCCGTGCCGCCCTGGCTGCTGATCCTGATCACCGTTCTGGTGATCACTCTGGTCGTCAATCCCACGGAGAGGGATTTCGTCTGGTACCGCAGCCTCCGACGACCGGAATGGATCGGCCGGGCACCGTGGGTCGCCCTGGCCTGGCCGCTGATCAGCATCTGCTTCTTCGGTTCGGCGCTCGCCTTCTGGCAGGCGACCAGCTCCTGGGGCTGGATGGCCGTCTACGCCGTCCTGCTGGTGCTGCTGCGCAGCCCCCGCTGGCTGATCTGCCGCCTGCACAGCCTCAGCGCCGGCCTTCCCGTCTGGCTGCTGAGCTGGGCCCTGACCCTGGTCCTGGCCCTGCTCGTGCTGCCCGCTGCGCCCCTGGCGTCCGGGTTGCTGCTGCCCGTCCTGCTGTGGACGCCCGTGGAGGCCGCGATCGCCCTGCGGATGGTTGGATTGAACCGCAAGGAGCATCGGAGCGGCCGTGGACCCGATCATCGCCGCCCTGCTCGATCCCGGCGCCTATGACCACCCGGTCGAACGGGTCGACTGCCTGGAGACCCACATCTCCTGGATCCTGCTGACCGGGTCCATCGCCTACAAGATCAAGAAGCCGGTGAACCTGGGCTTCGTCGATTTCTCAACCCCGGAGCGGCGCCGCTGGTTCTGCCAGGAGGAGCTGCGGCTCAACCGCCGGCTGGCTCCGGACCTCTACCTCGGGCTCAGTCCGATCCACGGCCCTCCCGAGCGCGCCACTCTGCGGGGCAGCGGGCCGACCCTGGAGCTGGCCGTCCGCATGCGCCAGTTCCCCCAGAGCGCCCTGCTGGGGGCCGTTCTGGACCGCCAGGGGCTTACCGCCGACCAGCTGGAGCGGCTGGCGGATGATCTGGCGGCCTTCCACGCCACCGCCGCGGTGGCCGGCCCCGACGAGGCCTACGGCTCACCGGAGCTGGTGAAGACGCCGGCCGTTGCCAATCTGGAGGTGCTGGCGGCCAGCGCCGCCGTGGCCGCCTCGGAGGTGGCCGCCCCGGAGGTGGCCACCCTGCGGCAGTGGACGGAGGACAGCTTCGAAGCCCTCCAGCCCACCTTCGCCCTGCGCCGCAGCCAGGGGCGCATCCGCGAGTGCCATGGGGATCTGCACCTCGGCAACCTGCTGCTGGAGGGGGAGCGCATCCGGGTCTTCGACTGCCTGGAATTCAGCCCCGAGCTGCGCTGGATCGACGTGATCAGCGACCTGGCCTTTCTGGTGATGGATCTCGAGCACCGCGACCGGCCCGACCTGGGGGCGGTGCTTCTCAACCGCTGGCTGGGACGCTGCGGCGACTACGGCGGCCTGCTCACCTGGCGCTGGTACCGGGTCTACCGCTCCCTGGTGCGGGCCAAGGTCTGCGCCCTGCGGCTGCGCCAGCCCGACCTCGACGCCGGCACGACGACGCTTCTGCAGCGGGATCTGGAGCGCTATCTCCTGGGTGCCCGGCTTGCCACGGCGGTCCCGGCCCCGGCCCTGGTGATCACCCAGGGGGTCTCCGGCAGCGGCAAGAGCCACCGGGCCCGCCAGCTCTGCCGGCGCCAGGGCTGGATCCAGCTCAGCTCCGACGTGGAGCGCAAGCGCCTCTTCGGCGCCTGGGGCCAGGGGGACTCCGCCCCCCTGCCGGGGGATCCCTACCGGAGTGAGGTGAGCGCCGACCTGTATGGGCGGCAGCTGCCGGAGCAGGCGGCCCGGATCCTCGCCGCCGGTTACTCGGTGGTGGTGGATGCCACCTTCCTGGACCGTGATCAGCGCCGGCGGATGGAGGACCTGGCCCGTCGCTGCGCTGTGCCCTTCCTGATCGTGGCCTGCTGCTGCACCCCGGAGCAGGCCCGCCGGCGCATCGAGGAGCGCAGGCAGCGGGGCGGTGATCCCTCCGACGCCGACGGGGCGGTGCTGGAGGCCCAGCTCAGGGCGCAGCAGCCCTTCGACGAAGGGGAGCGCCGGCACGTGCTTCTGGTGGGGGCGGAGCTGTCAGCCAGCGATCTGATCGCCAGGGTGGGGGAGCGGCTGGGGGCCTAGAACCACTCGGCCAGGGCGGCGTCCCGGGTGTTGACGTTGGCCTCCGGCGTGGAGCGCCGGAACTCCATGGTGATGCTGCGCTTCTGCTCGCCATCGGCCGCCAGGGCCTCGATCGGGTAGAGCTGCTGGCCGTCGCGGAAGGGCACCTGCACCCGGAAGGTGCCGTCGGCCGACAGGGGCACCTCCTCACCGCCGATGCTGAGGCGGGCGGCCGGATCGGTGGCGCCGTAGACGATCAGCTCCGCATCGGCCACCAGCCAGAAGGACCGCTGACGCGGGGCCACCCCACCGATGCCCGAGGCGCTGCGGCCGGAGGCCCAGGGGCCGGCGCCGGAGGCGGAGAACTCCCCGCCGCCCTCCAGGCCGGCGGCGGCATCGATCTCGTGGAAGGCCTCCGAACCGCGGCCCAGGCGGCGCCACTGGCTGGTGGCGCTCTGGTAGAGCCGCTCGTGGAGGCCGGAATCCACCGCTTCGGCGGGGGTGGGCAGGCTGGCGGAGGCGGAGGGGAAGGCGTCGAGGGAGAAGGGGACGAACTGGTCGAGGATCTGCTCGGAGGGATGCAGGGAGGGCACCCGGGCCACCGAGGAGAAGGCCAGGGAGATCCAGCCGCCACCACCGCCCTTGCGGTAGCCGAGCTCGACGCGGTAGTCGCGGTCGGAGAGGGGGACGGGCAGGTACCACTCGGTGGCATGGCTGTCGACCACCACCTCCTGGAGGGTGTGGGGATGGGCGGAGCCGCCGGCCAGGCCGGTGACGTCGGCGACGCGCAGGCAGAGCTGGGAGGCGCCGGCATGGAGGGCGTCGCTGCGGTCGTCCTCGGAGATGTCCCAGAAGACGTAGGCCCATTGGGGATCGCGGGGCAGGAAGACGACGCGGGTCTCGGCGGCCGGCCGCGGCGCCGGGGCCATCTCGGCCTCGATGGCCGCCACCGGCCGGGGGGGCGCCGGCGTGTCGGCCGCCACCTCAGGACTCTCCCCCGATCGATCGGCGATGGCCCCGGCCAGGGAATCCCTGTCCTTGGCGCTGTAGCGATGAATCCCCAGGGTCCTCGCGAGCTCGCGCAGCTGGCGCATGCTGAGGCTGGCCAGGTTCGCGAGCGGGTTGGTCCTGGCCATCGTATTTCAAGAATCGTTACATCCCATGATCGCCGATGGGATCAGGGCGGGATCACCCCTGTCAGCGGATCGCGACATCGCCGGAACGGCTCGGATTCGCCGCCGGCAGCAGCACCATCCCCCGCATGGGTTCGACCCCACGACGCTCCGGGGGGCGGGTCGGTCGTTCCGGCAGCGACGCCAGCACGGCCGAGACCGCCAGCAGCCCCCCCAACAGCAACCAGAGGCGCCAGCGGCGCGGCAGGACCAGGGCGCTACGGCCCCCCTGCCCCCGGCGCCGCGTGCCGTCCGCGACCCGGCGGCCCCTGCCGATGCCCAGCGGCTCTCCGCACCGGGCACAGACCATGCGACCCGCCAGGCTGCGGTCGGCTCGCACAGCCCAACTGCCGCACCTCGGACAGCCCATTCCTCACCCGATCCATCAGCTCCCCATGGTGACGGAATGACCTAGAGCAGCGTCGGATCGGCGCCAGCGGGCCGCTCGGCCGGTGGCAGATCGGCCATCAGCCGGAAATCCTCGAACGCGAAGCCCGGCCCCACGCAGCAGTGCAGCAGGCTCCATGGCCCCCGGCTGCGGGCCGCCTGCCACCAGCCCGCCGGCACGATCTGCAACGGCCCCGAACCCGGATCCCCAGCCACTGCGCTGGTCCCTTCAGCGGCGGCTTCAAGGGCGGTTTCCGGGACGGTTTCCGGGGGCGCGAGCGGGCCCAGCAGCAGCCGCTCGGCCGTGCCGCCACTGGGCGGCAGCCGCCAGAGGTCAAGGGAGGCGCCGCCGGCGTGGTGCCAGACCTCATCCGCCCCCGCCACCTGATGCCAGCGACTGAGCTGGCCCTCCGTCAGCAGGAAGGCAATCACCGTGAGTCCGGCGCGCCGCTGCCCGTCCTCGGCCCGGCGCACCTGGCCGGGTGAGCGGTGCAGCTCCCGGTACCAGCCCCCCTCCGGGTGGGGCTGCAGGTCGAAGCGGGCGATCAGCGCCTCCGGACTGGAACGCATGGCCTGGCGGACGGGAGAGGGTCGCTGCCGATGATCCCGCGGCGGCGACCAACCGGAGTAGAACATCCGTACTGGCTCTTTGCCTCTCCCGGTCCGATGCTTCCCCTGCCTCCCCAGTCACCGCTGCCCCTGCGGGAGGGGGCGGCGGCGCTCTTCTGCCTGCTGGCCACGGAGGCCGTCAGCGCCGGTTTCCCCAGCCCCGCCGACGACTACGTGGAGGCCCGCATCGACCTCAATCTGGAGCTGATCCCCCGCCCACTGTCCACCTTCTTCATGCGCGTCAGCGGCGATGCCATGCGGGGCGACGGCATCGTCGACGGCGACCTGCTGGTGATCGACCGCAGCGTCGATCCCCGGCCCGGCATGGTGGTGGTGGCGGTGCATTCCGGCGCTTTCCTGCTGCGCCGTCTGGCCCGGCGCGGCCGTGCGCTGTGGCTGGTGGCCAGCGACGGCACCAGCCCGCCCCTGGTGCTCACCGGCGACGAAGGGGGCGGCGCGGAGGGAAGCGACGGCGGTGGCGCCGAACTCTGGGGCGTCGTGATCCACGCCGTGCATCACCTGGCGGGCGCCCCCTCCAGGCGTCACTGATCGGCCTCAACCAGCGGCGTCAGGGGTCGGCGCGGTGGGGCAGGGCGCGCGAGTCGCTGGGGTGGGCAGGAGGGGTCATCAGCAGGCCGCGCCGGCGCAGCTCACGGCGGAACTCGCCGGCCAGTCCGTCCGCCATCCAGAGCTTGCGCAGGTGGCCGAAGATCACCATGCAGCGCAGGGCGATGGTGACGCAGACGAGCACCTGCAGGCAGAGTTTCAGCACGGTGGGAGCAGGTGCGGCGCTGTGCTGCCGGCAGCCTAGGGGCGGCGGCGGCGGCCGGCCGCAGCGGAACGGCGGAAACGAAACGCGCCGTCCAGGCGTCATGCTGGGTCGGTGGGCGGCAACGCCGCCGTGACCTGCTTCGATGATCGAGCCCCTGCCGGAGCTGAGCACCGCCGAACTGGAGACCCTGCTGGCGGCCCTCGATCCGCTCCTGGACGGCTTCGGTGAAGGGGGCTCCTGCCTGGATGATGCCAGCGCCTTCCTGGAACGGCTGGGCATCGGCCAGCAGGGCGACGACGGGGGCACCCCCTCCCCCCTGCTCCAGTGGCTGGAAAGCTGGCGGGTCGCCGGTGGCAACCGGACGACCCTGCGGCTGATGGTGCAGACCCTGCTGACGGGACGGCAGGAGGAGCCGCCGGACTGATCGGCCATGGGACCGATGGAGCGCCGGATCTGCCGGAGCGCTCAGGCGCGCCAGAGGGCATCGGCCATGCGGGCCGTCTGCACGATCGGCGCCACATCGTGCACGCGCAGCACATCGGCACCGGCGGCGATGGCCTGGCCGCAGACCGCCGCGGTGCCCCAGAGGCGGGCCCGGGGGCGGGGCTCGGCCAGCACCTCACCGATGAAGCGCTTGCGGGACGGCCCCACCAGCAGGGGAAAACCCTCGACCCGCAGCAGGGCCAGGCCCCGCAGCAGGGCCAGGTTGTGGGCGGTGGTCTTGGCGAAACCCAGCCCCGGATCCCAGAGGATCCGCTCCGGACACACCCCCGCCGCCAGGGCCCGATCGGTGGCCCGCAGCAGTTCCTGCCGCACCTCGGCCACCACGTCGACGTAGCTGGCCAGGGCGTCCATGGTGCGGCTGTCGCCACGGCTGTGCATCAGCACGCAGGGGCAGTCCGCGGCCGCCACCACCGCCAGCAGGTCGGGATCGCGCCGGCCGGCACTGACGTCGTTGATCCAGTGGGCACCGGCGGCCAGGGCCGCTGCCGCCACCGGGGCGCGGAAGGTGTCGATCGACAGCAGGGGGCCGCCGGCCGCCGGGGGTGGCAGGGACGCCAGGATCCGGCCCAGGGCGGGCAGCACCCGGGCGATCTCGGCCTCGGCATCGATCTCGGTCGCCCCGGGGCGGGTGCTCTGCCCCCCCAGATCCAGCAGGTCGGCCCCCTGGCGATGCAGCCGGCGGGCCTGGCGCAGGGCCGCCTCGGGGGCCTCGTAACGGCCACCGTCGCTGAAGGAATCGGGGGTGAGGTTGAGGACCCCCATCACGAGGGTGCGGTCCCCCCAGCGGAAACCGGGCGGGGCGGCGACGGGGCCGGCGGGGCTCACGGCGATCGCAGCGGTGGCCCGGGCCTCAGGCCGCCACCGGCACCTGGTAGTTGGCGATGCGGGCGAAGCTGACCGGATCGAGGGAGGCGCCCCCCACCAGCACGCCGTCGATGTCGCTCTGGGCCATCAGCATGTCGATGGTGGCGGGGTTGACCGAACCGCCGTACTGCACCACCACCTCGGGATGGCCCACCCAGCCGCGAATCAGGCCGCAGATGCGGTTGGCCTCCTCGGCGGCGCAGGTCTTGCCGGTGCCGATGGCCCAGATGGGCTCGTAGGCGACGATCAGGCGCAGGGGGTCGATGCCCTCCAGCCCCTGCTCCACCTGGCGGTGGATCACCCGCTCGGTCTCACGGGCCTCGCGCTGGTCGTCGCTCTCGCCGACGCAGAGGATCGGGATCAGCCCCGACTTCTGGGCCGTGCGGGCCCGCAGGTTGATCTGCTCGTCGGTTTCGCTGAAGTACTTGCGGGGCTCGCTGTGGCCCACGATCGCGTGGGTGACGCCATGCTCGAGCAGCATCGGCGCCGAGATCATGCCGGTGTAGGCGCCGCTCTCCTCCCAGTGAACGTTCTGACCGGCGATGGCGACACCGGCGCCGGCCAGATGACGGCAGAGGGTGGGGATGGCCGTGAAGGGCGGGGCCAGCACCACCTCCCTGTCCTCGGGCAGATCGGCGATCAGGGGCCGGAAGCTGGCCGCAAACGCCCGCGCCTCGGCGCAGGTCATATGCATCTTCCAGTTGCCTGCGATGACGGCCTTGCGCACGTGGTCTCCCGGCAGCGACATTCGAGGCAGGTTAAGGCGTGAGCCTGCCGTCCCCCCCACGCTCCCGCCGCGGGGAGAGCATCAGCACCTCCCGGCCGTCGATGGCCACGGCATCCCCCGGGGCCAGCTGGCGACCGCGCCGGGTCTCGATGGCGCCGTTCACGGTCACGTCCCCCCGCTGGATGCGCTGCTTGGCCTCGCCGCCGGTGCCGACGAGGCCCTGCCATTTGAGGAACTGATCCAGCTTCACCGGCGGGGGGCGCCCGGAGAGCGCTGATAGGGTTCGTCGATGCTTGCACCCTCGCCGGCCGGCTTCCGCAGGCTCTGGCCGCTGCTGAAGCCCCACCGGCGACCCCTGCTGCTCGGGGGGTTCTGCATGCTGGTGTTCGTGGGCTGCTGGCCCCTGCTGGCCTGGCTGGCGGGCCAGCTGATCCCGGCCATCGGCGCCGGCGATTTCGGCAAGGTGCTGCGCAGCGTGGCGGCGGCCCTGGCGGTGTTCCTGGTGCAGAAGATCGCCCAGTTCGGCCAGGACACCCTGCTGGCGGGCCCGGCCCTGCGGGTCAGCCAGGAGCTGCGGCGTCAGCTGTTCGCCCGCCTGCAGCGGCTCGACTTCGGCGCCCTGGAGAAGCTCTCCGCCGGGGATCTCACCTACCGGCTCACCGAGGACGCCGACCGGGTCGGGGAGGTGATCTACAAGACGATCCAGGACACCACCCCCAGCGCCCTGCAGCTGGTGGTGGTGCTGGGCTACATGATCTGGCTGGACTGGCCCCTGGCCCTGGCCACCCTGCTGCTGGCCCCGCTGGTGGCGCTGATGGTGAGCGCCTTCGGGGCCCGGGTGATGACCGCCGCCGAGCGCAGCCAGAAGCAGGTGAGCGACCTGGCGGCCCTGCTGGGCGAGGCGATCGGCGGCCTGCCCCTGGTGCGGGCCTTCGCCGCCGAACCCTGGCTGCAGGAGCGGTTCGACACCGAGATCGACCTGCACCGTCGCGCCCGTTACCGCACCCTGGAGCTGCTGGCGCTGCAGCATCCGGTGGTGGGCTTCATCGAAGCGGCCGGGATCCTCTCGGTGCTGCTGATCGGCGCGGCGCGCATCAAGGCCGGCGGCCTCGACAGCCAGGGGTTCAGCAGCTACGTGGCGGCCCTGCTGATGCTGATTGATCCGATCTCCCACCTCACCACCAACTTCAACGAGTTCCAGCAGGGCCAGGCCTCGCTGCGGCGACTGCGGGCGATCGAAGCCGAGCCGGTCGAACCGCCCGACCACCCCGGGGCCAGGCCCCTGGGCACCGTGTCGGGTGAGCTGGTGCTGGACGGGGTGAACTTCGGCTACCAGAGCGGCAGCCCGGTGCTGCGCCAGCTCGACCTCCACATCCGCCCCGGCCAGGTGGTGGCCCTGGTGGGGCCCTCGGGCGCCGGCAAGAGCACCCTGTTCTCCCTGCTGCTGCGCTTCAACACCGCCCAGAGCGGTCGGGTGCTGCTCGATGGCCAGGATCTGGCCGACCTGCGGGCCCGGGACCTGCGCCGGGCCGTGGCCCTGGTGCCCCAGCAGAGCAGCGTCTTCTCCGGCACGGTGGCCGAGGCGATCGCCTTCGGGCGTCCCGCCAGCGCCGAGCAGATCCGCCAGGCCGCCCGGCTGGCCAACGCGGCCGACTTCATCGAGAACCTTCCCGGCGGCTACGACAGCCGGATCGAGGAGCGGGGCAGCAACTTCTCCGGCGGCCAGCTGCAGCGGCTGGCGATCGCCCGGGCCGTCCTGGGCAACCCGGCGGTGATGCTCCTGGACGAAGCCACCAGCGCCCTGGATGCGGAGGCCGAGGAGGCCGTGCAGCAGGGCCTGCAGCAGGCCATGGAGGGCCGCACCGTGCTGGTGATCGCCCACCGCCTCGCCACCGTGCAGGAGGCGGATCTGATCGTGGTGCTCGACGGCGGCCGGATCGTCCAGCAGGGCAGCCACGACGAACTCATGGCCAGCGGCGGCCGCTACCGCGAGCTCTGCGAACGCCAGTTCATCCGCCTGGAGGCCTGAGACCCGCCACCGCCACCCCCGGGCGGGGACGGGCGGGGCCGCCGCCTAGGCTGGCCAGGAACCGAGTCCTGAGCCTTGCAGACCCCCAGCCAGCAACCGCCCGTGCTGACCTTCGAGGGCAAGCGTTACGACCTCAACGGCCTGCCCGAGGAGGTCAAGGAGATGGTGCGGGGGATGCAGGTGGCCGATGCCCAGCTGCGCATGCACGAGGACACCCTCAAGGTGCTGGCGGTGGGCCGCCAGGCCATGGCCATGCAGCTGAATGAGCGGCTGCAGGGGATCCCCACCCTGGAAGATCCCGCCTGAGGCCGCCGGGGATCAGCCCAGGGGGGCCAGATCCTCGAACCGGAACACCTGGCGGCCGGCCGACATGTCGCCGTGGGCCTCCGTTTCCACCACCCGCTCGCTCAGCACCCAGGGGCCGCCGCCGGCCAGGGGCACGAAGGTGTCCGTGAAACGGCTGGTGCCGCCGCGGGCCTCGCCGGTGGCGGGGTCGCTGTAGCGGCTGGTGTAGCTGTGGCTGAGGTAGCCGCTGCCGGTGTCGGTGGTGCTCTCGGTGAAGATCGTCACCACGGTGCCGTGGATGTGGCGGTGCACCATCGTCACCACGTTGTCCTTGATGCGGTAGCGGTCGCCCTCGGCCTTGCCGCCCATGATCACCTCGGTGCCCACCGCATCGGTGTCGCCGGCGGTGAAGGTGTTGGCGCCGTGGGTCTGCTCGAAGGGGCGCCGCACCCGGTGGATCGCCACTTCCCACAGCTGGGAGGCGACCGCCTTGTGCACCTCCTCGTCGCTGAGTCCCTCCACCGTCGCCTTGAGGTCGGCGCCGACCTGGAAGGTGCCCTCGAGGCGCCGGCCGTCCTGCTCCCAGACACAGCGACCGGTGTAGCCACCGAAGCCAGGCTCCCAGGTGTAACGGTTCTCGTAGGCGGCGCGGAAGACCTCGCGCAGGTCGGAGCCGGGGGCGATGGGATGGGCGGCCAGGGTGCTGGTCACGGGGTCACGGGCGATCGGGCGCTCACCCTACCCAGGGCGGGTGGATGTCCTGCAGGGCCGCCACCTCCACCTGCTGCTGCTGCTGCAGGGCGGCGATGGCCTCCACGGCGGCCCGGGCCGCGGCCATGGTGGTGACGGTGGGCACGGCGTAGTCGAGGGCCGCCAGGCGCAGGTAGCGGTCGTCGTGGGCGGCCTGGCGTCCCACCGGTGTGTTGACCACCAGCTGGACCAGGCCGGAGCGGATCGCATCCTCGATGTTGGGCCGGCCCTCGTGCACCTTGAGCACCGGCGTCACCTCCAGGCCCGCCGCCGCCAGCATTGCGGCGGTGCCGTTGGTGGCGGTGAGGGTGAAGCCCGCCGCCAGCAGGGCGCGGGCCACCGGCACCAGGGCGGGCTTGTCGCGGTCGTGGGTGGAGAGGAACACGCTGCCGCTGGTGGGCAGGGGTTCACCGGCGGCGAGTTCGGCCTTGGCGTAGGCCAGCCCGAAGCTGGCGGCGATCCCCATCACCTCGCCGGTGGAGCGCATCTCCGGACCCAGCAGGGTGTCGGCGCCGGGGAAGCGCTTGAAGGGCAGCACCGCCTCCTTCACGGTCTGCCGGGGCGGCCGCGGCTCCGCCAGCAGGCCCAGCTCCGTGAGGGTGCGGCCGGCCATCAGCTGGCTGGCGATCTTGGCCAGGGGCACGCCGGTGGCCTTGGCCACGAAGGGCACCGTGCGGGACGCCCGCGGGTTGGCCTCGATGATGAACACGGTTTCGTTGCCGGCTTCATCGCGCTGCACGGCGAACTGGAGATTGATCAGGCCGCGCACCTCCAGCGCCAGGGCCAGCTCCGTGCTCCAGCGGCGGATCGTGGCCAGGGCCTCGGGCCCCAGGGACACCGAGGGCAGGGCGCAGGCCGAGTCGCCCGAGTGGATCCCGGCCGGCTCGATGTGCTCCATCAGACCGCCGATCACCACCGTCCCCTCCCGGTCGCACAGGGCGTCCACGTCCACCTCGATGGCGTTCTCCAGGTACTGGTCGATCAGCACGGGGTGGTCGGGCTCCACCTGGACCGCCTCCACCATGTAGCGGTTGAGTTCCTCCTCTTCGAAGACCACCTCCATGGCCCGGCCGCCGAGCACGTAGCTGGGGCGCACGACGACGGGATAACCGACGGCCGCCGCCACCGCCCTGGCCTCGCTGTCGGTGCGGGCCAGGCCGTTGCGGGGCTGACGGATCTCCAGGCGCCGCAGGATCGCCTCGAACTGCTCCCGGTCCTCGGCCCGGTCGATCGATTCGGGTGAGGTGCCCCAGAGCCGGGTGCCGGTGGCGCGGCCCTCCTCGCTCGCCAGCCAGCGCAGCAGGGGGATCGCCAGCTTCAGGGGCGTCTGGCCGCCGAACTGGACGATCACCCCTTCGGGTTTCTCCGCCTCGATGACGTTGAGCACATCCTCCAGGGTGAGGGGCTCGAAGTAGAGGCGATCGCTGGTGTCGTAGTCGGTGGAGACGGTTTCCGGGTTGCTGTTGACCATCACGGTGGCGAACCCGGCCTGCCGCAGGGCGAAGGAGGCGTGGCAGCAGCAGTAGTCGAACTCGATGCCCTGGCCGATGCGGTTGGGCCCGCCCCCCAGGATCATCACCTTGCGTCGGGTCTCGGGGGTCACCTCGTCCTCGGGGGCCAGGACGGTGAGGGAGCCGTCGGCCGCGAGCCGCTCCAGGGGGCGCTCGTAGGTGGCGTAGTGGTACGGCGTGGAGGAGGCGAATTCGGCGGCGCAGGTGTCGACCGTCTTGAACACGGCCCGCACCCCCAGGGCCTGACGGCGGCGGCGCACCGAGAGCTCGTCGCTGCCGGTGGCCCAGGCGATCTGGCGGTCGGAGAAGCCGGTCTGCTTCAGCTCCAGGACATCGGCGGCGCCGATGGCGTCGAGGGAACGGCCCCGCAGCAGGGTGGTTTCGATGGTCAGGATCCGGCGCAGCTTGGCCAGGAACCAGGGGTCGATGGCGCTGAGCCGATGGATCTCGTCGTCGCTGCGGCCGGCCACCATGGCGGCGCGCACGTCGTGGATCCGATCCGGGGACGGGGTGCGCAGGCGGCGCTCCAGTTCGGCAGGATCCTGGGGGTGGTCGGGGCGGTCGCAGCCCCAGCCCGCATGGCCCGTCTCCAGGGAGCGGAGGGCCTTCTGGAAGGATTCCTCGAAGCTGCGGCCGATGGCCATGGCCTCGCCCACCGACTTCATCGAGGTGGTGAGCACGGCCGGGGAACCGCGGAACTTCTCGAAGGCGAAGCGGGGGATCTTGGTGACGACGTAATCGATCGTCGGTTCGAAGCAGGCCGGCGTGGCCCCGGTGATGTCGTTGACGATCTCGTCGAGGGTGTAGCCCACCGCCAGCCGGGCGGCGATCTTGGCGATCGGGAAACCGGTGGCCTTGCTGGCCAGGGCCGAGCTGCGGCTGACCCGGGGGTTCATCTCGATCACCACCACGTCGCCGTTGGCGGGATTGATGGCGAACTGGATGTTGCTGCCGCCGGTGTCGACGCCGATCTCACGGATGATGGCGATCGACTGGTCGCGCAGCCGCTGGTACTCCCGGTCGGTGAGGGTCTGGGCGGGGGCGACGGTGATCGAATCACCGGTGTGGACCCCCATCGGGTCGAGGTTCTCGATCGAGCAGACGATCACCACGTTGTCGGCGGTGTCCCGCATCACCTCGAGCTCGAACTCCTTCCAGCCCAGCAGGGATTTCTCGATCAGGATCTGGGAGACGGGGCTGGCCTCGAGGCCGCTCTTGCAGAAGGCCTGGAATTCCTCCGGGTTGTAGGCGATGCCGCCGCCCGATCCCCCCAGGGTGAAGGCCGGCCGGATGATGCGCGGGTAGCTGCCGATGGCGTCGCCGACGCGGATCGCTTCCTCAAGGTCGTTGGCGATCCCGGACGGACAGACGGCCACCCCGATGCGGGCCATCGCCTCCTTGAACAGCAGCCGGTCCTCCGCCTTGCGGATCGCTTCGAGGTCGGCGCCGATCAACTCGACCCCGTAGGCGGCCAGGGTGCCGTTCTCCGCCAGGGCGACGGCCAGGTTGAGGGCGGTCTGGCCGCCCATGGTGGGCAGCAGGGCATCGGGGCGCTCCAGCTCGATCACCCGGGCCACCACCTCGGGGGTCAGGGGCTCGATGTAGGTGCGATCCGCCAGGTCCGGATCGGTCATGATCGAGGCCGGGTTGGAATTCACCAGCACCACCTCGTAGCCCTCGGCCCGCAGGGCCTTGCAGGCCTGGGTGCCGGAATAGTCGAACTCGCAGGCCTGGCCGATCACGATCGGTCCCGACCCCAGCAGCAGGATGCGCCTCAGATCCGTGCGGCGGGGCATAGGGCGTGGTCGGTCAAACCCGCCCAGCCTCTC
The DNA here is from genome assembly GCA_943369455.1 of Synechococcus sp. UW140. Lineage (GTDB taxonomy): Bacteria > Cyanobacteriota > Cyanobacteriia > PCC-6307 > Cyanobiaceae > Cyanobium. Next base: position 561,329 of record CALRND020000001.1, read on the forward strand.
ACGGTCGCCGTCCCGACCGGCCCCCCGCGCCGCTGGCACCGCGGGCAATCGCTAATCTGACGGGATACCTTCGCCCGAGACGCCGCCGATGAGCGAACTCCAGCGCCTGAAGGGGATGCTGCCCCCTGAGATGCAGAGCTGGGTGTTCGTGGAAGCCGCGGCCTCCGTCGATCCTCCCCTGATCACCATCGAGGAGATCGGCCGCGACGAGGTGGAGATCCAGGTGGATCTCGAAAAATGGGACGCCCTCGCCCTCGACCACCGCAATCTGCTCTTCTGGCACGAGGTGGGCCGCATCCAGAACGACGCCATTCCCCGGGACGGCTGGGAGATGGCCGCCCTCGCCATCGGCCTGGGTGGCGCCATCGGTGAGCTGTGGGTGCAGGACGGGCTGCTGCTGGTGATGGCCCTGGGGCTGTCGGGCTTCGCCGGCTACCGCCTCTATCTCAAGAACAACTCCGAGAAGCGGCTCCAGGACGCGATCCTGGCCGACGAGCGGGCCATCGATCTGGCCTGCCGCTTCGGCTACAGCCTGCCCAACGCCTACAAGAGCCTGGGGGGCGCCCTCAAGGAGCTGGTGGAACAGACCCGCAAGAAGCGCCGCCGCACCTTCTACGAAGATCGCCTTGAGGCCCTGCGCAAGAGCGCCGGCAAGGCCCGGGCCGAGATGGCCCAGCAGCAGGGCTCCCGCCAGTCGGTCACCAGCGAGAACGTCTATGGATAGCCGCGACCTGGCCCTGCTTGCCGCCGAGGCCTGCGACGACCGCAAGGCGGTCGACATCCGTCTGATCCGGGTCGATGAGGTGTCCTCCCTGGCCGATTGGTTCGTGATCTGCAGCGGCCTCAGTGACGTGCAGGTGCGGGCCATCGCCCGCTCCGTGGAAGACCGGCTCGAAACCGACGTCTCCCGCCTGCCCCTGCGGCGCGAGGGCCAGAGCGAAGGCCGCTGGGTGCTGCTGGATTACGGCGAGTTGATCGTGCACGTGCTCACCCCCCAGGAACGCAGCTACTACGACCTCGAGTCCTTCTGGGGCCATGGCGAGCAGGAGCGCTACATCAGCGCCCCGGTCGAGGTGAGCGGCGCCGGTCCGGTCGGCGGCTGAGGGACGCAGCGATGGCCGCCGGCATTCCGAGCCTGCCCAGCCAGGACACCCCCTGCCCGGTGCCGCCGGCCCAGCGCCCCCTGCAGGAGTACGACCAGCTCAGTCGCTCCTGGTTCTTCCACTGGCCCGCCAACGGCCCCGCAGGGCTGTGGCGGGCCCTGGGCCTCGCCTGGCTGCTCTCCTTCCCACCGGCGCTGCTGGTGGCCGGCGGCAGCATCCCGCTGCGCCACGACCCCGTCCGCCTGGTGATCGCCGCGGCCACCGCCGCGGTGCTGCTGCCGATGGTCCTGCTGCTGCGGCAATGGCTCGGCTGGACCTACGTGCAGCGGCGGCTGGTCTCCGAAAAGGTCGCCTACGAGGAATCGGGCTGGTACGACGGCCAGGTGTGGGAGAAGCCGGTCACCTGGCGCCAGCAGGATCTGCTGGTGGCCCGCCACCAGGTGCAACCGGTGCTGGCCCGCCTGCGCAAGGCGGTCGCCGTCGCCATCACCCTGATGCTGCTCGGGTCCGGGCTCTGCCAGGCTCTCTGAGGTCGGCCTCCACGGACCTGCGCGCACCCCCATGACCCTGTCCTCCAGCTTCGCCGGCCCGGGCCGCCCTGGCATTCCCCCCCTGGAGGTCCGCCTGCTGCGCAACGGCATCGTGGAGTCCCGGCACCGGGTGCATGCGGTGGTCTGCGACCAGCGGGGCCGGGTGCTGATGCGCGCCGGCGACCCCCAGCAGCTGAGTTTCGTGCGCTCGGCCCTCAAGCCCTTCCAGGCCACCGTTTTCGTGGGCAGCGGCGCCGCCGATCGCATGGGGGCCGGGGAGCGGGGCCTGGCGATCGCCTGCGCCTCCCATGCCGGCACCGCCCTGCATGCCCGGGAAGCGTTCAAGCTGCTCTGGGGTGCGGAACTCGACACCGAGGACCTCCAGTGCCCCACCCCCGCCGGTGCCAGCAGTCCGCTGGAGCACAACTGCTCGGGGAAGCACGCGGCCTTCCTGGCCGCCTGCCGGCAGATGCACTGGCCCCTCGAGAGCTATCTACAGCCCGACCACCCCCTGCAACAGGCGGTAGTCAAGCGGGTCGGGGAGCTGCTGGGGCTGCCGGGGGCCGAACTGATCAGCGCCCGGGACGACTGCGGCGCCCCCACCCTGCAGCTGCAGCTGGCCCAGATGGCCCTGCTGTTCGCCCATCTCGGCGGCGGCGAGCAGGCCGACCTCGAGCGGCTCAGCCGGGCCATGCTCGCCCATCCCGATCTGATCGCCGGCGATGGGGCGTTCGACACCGAACTGATGCGCCTGGCCCACGGCCAGGTGCTGAGCAAGGGAGGCGCGGAGGGCATCCAGTGCCTGAGCCGGGTGGGGGAAGGCATGGGGGTGGCCATCAAGGTGGACGACGGGGCCCGGCGGGCCAAGCAGGCCGTGGCCCTGCATCTGCTCGAGCAGCTCGAGTGGCTCACCCCCACCACCCTGGTGGAGCTGCGCCAGCGCTATCTGGCGCCGGCCGACCACCTGCGCCTGGAGGTGATCGGCGAGCTGCGCTTCGACGGCGCCCGCCCCTGAGGCGCCCTTCCCCCATCAGGTGATCCGGGGGCGGGCGCATCGGCTGATACGATCTCTGGGTGCGACGCGGGGTAGAGCAGTCTGGTAGCTCGTCGGGCTCATAACCCGAAGGTCAGGAGTTCAAATCTCCTCCCCGCCACCAACTTCGCAACCCCCTCCAGGGGTTGTCATCCGTCAACCCTCCAGCCATCGGCTGGGGGGTTGTTGTTTGATGGCGGTGGGCTCACCGATCCGCCATGCTCCCGGTCCCCCCGATCCAGCTGGCTTCGAGTCCAGCGCCGGCGGCGCAGGACCCCCTGGCACCGAAACCCCTGGGCGCCCTGCCGGCGGACCTGCAGCCCCTGGTGCGGGAACTGCAGCGGTTCGGATTCAGGCTTCAGATCAGCGCACCACCGGTGCGTGGCGTCTACGGACTGTTCGAGTCAGGGTCGCGAAGGATCTGGATCGCCCCGATCAGTTTCGAGCTGGGCATCGCCCGGCAGACGTTCCTGCACGAAGCGGTGCATGCGGTGCAGAGCTGCCCCACCGGCACGGTGACACCGATCGGCTGGCGTTTGCCGGTGCAGCCGGTGGTGCGCCAGGAAATCTCCGGCCTGCTCACCACCCGCTACCACAACCATCGCGTGGCGGAACAGGAGGCCTTCCACCTCCAGGGTCAGCCCGATGCCGTCCCCCGGCTGATGGAGGCCCTGCGACGCCGTTGCGGCCTGCAGCGGCGGCCTGCGGTCGCTCCACCATGATGCCGGGACCGGTTCGCCCGCCGATGTCCATGGCCCCTTCCGCCTCCGCCGGCAGCGACCGCCCCTGGGACGCCGTGGTGGTGGGGGCTGGAGCGAATGGGTCAGTGGCCGCCATGGTGCTGGCGGAGGCGGGGCTGCGGGTGCTGGTGCTGGAGGCGGGGCCCGATCTTTCCGCCCGGCGCGCCCTGGGCAGCGAACCGCTCAACAGCCTGCGCCGTCTCGCCCACCTGAGCAGCGGCCGCCAGCGCCTGCAGCGGCACCATCCGGGCTTCTGGAAGCACAACCCCGAGCTGTTCGTCGACGAGCGGCAGAACCCCTACAGCACGCCGCCGGACGCGCCCTTCCTGTGGACGCGCGGACGCCAGGTGGGCGGCAAGAGCCTCACCTGGGGGGGGATCACCCTGCGCCTGTCGGAGGCGGAGTTCCAGGCGGCCCGGCGGGACGGCCATGGCCCCGCCTGGCCGATCGGCAGCCGTGAGCTGGCGCCCTTCTACGACCGGCTCGAGACCCTGCTGGGGGTGCATGGCCAGCGGGACGGCCTGTCCCAGCTGCCGGACGGGCAGTACCTGCCGCCCCTGCCATTCACGCCGGGGGAGAAGCACCTGCAGGCGGCGATCGGCCGTGAACTGGGGCTGCCCCTGATCCACTCCCGCGGCTTCCGCCTTCACAAGTCCACCCCGGCGGCGCCCTGGCCCCCCTCCAGCGCCCAGGGCCGCAGCCTGGCCCGGGCCCTGGCCACGGGCCGGGTGCAGCTGCGCAGCGGTGCGGTGGTGAGCCATCTGGAGATGGACGCGACCCGGCGGCGGGCCGAGGCGGTGGTGCTGGTGGACGCGGCCAGCGGCCGGCGGGAGCGCCTCGCCGCCCCCCTGGTGGTGCTGTGCGCCTCCACGATCGAAACGGTGCGGCTGCTGCTGCACTCGAGCGACGCCGTCCGCAGCGGCGGCCTCAGCGACCCCTCGGGCAGCCTGGGCCGCTACCTGATGGACCACATCTCCACCAGCCGCTTCTTCTCGATCCCCGCGATCGAAGCACCCCCCGAACCGGCCGAGCTGTCCGGGGCCGGCAGTTGCTTCATCCCCAACACCGTCAACCTGGACGAAGGCAGCTCGGAAGCCTTTCTGCGCGGCTACGGCATCTGGGCGGCCCTGCAGCGCTTCGATCCCCCCGCCCTGCTGCGGCGCCGTCCCGGGGAGGCGGTGGGCTTCCTGATCGGCCACGGGGAGGTGCTGCCCCGGGCCGGGAACCGGGTGAGCCTGGAGACCTCCCAGACCGACGCCTGGGACCTGCCCATCCCCCACATCGCGTGCCGCTGGGGAGCCAACGAGGCCGCGATGGTGGCCCACATGCAGGCGCGCATGGCGGCCGTGGTGGCCGCAGCGGGCGGCAGCATCCGGCCGATCGAGGAGCTGTTCGTGCTGCCGGTGCTGGAACCCCTGATCCGCAACAGCCTGGCGGTGCGTCCTGAGCCACCGCCACCGGGCTACTACATCCACGAACTGGGCGGGGCCCGCATGGCCGGGCGCCCCGAGGAGGGGGTCGTCGACCCCTGGAACCGCTGCTGGGGTGCCGACAACGTGCTGGTCACCGATGGGGCCTGCTGGCCGAGCGCCGGCTGGCAGAGCCCCACCCTCACCGAGATGGCGATCACCTGGCGGGCCTGTGCCGCCGCCGCCGACGGAATGCGACGCCACTGAACGGAACGGTCCGGTCAGGGAGCCGTCACAGTGGGGCGCAGCTGGTGTCGATCACCACAATCTTGCTGGCAGCCCGTGCGCACAATGACGGGGCGACCTCCAAAGGGTCGGGCAAGGGAGAAAACCATCAGCGGGGGTTGGCACCCTCGCTTTTTTTTGCTTCTGTTCCCCTCGTCCGTTCCACCCCCTCGCCCGTTCCACCCGCCTGGGCCGCTCAGGCCTCAGGGCTTCTGGAACAGTCCGTCGAGGTAGTGCTGGGACACGACGGGCTCCTGGCAGCCGTTCTGGAACAGGAAGCCGGCCAGGGCGGAGGTGATGACGCTGTACTGGTCCCAGTGCGGATGGGCATCGATGAATTCCCGCATGCCCGCGTAGAGCACCTCCGGCACCTCGGCTTCCAGGCTCACACTTGCCTCTTCGCCGCCGCACCCCGGGTGCTCAGGATCCATGGCCATGCTGCTGGGATTCGGCTGAGTTCGCTCCAAGTACGCCACAGGGGATGGCCGGCGTCAAAATCCCGGCCCCGCGAGGACCCGTCGGCTGCGGAGGATGAGACTCGCCGCCACGGCTGGGCTGGGGCCAAGGTGTTGCAGAACACGTGAGCAGCGGACCGACAGCGGCGGACCCTGTCAAGGCTGTTCCAAGCCATCCATGACTTTCCCCAGCCCTGACGTCCCGGAGCAGCCGGAAGGGCGTGATCTGTGGAAAAGCGCCACGAATCGGGGGAAAACGACGCCGAGGTGGGGGAAACTCCCGAACCATCGGAACAATTGATCAGAACTCAGTCTCTCTGGACGCAAATCGAGATGAGACCGGCGAGGATGGCACGCCCAGGCCCGCCAGCTCAATCGTTCGGCCGCCGCAGGGTGCGGGGTCCCAGCGGGTGGTCGGCATGGGGGTAGACGGGGTGGTGGTGGTGATGGGCCTCCTCGCCGTGGCCATGGCCAGCCCCTGGGCCCCCCAGGGGCACGGGCACGCCGTCGGGCTGACAGGCCCCGGTGCATTCCCGCTCGCAGAGGTTGCAGCTCTCCACCAGCCCCTCGACATGGTGGTGGTGGCTGTGCTGGGGCGCCCCCACTTCCCGCTCGAAGCCGAGCACCTGGGCCCGGTACTTACAGAGCGAGCAGTTCATGGCCACATCGCCCCCGAGCACCTCGGCGACCCGCTCCCGGAAGGTGTCCAGCACCAGGGGGTGGTCGCCGAGGTAGCCGGCCTGAACCATCTCCAGCTCCGGATGGTCGACGGCCACCCGCTCGCTGTGCTGGCGGATCCGGCTCACCAGCACCCCGGAGAACAGGAAGTACGGGAAGACGACGATGCGTTGGAAGCCGAGCTTGACGGCCTGGCGCAGGCCCGGCTCCACCAGGGGAAAGGTGACCCCGGAATAGAGGGTCTCCCCCCAGCCGAAGCCGAAGCCCTCCACCAGCATCCGGGTCACCTTGGCCACGTTGGAGTTGGCATCCGGATCGGAGGAGCCACGCCCCACCACCGCCAGCAGGGTGTCGTGCAGCGCCACGGGGCTGCGGCCAGCGGCGAGGGCATCGGCGTCGGCACTGTCGAGGGCGGAGCGGATGCGGGCAGCGGCGGCCTGGATCATCTTGAGATCCACCCCCAGCTCCCGGCCGTAATCGATGCGCAGCCCGGTCTCGGCGGCGTACGTGTTGAGCACCGAGGGGATGTCGTTCTTGGCATGACCGGCGGCGAAGAGCATCGCCGGGACGGCCAGCACGTGCTGCACCCCGCGCTGGCGCAGGGCGTCCAGGCCGTCGCGCAGGATCGGCCGGGCGAACTCCAGGTAGCCGTGGTCCACGGGCACCGGAGCGAGGTGGTGCTGGAGCTGGTGGGCCAGGGAGGCGAATTCGGCCACCGCCAACCGGTTGCGGCTGCCGTGGCCACAGACCAGCACCCCGATCGGGCCGTGGGGTCCCTCCGAAGCGATGGCTCGGTCAGGGGCGGTGGTCATGAACATCCGTGGCTGGCCCGACCCTATTCCCAGGGCTGAGCCCCAGGGTGGGGACCCGGCCCGGAGCGGTCAGGATGGGGCTCAGCGACCGGCACCCATGAGCCTGCACCTGCCCCCGTACCAGCCCCTGCCCCCGCCGGGTCCGAAGGCGGACCTGCTCAGCGTCGCCATCGCCGACCTGCGGCCCACCCAGATGTGTGTGGGTCTGGCCGAGGTCCGAAGCCGCCAGCAGGATTTCTCCCAGGAGACCGCGGAGCAGCGCCTCCGCTACCTGCGTGGCAAACCCGTTCCCCTCGTGCGCGGTGCCGGCGACGCCCTCTGGATGGTGGATCGCCACCACCGCCTGCGGGGGCTGATCGAGCTGGATCCCGGCGCCATGGCCTACGGCTACCTGGTGCTGGATCGGCCGTCCGAGCAGCCCCAGGCGGTGCTCACCGAACTGCAGGCCCGGGGCTGGCTGTATCTGTACGACGGCCGCGGCCATGGCCCCCTGGCCCCCGCGGCCCTGCCCCAGGGCCTGGAGGACCTGCAGGACGATCCCTACCGCTCCCTGGTGTGGCGCCTCAAGAAGGAGGGCATGATCGATCCGGCCCCCCTGATCCCGTTCCACGAATTCCGCTGGGGAGCCTGGCTGCGCAGCCGCCCCCTGCCCCCCTTCAGCTCCGCCAATCTGGCGCCGGCCCTGGCTGCCGCCCGTTCCCTGGTGCGCTCCAGGGCCGCCTCCCACCTGGCCGGCTGGAAAGGCTGAACCGGCCGGTCCGGCCCGCTCAGTCGGGCCTGTTGCGTGGCGGTTCGCCATCCCCGGCCAGCAGCAGCCGCTCCCAGCGATCGAAGCGCCGCCCCAGCAGCACCGCGGCCGCCGCCAGCAGCAGGGCCGCGACCAGCACCGGGGGGGTCTGCCACCAGGCGATGGCCAGCAGGGCTAACCAGGGAATCGCCTGCACCAGCGGCCGCCAGCGCCGCAGCCCATCCAGGGCACCGCGGCAGGCGGCGCAGTGGCGGCCATGGCTCTCCCAGCGGTCCATCAGCGCCGCCCGATCGAGTCGGGGGGGGAGGGGCTGGCCGGGGAAGGGGTCGCCGTCGTGGGCGTTGACCCAGTCGTGCAGGGCCTTCACATAGACATCGGCGCCGGTGGCCAGAAAGAAGGCCCGCTCGGCACCGCCGCTGCGGCCCCGCTGCTCCAGCACCCGCTCCTGCCAGTGCAGGAACACCTGGTCGTCCTCCAGCACGGTGTGGTTGGCGATGTGCTGCAGCCACCGGGGCCGGAGGCCCAGCAGCAGGGGCGGCAGCCGTGACTTGAACTGGAAGGGGAAGCGGGCAAACAGGCGGCATTCGCCCCGGCGAATCGGCGTGGCGTGAACCACCGTGAGGATGCGGGCGAAGCCGGGCGCCGTGAGGTCGTGCCACATCAGGCCGGGGGCGGCATAGGTGGTGTGCTGGCTGCCGAGCTTCCCTTTGCGGGGGCCCTCCTCCCACAGGGCCGTGAACCCCTCCGGACCGGAGCTGGTGATCGTCGCCACCACCGGGGCGGCGTTCTCCCGCTTGCCCACCGTGCGGTGGTGGGTGAAGGGCACGTGGCTCACATCCAGCACGTTCTCCAACAGGGTGAGGGCATCCATCGGCAGGTCCCGGAAGGTGTCCTGCACGAACCAGCCCGGCTCCTCCAGCACCGGCACCAGTGGCAGGGGCACCGCGGCGGCCCCGTCCGCCTCGCCGGCGAACACGAACAGCAGGCCCTGGGCCTCGGCGGTGGCGTAGGGCCGGCAGCCGGATCGCACGGCGCTGGGGCTCGCCCCCGGCTCGGCCTGGGGGATGGCGGTGCAGTGGCCGTCTCCGGCGAACGTCCAGCCGTGGTAAGGGCACTCCAGCTCGCCGCCGGCATTGAGGCGTCCCTGGCTCAGGGGCACCAGGCGGTGCGGGCAGACATCGGCGAAGGCCCGCCAGACCTGGCCGGCGCGATCCCACCACAGGACCAGGTCTTCATCGAGGAGGGTGAAGGCGGTGGGCCGGGCGGGATCGAGATCCCGCAGGTAGGCGACCGGATACCAGTGCTGGCGCCAGGCGGACTGCGTCATGGTGCCGATTCTGGTGGGGGGCGCGCTCAGGTGCGGGCCTGGACGCTGCCGCGGCTGCACTGATCAGGGGCCATGACTAGACCAGAGGGGAGACCCGCAGCTCCCATGCCCTACAGCCACCTCCTGGTGCCCAGCGACGGCTCCGACCTTTCGATGGAGGCCGTGCGCCATGCCGTGGCCCTTGCCGCGGCCATCGGGGCCCGCATCACCTTCTTCCACGCCCAGGCCAGCGTGCCGGTGCAGGTGGTGGGTCTCGGCGAGATGCTCGATGCCACCACCATGGAGGCCCTGATGAGCGCCAGCCACAAGGACGTGGAGCGCATCCTGGAGGAGTCCCTGGCGGTGGCCCGGCAGGCCGGCGTCAGCGCCGATGGCGAAAAGGTGATGAGCGACCTGCCCCACCAGGCCATCGTCGAGGCCGCCACCCGACTGGGGTGTGATCTGATCCTGATGGCCTCCCACGGCCGCCGCGGCCTGGTGGGGATGCTGATCGGCAGTGAGACCCAGCGGGTGCTGGTCCAGTCCCCCTGTCCGGTCCTGGTCTACCGATGAGTGCCCTCGCCTCCGGTGGGGGCGACGGCGCCTCCGATCGGGCCTACGACATCCTGCGCTCCCAGCACCAGCCGCTGGCGGCGCTCTTCTCTCCCCGCAGCGTGGCGGTGATCGGGGCCTCCGACCGTCCGGGCAGCGTCGGCCGGGGGGTGCTCTGGAACCTGATCAGCCATCCCTTCGGCGGCACCGTCTATCCGGTCAATCCGAAGCGCGCCAGTGTGCTGGGGATCCGGGCCTACGCCACGGTGGCGGAGGTGCCCGAGCCGGTGGACCTGGCGGTGATCGCCACCCCGGCCGCCACCGTGCCGGGGCTGATCGAGGCCTGCGCGGCGGCGGGCGTGAAAGGGGTGATCGTCCTGTCGGCGGGGTTCAAGGAGATCGGCGCCGCCGGCATCAGCCTGGAGGCCCGCATCCGCGACGGCCTGCGCCGCTCCGGCATGCGGCTGGTCGGCCCCAACTGCCTGGGGCTGATGAATCCCCGCACCGGCCTCAACGCCACCTTCGCCGGCACCTTCGCCCGACCCGGCCATGTGGGCTTCCTGAGCCAGTCGGGGGCCATCTGCACCGCCGTCCTCGACTGGAGCCTGAAGGAAAACGTGGGCTTCAGCGCCTTCGTCTCGATGGGCTCGATGCTCGATGTGGACTGGGGGGATCTGATCACCTACCTGGGGGACGACCCGGAGACCCACAGCATCGTCATCTACATGGAGTCGATCGGGGATCCCCGCTCGTTCCTCTCGGCGGCGCGGGAGGTGGCCCTCACCAAGCCGATCGTGGTGATCAAGGCCGGGCGCACGGCGGAGGCGGCCCAGGCGGCGGCCTCCCACACCGGAGCCCTCACGGGAAGCGACGCCGTTCTCGATGCCGCCTTCCGGCGCTGCGGCGTGCTGCGGGTGGACAGCATCGCCGACCTCTTCGACCTGGCCGAGGTGCTCGCCAAGCAACGCCGGCGTCCCCTGGGGCCGCGGCTGACGATCCTCACCAATGCCGGAGGGCCGGGCGTGCTCGCCACCGACGCCCTGGTGCGCCACGGGGGGGCCCTGGCCCGGCTCCCGGAGGCGACCCTGACGGCCCTCGACGCCGTGCTGCCGGAGCACTGGAGCCGGGCCAACCCGATCGACATCCTCGGGGACGCCGATCCGGAGCGCTACGAGCGGGCGATCCGCCTGGCCCTGGAGAACCCCGACAGCGACGGGCTGCTGGTGGTGCTCACCCCCCAGGCCATGACCGACCCGACCGGCACCGCCGAACGGCTGGTGGCCCTGGCGGCCAACACCACCAAGCCCCTGCTGGCCAGCTGGATGGGGGGCCGGGACGTGGAGGCGGGGGAGCGCCTGCTGAATGCCGCCGCCATCGCCACCTACCGCTACCCGGACGCGGCCGTGCAGCTGTTCGATGCCATGTGGCGCTACAGCGACAACCTGCGCGCCCTCTATGAAACGCCGGCCCTGGTGCCGGAAATGGAGCCAGCAGCCCCCACGGACGCCATGGCAGCGGTGGCGGCCGGTGACGGCGAGCCCCACGCCGACCGCCGGCGGGTGGAGGAGCTGCTGGGCGCTGTCCGCGGGGAGGGGCGCACCCTGCTCAACGAATGGGAAGCCAAACAGGTGCTGACGGCCTACGGCATTCCCACGGTCCCCACCCACATGGCCATCAGCGCCGAGGCGGCCACCGCCGCCGCCGAGGCCATGGGCTATCCGGTGGTGGTGAAGCTGCTCTCCGCCGAGCTCACCCACAAGAGTGATGTCGGCGGGGTGCAGCTGAACCTGGCCGACGGGGAAGCGGTGGCCCAGGCCTACCGGACCATGGAGAGGGCGATCGTCGCCCGGCACGGGGCAAGCGCCTTCGGTGGGGTGACCGTCCAGCCGATGCTGGACCTGACCGGAAGCTATGAACTGATCGTCGGCAGCAGCATCGACCCCCAGTTCGGGCCGGTGATCCTGTTCGGCACCGGTGGCCTGCTGGTGGAGGTGTTCCAGGACAGTGCCGTGGACCTGCCGCCGCTGAACACCACCCTGGCCCGGCGGCTGATGGAACGCACCCGGATCTACGGGGCGCTGCAAGGGGTGCGGGGACGTCCGCCGGTGGATCTGGCGGCGCTCGAACGGCTGCTGGTGCGCCTGAGCCGGCTGGTGCTGGAGCACCCGGCCATCCTCGAACTGGACATCAATCCGCTGCGGGTGGCGCCGGGGGACGGGGAGGGGGCCCTGGTGGCCCTCGACGCCCGCGTGCTGCTGCAGGCGTCCTCCGGGGCCACCTGCTTCAACCCCAGGCCGGCGATCCGGCCCTACCCGAGCGAGTACGTACGCGAGTGGCGCCTGCCCGACGGCTCAGCGGTGACCCTCCGGCCGATCCGGCCGGAGGACGAACCCCTGGTGGTGGCGTTCCACCGCACCCTCTCGGAGCAGAGCGTCTACTTCCGCTACTTCCATCTGATGACGCTGGGCCACCGGATCGCCCACGAGCGACTCAACCGGATCTGCTTCACCGACTACGACCGGGAGATGGCCCTGGTGGCGGAGCGGGCCGGGGAGAACGGCGGCCCCGACGAACTGCTGGGGGTGGGGCGGCTCAGCCGGATCCACGACGAGAACGCGGCCGAGTTCGCCATGCTGATCGCCGATCCCTGGCAGCGGCAGGGACTTGGCACCGCCCTGCTGGGCCTGCTGCTGGAGATCGGGCGCCAGGAGGGACTCGAGCGGATCTGCGCCGAGATCCTGCACGAGAACCGAGGCATGCAGCACGTCTGCCGGAAGCTGGGCTTCCAGCTCCGGCCCACGGCCGAATGCGTGCACGCCGAGATCAGCCTCCTGGAGCCGGCCGCTGGCCTGCCGGAACGGGCCGGGATTCCCTCGCCAGCCGGTGCAGCTGCCAGGCCCGTTGCAGATCCACCCGCGTGACGCGGTAACCCAGCCGGCGGGCGGCCAGGATCAGCTCCGGGGAGGAGCGGCAATGGCGCAGCCCGCGGCGGATCACCTCATCCGTCTCGGCCTCATCGACCAGGCGCTCCAGTTCACTCCAGCTCATCGGGTTCTCCCACCCTCCCGTTCACGCTGGCAACGGCGGCGCGATCCGACCAGGGGTCCGACAGCAAGCGATGCACAGACAGGGGCCATGGCCTGAGTCGCATCCTGTCGGACATCGGCCCGGAGCCGTTCATGGATGGGTCACATGGCTTCGCTTGATTGATGTCAGCCCCACCTCAGGGGTCGCTCCTCACAACGCGAACACCATGAACACCTTCCTTCGTCAGGGGTCCCGCCGCCTCGCGGGCCTGCTGGGCTCCACCACCGGGGCCCTGGCCCTGCTGGCCGCCCCCTTGGAGGCCTGGGCCGGTCCCTGGGGCCCGTCCGGCGCCCCCCGCCAGGTCGACAGCCGCCGTGTTCCCTACCCCGTGCAGACCCTGCCCAGCCCCTCGTCCTACGGCGACGGCTACGGCGGCGGCTACCGGGCCGACTATGACGTCGACCGCTACCGGGCCAACCTGCCGGTGGCCCCTGACTACGTCCAGGCCCAGACGGCCCAGCGCTGCAACGTGGGCCGGCTGGTGGGCGGCATCATCGGCGGTGGCCTGGGCTACGCCGCCTCCCGCCAGGACGGCCGCACCTGGGCCGTGCCACTCGGGGCCCTGCTGGGTCAGCAGATGGGCTGCAGCATCGGCGCCCAGCGGGCTCCCCTGCCCTGGTGAGCCCCTGGCTCAGGAAGCGGTCCCGAAGGCCACCTGACAGGCGGCATTGAGGAGTTCCGCTTCCTGGGCACTGCTCGGCTCCTGGCCGTTCAGCAGACCCTGCTGGCAATCGGCAGAGAGCTGAAAGACGCTGCCGTCGGCACTGACATCAAAGGCCACCGTGGAGGTGCCGGTCGGCTGGACCGTGCCGAACAGCAGCTGGTACTCGGTGTTGGGCACCACGATCACCGTCTGGCTGCTGGCCACGGCGGCGTCGACGGCATTGTTGATGATCGAAGCCGTCGCCAGCGTGGCCACACCCCAGGTGGCGGCCCGGGCCCCCCACCAGCCCCAGGACGGGGTGGCCCAGCCGCCGTACCAGCCATGGTTCCAGGGTCGGGCCACGCCCCAGCCCGGACGGGCCCAGCCGGGCCGGACACCGATGGCGTTGACGTTGGCGGCGCGGCTCCAGTTGCGGTTGACGTTGACGCTGCGGTTGAGGTTGCGGTTGACGTTGACGTTCCGGTTGAGGTTGGCGTTGCGGTTGATGGTCCCAACCCCGCCAACCCTGTTCACACCCGCTGCCCCAACCCCTCCAGGTCGGGCCACGGGACCAGCCAGGGAGGGACGTCCCATCCCGCCGGCGGCACCGCCGCTCCAGCCACCGGCCGGACGGGTCGCGCCGCGGTTGAGACCACCGGCGCCGCCGGATCCCTGGAAACCACTGTGGGCCCTGGCCGCACCGCCAGCGCGCGCCCCACCACCAGCAGCCCTGCCGGCGCCACCGAGGCCGGCGCCCCCGGCCCTGGCACCTCCACCACCTCTGCCACCGCCGCCGCCGCGGGCGATCAGCTGCGGATTGAGCGAGGAAGAAGACGTCTCCAGGGCCAGGGCAGCCCCGACCGGGGAAACGATCACCCCGGCCATCAAAAGCGCGAATCCAGCGAGGGTTTTCATTTCAGCAGCAGTGCGCAGGCGTCGTCGTAGCAGCTGGCATCCACCCGACCGTCGCTGCCGAAGTGCACCATCACCAGATCTCGGCCCTGGAGGCGGGTGTTGGTGCGATCCTCCCGGACACTGTTGAGGTAGTTCGGGTTGACCACACACAGGTCCTTGCCGTTGAAGCAGACCGTGTTGGTGGAGAACCGGGCCGACGCCCCGCGCAGCGGGCGCCATTGCTTGGTGTCGTTCGCCCAGATCGCCATGGTGACCGGTTCCGCGGTGATGCGGACCGTTTCGGTGGCCTTGCCGATGCGGTGGCGGTAAAGCGTGGCCCCTCCGATGTCCACCGCTTCCACCGTGCAGGGCACGGGAGCAGCCCCCTGGAGCGCGCACTGGGTGGTGAGGGTGTACAACACCTGCCCCGTGGGAGCAGCCTTCGCAGCCGCAGCGGGCTGGGGTGCCATCAGGACCGTGGCCGTCAGGCCAGCCAGGACTCCGCCACCCAGGAGGGGGGGACAGAAACGGGTCACGCCATCGGGGCGGCCGCAGGGCTGAAGGCTGATCCGGCGGTGGGGCATGGGGAAAGGCACGAAAGGGGCGGCTGCACGATGGCTAGCGATGATTCCAGAGTGGGCACCAAGGATCTGGGTGACGGCGCTGTCGCGCAAATCGTTGTAATCAAGGGCGTTGGGGCCTGGAGATCCGACAGCGCCGATGGCCGAGAACCTGGGAGGGACTGTCTGCTCAAGCCACACCCTGCAGACCCTTCTGCCAGCGCAGGAAAGGACTCGAGAGCAGAACGGTGACGAGCAGGTAGGCCAGCACGGCCAGCTTCAGGCCGGGCATCCCGGCGCCGTGGGTGGTGGCGAACAGCAGGGCCAGGCCCGGGTTCCGCATCGATGTGACCAGGGCCACGGTGATGCGCTCGCGAGGCTCCGGGCCAGCCATGAGGGAGCCGATGGCCAGGGCCGCGGCCACCATCACCGCCATGAAGCCCAGGGCCAGCCAGTTGGAGGCCACGAACGGCACCAGCAAAGGGCCGGCCTTGATCAGCACGAGCACGACCAGCAGCAGAAGCAGGCCGTTGGCGAGCTTGTCGAGCGGCCCCTCCAACCGCGCCACCCAGCCGGCCTTCCAGTGCCTCAGCAGCAGGCCGGCCAGCAGCGGCAGCACCTGGGCCTTGCCCACCTGCAGGGCCACGTCCCGGGGGGCGATGTCCCAGCCTTCGATGCCGAACGAGGCCCGGAACAGATCGGCCAGCAGGGGAATCGAAACGATCGCAGCCACGGCCGCGCAGGCCTGGAGCAGCGCCGCCAGCTGGCGGTCGCCGCCCGTCTTGCCGGCCTTGCGAAGGGTGAGCGGGGCGCTGGGACAGACCGCCATCAGGACGATGCCGAAGCGGGCCGACGGGGAGAGGGCGAGGCTCAGGGGCAGCTTCATCAGCACCAGCGCCACCAGGGGCACCAGCACACAGGAACCGATCAGCACCCGGAACACCAGGGCGGGCCTGTGGCGCAGCTGCGCGAACGCTTCCAGCTGCAACCCCAGGCCGAGGGCGAACATGATCGTGAAAAGAGTCAGGCCGACGAGTGCGGCAGAGGCCTGGGCCATGGAGATCAGGGGAAGGGAAGCGAGGCTCACGGCAGGGGCCGTGGCGATCGAGCATGGCTCTCGGTCTGTGACGTCGTCGCTGTGGAGGCGGCGCGGATCCATGGTTTCACCCATGCCCCCTCTCCCCGGCCTCGCTAGCGTTGAACCAGCCACTGACGAACCATCGATGGCCGTTCTCAACCGCTGCGCGATCGCGGTGGCGCCCCGGCAGCCGATGGTGGACTGGACCCGGCCCTTCTGGACCCGCGAGGACATGGAAGGGCTGGGGGGGGACCACAGCCTCTACCTGATCCCCACCTACGACAGCGAGCTGGAAGCCCAGGACCGGCTGCTGGACAGCTATGGCCAGATCTTCGCCGCCGAGCTCGACCTCTGGTGCCGCGACCGCAGCCGCTGGCCCCATCCCCGCAGCCTGGAACTCTTCGAGGCCTGGTTCTCCGTCCGCTTCTTCCCCCTCGTCGAAGACCTGGACACGGCGCCGCTGCACACCTACGTCATCGATGACGACCTCCAGGACGTCCTGCGCGAGGCCATGGGCTGAGCGATGTTCTTCCGCATCCACCATCGCCTCAGCTACACCTACGACCGGCCCGTCTTCCTCGAGCCCATGGCCCTGCGGCTCACCCCCCGGCAGGACGGCAGCCAGAGGATCCTTGAGCACCACCTGCGGCTGGAGGAGCCGCCCGCGGGCCTGAGCCGGGTGCTCGAGCCCGATGGCACCGACGCGATGGTGGCCTGGTTCCAGCAGAAGCGGGACCAGCTCACGATCACGGTGGACATGCTGGTGGAAACCCTGCGCAGCAACCCCTACGACTGGATCGTCACCCACCGGGAGGCCCAGCATCTGCCGGTGAGCTACCCGGAAGCCGAGGCCCGCTCCCTGGCGGGGTGTCTGCAGGATCGGGCCGATCCCGGCGTGCGCGCCTGGGCCCAGGCCATCGCCGACCGGGTCGACGGGTCAGCCACCGCCTTCCTCAGCGCCCTCGCCGATGAGATCCACCATGGCTTTCACCATGTGGGCCGCCTGGAGGGGGAGCCCACCGATGCGGCCGAGACGCTCCGCACGCTCACCGGGGCCTGCCGGGACACCGCCATGCTCTATGTGGTGGCCTGCCGCAGCCAGGGACTGGCGGCGCGGTTCGTGAGCGGCTATTCGATGCACCATCCCCCGGAGGTGAGCGAACACGAGCTGCACGCCTGGGCGGAGGTGTACCTGCCCGGAGGCGGGTGGAGGGGATTCGACCCCAGCCTGGGCCTGGCGGTGGCCGATGGCCACCTGGTCCTGGCCGCCGCGCCCGACCACCATCTGGCGGCGCCGGTCAGCGGCCGCTACCGGGGCACCGGCGTGGGCTCCAGCCTCACCTACCTGATCCGTCTGCGGGCCGCCGATGAGCTCGGCGGGCTGGAGGGGTCGCCTCAGCCGATGATCCCGAGCTGAAGCCAGCAGCCGGCGGGCGCCAGCTTCTCCACCACCACCGGGGCCTGGTGAGCGAGCACCAGACTGTGGGCATACCGCTCCGCCTCGTCGCGGTGGTCGAAGGTCGGGCCGGTCACCTCGTTGGGCACGGTGGTCTCGTTCTGGTCGGCGGGTCGGACCCGGTAGCGGCCGCGAGGGCTGGGATCACTCATGGGCCCAATCTGCTCCCCGACCACGCCAACAGGCCGCAGCAGCAGAGTGTCTTTCGATCCGTGCCGGACTCCCCACACGCGGCACCGCAGGCGGTGCGGTCAGGAACGAGCCGCAAAAGCACCCCCGGACAACAAAAAACCGCCCCCGGAAACCCGGGGGCGGTGGAATGGAAACCGGTGCCCACCAGGGACCGGTGACCCAGCAATGACTCAGTAGCGGCTGCGGCCACCACCGCCGCCGCCGTAGCCGCCGCCACCGCCGCCGTAGCCGCCGCCGCCACCGGAGCGACCACCGCCACCGGTGCGGGGTTCGGCCTTGTTCACACGGATGCTGCGGCCCATCCACTCGACATCCTGAAGATCATCGATGGCCTTGGTCTCGTCGGCGTCATTGGCCATTTCGACGAACGCGAAACCGCGCTTGCGACCCGTGTCGCGATCGAGGGGCAGGGTGCACTGGCGCAGTTCGCCGTACTGGGCAAAAAGGTTCTTCACGTCTTCCACTTCGGCGTCGAAGGAAAGATTTCCGATGTAAATGGTCATGAACCTGAAAATAACTATGAACCGATCCTTCGACAGCCCTTTTAGAAAGTGATGAGCTCGCTGGAGAGAAATCTTGGAATCTTCCCTACCCTACAGCCCCTGAGGGCCTGAACCCTCGCAGCTCGCCGGTCGGGAAGACCGTACGAGCGGCGGCGGCGGCGGCCCACAGCAGACAGGGAAAGCAGTCCGAGCGGTGCTGTGCTGCAGATCTGCGGCATCCCCCTCACATGCGCGACATCGCCGTGATCTTGTTGAGCTTGTCCCGCTGGAGTCCTTCCAGTTCCTCGAGCTGGAGCAGGCCATCCTTCACCAGGCTGGCGAAGACGAACAGCAGGCCGGGAAGGCGGAAATCGAAACGTCCTTCGATTTCATGGCGCTGGATGCTCAGAAAGTCATGAAGTTTCCAGCATTCCTCGACGGAGTCCATGCGGCTGGCATGGGCCTGGACGGCCCGGATGATGCCGATCGCGGCTCTGGAGTGGGCCTTGTCGAAGGCGCGGCGTGCCACCTGCTGCTCCTGATCCGTCCACTCCAATACCGCACTCACCATGGGTCTCAACCGCTGAATTTGGACGTTAACGCGCAGGCCTGAGCGGCCGCGAGCCGTTGGCAGGGCCGTAACCATGGCCGTGAGGATGGGGACCGCGACGCCTCAACTCGGGCAGCCGGAACCAGGGAACCGCCGGGTGGGCATGGTGCTCCCGGTGGTACCCGAAGTGATAACAAGCCAGCAGGGAAAGAAGGTGGGGATACCCCAGACTTCTGACGGCATGGCCGCCGTCGGGGCCGGATCCTTCACCGCGGTGGGGAAGATAGGTGCCGAACAGGAACAGCTGAAACGAGCTGAGAACCAGGGGCAGCACCCAGAAGGTGGGGACGGCCAGCGCCCGCCGGGGCTCCAGCAGCATCAGTGCTCCGGCCACGGCCAGCCAGCTGGCCAGGAGCAGGACCAGTTGGCCCAGGGAGAGGTAGTTGCCCATGAACCGGGCGTACCAGCGCAGGGCCCCGTCAGCGCTGGCCCGACGAAAGTCCGGATCACGGCGGCTGCCGGGAAAACGATGATGGCGCAGGTGATGGCGGCGGCAGCGGCCATAGGGAAGGCCGGCGTAGAGGAGCAGGGCCAGCCGTCCAAGACCGTCATTGAGCCGCGGACGCCCGGGCGCCAGGGTGCGGTGCATCGCATCGTGGCCGAGGATGAACAGGCCCGTCTGCAGAGACGTGCGCAGGGCAATGACCAACCCGAGCGCCGCCGGTGTCCAGCCGGCCGTATCCACCAGCAGAGCCAGCACCAGGGTGGCCAGCCAGGCCCCGAAGATCCCCGTCCCCAGCAGGAGACCCGTGCCTCCAGAGGCGGGAAAAACCGGAGAGGCCAGTGCCTCCCCGGTCACGGGACCCGCCGGAGCGGGGAGGGTGGATGGACTCCTCAGCGGGCGAACTTGAGCAGTTCGGCGGGGGAGGCCAGCAGATCGATCGCCACGAAGTAGATCTTGTTGTCGGGATCGAGCAGGAAACGCCAGGCCACGTTCATGCCGACACCGGCTCCGAACCAGGGGGTCTGGACCTTTCCGGTCACCTTGATCTGGGTGAAACCGCCATCGGAGGGCTCGCTCACGCCGGTTTCGGGGAGCAGCTTGAGGTTCTGGCAGTCCTCGCGGAAGAAGCGCAGGATGGCATCGGTACCGACGATGGGCCGCTGGAAGGGAGGTTGCAGGGCGCCGTCGGGGAGGAACAGCTGGATCAGCTGGTCGAAGTCGTTGGCATTGAGCAGATCCATGTAGGAGAGGATCGTGGCGTTGTCGACGCCGGCGATCGAGACCTTGGTGCGCTGCTCGGGGGCCGTCGGCAGCACGATCGGCTCGGCGATGCGCTCGGCGCCGTCCACCTTGCTGGGATCGAAGCCCATGTCGACCACGAAGTTGCGCAGCACGGTGATCTGCTGGCCCGCATCGATGCCCTTCAGAGAGGACAGCACCGAAGCGGCGTTGGCGGAGAGCTGGTAGCCCTCGGGGATGGGCGCGACGAGGCCCTCCTCCATCCATTCGCCCAGGCGGTACCAGAAGCCGAGCTTGATGTTGACCGACCAGATCGCGTAGGTGCGGCAGATGTCGGTGTCGGACCGGTTGGCCAGGTCGACCATCGCCTGGCTCTGCTCGCCGAAGGTCATCGCCTTGATCCGGTTGAGCACCGGCTCGGCGAACTGCATGCGTGCCGCGCCGGGGGCGGCGATGGTGATGGTCTTGCCCATCTCGAGGTAGGCGAACCAGATCAGGGCCAGCTGGTCCTCGGCGCTCAGGAGGCTGAAGCGGGCGGTGAGGGCCGGCACCACATCGGCCGAGAGGGTGTCCGGAAAGATCTGGGTCGCTTTTTCGAGCGTGAACATGACAGGAACCTCCGGAAGGTCAAGAAATCTTTACAAATCCTAATGCATGGCGGTGGGCACGACGGCGTTGCGACCACCTCATACCAAGAGAAGCACGATTTCGTGTCCGTCAGCACAGCAAGCCGGTGGCAGATCCAGCTCACCGTGCTGCGGACAAGGCCTCCCGGAGATCCCTGGCGGGCGGGCGATCAGTGCGCTCCGGTGCTCAGCATCGCCGCAGCGGTCCAGAGCACCAGACCGGTGATGGCGAAGCCACCGGCGGTGACCAGGCCCTGCCAGATCTGGCGGGCCAGGGGTGAGGGCTGCTCCCCGAGCCAGGCGGGACGCGGGGTGCCGGGGGACCAGGGGCTGGAGCCGCGGGGCGCCCGGCTGGCGATCACGTCGCGCCAGCGGCCGTCGTAGCGGGGCGCCTGCTGGTTGAAGGGGCGCTCTCCCTGGGCCCGGCCCGGCAGCACCCGCGAACGCTGGTAAGGCACGGTGTCGTAACCGAACGCCTCGAGGTACTCGGCCGAGTCGAGCAGGGTGTCCACCAGGGCCACGAGCCCGTGCTGGGCGATCAGAATCGAGTAGCGGATCCGTTCCTGTTCCCCATACACGGGTCGCCCGAGAACCCTGCCAACCAGTTGTTCTGCCAGGCGATAGTTGCTGTTGCAGTCATAGAAACCCTCACGGAATCGCCTGGAAAGCAACAGACCACGGATGAAATCCCTCATGGTGATCTGTCCGCTCCGCAGCTGGGATTCCAGCACCGCTTCACGATCCACCTTGAAGGCGTGGAAGAAGATCTGGCGATAGGCCTGCTCGATCTGCACGTCGAGGCTGAGGCGGTCTCCGGAGGCCTTGCGGGTCTCCAGGGTGGCGACGGCCTGGCGGGGGGATTCCTCACTGGCGATCGCGAAACTCGACACCCTGGCATTGAGGCTCGAGGGTCGGGCGGCGAGCAAAGGAAGGGCCATGGAGGGATTCAGGGCGAATGACCCGGAAAGATAACCGTGACCAAAACCGGCCTTGGGCAACCGGCCGGATCCCTCACACAGCTTTACTTTTGGGTGCTGCCACGGGTGGAGCCGGCAGGGGTGCGGGCCGCTCGCTGGGCTCGCAGTCGAGCCGCAGGACCCGTTCGAGGGTCTGGTTGCGATACGTTCTGAGGCAGTACTTGCAACCGCCCGTGGTTTGGAGATGACGCTCCGGCGTGATCACAATCTCCCGGACAGGGTGCTCCAGACAGCGAATCTTGATCGGGCTGCGGAAGCTCTTGTAGTTGATTTGCGAATAATCGTATCTGCTTCCGAATCGGGACCGGGCTCGCTCCAGAAATGTGGCTTCGTCGATCCGTAAACCCATTGGTCGATCCGCGGGAGTCAGGAATAAAAAACCCGGCTGCGTACGTCAGGCTGACGACGGGCTCGGAAGCCCAGTGCCATGGTCGGGACCCCATGGGCTCGGGGGTCAGGAGGCTGACCCAGCCAACGGTCGTCAGGGGCTGTGATCAGGAACCGTTCGACCGGCTCGAGGGTGCCTGAACTCAGGGGATTCTGCCGCCCAGGCCCGGCAGGCTGGCCCAGCGCATGAATTCTCCACACTTCGCTGGGCTCAGGGGCAGGGAGACCCGGGCGGGGCCAGCTCCTCGGTGATGACGCGGAAGCCGGTGAGCTGGTGGTCACCGAAGGAGCGCAGGAAGGGCACATCGGCCGCATCCCGACCCCGGGCGATCAGCACCCGGCCGATGCGGGGCCGGTTGTGGCGGGGATCGAAGACATGCCAGCGATCCTCCAGGAACGCCTCGAACCAGGCCGAATAGTCGATCGGTTCGGGCAGGGGCGTGGTGCCCGTGTAGCCCAGGTAGCCGGTGCAGTAGCGGGCGGGGATGTTGAGGCAGCGACAGAGGCTGATGGCCAGATGGGCGAAGTCGCGGCAGACGCCGCGCCCTTCCCGCAGGGCGTCGTGGGCGGTCTTGTCGCTGCGGGCGGCGCCGTAGTCGAAGCGGAGCTGCTCGTGCACCCAGTCGCAGATGGCCTGCACCCGTGACCAGCCTGGGCGGACGCCGCCGAAGCGGCCCCAGGCGACCTGGGCCAGGCGATCGGTGTCGCAGTAGCGGCTGGGGTTGAGGTAGGGGTAGGTCACGATCGGAAGTGCCCCCACCGGGCACTCCCCCACCTCCGGCGCCACTGGATCGGGCAGGCCGGGGTCGGCCACCACCACCTCGAATCCCAGGGTGGTGCTGCCCGTGGAGGCCACGAAGCGGCAGGCACGGTTGCCGTCGGCATCGGTGAGCACCTCGGCGATCCGGTCCGGGCTCAACCGCAGCCGCTCGGGACCGCGGCGGTCCTCCAGGCGGCTGCCATGGGGATGGACCAGGGCCAGCACCGGGGTCGGCGCCCAGCAGGAGAGGGTCAGTTCGCAACCGAGCCTGATCAGCATGGAGAAGGCATGGCGAACGGAGCGGCCCCGAGGGTCGATTGTCGCCCCCCGGGCGGGGTTCCGTGACGGGCCTCGGTGATGGGGATCCCGGTCCCGGATGGTGCTCGGGGCCGCTGCGACGCCGCCGGGGCAGGGACGGCAGCGGAACGGCGTGGCCGGCGCCCAACATCTGCTGCGGTGGTGCTGCAGCAGCGCCGCCGAGTCGTGGCCCTGGCCGCCAGGGGCAATCCCTGCTAGTACAGGTGTACCGTTTTCCGCGGCCATGTCCCCCGCTCCAGATCCCACTGCCCACCGCGACGCCTGGCCCTATCTGGGGCCGGAGCAGCTGCTCCCCAGCCGCAGCCGACACGTCTGCCTCACCTGCCAGTGGTTCCGTCACCACGCCGACGCCGACAGCATCCCCCTGTTGAGCTGCCAGTGGCATCAAGCCCTGATCTGCCACGGCGACCACCTCACCCAGCGTTGTCCGAGCTGGCTCGAGCCGCTGCAGCGGAGCTCCGGCTGGTGCCCGGAGGCCGCCTGAGGTGCTGCTTCAGAGGGGGCGGGCCCTCGATAGGGTGTCACCTGCCCGCCCCCGTCCGCATGGCCCCCGACCGCACGGCCATCGTCTGCGCGCAGGGCCTCGGCAAGACCTACCGGGTCGCTGACAAGCAACCCGGGCTGGCCGGCACCCTGCGTCACTTCGTGAACCGCCGCGAGCGCCTGATCGCTGCCGTGCAGGACGTGAGCTTCGCGATCGAGCCGGGTGAGTTCGTCGGTTTTCTTGGGGCCAACGGCGCCGGCAAGACCACCACCCTCAAGATGCTCACGGGGCTGATCCACCCCACCAGCGGCACGGTGGAGGTGGCCGGCTGCCAGCCCCAGCGCCGCGAGGCGGATTTCCTGGGTCAGATCACCCTGGTGATGGGCCAGAAGCAGCAGCTGATCTGGGATCTGCCGCCGCTGGATTCCCTGCGGGTCAACGCCGCCGTCTACGGCATCCCCCCGGCGGAAAGCCGACGTCGCATCGCCGAGCTCGCGGAGATGCTCGAGCTGGGGGACGAGCTGCGCCGGCCGGTGCGCAAGCTCTCCCTCGGCCAGCGGATGAAGGCGGAACTGCTGGCGGCCCTGCTGCACCGACCGTCGGTGCTGTTCCTGGATGAACCCACCCTGGGGCTGGATGTGAACGCCCAGGCCCGGGTGCGCAGTTTCCTGGCCGACTACAACCGCCGCTTCGGGGCCACCGTGCTGCTCACCAGCCACTACATGGCCGACATCACCGCCCTCTGTCCGCGGGTGCTGCTGATCCATGAGGGCCGCCTCTTCTACGACGGAAGCCTCGAGACGCTCACCCAGCGGCTGGCGCCCTGCCGGGAGGTGCGCCTGGAGCTGCACGCGCCCATGGGGGCCGAGGCCTTCGCCAGCTACGGCGAGGTGGAGGCCATCGAGGGCCGGGAGGTGCGGCTGCTGATCCCGCGGGAGCGGCTCACCGAACAGGTGGGACGCCTGCTGGCCGACCTGGCCGTGGTCGATCTGTCGGTGTCCGACCCGCCCATCGAGGACATCATCGGCCGGCTGTTCCAGCAGGGGGCCGTGGCATGAGGGGGCTCCTTCCATGAGCCGGCCCCTGCGCCAGCGGCTGGCCCACGCCCGCCGCATCGCCGCCGTGCTGCTCTCCAGCCAGTACGCCTACATGCTCGAGTACCGGGCCGAGATCGTGCTGTGGGCGCTCTCGGGGGTGCTGCCCTTCATCATGCTGGGCCTCTGGAGCGCCGTCGATGCCGGCGGCGGGCTGGGGATGAGCTCCCTGCAGCTGGCCCGCTACTTCCTGTCGGCGTTCGTGGTGCGCCAGTTCACGATCGTCTGGGTGATGTACACCTTCGAGGAGGACAACCTCAACGGCCGCCTGTCGCCCTACCTGCTCCAACCCCTGCCCCTGGTGTGGCGCTACGTGGCCGCCCACCTGTCGGAGCAGGCCACCCGGCTTCCTTTCGTCGCACTGCTGGTGGGGCTGTTCTTCCTTCTCTATCCCGCCGCCTTCTGGTGGCCCTCGCTGCCGTCGCTGCTGCTGGCGGTGCTGGCCACCCTGGCCGCCTTCGCCCTGCGCTTCCTGATGCAGTTCACCCTGACGATGGTGTGCTTCTGGAGCGAGAAGGCCAGCGCCCTGGAGCGCCTCCTGTATCTGCCCTATCTCTATCTGTCCGGGCTGGTGGCCCCCCTGGCCCTCTATCCCGAGGCAGTCCGGGCCTTCGCCTTCTGGACCCCCTTCCCTTACATGGTCGATGTGCCCGCCAGGATCCTGGCCGGGGAGACCGTGCCGGTGCTCCAGAGCTTCGCGGCCATGGCCGCCTGGGCCGCCCTGCTGCTGCCGATCAACCTGCTGCTCTGGCGGCGGGGCCTGCGCCACTATTCGGCCATGGGGGCGTGATGGGCCGCCATCTCACCACCCTGAAGGTGTTCTGGATCGCCTCGCTGACGGCCGAACTGGAGTACCAGGCGAACTTCCTGATCGAGCTGGTGGCCACGGCCGGCAATCTTGTCGGCAGCATCTTCGTGCTGTCGCTGTTCTACAGACGCGGCCAGTCCCTGGGGGGCTGGAGCTGGGAAGGGGCCCTGGTGGTGCTGGGGGTCTACACCCTGCTGGAGGGGATCACGAGCACCCTGCTGCAGCCCAACCTCAGCACGATCGTGGCCCACGTGCGCACGGGCAGCCTCGATTTCGTCCTGCTCAAGCCGATCGACAGCCAGTTCTGGCTCTCGGCCCGCACCTTTTCCCCCTGGGGGCTGCCGGGCATCGCCCTGGGGGCCGGCCTGATCGGCTACGCCGCCTGGAAGGCCGGCGCCACCCCGGCGCCCCTCACCCTGCTGGCGGCGGCCCTGATGCTGGTGGCCAGCCTGATGATCCTGTACAGCCTCTGGTTCGTGCTGGCGGCCAGCAGCATCTGGTTCGTGAAGATCTGGAACGCCACCGAGGTGCTGCGCAGCGTGCTGGTGGCGGGCCGCTTTCCGGTGAGTGCCTTCCCGGCGGGCCTGCGGGCCTTCTTCACCTTCATCGTGCCGGTGGCCTTCCTCACCACGGTCCCGGCCGAGGCGATCCTGGGACGGGCCTCCGGCCCCTGGCTGCTGGCCGGGGGCGCGGTGGCCATCGCCTCGGTGGTGCTGAGCCGCTGGTTCTGGAACTTCGCGCTGCGCTTCTACACCTCCGCCTCCAGCTGAATGGAGCCCCTCATCCCCCTGCCCCTGGCAAAGCTGCCGGCCCTGCCCCCGGTGGCCCTGGTGGTGGTGGGCCATGTGGAGATGGTCAGCTTCATCGGCGTGGACCACCTGCCGGCCGCCGGCGAGATCCTCCATGCCGACGACTTCTGTGAGATCCCCGCCGGCGGCGGCGCCGTGGTGGCCGTGCAGATGGCCCGTCTCACGGGAGCGCGGATTCCCTTCTTCACGGCCCTGGGCGATGACGCCCTCGGGCGCCGGGCCGCCGAGGAGCTCGAGGGGCTGGGGCTGGAGCTGCACATCGCCTGGCGGTCGGCCCCGACCCGGCGGGGGATCACCTTCATCGACGGCGGCGGCGAGCGCACGATCACGGTGATCGGCGAGCGGCTGATGCCCACCGGCGCCGATGGGCTGCCGTGGCAGCGGCTGGAGCAGACCGACGGCGTCTTCGTCACCGCCACCGATGCCGCCGGCCTGCGGCGGGCCCGGCGGGCCCGGGTGCTGACCGCCACCCCAAGGGTCCGGCTGGCGGCCCTGCGGGAGGCGGGCGTGACCCTCGACGCCCTGATCGGCAGCGCCGCCGATCCCGGCGAGGCCTACCGGCCGGGGGATCTGGAGCCGGCCCCCTCGCACTACATCGGCACCGAGGCCGAGCGGGGCGGGGTGCTGGTTCCCGGCGGCCGCTACGCCGCCGTTCACCGCACGGGGCCGGTGCTCGATACCTACGGCGCCGGCGACAGCTTCGCCGCCGGGGTCACCACGGCCCTGGCCGCCGGGTGGGATCTGCGGCAGGCGATCAGCCTCGGCGCCCACTGCGGCGCGGCCTGCCTCGATGGCCGCGGGCCCTACGCCTCCCAGCTGCGACTCAGCCGCCGCTGACCAGCAGCAGCAGGCGATTGCCCTCCAGATCGGCCAGCCAGGCCTCAGCCCCGAAGGGTTCCTGCCGCGGCGGCTCCACCGGCACCGCCCCCAGGGCCAGCACCACGGCGAGCCAGTCGTGGAGCACCTGCAGGGGGGGCGCCTCCCCCGCCGGGCGCGAGAAACAGAGGGCCAGCCGGCCCTCACCGCGGGGGCGGGGACGCCGCCGGGAGGGGGCGTAGATCTCCAGCCGGCCATCGCCCGGCCCCAGCAGGCGCCAGTGGCCGGGGCTGACCCCCCGCAGCGGGTCCGTCCCCAGCAGGGCGCCGTAGAAGGCGGCCAACCGCTCGGGGTCATCGGCGGCCAGCACCAGGAAGGACGACGGGACGGGAGGCGCCGGGGCGGGGGGCGTCATGACGGAAGTGGCCGCGGCTCGCCACCATGGCAGCAGAACGGATCCCCGGTGACCATGGCGGTGCAGGTGTTGAACGAGGCGGAGCGGCGCAAGCTGGACAGCTCCGATGACACCCTCTTCTATGCCGAACCCCGCTTCGTGCAGCACCTCGACGGCGCTTTCCGCCGCCGGCTGACCGCGCTCTACCGGGAGCGGATCCCCCCCTGCGCGGTGGTGCTGGATCTGATGAGCAGCTGGGTCAGTCACCTGCCGGAGGACATCACCTACGAGGAGGTGATCGGCCATGGCCTGAACGGGGCCGAACTGGCGGCGAATCCGCGACTGGATCGGCACTGGCTGCAGAACCTCAACCAGGACCAGCGCCTGCCCCTGGCGGACGCCAGCGTGGATGCGGTGCTGATGGTGGCGGGCTGGCAGTACCTGCAGCGGCCCGAGCCGGTGGCGGCCGAACTGCTGCGGGTGGTCCGCCCCGGCGGCCAGGTGATCGTGGCCTTCTCGAACCGGATGTTCTTCCAGAAGGCTCCCCAGGTCTGGACCGACGGCAGCGACAGGGATCACCTCGCCTACGTCAGCCGGGTGCTGCAGGCCCAGGGCTGGCCGGCGCCCCAGCTGATCGCCGAGCCGACCCGGGCCGAGGGTCCCATGGGCTGGCTGGGGGGGCAGGGGGATCCCTTCTTCGCCGTGGTGGCTGAAAAACCGACGCCGTAGGTCCTGCCGATGCCCGAGTCCCACCCGTCGCCGACCCCTGGGGAGCCCCTGCCCCCCTGGCGAGCCTTGCTGCGCGGCGCCCTGGAGCGGCAGGGCCGCTCCCCCCAGGCCCGCTGGCTGCAGCTGGCCAGCGTGGCGGCGGACGGTACCCCGCGGGTACGCACCCTGGTGTTCCGCTGCTGGGCCGGAGCGGCCGGCCTCGATCTGCTCACCGACCGCCGCAGCGCCAAGAGCGGCGAACTCACCGGGACCGCCCCCCTGGAACTCTGCTGGCTGCTGCCCAAGGCCCGCTGTCAGTTCCGGCTGCGGGGCCACCGACTGCGGCTCGCTGGCGATGAGGAGCAGCGGGCCCTGACATTCCACTGGCAGGCCCTTACCCCCCGGGGCCGGGCCCTGTGGGGCTGGCCGGCGCCGGGGGAAGCCTTCCAGCCCGATGGGCCGTTCCCCCGGGAATTGGCGGAGGACGCCCCACGGCCGGAACACTTCGAGCTGCTGCGGGTGCGGCTGCAGCGGGTGGAACTGCTGGAGCTGCAGGGCCACCCGCATCGGCGTCGCCGCTGGCGGGCCGACAACAGCTGGCAGGAGGAGTGGCTGAATCCCTGAGCTGAATCGGTGAGCTGAATCCGTGAGCTCCCTGCGGGGGCGCGACAGCCACGGTTAACAGATCGTTACATTATCGTGGGAGAAAGCGAGCGAGCCATGCTGGACGTCCTGTTCCCCATCGTTTACATGGTGAGCTTCGCGGTGATCGCCGGCGGGGCCTTCGCCTTGATGACCCAGAACCTGCGCAGCGCCGCCTCCACCCCCTCCCCACGGCAGCGCCATCCGGAAGCACCGGCCCAGGGCGAGGAGGTTCTCTATGTCGACCTCAGCCGGGAGCGGCTGGAGAAGCTCTATGAGCAGGCCGGCTGAGGGAGCCTCTCAGGTCGGGAAGACCGTGATGTTCGCCATCTCCCGGTAGGTGTCGTCGGCCATGGCATCGACCCGGAACGCGGTCCAGGTGGCGAAGGGTTCCGGATCGCTGGCGGCCACCGGCCATTCGATGCGCCGTTTCTGATAGGTGAGCCCGACGCAGGTCAGGGCCTGGTCGTCGGCCATCAGCGACCAGAGGAGCTGCAGGTCGCTGCGCTGGTAGGACACGGGCCCCTCCTGCAGGCAGGAATCGGCGGGATAGCCGGGGGAGAGCTCCAGACCTCGCTGGTTCTCCCAGCAGAGATAGTCGCCGTTCTCGGTGGGATAGAACCAGCAGGTCTCGTTGTCCACCTCCCGCAGGGAGAACTGGTCAAGGCAGCGGACCGTCTCGACCTCCAGGCGCTCGGCCGGATGGCCGCCGTTCGACGGCCGTTCCGGGCCGCTGAGTTCGTAGGCGCCGAGCCAGAGGGCCCGTGGCTCGAGATGGGGCACCACCGCATCGCAGATCATCCGCCGCGGCGGACCCGGATCAGCCGGGGAAGGGGCGGGCGGCTCCTCCGGGCAGGGGGTGATGCGCAGCGGCTCGAAAGGGTCGGCCCCACTGACGTTGGCCTGGCCGGAGCTGACCAGGTCGTCCAGGCTCGGGGGGCCCTCGGCGGGCACGCGAAACATGCGCAGGGCGATGCCGCTGCGGACGCCGAGGCGCTGGGCCGCCAGGATCTCCTCCCAGGCCGCGCCATCGCCGGGAAGGCCTCCCTCAGGAGCCAGTACGAAGACGAGAGCGTGCGCCATGGGGGAGCGGGGGGAACGCCGCAGACATCAAAGCCCGGATGGCAGAACCACCCGGGCCGATGCAGCGAAGACCGGAGCTGAAATCAGCCGAGGCCGATCTGGGCAAGGATGCCTTGGCCGGTCAGGATCTCGGTGCCGAGGCCGATGACGAAACCGAGCATGGCCAGGCGGCCGTTCCAGGTTTCAGCGAAGGCGACGAAGCCGAAGCGGGTGGTGGAGTCAGACATGGGTGGGTTCGTTGCGAAACTTGAAGGGAGTGTAAACGATCGTGAAGGGATCGGACTGTCGTCAGCGATGCCGTCGGCGCCCCAGGGGTTCGATCCACTCCTCCAGCACCCCAGCGGCCGGGGCCGGGGCCGGCGAGGCGGGGGCGAACGGGGGGTCGGCAGCGGGGGCAAGGCGACAGCCCAGCTGGATGTCCCCCTGGTCGAGCAGGCGACCGAGCCGCAGGGCGGTGGCCTCCTCCAGACGGGAGAAACGGTCCTGGCCGTGGGTGAGCCAGGAGAGCTCGGCGGGGGTGATGACGCCGGTGGACAGGGATTCGAGGTAGAGCTCGCCGACCGTCATGGCTGATGTAACGGAACATGAAGATTGTGGCGCGCCTGCCCGGCGACCGCGGGGCGCTCCTGAAGACCCCGGGAGGTGGACCCGGAGATGCTCTCGCGCTCGCACGGCCGCCGCCTTTACAATTCTTAAGACGTTCTTCGGGGGCGGGTCTGGCTGACCCGTCCTTTTTTTTCGCGCTGCCCCTGTGGCCTCACCAGGATGGGGAGGCAGTCGGCGGGCGGGCGGATGGAGACGGAGACGGTGCTGCCCCTGGCCGGGGCGGCGGTGCTGATCTTGATGGTGGTGGTGGGCGTGGTGGTGGTGGTGCTGCGGCCCAGCGACCTCCCGAAGCGCTGAAGCGGATTCCTAGCCTGCGGGAATGGCGCTTCAGGTGGTCTGGTTCAAGCGCGATCTGCGCCTCACCGACCACCGCCCCCTGGTGGAAGCGGCCCGACGCGGCCCGGTGCTTCCCCTCTACGTGGTCGAACCGGAGCTGTGGCGACAGCCGGACAGCTCGGGCCGGCAGTGGAGCTTCTGCCGGGAGGCGCTCCAGGAGCTGGGGCAGCAGCTGGCCGGCCTGGGCCAGCCGCTGGTCGTGCGGGTCGGCGAGGTCGTGGCCGTGCTGGAGGCCGCCCACCGTCGCCATGGCATCGCCGGGCTCTGGAGCCACCAGGAGACCGGCAACCTCTGGACCTACGCCCGGGACCGGCGGGTGGCCGCCTGGGCCCGCGAACGCGGGATCCCCTGGCAGCAATTCGCCAGCTTCGGGGTGACCCGGGGCCTGAGGGATCGCCGCGGCTGGGCCCGGGCCTGGGAGCAACGCATGGCCGAACCACTGCTGGAGGCTCCCGTCGCCCTGCCTCCCCTGGCGGGCATCGCCCCGCGGCACCTGCCCTCCGCCGCCGATCTGGGCCTGGAGCCGGACCCCTGCCCGGCGCGGCAGCGGGGTGGTCGACGGGCCGGCCTGGAGCTGCTGGACGGCTTCCTGCACCAGCGGGGGCGCGGCTACCACCAGCGGCTCTCCAGTCCCCTGACGGCCTTCGAGGGCTGCTCGCGACTCTCCCCCCACCTGGCCTGGGGCACCCTGTCGATGGGGGAGGTGACCCAGGCCACCCGGGCCCGGCGGGCGGCCCTTTCGGTGCTGCCCGCCGAGGCCGCGGCTGGCTGGCCCCGGGCCCTTGATGCCTTCCTGTCGCGCCTGCACTGGCACTGCCACTTCATCCAGAAGCTGGAGCGCGAGCCCTCGATCGAGGTCCTCGAGCTCCACCCCGCCACCCGGGGGCTGCGCCGCAGCGATCCCGAACGGCTGGCGGCCTGGTGCGAAGGGCGCACCGGGGTGCCGTTCGTGGATGCCTGCATGCGCGCCCTGCGGGCCAGCGGCTGGATCAACTTCCGCATGCGGGCGATGCTGCTGTCGTTCGCCAGCCACCACCTCTGGATCGACTGGCGCGACAGCGGCCTGCACCTGGCCCGCCAGTTCGTCGACTACGAACCGGGCATCCACTGGAGCCAGTGCCAGATGCAGAGCGGCACCACGGGCATCAACACGATCCGGATCTACAACCCGACCAAGCAGGGCCTCGACCACGACCCGGAGGGGGTGTTTCTGGGGCGCTGGCTGCCGGAACTGGCCGGGGTGCCGGCGATCTGGCGCCACGAGCCGTGGCGGATGGATCCGGCCACCCAGGCCGCCAGCGGCTGCCGCATCGGCCGCGACTATCCGGCCCCGATTGTGGAGGTGGCCGCCGCCGCCCGGGAGGCCCGGGAACGGCTCTGGGGCCTGCGCCGCCAGAGCGGCTTCGGCGCCACCGCCGCCGCGCTCCAGGAGCGGCACGGCTCCCGCCGATCGGGCCTTCCCCCCTCCGGCAGGAGGCGCCCCGGCGGCCGTCGCCGCCAGCCGCGGATGAGCGAGGGTCAGCTCTGCCTGGATCTGGGGCTGGATCAGGGGCTGCGTCCGGAGCCGGATCAGGGACCGGGGCGCGCTTCACGTTCCGTTACCTGAATCGCCAGAATTCTCACAATTCCCTGGCCACCATGACCACCACGCTGCTGCTTGAGATTTTCGCGGGCTTCTTCACCGCCTTCATCGCCCTGTGGATGGTGGCCCTCAACAGGCCCGCCAGCCTGTCCTCCCTGGCGGGCGGCGCCTCGACGGGCGTGGACGCCGGCGCCGGCACGCCGACGACGGCAGCCTCGATCGCCAGCCGGGTGCGCCCCATCCTGCGGGCCTACCTCCTGCGGGAGGGCCGCCTGGCCAGCCTCGGTCTGCTGGTCCTGAGGCTGGCGATCGGGGCGATGATGATCCACCACGGCCAGGACAAGCTGGCCGATCCCCAGGCGTTCGCCACCAACTACGTGGTGCCCCTGCACCTGCCCTTCCCCCTGTTCTTCGCCCACGTGGCGGGCTACTCGGAAATCCTGGGCAGCTGGCTGCTGATCCTCGGCCTGCTTTCGCCCCTGGGGGCCCTGGCCCTCACCGGCACGATGGCCGTGGCCGCCTACCACCACATCCTCACCAGTGGTTTCAACATCTATGTCCTGGAGCTGGTGGTGCTCTACCTGGGCGGCAGCCTGGCCCTGCTCCTGCTCGGCCCGGGCCGCTATTCCTTCGACGCCGGACTCGTGTCCGGGCTGCTGGAGGAGCCCACCGTGACCGGCGCTGGCCCCGACGTCCGCAAGGCCGAGGTCTCCGACTATGGCCTGATGGGGGAAGGCGCCTGAACGTCCACCTCCGGGCCAGGCCCGGTGCCGTGATTCAGGGGTTGGAAACGGAGGGGTCGGGGCCACTGGCCTTGGTTGAGGGCGACCGTGGGGCTCCCCCCCAGCGCAACTGCACCCCCCCACCGACATCCCAGGCGGTGCCGGCTCCGTAGAACCCGGCGCCACCACGGATGAAGAACGTGGTGTTGTCCCGCAGGGTGTAGGCCAGGCCCCCCTGCAGCCCCAGGCCACTGGTCTGGGTCCGCGGTCCTGCGGGCAGCGTCGTGGCCAGGGCGATGCCGTCCGTGACCACGTTGACCGGCGGCTGGCCGAGGAAGCCGGCCCCCAGCCAGCTCAGACGCAGCGAGGGTGTGAGCAGGTTCCGGCCCTGGGGCAGGGGGGCTCGCCAGGTGACGCCGATGTCGGCGGTGCCGACGGTGCTGCTGGACGCAGGCACGCTCCAGAACCGGTTGGTGAAGCCATCAAAGACCGACGCACCGCCCAGCGAAAGGCTGGTGAGGGTGAGCAGCGCACTGGGTTCCAGGACCTGACGATCCGACAGCCAGATCCTGCCGCCGACGTTGCTGGCCACATGGAAGGCGCTGCCACCCACCGAGGGAGCGCTGGTGCGGGTACCAACGGCATTGGAACTGGTGATGCTGAAGGGCTGGTCGGTCGTCAGACCATCGCCTCCCACAGCCGCCCCGATGAACCAACCGGGCCTGGAGAGCTGCACAAGCACCCCGCCACCAGCCAGGGTGCCGTTGGCGCTGCGGCCACTGAATGGGGCGCCGAAATCATTGACGGAGCCACCGTCGGCCCGCAGGGATCCGAAGCGACCGAAGGCACCGACCACCAGATCGCCCAGTGCGTAGTCGAGGCGCAGACCCATCTGGGCCCCGCTCACCGAGGAGGGGCCACCGGCGACGCCGCTGAGCAGGGGGCCGCCGAAGCCGTTGCCGAACACCTGCAGCCGCCAGCCATCCCGCCCACTGAAGTAGCCGCCGGGCTGAAGACTGAAGCGGAACGCCGAAGCGGAGGACCCCTGCGGCTCCGGGGCAGCGAGGGGGGAGGCCTCACGCACCTTCTGGGGCAGGGGGTCCAGCAGATCCCGGCTGAAGCTCCGCCAACCCATCCCGGCGCCGAGGGGAAGCAACTGGGCGTCGAGTCGATAGACGTCCACCCGCAAGGGGCGGATCGGAGCGGCCGCAGCGGGCGCCGCTGCAGGGGACGGTGATGGCGTTGGTGTCGACGTCGGGGGGGACGGCACCGGCGTCGGGGTGGACGGTGCCGGCGTCGGGGTCAGCGGGGTGATGACGGGCGGCAGGCAGAATTCCGCCTCGGTTCCATCGGGGCAGATCGCCGCCCGGGCCGGGCCGATCGCGACCACGGCTCCGAGCACGAACGAAGGGAGCAGGACAAGACGGACACGGATGGACCTCGAAGAGCGGGCGGGAGCGGGGTGCAATGAAACCGCGCATTCAGGGCCAGGAAGAAACCGAGGCAAGTTTCAGGTCCACTTTTTTGTTTTGGATTTCCTAGCAAGAAGCGAAGTTCATTTTGGCCAGAATGGTGCTTTCTTGGGGTTCTATAAAGAGTTTCTACGGAAGCTTTAATGTTTTTAACACGTGGTTCTCTGGCGAGCAGGGTGACATCGAGGGAGGCCCACTCCTGCTCGCAGGCCTGGCAAGAGAGGGCCTTGGAATAAGATCCCACGATTCGAACTGATGGCCAGGTCCAGGCATGAAAATCCTCAGGCTTGACCTCCTGGCAGGACTTCTGGGCCAGGCCAGGCACACCCCTCCCCTGATGAGCGAGGGCCCGTATCGACAGATCGTCCTTGAGCCAACGATTGAACCGGCCCTGTCGGGAGACGTTGAGCAGCTCTGGGCCACCGCCCTGCTGAACGTCAACAGAATCCTTGAAGATCTTCCTCTTCAGGATGATTTTGAGGTTCTGCTGAGTGAGGCTTTTGCCACCGCCGGCACCGCTGCCGAGCCGTTCAAGTCCCGCCTGATCACCCTGGGCCAGATGTTGCGGGGGCCAGGCCTTCAGCTGGCGATCGAATGGCGCAGTGGCGAGGAACTTTCAGGAGCAAGTGGTGCCTACACACCCCGTGATCCGGAAGGCCGGCAGAAAATTTACATCAACGCCAACTGGCTCTCCCTGGCCACTTCCGTGGAGGCCATCCAGCGGGTCCTGCTGGAGGAAGTGGGTCACGCCATCGACCAGTGGCTGAACGGCCCCCTCGATGCGCAGGGGGATGAAGGGGCCCTGTTCGCCGCCCTCGTCACCGGCGAGCCCTTGAGCGAGGCGCAGCGGGCGGCGATCCTGGCCGAGAGCGACCAGCACCAGCTCCTCATCGATGGTCAGCAGCTGACGGCGGAATTCGCCAGCGCCCCGGTGCTGGCCGACAGCTTCGTGGGCACCCGCAGCACCGCCGAAGACACGCCCCTGGCCATCACCGGATTCAGCGTGGCCGACAGCGACAACGGTGTGCCGGCGCCGATCACGCTGCGGCTGCGGATCGCCACCACGGGCGGCACGGCCACCCTGGCCAGCGCCGCCCTGATCACCAGCGGCAGCAACGGCAGCGCCGACTTCACCCTGGAAGGAAGCCTGGCCGCCATCAATGCGGCGATCGCCAGCATCCTGTTCACGCCGGCGGCCGACGCCAACAGCGTCAACACGCCGGTGGCGCCCAGCCTCACCCTGACGGCCACCGACCTCAGCAACGGCGATGGCCCCATCAGCCTCTCGACAGGGCCGATCCAGGTCACCCCGGTCAACGATGCCCCCAGCCTGACGACCACCCCCCTGGTGGTGGCGGAAGGCGGCACCTCCACCTTCACGGCCGCGAACTTCCAGCTCGCCGATGGGGACAACCTGCCGGAGCAGGTCATCTACCGGATCAACTCCCTGCCGGGCAAGGGCCAGCTGAAGCTCAACGGCAACCCCCTGGTGGTGGGCTCCACCTTCTCCAGCAGCTTCTTCGGCAGCTTCACGTACACCCACGACGGCTCCCAGGTGCTGCCCGGCGGCATCCCCGGCAGTGGCAGTGATGCCTTCACGGTGTCCGTCGATGACGGGGCCGGCGGCCGGATTCCCTCGGCCACGGTGCCGATCAGCCTCACCCCCATCAACCAGGCTCCGGCCGTCAGCGGCTCGATCCCGGTCTTCGAGGGTCAGCAGGGGGTGCCCATCACGCTGACCATCAGCGACGCGGACCAGGCCTCGGGCGTGCCCCCCACGGTCGTCATCACCTCCCTGCCCCTGCGCGGCACGCTCCGCTACAACGGCACCCCGATCACGGCGCCGTTCACCCTTCCCTCCCTGACGGGGCTGACCTACGACCACGACGGCAACGACCTCAACGGCGGCTTCCCCCCGAACGAGAGCTTCGGCGTCCGCGTCAGCGACGACGGCGGCGGCCAGGGAACCGGCGGGGTGCTCAGCAGCAACGCCGTCATCACCCTGGCGGTGCAGCGGGTCAACGATGACCCCACCCTCACCGCCAACAACCCGATCGTCACCCCCACCGGCAGCACGGTCATCACCGCTGCCGCCCTGAGGGTCAGCGACGCCGATTCCCTCACCCCCAACCTCACCTACACCCTCACGGCGGCACCGGATCCCGCCCGGGGCCAGCTGCAGGTGTTCCGGGGCGGCACCTGGGTGGGCCTGCTGGGCGGCGGCAGCTTCAGCCAGGACGACATCGACGCCGGACGGCTGAGGTTCAACTTCGTCAACGGCACCGCTTCCGGCACCACGGCGGGCTTCAGCTTCACGGTGAAGGACGGCGCCATCGGCCTGCTGCCCGCCGGCTTCACCCAGACCCGCGACGGTGGCATTCACACCAACAGCACGCCCCAGCCCCTGCCGGGGGATCCGCTGACAACGATCAGCTTCAGCCTCACCTACCTCAATCCCCTGGGCACCCCCAGCAGTGGCGGCGGCAACGCCTCCTCCTCCCTGCCGCCCAATGCCCCCCCCTCGCTGAGCACCAACAACCTGCTCCGCACCAGCGAAGGCGCCACGGTGACGATCCGGGCCACGGACCTGGCGATCAGTGACAGCGACAGCAGCCCGGCCGAGCGGGTCTACCGGCTCACCGCCGCCCCAGCGGGAGGGAGCCTGCGGCTCAACGGTGTCGCCCTCAGCAGCCTGGACGGTTTCACCCAGGACGACATCAACAACGGACGGCTCACCTTCGTGCACGACGGAGGGGAAGTCTTCGACGCCAGCTTCCGCTTCACCATCAGCGATGGCCGCGCCGTGGTCGGCAACGGGGCCAGTGACTTCCGCTTCGCGCTGCGGGTCACCCCGATCAACGATGCCCCCAGCGCCAGCGTCAGCGCCAGCCCGACCCTGCTGGTGGAAGGTGGCACCTTCATCTTCAACACGGCAAACCCAGGGCCGCTGCTGGGTGCGGCGGATCGCCGCGACATCACCATCGCCGACGTCGATGGTTCGGGACAGCAGGTGTTTGCCGGCGCTCCCGGCAACCCCAATCCGGGGGCCGATGCCCTCTGGGATCCGCTCAGCTTCTCCCTGCCCGACACCGCCGACCAGCGACGGCTGCGGATCGACACCCTTCCCGGCGATGGCGTGCTGGAGTTCGATGTCACCGGCGGCGGCGCCTGGACCGTGATCGGTGATGGCAGCGGCGGCAGCCTCAATCGCGCCACGCTGCGCATCAGCCAGGGCCAGCTGGCGGCGGGCCGTCTGCGCTACCGCCACAACGGCAACGACGGACCGGCGGACCTGGCCGACAGCTTCAGCTTCACTCCCTTCGACCGCTTCGACGCCCCGGGCGCCCCGGTCACGGTGCCCCTGACGATCGCGCCCCTGAACGATCCGCCGGTGGCCAGCGAAAACGCCCCCCTCACCCTGGCGGAAGGCTCTCGCGGCGTGATCAAGGGAAGCAACGGCACCAGCGGCAACGAACCCCGGCTGGTGTACGCCGATTCCGACAACAGTCCGCTCCAGCGGCAATACCGGATCACCTCCCTCACCAGCAACGGGCGGTTGTTCCTCAACGGCCGTGCCCTTGGTGTGAACAGCGTGTTCACCCAGGCCGATCTCGACAACAACCTGATCACCTACCTGCACGACGGCACCGAGACCAGCACCGACACGTTCTCCTTCACGGTGAGCGACGGGGGTGGTGACAACCCGATCACCGGCGCCACCAACAACGTTCCGGGCACCTACGTCATCAGCGTCACCCAGGCCAATGACCTGCCCAGCCTGAGTGCCCCTGTTTCCCTGGAGGTGTTCGGCAGCGGCTCCACCCCGGTGGCCGTGGCCGGCGCCGGGCTGCTGCAGGCCAGCGACGGCGATCTGGACACGATCGTGGCCGGAGAAACCGATCTGCTCCGGATCGAGGCCCAGCTGCTCGATGGGGCCAATGCGGTGGTGCCCTCCGGGCTGATCTCCTTCACCTCCGCCAATCCCAGCTCAGCCCGGGCGTTCCTGAGCGGCAAGGGCAGCAACAGCCTGGTGGTGCAGGGCACCCGCAGCGAAATCAATGCGGTGCTCGCCAGCCTCACGGTGGCCTTCAGCGCCGACCTGGACGCCAGCACCCTCAAGCTGCGCGTCAGCGTCGACGACCGTCTCTACAGCGCCGCGGGCGTGCTGGGCGTAGGGGCCAACGGTGGACCGGTGAACCAGAACGATGCGGCCGGCAATCCGGTGGCGATCAGTGCCGCCAACAACCGCATCAGCCGCGATATCGCGCTGACGGCCTCCAACCTCAACGATCTGCCCACGATCACCAACCCCACGCTCTTCAGCGTCAACGAAGACACCAGCGTCACCCTGGGCGGCTTCGTGCTGGCCGACGCCGACAGCTTCGGCCGCAACGTGAGCGTGCAGGTGCAGCTGTTCCGCGATGCCGCCCGCACGCTGCTGGCCGATGCCGCCACCGAAGGGCGGCTGCTGCTGGGGGCCATCGCCGGCCTGAGCACCGCCACCGGCGACAGCACTAACACGATCACCCTCACCGGCCCGCTGACGGCGGTGCAGACCGCCCTCAACCTGCTGCGTTTCCAGGGGGCCCCCGACTTCAACGGCACCGGCGGTGGCCTGGGCAACCTCTTTCTGCGCACCAGCCTCACCGACTTCGGCCACGCCAATGTCCCGGCCGGCAACCGGGTGTCCGTCGACAACGGCGTGCGCATCACCCCGGTCAACGATGCGCCGGTGCTGGCGGTTCCCGCCAACACCGTGATCGCCAGCGGCACCTTCATCAACATCAGCAGCGGCTTCGCCGTCCAGGACACGAGGGACACCAGCCAGGGAGCCACCGATGACATCCGGGTGACCCTGAGCGCCACCGACGGCGCCACCCCCTACGGCACCCTGCTGATCCAGAACGCCAACGGCGCCACCCTGACCACCAACGGCACGGCCAGCGTGCAGGTGCGGGGCACCCGTGCCCAGGTGCAGGCAGCCCTGAACACCCTCCGCTACACCCCGGCCAACCCCAACGTGGATCGGGTGGTGACGATCACCGCCACCGCCTTCGACTTCGACAACGGGGCCGAAACCGTTGGGGTGGCCGGTAACAACACCAGCGCCGCCTCCTTCACCATCAACGTGTCCTCCACCAACGAGGCACCGGTGCTGACGGTGCCGACCACGCGCACCGTGGCCGAGGACAGCAGCGCCAACGGCTTCACCGGCGCCAACCTGATCAGCTTCACCGACCCCGACGACTTCGGCGCCCTCGAGCGGCTCACCCTCGCTGTCAACCGCGGAGCCATCGACCTGGTCAGCCGCACGGGGCTGACCGTGACGGCGGGCAACTACGGCACCGGTTCGGTGACGGTGACCGGCACCAAGGCCAATCTCAACGCGGCCCTGGCCTCCCTCACCTACACCCCCACGGCCAACTATCACGGCAGCGCCACGCTCACCGTGACCGTCAATGACCTGGGCAGCACCGGCAGCGGCGGCGCCCGGCAGGACGTGCGGACCGTGGCCCTGACGGTGACGCCGCTCAACGACCAGCCCGTCGCCACCACCAACGTCGTCCTGCCCGCCGTCAGCGAGGACGTCGCCGCCACCGCCATCGCCGGCACCACCCTCAGCACCCTGACCTTCGGTTACTCCGACGCCACCGACAACCAGACCGCCAGCGGCGGCGGCAACACGGCCACCCCCTTCTCCTTCCTCGCCGTCGTCGGCTCCACGAGCTACACCGCCTCCCAGGGCGTCTGGCAGATCTCCACCTCCGCCACGCCCAACCCCGCCATCCCCGGCGACTGGATCAACCTCCCCAGCGCCGGCCTCTCCACCGGCGCCGCCCTCGTCTTCAGTGCCGCGAGCCGGGTCCGGTTCCTCCCCGCCGCCAACTTCCACGGCACCCCCGGCAGCCTCCTGGTGCGTCTCGCCGATGCCAGCGCTCCCCTCACCACCAGCACCACGGCCACCACCACCTTCAACCTGGCCACCGCCGGCGGCACCACGCCCACCGGCGCCTGGAATGCCGTTGATCGCTCCATCGCCACCACTGTCACCAACGTCAACGACCGGCCCACCGCAACCGCCGCCACCCTCGCCGCCACCACCGAGGACAACCCCAACCCACCCGGCGCCACCATCGCCGCCCTCGGCTTCGGCTTCAGCGATCTGGCCGACGACCGGCGCAGCATCACCGGCGGCGCCAACGCCGCCTCCGCCTTCGGCGGCATCGCCATCACCGGCAATGCCGCCACCGCTGCCCAGGGCGTCTGGCAGTACAACCTCAACGCCGGTGGCGGCTGGGTCACCATCGCCGTTCCCTCCGACAGCGCCGCCCTGCTTCTGCCCACATCCGCCTCACTCCGTTTCCTACCCAACAGCCCCAACTTCAACGGCACCCCAGGCGGCCTCACCCTCCGCGTCGCCGACACGCCTCTGGCCTTCAGCGCCGCCACCAACCTCACCCCCCTGCTCGGTCCCACCGGTCGCTACTCCGACCCCACCACCCTCAGCACCGCCGTCACCGCCGTCAATGACGTGCCGGCCTTCACCAGGGGCCCTGATCAGACCCTGCTGGAGGACGCCGGTGCCCAAGCGGTGGCCGGCTGGGCCACGGGCCTGAGCCGTGGGGGCGGCGCCGACGAGGCCGGCCAGACCCTGAGCTTCCTGGCCACCAACAACAACAACGCACTGTTCAGCGTCCAGCCCACCATCGACGCCAACGGGCGTCTCACCTACACCCCGGCGGCCAATGCGAACGGCACGGCCACCGTTTCCGTGCGCATCCGCGACAGCGGCGGCACCGCCAATGGCGGCGTCGACACCAGCGCCATCCAGACGTTCCTGATCACGGTGACACCGGTCAACGACGATTTCGCCGACGCCAACGAGACCCTCTCCATCGCCGAGGACAGCGGCACCACCACGGGGACTCTCCTGACCGGCACCACCAGTCCCGATGGTCCGGTCTCGATCGCCTCGTTCTCCATCGCCGGACAGAGCGGGCCCTTCCCCCTCGGCAGCCCCATCTTCATCGCCGGCGTCGGCAGCCTCACCATCGCCGCCAACGGCTCCTATTCCTTCTCTCCAGCTGCCAACTACAACGGCACGGTTCCGCTCGTCACCTACGTCGTCACCGACGGCTCCGGTCTCAACGACTCCTCCACCCTCGCCATCACCGTCACACCGGTCAACGACGATTTCACCGACGCCAACGAAACCCTCTCCATCGCTGAGGACAGCGGCACCAGCACGGGGACTCTCCTGGGCGGCACCACCAGTCCCGATGGCCCGGTCTCGATCGCCTCGTTCTCCATCGCAGGCCTCAGCGGTCCTTTCACCCTCGGCAGCCCCATCTCCATCGCCGGCGTCGGCAGCCTCACCATCGCCGCCAAC
Organism: Synechococcus sp. UW140; assembly: GCA_943369455.1. Classification (GTDB taxonomy): domain Bacteria; phylum Cyanobacteriota; class Cyanobacteriia; order PCC-6307; family Cyanobiaceae; genus Cyanobium. Next base: position 603,179 of record CALRND020000001.1, read on the forward strand.
GGCTCCTATTCCTTCTCCCCTGCCGCCAACTACAGCGGCACCGTTCCCCTGGTCACCTACATCGTCACCGACGGCTCCGGTCTCAACGACTCCTCCAGCCTCGCCATCACCGTCACACCGGTGAACGACGATTTCACCGACGCCAACGAGACCCTCTCCATCGCCGAGGACAGCGGCACCACCACGGGGACTCTCCTGGGCGGCACCTCCAGTCCCGATGGGCCCGTCTCGATCGCATCCTTCTCCATCGCTGGACTGAGCGGTCCCTTCCCCCTCGGCAGCCCCATCTCCATCGCCGGCGTCGGCAGCCTCACCATCGCCGCCAACGGCTCCTATTCCTTCTCCCCAGCCGCCAACTACAGCGGCACCGTTCCCCTGGCCACCTACGTCGTCACCGACGGCTCCGGTCTCAACGACTCCTCCACCCTCGCCATCACCGTCACGCCGGTCAACGACCCACCTGTCAACACCGTCCCAGCGGGCCAGATCATCGATGAAGATACCTCCCTTTTCTTTAACGGGGCGAATGCCATTTCCGTCAATGATGTCGATGGCAATCTCGCCAGCACACGCTTAACGGTTGCCAACGGCGTCTTGACCATTGGCGCCCTCAACGGTGCCATCATCAGCAGTGGTGGCAATGGCACCAGCAGCCTCACGCTCAGTGGCAGCCTGGCCCAAATCAATGCAGCCCTCGCCACCCTCTCCTATCAGGCCAACCTCAACTTCAACGGCTTCGATACCCTCACCGTCGTCTCCACCGACAGTGGCGCCACACCCCTCTCGGACTCCGACACCGTCGCCATCACCGTCACTGCGGTCAACGACGATTTCACCGATGCCGATGAATCGGTCACGACCCCAGAAGAAGCTCTGCTCAGCGGCAATCTGCTCGCCGGCACCGCCAGCCCCGATGGCCCGGTTTCGATCGCTTCCTTCTCCATCGCCGGTCTGAGCGGGCCCTTCTCCCTCGGCAGCCCCATCTCCATCGCCGGCGTCGGCAGCCTCACCATCGCCGCCAACGGCTCCTATTCCTTCTCCCCTGCCGCCAACTACAACGGCACGGTTCCGCTCGTCACCTACGTCGTCAGCGACGGCTCCGGTCTCAACGACTCCTCCACCCTCGCCATCACCGTCACACCGGTCAACGACGATTTCACCGACGCCAACGAAACCCTCTCCATCGCTGAGGACAGCGGCACCACCACCGGCAATCTCCTGGGCGGCACCTCCAGTGCCGATGGCCCGGTTTCGATCGCCTCGTTCTCCATCGCCGGTCTGAGCGGTCCCTTCCCCCTCGGCAGCCCCATCTCCATCGCCGGGGTCGGCAGCCTCACCATCGCCGCCAACGGCTCCTATTCCTTCTCACCGGCCGCCAACTACAAAGGCCCGGTTCCGCTCGTCACCTACGTCGTCACCGACGGCTCCGGTCCCAACGACTCCTCCACCCTCGCCATCACCGTCACACCGGTGAACGATCCGCCGGTAGCCACCGACGACATCTTTGGTGGACCCAGCCGACCAGCCGCCGGCACCACCGCGTCGCTCAAGGTCACCGACAACGACAGCGACCTGGATTCCCCCTTGGATCCCGCTTCGATCACGATCGTGGGCAGCACCGGTCCAGGCCAGTCGCTGCTGGTGGCTGGGGAAGGCACCTGGAGCATCAACATCGCCACCCAGGAGATCAGCTTCACCCCCCTGAGCGGCTTCGTCGGCGATCCCACCCCGATCGAGTACACGATCAGGGACCTGCAGGGGGCGATCAGCAACCCCGCCACGGTGACCATCGATTACGACAACCTGGCCATCACACCCACCCCCCCGAGGCCGGATCCACGGCACGTCGACTTCTACCTGCTGCTCGACAACTCCACCTCGATGAAGGGCAGTGACCCCAGCGGCGTCTCCAGGATCGAGGCCCAGAACCGCCTGGCCTTCGAAACCCTCAAATCAGCCCTGGCCGCCGCCGGCTACGGCTATTCCCTCAAGGGCAGCAGCACCTTCCAGCCCTTCCTCGATGACACCAATCTGACGAGCAGCCAGACCCTGGCCTCCGAAATCCTCAACTACGAACTGGTGGACGACCCCACCGACGGCAGCAGTACCAATGCCAAGTCGCTCACGATCCACACCATCGATTTCGGCTACCTCGTCACCCACAGTGAAATCACCTTCAGCGGCAGCAATCCCGACTTCGGCGAACTGCTGGCCCGGGATGTGCTCCTCACCCAGACCCCCGACATCACCTTCGGGGACGCCACCAGTCCCGACTGGATCGCCCGCGGTCTGCCGGCACCCAACTCTCTCGATGCCTACACCGCCCCGGGCACCAGCGGCAACCGCTACAGCGGCACCGAGATGCTCGGGTCCCTGGTGGCCCTCGACAAACTGCTCCAGAAGGAACTGCCCAACGTTGCCCTCGACACGATCGTGTCGGTGGCGATGATCACCGACGGCCGCCCCGAACGGCGCCCCTGGTGGGATAACCGCCCCGAGTTCGGCCAGGGCTGGACCGGCACCAACGTTGCCCTGCCCACCAGCTCCTGGCTCGATGGCGATCCGATCCTCAGCTCGGGGCTGCGCTACACCAGCAGCGGCACCCCGATCCGGGTGCCGACGGCCGCCGGCGTCGACATCTGGGCCCAGGCCCAGACCTCCCTCAACAACACCCTCGACACCGTGGCCGCCAGGGCCGGCGCCAGCAACGTGAACGTGCTGGCGATCGGCATGGGCGACGGGGGGATCTCCAACTGGAACGCCATCTACACCGACCTGTTCACCAACCAGACCTTCGACGCCAGCCGCAGCTGGAACTACCAGTTCTCCACCTCCGGCCAGCTGCCACAGCTGTCGGGGTGAGCCGCCATTGCGCCCACCCCCCCGATGGCGGCAGGCTGGAAGCCATTCGTCCCGATGGCCATGACCCGCGAGCACGATCCCTTCCGCATTCCCCGCGCCGGCTGGGAAGCGGCCCCCCTGGCGGGGCTGGCCTCGGTGGATCTGAACCGCAACGGCGGCGCCTTCAGCGGCGGTGAGTTCGTCTCGGAATCCACCGTCGGCGGGGTGCTGCTCTACGCCACCTACCAGGCCCTGCTGAGCGGCCTGCGCACCGAAGCCCTGCGCAAGCGGGGCGAGATCGACCGGCTGACCCAGGTGCGGCTGGTGCTGGCCACGAGCCTGGAATCGGCCCGGACCGGCGTGGCCGTGGGGGCCGTGCTCTCGGTGGTGCTGCTGGTCTTCCCGTGGCTGGCGGCACCGATGGCCCTGGTGGGAGCGGTGGGCACGGCCAAAGCCTCCCTGGACCTGTTCCACGCCTTCTGGGATGGCCTCGACGCGGACCAGAAGCTGCAGGTCACCATCGCCGCCCACGAGGCGGGGGTGAACCTGCGCCGCTTCTTCAGCAACGCCGGCGAGGGGCTGGGGCCGGTCGCGGGCTGAGGGGAGCCCCCCTCAACGGCCTCCCTCAACGCCCACCGAACAGCTGCTGCAACAGCCCGCCCAGGGCCTGGCCCAGGGCTTCGCTGTCGCTGCCCTGAACCACCTGCCCATTGGCATCCACGGGCTGGAGGGCCTGGTTGAGCTGGGCCGTGGTGGCCGTCGTCGTGCTTTGGAAGCCCAGGTTGAAGACGCCGGCCCAGCCCAGCTGAATGTCGGAGCGGTACTGGTCGGCATTGACCCTGGACTGGACGGCGGCCGCCGTGCCGTTAGGCATCTGGACGCTCCAGGGGCCGTTGCCCTGGGCCGTGAAGCGCAGGGTGCGCAGCGGGTTCGTGGCCGGCAGCCTGTCGAAGGTGAAGGCCAGGGTCTTGGAGCCGTTGGCGTTGTTCTGGACGATCTCGTAACGGCAGGTGCCGTTGTAGATGGAGATCCCGGCGTTGGTCCAGGTGCAGGTGCCGCTCTGGCGGGTGCGGGTGAACGGCGCCTGGAAGCTGGTGCCGGGGAGCTGACCATTGGCCGTGCCGCCGCCCGGTCCCCAGGTGGAACCGGTACCGCCGATCACCGTGCCCGGGCCGCCCGGGGTGCCGCTGCCGGCACCGGCGCCGAAGAGCCAGGGGTTCAGCCGTGGGTCGAAGCTGGTGCGCTGGCGGTTCGTCCAGCAGCCGCGCAGGTTGAAATTGCAGTAGCGGCCGTTGGCGAAGGTGACGTCAACGATCGGATTGTTGACCAGATTGTTCTCCAGAGTGCGGCGCGCCCGGCGTCCGAATTCCTGCTCCGTCTCGGCCAGGGCAGCCCCGCTGGCGTTGAAGCAGACGCTCACGGAGCTGTCGCAGATCACCCCCTGCACCGGAAAGGACAGGGTTCGGTTGCCGGGCTGGCCGTAACCGCCGCCCACGGATCCACCCCCGCCGCCCCAGGGCGTGGTCTGGACCGGCGTCTGCTGGCTCGGGGCGCCCCAGGGATTGCCCTGGGCCCGTGCCTCCGGCGCTGCCAGCGCCAGGGGCAGGGCCACCAGGGGCAGGGTGACGAACAGCAGCGAAGATGGGCTGAAGATTCCGGTGAAAAGCCTGTTCATCAATCCTGGATCACGTTCACAAAGCCGCGAATCAAGACTATCAGGATTGGTCTTTCGAACTCTTTGTCTGTGGTGATCTGCAGCATCCTGGCGGAATCTGCAGCATCCTGGCTGATAAATGATCAAGATTTGTGATCACAACCCAGCGGTGAAGCCTCTCCCCCACGGCGCCATTTTGTCGCTGCAGCTCGCCTCACTCCGCCTCCAGGCTGCCGCGCACCATGTTCATACCGCAGTGGAACGGATAGGAGCCCGGCCGCTCGGGCAGGAGTTCGATGCTGGTGGTGGCCCCCAGGGGCAGGTCGAGGCTGCGCTGGAAGTCCGGGAAGATCACCTGGGCCACGCAGCCGCTGGGATCGGTGCGGTGAAACAGCAGGCGCACCGGCTGTCCCGCCTTCACCCGGATGCGGGAGGGCGCGTAGCCGCCCTGCACGGTGATGGTGATCTCCTGCATCCCCTGCTCCCCTTCGCCGGCCGCAATCCCGGCGCCATGGGGGCCGAGGAACCACCAGAGCTCGGCAGCGATCAGGGCCAGACCGGCCGCCGCCACCAGCACCTGCAGGGCCAGTGGCTGGGGGATCGTGCGCCAGAGCGGCGCCACCTCGTGGGGCGTCATGGTCCGGACCCCGAGGGACGCAGGCGGGGCCGGAAGCGACGCAGCCGCAGGGCATTGCTCACCACCGACACCGAACTGAAGGCCATGGCGGCCCCCGCCAGCATCGGGTTCAGCAGCCAGCCCGTGAGGGGAAACAGCAGCCCGGCGGCGATCGGGATCCCCGCCACGTTGTAGGCGAAGGCGAAGAACAGGTTCTGGCGGATGGTGGCCATGGTGTGGCGGCTGAGCTCGATCGCCGCCGGGACGCCACCCAGATGGCCCGAGAGCACGGTGATGTCACTGGCGGCGATGGCCACATCGGTGCCGGTGCCCATGGCGATGCCCACATCCGCCCGGGCCAGGGCCGGGGCGTCGTTGATGCCGTCCCCCACCATCGCCACCGGACCCTGCCCCTGCTCCTGCAATTGCTGCACCACCGCCGCCTTATCGCCCGGGCGCACCTCGGCGATCACCTTCACGATGCCCACATCGGCCGCCACCACCTCGCTGGTGCGGCGGGCATCGCCACTGAGCAGCACCACCTCGAGCCCCAGCCGCCGCAGGGCGGCGACGGCGGCATGGGCCTCGGGCTTGATCGGATCGGCGATGCCGAAGCAGGCCTCGATCCGCCCCGCCACGGCCACGGCCGCCACGCTGCGGGCGGCCCGCTCCAGCCTTGCCACCACCGGATCCAGGGTGGTGGTGTCCAGGCCGGAGGCTTCCAGCCAGCGGGGGCTGCCCACCCGCACCTCCTGCCCGTCCACGGTGGCCAGGACGCCAAGGCCCGTCATGGCCTCGAAGCTCTGCACCGCGGGGAGCTCCCCGTCGCCGCAGCGAGGTGCGGCGTAGGCGACGATCGCCTCCGCCAGGGGATGCTCCGACCGCGATTCCACCGCCGTCACCAGAGCCAGGAGGCTCTGGGCCGGCAGCCTGCCGCCGCGCAGGCGCTCGAAATCGGTCACCTCCGGCTGCCCGGCGGTGAGGGTGCCGGTCTTGTCGAGCACGATGGTGCGCAACCCACCGGCCGTTTCCAGCGCCTCGGCGCTGCGGAAGATCAGGCCGTTCTCGGCCCCCTTGCCGGAGGCCACCATGATCGCCGTGGGGGTGGCCAGACCCAGGGCACAGGGGCAGGCGATCACCAGGACGCTGACGAGAAACAGCGTCGAGAGCACCACGTTGCCGCTGACCAGGAACCAGACCACGAAGGTGGCGATGGCGATGGCGATGACCACCGGCACGAACCAGCCCACCACCTGATCCGCCAGGCGCTGCACCCGCGTGCGGGAGCTCTGGGCCTGGCGCACCAGCGCGACGATGCGGGCCAGCATGGTGTCGTCACCCACCCGGGTGACGCGGAAGGTAAAACTGCCGCTGCGGTTCATCGCGGCGCCGATCACCCCGTCCCCGGGGCCTTTGGCCACCGGGGTGGGCTCGCCCGTGAGCATCGATTCCTCCACCCAGGAGCTGCCCTCCACCACCACCCCGTCGAGGGGCAGCTTTTCGCCGGGCCGCACCTGCACCAGGTCACCCACCACCACCGTGGCCACCGGGACCTCCGTGGCGATTCCCTCCCGCAGCACCCGGGCCGTGGGGGGCTGGAGCTGCAGCAGCCGCCGGATCGCCTCGGAGGTCTGGCCACGGGCCCGTGCTTCCAGCAGCCGGCCCAGCAGCACCAGGGTGAGGATCACCGCGGCGGTTTCGTAGTAGACGTCAGCCGGAAGGCCTTCGGCGGTGAGGACCTCCGGGGCCAGCGTGGCCACCAGGGAGGCCAGCCAGGCAATGCCGGTGCCGGCGGCCACCAGGGTGTTCATGTCGGCCCTGTGGCGGCGCAGGGACGACCAGGCGCCGGTGAAGAACTCCCGCCCGCACCAGAACAGCACCGGGGAACTCAGCACCAGCTGGGTCCAGGGGCTGATGAACCAGCCCGGCAGCCACTTGAGGTGGACGCCGAGCATGTGGGGCAGGGTGGCCGCCACCACCAGCACGGTGAGCACGGCCGCCACCGACAGGCGCCGGCGCAGCACGGTGAGCTCCTGCGCCAGCTCCCTCTCCATCCCCGTCGGGGGGATGGACGCCGGCTCGGCGGCGCAGCAGGGCGAGCCCAGGGTGGTGATGCTCATCGCGGGCGGAACGGGGCCGGGAGCTTGGCCTTCACCCTATGGGCTCCCCTGGACTGGAGAGTCAAGCCCCGCCCCTAGGCTGAATCCGTGCCCACCCGCCACGACTGGAGTCGCCTGGAGACGCAGGCCCGGACCCAGCTGCAGCGGCTCAGCCTGGCCGAGAAACTGGCCATGCTCGACGGCGACACCCCGTTCTGGGGGGGCCTGGCGGCCATCGCCCTCCACGACGCCTCCCACCGCCGCCCCTGGCCGGCCGGGGTGGTGGAGCGGCTGGGCATCGGCGGGCTTCACTTCGTGGATGGCCCCCGCGGGGTGGTGCTGGAGGGCGGTGCCACCACCTTCCCCGCCCCCATCGGCCGTGGAGCCAGCTGGGACGTCGATCTGGAGGAGCGGATCGGCGAGGCCATGGGGGCGGAGGCGCGCAGCTTCGGAGCCAACCTGTTCGGCGGCATCTGCGTGAATCTGCTGCGCCATCCGGGCTGGGGCCGGGCCCAGGAGACCTACGGCGAGGACCCGGTGCACGTGGGCGCCATGGGAGGCGCGACGACCCGCGGCGTGCAGCGCCATGCCATCGCCTGCGTCAAGCATTTCGCCCTCAACTCGATCGACAGCGCCCGCTTCCGCGTCGATGTGGCGGCCAGTGAGCGGGTGCTGCAGGAGCTCTACCTGCCCCAGTTCCGCGACTGCGTGGAGGCCGGCGCCCTGGCGGTGATGAGCGCCTACAACAGCGTCAACGGGGCCTGGTGCGGCCAGCATCCCCATCTGCTGCGGGAGATCCTCAAGCAACGCTGGGGCTTCCGCGGCTTCGTGCTCACCGATTTCATCTTTGGCCTCCGCGACGGCGTGGCGGCCATCGAGGCCGGCCAGGACCTGGAGATGCCCTTCCGGATGATCTTCGAGGCCACGCTGCCGGCGGCGGTGGCGGCGGGACGGGTGCCGGAGGCCCTGATCGATGCGGCGGTGCTGCGGATGCTCCTGGCCCAGGCCACGGTGCCCTCCGGCGCCTACCCGGTGACGCTGCGCGGCTGCCGGGCCCACCGGGAGCTGGCGCGGGAGGCCGCCGCCGGCTCGATCGTGCTGCTCAGGAACGCCGGCGACGTGCTGCCCCTGCGCGGCATCGGCTCGCTGGCGGTGATCGGCCCGCTGGCGGACACCGCCAACCTGGGGGACCGGGGGTCCTCCGACACCCGGCCGACACCGGGGGCGGTGGTGACGCCCCTGGCCGGACTGCGGGCGGCGGCGCCGGACCTGCGCCTGCACCACGACGACGGCGGCGATCCGGCCGCCGCCGCGGCCCTGGCGGCCCGCAGTGAGGCGGCCCTGGTGGTGGTGGGCCTGGACTGGCGCCACGAGGGGGAACACATCCACCCGGGCGATCTGGCGCCGATCCTGCGCCAGGCGCCGCCCCCCGCCTGGCTGCTGCGCCTGTGCGGCCGCCGCCGGCTGCTGCCGGTCTGGACGGCGGTGGCGGCGATGGTCGCCGGGGTGACGCGCTTCGGTTCGGCCCGGGCCGGCGGCTCCTTCGCCTCCGGCGATCGCACGGTGCTGCAGCTGCCGCCGCCGCAGGAGGCCCTGATCCTGGCGGTCGCCGCCGCCAACCCGCGCACCGTGGTGGTGCTGATGGGCGGCGGGGCGATCCTGTGCGAGGCCTGGCGGCAACGGGTGCCGGGGCTGCTGATGCTCTGGTACCCCGGCGAACAGGGGGGCGCGGCCCTCGCCGATGTGCTGCTGGGACGGATCTCCCCGTCGGGGCGGATGCCCTTTTCGGTGCCCACGGAGGCCGGCCACCTGCCGCCCTTCGATCCCCGCGCCCGGCAGATCACCTATGACCTCTGGCACGGCTACCGGCGGCTGGCCCGAAGCGGGCGGCCGGCGGCCTTCCCCTTCGGCTTCGGGCTCTCCTACAGCCGCTTCCGCCACACCGACCCGGCGCTGGCGTGGCTCCCCACCCCGTCAGGGGGAGAGGCGGCGGTGGAGTTGGCCGTCACGGTGGCGAACATCGGCACGGTGGAGGCCGCCGAGGTGGTGCAGGTCTACGTCGAGCCGCCCGGGAAGGCGGCGGAACGGCCGCAGCGCACGTTGGTGGGCTTCGCTCGGGTGAGCCTGGGGCCGGGCCGGAGCCGGCGGCTGCGGATCGGGATTCCGCTGCGCCGGCTCGCCTGGTTCGACGAGGCCCGCGACGGGTTCGTGCTGGAGGGCGGCCGCCACCGGCTGCTGGTGGCCCGCCATGCCGAGGACGGCGGCATCGGCGTGGACCTCGAACTGCAAAGCGGGGTGGTGGGGGTCTGAGGGGGCCACCGGGGCTGCCGGGACGCAGGGCCACCGGGAACCCTCAGCCCTCGCCGGGGCGTCGGTCCAGGGCCTGCAGGGCGTGCTCCACCCGCAGGTGGTTGTAGCGCTGCAGCCAGAGGAAGGGCACGTTGAACAGGGTCGCGAACACCAGATTGATCAGCACGCCGGCCGGCGGTAGCCAGAGGGCCGTGACGATCCAGAAGGGCCAGAGCGCCAGATGCACCAGCTCGGCCCGGCGGGTTTCCTCCAACAGCCGCTGCAGGGTGGCGCGATCCCGGCCCACCAGGCTGTTCTTGGCCACCCCCCCGGGGAAGGCGGTGCCGGCATCGGGCAGCAGGGATTTCCAGCGGCGGATGGCGAGCCGCTGCTCGAAGCCGCTGCGGCTCTCCGGCCAGGGGCGCCGTCCCGTCAGCCAGGTGTCGTGGTCCAGCGCCTGCGGGGGCAGCCGGTGCGCCAGCCAGCCGACCAGCACCGACCACAGCAGCCAGCCCAGGGCGCAGGCCAGGGCCGCTAGCGCGTCGGAAACCGCCTGCCCTTCCATTGGATCGTGCCCCGCTCGAGATTCAGGATCGCCAGAACGAACACCCCCAGGAAGAAGAGCACGGGAATCGGAAAGATCAGGCAGATCCAGCCGAAGTCGCCGATCCGGCGGGTGACCACCAGCAGCTGCACGGCAAAGGCGACGTAGAGCAGCAGGTTGGGCAGCACGGCGGCATCCCCCACCATCGGCCAGCCCAGCAGGGAGGCAGGCAGGCACCAGGACGCCCAGAACAGGCCGGAGATCCACAGGATCACGCCGAGCATCCAGAGCCAGCGCACCTCCCCGGCGGCGGTGGCGAAGTTCTTGGCGAAGCCCACCACCATGTCCTGGAAGCCCCCGGGATACATGCGGTAGTCGAGCAGCCCCTGGCCGATGTAGGCGCTCACCGGCAGCCCCGCCTGCTCGTAGAGGTGGCCCAGGAACCAGTCCTCCACCACCTTGCCGGCGACCGCCGCGTGGCCGCCGATGCGGTCGTAATCGCTGCGGCTGGTGACCATGGCCGGACCGAAGGCCACTCCGCAGCCCCGGCCCATCGGCACCGCCATCAGTCCCACGAGGTTGAACAGCACCGAGAGCAGCTCGTAGGGCTTCTCGGTGCGGTGGAAGGGCTGCACCGAAACGAGACCACCCAGCTCCTGCTGGGTCGCCACCAGGCGCTGCAGGAACTCGGGATGGGGTTCGGTGTCGGCGTCGAGGAAGAGCAGGGTCTCCCCCCGGCTGGCGCGGACGCCGTGGTGGAGGGCCCAGGTCTTGCCGCACCAGCCCTCGGCCAACGGCGGCGGACACATCACCGTGACGCCGGCGACGGCGGCGATGGCACCGGTGCGGTCGTCGGAGTGGTCGTCGATCACGATCACCTCCTGCGGCGTGAGGCTCTGGAGCCGCAGGGCGGCGAGCAGTTTCGGCAGGGTGTGTTCCTCGTTGCGGGCCGGGATCAGCACCGACACCGTCGGCTGGCCCTGGACCCTGGAGGCGGGAAGCCGCGGCATGCGCAGGCACAGGGCCCAGCCGAGCAGCCAGCGCACCAGCAGCGAGATGGCCAACAGATCCACGGTCGGCACCACTGCTTGTCTCTTCAAGCTAGGGACGTAGCAGCTCGTGAATAAGGGGTTCCAGGGCGGCCGGGTGGGTCATCAGCTGGTGGTGGTAGCGCACCGGCAGGCAGCGGCCCGGGCCGAGGGGCAGCACGGCGCGCCAGGCCGGCATCACCATCAGATCCGGATGGCAGTAGAAGCTGCAGCACTCCACGGGCTCCAGGGTGGCCAGGTGGCTGTTGAGCCGCACCAGCAGGGGGCTGCCGGCCTTCAGGTCGGCGATACCGGCCAGCGGCCAGCTGGGCCAGGGACCGGCGGTGAGGGTGCCCTGCTGGGGGCTGCCGACGCTGATCAGGCGCCGCGTGCGCCGGTGGCCGCCCCGCAGCTGGATCCAGGCCCTGGCGATCACCCCGCCCATCGAAAAGCCCAGCAGATCGATGGGCTGCTCGGCACCGAAGGCCGCTTCGATGTGGAGGCCGAGCAGGTCGGCCTGCTCCTCGATCGGCGTGAGCCCGAAGCGGTGGGGCAGATGGGGAATCAGCAGGGGGCCGCGACGTCCCGCCAGCAGGCGCTGCAGGGGATCGAACAGGCGGGGGGTGTCCCACATCCCGTGGATCAGCACCAGCGGAGGGGGATCGGCCGCGGGGCCCGGGCCGCCTACCAGACCAGTTCCGGCAGCTCCCGGAACACCTTGCGCACCCCCACACTCCACTCGGCGCTGAGGTCCTTGAAGTAGCTGTCGCCCTCACTGAAGCGGCGGCGGTGCAGGATCTCGAAGCGGTCCTTCTCGTAGACGAGCAGGTCGATCGGCATCCCCACCGACAGGTTGCTGCGCATGGTCGAGTCGAAGGAGACCAGCACGCACTTGGAGGCCTCCGCCAGCGTCGTGTCGGTATGGATGACACGGTCGATGATCGGCTTGCCGTACTTCGCCTCACCGGTCTGCAGAAACGGGGTGTCCTCGCCGGCCTCGATGAAGTTGCCCTCCGCATACATGCGGAACAGCCGCGGCGCCTCACCCCTGATCTGACCGCCCACCAGGAAGGAGGCATTGAAGCTGGAGCCGGAGGCCTTCAGATAGGGGCCGTCGCGCTGCTCGATCGCCCGCACCGCATCCGACACCAGGACCATCACATCGAACATGGTCCGGGCCGTCCAGACCGAGGGCTCGCCGTCGCCGGCCTCGGCCTGCTGGCGCAGCAGACCGATCACCGCCTGGGTCCCGGCCAGGCTGCCGGAGCTGAGCAGGACCAGCACCCGGTCGCCGCGGCGCTCGAAGACGGTCATCTTGCAGAAGCTGGCGAAATCATCCAGCCCCGCATTGGTGCGGGAATCGGAGGCGAACACCATGCCGCTCTCCAGCAGCACCGCCACGCAATAGGTCATGCCGTCCACACCTGGAACGACACCAGCTCCGACGGGCCGAAGCTGGTGGTGAGGGCCACGTCGGCCGCATCCCGGCCCCGGGCCATCAGGATCCGGCCGATGCGGGGGGTGTTGTTGCGCGGGTCGAACACATGCCAGCCGTCGCCGAGGTAGGCCTCGAACCAGGCATGGAAGTCCATGGCCGTGTGGGGCGGCGGCACCTCGATATCGCTCAGATAACCGGTGCAGTATCGCGCCGGGATGTTCATGCAACGGCACAGGGCGATCGCCAGATGGGCGAAGTCACGGCATACCCCCTCCCGGCTCTCGAAGGTCTGGAGGGCCGACTTCGTGGGGCTGGAGCGGTTGTAGTCGAAACGCACGTGCTCGTGGACGAAATCGCAGATCGCCTGCACCCGCCCCCAGCCGCCGGGGGCCGCTTCGAACCGTGACCAGGCGATGGGCGACAGCAGATCGGACTCGCAGAAGCGGCTGGCCAGCAGAAACAGCAGGGTGTCCTCCGGCAGATCCGGCACCGGCCGCTGCTCCAGAGCGGACAGCACCGGGTCGGGCCGACCCGAATCAGCCACCAGCCCGTGGCCGTGCAGCCGCAACTCACCGGCTGGCGCCACCAGGCGCTGGCAGTGGTTGCCGAAGGAGTCCACGTACGGCTGCAGCGGCACCGGGGGCTCCACCTGCAGCAGGTCGGGCTCCAGCACATCGCCGTCCCGGCTCGCGTGCACCCCCAGGGTGACGATCAGGGGCGTCGGGGCGGGGAAGCGCAGCACGACGTCGAATCCCACCTGGATCTCGATCGGCTGGGTTGGCGGCGGCGAAGCGTAAGCAGATGAGTCCATGGGTCACCCTACGGAGGCCGGACGGTCGGGGAGCGGCGGGAACCCCTCCGCCAGGGCGGCCTCCAGCACCCCGGCCAGTCGCTGGGCCCAGGCCTGCCGGCCGGCCTCGGTGGCCAGCAGGTCCTGGCGCACCTCCAGCTCCACATGGGGAATCCGGCGTCCCTCCCCGTGCACCACCAGGGTGTGGTCGCTGGCGTCGCTGACGGCATAGGGCTGGTTGTCCCCCACCCGCAGGCCCCGCTCGCGCTGGAGCCCCTGGCGCACCCGGCTGGCCAGGCGGGCATCGCGGCCATGCAGCACCCCCACGTGCCAGGGACGCACCTCGGCGTCCAGCACCGGTGTGAAGCTGTGCAGGGTGACCAGGACGCTGGCTCGGGCCTGGGCCTGCCGCGCCTCCAGCTCGGCGGCGATGCGGCGGTGGTAGGGGTGGAAGAGTTCCTCGAGCCGGCGCTGACGCCCGGCCGCGCCGATGGCCACGTTGGCGGCGATGGCACTCTGCTCGCAGTGGCTGACGATCGAATCCGGCGCCTGGGGCGGCCGGTTGGCATCGATCACCAGCCGGGAATAGTTGTGCAGGATCAGAAAGGCGTCGAGCCGCGCCGCCAGCAGCAGACCCAGCCCGTCCACACCCAGATCCCAGGCCCCGTGGCTGGCGCGCTGCCGATCGCTCAGGCCCAGGTCGCCCAGGCACCGGGGAATGGCACGGCCGGCGTGGTCGGCCGTGAGCAACACCGTCGAGCGCCCGGCGGGGTTGACGATCCGGAAGACAGGAGGATCGGCCTCCCCCAGAAGGGGTTCGTGGTGCAACGTGACGTCCTCTGGCCAGGGATCCTTGCCACCACCACCCTGGCGGGGTCGGCACGGGAGCGGGGAAACCCCGATCACTGGGAATAGATCAGGGCGCTGTAGGGGCCGATGCTGCAGGTGCTGTGGCAGGGGAGTCCGTCCCAGTCACCGGCAACAGCGTCGACGTCACCGCTCGGATGGCCGGCGAAGCTGTCGCTGTAGCCCTGCCAGTCACTGTTGAAGCGCAGCTTCCACGCCCCTGGGGAGGGCAGACCCACGCGGCAGTCGTCCAGGGGCTGGTGGGAGAAGTTGGCGATCACCACCACGTCATCACCGGGACCACCCCGGTTCCAGCGGTGAAAGGCCAGCACCCGGCGCTCGCCATTGAGGTGAAAGACCTGCGTGAACTGGCCGCAGAGGCCCTGGGTCACCCCCTCGCAGCTGCGTCGCAGCCGGATCAGATCCCGATACAGGCGGACGATGCCGCGAAACTCCTGCCGCTGATCCCAGTCGACGGGAACCGAATCACGGAACCAGCCGCCCTCGAGAAACTCCTGCCCCTGGAAGAGCATCGGAATGCCCGGTGAGGTGAACACCAGGGCCGCGGCCAGGGTGGTGCGCTTCTGGGCATACCAGCCGGTGGGATCCCCCGGGTTGACCTCCTGGGGAAGTCGGGCCTTTCCATTGGCCACATCATCGTGGGATTCGCTGTAGATGACGCGCTCGAAGGCATCGTCGTTGTAGCGGTGGAGGATCGCGTCCCGGACGCTCTCCAGGTCGCGGTTTTCATCGATGGCCGTGATCACGGCCTGGCGGATCGGCTGGACGAAGTGGGGATCCCACTGGGATCCAAAGCCTGCGCCACCGGCCCCGACATCCTTGGTGATCCAGGCGTTGCTGCGCATGTCTTCGGCGATGGTGATCCGGCCTGGATACTCACGGGCCACCATGGTGTTGATGGCCTGCAGGAGACTCCAGCCGTCCGGAATCGCCTCGGATCCAGCCTCGCCGATGCAGTGGATGAAGCCGGTGCTGTCGAAGCGAAGGCCATCAAGGTGGTAATCCTCGAACCACATGCGCACGTTGTCGAGGATGTACTGGCGAACTTCACCGCGTCCGTAGTCGGGCCTGGTCTCGCCCCAGGGCGTGTGCGCGCGATGATCATTGTAGAAATAGATTCCACCCTTGCCGTTCTGAGACCAACCATCGAATTGCCAGAGGTCAAGATCACTCGGACCGAAGTGATTGAACACCACATCCAGGATCACCGCGATACCAACCTGATGGGCATGCTGGATGAAACGCTTCAACCCCAGGGAGCCGCCATAGTCGGAATCAACGGCAAAGATCTGGGAAGGGTTGTATCCCCATGAGCGGTTTCCGGCGAACTGGCCGACCGGCATGATCTCGATGGCATTGATCCCCAGCCGCTTCAGGTGATCCAGCCGCGCCGTGATGGACGAGAACTGTCCTGGCTGGCTGAACACCTCATCATTGAACGTGCCGACATGCAGTTCATAGATGACTAATTCATTCCAAGGCGCGCTGGAGAACGCCCCATCCTCCCAGGCAAAGACGGGATCATGAACGATCGCATCACCGGCCGAGTGGGTGACCTCACGGGCATAGGGATCGATGCGCTTGATCACCCCCCACTCGGTGCACAGCTGGTAGCGGTAGGGGTCGCCGATCCTGGCGCGCTCAACGAAGGCCTCCCAGTACCCTCGCGGCTGCGATTGCATCGGGTTGGCCCTGGCATCCCAATCGTTGAAGGTGCCGACGACGGAGACCCCGCTGGCGTGGGGTGCCCAGACCCGGAACGCCACACCATCTGAACAGGGACAGGCCCCCATGCCCTGATGCACCAGGGGTTGCACCAACGGTTGTGCCATGGTTCAGGCCCCGCTGAGGCCACTCTTTCACAGGATGTGCGTCTGTGCAGGACACCACAAGGCCGCTGATCTGCAGCACTGAGGCCAGGCGAAATGGCAGGGGATTGGCAGGAGGAATCGCAGGGAGAATCGACGGAGGCAGTGAAGCTGTGAGGATGCAGATGATTGCTGCAGACTGCATCAGAGTGTCGATCCATCGTGACCGGCCGGCCTTCCCTGTCAGCACTCATCAGCGGGATTCATCCGGCGGTTCGGCGGGCCATGGTGGGCACCATTCGACACGCGGATCCCACAGGAATCACTAGGTTGGAAAGGCAGCTTCCAGGGATGCAAGTGCTGTGACCTCCAATCACGGAGCACCCAAGCTCCGGATTGTCCCTGACGATCTGCACATCATCGAAACCCATCACCAACGAAACCATGACCAACAAGAACGACGCCGCCGCCAAGGATGCCGAAGGCAGACTTGAATCAGCCCTCGGTGATCTGACCGGCGACACCGGGCATCAGATCAAGGGCAAGGCCAAACAGGTCCAGGCCTCGGCCATGAATGTGGCCGAGGACCTCAAGGAGGGTGCCAAGGCGGTGGCCAGGAAAGTCAGTGATGCCGCCGCCAAACTGGCCGACGACAAGGGCTGAACGGTCCCGGGCGGGGCGGCCCCGCCTAGACTCTCCCTCACGATGGAGAGTCGGAGCCATGCAGGCTACCGGCATGAAGATCGGCGTGCTCGCCCACCGCAGCGGGATGACCGTCAAGACCCTGCGCTACTACGAGGATCTGGGACTGCTGCCGGCGATCGGTCGCAGCGAGGGTGGCTACCGCCTGTTCGCCGAGGAGAGTCTGCAGCGGCTGGAGTTCATCCGCCGCCTCAAGACACTGGGGCTCACCCTCGAGGAGATCCAGGGCTGTCTGGCGGTTCATGACGCCGGTGAACTTCCCTGCGGGGACATCCAGAGACAACTGGAACGCCAGATCGAGCGGATCGATGGCCAGATCCAGGAGCTGCGCCAGCTCAGGACGGAACTGCAGAGATTGTTGGCCGGCTGGCAGAGCCATCCGCCCAAGGACAGCGACGTGATCTGCCCGAACCTTCGCGTCTGAGAGCCAGGGGCGGCGCCGTCCGCCCGCCGGCCGGTGAAGCCCTGGGTCGGAGTCGCTTCAGCGCCCCATTCCCTGCCCATGCTGAAGACAGGCCCCAGCCCCGGAGATGCGCCGATGAACCCTCCATGCTCCCCATCCCGCCGGACCCATCCGGCGGCCCGTCGCGCCGCCGCCGCTGGACTCGGTGCGTTGATTCTGGCCCTGGGGGCTCCGGCGTTCCCGGCCCCACCGGCCGCAGTGGCTCCACCGGCAGGCGGGCCGGGGCTCGGCGCCCGTCCGTCGATGGATCAGCACTTCATCGTGATGATGATCCCCCACCATGACGGCGCCATCGCCATGGCGGACCTGGCCCTGACCCGGGCCAAGCGACCGGAGATCAGGGCTCTGGCCGGCAGCATCAAGGCCAGCCAGACCCAGGAAAACGCCAAGATGCGGGCCTGGTACCGCGCCTGGTTCGGCGGCTCCGTGCCGGCATGGGGCGGCGCGATGGGCCATGGCGGGGGCATGGGAATGATGGGCATGGGTGGCATGGGCGGGACAGGCACCGATATCGCCTGGCTGAAGAACGCCCCTGACTTCGATCGCGCCTTCATCGAACAGATGATTCCCCACCACCGCATGGGCGTGATGATGGCCTCGATGGCCCAGACCGGCAGCCAGCATCCCCAGTTGCAGGCCCTGCAGCAGGCGATGGTGAAGGTCCAGAGCGAGGAGATCGAGCAGATGGCCGGGTGGTACCGGAGCTGGTACGGGACGCCCTGAACCCGCGAGGCCCCCCTCCATGGATCCGTTCTTCATCCTCGACTCCCCGAAATCCTTCGAGGAGGCCTGCGCGTCCCTGCTGCAGGCGGTGCCGGACCACGGCTTCGGCGTGCTCGCCGTGCATGACCTGGGCCAGACGCTGCGCAGCAAGGGCCTGGCCTTCCCTGAGGACTGCCGCATCTTCGAGGTCTGCCATCCCCAGCAGGCCGCTGCGGTGCTCGCCACCACGATGGCGCTCAACATGGCCCTGCCTTGTCGGATCTCGGTCTACACCGAGGCCGGCCAGACCCGCATCGGCATGATCCGCCCCGCGGCGATGCTGGCCAGCCTGTCCAGCGATCCGGCCCTGCAGGAGGTGGCCCGGGCGGTGGAAGCCGCCACCACCGCGATCATCGAGGCGGCTGCGGCCGGATAAAAGTCTGGACGGCACTGTGGGGCCGCAGGCTGTTCTTCAACGCAGTTGTTCAACGCAGCTGGGAACACTCCCCATCCCGCAACTCCTGAGCCAGCCCATCGGCTTGCCGGGCCAGCTTGGCTCCAGCCGCCGTATAGAACCTGAATTGCTGGCGGTTGACGTAGAGAACCCGCTGACTGCGCAGCAGCTGTTCTTCCGCCTTGTGGCGGCAGTCGATCAGGGCCTGGTAGTCGATGGCTTGCCCGTTGCGGTCGTTGGCATTGGCCCCATCGGCCTGCTGACTGAGGACTGGGCAGATCCGTTCTCGGATGGTTCGGACCAGGGCGATTTCAGCCTTCATGGCCTGCTCGGCCAGGGCATGGCGTTGGTCCAGCAGGTTCCGGCACGCCTCCCCTTCAGCCGCCATCGCCGGAGCCGCCAGCCACCACCAGGTCAGCGAGAGAGTCAGGACGGGGCGCATCCACGCATCTCTTCGATGCCTGCGGCTGCCATCGCCAGGACTCTTCTGAAGCTGTTGCATCAGACGATTGTCCTGGGGGGCGGAACCCCTGGATGGCGGCACCGACCCTGACAGGTCAGTCGCGGCGACCCTGACGCACCCCGTGCTGCTGCCCCCAGGCACAGAGCGACTGAATCACCGGGATCAGGGTGCGGCCGTAGGCACTGAAGCTGTAGCTCACCTGCGGCGGTCGGGTCGGCGTCACTTCCCTTTCCACCAGCCCTTCACGCTCCAGGTCCCGCAGATGCTGGGTCAGCACCTTGTCGCTGATCTCTGGGATCAGGCGACGCAGATCGCCATAACGCTGGGGGCCCTGCCGCAGCTGCCAGAGGATCGGCAACGTCCACTTTCCCTCCAGCACCTGGAGGGCGGCGCGCACGAAAGCGGTGGCTTCGATCGGATCCGCCTCCGTGGTCGGCACCAACGCACCTGCGGGTAAGTCCTTCCGTTCCAGGGCCGGCGGCCATAGGTTGCGGGCCCATTCTGGTCCTCGCCGAGGGCCCATGCGGACGATGACGCGACTGCACGGCAAGGTGGCCCTGGTCACGGGCGGATCCCGCGGCATCGGCCGGGCCATCGCCGAACGGCTGGGGCGCGATGGCGCCGATGTGGCCCTCACCTACGCCGGCAACCGCGACAAGGCGGAGGCCGTGGCCGACGCGATTCGCACCGGAGGGGTGCGGGCCCTGGCGCTGGCGTCCGATCTGCGCGACGTGAGCCAGACCCGGGCCCTGTTCGCCGCCGTGCTTGAGCAGTTCGGCCGCCTCGACATCGTCGTCAATAACGCCGGGATCTCGGTGTTCAAGCCCACCACCGACATCGACGAAGCGGACTACGACCGGGTGATGGACACCAATGCCCGCGGCACCTTCTTTGCCCTCCAGGAGGCGGCCCGCCATGTGGCCGACGGGGGCCGGATCATCAGCCTGGCCAGTGGCGCCACCCGCCAGGCCCTGCCGGCGGCGGGGGTCTATGCGGCCAGCAAGGCGGCGGTGGAGCAGTTCGGCATGGCCCTGGCCAAGGAACTGGGGCCCCGGGGCATCACCGTCAACCAGATCGGCCCCGGCGTCACCGACACCGACGGGCTGATCATGCCGGCCGAGGCCCTGGCCCATCTGATCGCCTCCACGCCCCTGGGCCGCCTGGGCCAACCCGCCGATCTGGCGGATGTGGTGGCCTTCCTGGCCTCCGACGACGCCCGCTGGGTGAACGGCCAGACCCTTCAGGTGAACGGCGGCATTCTCTGATCCATCCCACCGGGCCTTCCCATTGCGTCCACTCCATGAGCGAATCCCCCGCCAGCAGCGCCAACGGCTTTCCCGTCAACACGATCCGGGTCGGCGACGGGGTCGTGCTCATCAATGTGTTTCACCTGGCTCCTGATCGGGCCGAGGCCTTCGTGGCCACCCAGGTGGGCGAATACAAGCGCCTCCAGGGCGTTTTCCCAGGCAGCCTCAGCGCCAATCTGCACCTCAGCCTCGATCGCACCCGGGCGGTCAACTACGCCCACTTCAGCTCCGTGGAGACCTATCTGGCGATGCGGGACAGCCCTGCCTTCGCTGAGCACCTCGAACGGCTCAAGGGGCTGGTGCTCAAGGCCGAGCCCCAGCTCTACACGGTGGCCTACACCCAGAACGCCGGGCAACCCATCGCTGTGGCCCCCCTGCCGCCCCTGGGAGATCCGGCCCTGGCGCCGCGGCTCGGGCCGGTGACCCCGCCATGAAGGGGCAGACCGCTTCCCTCAAGACGCCTTGCCCTCCATCTGGAGCACCCCCATCAGCCCAAGATCCTCATGGTCGAGGTTGTGGCAGTGGTACACCGTGAGCCCCGGGAAATCCCGGAACATCACCCGGATCCGCACCTCCTCACCCGCCTTCACCAGCACGGTGTCCTTCCAGCGGCGCTGGGATTCGGGGTGGCCCGCCTGGCTGATCACCTGGAAAGGGTTGACGTGCAGATGGAAGGGATGGTCCATCACGTCGTCGTTGACGATCACCCAGTCTTCGGTGCTGCCCAGCCGCACCCGGGTGTCGATGCGCTCGGGATCGAAGGACTGGCCATTGATCTGGAACCCCATTCCCATGCCACCCATACCCATGCCACCCATGGCCATGCCGCCACCGCCCATGGCATGGGCCAGGACGAACTGACGTGTGCGTTCTGGCTCCGGCAGGGCCGGCACAGGGATCAGGGTCTTCGGCAGCGGCAGCGTCGCCACCGTTCCGGTGTAGCTGAGGGTGGCCAGGGTTCGGGGCCCTTCCCCAGCAGCGGCCATGCCCATGTGGCCACTGCGCTGGTAGGGCAGGTTGAGCAACCGGTAGCTGCCGGGCGCCTGGTTGCCCTGCACCAGCACATCGGCCCGCTCGCCGGGGGCCAGCAGCAGTTCTTCGAGGGGCTCCGGTGTCGCCATGGCGCCGCCATCGGTGGCGATCCGTACCAGCCGATGCCCTTCCAGGGCGAGGCGGTAGACGCGGGCATTGGAGGCATTGAGCAGGCGCAGCCGCAGCAGGCCGCCGCTGGGGATCGACAAGCCCGGGTTGAGCTCGCCATTCACCGTGAGCAGCGGGCCCTCCCGGCCGAGCATGCGCCCCAT
Source organism: Synechococcus sp. UW140 (assembly GCA_943369455.1). Lineage (GTDB taxonomy): Bacteria > Cyanobacteriota > Cyanobacteriia > PCC-6307 > Cyanobiaceae > Cyanobium. Next base: position 624,548 of record CALRND020000001.1, read on the forward strand.
GCCCATGGCGGCTTCCTGGCCGGAGGCGCTGGCGAAATCCTTGAGCACCAGCACGGTTTCGCTGGCGGCGGCCACTTCCGGAATCCGGTCCAGATCGCCGCGCACCACCAGGGCACTGCCGAGGCCGCCGAACACCTGATCGGCCGAGAGTCCGTGCTGGTGGGGGTGGACGTAGAAGAGGCCGGCCGGGTGGTCCTTGGCGATCGTGAAGTCATAGGTGAGGGAATCACCGGGCTTCACGGTCAGGAAGACGTTGTCGGCTGTACCGGTGGGAGGAATGTGCAGGCCATGGAAGTGAAGGTTGGTGGGCTGCCGGAGGCCGTTGCGCAGACGCAGACGCACCTGATCGCCGGCGTTCACCTCCAGCAGCGGACCTGGGGAGCGGCCGTTGTAGGTGAGCAGCTCGGTGGGACCACCCGGAAGGGTCCCCCGCGTGGTCTGGGCCACCAGCTCCAGATCGGCCACGCCACCACGGGAGACCAGGTGCGTCTCACCGGCCGGCTGGGCAAGGGCGGCGGAGCGCTCCACCCGGTCCCAGAGAACAGGCCCGACCACGGCCGTGCCGAGGCCGGCGAGACCCAGGCCCAGCACCTGGCGTCGCCGCAGAGAAGGGTTCATTGTTTGGTCCTCACTGGGGGTGTTGGGCGAAGCTGCTGATGGCTCCGGAACGCGTGAAGGCCATCACCGTGAACGCCTCCTTGCCGTAAGCCGATTCCATGCCGGGGGAGCCCAGGGGCATCCCCGGAAGGGCGAGGCCCGCCAAGGACGGCCGCGTCTGCAGAAGCCGTTTCACATCGGCAGCAGGGACGTGACCCTCAAGGGCATAGCCCGCCACTTCGGCGGTGTGGCACGAGGCCAGGCGGGCCGGGACCCCCAGGCGTCGCTTGACGACGCCGACATCGGCCACCACGACATCTCGCACCGGGAAGCCATTGGCGCGCATGTGCTGCACCCAGCCCTTGCAGCACCCGCAGCTGGCCGATCGATAGGAGGTGACCGGCATCGGAGCTGGAGCGCTGGCCCGTGCCGGGAGCGTCGCGCCCCCAGAGACAACGGCCGCAACAGCCCCGATCCCCAGCAACGGGTTCAGGATCCACCAATGACCGCGGAAGGTTGTCGAGTTCATGGCCCCTGAAGCGGGATGTCTCAACCGTAGAGCTTCCACTTGAGTGGAGAGTCAAGCCACTTCGGGCGTTGCGTCACCTGCCGTCACGGTGTTGCAGCCAACCCTTGACTCTCCCGTCAGCAGGAGACCCTACGGTGCTGGAAACCTCCTCTGCAGCGATGCGCATTCCTGCCCCTACGGCTGCCTTGATCGGATTGGTATCTGCCCTGGCCATGGCGACCCCCGCCCTTGCCCAGAGCCCCGGCGGCATGGATCACAGACACCACCACGGCATGCCCGGCATGGCCATGCCCCAGACGTCCACCCCGGCGGAGGTGGCTCCGGCCCATGCCGGCCATGCCCACGATGTGGGCCCCGCCGGCGCCACCTACGACCTGCGCTTCATCGATGGGATGGTCCAGCACCACACCGGCGCCCTGCGGATGAGCGAATTCATCTTCGGCATCGGCCAACCCGGTGTGGGGGCCCTCGGCAAGGCGATCTGGCGCGATCAGGCCAACGAGATCCGGGCCATGGGCCTCTGGCGCAAGGCCTGGTATCCCCAGGCGCCTGTGTATCCCGTGGCCCTGGCCGAAGGAGGCGACCCCAACAGCCTCAGCGGACTCACCCGCATGAGTCAGGCCCAGATCGACGGCATGCGGATGATGGGTGAGCTTCCCACCAAGGACAATCGGGTGGTGTGGTTTCTGGAAGGGATGCTGGATCACCACGGCGGGGCGCTGATCATGGCCCACGACGCCCTGGCCAAGAGCACCAACCCGACAATCCGGCGCTTCGCGCAAGGGGTGATCGTTGCCCAGCGGGCCGAGATCATTCAGCTGCGCCGGATGCTGGCCGTTGAGGGCCTGCGCAAGCCGGAGTACAGCCGATACGACGCCCTGTTCAGCCTTTGATCACCAGCGGCATCAGCCTGAGGGACAAGCAATCCCCACCATGACCGCCCCGCCACCCTGAGACCACCACCCTGAGACCACCACCGTCAACTGCGGCACGGCCGTGCCCAAGGCCACAGCCCTCTCCATCCAGCGCAGCGGCCACAACCACGACGTCTGCAGCCAGGCCGGCCTGCAGACCTTCCTGAATCCCGGTCGTGAGCTGCGCGTCACGCGCCGGAAGGTGGGGATGGGCAAGGGCGCCGGGCCGGGCATCCTGATCCGCAACGACGTGCGTCTGCTGCTGAGCGCCCTGCTCCTGCCGCTGCCTACCCGTGGTGATGGCGGTGGTGGGCATCGCTGACGTGGGGATGGTCGTGGACGATCGGCTCATGCACGTGCTCGTGGGCATGCCAGAAGGTCCCCCGGGCCCCCTTTGGCGGCAGCTCCTCCTCCCGGTGGTCGTGGCTGTGATGGGGATCGCCGCCGTCCGGGCCGTGCTGATGACGGTGCGCATGCCGCTGGGCTGCGTGGTGGTGCCTGTGGGTGTGGTCCTCTTGGAGCAGCACGCCCACCCCAACCACCATCAACAGCGAAGCGAGCGCCTGGGGGATGGTGAAGACTTCGCGCAACACCAGCACTGCGAACACCACCCCCACAAACGGCGCGGTGGCGAACACCACCGCTTCCCGGGCGGCACCCAGCTCGCGGAGGGCCAGCAGATCGAGCCAGATCGAGAGCCCATAACCCACGGCCCCGATCGTCAGGGCGGCCAGCAGCGCGGGCCCGGCGGGGAACCGCTGGCCGAGGCCCATGGCCAGCAGCAGCATCGGCACCGAGGCTCCGAGCGCCTTGAGCAGGGAGATCTGAAGCGGATTGCGCAGGCTCAGCCGTTGGCTGAGGTTGTTGTCGATGCCCCAGGCCAGGCAGGCCGCCCCGATCAGCAATCCCCCCTGGACCGTCGTCCCGCCCAGCGATCCCTCGGAGAGAAACACGGCCCCCGCCACGGTCAGGGCCGCGGCGATCAAGCCGTTGCGGCTGAGGTGCTCCCGGCCGATCAGCACCGCGATCAGCATCGTGAACACCGCCTCCAGATTCAGCAGCAGCGAGGCCGACCCGGCGGAGAGCAAGGTGAGCCCCTGCACCAGGCAAAGGGGCCCGACGATGCCCCCCAGCACCGTGAGCTCCAAAAGGGGGGCCAGATCGCGCCGCTGCACCGGCGCCTCCGCCTGCTGGCGTCCCAAGGCGGCCCGCACCACCAGCAGCGCCAGGGCGGCTCCGGCGTACAGCAGGGCCGCGATCATCAACGTGGAACTTGTGCCCACCAGGGTGCTGATCAGGGGCGCGCTGAGCCCGAAGAACAGGGCCGCCAGCAGGCCAGCAACCAGGCCGGAACGGGCCGGTGTCATGGAAGAGCTCCAGGGTGGGTCAGCAGAAAACGTCTAACCCAGACCCGCCAGGGACGAACGGGAAGCGTCCGGCCAGGCTTGGCAACGGATCCCAAGGGCTGGAACGCGGTGCGATCAAGCCGTTGGCGACGGTGGCTTCGTACCCCTTCGGCGGCCCAGCAGCAGACCCAGGCCGGAGACGATGACGAACAGGGTGAGCAGCGCCAGGATCGGGGAGTACCAGGGCTGCAGATTAAGGAGGCCGAAGTTGCCGGTGTGCAGCTTCATCAACCAGAAGGCCTCGATCCCCTGGGCCGAGAGGGCGCCGTACAGCGAGCCGGAGAGCGCCGTGAGCAGCAGTGGCAGGGCTGCCAGGGGCACGAGGCTGCGGTGCACCCGTTGCCAGAGGTGGCGCTGGCTCATGGCTTCTGCAGGGCTTTGTGCAGGTCCTGTTCATTGGCGCAGGGCATCCACAGGGAACCCATCGCGAACGCGCCCTTGCACTTGAGCTCGGCAGCGCGTTGCTCTGCCTCCTGCTTGGTCTTAAACATGCCTTTCATGTGGGCTACGGCGGTGGTGGTGGTGAGGAGCGGTGTGAAAGCCGCTCCTGCCAGCGCAACCAGCAGGGTCCAACGACGAAATGGCAGGAGTGAGCTGGTGTGGCGCTGATTCATCACGTGGTCGCTGGGAGGGTCAAGGAAACGGGGCGGTGTGGTCACTTCTCCTTGGAAACGGCCTTCTCATAGACATCGAAGTTCTTACAGGGCATCCACTCCTTGCCCATCGAAAAGGCACCGCTGCACTTGAGTTCCTTGGCTCGCTTTTCCGCAGCGGCCTTGCTCGGGAACATGTCGTAAGCCTGGGCGAGGGCGGCGCCGGGGGCGAGGGCAACACCAGCCGAGAAGAGGAGCGCCAGAGGGACGGGGATCACAGAATGCCGGGAGGGAGAGCCGGGTGCCAGACTAGAGTCTCCCTTTAGCAGGAGAGTCAAGCCTATGGCGGCCGTCGGCATGAAGATCGGGGCGTTGGCCGGCCGCAGTGGTCTTCCCGTCAAGACCCTGCGCTACTACGAGGACCTGGGCCTGCTGCCGGCGATCGGCCGCAGCGAAGGCGGTTACCGCCTCTTCGCCGAGGAAAGCCTGGGGCGCCTGGAGTTCATCCGCAGACTCAAGACCCTCGGGCTCAGCCTGGAGGAGATCCAGGGCTGCCTGGCGGTGCACGACGCCGGAGAACTGCCCTGCGGTGATATCGAGATCCAGCTGGGGCGCCAGATCGAGCGGATCGATGGCCAGATCCGGGAGCTGCGACAGCTCAGAAAGGAACTGCAGGGCCTGCTGGCCGGCTGGCAGAGCAATCCCGCCAAGGAGCGGGATGTGATCTGCCCCAATCTTCACGTCTGAAGGCTGATCGTGAAGCTGGACCAGCACGGAACGAAGGGGCACCGATCCGATGAGGCAACGACACGGAGCTGCATCCAGCGCCTATGCCGTCCCCTTGCTGATCACAGGCAGTGGCAGGGGTGCAGCGCTGAGGGGCCAACAACGAACCGCGCTCGGCGCTGCCCTGGCCCAGCGCGCCGGGATCGTCGACCCGCGGCTTGAGCAGGCCGCTACGACGCCCTGTTCGCGCTCTGATCACGGCCTCTGCTGGACGGCGTGCCATTGGCTACGCCGCCCTGTCACCGATGAACCGGCGGCGAGCCGCTGCCATGACTCACTGGAGGATTCAGCTGCAGAAGCCGAGCCGGTCGGGCCATGGCGCCGAAACCCCTGAGCGATCGTGAGTGCCCCGCCAGCTGGAGCCGTCGCCGGCTCCTGGCGCTGGCCGCTGCGGGGCTGGGCGTCGGAGCCCTGGCAGGCCCTCTGGCCGGGGCCATGGCCCGCGGTCGATCCGACGTTGACGGGATGGCCCTGCCCTTCGACCCCACAGCGGGACTGCGCGCCTTCAACCACGGCACCGTGATCCGGGAGAACGGTGTTCCCATCCGGGTGTTTGAGGTGCAGGCCCGCAGCCTCACCGTGCCGCTGCGGCGCGCCACCCGCTTCAAGGCCTGGACCCTGGACGGCTCGATTCCAGGGCCGAACCTGCGGGCCCGAACGGGGGAACGGATCCGGGTGATCTTCCACAACGAGGACAGCACCTCCCACAGCCTCCACTTCCATGGGATTCATCCGGCCGCCATGGATGGAATCCAGCCTGTTCTGTTCAACAAGACGAAGATCTACGACTTCGAAGCGGGAGCCGCCGGCCTGTATCCCTACCACTGCCATGTGGCTCCGGTGGCACGCCATGTGGGCAAGGGCCTGTTCGGCCTGCTGATCGTGGACCCGATCCAGCCGCGAGCCGCCGCCGACGAGCTGGTGCTGGTGATGGGCGGCTACGACCTGAAGAACGCTGGCCACAACGATCTCTACGCCTTCAACGGCATCCCCCACCACTTCATGGAGCACCCGATCGAGATCCGCCAGAACCAGTTGGTGCGGCTCTACCTGCTCAACATGGTGGAGCTCGAGGTCCCACTCACCTTCCACATCCACGCCAACAGTTTCGAGATCCTGCGTCAGGGGGCCAGCGGGGAGTTCCGCGAGCGCAGTGACGTCGTCACCCTGGGAGTGGCGGAACGCCAGATTCTCGAGTTCCGTTATCCATTCCCGGGGCGCTACATGTTCCACCCCCACCAGGACCAGATTGCCGAGAAAGGTTGCATGGGTCTGTTCGAGGTGCTGCCGGTCTGACAGACCATCAACCGCGCCGGTGCCATTGGTGACGTGGGGATGTCGTCCCTGGGCGGTGCCGGGCAAGAGTCCCTAGCAGGATCAGCGGACTTTGACGGCAACAGATGCCCAGACCGCTGCGCAGCATCGAGCTGTTTCTCGCCCTGGGGGCGGCCACCACCTCGATCGGCGTCCTGCCGGCTGGCGCCGCCACGGCAGCCACCGACACCCATCAGGCCGTGACGAGCCAACTGGTGGCCCAGCACGGGGGCCATGGGGGCTCCAGTGCCGCGCCCGCCGCATCGGAGGGCGGGGAAGGGGGAGAAGGTGGCGAAGGCTCCCAGGAGATCGCCTCCTCCGACACCGCCTATCTCGCCGTGCTCGGCCAGATGCGGGGGCACCTGATCGTGGCCGGGGAGCTGATGCGGGAGGGCAATTTTGCCCAGGCGGAGAAACACATCGGCCATCCGGTGGAGGAGCTGTACGGCTCCGTGGAACCGGAACTGGAGCGGCGCCGGGTGAAACCGTTCAAAGAGCAGCTCACGGTGCTGCTGGAACTGATCCAGGCCTCACCAGGGTCGCCCGACACACGCAAGGCCTACCAGTCGGCCGTCGCGGCCATCGACGCGGCGATGCTCGGGGTGCCGGAGGTCGTGCGCCGGGACCCCGCAACCACCGCGGCGGTGGTTCGGGAGATCGTCAAGGTGGCCGCCAGTGAGTACGACGCCTCGATCGCCGACGGAGCGATTGTGGAAACGATCGAATACCAGGATTCCCGTGGGTTTGTGCTCTACGCCGGGGAGCTGCTCAAGGCCTCCCTCGGCCCCGGCTCCAGGCCGGAGGCCAGTGCACTACTGGTGCCGATCCAGAAGCGATTGACAGCCCTGGCCAAGGCCTGGCCCAGCCTGAAGCCGCCGGCCAGACCGGTGATAGAGGCGAAAACGGTTACCATTCTCGCCAGCCAGCTGTGAAGCGATCCGCCATGCCTCGCCGAGCACAACCCTTCCTGCTTCTCGCCGCCCTGGTTCCCGGGACCGCCACGGCCGCAGAGCTCAATCTCGACGCCGTCAACCGCTACGCGACATCAGCGGCGGGGCAGAGCCAGGAGCAGGTCACCAGCATCAACCAGTTCTCCGACGTCAAGCCCACCGACTGGGCCTTCCAGGCCCTCTCGAACCTGATCGAGCGCTACGGCTGCGTCGCCGGCTACCCGAACGGCACCGTCAAGGGCGGCCAGGCCATGACCCGGTTCGAGGCGGCGGCCCTGCTGAACGCCTGCCTGGACCGGATCACCGAGGTGACCGACGAGCTGAAGCGCCTGATGGCCGAGTTCGAGAAGGAACTCGCCGTGCTGCGCGGCCGTGTGGATGGCCTGGAGGCCAAGGTGGGTGAGATCGAGGCCACCCGGTTCTCCACCACCACCAAGCTGGGCGGCCAGGCCACCTTCGTGATCGGGGCCAATGCGTTTTCGGGCAGCGACACCGCCAACGTTGATGCCGCCCGCGCCGCCGTGGGGGCCACCACCTTCAGCTACGACATCCAGCTGAGCTTCGACACCAGCTTCACCGGCAAGGACCTGCTGCGCACGATCCTGCGGGCCGGCAACTTCGCCGATTCCGCCTTCGGCGGCGCCGGCCCCACCGGTGGGCTCTCCACCCTGGAGGCGGCGTTCCAGGAGGACTGCGGCACCGCCGCCGACTGCGGCGACGTGGTGGCGATCGACAAGATCTTCTACCAGTTCCCGATCGGCAGCGGCTTCACCGCCACCTTCGGCGGCCGGGTGGGCCAGGAGGACATGCTCGCCCTCTGGCCGAGCGCCTACCCCTCCGACACGATCCTCAACCTGTTCACCCTCAACGGCGCCCCGGCCGCCTACAACAAGAACCTCGGCCCGGGGGCCGGCCTCTGGTGGCAGCAGGGCGGCTTCAGCATCAGCGCCAACTACGTGGCCGCCAACGGTGATGTGGGGGATCCCAACATCGGCGGCATCGGCACCGTGGCCTCGGCCGGCACCGGCACGGTGCAGATCGGCTACGCCAAGGAGCAGTGGGGCCTGGCGGCGATCTACTCCCGCATCCAGTCGGGCGTCGGGGTACCCGGCACCACCCCATTCACGGGACTCACCTTCGAAGCCAACCCCAACAGCCGCACCGATGCCTTCGGCGTCAGCGGCTACTGGCAGCCGGCCCACTCCGGCTGGATTCCCTCCATCAGCGCCGGCTGGGGCATCAACGGCACCAGCTACGACACCGCCCAGGCTCCCGGCGCCCTGCGCACCAGCCAGTCCTGGATGGTGGGCCTGCAGTGGGACGACGCCTTCGTCAAAGGCAACGCCCTGGGCATGGCCGTGGGCCAGCCCATCTTCGCCACGGCTCTGGCCGATGGTCAGACGCCCCAGGACGGCAACTTTGCCTGGGAGTGGTGGTACAAGTGGCAGGTCACCGACAACATCAGCGTCACCCCGGCCCTCTTCTATCTGAGCCGGCCCCTGGGGCAGGACACCACCCCCGGCACCACCTTCCGGCAGCTGGGCGGACTGGTGAAGACCACCTTCCGCTTCTGATCCCGGCCCGCGGGAACGGATGATGAGGGTGACCTGGATGGCCTGGCCACCATGGATCTCACGCCGTTCCTGGGCAGCCTGGAGGGCAACACCTTCGATGCGGTGCTGCTTTCAGTGGCTTCCGGGGGAAAGGTGGCGATCGCCATGAAGGGCCGCTTCCTGCTGCGGGCCCTGTGCGAGAGCATCAGCGACCGCCGCCTGATCGGCTGCGCCATCACCCACGAGCAGGGCTGCCTCGACTATCTGCAGCGGGAGCCCTACGACCTGCTGCTCTGCACCGACCACCTGGAGAGCGGCAACGGCTTCGATCTCACCCGCCGGGCGAAGGAGCTCTATCCCGACCTCAAGGTGGTGATGCTGGCCCTCGGGGACGTGATCCCCACCGAATACGAGCACGCCCCCTGGCTGGAGGCCGTGGTGGCCGAGGCCGACATCGTCGACGACCAGCGGCCCCTGCAGGCCGCCGTGATCGCCGTGATGGGCCACCACTCCTACCGCAGCCCCTCCCTGCGCTCCGGCAAGCTCCCGTACCTCAGCTGCCCCCGGCTGACCCCGCGGGAGTACGAGGTGCTCGACCTGCTGGCCAGCGGCCTCAGCGACCGGGAGATCGCCAGCAAGCTGGTGGTGAGCGACGCCACGGCCCGCACCTACACCAAGCGCCTGCTCCAGACCCTGGGCGTCAACAACCGCCTGCAGGCCGTGCTCAAGGGGGTCCGCTGCGGCATGGTGCAGCTAGGGTGAATACACGCATTCACATGACTCCATGGCCACCTCCGTTCGTCTGGACCCTGCGACGGAGGCGCGGCTGGATCGGCTGGCCTCCGAAACGGGGCGGACCAAGGCCTTCTATCTGCGGGAGCTGATCGAGCAGGGCCTGGACGACCTGGAGGATGCCTACCTCGGCGCCGCCGCCGTGGAACGGATGCGCCTGGGACAGGAAAGGACCTACAGCCTCGACGAGGTGGTGAAAGAACTTGGCCTGGACACTTCGGATCTCTGAAACGGCCAGGCGCCAGCTCAAGAAGCTGGATCGCTCGACCGCGCAGAACCTTTTGCGGTACATGAACCGGCTCCTGCAGGAGACCGAGGATCCGCGTCAGAGAGGCAAGGCCCTGACGGCAAACTTGTCCGGCCTATGGCGCTACCGGGTCGGCGACCACCGGGTGATCTGCCTGATCGAAGATGCGCAGCTTGTCGTGCTGGTGGTCGGAGTCAGCCACCGGAGCGAGGCCTACCGATAATCCAGCCCGCTGCGGCAAAGCGACGTTTGGCTGGGGTCTCTTGCGGTGATTGGGATGGGTCGCCTGAGATTCGAACTCAGGACCAGTCGGTTAAAAGGCCACGGCAATCAGGACAGACTCCTTGCTGTTACTGGGCTCGACCAGGAGAGTGGGAAGAACTACTGGGAAATACGCTCCCCCACCCCATCCGCCCGGGGTCCAGGTCTCCTGCCTAAGGGTTCCGAGGCGGGGGTCCAGATGACCCTGGCGACGGGCCAAGCCAGCGCGAAGGGAGGGGTTCTCCATCCCGGATGGGCGGGGGGCTGCCGTTGGCGGTGGTATTGACGCGGTGGCAGTCGGCGTCGCCGGCCAGCATTCCGGAACCCGCTCGGCCCAGAACAGCAGTCACCCAGGCGGGGAAGCAAGATTCGGAGAAGGCTACGAAGGACACGCGCAATCTCCTTGCCAACGGCAATCTCCTCCGCCTTGAACAGACGCATGACCCACCCTGCCCACTCAGCCCATCACCCGGGCTGGCGTGAGGTCCGTGAGGGCTTCCTCGCCGATCCCGACGTTCAGCAGGCCTACCGCAACCTGGAGCCCCGCTTCGTCATTGTGCGCAAATTGATCGAGCTGCGCAAGAGACACGGCTGGAGCCTGCGGGAAGTGGCCGGCCGCTTCGGTGTGTAGCAGCCCCAGCTCGCCCGCCTGGAAACCGGCCAGGCGGAGCCAAAGCTCGATACCTTGCATCGGCTGGCCGCGGCGATGGGCAGACGGCTCACGATCCGCATTGAAGACGCCCCCTACCGCCTGAACCTGATGCATCCCCTGAACGTTGTCTTCGATCTGCCGGCTGAGCTTGCCAATGGTCTTCAGACAGGTGTGTACGAGCGGGTAGGTGGTGTTGTCCGCGATTCCGGCAGCAAGCAGGTGGTGGCCTGGCTCCGGGAGGGTGGAAGCGGTGAGGCCGCCAAGGTGCTGAGCCAGCCTCCACTGCCGAAGTTGCCGATGGGATCGGCCGCTCAGATGGTCGCGCCGATGCTCAGCGCCGTGAACCTGGGCGTGTCGGTGGTGGGTTTCGCAGTGGTGATAACCCAGCTCAACCAGATCACCAACCAGATAAGGCAGATCGAAGCCAAGGTCGATCAGGTCATCGTCAAGCTCGACGACCAAGCCCTCGCCAAACTCAGGGCTGGCGTCAACGCCTGCCTGAACGCTGTGGAACTGGGTGACCCTGCCATGCGTCAGCTACAGGCGGGGCTGGCCCTGATCACGTTGCATGAAGCCAGGCAGTACTTCAATCAGCAGGCCTTGCGCAGTGCTCCCAAGGCCGAGGCCAACAGCGCGGAGTACGTGTCGCTGGCGTTAACGGCCCTGGTGGCAGAAGTTCAGACCTACCTTCACCTCGATGAGGGAGAGAAGGCGGCTCGCACCTTGCGGCAGGGGCTGGATGAGTTACGCCCAGGCCTGATGAGACTGTTGGATCTCGTGCTCTATCGGAGGGCCATCTATCTCAGGCCTGACTTCAAGGATCAGGTGGATCTGAACTTCATTTTGTGGCTGACCAATGGCTTCAAGCGCATTCAACAGGCCCCTGGAGAGCGCGTCGAGGAGATCAGTGCCAGCGAGCTGTTCGATGCCCTTCGCCCTCATCTCGGCGACGCGTTCAAGAGCTATGAGGATTGGCATGGTTCCATTCCACAGGTTCTGGTTGACACCAGCGGCGTGGAGGATATCAGGATCGGCCCGTTCAGCCAGGGCCAGGACACCGGTCAACGCTTCAAGCTGGTGAAGCAGGGACTCTCCAAGGGCCTCGCCAAGATCGCCGCCCTGGTCGAAAGCCACGACCGGCTCTGCAGTCAGGTGTTGCAGCTTGAAGAACTCAATCGCCTTGGGATCAAGCCAAGCGAACTGGAAGCCATGCGAGCACTTCCGGAAGGCCAGGCGGCGGCCGTGTTGCTGGTGCCGGCCGGAGCGAACGTCTGATCCAAGGGTGGCTGGCAGCTTTCCGCGGCGCCTAGGTCGCTCACACCACCGCCCAGGTTTCAGAGAAGGTCTCCGCCTGCTCGATTCCTGTCGCCAACACCGAGGTAGTCGACGATCAATCAACCCGGCTTGCCGCGGAACACGCAGTTCGCCCGAGCGAAGGCTTACATCAACCTGTGGCCCCGCGTCCGCTTGGCGGCGTACTTGGTGAGCACCCAGAGGGCATCGAAGCCGAATCAACCACAATTCGCGGACGATCACGAGACACAAGGGGTGGGCGGGAGTCGCGCAACCGCTGGGTGAAGGAGACCGAGTTGATCTCGGCGACCTGGGCGCTGCCCTTGGCTGAGACGCTTCCTGTCCACGAAAGCGTCAGATTGTTTCGCCCCATTGGGACCGATGCCTGCCAAGATAACCCGAGCGGCTTCACAGCTCTTCGTGTTCCTGGTGGGTAAACGCTCTATCCCGACGCCGTCGAGAGCTGATCACTGCCATACGTTGACAGGCGCGGGCCTCGGTGAACTGGAGCAGGACGCACGATGAGCGACCGCTTCTTCACAGACCCGATCCTCAACTCCCCCTACGAGATCCCTGCTCTTCACTGGGAGCTGGTGGAGGGCATACCCACGCAGACCATCGTCGAGTCACGGCGTCGGTGCGAGCTGATCACGCCGATCCCCAAGCCCAAGAAGCGGGGCGGCAAGGCCGAGCAGAAGGAGCTGGTCTTCAAGGACGACAAGGGACTCTCCGATGAGCGCCAGCAGTACGACGTCACCGAGCTGATCAACTCGATCCGCTATCTGGTCGGTGAGTGGCGGGACTCCAGCGACGCCAACTGGCGGGTCACACCGGAAACGGCCAGGCTGCTCAAGCACTGGCGGCACCACCCCTTCGCCGGCCGGCGGCCATTCTTTTGCCAGGTCGAAGCGGTGGAAACCTCGATCTGGCTCACCGAGGTGGCCCCCCAGATCGGCAAGAAGGGCACAGACATCCTCAGCGAGCTGGAGCGGGCCAATGATGCGGCCAACCCCGGCCTCTTTCGCATCGCCCACAAGCTTGCCACCGGCGCCGGCAAGACGACGGTGATGGCGATGCTGATCGCGTGGCAGACGATCAATGCGGTTCGCCGCCCGGCCAGCGAGAAGTTCACCAAGGGCTTCCTGGTAGTGGCGCCGGGCCTCACGATCAAGGACCGGCTGCGGGTGCTTCAGCCCAACGACCCCAACAGCTACTTCAAGGGGATGGAGCTGGTTCCGCAGGACATGCTCGCGGATCTGGGCAAGGCCAAGATCGTGATCACCAACTACCACGCCTTCCGCAAGCGGGAGCTGCTGGAGCTGGCCAAGGGCACCCGTCAACTGCTGCAGGGCAGGGGGGAACCGCTGCAGACCACTGAGACCGAAGGCCAGATGATCCAGCGGGTGATGCCGGAACTGATGGGGTTGAAACGGGTGATGGTGCTCAACGATGAGGCCCACCACTGCTACCGGGAGAAGCCGCTCAGCGACGACGAGGCCGTCATCAAGCTCGATTCCGAGGACAAGACCGAGGCCAAGAAGAACCGCGAGGCGGCCCGGCTCTGGATCTCAGGACTGGAGGCTGTCAGCCGCAAGATCGGGATCAGCCGCGTGACCGACCTGTCGGCGACGCCGTTCTTCCTGAGCAGCTCGGGCTACATCGAGGGCACCCTCTTCCCCTGGACCAGCAGCGACTTCTCGCTGATGGATGCGATCGAGTGCGGCATCGTCAAGCTGCCGAGGGTGCCGGTGGCCGACAACGTGGCGGCCGACATGCCGCGCTTCCGCAAGCTCTGGGAGAACATCAAGAGCAAGATGCCCAAGAAGGGCCGTGGCTCCGGCGCCACGCTCGATCCGGAGAACCTTCCCACCGAACTCAAGACGGCCCTGGAGGCCCTCTACGGCCACTACGAGCAGACCTTCGACAAGTGGAAGGAGGCGGGGATCGAGGTGCCGCCCTGCTTCATCATCGTATGCAACAACACCGCCACCTCCAAGCTCGTCTTCGACTGGGTGTCGGGGTACAAGATCGAAGATCCACAAGGTGATCAGGCGCCCCGCAAGGGTGCTTTGGCGCTGTTCAGGAACCACGACGAGCACGACAACCCCTTACCTCGGCCGCGCACGCTTCTGATCGACAGCGAACAACTGGAATCGGGAGACGCCCTCGACAAGAACTTCCGCGAGCTGGCGGAAGCAGAGATCGAGCTGTTCCGCCGGGAGCGGGTGGAGCGGGACGGTGCAGGGGCGGCGGCCGACACGATCAGTGATGCGGAGCTGCTGCGGGAGGTGATGAACACCGTGGGCAAGCCAGATCGGCTGGGGCAGGACATCCGCTGTGTGGTGTCCGTGGCGATGCTCTCGGAGGGCTGGGATGCCAACACCGTCACCCACGTGCTCGGGGTGAGGGCCTTCGGAACCCAGTTGCTGTGCGAGCAGGTGGTGGGCCGGGCCCTGCGGCGTCAGTCCTATGAGCTGAACCAGGAGAAGGAGCCACCCCGGTTCGATGTGGAGTACGCCGACATCTTCGGGATCCCCTTCGACTTCACCGCCCAGGCGGTGCAGGCGCCGATCAACAAGCCCAAGCCCACGATCCGGGTGTTTGCTGTGAGCCCGGAGCGGGATGCCGCCGAGATCAGATTCCCGAACGTGCTCGGGTATCGAGTGGAGCTGCCTGATGAGGTGGCCAGGGCTGAGTTCCATAAGGATCACGTCCTCGTGCTCTCGCCTGATCTGGTGGGACCAGGGCAAACCAGCAACCAGGGGATCATTGGCGATGGGGTGGTGCTTACCCTGGAGCACACCAAAAAGGTGCGGCGCTCCACAGTGATCATGAACCTGGCTAAGCACCTGGTGTACACGAAGTATCGGGATGCGGGTGATGCACCCAAGCTGCATCTGATCCTGCCGATGAAGAAGATCGTGCGCCTGTGGCTCGATCAGTGCCTGGAGTGCAAGGGAGGAATGACGGAAGGCCTACTGCTCTGGAAGGAGATCGCTGACATGGCCTGCAACCGCATTGTGTCGGCCATCATGCTCTCGGCTGGAGACGACAAGAAGATCCTGGCCATGATCGATCCCTACAACCCCACCGGCAGCACGCGCACAGTGAACTTCACCACCTCCAAGACCCTGCGCTGGCAGACCGATTCACGCAAGAGCCACGTGAACTGGGCCATCTGCGACAGCACCTGGGAGCAGGAGTTCTGCCGCGTGCTGGAGAGCCAGCCGCAGGTAAGGAGCTACGTGAAGAACCAGGGCCTCGGCTTCGAGGTGCCCTACAACTACATGTCCACCATCAGGCGCTACATCCCCGACTTCATTGCCAAGGTGGAGGATGGCCATGGCGACGATGATCTCTTGAATCTGGTGTGCGAAGTGAAGGGCTATCGAGGTGAGGACGCCAAGGACAAGCACAACACGATGGAGGCGTTCTGGGTGCCGGGGGTGAACAACACCGGCAAGTTCGGCCGCTGGGCCTTTGCCGAGTTCAGGGATGTGCTGGAGATGGATGGCGACTTTGCAGCGAAGGTGGAAGCAGAAGTGGCTGGTGTGATCGGCACCGTGCTGGCGAAGGAGGTGGGCTGAGATGGCGAAGAAACCAGCCGAGCGCAAGCAGATCGAGAGCTTCATTCACGAGGAGGCTGAACGCAAGAACATCCCCACGGCCGAGTACCAGCCCCTAGTGCAGGCCTACGAGAAGAACCTCCTCAAGGTGGCCTATGTGCGCCGCAATGAGGATCTCGACCCTCAGCTCGTCTGGCGCGGCAAGGATCTGCTCGACTGGTCGGACCTGATGGTGGCGGCACCACCGCTCTACATCCAGGAGAAGGTGCACCCCAAGGTGCTGATCGATGACCTGAAGAAACGCTCCAAGACCACCGAGCAGGACAACACCCAGCAGATCGATCTGTTCGCCGCCTTCAACGGACTTCCCTCGGAGGAAGCCAAGACTGAGTTCTATCAGCACGATCAGAACTGGTCGAACCGCATGATCCTGGGAGATTCTCTCCAGGTGATGGCATCACTGGCTGAGCGCGAGGGGCTGCGGGGCAAGGTGCAGTGCATCTACTTCGACCCGCCCTACGGCATCAAGTTCAACAGCAACTTCCAGTGGTCTACCACCAGCCGCGACGTAAAGGACGGCAAGGCTGACCACATCACCCGCGAGCCAGAACAGGTCAAGGCTTTCCGCGACACCTGGCGCGACGGCATCCACAGCTACCTCACCTACCTGCGGGATCGGCTGACCGTCGCCCGCGATCTACTCACAGATTCCGGCTCCATCTTCGTGCAGATTAGTGATGAAAACATCCATCGGGTCCGGGCGGTGATGGATGAGGTATTTGGGGACGAGAACTTCGTCCGCCTAATCACATTCATCAAAACTACTGGGCAAACTGACAACTTTCTCGCCTCAGTATCTGACTATATCCTCTGGTTCGCAAAGGACCGTCCGAAGGCGAAGTACCGACAACCGCTGAAGAGAAAGAACCTTCAAGGCGATGGAGGTAGTGCCTATAACAACGCTCGTCTGGTTGGTGGATTCACGCGCTCACTCACTGATGCTGAACAAGCAGGAGCAGAGCTACCGGAAGGCGAGCGAGTATTTCGGATCGACAACCTGACAAGTCAAAGTCCCGGAACGCGCTACAACGTCCGGTTTCAGGGGCGCGACTTCTATCCAAAGGGTTACTGGAAAACCCAGGAATCCTCAATCGGGCGGTTGTTACAGGCCGATCGCGTTCAAGGAGCAGCAAGCAACCTGTATTACGTGCGGTATTTCGACGATTATCGCGCATTCCCAATTTCTGACAACTGGGACGATACAAGCATCGCTGGATTTGCTTCGGATAAGCGATATGTCGTCGAGACTTCAACTAAAGTCGTCGAACGCTGCCTGTTAATGGTTACCGATCCCGGTGACCTCGTGCTAGACCCGACCTGCGGTTCCGGCACCACCGCTACCGTCGCTGAGCAATGGGGCCGCCGCTGGATCACGATTGACACCTCGCGCGTGGCGCTGGCGCTGGCCCGTGCCCGCATCATGGGCTCGCGGTATCCCTTCTACCTGTTGGCCGATTCCCGCGAGGGCCAGCTCAAGGAAGCTGAAGTCACCCGCGCCGCACCGAGTTCACAGCCCGTGCATGGGAACATTCGCCAGGGCTTCGTCTATGAGCGCGTGCCGCACATCACGCTCAAGTCGATCGCCAACAACTCCGAGATCGATGTCATCTGGGAAAAGTGGCAGGCGAAGCTGGAGCCGCTCCGGGAAAAGCTGAACACCTCGCTGGGTAAGACCTGGCAAGGGTGGGAGATTCCTCGTGAGGCTGAAGCCCAGTGGCCGGACGCGGCGAAGACTCTGCACGCGGAATGGTGGCAGGCCCGCATTGGCCGGCAGCAGGAGATCGATAAGTCGATTGCCGCCAAGGCCGAGTTCGAGTTCCTCTACGACAAGCCCTACAGCGACAACAAGAAGGTGCGCGTGGCCGGGCCCTTCACCGTGGAGAGCCTCAGCCCCCACCGCTCGCTGATCGTCGAGGCTGACGACAGCATCACCGACCCACTCAAGGTGGGAGCGACTGCGCTTGGTGCTGCTGACTTTGCCCAGGTGATTCTCGACACGCTCAAGGTGGCTGGGGTGCAGCAGGCCCACAAGGACGACAAGATCAGCTTCGATTCCCTGGAGCCCTGGCCCGGCGAGTACATCTGCGGCAAGGGCAGCACCACCGAGTCTGTCGCAGGCAGGGAGCAGCAGAAGACGGCGGGCATCTTCATTGGCCCGGAGTTCGGCACCGTGTCCCGCAGTGATCTGGTGGCGGCGGCCAGGGAGGCAGCCGACGCCGGCTTTGATGTGCTGATCAGTTGCGCCTTCAACTACGAGGCCCACACCACCGAATTCACCAAGCTCGGCGCCCTGCCCGTACTCAAGGCCCGCATGAACGCGGATCTGCACATGCAGCAGGACCTCAAGAACACCGGCAAGGGCAACCTGTTCGTGATCTTCGGGGAGCCCGACATCGACATCCTTGATGTCCCTGGTGCCGATGGCCAGCCCGATCAGATCCAGGTTCGGATCAATGGCGTCGATGTGTTCGACCCCTCCACCGGCGAGATCCGCAGCGACGACGCCGATGGCATCGCCTGCTGGTTCATCGACTCCGACTACAACGGCGAGAGCTTCTTTGTGCGCCAGGCCTACTTCCTCGGCCAGAACGACCCTTACAAGAGTCTCAAGACTTCGCTCAAGGCCGAGATCGATGCCGAATCCTGGGCCTCGCTCAACAGCGACACCTCCGTGGCGTTCGCAAAGCCTGAGACCGGTCGGATCGCGGTCAAGGTGATCAACCACCTGGGGGATGAGGTGATGAAGGTCTACAAGATCGATTGATGGAGTTCCGGATCGCCGACACCTTCCAGCAGAGCCTCGAACGTCTCACTGGCGAGGATCAGCGGGCTGCCAAGACCGCTGCCTTCGATCTGCAGACCAACCCAGCCACTCCTGGGCTGCAGGTGCATCGGATCGATCGCACCAAGGACAAGAACTTCTGGTCGGCCCGGGTGAACCGGGACATCCGTCTGATCTTCCACCGCATCGAGAGCAGCCTGCTGCTCTGCTACGTCGACCATCACGACGACGCCTACGAATGGGCCTACCGGCGCAAGTTGGAAACCCATCCCGTCACCGGAGCGGCCCAGTTGGTGGAGATCAGGGAGACGGTGCGAGAGATCGAGATCCCCCACTACGTGCCGAAGCCGGCTCAGGCCGAACCGTCTGCGCCCTCAGCCGCTCCTCTTGAGGCTGAACCTCTCCGTCCCCTGGCCGGCTTCCATCAAGCCGAGCTGCTCAGCTACGGCGTTCCTGAGGAGTGGCTGGCCGATCTGCTCGTGGCCACAGAAGACCAGCTCCTGGAGCTGGTGGAGCACCTGCCGGGAGAAGCCGCAGAAGCGATGCTGGAGTTGGCGACGGGCAGCAGGCCGGCCAAGCCCCAGGTGGTGCCGCCTGATCAGGGGGACCCCTTCCAGCACCCGGATGCCCAGCGGCGGTTCCGCACCCTCGTCAACGCAGAGGAGCTTGCCCGAGCCCTCGACTACCCCTGGGAGCGTTGGATCATCTTCCTCCACCCTGCCCAGCGGGACTGGGTGGAGCGGGAGTTCAACGGACCCACCAAGGTGCAAGGTTCCGCCGGCACGGGCAAGACCGTGGTGGCCTTGCACAGGATTGTGTATCTGGCCCGCAGTGAACCTGACAGCAGGCTGCTGCTCACCACCTTTTCCGAACCCCTGGCGGCGTTGCTCCAGGACAAGCTCAACCGCCTGATCGCCGATCAACCCTTCCTGGCCGAGCGCATCGATGTGCTCGCGATGGGCCAGCTCGGTGAGCGGATCTACGGGGCCCAGATCGGCAAGCCCAACCTGATCCCCGATCCTGATCTCGACCAACTGTTGATCGATCACGCCCCTGGGGAGATCAGCAGCCGCTACGGCGAACGCTTCACCATCGAGGAGTTCAGGGAGATCGTGGATGCTTTCCACCTATCCGACTGGGAGGCCTACCGCGATGTCAGGCGCCTGGGGAGGAAGTCTCGGCTGGCGGAACCGAAGCGGAGGCTCCTATGGCAATCGTTCGAGGCGGTGCTGCAGGAGCTGGAGCGGCGGGGCCAGATCACCCGGCATCAACTGTTCCATCGGGCGGCCGAACGGGTTCTGCAGAACGGCGCCAGCCCGTACCAGCACATCGTTGTCGATGAATGCCAGGACATCACGGCGGGGCAACTGCGGTTGATCGCCGCCATCGGCGGCACCCGCCGCAACGGTCTGTTCTTCGCGGGGGATCTGGGCCAGCGGATCTTCCAGCAGCCCTTCTCCTGGACCCACTACGGGGTCGACATCCGAGGGCGTTCCCGCACCCTCAAGATCAACTACCGCACCTCCCACCAGATCCGCGAACACGCCGATCAACTGCTCGATCCCGAAGGACGTGATCTGGATGGCAATGTCCAGGATCGCCGAGGGGCTGTGTCGGTCTTCAACGGGCCGGAGCCCCTGATCGTTCAATCGGACGACCCCGAGGCCGAAATCGAGCAGGTGGCCGCCTGGCTCAAGGAGATCATCGCCAAGGGGATCATCCCCCGCGAGATAGGGTTCTTCGTCCGCAGCGAAGCCGAGCTGCCCAGGGCCCAGGCTGCCCTGGAGCTAGCCGAGATCCCCTTCGAGCGGCTCACATCAACCTCGATCCGACTGGGAACCAAGGCCTCCCTCTCCACCATGCACCTGGCCAAGGGGCTGGAGTTCCGGGCCGTAGTCGTGATGGCCTGCGATGAAGACATCATCCCCAGCCCCTCGCGCATCGAAGCCATCACCGATGACTCCGACCTCGATGAGGTGTACGCCACCGAGCGGCATCTGCTCTACGTTGCCTGCACCCGGGCACGGGATCACCTGCTGATCAGCAGCGGCGGAGTGGGGTCGGAGTTCCTGGAGGACATGGTGTGAACACTCCGTCCTGCACGGTGGCGAATCGCGAAGCGCAGGGCGAGGCCTGGCACCGGCAGCAGCTCCGGCGGCCTCCCAGATCGGCGGCGGTGCGGCTGATCTGTCCCAGGGGGCCTTACGCATGACGACGTCGGCTTTGACGGCGCGGGCGAAAGACCTGCGGACGAGGGCAGTAATGGCAAGGTTCCACAGGCTCCGCTGGCGTTCCAGGGTGGCCGGGGACGATCTCGCCCGATGGCTGGTCAAGGAGGCCAAGGTCGATCCCCGTTGGGCCCGAGGCGTGCGCAACCGCCACCAGGCCATCCTCCTGAAGATCCGGGTGGACGCTGCTGTGGGCGAGGCACTGGGGCATGCCTACGGCAGGCTCACCGAGGCAGAGCAGGCCATGGGAACGATGGCCTTCGCTCAGAGGTGCATAGAGCGGAGTCAGGCCCGGCAGGCCCCCAGGGCTTCGGCGGTGAGGGTGATCCTCGGCGGGCGCTGACAATCAGGCCTCGGCCCATCGCTCCGTGGAAGAGGGTCTGGAAGGGGCAGCCAGCGGACCATTGGAGAGCTGGGCTCTAATTCCCTCAAGAGAGTCCGATCTGGGGGAAACCTCAGGGCTAAGCCAGTGCAACCAGATACCCCCCTTAGTCGCTTCGCTCCCTATAGAGCGACATTCCCCCTGGGGTATTTGGTGACACTCTCTACCCCTGGATACCAAGGTCCTGGGTCACCCTGAACAGTGAGCCGTCCTTGCCACTGGCCCCCTTCCTTCCCACCCGCTCCTGCTTCCCGCCGACCTTGGAAAGCAGGGCGCCGATGGTCCGCAAGTTCACGGGCGGCACCAACTCCCGACGGTCGCACCCTGGGATCATCGTCTTCTTCTGGAAGAAACCAGCTCTGGTCAAGCGTTGACGCAGGGGTGGGTCGGCATTGCAGAGTGCCGCCCACGTCGTCTGCACCTCCAGGGAATTGGCGCTGTAGCTCCCCCCGAGCGTTGCCAGCTTGTCGAGCCCCAGGATTCGAGCCAGGCACAGTTTCTCCGTCAGGTCTGCACGGATCCGATCTGTTGGCAGTCCTCCGCCCAGTACGTGGTCGACGTACTCGTGATGCTCATCAAGCAGGATCTCGCCCGTCACAAGTTGCCAGAGGATCTGCGCTGCACCGGGACCAGCAGGGTCGTCGTCCTTCGGCGTCGCTTTCGGCAAGGTCGGACCTGATTCCATGGCGATCCCAGGAGGCTCCGCGTCGTCGCCTTCAAGGACCTGATAACCCTCCTCAGCGAGCATCCGCCGGAGGGTTGACTCGCTGTTGAGCGCCTCGGCAACCTGTTGCGCTTCGAGTCTGGTGATCAGCCCGTTCAGCCACGGCGGCATCGACTGGAGGTCGGTGATGAATCGCTCTGGGTTCGCTTGCTGCGCAAGGTCGCTGTAGTACCGAGCCACACCGGCAGGATCGCTGATCCGATGGCCTGGACAAGCCTGTGGCACGGTTGGCCGCAGAGCCAGATAACGCTTCTGGGCCCGTCGATCGCGGTTCAGGAGCTGGACGACGTCTCCAGGGCCAATGGCGTGATCCTGCAGGCAGACAACCACCTGGAAGTGGCCGGCCGTCAACGAGACCCCACTCACCAGTGCTTGTGTGTGCACCAGGGCCCTCCACCGTGGCGCCTGTCCATCAGGATCGCGGACAAAGGCCAGGGCTTCAGGCTCGCCAGAGTTTTCACCCGTGATCGAGAGGATCTCTCCGATGGGAATGAACTCGGCGAGGGCCTCCACGACCTCGGCCGCGCGCTTCGGCGTCGCAACTGCAATGCGGACCGGGCTTCCATCAGCGGCCGCCTGGAGGGCCTTGGCGAGACCGGCCTTGTGGTCGACCAGGACAACGGACTTCGGCCAGGTGAACGACGTCGAGATCAGTCGCACCGAGCGGCCGGTCGCCCGTTCCAGGAAGTCGATGGTCATGTCACTCAGGCCCGCGTCGGCGGCAACCGTGAGGACGTTCCGGTGACCAAGAATCTGCAAGAGCCAGTCGAAGGTTTCGCGGCGGTTCTGCACCAGTGCCTCGGTGCCGCCGCACAACAGGGAGGCCACCACCTGATCGACTTCGTCAAGCAACATCAGGGCGCGGCCGCCGTCGTCCAATCGCCTGCAAAGGTCGGCCAGCCCTCCTGGGCGAAGGCTGGACTCCAGGCAGAACGTCGCACCTGGGTGGGAAGCCCCGGCCTTGATCACCTTCTTGCCCCGAATCAGAGGCACACCGAATTGCTCGGCGTACTTCCCCGCCAAGGAAGCTCGATAGGTCGGGCAGATCGTGAGGATCTTCAGGGCTGGGTGAGCCTCCACAAGCGAATCCCTTGCCGCCAGCACGGCTTCGGTTTTTCCTGTCCCGGTGGCACCAGCGATCGCCAAGGTGTAACCGCCCTCCCAGGTGCCAGAACCCTCCTCGTCGAGGCCGAGGCCATCAAGGATGTGCTCCTTCTGGAACACCGACGCAATCCTGTTCCAGGGGGGCATGGTCAGACGTTGCGGAGCCACTGTGTCCGGGATCACCTCCGCACTGGTCAACTTCGCCAGGGCGACCGCAGGATCAGGATTGACGCGCAGGTAGTCCTCTACGCGATCTCGAAGCGCCTGCGGCAGCAGCTCGAAGTCCTCGATGGCGAGCCGGTGGAGATCAAGCAGGTTGGCGAGAACGTCGTCGGTGCCCTTGCCCAGTGCATCTCCCCAGAGGGCCAGCCGTGCCTCCGCTCCAGCAGCTCGCAAAGCGCGAACCATCCGCTTACCCGCCCTGATCTCCGATTCCTTGGCTCCGGGCCGATCGAACTGGACGATGATCTGGCGGCCACCCTTGGCGAGCTTCTTCAGGAAGGACTGCAGCTTGCCGCCGCTACCGACCTGGAAGCCGCCGTCGATACCCCCCAGACCGATGGCGACACAGCCCGCGCTGAACCTGGCCAGGGTCTTTTTGGCCCCTTCCTCCAGGAAGATGCCGACTTCAGGGTGGCCCAGGACGTACGTCCAGAACTGGTCCGGGGAGTAGGTCTCCAGATTGAAGACGTTGGGGAAGAACCCTGCCGCCATGCGCAGGGGGACGATCGGCAAGTAGAGCCGGTCCGCCGCAGAGATGCCGGTGCTGTCGTAACGGGGACCATCGACCCCTCGGGGGCGCCGCATGGTCGAAAAGGCAGCCTCTGGCTTGATCACGCCATGGACCACCTTGACGCCGTAGAAGCCGATCCCGCATGTCGCTGCGATCTGACGCGCTTGCCGAGTCCACCGGTTGACGCGGCGCATTTCCGCGGCTTGCCCTGGTCTGGATCCTTCAGCCGCCCTGCGCTCGGCTCTGGCCCATCCCTGCTCCTGCTCCGGAGCAATGCCAACCCTGATGGAGGCCTCTGCAAGGTCCCGGGGGATCCCGCCGGCAGCCAGCTCCTCCACCGCAGCGAGCCAGGCCTGGAATTGCTCGGGAGTTCTCGGCGGCAGGACGGGATAGGTGAAGCCCATTCAGGTGGTGGACGTTGTGAAGCGAGGGCGTGACCTCTGTGGCCACACTCTGCGGTCTGTCTCCAAATCAGCTAGGTGCTGTAGTCAGCCCAGTCCTTTCGGAATCGGCTCCAAGGACGTGGCAACTGTCTGACTGTTGAGGGGGGCGATGGGCCATCGACGGCCCCGCAGAGGCGGCAGAGCCTCGAAAGACCCTGCCGGCCACCTCACCCTGCCCCGACCTCGATGCCCTCGACCCTGGCCGCCTTTGACGTCGCCCTGCTGCTGCACGCCATCTGCCCTCCCCTGGATCATGAGTTCAGCCTGGGACGACTAGGACGTCAGCCGCCCCGAATCGCCTTGGCCGCCGAGGCCGAACCGGCGGTCTGCGAATTCGGTGAACCCCATCCGCGCGCTCAAGGGCGGTTGGCAGGGGTGACCCGGAAGTCGTCGGTAGAATGGAGTGTTGTTCAGAATCAGGCCAATGCCAACAGCCAAGCAGAAGAGCGCGTTCAGGATGAACTTGCTGGAGCACAGTAAGGCGAAGTTCAAGGAACACGGGGCGTCGCTTCACCGTTCCTCCAATCCTGAACTCGGCCCTCTTTACCTCAAGCAGTTCGGGAGAATCCACAGGACTGGTGTCACCATGACGGAACTGGCGCAATACGCCAGGGTTGATCTTTCCAGCATCCCTGCCGGATGGCTCGACTGATCTAGTCCGTCGGTTGACACAACTCTGAAGCAGGCCTGGCTTTTCGAAGTATTGAAGAGCCAGTCCCCAAAGTCACGGGACGGACGCTCCAGTCGGGAAGGACCGAGATCAAGCCAGCTCATCGCCGGGCTGCTCAACATCCATTTCGCTGAGGGTTCTGGACCAGAGCACCATCGGCCTAGTCGAAGCCGACGTGCCTGTGGAGCAGACGGAGACGCAGGAGGTGGTTCTTCACCCCGGAGGCACTGAGGGGGCCTCCAGTTCTTGTAGTGACGCCGGCACCGGCAAGGGCATGGCTCATGTCACGGAGGCTGGCACCCTGGGCCTGCAGGGCAGCGAGGAGAGGGCGAAGGTTCTCTGAACGGACAGTGGCCGCATCGAGCCGGTCCCGGTTGGCAACCTTGGTACCAGGCCGCAGCCCACCGAGTTTGACGCCACGCGCCTTCGCCGCGGCCAAGCCGGCCTTGGTACGGGCACTGATGAAGGCCCGCTCCTGCTCAGCCAAGGCGGCATAGATGTGGAGCTGGAAGCGGTCGGCGTTTGGCATCGCAGCGACCTTGAACTCCAGGTCCTTCAGCTCCAGAAGGCTGGCGATGAAGCTGACGCGACGGGACAGCCGATCGAGCTTGGCGACTAACAGGGTTGCGCCCTCTCGCTTGCAGTGGGCGATGGCCTTCGCCAACTCGGGGCGATGGTCGTCGGCGCCGCTCTGGATCTCGGTGTAGGTCCCGATCTCGGTGCAGCCGGCGACGTCGGGACAGAGTTGGCCGAGGAACAGGTCAAGGTCACGGCGCTGGGCGTCCAGTCCGTAGTTACCACCGCCCTTCGATTCCCGGCTGAGGCGGAGGTAGCTGACGAATTGGCCCACTGATCGACTCGGCTGTACAACGACGCTACGCCCATTGTGCCTTGTACGTCAACTTGGAAGGAGTCGGCCAGCCTGTCCTCTGGACCTGGTCCCAATAGAGCGAGGTCTGCCGCCGAGAGCGTCCCCGTCGACTGGATCAGGCCACGCCTGCAGCCCTCAGCCGCCGGGCCAGCGCAAGAAGCTCCGGATCAACAGCTTCTGAGAAGTCAGTCGCAAGCTCACGTTCCGCCGGCATGCCGCGTGTCGTAGAAAAACCGCCCCCTTCATCCAAGGCCCGCAGGCGCAACATGTTCGCCAACTTGTGGGCCGACTGCTCCTCGACCAGGTAGCGACGGGCATGGACGGCCTCGCTGTGCCCCATCGACGCCGCCTTCAGGGCCGCCGACCAAGTGGTCGTCGCCTTCGCCCGCAGCGCCCAGGCATGGCGCAAGTCGTAGGCCTTGGCCCGCTTCTTGATTCGCTTCGGCTTCGGCTGGCCAGGGAGCTGCCGGGGCTGGTGCCAACCGAACAGCTTGACGGGCAGCTCCCGGTCCTCCCGGCCTTTGTTGCGCAGCCAGTGGGTGACCAGGTGGCCCAGGCTGGCGTTGTTCCAGAACTGCACCGAGCCATCGGGTAGCTCGATCGTGCGGATCGGATGTCGCCGCCGAAGCTCCGCGAGCATCGCCCGAGAGTGCTTCAGGTCGTTCAACCGGTAGCGGGCGAGCCAATCCGCAGGCAGCGCCAGGGCGAAGCGGTGACCGGTCTTCGTGTCGCTACCACCGGCCTGGGCCTCGAACGCTCCAACCTCAACCAGGGTGGGGTCCTCTGGCCTCTCTCCAGGAAGGCTGTCCAGGTGCCAGACCTCGTGGGGGCGCAGGCCGTAGGTGGCGATCATCGCCATCACCCAGCCGCGCAGCGGGTCGAGGGCCTGGAGTTGATCAAGCCACTCCTGGACGTCGTCGGTCTCAGGGATGAACCGGGGCGCCGCGCTCCGTTGCCGACCGGCGGCCTTCCGCAGGCCGGCCAGCTTGGCCCGCAGGCCCGGGGTGGCGATGGCCACCTCGCGCACAGCAAGGTGGTTGACGAGCTGGAGGATCCCCGCGAAGCCCTTGGCGTTGTACGGGCGGGGGACCAGCAGCACGGCCGGGTCCTGCTGGTGCTGGAGCAGGGAGGAGGCCGTGAACAGGGCATAACGCTCCAGGTGTTCGGGAAGGGCGACCATGTCGTCGGCGTAGGTCTTGCCGAAGTAGCCGCCATCCCTGAAGCAAGCCAGGTGGCTCTTGTCCCTGGCCTTGATCCCCCCTGGGGCGATGTCAGCCATGATCAGCCGCCGGATGCTCCCCCAGGTCTGGCTGTACCTGGCGCCGCTGTGAATGCTTCCGGCAGTGTCGAGAGCATCCCAGTCCAGGCCGGGCCCACCACGGCGGAGGTCGGCGTCGGCCTGAAGAAGAAGATTGGCCAGCTCCTGGCAGGCGTCGTCGTCGTCGGCCCGGAAGCGGCGGGCAGTGCGTTTCCGCCTCTCGTCCCGCAAGCAATAGACACGGACGTAGGGGGTGTTGTCACGCTGCTCGATCCGGTAGGCGCAGGCCGCGAGCTTGAGCCGGGTCTGGGCCTGGATGAAGCCGGTCTTCGCACGCATGGGTCACCCCGGTCGACCTCATCCCAGTCTGCCGACGCTTCCCACTTAGTGGGAAAAAAGCTGAACGCACTCGAACGTACGCGAACGCACTGACACGTACTGAGAGGGGTATGGAGTCGGCCAAACCTCTGTCCAGGAGAGGTGTTTGGCTGAGATCCCTTGCGGTGGTTGGGATGGGTCGCCTGAGATTCGAACTCAGGACCAGTCGGTTAAAAGCCGAATGCTCTACCGCTGAGCTAGCGACCCGTCGCTGGGGAAGCTATCACCCGGCGGTGACCCTCTCCAAGCCCACCGGCCGCCGCACCCTGACCCCCCATCGAGGCCCCGCCCCATGACCCGTCGCGACGTCTGGCCCAGCCGCTGGGACGCCCCCCGCATCGACGCCGCCGCCTGGGTGGCCCCGTCGGCGGTGGTGATCGGTGATGTGGAGCTGGCGGCGGGGGCCAGCCTCTGGCCCACCGTCGTGGCCCGGGGGGATGTCTGCGCCATCCGGGTGGGGGAAGGCAGCAACGTGCAGGACGGCGCCGTGCTGCACGGCGATCCCGGCCAGCCGGTGACCATCGGCGCCGATGTGACCATCGGCCACCGGGCCGTGGTCCATGGCGCCACGCTGGAGGACGGCTGCCTGATCGGCATCGGCGCCATCGTGCTCAACGGCGTCACGGTGGGGGCCGGGGCCCTGGTGGCGGCGGGCTCGGTGGTCACCCGGGATGTGCCCGCCGGCGCCCTGGTGATGGGGGCTCCGGCGGTGGTGAAACGCCAGCTGGATCCCGCCGCGATCGAGGCCCAGCGACAGCATGCGCATCGTTATCGCCAGCTGGCGGAGGTTCACGCTGGACTCCGTTAGGATCCCGCCAACGTTTTCCCCTCCCCCGCCATGGACCTCCGGCTGCTGCTCGTCGCTGCTCCGATCCTCCTGGCCGTGGGTTGGGCCGCCTTCAACATCGGCCGCGCCGCCGTGGGTCAGCTGCAACTGATGCTCAAGCGCGCCCGCGCCTGATGGTCGTCGTCATCGGTGCCGGCCTGGCCGGCACCGAAGCCGCCTGGCAGATCGCCGAGGCCGGGATTCCGGTGCGGCTGGTGGAGATGCGGCCCGTGCGCCCCTCCCCGGCCCACCACAGCGGCGATTTCGCCGAACTGGTCTGCAGCAACAGCTTCGGCTCCCTCTCCCCGGACCGGGCCGCCGGCCTGCTCCAGGAGGAGCTGCGGCGCCTCGGATCGGTGGTGATTCGCACCGCCGATGTCCACGCGGTGCCCGCCGGAGGCGCCCTGGCCGTCGATCGGGGCCGCTACAGCGCCGCCCTCACGGCCGCCGTCGAAGCCCATCCCCTGGTGACGGTCGAGCGGCGCGAGCAGCTGGCGTTGCCGGACCCGGAAGAGATCGCCGTTCTCGCCACCGGCCCCCTCACCGGCGCCGCCCTGGCCGACGACCTGCTTCGCTTCACCGGCCGGGAGTCCTGCCATTTCTTCGATGCCGCCAGCCCGATCGTGGAGGGGGAGGGCATCGACCTGTCGGTGGCCTTCCGGGCCAGCCGCTACGACAAGGGCGACGCCGACTACATCAACTGCCCCATGGACCGGGAGCAGTACATCGCCTTCCGCACCGCCCTGCTGGAGGCCGAGAAGGCGGAGCTGAAGGATTTCGAGCAGGAGAGCGCCACCTTCTTCGAGGGCTGCCTGCCGATCGAGGAGCTGGCCCGCCGCGGCGAGGACACCATGCGCTACGGCCCCCTCAAGCCGATCGGCCTCTGGGATCCGCGCTGGGGCGACCTGCACGACCGAGACGTGCGCCGGGCCAAACGGGCCCATGCGGTGGTGCAGCTGCGCCAGGAGGACAAGGACGGCCAGCTCTGGAACCTCGTCGGTTTCCAGACCAACCTCAAATGGGGCGAACAGCAGCGCGTGCTGCGCATGATCCCCGGCCTGGAGAGCGCCACCTTCGTGCGTTTCGGGGTGATGCACCGCAACACCTTCCTGGAGTCCCCCGAGCTGCTGCAGCCCACCCTGCAGTTCAGCCAGCGGCCGACCCTGCTGGCCGCCGGCCAGATCACCGGCACCGAGGGCTACGCCGCCGCGGTGGCGGGCGGTTGGCTGGCCGGCACCAATGCCGTACGCCTGGTGCGGGGCCTGCCGCCCCTGAGCCTGCCGCCCACCACCATGGCCGGTGCCCTGCTGGCCTTCATCAGTGAGGCCGAGCGCAGCCACGGCGCCCGCAAGGGGGGCTTCCAGCCCATGCCCCCCAGCTTCGGCCTGATGCCGGAGCTGCCGGAGCGCATCCGCGACAAACGCCGCCGCTATGGCGCCTACCGCGACCGGGCCCTGGCGGATCTGGCCGCCTGGGACACCCAGCGCCAGGCTGGCGCCAGCAGCGCCGTGCCGGCGGCCGTGGCGGGCTGATCGCTTCCTAGGGTCGGGCCGCCCCCGTTCGCCTGGTTCCGGTGACCGTCACCGTCCCTTCCTCCGCCGCCGCCCCCCTCACCGCGGCCGATGGCCGCCCCTGGGACGTGGTCGTGATCGGCTCAGGGATCGGCGGGCTGGTCACCGCCAGCCAGCTGGCGGCCAAGGGGGCCAAGGTGCTGGTGCTGGAGCGCTACCTGATCCCCGGTGGCAGTGGCGGCAGTTTCCGGCGTGAGGGCTACACCTTCGATGTGGGCGCCTCGATGATCTTTGGCTTCGGCGAGAAGGGTCACACCAACCTGCTCACCCGGGCCCTGGCGGATGTGGGCGAGCACTGCGACACGATTCCCGACCCCGCCCAACTCGCCTACCACCTGCCCGGCGGCCTGTCGGTGGCGGTCGACCGCGACTACGAACGCTTCATCGCCGATCTCAGCGCCCTGTTTCCCCATGAGGCCAAGGGGATCCGCGCCTTCTACGACACCTGCTGGCAGGTTTTCAACTGCCTCGACGCCATGCCGCTGCTGTCGCTCGAGGACCCCGCCTACCTGGCCAAGGTGTTCTTCCAGGCGCCCCTGGCCTGCCTGGGGCTGGCCCGCTGGCTGCCGGTGAACGTGGGCGCCGTGGCCCGTGCGCACATCAGCGATCCGGCCCTGCTCAAGTTCATCGACATGGAGTGTTTCTGCTGGTCGGTGATGCCCGCCGATCGCACGCCGATGATCAACGCCGGCATGGTCTTCTCCGATCGCCACGCCGGCGGCATCAACTACCCCAGAGGCGGCGTCGGGGTGATCGCCGAGAAGCTGGTGACCGGCCTGCGCCGCCATGGCGGCGCCATCCACTACCGCTCGCGGGTCGTGAAGGTGCTGCTGGAGAACGGCCGGGCCGTGGGGGTGAAGCTGGCCGGCGGCGAGGAGATCCGCGCCCGCCGGGTGGTGAGCAACGCCACCCGCTGGGACACCTTCGGCTCCCTGGTGGACGAGGCCCACACCCCTGAGGCCGAGCAGACCTGGCGGCGGCGCTACAGGCCCTCCTCTTCCTTCCTCTCCCTGCATCTGGGGGTGAAGGCCGAGGCGATCCCCCCCGGCAGCCATGTCCACCACCTGCTGCTGGAGCGCTGGGAGGACATGGAGGCCGAGCAGGGGGTGATCTTCGTCTCGATCCCGACGCTGCTGGATCCCTCCCTGGCCCCGGCCGGCCACCACATCGTGCACACCTTCACCCCCTCGGAGATGGCCCCCTGGCAGGGACTCGCCCCGGGGGCCTACCGGGCCGCCAAGGAGGCCGCCGCCACCCGCCTGATCCGCCGCCTGGAGGCGATCCTGCCGGGGCTGGAGGGGGCGATCACCCACCGGGAGATCGGCACCCCCCGCAGCCACCGCCGCTTCCTGGGCCGCCACGGCGGCAGCTACGGGCCGGTGCCGGCCCTGCGGCTGCCCGGCCTGCTGCCGATGCCCTTCAACCGCACCGCCATCCCCGATCTCTACTGCGTGGGGGATTCCTGCTTCCCCGGCCAGGGCCTCAATGCGGTGGCCTTCAGCGGCTTCGCCTGCGCCCACCGCATCGGCGCCGACCTGGGCCTCAACCCCTGGAGCCTGCCGGCATGAAGCTCCCCATGGTTCCCGATCACCGCCTGCACTGCGTGGTGCGGCCGCAGCCGCCGGCCGCCGGCGAGGGGCTGCGGCTGGGGATCTGGCAGGGCAGCGGCAGCGCCGGCACCCCTGAGGCCCTCGAAGAGAACCTGGCGCGGCTGGAGCGCGTCTGCGCCCTGGCGGCGGGGCACGGGGTGCAGTTGCTGGCCTTCCCGGAGCTCTACCTCACCGGCTACATCGTCACGCCCGCGGTCGCGCGGCGGCTGGCGGAGCCGCTGGACGGCCCCAGCCTGCGGCGGGTGGCCGCCGCGGCGGGCCGCCACGGCCTGGCGGTGGCCTGTCCCTACGCCGAACGGGCCAGCGTGGCCGGCGAAGAGCGCTTCTACGACGCCATCGCCCTGTTCGACCGGGACGGCAGCCTGCTGCGCAACTACCGCAAGACCCACCTCTGGGGGCCGGACGAGAAACGCTGCTGGAGCGCCGGCTACCGCCACCCCGAGGAGGGCGCGGCGTTCACGGTGCAGCCGGTGAACGGGATGGGGGTGGGCCTGCTCAACTGCTACGAGGCCGAGTTCCCCGAGCTCACCCGGCGGCTGGCCCTGGAGGGGGCCCAGCTGGTGCTGATCCCCACGGCCGCCGATACCTGGGCCGAGCTCAGTACCGGCGAGCGCACCGACCGGCCCTACCCGGACGTGTCCCACACCCTGATCCCGGCCCATGCCTTCCAGAACGGCTGCTTCGTGGCCTACGCCAACCGCTGCGGCGAGGAAACGGTGAACGGGCGGGTGATGGCGGCGTATCTGGGCAACAGCGTCATCTGCGGCCCCCATGGCGACGTGCTGGCGGCCGCCCGCCCCGAGCCCACCCTGCTGATCGCCGACTGCCGGCCCGGCGAGTACGGGCCCACCCACCCTGCCGCCACCCGCTACCACGAGGATCTGCGGCCCGATCTCTACTGAAAGACCCCTCGCACCACGCCGTGACCCCGGCGGCCGGCCACGCCGGAGCAGGGGCGCCGGTAAACTGTGTAAACATTTGTTGCGTGTCCATGGCGGCTCCGACTCCCAGCTCCTCCGACCTGGCGCGCTACCTGGAGGCCCGCGGTGAGATGGGCAAGCCCTGGGTCTGGCATCTGCTGCGGCTCAGCAAGCTCAAGGAGGCCAAGGACACCATGGAGCCCAACGAGTACGTCGAACGGCTCGGCGAGGCCCACGCCGACCTGATGCGGCTGGGCGAGTTCTGGAAGGGGCGGGAGGCGGAGGTGTTCGGAGGCCGCTACCAGCCCTCCCAGGTCATCGAGCCCCTGCCCGGATCCCCCGAGGACCGATGAGCCCCACCCCGACGGCCCAGCGCTATCCGATGGCGCCGCTGATCCGGTTCACCCTGCTGGCCCTCTATCTGGCCCTGGTCCTGCCCCTGCCGGTGCTGGCGCCCGATGCCCTGCGGCTGCCCCTGCTGCTGGCCGCCATCGCCGGCCTGGTGCTGGTGGTCGCCATCACCAGCGAGCGGGTGGAGCTCGACGAGCGGGAGCTGCGGGTGGGCCATCCCCCCTGGTGCTCCTGGCTGCTGCGCCGCGGCTGGCAGCTGCCCTGGGATCGCATCACCGCCCTCACCCCGGTCACCACCAGCCAGGGGGGCCGGGTCTACTACGTGCGCAGTGCCGGCGAACAGGGGGATCGCAGCGGCGCCGCCTGGCTGCTGCCCCAGCGGGTGGCCCGCTTCGACGACTTTCTGCAGCGCTTCAGCGCCGCCACCGGCATCGCCACCGAGGGCATCACCCGGATCAGCCCGCCCTGGACCTACCGGCTGCTGGCCCTGCTCTGTGGGCTCCTGCTGGCGGGGGAAGCGGCGGCCCTGATCCTCAGGCCGGCCTGAGCAGGTCCTGCCGACCTGCCGGACCGGGGCCTAGTTGAGGCGGGAGGAACTGCCGGGGGACGTGACCAGGAGACCGGAACCGGAGGCACCGGGGGCTTCTTCGCTGAGCTCCGGCAGGGTGTCCAGGCTGAAGCGGTAGCCCTGCTGCCGCATCGTTTCGATGGCGCCGCCCTCGCCGAGGCCGGCCTGTTCGAGCTTGCGGCGCAGGGTGAGCACCTGGGTGTCGACCGAGCGGGGGCCGCCGCTGAAGGGGGGCCAGGCCATGCGCAGCAGTTCCTGGCGGCTGCGCACCACCCCCGGGGGCATCAGCAGGGCGCAGAGCAGGGCGAATTCCCGCGGGCTGAGCTCCACCGGCTGGTCCCGCAGGGTGACCTGGCGGAGCAGCAGGTGCACTTCAAGGGGGCCCACACAGACCCGTTCCTGGAGGCCGCTGCCGCTGCGGCGCAGCAGGGTGCGGCAGCGGGCGGCCAGCTCTTCAAGCCCGAAGGGCTTGCGCAGCACATCGTCGGCGCCGGCATCGAGCAGGGCCACGACGGGCTCCGAGCCGGAGCGGGCGGTGAGCACCATCACCTGGCAGTGCAGCTGGGCGGCGAGGCGCAGGGCCGAGGTCTCCTCGAGCAGCTCGGCGCTCACCAGCAGATCGGGGGACTGCTCCTGGCAGATCTCCAGGGCTTCGCGGGCGGTGGCGACGGCCGCGGCCAGGTGGCCATCCTGACGGAGACGCTGGGCGAGAACGGTGCGGAGGGTCGCGTGGGGATCCACGACGAGGACTCTGCGAGGCGTTCCTCCTGGATCAGTCAGCTTGTCCTGGGCCACGGGCATCTCCTCGGCATCACGATGAAATCAGAAGCGGAAGTGCCGACAGCCGATTGAGTGTGTCAACGCTAACTGGAAATGTGCGGAGACGCCGGTGACGGGCGATGCCTTGTCAACTGTCCGCTCCCGGATGACGGCCCCGGCACGGCAGGATGGTGCCATCTGCCGGCTTTCGCCGCCACAATGACGCCAGGGGCCTGACCCCAGCCATGACAGCACTCCAACACCCCGACGCGATCCGCCACTTCCAGTCCCTGTGTGATGCCTGCCAGGCCCTGTCCGACCGTCACCACGGCCCCTCCGAGCTGCGCCTCTACGCGGACGGCTACCTGCATGCCCTGCGTCGCACGGCCGTGCTGGACCACCAGTCCCAGCGCCGCCTGGAGGAGCTGATCGACCGCTGGATCCAGGACCCGTCCAGCTTCCTGGGGCCCGACGGCCAGCCCCGCGTGCTGATGGAGCGGAGCCGCTACTGAGCGGCCACGGACAACCTGGCCGCCACCAGGACGATCGGGAAGGGGCCTCAGGAGGCCAGGGCCACTTCCAGCTTCTCGCGCAGCTCACCGCTGTTGTACATCTCGATCAGGATGTCGGAGCCGCCGAGGAACTCCCCTTTCACATACACCTGGGGGATGGTGGGCCAGTCGGAGAACTCCTTGATCCCCTGGCGGATCTCCATGTCGGAGAGCACGTCGAACGTCTCGAAAGGCACACCCAGTGACTGCAGGATCTGGACGACGTTGTTAGAGAATCCACACTGAGGCATCAATTTATTGCCCTTCATGAAGACCACCACCGGGCTGGCGCTGATCAGGGCGTCGATGCGTTGACGGGTGCTGGCATCCATGGTCGGAATCGCGGAGGGGAAGGTCAGGAGGGAAGGGAGGTCTGCAGCGCCAGGGCATGGATCGCCTCGCTGGCCAGCTCGCTGCGCAGGGCGCCGTAGACGAGCTGGTGCTGGCGCACCCGATTGAGGCCCGCGAAGGCACCGGAGACGACCCTCACCTGCAGGTGATCGCCACCCCCGGTGAGATCCTCCACCTCGACGGCGGCGTCGGGGAGCGCGCGCAGGATCGCGTCCTTGACCTGCTCCGGTTGCACCATGGCGGCGGGGATTGGGGAGATGACGGAAGGCTGGAATCTAAGGACGATCAGCCACCGGTGGTCGATCCCGGCGCGGTGTAGGGGGTGATCACGAAGCCCAGCTCCACCAGCTGCTGGTAAGCCTTGCGGCCACCCTCGTTGGTGGGGGTCATGATCTTCACCACCTCCACCAGCAGGGGGATGGCCACCTCAGGCTGGTTCTGGCGGCGGAACAGGGCCGCCAGCCGCAGGTTGGATTCGGCCAGCAGCGTCAGGGCCTCCCGCCCCTTGTCATCCATCTCGCGGGGGATGCGGGCGTCAAGGCCGCGGAAGGAGCCGCTCAGGTCGCGGTAGAAGCCGAGCAGGCGGCGGCTGGCATCGCGGGCCAGGTCATAGAGGCGCCGGCCCTCGGCCAGGTTGCCGCTGGCGACGGCGGCGTCGCCCCTGGACAGGAGGGTCTTCACCGCGGAGAGGGTGAGATCGGTGCCGGCGGGCTGGACCGTCTGGGGGGTGGCCTGGGCCCGGGCCGGCGGCTGCAGGAGCGGCTGGGCCAGGGCCAGCAGGGCCAGGCAGCTGCCGCAGACCCCGGCGAGGCCCGATGGCCGGGCGGATCGAAGGGAAGAAACGGCGGAAGGCCTGATCACGTCGACGCCTGACGGGTAACGGCCGAACTTTACGGGGAGCTGATCGGGCGACCCACCACGGCGCGGGCCGCTTGCTCGGCCGACTCCATGGCGGCGGCGAGTTCGGAACTGAAGTCCAGGGCCGCCTGGCGACCCTGGCCCTCCGCCCGCAGGGGGCGGCCGAAGCAGAGGGCGGCCCGATCGCCGGGGCGGGGAACGGCGTGGCCATAGGCGATGCCCACCGGCACCACCGGCACGTCCACCCCCTGGCTGGCGGCCAGCAGAGCCAGGCGGGCCAGGCCCTGGTGCAGGCGGATCGGCCCATCCTCGCGCCGGATCCGGCCCTCGGGAAACACCACCAGCTGCTGACCGCAGGCCAGCAGCTCCACCGAGAACCGCAGGCTGGCCAGGGTGGGGCGTCCCTGGTTCACCGGGAAACAGCCGAGACGGTGCAGGAACCATCCCTGCACACCCTTCATCTCGTCGGCCGTGACCATGAAGCGGCAGTCCCGGCCGGTGACCCGCCGGCCGGCCGCCCAGGGGAGCATGAGCGCATCCCAGCGGGCCCGGTGGGTGGGGGCCAGCAGCACCGCCCCGTCACGGGGCAGGTGCTCGCGATCGAGCACCGTCAGCTCACTGAAACAGCCCTGAAGCGCCAGGTCGATGGTGACCACCATCGCCACGGGGGACAGCCAGGGGCTGATGCCGTTGCAGAGGGAACGCTCCCGCGGGCTGATCACCGGGGAAAGGCCTGGTCCGGAGGGCGTCTGCGCCGCCAACACTCTCGATCCGGCAGAACGTCGATGTCGAAATTAGGGGCTGGATTCCCCCCACAAGGGCGGCAGCGGGCAGTTGGGCCTGCGGCCGCTCCCCCGGTGACCGATACGGTGCGATCAGGATCGCTTCAGCCACCTGCCGCCCATGGCCAGCCTCGGGGTCAACATCGACCACATCGCCAACGTGCGGCAGGCCCGCCGCACCGTGGAGCCCGATCCGGTGCGCTGCGCCCTGCTGGCCGAGCTGGGCGGCGCCGACGGCATCACCGTGCACCTGCGGGAGGATCGGCGCCACATCCAGGACCGGGACGTGGAGCTGCTGCGGGCCACGGTCCGCACCCGGCTGAACCTGGAGATGGCCGCCACCGCGGAGATGGAGGCGATCGCCCTGCGGGTCCGGCCCGACATGGTGACGCTGGTGCCGGAGCGCCGGGAGGAGGTGACCACCGAAGGGGGCCTGGACGTGGCCGGCCAGCGGGAGGGTCTCGCTGCGATGGTGGGCCGGCTGATGGAGGCGGGCATCGGCGTCAGCCTGTTCGTCGATCCCGACGACGCCCAGCTGGAGGCCAGCCGCCATTGCGGGGCCCGCTGGGTGGAACTGCACACCGGCGCCTATGCCGAAGCCCCCTGGGGGGAGCAGCCGTTCCAGCTGGCCAGGATCACCGAAGCCACCGCCATCGCCCGGGGACTCGGCCTGCGGGTCAACGCCGGCCATGGCCTCACGTATCACAACGTCGAGCCGATCGCCGCGATCGAGGGAATGGAGGAACTGAACATCGGCCACACGATCGTGGCCCGCGCCCTGGTGGTGGGCCTCCAGGAGGCGGTGAGCCAGATGCGGGCGCTGGTGCAGAATCCCCGCCGCGACCCGCTGTTCGGCGACCGCCAGCCCTGAGGCCCCTCCCGCCATGACCCGCTACCACTTCGTCGCCGCCAGCCGCGCCTTCCTGCTCGAGGAGGAACCCCTGGAGGAGGTGCTGCGCGAACGCCGGCGCAACTACGCCGAAAAGGACAAGGCCATCGACTTCTGGCTGCTGGAGCGCCCCGCCTTCCTGGAGGTCCCCGAACTGGCCGCCGGCCTGGCCGCCGTTCCGAGGCCGGCGGCGGCGGTGGTATCCACCGATGAGAAGTTCATCACCTTCTTGAAGCTGCGCCTGGAATTCGTGGCCGTGGGCAGCTTCGAGGCCCCCAGCGCCACGATTCCCGACCCCCTGGCCACCCTCAGCTGACCCACGGGCGGGCGGCGGGATTGGACGCCGTAGCGGCCACTCAGAACAGGCCCAGAAAGCGTCGCCGGGGCGGATCGTCCTGGTCCGATACGGCGGGACGGGGTTTGCCCTGGCCGCCGTCCTGCTGGTAGCGCGGCTTGCTGTCGCCGATGGTCAGGGGTGCTTCCTTGTTCTTCCACCAGATCCAGTCCCGGATCGGTGGCGTGTTCTGCAGTTCCCAGCGGGTCAGGCCGAGCCCCAGCCGGGAGGACGCATCGAGCAGCACGTCCAGCATCTGCTCGCCGTCGCTGCAGCGGGCCAGGGCCTCGTTGGTGCGCTTCGCCCCATCGAGGGCCTTCACCAGGGCATTGACGCGCTGCGTGACCGGCAGATCCTTCAGGTCCATCGCCCGTTGCCTCCTGGGGTGCACCGCGGCCGCACCGTATCAGCGCTGGAGGCCCGCCGACGCCGGCGGGGGTGACAGAAGCCCACTCCAGAGGCAACACTTGGGGGGAAGCTTCCTTCTTGATGACGTTCCCGGACCGACGTCCACCCCATCACCGTCCACCCCAGCACTGGGTCATCGGTGATGTGCATGGATGCGCGGACGCCCTGCAGCGGCTTCTCGTTCAATTGCCGGCCGGCGACCGCCTGGTGTTCTGCGGCGACGTGATCAACCGCGGCTCCCGCATCGAGGACGCCATGGAACTGGTCTGGGACCTGGTGCGTCGCCAGCGGGCGGTGTGGCTCAAGGGCAACCATGAACGGGACCTGGTGCGTCAGCTCGACACCGGCCTGGCGCCCGGCCGTCCCGACCTGAACGGCAACGACACCTACCGCCAGCTGGGGGCGGCCCGCTGCCGCCTCTGGCGCGACCGTCTCGACCAGCTGCCCCTCGCCTACTGGGGGCAGGGCTGGGTGGCCACCCATGCCGGCTTCGATCCCCGCACCTGGCAGCCCGACCTCAACGTGAGGCTGGCGTTCTGGCAGGCCTACGACGACCGTTTCGGTGAAGTGATCGTCGGCCACACCCCCGGTCCCGGCCTGCGGCGCGTCGGCTCGATCGTTCTGCTCGACACCGGCGCCTGCTACGGCGGCGACCTCACCGCCTACTGCCCTGAAACGCGAGAGACGCGCCAGGTCAGCAACCTGGCAGCGGCGGGCAACCCGATGACCGCCCCGTCCACCGGCACGGCGCTGAGCCGCGCCCTCTGAGCCCACCCCTTTGCTGACGGTCTTTCGCAGCAACCGGGCCGAGTTCCTGGCCCGCCTGCTGGCCACCCAGCTCCGACTCCACCCGCCCGACCCGTTCGAGCAGGTCCAGGTGGTGGTCAACACCTGGCCCACCAGCCGCTGGCTCGGCGAGCAGCTGGCCGAGCACCTCGGCGGCATTGCCGCCAACCTGCGCTTTCCCTTCCCGGGCAGCCACCTGCGCCAGCTGGTCGAGCAGCTGCTGGCCCCCGCCGGGGAGGCTCCCCCGGCCGGGACCGTCGATCCCTGGCGTGCCGACCGGCTGGTCTGGCCCCTGCTGGGCCTGCTGCCGGGCGTCGCCGCTGAACCGGAAGGGGAGCCGCTGCGCCGCTGGCTCGCGGAGAGGGGAGCCGGACCGATGCTGGAACTGGGCCACTGGCAGCTGGGGCGGGCGATCGCCGATGCCTTCGACGACTACGCCCTGTACCGGCCCGAGCTGCTGCGGGCCTGGGAGAGCGGCCAGGCGATCGATGGCCACGGCCGGCCGCTGCCCGACAGCCAGTGCTGGCAGCCCCGGCTCTACCGCGCCCTGCGCGCGGAGCTGGGAGCCGAACCGTTCGGACGCCGGGTCCAGGAGCTGATCGCCAGGCTCCGCCGCGGCGGCCCCACCCCCGAAGCGGGCGGCGCCCCCCTGCGACTCTTCGGCCTGAGCAGCATGGCGCCGATCCAGGTGCAGCTTCTGCAGGCCCTCAGCCTGCACCGGCCGGTCGACCTCTACCTGCTGACACCGTGCCGCGATCTCTGGCAGCGCTGCGGCGAGCGCCGCCGGGAGCTCAGCGACGCCCTGGCCCTGCACCAGCCGCTCGACGCCACCTGGCTGCTGGAGGCCCCGGGACTGGAGGCCCGCTTCGGCCGCCTGGGCGGCGAGTTCCAGCAGCTGCTCGAGGGCACCGGCGAGACCCAGCTGGGGGAGGAACAGGAGCGGGACCTGTTCTTCGCGCCCGCGGCCGGCAGCGCCCGGCCCCGCCTCCTGGCCCAGCTCCAGGAGCAACTGGCCGACGCGGACCGGATCCCGTCGCTGGCCCTGGATCCACAGGACCACTCCCTGGAGTTCCACGCCTGCCCCGGCCGGCTGCGCCAGGTGCAGATCGTGCGCGACCGCCTGCTGCAGCTCCTGGCGGCCGACCCGGGTCTCGAACCACGGGACATCCTGGTGATGACGCCCGACATCGACGGATTCGCCCCCCTGGTGGCCTCGGTGTTCGGCGATGCCCACGCCACGGGCGTGGAACTCCCCTGGCGCCTGACCGACCGCAGCCAGCAGGACGGGGCGGGGATGGGCAGCACGCTGCTGCTGCTCCTGGAGCTGGCCGGCACCCGGCTGACCGCCACCGGCCTGGAGACCCTGCTGGGCTGCCGGCCCCTGCTGGAGCGGTTCGGCCTCGAGCTGGGCGAGGCGGCCCGCCTGGTGGAGGCGCTGCAGGAGGCAGGCTTCCGCTGGGGCCTGGACGGCCAGGAGAAGGACCCGCCCTGCCACAGCCTGGCCTGGACGATCGACCGGCTGCTGCTCGGCCTCGTGCTGCCCGCCGACGCGGGCCTGGCGCCCGGGGAGACCGCCCCCTGGGCGGCGGGGGTGCCCCTGGAGCTGGCCGGTCGCTGGCTGCACCTGCTGGGGCGGCTGCGCCACGGGCTGGCGGAGCTGCGCCGGGGCGGCACGGTCAGCGTCTGGGCGGAGCGGCTGCGGCGGCTGATCGATGACCTTTTCGGGGACTCGGACGACGACGCCGGCGAGCGGCCCGAGCTGATGGGGGCCATCGACGCCTGGCAGAAGGCCGCCGGTGCCTGCGCCCTGTCCCTGGAAGCGCCGGTGGTGGCGGCCGCGCTGCGGGAGCTGCTCGGGGCCGAAAGCGGCCGCTTCGGCCACCGCAGCGGCGCCCTCACCATCAGCGCCCTCGAACCGATGCGGGCCATCCCTTACCGGGTGATCGTGCTGATGGGGCTGGATGCGGGCCTGTTTCCCCGGCCCGGCGACCGACCCGCCTTCCACCTGATGGAGGGCCAGCGGCAGCTCGGTGATCCCCACCCCGCCGACCAGGACCGCTACGTGCTGATGGAGGCCCTGCTCTCCGCCCGGGATCACCTGCTGCTGAGCTGGAGCTGCCGCGACGACCGCACCGGCGCCGCCCTGCCCCCCTCCGGCCCGGTGGGCCAGTGGCTGCAATGGCTGGGCGGCCAGCTGGATCCGGAGGCCATGGGGCGGCTGCTGGTGGAGCACGCCGCCAACCCCCTCGACCGGCGCAACTTCCTGCCCGCAGGCGGGCGGGAGGCCCCCAGCTGCGACCGGCGGCTGCTGGAGGCGGTGCGCCGCCTGGCCGGCGATCGGCCGGCGCCACCCGCTGCGCTGCTGGCCGGTGCGCCCCCCCGGGAGGCTCCCCCCGCCGGCGAGATCGACGCCTACGCCGACCTGCGGGACTGGCTGGTGGCACCCCAGAAGCACTGGCTGCGGTCCCTGGGCCTGCGGCCCGGCGAGTGGGAGAAGCGGGTGGACGACCTCGAGGCCCTGGCCCTGGGGGAAAGGGAGCGCTCGTCCCTGCTGCGGGGAACCCTGCAGCGCAGCGAGGGGAACCCCGACGGGGAGGCCCCCCGGTCGGCCGCCGACTGGCTTGACCGGCACCGGGGCCAGGGCCTGCTGCCGCCCGGAGCGGCGGGCCCCCTGGAGGCGGAGCTGCTGCAGCACCGCTGGACGGGCCTGGTGAACGCCCTGGAGGCCCTCGGAGCGCCCCGGCACCTCGGCCACCACTGGGGCCCCTGGCAGGCCGCGATCCCCTGGCGGGGCGAGGCCGTCGTTCTGGTGCACACGGCCCAGGCCCGGGTCAGCCACCGGCTGGAGCTCTGGCTCCAGCTCCTGCTCGCCAGCGCCGCCGGTCCCGCCCCGGGCCGGGGGGTGCTGATCGCCCGGGACGGCGAGGGCTACGTGCCGGTGCTGGAACTCATCGCACCGGAGCAGGGGGCGGCACGGGACGAACTGGAGCGTCTGGCCGGCCTGCAGCGCGCGTGGCGCACCAAGGGGTGGCCGGTGCCGCCGGAAACGGGCTGGAGCCTCGTGGCGGGCGAGCGGAAGCGACCCGGCCAGGGGCGGGCCAAGGCCGCCGGCACCTGGGAGGGTTCCGGCTTCCACGCCGGCGAGCGGGATCGAGCCGAGATGGAGGCCTGCTTCGGCCCCGGCCTGCCGGCGGACGACCTGCTGACGCCGGAGGTCCTGGCCCTGGCCAGCGACCTCTTCTCTCCCCTGCTGGCGGCGGAGGCAGACCGATGACCGCTGCCGGCGACGGCCCCGCCGGGCCCGAGCGCTTCGAGGCCAAC
This sequence comes from Synechococcus sp. UW140, assembly GCA_943369455.1. Classification (GTDB taxonomy): domain Bacteria; phylum Cyanobacteriota; class Cyanobacteriia; order PCC-6307; family Cyanobiaceae; genus Cyanobium. The sequence goes on from CALRND020000001.1 coordinate 666,519, forward strand.
GGCATCGCACTCGATGACGGCATCGTGCTGCTGGAGGCCAGCGCCGGCACCGGCAAGACCTTCGCCCTGGCCCATCTGGTGCTGCGGCTCCTGGCCGAGAAGCGGCTCAGCCTGCGCGAACTGCTGGTGGTGACCTACACCAACGCCGCGGCGGCGGAACTGCGCGATCGCATCGGCCGCCGGATCCAGGAGGCCCTCACCGGTCTCCAGGCCCCCGGCGGTTGGACGGCGCCCGATCCGGTGCTGGCCGAATGGCTGGAGCGCCAACCGGGGGAGCCCGGCGCCCGCGACATGGTGCAGGGCCTGCTGCTGCTGGCCCTCGAGGAGCTCGACGCCGCCGACATCACCACCATCCACGGCTTCTGCCAGCGCACCCTGCGGCGCCACGCCATGGAGGCCGCCCGCCCCCCCGAACTGACGCTGGAAACGGACGCCGCCGACCTGGTGCGCCAGGTCGCCCATGACTACTGGCAGCAGCAGGTGCTGGCCCTTCCCCTGCATCTGGTGGAGGGGCTGGCGGAGGCCATCGACCTGGGGGACCTGGAGCGGCTGCTGCTGCAGCTCGATGGTGACCCCGGCCTGGCCCTCGATCCCCTGCCGGCGGGCCTGGGCCTGGAGCGGCCGCTGGCCGAGCAGGTGGCGGCGCTCTGGGCGCAGCCCTGGGAAAGCTTCCGGCAGGCCTGGTCGGACGGGGGGCGGGAGCTGGAACAGGCCTTCCGCGCCGCCGCCGGGGAGTGGCGGGCCGCCGGGGCCAGCGCCACCACGCCCTATGCCGTCAGGCCCCGAAGCGACCGCAGCGAGCTGGTCGACGCCTGGCTCGCCCAGCAGCCCGAGGGCGGCAGCTACGCCGCCCTGATGGTCCAGAAGGAACTGGGGTCGTACTTCCACCCCGACCCCTTCTGCCGGGCGGCCCGCAAGGCGGAAGGGGCGGAGCGGGAGATCCGGCTGCCCGGCCACGGGCTCCTGGAGGCGGTGGCCGCCCTGCGGGAGGGCCCGGCGGAGGCGGTGCTGCTGCATGGCTGTCACTGGGGGCGGGCGGAGCTGGCCCGACGCCGGGCCCGCAGCGGCAGCATCGGCTTCGCCCAGCTGCTGGAGGGGCTCGACCCCGGCCCGGACGCCACGGCCCCCACCCCCCTGCTGCGGGCGGTGGGGCAGCGCTACAGGGCCGCCCTGATCGATGAGTTCCAGGACACGGACCCCGTCCAGTGGCGGATCCTGCGGCTGGCCTTCCCCGGCGACGCCCACCTGCTGGTGATGGTGGGGGATCCGAAGCAGGCCATCTACCGCTTCCGCGGCGGCGACCTGGACACCTACCGGCTGGCCCGCCGCAGCGCGGCACGGGTGCTGGCGCTGCAGGAGAACCGGCGATCCGGTCCGGCGCTGATCGAGTGCCTCAACGGCCTGATGGCACCGGCGGGCCTGCCCCGCTCCGGCCTGCCGGTTCCGGCGGTGCTGGCCCGGTCACGGCGGAGCGGTCCCGACGGCATGGCGCCGGTGCGCCTGCTCTGGCTGGGGGGCGAGCGGGGGGCAGGCGATTCCCTGCCGAGCCGCAGCGTGCTGGAGGCCCGCCTGCCCGCCCTGGTGGCCGACGCCGTCCTGGAGCTGCTGGAGCAGGCCCCCGCCCTGGCGGTGGGCGACGGCCGCCCCCCCTGCCCCCTGCGGGCCGGCGACATCGCCCTGCTGGTCCACAACCACCGCCAGGCGGAGGAACTGCGCAGCGCCCTGGAGCGGCGGCACATCGCCAGCCGGCTGGTGAGCAAGGCCGACGTGTTCGCCAGCCCGGCCGCCACCGCCCTGCAGCGGCTGCTCGATGCCCTCGCCGATCCGGCCGATTCCGGTCGCCTGCGACTGCTGGCCGCCTCACCCCTGCTCGGCTGGTCGGCGCGGCGGATCACCGAAGCCGCACCGGCCGAGTGGAGCGAACTGGCCGGTCGGCTCCAGACCCTGGCCCGGGACCTGCCCCATCAGGGACCGCTCGGGGTGCTGTCGCAGCTGGTGGACGGCGAGGGGCTGGCCCGGCTGAGCATCAGCGGCCGGCTGCTGGCCGACCTGCAGCAGGTGGCCGAACTGCTCCAGGAGCGGCTGCACATCGAACGGCTCGCCCTGGTGGCCGCCGCCGACTGGCTGCGGCGTCTGCGCCTCGACCAGACCCGGGCCAGCGGCACCATCCCGGAGTCCCACCAGGCCCACAGCGACAAGGCCGACGAGGCAGTGACGGTGATCACGGTGCACCGCAGCAAGGGACTGGAGTTCCCCGTGGTGATCTGTCCCTATCTGTGGCAGGCGGCCGGCACCCCCCCCGCCGGCGGCCACCGGGTGGGCCTCCGCTGGCATCCGCCCGGCGGCGCCGGCGCCCGCCTCGACCTCCATCTCCGTCCCGCCTGCGGACAGGGCTGGCAGGCGCTTCGCCAGCACCGGGAGGCGGAACGGGCCGAGCGGGAGCGGCTGGCCTACGTGGCCGTCACCCGGGCCCAGCACCTGCTGCTGCTCACCTGGGGGCCCGCGAAGGGCCAGCAGGCCAATCCCCTGTTCCCCTGGCTCTTCCCAGACGACCCCCTCCCCGACCCCGAGGACGATGGCCCCATCGCCGGACGAAGCGACGGGGACTGGCACACGCGGCTGCTGGCGGAGATCGAGCGTCGGGCCCTGGGGCTCGAGCTGGTCCAGGTCGCCCCGGGGCCGGGCGCCCCGCGCACGCTGGCGCCGGCACCGGTGGTGGTCGATGCCCTGCGCTGCGGGCCGGTGCCCCTGCGCCCGCTGGACACGAGCTGGAGCCGCAGCAGCTACACGGGCTGGACCCGCGCCGCCCACGGCGCCGGTGTCTCTGAGGCGGCCCTCGACGAAGGCCGCGACACCAGCGATCCCAGTCCCGATGGCGAGGCCCCGGAGGGCGGCGACGCGGCCCTGTGGCCGGAGCAGGGTCCCCTGGCCGGCTTCGTCCGCGGAGCGGGGGCCGGGGACTGTCTGCACCGGATGCTGGAGCAGCTGGACTACCGCGTTCCCACCGACACGCCCGCCAGCCGGGAGCTGGTGGAACGGGAGCTGCGCCGGGCCGGGCTGGAGGCAGAAGACGTGGAGCCCCTGCTGCTGGGCCTGGAGCAGGTGCGCCTCACCCCCTTCGGCGGCGGGCTGGGATCGCTGCGGGTGGCCGATCTGGGGCCGGAGCGCCGGCTCAACGAACTCAGCTTCGACCTCACCCTCGGCTTCGCCAGGGCGGCGGAGCTGGCGGCGGCCTTCGCGGACCATCCCGGCGGCGCCTTCGGTGCCGCCTACGCCGCCACCGTGGGGAGCCTGCCGGTGGCCAACCGCGGCTTCCTCACCGGGTCGATCGACCTGATCTTCACCGCCAGCGATGCCGATGGCCAGGAGCGCTGGTGGGTGGCCGACTGGAAGAGCAACTGGCTGGGCCGGCGGGACGGTGAGGGCAGGCCCCTGGCCTGCGGCCCCCGCCACTACGGCCGGGAGGCGATGGCCGCCCTGATGGCCCAGAGCCACTACCCCCTCCAGGCCCACCTCTATCTGGTGGCCCTGCACCGTTACCTGGCCTGGCGCCTGCCCGGCTACGACCCCGAGCGCGATCTGGGCGGGTACGCCTACGTCTTCCTGCGCGGGGCGCCCGGGGAAACGGGGGCGCAGGCCCCGGGCGGAGCCGTGCCGGGCATGTTCGTGGAGCGCCCGCCCCTGGGCAGGCTCCTGGCCCTCGACGGGGCCCTGGGCGGCCATGCCGCGGCCGGCACCGCCGGGGGAGCGTCATGAGGGACCCCCACTTCCCCACCCCCCAGCCCTGGGTGGCAGCCCTGGCCCTCGGCCTGGTCGAAGCCCTGCCCCGTCTCCATGGCACCCCCGCCGATCCCCTGGTCAGCGAGCTGATCGCCGCCCTCGCCGCGGCCCTGGCCCGGGGCGAGCTGGAGCTGGATCTGCGGGGCCCGAGACCGGCGGAGGTGAGCGAAGGACCCTGGCCGGAGGGGCACCGTCGGGCCCTGGCGGCGAGTCCCCTCTGCGCCGACCCGGACGGGCCCCTGGCCCTGGAGGCCGATCAGCTCCAGTGGCGCCGCTGGCAGCGGCAGCGGCAGGCGGTGATCGGGGCCCTGATCGCCCGCGCCGGGGCCATCGAGCCGGACGCCGTCAGCGAGGTGCCCGGCGCTGCGGCTCCTGGCGCGGCGGCTGCCGGCGCCCCCCGGAGCCTCGATACCCGGCAGCGGCAGGCGGTGGCGGCGGTGCTCCGCCACGGACTGGTGCTGCTGGAGGGGGGACCCGGCACCGGCAAGACCAGCACGGTGGCGGCGATGATCGCGGCCCACCGGGCAAGCCAGCCCGACGCCCGCATCCATCTGGCGGCGCCCACCGGCAAGGCGGCGGGCCGGCTGCGGACCGCCACCGGGGGCACCCTTCCCTGCACCACCCTGCACCTGCTGCTGGAAAGCCGCGGCGACCGTTTCGGCCGCCACCGCGGTCGACCTCTCGACCTCGATCTGCTGGTGGTGGATGAGGTCTCGATGGTGGATCTGGGCCTGATGGCTGCCCTGCTGGAGGCCCTGCCCAGCACCTGTCGACTGGTGCTGGTGGGCGACCCGGCCCAGCTGCCGCCGATCGCCCCCGGGGCCGTGCTGCAGGAACTGCAGCGGCCCGAACACCGCCGCCGGCTGGGCGCCGCTGCCATCACCCTGACCACCACCTATCGCAACGCCGGGGCCATCGCCGCCGTGGCCGCCGCCCTGCGCCAGGGGCTGGGAGCCGCCCCCGGCCCGCAGGATCCCGATCCGATCGCCGCCATCCGCCCCCTTCTGCAGGCCCTGGAAAGCACCGACAACCTGCGCTGGCGCCCCTGCTCAAGCAGGACCCTGCCGGCGGAGCTGCTGGAGCGGCTGCGCCGCCACCAGAGCGAGCTGGCCCGGCTGGCGGGGCGCTGCCGGCCGGGCTCCGAAAAGGGATGCCGGGCGCTGCTGGCCGAGCGGGACCGCCTGCTGGTGATGGCCCCCCAGCGCCAGGGCCGCTGGGGCCTGGAGACGATCCACCGGACCCTGCTGGGGGTCCGTCGGGACGGCGATCTTCAGGATCTCCCCCCGGGCACTCCCGTTCTCTGCCGCCGCAACCTGCCGGAACTGGACCTGGCCAACGGGGATGTGGGTGTGCTCGTGGGTGGCCCCGGGCCCTCGGCCCGCCTGCTGTTCGGGGATGGGGAGGGGGAGCTGCTCTGGATCCACCCCGGCCAGCTCGCCGGCGCCGCCGAACCGGCCCTGGCCCTGACGGTGCACAAGGCCCAGGGCAGCGAGGCCGAGGAGGTGATCGTGCTGCTGCCCAGCGGCGCCGCCCGCGACGGGCGGCTGCTCTACACCGCCCTGACCCGGGCGCGGCAGGGGGCCCTGCTGCTCAGCGAAGGGGAGGACGGGTCCGCGGCCGGGGAGGAGCCGTAAGGCTTCTTCATTCATCGCCACAGCCGGCAATGTGTCTACGAAAAGTGAACCGTCCGGGGAGAGTCCCAGCCCCCGTTCCATACTTCGTCCATCGGCGCGGGTCCCCCGGGCCGAACGCACCGGAGCCCCTGCTCCAATAGTCTCCACCGCTGGGATCTCTCCCTTTTCGGGAGCCCCTTCATTCCTCCAGTTCTGCTTGAGGAATACCCTCCTGCATCGTCACAAAGGAGCGAACCGGCCCCACCGGATCAACCCTTTCAGGTGCCCCGAGGTCAACAGGGACAACCCCATGGATTCCCTGGCCCCAGGTGGTTCCGGTCAGTCTTTTTCCACCTCCCCTCGCCCCCTCCTTCCATCGCTTCGGACCCGCTGACCGTGCATCTGACGGTGCCTCTGCCTGCGATCCCAGGAGAGCGACGCGATGGCTGAACGGGTCCAGCGACCCTGGGGATGGTTCGAGACCCTCGCCACAGGCCCCGGCTACCTCGTCAAGCGACTGCGGATCACGGCGGATCAGCGCATCAGCCTGCAGCGCCACCGCCAGCGCAGCGAGCACTGGGTGGTGGTGACAGGCGAGGGGGTGATGGAAGCCGACGGCGGCTGCATCAGCGCCTGCCCCGGCGCCACCCTGTTCGTGCCCCGGGGCAGCCTGCACCGGGCGGCGGCCGGAGCCACCGACCTGGAGATCATCGAGGTGCAGCTGGGCGAGGAGCTGCGGGAGGAGGACATCGAGCGTTTCGACGACGATTACGGCAGGGTGGTAAAGTCTCATTTCAACCTTTGAGCAAGGGCAAGGCAGCCCGGGTGCAAGGCACCCATCTCCAACGGTCCGCTGCCGGCCTGCGTTGAAAAGGATTCACCAGGCTCCCGCATCCCGTGACCCAGATCATTGACGGCAGCACCCTCGTCGGTGCTGCCGATTCCCAGGCGGCCCTCGCGCAGCCCTGCGAGGCCGAGACGGTCTCGTCCCCCATGTCCCTGGGGAGCGCCACCGACCTCGATCTCCCCGAAGCGCCGGAATCCGCCCTTTCCCAGGCCGTCATCCCTTCCGATGACGCAGCCTCGGAAACAGCCGCCCCGGACGCCGCCGACACCGAAACGACAGCAGCCATAACGGAAGCCACCAAAACGGAAGCCCCCGTCAGCGCCTTCGCCGCCTTCGGCCTGCGCCGGGAGCTGCTGGATGGTCTGGCAGCCATCGGCTTCGAGGAGCCCTCGCCGATCCAGAAGGCCGCCATCCCCGAGCTGATGCTCGGCCGCGACCTGGTGGGCCAGGCCCAGACCGGCACGGGCAAGACAGCCGCCTTCGGCCTTCCCCTGCTGGAACGCCTCGATCCCGGCCAGCGCACCCCCCAGGTGCTCGTGCTCACCCCCACCCGCGAACTGGCGATGCAGGTGGCGGAGGCCTTCAACAGCTACGCGGCCTGCATGAAGGGCGTGAAGGTGTTGCCCGTCTACGGGGGCGCCGACTTCCGCGACCAGATTCAGCAGCTGCGCCGAGGTGTGCAGATCGTCGTGGGCACCCCCGGCCGTGTGATGGACCACATGCGCCAGGGCACCCTTGACCTCTCCGGCCTGCGCAGCCTGGTGCTGGACGAGGCCGACGAGATGCTGCGCATGGGCTTCATCGACGACGTCAAGTGGGTGCTTGAGCAGCTTCCCGCCGAGCGTCAGGTGGTGCTCTTCTCCGCGACCATGCCTCCGGAGATCCGGCGGATCTCCCAGAACCATCTGAAGGACCCGGCGGAGGTCACCATCCGCCAGAAGGCCGCCGACGGCCGCCGCATCCGCCAGCGGCACCTGGTGGTCAACGCTCCCCAGAAACTTGAGGCCCTCGAACGGGTGCTGGAAGCCGAGGGCAGCGAAGGGGTGATCATCTTCGCCCGCACCAAGGCCATCACCCTCACCGTGGCCGAGTCCCTCGAGCAGCACGGCTACGACGTGGCGGTGCTCAACGGCGACGTGCCCCAGACCCAGCGGGAACGCACGATCGAGCGGCTCCGGGACGGCCGCGTCAATGTGCTGGTGGCCACCGACGTGGCCGCCCGGGGCCTCGACGTCGACCGCATCGGCCTGGTCATCAACTACGACATCCCCTTCGACGGGGAGGCCTACGTGCACCGCATCGGCCGCACCGGCCGAGCCGGGCGCAGCGGTGAGGCGATCCTGTTCCTGACGCCCCGGGAGCGACGCTTCCTCGGGGGTCTGGAGCGCGCCGTGAACCAGCCGATCGAAGCGATGGAGGTGCCCGGCAACGCCAGCATCAACCAGCACCGCCTCGACCGTCTGCGCCAGAAACTCACCACCGCCCTCCAGCAGCCCGCCTGCAATCCCGAGGAGCGGGCCCTGCTGGGCGAGATCCTGCAGCGGGTGGCCCAGGAGCAGGCCTGCACCCCCGAGCAGCTGGCCCTGGCCGCCCTGGAGCTCGGACTGGGGGGCAAACCCCTGCTGCTGCAGGGCGAGGAGCGCTGGGGCCAGGGCCGTGCCGGCGCCCCCACCAGGGACCGCGACCGTGACCGGGGTGAGCGGGACCGGGGCGGGGAACGCCGCCCCTTCAACGACCGTCACCAGGAGCGCGGCGAAGACGGCCCCGAGGACAACATGGAACGGTTCCGGATCGAGGTGGGCTGGCGGGATCGGGTCAAGCCCGGCAACATTGTCGGCGCCATCGCCAATGAGTCCGGCCTGGCCGGACGATCGATCGGGAAGATCCGCATCTTCGACGCCCACAGCACCGTCGACCTGCCCAAGGGCATGCCCGACGACGTTTTCGCGGACCTGCGTCGCCTGCGGGTGATGAACAAGGAACTTCAGATCTCCCGACTGGGCTCCTGAGTCCCCTCACCGGCGTTCCACACGTCCGTCCCCCATGCCTTCCCAGCCGCGGCCCCCTTTGGCTTCTCTCCGTTCCCGGCGCCTGCCGGGCCTGGCCTCGCTGATCCTCGGCGTGGTGGCTCTGGCGGCCTTCGGGCCGCTGGAGCACCGGGCTGAGGCGGCCTCCGGCCCCATCCTCGAGGTGGTGCGCTCCATCTGCCTCTCCGCCTTCGAGACGGAGCTGGCCCAGTCCGGCAAGAAAGCCCCGGACGGCATGGCCAGCTTCGCCTGCAACTGTGTGGCCGACCGCATCACCAGTGGCAGCAGCATCGCCTCGGCCCGCAGCAGCTGCCGGGACGCCACCTCGAAGCGCTACCCGATCTGAAGCCCGATCAGGCGCCCAGAGAGCCCCTCAGGCGCACAGGCGGGTGACCTGCTCAGAGGCCGTCACCTGGAGGTCGCCCAACGAGATCTGCTCGACGGCGGCGATCAGGGTCATCTGGACCTCGTGACTTTCGCTCGCCACCAGGACCTGCAGCAGGTCGAACAGATCCTGGGAACCGAGCTCTCCATCCTCACGCCAGGTGAGGCTCCAGGGCACAGGGGCGGCTTTCATGGGATCAATCTGGATCAGGGTTTGCTGACAATGGAGCGTCGCGGGCGGGGGTAGGGAGATTTTTTTGTTTTCCTTCGCATCTGCTTCAAGCTTCGCCATGGAGCCCCGAGGCACGGTTGTAGGCTGCGGGGAATTCCATGCCGCTCTGGCTCCCTTCGGCACGCATCGACGGCTCAGGCCCAACAGAACGGCGCCCACCCATGGGTCCGTTCTGAGCTCCATGCCGACCGCCTGCTTTCCCTGGGATTCCCGACACCGGAGGAATCCGTTCCAGCTTTTTCATTGAATGACCATCTACGTCGGCAACCTCTCGTTCCAGGCCGAACGCGAGGACCTTCTCGATCTCTTCGGCCAGTACGGCGAGGTCCGTCAGTGCAGCCTGCCCCTCGACCGTGAGACCGGCCGCAAACGCGGCTTCGCCTTCATCGAACTCGCCGACGATGCGTCCGAGCAGAAGGCCATTGACGACCTTCAGGACGTCGAATGGATGGGTCGCATGATCCGTGTCAACAAGGCCACGCCCCGTGAAGGTGGCGGCGGCGGCGGCGGTCGCTCCGGTGGCGGCGGCTACGGCGGTGGCGGCGGTGGCGGCGGTCGCCCCGGTGGCGGCGGTGGCCGCTCCGGTGGCGGCGGCGGCTACGGCGGTGGCGGCGGTGGTGGTGGTTACGGCGGTGGCGGCGGCGGCGGCAATCGCTGGTGAATCCCCCGGCGGCGATGGCCGTTGATGGCCTCCCGGCACCAACCCCGACAGCGGCAGGACTCCGGCGCCTGCTGCGCAGCCTGCGGCCCCACCGCAGGCTCGTCGGCCTGGCGGCCGCCTGCTCCATCCTCAACAAGCTCTTCGACCTGGCGCCCCCGGTCCTCATCGGCCTGGCGGTTGATGTGGTGGTCCAGCAGCGCACCTCCTGGCTGGCCGGTCTCGGCTTCACCACCGTTCCGGGCCAGCTGGGGGTGCTGGCGGTCCTCTCGTTCCTGATCTGGAGCGCCGAGTCCCTGTTCGAATACCTGTACGCCCTGCTGTGGCGACGCCTGGCCCAGACGGTGCAGCATGAGCTGCGCATCGAGGCCTACGACCACCTCCAGCATCTGGAGATGGGATTTTTCGAGGCCGGCAGCAGTGGGCGTCTGCTCACGGTCCTCAACGACGACATCAACCAGCTGGAGCGCTTCCTCGACCAGGGCGCCAACGAGATCCTGCAGCTGGTCACCACCGTTCTGGCGGTGGGCGGGGCCATGGTGGTCCTCTCCCCCACGGTGGCCGGCGTCTCCTTCCTGCCGATCCCGGTGATCCTCTGGGGTTCGCTCCGCGTCCAGCGGCGCCTGGCCCCCCGCTACCGGGAGGTGCGCGAGCGGGCCGGCGACCTGGCGAGCCTGCTGAGCAACAACCTCGGCGGCATGCTCACCATCAAGAGCTACGCGGCGGAGGCGTGGGAGAAGCAGCGGCTGATCGCCCAGAGCCAGGCCTACCGGGCCAGCAACGGCCGGGCCATCCGCCTGTCGGCCGCCTTCATCCCCCTGATCCGGTTCGCGATCCTCTTCGCCTTCATCGCCATCCTCGTGATCGGCGGACTGCAGGCCTGGAAAGGCGCCATCGCCATCGGCACCTATTCGTTTCTCGTCTTCATCACCCAGCGGCTGCTGTGGCCCCTCACCACCCTGGGCCGCACCCTCGACGACTACCAGCGCGCCATGGCCTCCACCCACCGGGTGATGGACCTGCTGGACACCCCCGTCGCCATCCCCAGCGGCAGCCAGCCACTCCCCATCGCCGACGTCCGCGGGCAGATCCGCTTCGAGGGGGTCGACTTCGCCTATGCCGGCCGGGAGCGGCTTCTGGCATCCTTCGATCTGGAGGTTCCCGCCGGCGCCACCCTGGGGATCGTGGGGGCCACGGGCTCCGGCAAGAGCACGATCGTCAAGCTGCTGCTGCGGCTCTACCCCATCCAGGGGGGCCGGATCCTGCTCGACGGCGTGGCCATCGAGCAGCTGTCCCTGCAGGACCTGCGCCGTGCCATCGGCCTGGTGAGCCAGGAGGTGTTCCTGTTCCACGGCACCGTGGGCGAAAACATCGCCTACGGCAGCTTCGCCGCCACGCCCGCGGCCATCGAACGGGCGGCCGGCCTGGCCGAGGCGGCGGGCTTCATCGAGGCGCTGCCCCAGGGGTACGACACCCTGGTGGGGGAACGCGGCCTGCGCCTGTCCGGGGGCCAGCGCCAGCGCATCGCCCTGGCCCGGGCGATCCTCAAGGATCCGCCGGTGCTGGTGCTCGATGAGGCCACCGCCGCCGTCGACAACGAAACCGAGGCGGCGATCCAGCGGTCCCTCGACCGGATCACGGCCTCCCGCACCACCCTGGTGATCGCCCACCGGCTGAGCACGGTGCGCCACGCCGACCGCATCGTGGTCATGGATCAGGGCCGCATCGTCGAGAGCGGCGGGCACGACGAACTGCTGGCCAGGAACGGCGCCTATGCGGCGCTCTGGCGGGTGCAGACGGGGCTGAGGCCGGAGGAGGCTCTTCGCTGAGCCCGGTGGGCTTAGCGTGGATTCAATGAAGATTTCTCAACCCAGGAACGAGACCCAGGCCAGGAAGGAAGCCCAGCCCAGGTCAACCCTTCGCCGCACCCCCGTGGTCCTGGCCGTGGTCTGCGGCCTGGGGACGGGCCTGCTGCTGGCCGGACCCCTGGCCCAGCTGATCTCGGCCCGGGCCACGGCCGGGGGCAACCCGGCGCTGACCAATCCCTTCGCCGCCTGGAGCGGCGGCATGGATGGTCAGGACGTCCTGATTCTCGGCACCGACGTTGGCGGTGGCAACACCGATGTGATCGCCACCCTGCGCATCGATGGCAAGCGCACCAGCATCACCCAGATCCCCCGCGACACCTACATCGAGGCCGAGAGTTTCGGCCCGGTCAAGATCAACGCCCTCTACAGCCTGGGCGGCATCGAAGCGGTCAAGCGGGAGATCTCCCAGCGTCTCGGCCGCCCCATCCAGCACCACCTGGTCGTCAACCTCTCCTCGATCCGCCAGATGGCCGATGTGCTCGGGGGCATCGAGGTGGACGTTCCCAAGCGCATGCTCTATGTCGACCGCAGCCAGGGCCTGTCCATCGATCTGCAACCCGGGGTGCAGACCCTGCGCGGCAAGGATCTGGAGGGTTTCCTGCGCTTCCGCCACGACGAGACCGGTGACCTGGGACGCATGGACCGCCAGCAGCTGGCCCTGAAGTCCCTGTTCCGCAAACTCACCCGGCCCGAGTACCTTGTGCGGCTGCCCGCCCTGATGATGGCCGCCCGCAAGGACCTCAAGACCGACCTCGGGCCCATGGAGCTCGGGGGCCTGATCACGGCCATGGGCAGCACCCAGCTCGACACCGAGCGGCTGGATGGACGCCCCTTCTACAAGGACGGCATCAGCTACTGGGACGCCGTCTGGCCGGCTCCGGAGACCGACCCCCTGGAGGCCGGCAACGAGGGCCAGGCCAACGCTACGAACGGCCGCCACCGTTTCCTTTTCTGACCTCGTCGGCCGGAGCCTCAGCCTCCTCGCCCCCGTCGGGGGGGTGGCCGTCACGGTCGGAGAGGGTGATCAGGGCCAGGCCCAGGGCCATCAGGACCGGCACCGGGCTGGAGACGGCCACCGTGACCCCCAGGGCCGCCGTGAACCAGATCGAGGCGGCACTGCTCAGGCCCCGCACCTCCGGAATGCTGTGCTTCGAGCGCACCGGAGGCACCAGGATCTCGCCGGCCCCCAGAAAACCGATGCCCGCCGCCACCCCCTGGATCACGCGACTGCGGGCCTGGGCATCGGGGCCGGCCGCCAGGACCATCAGGCAGGCACTCATCCCCACCAGCACATGAACCCGCAGGCGGTTGGGGTGGGCGCGGCTGCCGTGGTGCGCCCGGTTGAGGCCCACCGCCAATCCACAGAGCACCGCCATGCCCAGCCGCAGCAGGGCCTCCAGATCCGGGCTCAGCGAGAGCACCATGGTTGTCCGCGGCACGGTGAGGGGTGTTCAACCATGGCGCATCGGCCAACGGCCATGGACCATGGGCCTCCATAGGCTCCTGCCAGCCCAGCGCCACGAGGTCCGTGCGGTCCGCCCTGCTTCGCAACAGCCTGAGGCTCGGGGTGGCCGCCTTCCTCACCGCCGCCCTGTCGCTCTGGTTCGAGCGGATCGCCTACGTCTGGTACCCGATGCTGGCCGTGGTCACGGTCATGGAGGACGGGGACGACCTCAGCCTCCAGGCCGCCAGGGTGCGGGTGTTCGGCACCATCACCGGAGGGCTGGTCACCTTCCTGGTCCACACCCTGCTCTCCGGCTGGCCGGGGGTGCTGGTGTCGCTGCTGCTGATGCTGCCCCTGCTGCGCTGGCTGGGCTGGCAGTCAGCCGCCGGGACCGCGACGCTGGTCAGCCTGATGTTCCTGATGATCCCCAGCCATGTGGCCCTGAACTGGGATTACGTGTTCAACCGCACCCTGGACACCGCCGTCGGCTGCGTGATCGCCATCGTGGTGGGGCTGCTGTTCTGGCCCCGGCGGGGATTTGACCGGCTGATGCGCCTGGAGGCCGGGCTGCGCCAGGGCTATGCCGCCCAGCTGGAGCAGCAGCGGAACTGGCTCACGGGCCGTGGTGAGCGGCCCCAGCCCCTGCCCCCGGCCAGGCTCAGCCACGACCTGGTGGCAATGGAACAGCTGCTCGCCCAGGAGCGGCGGGGCCCCCACGGCCAGCGCCTGCAGCGGCTGCACTGGCCGCAGCGCCTGCAGCTGTGGGGCGCGGTCCAGCACCACTGGGTGCAGTGGGAGCGCCTGCTGGCGGGCCTCCCCGACCGCCTGGGCCAGGACGCGGAGCCCGGCGATCCCCTGCAGGCCGGAATGGCACGCATGGCCGCCCTGATTGGGGGCGAGACCCTTCCGGTCCTGGCCCCGGACCCCGGGCCCTGGCAGAGCCTGGCCCGGCGCCGCTCCCTGCCGCTGCTGCCGCTGCTGGCCCTGGCCGAAGAGCAGCATCCGCTGCTGGCCAGCCTGCGGACCCTGAGCCTGGTGTCCCGATGCTGATCCGCCGCTCCGAGCTGCGCCTGGCCCTGACGGCCGGACTGATGAACGGCCTGGGGGCCCTGGCCCCGTTGGCCTACGGCTTCTACGCGCCGATGGCCGTGCTGGTGGTCTGCACCGGCACCTACGGGGGCTCCATCGGCCTGGGGCGCCAGCGGCTGCTGGGGTCCGTGGTGGGGGGTGTGGTGCTGGTGGTCTCCTTCACCGGCCTCAGCCACCTGCCCCTGCCCCTGGGCCTGAGCCTGTCCCTGGTCGCCATGCGGCTGGTGGGGGCGGCGCTGGGGCTGGAGGTGGGGTACAAGGTGGGCAGCAACATCATCGTGATGGGCTGGCTGGTCCACGACGGTGAACTGGGGATGTGGGTCCCGGTGCGGCTGTTCTGGACCGCGGCCGGCATCCTGGTGGCCCTGCTGTGCCTGCGGCTCTTCTGGCCCGACCTGGCGGTGGAGGCCAACCGGCAGCGGCTGCGCCGCTTTCTGGCCGAACTCGGCGGGGCCCTGATCGCCCAGGCCGACCGCCTCGAAGCGCCCGCTGTCCCGGTGCCGCCGGGGGCCCTGGCGGCCGCCCGGCGGCGCGAGCTGGAAACGGCCCAGGGGCTGCGGCGCCAGCTGGTGGCGCTCCGCCAGGCCATGCCGGCGGTGGCCGATGAGCTCGGCAACAACCCCACCAGCCATGCCACGTTCCGGCTGTTCCAGCTCCTCAACGGGGCCGGCTCCCAGCTGGTCGGGGCGGTCGACGGGCTGCGGCTCCTGGAGCACACCCCTGCGGATCGGGGCCCCCTGGAGGGACTCCACAGCACCCAGGCCGAACTGCTGCGGGCCGTCGCCGGTCGACTGGAGCAGTGGCGCCACTGCCTCGAGGTGCCCCACCGCCATCGGCCGGCCCCACCGGCCATGGCCATGACGGCTCCGGCCCGCTGGGGGGACCTGGAACGCTCGCTGCATGATCCGGACCTGAACCGTTTCGATCTGCCCCTGCTGCAGCGCAATGCCAGCCGGCTGATGCTCTGCGGCCAGGCCCTGCGCAGCATCGAACAGGCGGAGCGGAGCTGGCGAGCCCTGGGGGAGGCCACCGGCTGACGCCATGGCTGGAACGCGCCCGTCCCCACCCCACGCCCCCGGGTACCGCCCGGCGCTGGCGCAGGCGCTGCTGCTGATGGCCGGAGCCGGAACCGGCAACGCCGAACCGCTCGCCCCCGGGCCCGCGGCCGACCCGGCGCCACCGGAGCCGCCCCTGATCCAGCTGGAGCCAGGCTGGGGCTCTCTCCAGCAGACCCTGGGCCTGCCGGCCTGGGTGGATCTGGATCTGGAGATCCTGGCCGAACCGATGGCCAATCCCGTCGGCGGCCTGGGGAAGGAGGCGAGCTGGATCCAGCAGTCGACCCTGGCGCTCACCCTGCGAGCGCCCACCGGCGAGGCCACGAAAGGGGAATGGAAGCGATGGGCGATGCATCTGGCCATCGCCGCCTACAACGGCGACCCCACCTACGCCGAGAGGCTGGGGGCGGCGCTGCCCCTGCAGGAGGTGGCCAACCCGGTGGGGTTCTGGCCCACCCGCGCCAGCCTGGAGCGCCGCTCCGACGACGGCCGCTGGAGCCTGGAGGCGGGCCTGGTGGGCATGGCCCCCGACCTGTTCAGCACCCCGATCGAGGGCTTCTACATCCATGACGCCCTCAACGGGGCGCCGGTGGTGTTCACGATCCCGAACTTTCCCGTCTTTCCCGTGGCAGCTCCGGGCGCCCTGCTGGTGCTGCGGCCGACCCCGACCACCACCCTGCGCCTCGCCAGCTTCAACCTGGCCGCCACCGACGAGGTCGCCAAACTCCTGGGAACCGCCAGCGGCCTTCCCCCCGGCCGGGGCTGGACCCACCAGCTGCAGTGGAGCTACGCGCCCCCCTGGCTCAACCGCCAGCTGGGGGCCCCGATCGCCGCCTGCCGCCAGGGCAACGGCATCAGGGCCCGGGGCCGATCCTGCCCCCAGCCGGTCCGGGTGGAGCGCCAGCTGCCCGAAGGGCTGCTGCAGCTGGCGGCCTATGCCGGGACCGGGCCGAACCGGGGCCTGTACGGCAGCGCCACCGTGCCCGTGGCCCTGCCCTGGGGCCTCGACCACCGGCTCTGGGCCGCCACCGCCGCGGGCTTCGACACCGCCGCCAATCCCACGCCCAGCTACATCGGCGGTGGTCTGGTGAGCCAGGGGGTGCTGCCCGGCCGTCCCCTCGACCTGCTGATCCTCGGCGTGGCCCGCACCGGCTTCAGTCCGATCACCCAGCCGGGCCTGAGCTACGAAGGCGTGGTGGAACTGGGGTATCAGATCCGGTTCAACCAGTCCTTCAACCTGCAACCCAGCCTCCAGTGGATCCTCAATCCCGGAGGCGCCGGCCAGGTCCCAGGCCTGTTCGCGGCAGGCCTGCAGCTGGGTTTCAGCTTCTAGGAGCCGGGGAGGCCGATGTCGAGCAAACTGGGCGCCGGATGGGGGGGACGGGAGGCCATGGGGGGCAGCGGAACAGGGCGGCCCCTGGCCAGGTGGATCCTCACCGGGATGGTGCCCGGGATGGTGCTGAGTCTCGGCCTTGGATCAGGGTCCGTCGCGGGCCAGCCCCTGCCGGCCACCAGCCCCGGCGACGTGCGACGCCTCGAGCGCCGCTGGAACGAACTGGATCGCCAGATCCGTGCCCTCGAGGAGCTGCTGCCCGCCGAGGCGGCCCCCCACCACGGTGACGGGTCCGCCGGGCCGGGGCTGCCGGAGGCGCTGCTGGGGCCTGCGGAAGCCGGTGCGATTCCCGGGCCACCGCAGGGGAGTGTGCCCCTGCCGCCGCTGGCGCTGCCGGAGGCCGGCGATCTCCGCCCGGGCCAGCTGCAGGCCCTGAGCCTGGAGCAGTCGCTGGCGATCGGCTTCGCCAACAGTCCGGGCCTGCAGGCCCGCCGCGAAACGGTGGCGACGGCCCTGGCCGAGCTGCAGAGCCAGATGGGCACCTACTGGCCCCGGATCTCCGCCTACGCCGCCGGCGGCACCGACCAGGCCAGCACCAGCTTCTTCTCACCCACCGGCACCGGGAGTCTGTTCGCCCCCAGCAACCCCTTCTTCATCCCCCCCGGCGGCAGGGGCTCCCTTAACAACAACGCCAACGGCGTGAGCGGCGGCCTCGAGCTGCGCTACGAGCTCCTGGATTTCGCCCGCACACCGAAGGCGCGGGCCGCCCTGGCGCGACTGCGGGGCAGCCGTCTGGACTACGCCGATGCCCTGCGGCGGCTGCAGCTGTCCCTGAGTGAGAGCTACTACCAGCTGCAGCGGGCCGACCAGCTGGTGCGCATCCGCGAGGCCGTCGTGAGCAACGACCTGCTGATCCTGCAGGACAGCCTGGACCTCAAGCAGGCCGGTCTGGTGCCCCGGCTCGACGTGCTGCGGCGGCAGGCGATCGAAGCGGACGGCCAGGAGCAGCTGATCGCGGCCCTGGCGGAACGGGTGGTCGCCCGCCGCCGCCTGGCGGCCCTGCTCAACCTGCCGCCCCAGCTGACCCCCACCGCCAGCGACCCGATCCGCCTGCAGCCCCGCTGGCCCCTCGACCTGGAGGCCAGCCTGCTCGCCTCCTTCCGGGACAACCCGGAACTGGAAGCCCTCCTGGCCACCCGTGAGGCGCTGCTGCGCCAGAAGGATGCGGTCGCTGCCGATCTGCTGCCGAAGCTGTCGCTGTTTGCCAGCGCCGGTGCCGGGGCCAGCAACGCCAACAACTGGAACGTGCGCATTGCCGACGGCGGCTGCTGTGGCACCACGGTGGCCACCTCTCTCAACACCTACGGCACCGACTGGTCGGTGGGCCTGGCGGTGAGCTGGCTGCTCTTCGACGCCGGCACCACCAGGGGCCAGGCCCTGGCCCTGGCCCGCCGCGGTGCGGCGGTGGCCCAGCAGTACGCCGCCCAGCGCAACGACATCCGGCTGCGGATCGAGCAGGCCTTTCTGGGCCACGAAGCCAGCCTGGCGCGGCTGGTGGCCGCCCGGCGGGGGGTGACCGCGAGCCTGGAGGCCTTCCGGGACGCCCGCCTGCGCTACCAGGCAGGCCTGAGCAGCGAGCTGGATCTCTCCAACACCCAGGAACGGCTGATCGCCAGCCTGGTCCAGCGGCTGGAGGCCACCGTGAACGTGAACATCACCTACGCCCAGCTGCTGCGCGAACTGCTGCCCATGCCGACGGACCCGGATGCCGCGGTTCCGGCGCGCCTGCAGTGGAGCCCATGACGATTCCCCCAGAAGCGATCGATGCCGCCGACGCCCGTCGTGACGGCAGTCTGCGCCTGGGGCAGGTGGTCGCCCTGCTGCTGGTGTCGCTGCCGCTGCTGCTGCTGCTGCAGCCCTACCAGTGGCTCTCGGCCCTCGGCTTCCGCCTCCAGCAGGCCTGGCCCCTGGGCGGAGATGGGGGCATCCCCGGCGGCAGCCTGCTGCTGGTGTTCGCCGGCACGGTGCTGCTGACCCTGCTGGCGAACGGCCCCCTGAAGGACGGCCGGGGCGGCGGACTCATCGGTGTGCTGGCCCTGCAGCTGGAGCGGGTGCGGCAGGGTCCCTCCCGCGCCACGGCCCTCGCCTCCCTGGATCTCAGGCGCCAGCTCGCCCGGCTGCCGCTGCTGCTGCTCACCCACGGCGCCGGCCTGACGGTGGGGCTGGAGTCCCCCTCCGCCTCCCTGGGGGCGAGCCTGCTGCTGGCCCTGCGAACGAAGGTGGCGCCCCTGAGGCGTCTGCCCCTGCCGGTGCTGCTGGCGACCGGCGCCGGGGCAGGCCTGGGCATCGCCTTCAACTCCGTGCTGCTGGGGGTCACCTATGCCGTCGAGGAGCTCTGCCGGCGGCGCTCCGCGGCGCTGATCAACGGCACCCTGCTGACCACGGGGCTGGGGGTCGTGGTGGGAGCCGCCACGGGCCTGTGGCAGAGCACGGCCGAAGCGGCCCCGGCCCACCACGCCGGCATCGGCCTGCTGGTGGGCGGAGGCCCCCACCTGATCGCACCGGCCCTGCTGCTCACCCTCGGGGCGGGATGGCTGGGGGGAGTGTTCAGCGCCGCCACCGCCTGGATGGCCGGCCGCTGGGGCCAGTGGCTCTCAAAACCAGGAGCGGCGCGGGGGGCGGCCGTCTCCAGGCCGCTGGTATGGGCCCTGGCGGCCGCCCTGGTGATCAGCCTGGCGGCGGTCGCCAGCGATGGCTGGAGCCTCAATGACGGCCAGCTGCTGATCGTGCGCATGGCCTACGGCGAGGATCTCCCGGGGCTGGAGATCCTCCCCTGGCGGCTGCTCGCCTCGGTGCTGAGCATCGCCATCGGCGCCCCCGGGGGCGTGATGCACGATGCGATGTCCCTGGGGGCCCTGCTGGCCGGCCCCCTGATCGGCGATCTGCCGCCCCTGGAACGGCAGCTGCTGGTGTGGACCGGCGCGACGGCCCTGTTCAGCGGCGCCTGCCGCACCCCCCTGTTCTGCGCCCTGTTCGTGGCCCAGATCGCCGGCACGGTCGCCCTGGTGCCGCTCTTGCTGCTGGTGGCCGCCCTGGCGGCGCCGATCGGTCGCTGGGTGAGCGAGGACACCTGGAACGATGTACAGCTGGAACGCTGGCTGGAGGCCCACGCCGCCAGCGGCGCAGAAAAACTGAAAGACGACTGAAAGTTTGTTGTCCATCCTTTCCTTCACTGACAGCAGGGCTGAAGTCGGCGCTAAGGAACCACGGCCGGAATGGACAGGGAAAACGGGCTAATCTGGATGTTGATTACTCAGTGCCAGCCATCGGCAATCCAACCCCCAACGGATTGATTCCGGTAACGGATGGAATCCCTTGTTCAGGATGACGGTGCCCACCACGGCTTCCTCAACCCGGTTTTTTCCCGCCGCTTCTGTTTTCCGATGATTGTCCTGTCGACCCGTCATGACCCAGAGAGGGATCGATTGAAACCACCCGAGACCCCTGACGACGAACGGCTGCGCCTTGCCAAGCTCCGATCCCTCCAGCTGCTGGACACCGCCCAGGACGACCCCCGCTTCGACCGCCTGACCCGGTTGGCCAAGCGCGTCTTCCAGGTGCCGATCGCCATGGTCAGCCTGGTGGACGAACACCGGCAATGGTTCAAATCCTGTGTGGGTCTGGACGTATCCGAAACCCCCAGAACCGTGTCCTTCTGTGGCCATGCGATCCTCGGCTCCGATGTTTTCATCGTCGAGGACGCCCTCGCCGATGAACGCTTCGCGGACAACCCTTTGGTGCAAGGGGATCCCCACATCCGCTTCTACGCCGGCTGTCCCCTGATCCTCGACAACCGCAGACTCGGCACGCTCTGCCTGGCCGACCATTCCCCCCGCTCCCTCGACCAGGACCAGATCGACAACCTCAGGGATCTGGCCGCCATCGTCGAGCAGGAGTTGCTGGCCACGCTCCTGGCCACCAAGGACGAACTCACCGGCCTGGAGAACCGACGCGGATTCCAGGCCCTTGCCCAGCAGAGCCTGCAGCTCTGCACCCGCCAGGCCATTCCCGTCTCTCTGCTTTATCTGGATCTCGACGATTTCAAGACCATCAATGATCTGCATGGTCATCAGGAAGGGGATCGAGTCCTGATCAACTTTGGTGATCTGCTCAGGCATGTCTGTCGCGATTCCGATATCGTGGCCCGCCTGGGTGGCGATGAGTTCGTGGTCCTTCTGATCAACTCCACCCGGGAGCAGTCGGAAACGGTCATCCAGCGAATCAAGGATTCGCTGGCCCGCAGCAGTGGGCCAGCAGGTCAAGACGTCGCGATTGATTTCAGTTACGGCATCACGTCCTACCAGCCCGAACGCCACGAAACCATCGCCGAACTTCTCGCCGATGCCGATACCCTGATGGAAGAGATCAAGCGACTGCGAAATCCTGAGGAGGGATCCGCAGACGGCAGGCCTACAGCGTCCGGAACAGCGGATATCGCCTGGAGAGGCTTCGCCCGCAGGTTTCAGGAAACCGCCGGTTGAAGGTGTGCCAGCGGCCCATCACTCGGGCCGTGAGGCATACCAGCGCTCGATCCGATAGCCCAGGATCACCAGCAACACCACCAACCAGAACCACAGTTCCGGTGGGTTGGCATTGCACAGCACCACCAGCAGCACCACTTCACTGACCAGCCAGGGAAGCTCCTGGCGCAGCAGGGGATTGCGGATCTGCCACCAGCGACGATCAGCCATGGGGAAGCTCACTCATGGCGGGGATCCACTCTGGCGCAGGGAAGGTCGGTCCCAGAAGCGATCGATGCGCAGGCTGCGGTAGCCGCCGGTGAGGGAACGCAGGCCCGGAATCACGTAGGTGATCGGTGTGCGCCACTCCACATAGGCATGGGCGGCGATCGTCAGGCCCTCCCGCACAGGGAACACCCCGCTGCCGCCGGAGAGGGTCCAGCGGTAACCATCCCGGCTGCCGGGGTCCTGCTCCAGGGCGATCTCCGTCCGCATCACCGGTCCGTGCTTCAGCAGGTCCCTCGCCAGCTGGGGGTTGCCGATGGTGGTGGAGATGTCCTCCTCCGTGGCCGGCAGGGCCAGCACCTGGACCACCTTGCCGACGATGCCACCGAAGCGGCCCCGCTGGTCCCAGAGCGGCACCACCTCCACAGGCAGGCCGGCCGGCAGTCGACGGGCATCGGCCGGAGCGAAGTAGGCCACAGCCTGCAGCCGCGGCCCTCCGGCAGCGCCCCCGGCCCTGCCCAGGGTGCCGAGGCGCTGGCCCGTGGCGACCGTCTGACCCTGGATCACCTGCAGGTCCAGCACGGTGCCGTCCCGGTCGGCCAGCACCTGGCCGTCAAAGGCCAGGCGGGCCTCGGTGACCCGGATCTGACGGCGCATGTCGTCGATCTGGTAGCGGCGCCGCAGGGCCTGGGTCTGAATGTCCAGCCGGACCTGCTCGTAGCGGGTCAGCAGATCCTTCTCCTGGATCCTGACCGCATCGAGACTGACGCTGGTGCTGGTGAGGCCCTGCTCGGCCGCCACCACCTCCGAGGCCAGGGGCGCCACCACCTCCCGCCGGCTGAGCCAGCGCAGGTTGCGCACCTTCTCCGCATAGGTGGTCGCCAGCTCCTGATAACGGCGCCGGTCCTGGGCCAGCTTGGCCAGGGCGGTGTCGACGCTGAGCCGCTCGCTGGAGAGCCGCAGGGCATCGCGCCGGTCGAGGTCGCGGTTGTCGCGCTCCAGCTGGGCGAGGTTGCCGCGCTGCTGCTGCAGCTGGCGGTCGAGCACCGGCAGGTACAGCTCCATCAGCACCTGCCCCTTGCGCACCTCCTGCCCCACGGCCGCCCGCAGGCGTCGCACCTGGCCGCCGGCGCGGGCATCGAGCAGTCCGGCGGTGTCGGGATAGATCAGCACCCCCTGCCCCATCACCTCCGTGGGCACGGGCCAGAACAGCACCCAGAGCCCGAGGGCTCCGCCCATCGCCACCAGACAGGCCCCCACCTGGCCCCGGTCGCTCAGACCACTCCAGCGGCGGCGCAGGGCCTCACCCGGCCGGCGAGGCGGGGCTGCACCGGTCGGGGGAGCGGACGTGGCCATCGCCGCCAGCATGCTGGATGGAAGGCCGCCTGTCAGCCCGGCAGGACGCCAAATCCGGCCAGAACACCGGGATCGGTCACACCGGCGATCACATCGGCCAGCAGGGGAGCCAGCACCGGCACCTGGGCGAAGGCACCGCCGAAGCCACTGAACACCCAGAGACCCGCCGCATCGCCCAGGGGACCCACCAGGGGAAGGCCGCCGCTGCAGAAGGCCACCGGCACCTGGCGGTAGGGACCCGGCAGGGCGGCCAGAACCGGATCGAGCCCGGCCAGAGCCTGGCGCAGACGGCGCTCCATCACGGCCGCCGCGGGCGGCTCGCCGCTGTCCAGGCCCGGCCGCACCAGGCTGATCTGCCCCAGCAGCAGCCCCTCCCCCCGGGGAGCGAAACCGGCATCGACGATCCAGCGCTCCTCCTTGAGCTCCGGGGCCCGGGCCTCCAGGGACGGCCGCTGCCAGTGGCGCGGCTGCACGATGCGGCGCCGGGCCGCGTGCCCCAGCCATGGGCCGGCCGACCCTGAGGAAAGGGTCGGGCGCGCCGGCAGGTCCAGCACCCCGGCCCAGCTGGCGCGATGGCGTTCCGGCAGGCCGGGGGCCAGGGTGCGGCAGCCGGCCCCGGCCGCCAGCACCACCTGATCGGCCACGAGGGTGCCGCCCGGCTCCAGCTCCAGGTGCCAACCACCGGCCACCGGCCGCGGCGGCGCCAGCACCCGCCCCTGGCGACCCTCGACCCCGGCGGCCGCCAGCACCCCGGGCAGGGCGGCCATCAGCACGGCGGTGTCCACCTGGGCGAAGGGGGGGCGCAGCAGGCGGGTGCTCCAGTCGCCGCCATGGAGGCGCAGACCGCAGCCCCGCCAGCCGAGCGGCCCATGGCGTGCCTGCAGCCGTCGCCACCGGGAGGGGGCCTGGCGCAGCAGCCGGCCCAGGGGCCCCGGAGCCCCGGCCCACCACGCCACTCCGCCGTAGCTGAGGGCCGTGGCCGTGGTCTCCCCCCCATCCACCAGGGTCACCGCCAGGCCACGCTCCGCCAGCTCCAGGGCCAGCAGGCTGCCGGCCAGCCCGCCCCCGATGACGGTCAGCCGGCCGGGGACGGCCACGCTCAGATCTGCAGGGTGAAGGAGCCGATCACCACGGCGAACAGGTCCTTGACCTTGTTCCAGCGGGCTTCGTTGGTGCTGGCAGCAAAGGTGTAGAGACGGCCGCGGTCGACCACCACCGTGGCGAGTTCGTGGCGATCCCGGTCGGCCAGATGGACCGTGTACTCCAGGTCGTAGTAGGTGCGCCCGCCCTGCTCCCGCTCGTGGGCCTCCACCAGTTCGGCGTCGCGGCCGCTGCCCTGCGGGGAAATCACACTGCGCCGCAGGGTCTCGCCCACCTCAACGGCACTGCCGAGCTGGCTGAGATCCCGGTCGGGGGTCACCTCGGACACCACCAGGCTGAGGGTCTCGTCACTGTTGATCAGGTCGTGGAAGACCACCTGGGGGCCATTGCTGACCTGCACCCGGGTCCAGCCGGTGGGGTACAGGAAGGCGTAGCGGCCATCCGGGCTCTGGAAGGAGTTCAGGCCCGCGGCGGCGGCGCTGCAGCCCACCAACATCAGGGTCAGCAGCAGGCCCGCCAGCAGGGAGCCGGCGCGGGCGCGCCAGGGGCCGGCGGCGGCGGGGGCAACGGGCTGGTGGGTGGCGGGGAAACCCATGGCACGGGGCGGGGCGGGGGAGCTGGCGGGAGCCGGGGCCATCCTCACCCGGCGCCGTCGCCCGCCGTGGGCGGGCCGCCTAGATTCCTGCCTACCTGCGGCCGGTTCGCTGAGCGGTTTCACCCGACCCCTGGCCCGGCTGATCGACCAGTTCGAACGACTGCCCGGCATCGGGCCCCGTACGGCCCAGCGGCTGGCCCTGCACCTGCTGCGCCAGCCTGAGGAGCAGATCCGCAGCTTCGCCGATGCCCTGCTGGCGGCCCGCAGCCAGGTGGGGCAGTGCCGGCGCTGTTTCCATCTCTCGGCCGAGGAGCTCTGTGAGATCTGCCGCAACGAGGAGCGGCGCAACGGCCAGATCTGTGTGGTCGCCGATTCCCGCGACCTGCTGGCGATGGAACGCAGCCGTGAATTCCACGGCCAGTACCACGTGCTGGGCGGACTGATCTCGCCGATGGATGGCATCGGTCCGGAGCTGCTGCAGATCCAGCCCCTGGTGGAGCGGGTCGACCGGGAGGCGTCGATCGAGGTGATCCTGGCCCTCACCCCCAGCGTCGAGGGGGACACCACCAGCCTCTACCTGGCCCGGCTGCTCAAGCCCTTCACCAGCGTCACCCGCATCGCCTACGGACTGCCGGTGGGGGGGGAGCTGGAGTATGCCGACGAGGTGACCCTGGCCCGGGCGTTCGAAGGACGCCGGCGCATGGAATGAACCCCGACGCCTGACCGCGACACCATGACCGCCACGAGCCGCTACAGCGCGATCCCTCCCTCCGAGCGCCTGCCGGAGTGGATCCGTCGCCCCCTCGGGGAGGCCTCGGCCACCGAACGGGTGCAGGGGGTGGTCCGGGAGCAGCGGCTGCACACCATCTGCGAGGAGGGCCGCTGTCCCAACCGGGGCGAGTGCTACGCCGCCGGCACGGCCACTTTCCTGCTGGGCGGGCCCATCTGCACCCGCAGCTGCGCCTTCTGCCAGGTGGACAAGGGCATGGCCCCGGTGCCCCTCGACACAGGTGAGGCGGAGCGGGTGGCGGAGGCGGTGCAGGCGCTCAACCTGCGTTACGTGGTGCTCACGGCCGTGGCCCGGGACGACCTGGCCGACCACGGCGCCAGCCTGTTCACCGGTGCCATCACAGCGATCCGGCGCCGCGATCCCCAGGTGCTGATCGAGGTGCTCACCCCCGATTTCTGGGGCGGACACCCCGACCCCGAAGCGGGCCGCCGGGCCCAGCGGCAACGGCTGGCCGCGGTGCTGGCGGCCGCGCCGGTGTGCTTCAACCACAACCTGGAGACAGTGGAGCGGCTCCAGGGGGAGGTGCGCCGCGGCGCCACCTACCGCCGCTCCCTCGACCTGCTGGCCATGGCCCGGGAACTGGCGCCGGGGATCCCCACCAAATCCGGCCTGATGCTGGGCCTCGGCGAAACCGCCGCCGAGGTGGTCGCCACCCTGGAGCACCTGCGGGCCGTCGGCTGCCAGCGGCTCACCCTGGGCCAGTACCTGCGCCCCTCCCTGGCCCACATCCCCGTGGCCCGCTACTGGCGGCCGGAGGAGTTCGAGGAACTGGGCGCCATCGCCCGCGGCCTGGGCTTCTCCCACGTACGCAGCGGCCCCCTGGTGCGCAGCAGCTACCACGCCGAAGCCTCCGGCCCCGGCGCCTGACTCCAAAGGGCCCGGCGCCTGAAGCCACCGGGCCGCGTTCAGAGCCGCAGCAGGAAGGCGTCCCGGCGGTGGAAATCGGGCTCGGGCCCCGGATGGGCCAGGGCCCAGTAGCTCAGCTGGCCGTGGCGGTCCTCGATCACGGCGGTGATCGCCACCTGCAGGGGGGCCTCCGGGGGGACCGGGGCCGGCAGCGGCAGATCCAGCTCCAGCGACAGGACGCCGGCCTCCTGGCTGACCCGGTGCAGGGGCTTGTCGTAGCCAGGCTCCGGCCGCAGCCCCAGCCGGTAGTCCTCCAGCCGGTAGAGGTTCCAGTGGCCGGCCGGGGACAGATTCAGTTCCCAGTAGGGCCGCTCCCCCTCGACGCCCCAGAAGCACTCGAAGCAGGTCGTCGTCCAGAGCCCGTCCCGCCGCGTCGGCGAGGTCGCCGGTGGCGGCAGCTGCACGGTCTCGATCGCGCCCGCCAACCGATAGCGGAGCCACAGCTGGGCGCCCTCCCGGCTGACCTCACCCTCCAGCCGCAGGTCCGGTGAGGGGCCCTCGGCGCCGAAGGGGCGGAGGTCGAAGCCGTGGCGGAGGTGACCTGGCATCAGAGGCGGCTGGCGCATCCGGCCCGGAGCTCGTCGATCACCGCTTGGATCGGCCGCTCCTGGGCCTCGATGCTGGCGGTCAGGCGGAACTGCACCAGGGCCCGCTGCAGGTTGTGATCGGGCCGCTCCGTCCGGAAGTACACGTTTCCCGCCAGGTGATCGGTGAAGAAGCGCAGACCGAGCTCGAAGCTGATCAGGCGGATCGCGGCATAGAGGTGCTCGTAGTCGGCCTCGGTGAGAAAGCCCGAGGCGGCGGACAGGTAGCCGCCCAGCACCGCGCGGCAGAGATCCACATCGAAACGGACGGACTCCAGAACCGCCGTCTCCTCGCCGAGGGGGTTGCAGCAGGAGCGCAGGCAGTCGCCGACGTCGTAATGGATCAGCCCGGGTTTGACCGTATCGAGGTCCACCAGGGCCACGGCCCGGCCGGAGCCGGTCTCCAGCATCACGTTGCTGACCTTGGGATCCCCGTGGATGGGGCGAAGCCGCAGCCGGCCGCTGGCCCTGGCCGCCTCCAGCACTGACGCGAAGCCGCGGCGCTCCTCCACGAAGGCCCGGCAATGGTCGACATCGCTCCCCGCCGCGGTCGGCGCGCCAGCCAGCACGGCGTCGTACTGCTCCAGATACCTGGGGGTGACGTGGAAGCCCTCCAGGGTGTCGGCCAGCCGCTCCGGAGACAGATCACTGATCAGGTGGTGGAACAGGCCCAGACCGACGCCCACCTCCCTCGCCTGGTCGGCACTGGTCACCAGATCGAAGCTCCGGGAGGATTCGATGAAGGTGATCAGACGCCAGAAGCCGTCCTCGCGCTCCACCCAGGGCCGCTGGTCAGCGCGGCAGCGCACCACCCGGGGGACCTCCCAGCGACGCTCCCCCAGGGGGGAGCCCCCCTCAACCAGGCGCCGGTCGACATGTTCCCCGAGGGCGAGGATGTTGGCCATCACCAGATCGGGCCGGGGAAACACCCTGCGGTTCAGGCGCTGCAGGACGAACTTCCGCTCGGGCGGGCCGTCGCAGACGACGACGAAGCTCTCGTTGACGTTGCCGCAGCCCAGGGGGTCGAGGCTGCGGATCCGTCCGGGGAGATCGAACGCCTCGGCAATGGAGACCAGGGCGGCGTCGGATTCCCCCAGGGTCATGGGCCGCTCAGCGGTGGCGCAGGTGCGGTTGATGGTATGCCGCCCCGGCAGCCCTGCAGGAGGGCGAGCACCTGCCCGTCGCTGAGCTGCTCGAAGTGCTCGTACCACAACCCCACGGCCTGCAGGTCGCCGACGACGGCCAGGGCCTCCATGCGGTCCACGAGGCGGCCCAGTTCGCCGGCGACCTGCCGATCGACCACCGGCACCGCCAGGGCCAGGGAGGCCGGGCCCACCCGGCGCAGGGACAACAGCGCCGCCTTCACCGTCATGCCGGTGGCGATGCCGTCGTCCACCACGATCAGGTGCCGGCCGCCCAGCTGGTCGCCGGGTGGGTCCTCGAACAGTCTCTGCCGCCGTTGCAGTTCCAGCTCCTGGTCCCGCTGCCAGCCGTGCTCCGTCGCCGTGGTGGCCCGTTGCCGGCCCCCCGCCCCATGGCGCCAGAGCTCCACCCCGCCGGCGGCGACGGCCCCGATCGCCAGCTCGGGCCAGCGGGGATCAGCGACCTTGCGCACCGACCAGGTCACCAGGGGCAGCCCCAGCCGCGACGCCATCGCGGCCGCCACCGGCACACCGCCCCTGGGCAGGGCCACCAGGGTGGTGTCGCCGCTGTGGCCCCGACGATCGGCGAAGGCATCGGCCAGGGCGAGGCCCGCCTGGTGGCGCTGGGTCCAGAGGGGAGGGCGGGGCACCATGGCGACTGGAACGGCGGGACGGATCTGGCGAAGGCGCCCGGGCTCCACAGACCGGCGTGGTGGCCACCGGCGCGCCCGGCGGGATCCGGAAGTGACCCCGCCCCCTTCTTCCCCGTGCTAGCCACCGCCCCCGGGGGCGGATGCTGCACATCCGCTGCTGCGTCGCGCTGCTGTGTCGCGCTGCTGTGTCGCGCTGCTGTCGCCAGGGCCCGGAGCATTTGCCCCTCCCCCGTCAGGGAACGCTCCGGAGGGAGCCCCCCTGGGGATGATGCCGAGGGACAAACCCGAGCGGATCGTGTCCTGGGAGCGCACATCCACCGATGGGATGGTGGTGACATCGGCATTGGGGGAGGGCTTCCTGGCGACGCTGATGGTGCGGTCGTCGGACAGGGCGCCGGACGGATCCGCCTTGCCGATGTAGATCCATCCCTGCAGGTCAGAGGCGGCGATCTTGGCCGTCGTGATCTCCTCAAGAGCCTGGGCCACGGGCGAGGGTTGAACCTCAACATTCACCACGGCCGCCTGCTGGCGAGCCGCAGGGGAATCGCCGATCAGCTGGTCTTCCTTGCGGATCTGACGCTGCACGATCACATCCTCCGTGCGCGCCAGCATCTCCAGGGCGTTCTTACAGGTTGACTGCGCAGGACGTTCTTTCCGCTCGGGAGTGCGACATTGGCACTAGTCATCTTGTCTTTGTCCTTGGCCGCAATGATGTAGAGACCAGCCTGGGCCACCTTGGCCTTGGTTTCATTCTCGTCTGTGAGATTGTCCATCTGATCGAAGATCTGCCTGGAGAAGGCCTGCGTTCGCCTGGCCTCCTCGAGAGAGTGGGTGATCTGCATCGAGCTCCAGGCCTGGAAAACTCCGGAAAGAGACACCACCGAAGCCTTGAAGATGCTGGGATTCCTGATCAGCGAGGAGGTCTCATCGCAAGGAGAAGATCCCATGCTTCCTCAGGCAGCAGCGCAGACCTCAGGCGATGGACGGCTGGCCTCGATGGCCTTCCGCTCCAGGCAACGTCACACCGTCCCAGGACTGCGGGTCCCCAGCGGATCGTGACGCCCGGACGTTGCCCCGGACGTTGCCCCCGCCATTGACAGTCGCCGTTGACAGTCGCCGCGGACGTGCTAAATCAGTGGGGCCTGCCGCTGAGGCGGGCGTCATCTCAGGGATTCTGAGGTTCACCATGAATCACGACGTCGCCGTCCTCATCGGACGGTTCCAGCCCTTCCATGAGGGGCATTTCGGGTTGGTCGAAGCGGCCCTGGAAAGGGCCGCTCGGTTGATCCTGCTGCTCGGCAGCCACCGCTGCGCCCCGGACACCCGCAACCCCTGGAGCAGCGAGGAACGGGAGGCCATGATCCGGGCCGCCCTTCCGGCCGCGTGGCAGCGGCGGCTGGAGGTGATCCCGATCCGCGACCATCTCTACTCCGACAATCTCTGGCTGGCGGAGGTGCAGCAGAAGGTGCTCACCGTCACGGCCGAGGACGAACGAGTGCTGCTGATCGGTCACCGGAAGGATCGCAGCAGTTACTACCTCGATCTCTTTCCCCAGTGGGACTTCCAGGATGTGCCGCAGAAGCGCGATCTCCACTCCACCGCCATTCGCCAGGCCTACTTCTCCGATGCTGATGCAAGGGAGTGGGCCACCCACGTTCCGGAGGCGGTGCGGGCCTTCCTGACGGACTACCGGGACACGGGCCGCTACCGCTGGCTGCGCCTGGAAGCCGACTACATCGCCGGCTACCGCCGGCTGTGGTCGGTGGCGCCCTATCCGCCCACCTTCGTCACCACCGATGCGGTGGTGGTGCAGTCGGGCCATGTGCTGGTGGTGCGCCGCCGGGTGCGGCCCGGCCAGGGGCTGATCGCCCTGCCGGGGGGCTACCTCAACCAGCAGGAGCACGTCGTCGAGGGAATGCTGCGGGAGCTGCGCGAGGAGACGGGCCTGAAGGTGCCGAGGCCGGTCCTGGAGGGATCGATCGCGGATCGCCACGTCTTCGATGCACCGGGACGCTCCCAGCGCGGCCGGGTGATCACCCACGCCTTCCTGATCCAGCTCAAGGGCGGGGCCCTGCCCTCTGTCCGCGGCGGCGATGACGCCGAGAAAGCCTTCTGGATGCCCCTGGCCGACATCTATGCCCACGAAGACAGCTTCTTCGAGGACCACGTCCAGATCATCCAGCACTTCATCTCCCGCCTCTGAGCGGCATCGCCGTCCCTGACGGCCCTCCCATCAACGCCTGCGGCCCGGGGAGACCGGGCCGGGGCCACCCATCCACCCCGTGCGGAGCGCACACCATGGACTTCAATCTTCTGCTCGACACCGACAGCTACAAGGGCAGCCACTGGCTCCAGTACCCCCCCGATCTCACCGCCATGGGGGCCTACCTGGAAAGCCGCGGCGGCGAGAACCCCGACACCCTGTTCTTCGGACTGCAGATGCTGCTGCAGGACACCGTGGAGCGGCCCGTCACCCGGGGCGATGTGGAGGAGGCCGCCGAGCTCTGGAGCGCCCACGGCCTGCCCTTCAACCACCGGGGCTGGCAGCGCCTGCTCAGCGTCCACGGCGGCCGGCTGCCCCTGCGCATCCGGGCCGTCCCCGAGGGCAGCCGGGTGCCCACCGGCAACGTGCTGATGACAGTGGAGTCCACCGATCCGGCCCTGGCCTGGCTGGTCACCTGGGTGGAGACCCTGCTGCTGCGCCTCTGGTACCCCACCACCGTGGCCACCCGCAGCTGGCACTTCCGGGAGCTCCTGCGGGAAGCCCTGGAGCGCTCCGCCGACGACCCAGCCGCCGAACTCCCCTTCCGCCTGCACGACTTCGGCGCCCGCGGCGTCTCCAGCCGGGACAGCGCCGCCATCGGCGGCCTCGCCCACCTGGTGGCCTTCCGCGGTACCGACACCGTCGCCGCCCTGGTGGCGGGCCGGCGCCACTACGACTGCCCGATGGCCGGCTTCTCGATTCCCGCCGCCGAGCACTCCACGATCCTGGCCTGGGGGCAGGAGCACGAGCTGGAGGCCTACCGGACCATGCTTGACCGCTTCGCCAGGCCCGGTGCCGTGCTGGCGGTCGTCTCCGATGCCTACGACCTCTGGAACGCCGTCGACCATCTCTGGGGCGAGCAGCTGCGGGACCAGGTGATCGCCTCGGGCGCCACCGTCGTGATCCGGCCCGATTCGGGCGATCCGGTGGCGATCGTGCCCGAACTGCTGCGGCGGCTGGAGGCCCGTTTCGGCAGCCGGCTCAACGGCAAGGGCTACCGGGTGCTGGAGCACGTGCGGGTCATCCAGGGGGATGGCATCACCGCCACCAGCCTGCCGCTGGTGATCGAGGCGATCCTGGCGGCGGGCTTCAGCGTCGAGAACGTGGCCTTCGGCATGGGTGGCGGCCTGCTGCAGCAGGTGAACCGGGACAGCCAGCGCTTCGCCTACAAGGTGTCCTGGGTGGAGCGGGCCGGCCGGATCCGGCCGGTGCACAAGTGCCCGGTCACCGATCCCGCCAAGACCAGCAAGGCCGGCGTGCTCGACCTGATCCGCGACGAACGGGGGTACCGGACGGTGGTGCTGGAGCGACCGGAGCCCCATCCGGCCAGCTGCCTCCAGACCGTTTTCGAGAACGGGGCGCTGCGGCGGCGCTGCAGCCTCGAGGAGGTGCGCTCGCGGGCGATGCAAGGCTGAGGGGCCGTCCTCCCTCCACCCCCGACGCCATGCCCGGCCACCGGCTGCCGTCGCTGCTGATGCTGCTGGCCCTGCTGCAGGCCGGGCCCGCGGCAGCGGCGCCGGCCTACCGGGCCACCGTGCTCTCGGTCGGGGATGGCGACACCCTGCGGGTGCGCCGCGGCCAGGAGCGGATCACGGTCCGGCTGGCCTGCATCGATGCCCCCGAAACGGCCCAGAGCCCCTGGGGCCAGCAGGCGCGCCAGGCCCTGCTGATGCACCTGGCCGTCGGGAGGCCGGTGACGATCCAACCCCACGGCACCGACCGCTTCGGGCGCACGGTGGCCGAGGTGATCCGTGACACCAACATCAACCTGGCCCTGGTGGAGGACGGCCTGGCCTTCGCCTACCGGCGCTATCTCGCCGGCTGCGACGGGGCGGCCTACCTGGAGGCCGAGGACCGGGCCCGTCGCCAGGGGCTCGGTGTCTGGCGGGTGCCGGGTGGGATCACCCGGCCCTGGGACTTCCGGCGCGGCCGCCGTTCCGCCCGGATCCCCGATGGCACCACCCCCGACGGCCGCCGGCACTATTGCAGCCAGATCGGCTCCCATGCCAGGGCCCAGGAGCTGCTGCGCCAGGGCCACGGCTATCTGGATGCCGATGGCGACGGGGAGGCCTGCGAAAGCCTGCGCCCCTAGGGTTCAGGTGCCACCGGGTGGCTGGCCATGATTCCTTCCGAGGCCACGGACTGGCAGGCCCTGTCCGGGCCGGAATGCCTGCGCCGGCTCGGGGTCGATGCGGAGGGTCTGGGCGGGGCCGCGGCGGCCGAACGCCTGGCCACCACTGGCCCCAACCGGCTCGAGCTGCCGCCGGGCCCGGGCCGCTGGCGGATCCTGCTGGATCAGTTCAGCAACGTGATGCTGCTCCTGCTGCTGGCGGTGGCGGGGGTGTCGGCCACTCTGGCCGTGGTGGATCACGCGGTCCCCAAGGATGCGATCGCCATCCTGCTGATCGTGGGGCTCACCGCCCTGCTCGGCTACCTGCAGGAGAGCCGGGCCCTGCTGGCCCTGCGCAGCCTGCTGGACCTCGCCCAGCCCCTGGCGCGCGTCCGCCGCGACGGGCGCTGGCAGCGCCTCCCCGGGGACCAGCTGGTACCGGGGGACCTGATCCGCCTCGAGAGCGGTGATCGGGTGCCCGCGGATGCGCGTCTGCTGGAGGGCAGCGACCTGGGACTGCAGGAGTCGGCCCTCACCGGCGAGGCCGACCTGGTCAGCAAGCGCCCCGAACCGCCCCTGGCCGCGGACACGCCACTGGTGGAGCGCAGCAACTGCCTCTTCCTCGGCACCGCGGTGGGGCGGGGCCGGGGGCTCGCGGTGGTGACCGCCACGGGCATGGCCACGGTGCTCGGAGGCATCGCCACCCTGATCCACACCGCCCGCCCGGAGCCGACGCCCCTGCAGAAACGGCTGGCGGAGCTCTCCGGCCGGCTGGTGGGCTGGGCCCTGGGACTCGTGGCGGCGGTGGTGCTGGGGGGCTGGCTGCTCGGCGGCGCCCCCCTGATGCTTCTGGAGCTGGCCCTCTCCACCGCCGTGGCGATCGTGCCGGAAGGGCTGCCGGCGGTGATCACGGTGAGCCTGGCCATCGGCACCCAGCGGATGGTGCGTCGCGCCGCCCTGATCCGCCACCTGCCGGCGGTGGAGGCGCTGGGCGCCATCACCGTCATCTGCACCGACAAGACCGGCACCCTGACCCAGAACCGGCAGGTGGTGACGGAGCTCCGTTGCGGCAGCCTGGCCCTGCACCCCTGTGAGGAGGGCGAAGGCGGCCGGGGGGCCGACGGCAGCCACCATGGGTTCCCGGCCACCGAGCTGGCGCCACCGCCGGGGGCCGTGCCCGGGCTCTGCCCCGGCAACCTCGACCTGCTGCTGCAGGCCGGTGTGCTCTGCAACGACGCCGAGCCCCGGCAGCAAGGGGGCATGGGCGATCCCACCGAGGTGGCCCTGCTGGAGATCGCCGCCCTGGCGGGCCTGGAGGCCGCCAGCCTGCGGGCGCAGCACGGCCGTGCCGCCGAGATTCCTTTCCGCTCGGAGCAGCGGATGATGGTGGTGTGGCTGAGGGACGCCCAGGGACGCCTGACGGCAAACCTGGGCCCCCCAGAACGGGACCGGAACCCCGCCGGGGGATCCCTTCTGCTGATCGCCAAGGGAGCTCCCGAGGCGATCCTGCACCGCTGCGATCGCTGGCTGGACGGCGCCGGGGTGCGGCCCCTCGACGGGGCCCAGCGGGACTGGTGGCTGGGCGAGGCCCGCGCTCTGGCCGCCTCGGGGCTGCGGCTGCTGGCCTTCGCCGCCGCCCCCCGGCATGGGGGCCCGCAGGACGGGGCGGAGGCCCTGGTGCTGCTCGGCCTGATGGCCCAGCGCGATCCCCCCCGGCCGGAGGTGCCTGGTGCGGTGGCCCGCTGCCGTGGGGCCGGCATCCGGCCGGTGATGGTCACCGGCGACCATCCCCTCACGGCCCGCTCGATCAGCGAGGCCATCGGCCTGGCGGAACCGGGCAGCCCGATCGTTCAGGGGCCTGAGCTGGAGGGCCTCGACGCGGCGGCCCTCGAAGCGCTGGTGGGCCGGACCAGCCTCTTTGCCCGGGTGGTGCCGGAGCAGAAGCTCCGGATCGTGCGGGCGCTCCAGGCCACCGGCGCGGTGGTGGCCATGACCGGGGACGGGGTCAACGATGCCCCGGCCCTGCGCCAGGCCCACGTCGGTGTGGCCATGGGCATCAGCGGCTCGGACGTGAGCCGGGAGGCGGCCGACGTGGTGCTGCTCGACGACAACTTCGCCTCGATCGTCAATGCCGTGGAGGAGGGCCGGCAGGTGTACGCCAACATCCGCCGTTTCGTGCGCTTCATCCTGGGCTGCAACCTGGGCGAACTGATCACCATCGGCTCCGCCCCGCTGCTCGGGCTGGCCCTCACCCCCCTGCAGATCCTCTGGATCAACCTGGTGACCGACGGACTGCCGGCGCTGGCCCTCGCCCTGGGCCCACCCGCCGAGGATCTGATGCTCCAGCCGCCGATCGAACCCGGCGAATCGATCTTCGCCAGGGGCCTGGGCAGCGCCATCCTGCGCATCGGGCTGGTGTTCGGGGCCCTGGTGGTGGCATTGATGGTGGTGGCTGCCCGGCTGGGACGCCCCTGGCAGACGATGGCCTTCACCACCCTCTGTCTGGCCCAGCTGGGCCATGCCCTCTCCGCCGGCAGCGATCGGGCCCTGTGGCGCACGGCTCCGGCGGCGAACCCCTGGCTGTTGGGGGCGGTGCTGGCCAGCGCCGCCCTGCAGCTGGTGCTGCTCTACGTGGCGCCGCTGGCCCGTTTCTTCGACATCACCCCGCTGACGGCCAGCGAGCTGGCGGCCTGCGGGGGCGTCAGCCTGCTGTTCGTCACCTACCTGGAACTGGAGAAGTGGTGGAGCCGTTAGCGGCCTGCGCCATGCTGGACGGCCACGCCACCCCCGCCGGCCCATGAGCCTCGATCAGGCGCGCTCCTTCCTGGCCCGGATGCAGGACGACCAGGCCCTGCGCGCCGAGGTGCTGGCCGCCGCCACCGCCGACGACGTCGCCCAGATCGCCGCCGGCAGGGGTTTCGACTTCTCGGGCGATGAGCTGCTGCGCCTGTCAGGGAAGAAGGTCGGTCGGGTCACGGTGACCAAGCAGGACATCCCCGGGGAATACAACTGAGGGGTCGGCCGGCGCCGGCGGTCAGGCCACCGCCAACCGGCGCCACTGGCTGCGGAACCTGGGTGGAACCGGATGGGGTTCGTACTCCCTCGGGTCACTGGGTCCATGGCGGAGCACGGCATTGACGAGCAGGGCGGGGATCCGGCCCCGGTTG
Organism: Synechococcus sp. UW140; assembly: GCA_943369455.1. Classification (GTDB taxonomy): domain Bacteria; phylum Cyanobacteriota; class Cyanobacteriia; order PCC-6307; family Cyanobiaceae; genus Cyanobium. The sequence goes on from CALRND020000001.1 coordinate 702,261, forward strand.
ATGGCGCCGTGGGGCACCCCGGGGGGAATGCAGACCCAGGTGGCCTCGTCCTCCCGCAGGGGAATGCGGCGCAGCTGGCGGTTCTGCAGCACGACCAGGTCGATCGCCCCCCGCAGCACCAGCAGCTGGTCGGTCTGAAAGCGGTGACAGAAGAGCTCGAAGGCGTCGCCCCTGGCGATCTCGGCAATCAGGGTCTCGTCGCTGGTGCGGGGCGCGGAGAAGAGGGCATCACCGTGGAGCGTGCGCTGGACGGGGACGAGCTCGACGGTTCTTGACAGGCCGGTTCGGGAGAGGCCGGTTCGGGACAGGGCCATGGTGGTCACGGCAATATCGTTAACTTTCGCGACCGTTTTCCTAGGCGGACGTCGTATCAGCTACCGACAATTGCAGCTGTCAGGATTCACGCGTGGTTGTTGCCCCGCCGCCAGCGGCGAAGCGCCGGTTCACCTCGTTCCAGTTCACCAGCGACCACCAGGCGGCGATGTAGTCCGGCCGGCGGTTCTGGTAGTCGAGGTAGTAGGCGTGCTCCCACACATCCAGACCCAGCAGGGGCACGCCCCGCTCGATGCCCGGCAGATCCATCAGCGGGTTGTCCTGGTTGGCGGTACTGGTGATCGCCAGGCTGCCGTCGGGTCGCCGGATCAGCCAGGCCCATCCGGAACCGAAGCGGTCGGCCGCCGCCCGGGCGAAGCCCTGCTGCAGGGCTTCGGGCGAGCCGAAAGCCGCGGTGATCGCTGCCTCCAGCGGCGGGGAAGGGGAACCCCCCTGGCCAGGGGGCGCCATCACCTGCCAGAAGAGCGAATGGTTGTAGTGGCCGCCTCCGTTGTTGCGCACCGCGGCCGGGTAGCGGGAGATCCGGCCCTGCAGCTCCTCCAGCGCCATCCCCTCCAGCTCGGGGTGGTCGGCGATCCGGGCATTGAGGTTGGCCACGTAGGCACCGTGATGGCGGTCGTGGTGGATCGTCATCGTGGTGGGCTCGATCGCCGGGGCCAGGGCATCGACCGGGTAGGGCAGCGGCGGCAGAACAAAGCTGGCCAGCGCCGCCCCCGGCTCGGCCACGAACACCGCCAGAGCCACCAGGGCGGCAAGGCCGCAGGAACGCAGAACCTGGAACATCGGAGGCAGGTTCATGGGCCGGACAGGCAGCATCGGCGTCGGTTCTAACCGCTCCATCGGCCAGCGGCCGTGCCAACGCCAGCGGCGACGGCAGCAGGGGACAGCGACGGCCTCGCACTCAGGCGGAACGCCAGTCGAGCCAGGGCAGCCCTGGAAGGATCGCGGCGGTCGCCTGGCGGTAGGCGCCGTAATCCGGATGGAGCAGCACCAGGCGGGCCTCCTCCCGGCGGGCCTTGAAGCCGAGCACGACGACCAGCCCCAGCATCAGGCCGAGATGCAGCAGGCTGCCCAGGGCCACGGTGACGCCCAGGGAGCAGAGGATCAGGGCCTGGTACAGCGGGTGGCGGCAGCGGCCGTAGGCCCCGGTGGTCACCAGCGGGGCGTCGGCCATGGGCTCGGGCAGGGGGCTGAGGCTGGCGCCCAGGTTCAGAGCACCCTGGGCGGCCAGCACCAGCCCCAGGCTGAACAGGGCCAGCCCCGCCAGGCGCACCAGCCACGGCCAGGCCAACCCCAGGGAGGCAGGAGGTGGGGTGGCCGGCAGCAGATGGGCCACGATGAGGGCCATCTGGGCGATCAGCCACCACTCGCCGCGGCGGTTGTCCCGCAGACCTCCCCAGGAGAAGCCCCAGGCGGTGAGCCTCGTGGCCAGGGCGTTCGGCATGGTGACCTCGCGGATCGGCGTCCACCCCCATGCTGGGCCGGGAAGCGGCTCAGGGGCGGAGCAGATCCGCCACCAGGGGGTTGAGGGCCGCTGGGTGGCACAACAGCTGCTGGTGAGTCCACACCGGCAGCATCCGCCGCGGCCCGATCGGCAGGACCGCCCGCCAGCCCGGCACCACCATCAGATCGAAGACCGTGGCATAGCTGCGGCAGTCGATCCCCTGCAGCAGGCTCAGGTCGGCATTGAGTTCCCGCAGCAACGGGCTGCCGACCTTGAGGTCGGCGATGCCGGCCAGGGGCCTGCGGGGCCAGGGCTGGGCCGTCAGGGTCCCCTGCTGGGGGCTGCCGAGGCTGATGAAGCGGCGGGTGCGGGCATGGCCGCCCATCCGCTGGATCCAGGTGCGGGCGATGACGCCACCCATGGAGAAGCCCAGGATGTCGAGCGGCTGGGCGTTTCCGAAGGCCGCCTCGATCGCGGCGGCGAGCCGCTGGGCCGAGGTCTCGATCGCGGCGGCACGCAAGGGGAGCGGCAGGGCCGGCTTCAGCAGGGGCTGGCGCCTGTCGGCCAGCCGCCGATCGAGGCGATCGAAGACCCGGGGGGTGTCGAACAGGCCGTGGACCAGCACCAGCGGCGGCCTGGGGGGAGGTTCAGGGCCGGAGGTCATGGCGGCGGTCAGCGGCGCCAGACCATCCTGCGCTGCGGCCAGAGGGGGACGTTGGAGGGGATCCCGTCGAATGACGGTCGCTCAGCGGGCCGGCGTCGGCTCTCGCGGCTGAACGGACAGTGGGGGGATCTGTTGAAAGGGGCCTGGCTGAACTCTGTGGCTCGGGGCTCACAGGTGCTCAGCGGATGGCCGGAATGGACCAGAGGAGCCTTCGTAGCCTGAGGCTTACTTGGCCAGGGGAGGGGTGGAGGCCTCGAGGCTGCGGAGAATGGTGGCGCTCGTCTGGGACGTCGGGTTGATGCCCGCCGAGGAATCGGCCTTCGACTCGGGGAAGGGGATCACCACCATCGAAATCAGGAAGGCTGCACCGCTGATGGCGGCGACTGCCAGCTGGGCTACCGGGCTCACAGGATCCATGGCCGTCGTTTCACTGCTCCTTAAGAGTACACCAAGTTATCGCTCATGGCCATGGCCGGAGCAGCGGTGCTGCTGCAACCCTGCCGCGATCGGGCTGAGGCGTCGGGAGGTGAACCGCCGACGGGTCTTTCGGCGGGTGATGCCCCCGGGCTCGACCCTGCCCGATCACGGCGCGGCCACCCCCTGGCCCACCCGCAGACCGCCGATAAACTGAGAAAGTGAGGAGAGCATCGGTGACTGGCCCCACGGGACCCACCCCCCAGGACCCGACCGAGATGAACCGCTATGAGGCGCTGGCCCAGCGTTGGCTGCTTCAGCGCAACAGGACCGACGAGCTCCACGAGACCCTCCGCACCCATTCCTATCTGCTGCTCACCGAGCTGGCGGCCGAGCTGGGCGTGGAAGCGAGGACCTGGAAGGAGCAGAGGAATCCCTTCCATCGCCGCTACGTCGAGTACCGGCTCTCCCCCTTTGCCGGATCGGACGGGGAGACCCGGATCGACCGCTACACCCCGAAGGGCGAACTGGAGTTCGCCGTCGTCCTCACCTTCGATCACGGGGAGGACCAGTTCCCCAAGACCCGCTTCCTGGTGCCCCTGGCCACCCGCATGTACCGGCAGCACCCCCAGTTCTGCCTGTGGGACCCGGTCGCGGCAGCTCCCCTGGACGGTTTTCTCTGGGTGGCCACCCGCCCTGCCGTGATCCAGGACATCCTCTCCGTGGTGGATCGGGAGCTGGCCATCGACCCGTTCGAGGGGCCGCCGACTCCACCGCGGCTCGGTTGCCTCTGAGGGGCCTCCGGGCGGCCCGGGGGCAAGGCCGCAGCCCTCAGGCCAGCACCGGAAAGCAGCCCCTGAGGCCACTGACGAGCATCTGGACGGCGATGGCGCTCAGCAGCAGGCCCATCAGGCGGCTGATGACCTTCTCCTGCAGTTCCCCCAGGGCCTGGCGCAGGGGCATCGAGGCGATCAGCAGGAGATAGATCAGGATCGCCAGCAGGCCGATCACACCGCTGAGGGCGAGCCTGCCCTGCCAGGCGGCGGGGGCATCGGCCACCACCAGGGAGATGGCCCCGGGTCCCGCCAGCAGCGGCAGGCCGATCGGCACCACGCCGGCACTGTCCTCGGTGCCGTCGAGGGAGCCGTGGCTCACCTCCCGCCCATCGATCAGGCGCAGGCCGATCGGCAGCAGAATCAGACCCCCCGCCACCCGGAAGGCGTCCAGGGTGATGCCGAACAGGTCGAGCAGGCCCTGGCCCCACCAGCAGGCGGCGATCAGGGCACAGAGAAAGGTGAGCACGGCCAGGCGGCTGATCCGGCGGATCCGGACGGGGTTGCCCCCACCGGCCTCCACCACCACCGGCAGCAGACCGATCGGCGAACTGATCGCCAGCAGACCGACGGCCGTGTTGATCAGGGACATGGGGGCCCCGGGGACACCGGCAGAGCAATGACCATCATCGGAGTCGTGGGCGTCGCTCCGCTCCGGTCACATCCGGTCATCACCCGGTGGCCCCGGACCCATTGCGCCGTCGGCGAGCGTCGATTGACTGGCACGACCCTCCACGCTCGACCCATGACCGTCACGCGAGCCGGGCTTCGACGCCGAGCCTGCCAGGCCTCTCCCTTGCTCCTGGCCCTGCTGCTTCCCGCACCGGCGGCGGCCACCACCTATCAGGCCCTCTGCGGCAACAACCCCTGCACCATCAACCTCGACGCCAACGGCATCGGGGGCAGGACGAGCTTCATCCCCATCGGCCGGATCGCCCGCTGGTACGCGGGCGGACAGGAGACCTACGACAGCACCAATGGCACCGTCGGAGCCGTTGGTGGCGGCACGGCCGGGGCCATCGCCGGTGGCCTGCTGCTCGGCCCGATCGGCCTGGTGGGGGGCATGGTGGGCGGGGCCCTGGCCGGATCCAAGGCCGGCAAGACCGCCGATCTCCACTTTTCGGTGGTGGGCTACGACAGCGCCGGCGACAAGACGACGCTCAACTTCCGCTTCGTGAATCCCAAACCCGCCAACCAGCTGAAGCAGGAACTGGCGGTGCTGACCGGCCTGGCCCTGGGCGAAACCCGCTCCCTCGCCGAACTGCAGCGCCAACGGGATCCCCTGCCGCAGCGTCTCGGCAACGGCGCCGGACCGCAGTCGATTCCCTCCCAGTCCTACGTGGCGCCCTCCCGTTATCGCTGAGCCTCGGCCGCCAGCCGGTCAAGGGACTCCTGCATCGTGGCCGTCACCCGCTGATAGCAGGCCTGCACATAGGCCCGGTCGCGGCTGGCAGCGTGGCCGCTGCGCTCCAGGTGGATCGGCGCGCACACCCGCGTGTGGATCCGCACCGGCAGGGGCAGGTTGAGCAGGGGCCCCAGGGCCAGGCCCCAGGGGAGGCCCAGATAAAGGGGCATCACCTCGGGATCGATGCCGAACAGCCAGGGCATCCCCCGCTCGTGCAGCGCCCGGAACTGGGGGTAGAGATCTTCGAGCACCACCAGGGTGTCGTGGGCCCCCCAGGAGATCACCGGGACGATCGGCAGGTCATGCCAGATCGCCAGGCGCAGGAAGCCGGTGCGGCCGGCGAAGTGGATGCGGCCCCGGTCCCGGTGAGGCCGGAAGGTGTCCTGCCCGCCGCCGGGATACACCAGCAGGCTGTTCCCCTCCTCGAGCGCCGCCAGGGCCAGGCGGGGGTGATAGGGGATGGCACCGGTGCGGGCGGCCAGATCCGCCAGCGGCGGGTAGCCCAGCCAGACCTTCGGGTGCGCCAGCCCCAGCACCGGGCGCTCCAGGCCGAAGCGGCGGAACCAGTCGTACATGACCATGTGCATGTCCGGGGCCGCCAGCCCGCCGTTGTGGGTGCCCACGAACAGCACCGGATCGGCGTCGGGGATGTGCTCCCAGCCATCGGAGACGACGCGGAAGTAATGCTCGTACAACCAGCCCCAGAAGGGCATCAGCCGCTGGATCAACTGCGGATCCCGGCGTTGCCAGCGGTGCAGCGCGGCCTGGCGGCAGACGGACATGGGGGAGAGGGAAGTGGGCTGGAGTCTGGCCACCGGACGTCTGCCACCGCAGCGGCGGCAGCTTTTTCTAGGCTCTCCGGGCGTCTGGAGCACCAGCCGTCTCCCGTCGCCGCCCACCCCATGGCCGAGCTCACCCTGCTGTTCGATGGCGGCTGCCCCCTGTGCCTGCGGGAGGTGAACACCCTGCAGCGCCGCGACCGGGGCGTGGGCCGGCTGGCCTTCGTGGACGTGAACGACCCCGCCTACGACCCGGCCCGTCACGGAGGCATCACCTACGCCGAGGCCATGGGCCGCATGCACGCCCTGCGCGCCGACGGTGGCGTGATCCAGGATGTGGAGGTGTTCCGCCAGGCCTACGCCCTGGTGAACCTGGGCTGGCTCTACGCCCCCACCCGCTGGCCCCTGCTGCGGCCCCTGGTGGATGCCCTGTACGGGCTCTGGGCCCGCTGGCGCCTGGCGATCACCGGCCGACCGCCGCTGGAGGTGCTCTGCCGTGACCGCTGCGGCACGGACGCCGCCAGGGAAGAACAGGCGGCGGCGCTCGAGGCCTGAATCGGGCGTGACCGCTGCATCAGATCGCCGCAGCCAAGCAAGCCGCACCCCCGCCAGACCGCCACTCGATCATCCAGTCTTTGGGGCAACGGGCCCTCAGGGCTTCAAGGCTTCGATCGTTCCGTCATCAAATGCTTTCGCAAGAAAAATCCGGTGGAAGGCCATATCCTGGCCCCCACCGGAACCGGATTCCAGGAGAAACCCAAACCTAGGATTCTTTCGATTTGGATGTAGACGGAGGAACACCTGTGCCGGTAGCCGCTACAACCAACCACAACAACCCGTCGCGACAATCCAGGATCAGAACGCCCATCGCTCCCGGGTGAGCAGACCTCCGGCCTCCGGCACCTGAATCCGCTGCGGATCCTGGGCCCCATCGGCAGGACAACGATGCATGGGCTGCCGATGACCACCGAACGCCATCAGGGTGCGCATCTCCCCCGGTGCGCTTCCTTCAGGGGTTGCAGTGCGGGCAATCGCCGGGATCCGCCGTGCGCCGCCCATCCGGACGCGGTTTCTCCTGCCGATGGCCGCAGGCCACGCACCCCCACACCTCGGCCCTCAGGCGCCCGGTGGGCTGGGCGCACCAGGCACAGGGAAGCCCGACCAGTCCATCGCACCGGCCCCAACCAGGGGCGCCACAGGAGGGGCATGGGCTGGCGATCCGCCGCACCAGCCGGAAGGCCAGGGCCCGGATCGCGGTTCGGCGGGTCGGGTTGCAGTGGGCCCGCATGTCGGTCTCCAGCCAGACCGACCCATCGGCCGAGGCCCGGGCACAGCGGCCCAGGGCCTCGGCCAGGGCGTCTTCCGTGTGGAGGCCCTTGATCACGGGGGCGCCGGGACCGCCATGGGGACGGGCGATCAGGGCATGGGAGGGAAAGCCCACCCGATGCAACCAGTCCTGGATGTCGTCCTGGAGCGACACCCGCCGGCGGTCGAAGTTGGTGCGGGGTGCCACCAGGCTCTCGGCGATCAGCAGACCCTCGCGGCGGTCCACGAAGGTGAGCCACTCGGTGCCCACCGTCAGCCAGGGGAGGGCGGCGTGGGGCCCGAAGCTGCCCTCGCTGGCCAGCCCCAGATCCAGACCCGTGTCGTCCATGCCGGCCTCCGCCTTGCGCCGGCAGGTCTCGGGGGCGTCGGCGGGGCGGGGCCGTTCACCGCTGAAGGTGCCGAGCAGGTCGGTGTCGAAGCCGGCGGCCAGGACCAGGCTGAGGTCGAGGCCATGGCGAAAGGGCCTGGCCAGCACACGCTCCTTGCCATGACGGGTGGCCAGGCTGACCGGACGGCCAGCAAAAGCCGCCGGAGGGCGACAGGCGAAGGGGGGCAATCCGATCACCGGGACTTATCGGCTGGATTGGCAATCCTGCGTTGAGCTAGCACCCAACAGCCGAATCCAGTCATTAATGTTCCCGGACTCCGACAAGGGCCTCTCCACGGGAGGTTCGGGCACCCCTGACAACTACCGGTTCCAGGCCAGTTTTCAGCAGCATCCACCCCCGCCCGCAGGAGTCTCCAGCCATGCCATCCCCCGTGACATGACCCTCGCCATGCCCGCCCGACCGCTGCGCCTGACCCTTCGGGCCGATGATCATCTGCCGGCTGACCTGAGCTGGCGCATCGATGACGGCTACATCCGAGCCAACACCTGGAATGAGGAAGGTGAATCCATCACCCTCGGCATCTGGGGGCCCGGCGAGCTGATCACCCCCACCGGTTGCGGGGTGACTCCCTACGAACTCATCACCCTCACCCAGGTGGTGGTGGTCGAGTGGGAACCCAGCGAAAGCGAGACCCTTGAATTCATGCGTGATCTGTTCACCCAGACCACCCAGTTGCTGCAGATCCACCGGGTCAGACCCGCCGATTCCCGACTGCTGCGCCTGCTGCATTGGATCGGCGCCCGCTTCGGCCGGGTCAGCACCAGTGGCACCACCCTCTCGCTGGAGGACATGAATCTGACCCACCGGCAACTGGCTGACATCGCCGGCATGACCAGGGTCACCGTGACCAAGTCCCTGACCCGCTTCCGCAGCAAGGGGCAGGTCGTCAAGGTCAGCGAGGCCGATCTGCTCGTCCCTCGCGCCGCCACCCAGACCCCAAGCGACAACCCAGCCCCCCTTCCCGTGGCCCCCTTCCTGTTCCCGAAAACCCTTCGCCATGAACCACCCGCCCACCGGAACGCCGGCTTCCGAACCCCTTGAAGCCATCCCCTGGCACCAGCAGCTCCGCCGCATCCAGATTGTTCAATCCCTGGAAGCCGTACAGGATCTGATCGTCATTTCCCTCACCCTGGGTCTGTTCGGCGTGATGGTGCTGCAGTTGAAGCGCACCTTCACCGCCCTGCTGGCATCGTCCGAGTTTCACGAGGTCACGGCCGACATCCTGTTCATCCTGATCCTGGTGGAGCTGTTCCGCCTGCTGATCATCTATCTGCAGGAACAACGGGTGTCGATCGGCGTGGCGGTGGAGATCGCCATCGTTTCAGTCCTCCGGGAAGTCATCGTCCGCGGGGTGCTGGAAACCGAATGGCATCAGATCCTGGCCGTGTGCCTGTTTCTGGTCACCATGGCCCTGCTGATGGTGGTGAGGGTGTGGCTGCCGCCCACCTTCGCCGGCGTCGACCCGGAGGCCCAGGTGTCGGCACGGATGCGGCAGGTCCAGGAACACGGCGAGGGCAGCAATGCCCTGGTCACTCCATCATTCGTAACGAGCAAATCTACGATTGATCAGGTTGTCTGATCAAACGGATCGGCAAGCCTGCTTGATCTTGATACCCAGTCATCTGATCCAGCCACTATTCTTGCCGGACCCCAAATTGGGGACTCTCAAAAGCCCTCTAATTCACCCCCAAACCTGAAACCGCGGCTCTACTGATTACATCTCAAGAGACTTTCTTTAACTTTCCCATTTACCCCTCTTGTGACTGTTGTCAAAAAAGCCTCATTGTTTTGACAGCCTCATTCCTCTCCCCCCTCTGCCAACACCCATCACCATGACCAAGCGACGTCGCTTCCTCGCTCTCGTCGGAGGAGCCATCACCTCCTCGATCGTTCTCTCCGGCTGCCTTGGCAACCCACCCAGCAGCACTGATGCCGGCGGTTCAGCCCCCACCACCCAGGCGCCGGCGGCCACCAACGCCAACCTGGAGGTCAAGACCGTCAGCCTCGGCTTCATTCCCATCCTTGAGGCGGCGCCCCTGGTCATCGGCGTTGAGAAAGGCTTCTTCGCCAAGCACGGCCTTGAGGTGAATCTCACCAAGCAGGCCAGCTGGCCCGCCGCCCGCGACAACGTGGTGCTGGGCACCGCCGGCGGCGGCATCGAAGGCGGCCAGTGGCAGCTGCCGATGCCCCAGATGATCAGCGAGGGCGCCATCACCGATGGCAAGAAGGTGCCGATGTACATCCTGGCCATGCTGATGAGCCAGGGGAACGGCATCGCCGCCTCCACCACGGTCAAGGACGCCAACCTCGGCACCGACCTCAAGCCCGCAGCCCCCTTCTTCAAGAGCTTCTCCCAGAAGGAGGGCCGCAAGTTCCGGGCCGCCTACACCTTCCCCAAGGCCAACCAGGACATCTGGATCCGCTACTGGCTGGCCGCGGGTGGCATCGATCCCGACAAGGAGGTGGAACTGCTGACCGTGCCCGCCACCGAAACGGTGCAGGGCCTGCGCAACGGCACCATGGAACTGTTCAGCACCGGCGATCCCTGGCCCACGCGCGTCGTCGAGGACAAGATCGGTTATCTGGCCACCACCACCGCCTCGATCTGGCCGGTCCATCCCGAGGAGTTCCTGGCCGTCCGCTCCGATTGGGTCGACAAGCATCCCAAGGCCACCATCGCCCTGATCAAGGGGCTGATCGAAGCCCAGCAATGGCTGGACAAGCCGGAGAACAAGACCGAGGCCGCCAAGATCCTCTCCTCCCGCAAGTGGTACAACATCCCCCAGCCCGTCCTTGAGCTCGCACTCAACGGTGGCTACAAGCCGGGTACCACGCCGACACCAGAGACCGATCCCAAAAAGGGACCTCTTTACTGGAACAGCGATCGTGGGGTGATCTCCTATCCCTACAAGAGCCTGACCCTGTGGTTCCTGCTGGAGTCGATGCGCTGGAAGTTCTACCCCGGCACCGTCGACACCATTGAGCAGGCCAAGGCCATCAACGACAAGGTCACCCGGGAGGATCTCTGGCGTCAGGCGGCCCAGGAACTGGGTCTCCCCGCCTCCGACATCCCCACCACGTCCAGCCGTGGCAAGGAGACCTTCTTCGACGGAGTCGTCTATGACCCTGAGAATCCCAAGGCCTACCTCGACAGCGTGAAGATCAAGCGCTGATCTTCAGGATCAGGAACCCGATGGTGTGCGAGGTTCATGGGGCCAATGCACACCATCCCTGATCAATTTCTCGGATTCCTTTTTCCCATTTTTCCTTCCCTTCCAGGAGAACGTTTTCATGGTTACCGGTTCCAACGACGGACGTCCGTCCACCCCCAAAAAGATCGCCAGCAACCCCCTGTCGTGGCTGCTGCGCAACCAGGGCAACTGGTTGCCACCCTTGCTCGGCATCGGTGGCTTCCTGCTGATCTGGCAACTCACGTCAGCCTTCGGGGTCACCCGGCTGCCCTCGCCCTCCAGCCTGTTCACTGAAGAGCGGACGCGCAACCTGATCTTCTATCCCTTCTTCGACAATGGCGGTCTCGACAAGGGGCTGTTCTGGCAGACCTTCGCCAGCCTGGGCCGGGTGGCCCAGGGCTACACCATCGCCGCCCTGGTGGGCATCGCCGTGGGCATCACGGTGGGCCTGAAACCTGCCATCAACCGCGCCTTCGACCCCCTGTTCCAGTTCCTGCGCATGGTGGCCCCTCTGGCGTGGGTGCCGATCGCCCTGGTGGTGTTCCAGAAGAACCAGCCTGCCGCCATCTTCGTGATCTTCATCACCGCTGTCTGGCCGATTCTGATCAACACCGCCGAAGGCGTGCGCCAGATCCCCCAGGATTACCGCAACGTGGCCCTGGTGCTGCAGATGTCGAAGGGACGTTTCTTCTCGAAGGTGCTGATCCCCTCCGCCCTTCCCTACATCTTCACCGGTCTGCGTATCTCCATCGGTCTTGCCTGGCTGGCGATCATCGCGGCTGAAATCGTCATGCCTGGAACCGTTGGCATCGGCTTCTTCATCTGGGATGCCTATCAGCAGAACTATGTGGGTGAGATCGTGCTGGGTGTGATCTGGATCGGGGCCATCGGCCTGATTCTTGATCGTCTCATGGTCTGGCTTCAGTCCCGCATTTCCGCTGGCCAGTAATTCAGGCAGATCCATGAATTTCTTCCCCACCCTCCAGGCCTTCGGAACCCTTGAAGCATGGATGAATGACAGGCGGAATGTGATCCGATTCCTGTTGGTCCGCGTCCTGCTGATGGCGGCCATGGTCCTGGGCTTCAGCTTTTTCTATCTCACCCAAACCTGATCCGTGATGACAGCACTCGTTGATGTCCAGAACATCGAAAAGAACTTTCCCCTCAGCGGTGGGGGCAATTACCTCGCCCTGAAGGGGATCGATCTGGAGATCCGCAAGGGGGAATTCATCTCCCTGATCGGCCACTCCGGCTGCGGCAAGTCCACCCTGCTGAACATGATCGCAGGGCTCGACCTCCCCACCGGCGGCACCGTGCTCCTTGAGGGGGAAACGGTGAAGCGCCCCGGGCCCGACAAGATGGTCGTGTTCCAGAACTATTCGCTCCTTCCCTGGCTCACCGTGCGCCAGAACATCGCCCTGGCGGTCGACGAGGTGATGCCCGACATGGGCCGGGCTGAAAGGGATGCGGTGATCGAGGAACATCTGGAGATGGTGGGGCTCACCCAGGCCGCCAGCAAGCTCCCCGCCCAGCTCTCCGGTGGCATGCGCCAGCGCGTGTCCATCGCCCGCGCCCTGGCGATCAAGCCCAAGCTGCTGCTGCTCGATGAACCCTTCGGGGCCCTCGATGCCCTGACCCGGGGCAACCTGCAGGAAAAGCTGATGCAGATCTGCAACGAGCACGAGCTCACCGCGGTGATGGTCACCCACGACGTGGACGAGGCGGTGCTGCTCTCCGACCGGATCGTGATGCTCACCAACGGACCGGGATCGAAGATCGGCGGCATCCTCGAAGTCGACATCCCCCGGCCCCGGGCACGGCTCACGGTGGTGCACCACCCGAGCTACTACAGCCTGCGCTCGGAGATCATCTACTTCCTCAACCGCCAGAAGCGGGTGAAGCAGTGGCAGGCCCGGCCCCACAAGGTGCTGGCCCGTCACGGCCTCGAGAAGGTGAATCTCGACCTGGGCTTCATCCCCCTGGCCGCTTGCGCCCCCATGGCGGTGGCCGAGGCCAAGGGGTTTTTCACCAAGCACGGTCTCGATGACGTGAATCTGGTGCGGGAAACCAGCTGGCGCGGTGTGGTCGACGGCCTGGTCGACAACACCCTCGATGCCGCGATGATGCCGTCCGGCATGCCCTCCTGGATGACGGCCGGCGGCCATGGCGACGATCCGTTGCCGATCGTTTCCGCCCTCACCATCAGCCGCAACGGCAACGAGGTGACCCTCGCCAAACGGCTGGCGGAACAGGGGGTGAACACCGTGGAGGACTACCGGTCCTGGCTGGGAAGCCACGAGCGGGAACCCCACCGGATCGGCATTGTCCATCCCGCCTCGATGCACAACCTGCTGCTGCGCTACTGGCTGGCGGCGAACGGCATCGATCCCGACAAGGACGTGCACCTGCAGACCCTGCCTCCCGCCCAGATGCTGGCCGACCTGAAGGACGGCTCCATCGACGGCTACTGCATCGGCGAACCCTGGAACTTCCGGGCCGCCAGCAGCGGGCACGGCGTCCCGATCGTGGGGGACCTGGAGATCTGGTCGGGCCACCCCGGCAAGGTGCTCGGCGCCCGCGAGGACTGGGCCCTGGCCTACCCCAACACCCACATCGCCCTGACCAAGGCGCTGCTGGAGGCCTGCCGCTACTGCGCCGACCCTGCCCACTGGCCGGAGATGAGCGAACTGCTCAGCGACCGGCGCTACCTCGGCATGAAGGCGGAGCTGATCCGCTTCAGCGGCCAACCCGGCGAGAGTGATCCCTTCGCTCCCCACGGCGAGCCCCACCATCTGTTCTTCGGTGCCGGCCTCAACCGGCCCAGCCGCACCGAGCACCTCTGGATCCTCACCCAACTGGCCCGCTGGGCCGAGATCCCTTTCCCGCGCAACTACGTGGAGATCCTGGAGCGGATCTGCGCCGTCGGCGTCTTCAGCACGGCCGCCCGGGAGCTGGGGCTGGAGGACGTGAGCTACCAGCGCCAGGGCATCGAGCTATTCGATGGGCGTGCCTTCAATCCCGAAGACCCGATCGGCTACCTCAACGAAGTGTCCCTGCACCGCGATTTCAGCATCGCCGAAATCCCCATCGGCCAGCCCCGTCTGCTCCGCGCCTGACTGTCCCCGATCCGTCCTCCATCACCCTTCCATGACGACCACCGCCACCCAACCCCTGCTGCGCTTCGAAGCCCTGGGTAAGGTCTATCCCACCCCCACCGGCCCCTACCCGGTGCTGGACAACATCAACCTGCAGGTCGAGCAGGGGGAGTTCATCTGTGTCATCGGCCACTCGGGCTGCGGCAAGTCCACCCTGCTGAACATGGTCTCGGGCTTCGCCCAGCCCAGTTCCGGCCAGGTGCTGCTCAACGGTGTACCGATCGAAAAGCCTGGCCCCGATCGCATGGTGGTCTTCCAGGGCTATGCACTCCTTCCCTGGATGACGGCCTACGAGAACGTCTACCTGGCCATCGATTCGGTGAAGCCGAAGATGCCCGACAGGGAAAAGCGCGACATCGCCATGGAGCACCTGGCGATGGTGGGCCTCGACAAGGCGGCCGAAAAGCGCATCACCCAGCTCTCCGGTGGCATGAAGCAGCGGGTGGCCATCGCCCGCGCCCTGGCCATCCGCCCCGAGGTGCTGATCCTCGATGAACCCTTCGGGGCCCTTGATGCGATCACCAAGGAGGAGCTGCAGGAGGAGCTGCTGCAGATCTGGAACACCCAGAAATGCACCGTGCTGATGATCACCCACGACATCGATGAGGCCCTCTTCCTCGCCGATCGGTTGGTGATGATGACCAACGGCCCGGCCGCCTCGATCGGCGAGGTGATGACCATCGACTTCCCCCGGCCCCGCAACCGGGAGGACATCATGGAGGATCCCAAGTACTACGAGCTGCGCAACACCGCCCTCGACTTCCTCTACAACCGCTTCGCCCACGACGACGTGGAATGAGGCCCATGGGGCGGGCCGGGACGATGCGTTTCTGCCAGGATGCGGCCCCGACGGCGGGGTTGCTCTCTTGACTCGGACATCTCCGTTCCTGGCCGCTCTGGGTCTGGCGCTCGCCACGGCTCTGGCCGCTGTGCCGCCGGCCCGGGCCCTCGAGACGATCGAACTGAAACTGCCCCTGGTCGAGACGACGTTCTCGATCCGGCTGGCGGAACTGAGCGATCCCAGGGCCCTGCTGTCCGGCAACAGCGACCTGGCCGAACTCGACCAGGCCACCCGGGGCGCCATCGGACGTTCCCTGGTGGATCTGTTCAATGCCCCCCTGCCCCTGCAGGCCCTGGACGTGGCCCGCCAGGTGG
Organism: Synechococcus sp. UW140; assembly: GCA_943369455.1. Lineage (GTDB taxonomy): Bacteria > Cyanobacteriota > Cyanobacteriia > PCC-6307 > Cyanobiaceae > Cyanobium. Next base: position 717,349 of record CALRND020000001.1, read on the forward strand.
TCCCCTCCCCCCTGGCCCAGCAGGCCCTGCTCCTGCTCTCCTCCCTCGGGGGGGTGGACGGGCTGCCGGCCGACGTGTCCAGCGACACGGTCCTGAAGGTCCTGGACCGGGCCGCAGGCCGGGGGCCCCTGACGATGCTGGGGGTGCTCCAGGCCGTGCCGGGCCGGACGGCCAGCGTGGATGTGGGCAAGGGCGTGTTCCTGCTCCAGCGGATGAACGCCCAGCTGCTGTCGGCCACCCGGCTCCTGGCGGGTGAGCCGGCGACGACGCTGGCCCCCTCCCTGCGGGATCCGGGTCCCCTGCCCGTGCGGCGCGACACCCTGACCCTGCCGGTGGCCTACCGCCCCCGGCCCCTGGAGGTGGTGGTGATCCGTCCCACCCAGCAGGCGTCCGGCCGGCTGGTGGCCATCTCCCATGGCCTCTGGGATGGGCCCGAGAGCTTTGAGGGCTGGGCACGGCACCTGGCCAGCCACGGCTACACGGTGCTGCTGCCCCGCCACCCCGGCAGTGACCGCACCCAGCAGCAGGCCATGCTCTCCGGCAAGGTGCCGCCGCCCGGTCCGGCGGAGCTCCGCCTGCGCCCCCTCGACATCTCCGCCCTGATCGATGCGGCGGCCGCCGGGAAGCTGGGTCTTCCGAGCGGACTGAACACCGGTTCGGTGGTGGTGCTGGGCCAGTCCTGGGGGGCCACCACGGCCCTGCAGCTGGCGGGCGCCCGACCCACCGCCCAGCAACTGCAGAAACGCTGCAGCGATCTGCAGGATCCCCAGCGCAATCTGAGCTGGGTGCTGCAGTGCAGCTTCCTGGGCGCCATCGACCAGGCCGCCCTGGCCGACCCGCGGGTGAAGGCCGTCGTGGCGGTGAGTCCGCCGATGTCCCTCCTGTTCGAGACCGGAGCCACACCAGTTTTCGGGGGCCGGGTGCTGGTGGTGAGCGGCAGCCGCGACTGGGTGGTGCCCCCCGGACCCGAAGCCATCGCTCCGATGGCCCGGATCGCCCGCCTGGGGAACGCCGGCCATCGACTCGTCCTGGCGGGCGGCGGTGATCACTTCAACATGGGCTCCCCCTACGACCAGCGCGGCGGCCCCTTGCGGGGGCTGCTGCTGGCCTGGGTGAATGGGGCCTTTGCCGCCGGCCCCGCTGTCGCCCCCGGCCCCGGAGCCCCGGCCCTGCTGCCCCCGGGTGGCTGGGGGGATGACGGCCTCCCCCTGGTCGACGTGACCGACCGGCTGGCGAGTTGGAACCCCTGAAGCGCCGGCACCGACCATCTCACCCACACTTGATCTGGCGCCCAGGATCCGTCCAGCTGATCGATGCCCCCCCTGCCTTCCCTCCCCTCAACGGCCCACGCCTGGGGCGCCACCGGTTTGGCGGCCCTGCTGATCCTGGCCGGGCCGGCGGCCCAGGCCGCCGAGCAGGTGGTGTTCGTCAGTGGTGCCTTTCGTCGTTCGATCCCCGTCGCCGATCTGGAACGGCTGGCCCGGACCGGTGAGGCCGTGGGCCTGCTGGGGGATGCCCTGCGCCTCGGTGGCAAGGACCCCGCCGAGATCGGCAGGCTGCTGAACCACCGGGTGACGCTGCCGCTGGCACTGACCACCCGGCTGTTGAGCACCCGTTTCGGCGAGAGTGCCCTTCAACGGCTGTCCGGCATCCTCTATCCCCTCAGGGCACCGCAGGTGGGCATGGAGGCGCTGCGGTCAGCGACGATCCTGGGGATCGCGTCCGGGTCGGGAACGCTCTCGGCGGTGGGATTCCTGCGGGCCTACCCCAACGAGGAGGTGGCCATCAACCTGCCGGCCCTGCAATCGGCCCTGGCGGGGCTCAGCGGCATGGGCCATGTGGTGAAGGAGTTCCTCGAATCCGACCTCGGCTCCAACCTCGAGCGCATGCAGGAACCCGGCCCTTCGGCCACGCCCTGAAGCGCCCGATCCGGCCCGTGGGCCGGAGCTCAGGCCGCCAGCGCCATGAGGTCCATCAGGGCCTCGGACTCCGGCACGGCCAGCCGCTTCAGGATCGCCACCAGGGCCCCCAGCTGGGGGCCCTCGAGGTGGAACAGACCGGGCTCGGCACTGGCCTGCCAGCCACGGGCCTTGAGCACCGCATGGATGGCGGCGCGGATCGCCAGCGCCTGGGACTCGCCGGCGACGGGCAGCACCTGGACCGTCTCCTGGGCTCCCCCGGGGCCGGCGTGGCTGTCCCTGATCTCGAGGCGAAACCAGCGCAGACCATCCGGCATCGGCTGGGCCGTGAGGTGCAGCTCGCAGCGGCAGGCGTTGAGGCCACGGTCCACCGCCCGGCCCAGCTGCAGGGCCAGCTCGCCGTCCGCCTGGGCTTCGAGGCCGAGCTCGGCATGGAAGGCGGCCTGACGACGCTGCTGCTGCGCCTCGGTGGCTTGACGCCGCCCCCGGTCCGCCTCCGCCCGGAGGTGCTCCTGCCAGGCATGGGCCACGAACACCGGCAGCAGGTTGAGGTCGTTGGCCTGGAAGGCCCGCGAGAGGTTCTCCGGGAGGGTCGCCGGGCTGCCGTCCTGCGCCCTCAGGAGCAGCCAGTCCTGGAGGGCCGTTGCTGACTCAGCCATGGTTCCAACCATTTATTCAATTTTCATTCACCCTAGCCTCATTTTCAAGTCCCGTCTCCTCCAGGAGCCACAGGGCCAGGCCGCCGCCGCGACCCCGGGCCGCCAGCCAGCCCGAGCGTTCGGCGGCGATCAGGGCGAAGAAGGGACGACGCAGCGGATCGGGCTGGGGCAGAGCTCGTTCGATCAGCACCCGCCCGCCCAGCAGCAGCAGCAGGCGCTCGAAGCTGAAGACGAGCAGCGGGCGGCGGCCCTCCAGACGCCCAACGCCCTCGAAGCGGAGCTCCAGGGCACCGAGGCGCACACTGTTGGCCAGCCGCAGGTCCCCGCCCTCCGGACCCGCCCCGTCCGCGGACAGCCGCAGCCGGGCCGCCAGGCCCCGCAGCAGGGCGGCGGCCGCCGCGGCGGGCTGCCGGCTCCCCTTGTTCCAGATCCGCTCCAGCCGCCAGCAGCCGATCAGATCCGCCGTCGTCAGACCGCTGCCGTCCCGGCGGCAGCGCCGTTCACGGTCGAGCAGCCACGGGGCATCGGGGATCACGGCAGCGCCTCAGCTAGCAGCTCTCGACGCTAGTGACCCCCGCTTCGCAATCACCAGCTGCTATTGAGAATCGCTTGCAAAAGGGGCGGTGGGGCGTCTAGGTTGCGAGCAGTTCGCAATAAGGCCGCTCCCTTCGCCCGATGCGCTACCGCTTCCTCCCCGACGATCCCGCCAGTGCCGTGCGCATGCCCGCCGGCCAGACGGTCCTGCTCGACCCCACCCCACGCCCCGGCGGTTCCTGCCTCGAGGTCCTCGACGGCATCGCCCGCGTCTACTGCCCCTGTGAGGAGACCGAGGGCATGACCCTGGCCTTCCTGCAGCCGGGCGACCAGCTCCGCACCGACCGTCTCTGCAGCGAGGGCGTCTGCGTCGAGGCCCTCACCCCCCTCTGCTTCCGCAGCGACGCCGAGCCCCTCGAAGGCCATGGCTTCGATGCGGTCAACGAGTG
>CALRND020000002.1:0-417747 GCA_943369455.1 Synechococcus sp. UW140
CACCAGGCCGATGGTGCCCTCCTGGATCAGGTCCAGGAGTTCCATGTTCCGCTTGGTGTACTTCTTGGCGACGCTGACCACCAGACGCAGGTTGGCGGCCACCATGCGCTCCTTGGCGCGGCGCCCGGCGTGCAGGCGCTTGCGCAGCACCTCCGGCCGCAGGCCCACCGCCGCCGCCAGTTCCTGCTGGCTGGGCTCGGTGCCGCCGGAGCGCATCTTCAGCTCCTCGCGCATCTCCTCGAGGGCCATCAGCTCCTGCACCTGGCGGCCCAGGGTGATCTCCTGCTCATGGCTGAGCAGCGGCACGCGGCCGATGTCCCGCAGGTAGGAACGGACCAGGTCGCCGTCCACCGGCGGCATGGAGCGGCCGGGGGAGGCGCGGACCACGGTCTGGACCGTGTCGGACACCTGGAGCGTCTCGGCGATCTGGACCGTGTCGGAGGTCGAGGGCTGGGCGTAGGCGAGGGCGACGACCATGGATCCGATCCATAACTGTCTGTAAAGCGTAACATCACGAAGTGTGAACTCCTCTCACAAACGGGAGGGCCCGAAAAGCCCGTTCCGATGGGGGTCAAGGGCCGTCGCGGACCCCGGGGCGGCACGGATCAGGTGGCGCTGAACAGGTGACGCCGATCAGCCGGTGCCGAACTGCGGCAGCAGCAGCTGGGCGGTCCTGAGGTAGATGAAAACGCCGGCCACGTCGGTGGCTGTGGTGATGAACGGGGCCGACATCAGGGCCGGATCCAGCCCCAGGCGGTCGAACAGCAGGGGCAGGGCCGCTCCGGCGGTGGCGGCCAGGGTGGTGATGGCCACCAGGCTGATGCCGGCCGCGGTGGCCACCAGCGCACTGCCCCCCATCGTCCAGGCCCAGGGCACCACGACCGCCGCCAGCAGCCCGCCCAGCAGGGCCCCGGCGACCAGCTCCCGGCCGATCGTGCGCCACGGACCCAGGGACTGCAGTCGCTGGGTGCTGAGACCCCGGATGACCACGGTGGAGCTCTGGGCGCCCACGTTGCCGCCGGTGCCGATCAGCAGCGGGATGAAGGCCGCCAGGAGCACCACCTCCTTCAGCACATGCTGCTCGGAGGCGATCACGGCCGAGGTGCCGGTGTTCGCCACCAGCAGCACCAGCAGCCACACCACCCGGCGCCGGGCCACGGTGAACAGGTTGCTGCGGAAGTAGTCGTCCTCGTCACCGGCCTGCACGGCGCCGGCCGCGTACAGGTCCCGGGTGGCCTCCTGCTGGATGACGTCGATGACGTCGTCAACGGTGACGATGCCCACCAGGCGCTGCTCCCGGTCCACCACCGGGACGGCCAGGAAGTCGTAGCGCTGGATCACCCGGGCCACCTCCTCCTGGTCGGTGTCGGTGGTGACGCTCATCACCTCCCGGGTCATCACGTCCCCGAGCCGGTCCTCCGGATCGGCCGTCACCAGATCCCTCAGGGAGAGCATGCCGCTGAGGTGGCGCGAGGCATCGGTCACATAGAGGCTGTAGATCGTCTCCGTGTCCCGGGCCCGGCGACGCACGATGTCGAGGGCCTGCTGGGCGCTGTGGAATTCCTTGAGGTCGATGAACTCCGTCGTCATCAGGCGACCGGCGGTCTCGGCCTCGTAGCCGAGCATCTGGGCGGTGACCCGCCGCTCCGCCGGACTCAGCTCCGACAGCAGCCGCCGGACCACCTTGGCCGGCAGTTCATCGAAGAGCCGCACCCGGTCGTCCGGGGACATCTCCTCCACCAGTTCCAGCACCTCGCCGGAGCGGAGCCGCTCCAGCAGGGTCTGCTGCACCGATCCATCGAGGTACTCGTAGACCTCGATGGCCTCGTTCTTGGGCAGCAACCGGAAGGCGAGGGCCTGGAGCGTGCGCGGCAAAGTGCCGATCGCTTCGGCGGCATCCACCGGCTGCACGGGTTGCAGCAGCAGTTTGGCGCCGTCGTAGTTCCCCGCCTGCAGCAGGCCCTCCAGCTGGCGGGCCACCACCTCGGCGACGGCGGAGGCTTCAGCCATCGCTCCTCGGATGCCGGTGGGTACGAGTGTATGGGCTGAGCCGCTAGGGTCCGCGGCGTTCTCCCCTCCCCAGGAACCCATGGCCGTGAACGTGAGCGACGTGGTGGTGCGCACCGCCGCCGGCCAGGAGCGCCGGCTCGGTGAGTGGACCGGCCAGGTGCTGCTGATCGTCAACGTGGCCAGCCGCTGCGGCTTCACCCGCCAGTACGCCGGCCTGCAGGCCATCCAGGACCGCTTCGGCCCCCAGGGCTTCGCCGTGCTCGGCTTCCCCTGCAACGACTTCGGCGCCCAGGAGCCGGGCAGCCTCGAGGAGATCCAGCAGTTCTGCTCCACCACCTACGGCGTCGGCTTCGAGCTGTTCGACAAGGTGCACGCCACCGGCTCCAAGACGGCCCCCTACGACACCCTCACCCAGACCGAACCCGCCGGCGACGTGGCCTGGAACTTCGAGAAGTTCCTGATCGGCAAGGACGGCACCGTGGTGGCCCGCTTCAAGAGTGCGGTGGAGCCGGACGGCGCCGAACTGACCGCCGCGATCGAGAAGGCGCTGGCGGCCTGAGGCGTCGGGGACGGTCCCCGACGGTGCCGGGATCAGCCGGGCAGCCAGCCCCGGCTGGCCCGGCCGTCGGCGGTGGAGGCCTCCACCCGCAGCCAGCGGCGTCCACCGGGCTCCAGCCATTCCCGCAGCACCCGCAGCGGCGCTCCGGTCTCGAGGCGCACCAGCACCGGTGCCTGGCAGCGGGGGGCGCAGTGCAGCCCGAGGCTGCCGCTGCTGATCAGGGGCTCGGCCTGGCGCTCCCGCCGCCGCACCTCCGGCAGACGTCGCTCGCCGCCGCCGGCGGGCAGGGTGGCTGGGGCCATCAGGGCGAAACCCAGAAGGGCGGCCCAGCGCCAGGCCGGCACTGGCATCACAGGGCGCGGCCGCATCAGATGTCGAGCTGGGCGAAATCCAGCTCGGCGCTGTGGGTTTCGATGAACTCCCTGCGGGGAGCGACTTTGTCGCCCATCAGAATCGTGAAGATACGATCAGCTTCGAGGGCATCCTCGATCTCGACCCGTTTCATCATGCGGGTCTCCGGGTCCATGGTGGTTTCCCAGAGCTGCTTGGGCATCATTTCGCCAAGGCCCTTGAAGCGCTGGATGTTGTAGTTGGCCTTCTCACCGAAGCCTTCCAGCACCTTCTTGAGCTCGTTTTCGTTGTAGCAGTAGTTGTGATTCTTGCCGCGCTCCACCTTGTACAGGGGCGGGCAGGCGATGTAGATGTAGCCGCCCTCCACCAGCGCTTTCTGGTAGCGATAGAAGAAGGTGAGCAGCAGGGTGCGGATGTGGGCGCCGTCCACGTCCGCGTCCGTCATGATGACGATGCGGTGATAGCGGAGATTTTTCTCCTCGAAATCCTCGCCCTTGATGCCCAGGCCCAGGGCCGTGATCAGGGCCTGGATTTCGGTGTTCTTGTAGATCTTGGCGTCGTCGGTCTTCTCGATGTTGAGGATCTTGCCGCGCAGGGGCAGAATCGCCTGGAAGCGGCGGTCGCGGCCCTGCTTGGCGGAGCCACCGGCCGAGTCCCCCTCCACGATGTAGATCTCCGATTCGCTCGGGTCGCGGGAGCTGCAGTCGGCCAGCTTGCCGGGCAGGGTGGAGCTCTCCAGCACCGACTTGCGCCTGACAAGTTCCCGGGCGCGGCGGGCGGCCTCGGCGGCGTTGAAGGCCTGGATCGCCTTTTCGAGAATCAGATCGATCACCTGGGGATTGAATTCCAGGTATTCGCCGAGCGCCTCGCCCACCGTGGTGTCGACGATGCCGCGCACCTCGGTGTTGCCCAGCTTGGTCTTGGTCTGGCCTTCGAACTCCGGTTCCGGCACCTTCACCGACAGCACGGCCGTGAGACCTTCGCGGATGTTCTCGCCGGCCAGGTTGGTGTCGGCGTCCTTGCGCTTGCCGCGCTTCTTGGCGAAGGTGTTCAGGGTGCGGGTGAGCACCGTCTTGAGGCCCTCGATGTGGGTGCCGCCATCCACGGTGCGGATGTTGTTGGCGAAGCCCAGGATGCTGTCGGAATAGGCATCGACGCACCACTGCAGCGCCGCCTCCACCTGGACGCCGTCCTTGGTGGCATTCACGTAGATGATCTCGGCATGCAGAGGATCCTTCTCCGCATTCATGTAGGCGACGTACTCCTTGATGCCGCCTTCGTAGTGGTAGATCTCCTCGTGGGCCTCACCATCAGCGCCGGCGGCGGCGCTGCGCTCGTCGCGGAAGACGATGCGGACACCGCCATTGAGATAGGCGAGCTCCCGCAGCCGGGCCGAGAGGGTGTGGTAATCGAACTCGATCCCGCCGCTGAAGATTTCGATGTCGGGCCGGAAGCGCACCGAGGTGCCGGTGTGGGCGTCGGGGGCGTCTTCGGAGGCGAGGGTGCCGATGGGCAGGCCACGCTCGAAACGCTGGCGGTGGACCTGGCCCTGGCGGTGGACGGTCACCTCCACCCATTCGCTGAGGGCGTTGACCACCGAGATGCCGACGCCGTGCAGGCCACCGGACACCTTGTAACCGCCGCTGCCGAACTTGCCGCCGGCGTGGAGCACGGTCAGCACCGTCTCCAGGGCGCTGCGGCCGGTGCGGGGATGGATGTCGGTGGGGATGCCGCGGCCGTTGTCGGTGACGCTGGCGGAGCCATCTCCGTGCAGGGTGACCAGGATCTCGTCGCAGTGGCCCGCCAGGGCTTCGTCGACCGAGTTGTCGACGACCTCATAAACGAGATGGTGGAGACCCCGGGGCCCGGTGGTGCCGATGTACATGCCGGGCCGTTTGCGCACCGGCTCCAGGCCTTCCAGCACCTGAATCTGTTCGGCGCCGTAGGCCGCTTCGACTTTGATGGCGTCGCTCATTCAGAAAAGGTGTCCCCAGGGGGCTGACAAGGGCGGCGAATCCCAGGGGCGTTGGGGCGGCAATGGGGCGAAGCGGCTCCGAAAGGACGCTGCGCAAAGGTCAATCTACCACCGCCGCACCGGAGAGCCCCAGAGGCGCCTCTGAGAACCGATTTGGATCGGGGGTGCAATCGCCGCCTGCGTCCCCCTCCGGCAGGATGGCCCGATTCCCCTGTCGCGCCCGGCCTGCGGCCGCCGCTCCCGACCCCCGTGGCGCCCTCCCCCGGAGCCGAACCGGGCGCCGAACCCGGCGCCGATCTCCCCCTGGTGATCGCCCTGCTGGGCCCGACGGCGAGCGGCAAGACCGCCCTGGCGATCGAGTTGGCCGAAGCCCTCGACCTGGCCGTGCTCTCGGTGGATTCCCGCCAGATGTACCGCCATATGGATGTGGGCACGGCCAAGCCCAGCCCCGAGCAGCGGGCCCGGGTGCGGCACGAGCTGCTGGATCTGAGCGACCCCGACCGGCCCCTCACCCTGCAGGAGTTCACGGCCCTGGCCACCGCCGCCATCGAAGCGGAGCATCGCCGCCGCGGCGTGGCCCTGCTGGTGGGGGGCAGCGGCCTCTACCTCAAGGCCCTGCTGGCGGGCCTGCGGCCGCCGGCGGTGCCACCCCAGCCGGCCCTGAGGGCCCAGTTCGCTGCCCTGGGCCAGCCGTTCTGCCACCAGATGCTGCGCCAGGCGGATCCGGTGGCGGCCGGTCGCATCGCCGCGGCGGATGCGTTCCGCACCGGCCGGGCCCTGGAGGTGCTCTACGCCACCGGCAGGCCCCTCTCGGCGCAGCAGGGCCTCTCCCCTCCCCCCTGGCGGGTGCTGGAGCTGGGCCTGGATCCGGCCGACCTGCCCCAGCGCATCCGGCGCCGCACCGCCGCCCTGTTCGCCGGCGGCCTGGTGGAGGAGACGGCGCAGCTGATCGACCGCTTCGGTGCCGACTGCCCCCTGCTGGAAACGATCGGCTACGGCGAGGCCGCGCGGCTGCTGCGGGGTGAACTGGAGCCCGAGGACGCTGTCGCCCTGACGGAGCGGCGCACCCGGCAGTACGCCAAGCGCCAGCGCACCTGGTTCCGGCGCCAGCACCGTCCCCTCTGGCTCACGGACGCCGCCGCAGCCCCGGCTTCGGAAGCGGATGTGCTTCAGCGTGCCCTGGGGGCGACCACGGGCGGTTTATGGTGAAGGTCTAACCGCCCCTGTGAATGCCTCCCCGTCCCCGTTTTGATCGCCGTGCTCCCGTGCGGGAGCTGCCCAACATCAACGACCGCATCAGCTACCCCAACCTTCGTGTGGTGGATGCGGACGGCAGTCAACTGGGAGTCATCACCCGAGAGGCGGCCCTCGATGTCGCCCGCGACCGCGAGCTGGATCTGGTCCTGGTGAGCGAGAAGGCCGATCCGCCGGTCTGCCGGATCATGGATTACGGCAAATACAAGTTTGAGCAGGAGAAAAAGGCCAAGGAAGCCAAGAAGAAATCGCACCAGACCGAAGTCAAGGAGGTGAAGATGCGCTACAAGATCGATTCGCACGATTATCAGGTGCGCATCGGTCAGGCGGTGCGCTTCCTCAAGTCCGGCGACAAGGTGAAGTGCACGGTGATCTTCCGGGGCCGGGAGATCCAGCACACGGCGCTGGCCGAACAGCTGCTTTACCGGATGGCCAAGGACCTCGAAGAGAACGCCGAGATCCAGCAGCCCCCCAAGCGGGAAGGCCGCAACATGATCATGTTCCTGAGCCCGCGCAAGCAGGCGGCCGGCAAGACGGCAGCCACTGCGGCCAGCTGAAACGCTCCGGCTGAGCCTTCCCGGGCTCCCGCCTAAGTCCCGTCAGCCTCCCGCCCGGTGCCGGTCCGGCCCCAGCTGCTGCTCAAACGTGTCCAGCAGCAGGGACCAGCCGGCCGCCGCCGAAGCGGGGTGATGGTCGGCCCGGGCCGCACACATGAAGCCGTGCCCCCCCTCCAGCACCACCCACCGGTGGAGCCGCCCGTCCGGCTTGGCCGCGGAGCGGGCGGCATTGGCCGCGGAGAGGGCCGTTTCGATCGCCGCCACGTCGGCCGCCGGAATCAGGGGATCCTGCTTGCCGCAGATGCACAGCAGGGTGCCGCCGATTGTCGGCACCACCTCCAGGCTGGGCGGACCACCCCCGGGACGGCCTGCGGCCACCCCAGCCCCGTAGAAATCCACCGTGGCGGCCACCGCCGGCAGGCTGGCCGCGAGCAGGGCGACATGGCCGCCGAAGCAGAAGCCCACACAGCCCAGCCCTGGGGCCGCGGCCGCGGGGGGCAGCTGCTCCTGCAGCCAGTCGGCGGCCAGGCCCACATCGGTGAGCAACTGGTCGGTGCGGGTGCGCTCCTTGTGGCTGCGCCCGAGGGCCAGGTCATCGGGGCCGTAGCCCAGCTCCAGATCGGGGGCGGTGCGGGCGAACAGGGGCAGCGCCAGCGCCGCGTAGCCCGCCACCGCCAGCCGCTCCGTCATGCCCCGGATCCAGCCGTTGAGGCCGAACACCTCCGGCAGCACCAGCACACCGGCGCGGGGCGGCCCGTCGGCGGGCCGGGCCCACCAGCAGCGCAGCGGCACCTGGTCCGGGCGGCGGGGGTCGATCGACTGCCAGGAGGCGACGCAATCGGAGGGGGACAAACCGGCACAGGGCAACCGGCACATGGTCGTATGCCAACGAGGGAATTGTCACGGGCCCCAAAGCTCCGTAGGGTGGCGGCCAGACCCCCCGGCCACACTGGCGTGCGATTCCATATTCAGCAGGAGAGCGACATCCCGGCGTCGACCCAGCTGTACAACCAGATCTGCTTCGCCATCGCCGCCCGGCACTACCCGCCGGGCCACCGGCTGCCGAGCACGCGCCAGCTGGCCATGCAGACCGGCCTGCACCGCAACACGATCAGCAAGGTCTACCGCCAGCTCGAGACCGACGGCGTGGTGGAGGCCATGGCCGGGTCCGGGATCTATGTGCGCGACCAGCAGAACCCGCGTGAGATCAAGCCGCCGCCGGGCCTGCGCAGCAAGGCCCTGCCGGACATCGACCGGGAGGTGCGCCAGAGCGTCGACGGCCTGCTCAACGCCGGCTGCACCCTGCAGCAGGCACGGGAGCTGCTCACCCGCGAGATCGACTGGCGGCTGCGCTGCGGTGCCCGGGTGCTAGTGAGCACCTCCCGGGAGGACATCGGCGCCTCGATCCTGATCGCCGAGGAACTCAAGCCCAGCCTGGAGGTGCCCGTGGAGGTGGTTCCGATCGAGGAGCTCGAGTCGGTGCTGGAGACCTCCAGCAAGGGCACGGTGGTGACCAGCCGCTATTTCCTCCAGGAGGTGGAGCAGATCGCCAAGGTGCACGGGGTGCGGGCCGTGCCGGTCGATCTCAACGACTTCGGCCACGAACTGGGCATGCTCAAGGAGCTGCGCCCCGGCAGCTGCGTGGGCCTGGTGAGCATCAGCCCCGGGATCCTGCGGGCCGCCGAGGTGATCCTGCACAGCATGCGGGGCAACGAACTGCTGGTGATGACGGCCAATCCCGACACCAGCAGCCGCCTGCTGGCCCTGCTGCGGGCCTCCAGCCACGTGATCTGCGACAAGCCCAGCCTGCCCCTGGTGGAGCAGACCCTGCGGCAGAACCGCGCCCAACTGATGCGCCTGCCCATGGTGCACTGTGCGCAGAGCTACCTTGGCAGCGCCACCATTGACCAACTGCGCAAGGAGATCGGCCTCCTGGCGGCCTGACGGCGGGAATCCATGCTCGATGCACTCCGGGCCGACCTGGCCATCATCCGGCAGAGGGATCCGGCCGCCCGGAGCAATCTGGAGATCCTCCTTTGCTACCCGGGCTTCCACGCCCTGGAGCTGCACCGCGTCAGCCACCGCCTCTGGCGGATGGGCCTGCCCCTGATCCCCCGGCTGATGAGCCAGCTGGGCCGGCTGCTCACCGGCGTGGAGATCCACCCGGGGGCCCGGATCGGCCGCGGTGTGTTCATCGACCACGGCATGGGCGTGGTCATCGGCGAGACCAGCGTCATCGGCGACAACTGCCTCCTCTACCAGGGGGTGACCCTCGGGGGCACGGGCAAGGAACACGGCAAGCGCCACCCCACCCTGATGGACAACGTGGTGGTGGGGGCGGGGGCCAAGGTGCTCGGGGCGATCACGGTGGGCACCAACACCCGCATCGGCGCCGGCTCGGTGCTGCTGCGCAATGTGGGCGCCGACAGCACCGTGGTGGGCATCCCCGGCCGGGTGATCCACCAAGCCGGGGCCCGCATCGATCCCCTGGCCCACTCCGCCCTGCCGGATGCGGAGGCGTCCGTGATCCGCAACCTGATGGAGCGGATCGACAGCCTCGAGAACGATGTCAACCGGCTGCAGGCCTGCCTGCAGGAGGTGGCCGCCGGCCGGCCCCTGAACGAGCCCTGCAGCGGCAGGGCCCAGAACCTGCGCGATCGCGAGATCCTCGAATTCCTGGGGGAAACCGCCGACGAGGACCAGGCGCCGCTCAGGCCGTGACCGCCTGGGGCACCTGGGGCTGGAACATGAACATCGAGTAGATCACGTTGCGCCGCATCTGGGTCATCATCTCCAGGAACATGTCGTAGCCCTCGTTCTTGTATTCGATCAGGGGATCCTTCTGGCCGTAGCCCCGCAGGCCCACCGATTCCCGCAGGGCTTCCATGGCCTGCAGGTGCTCACGCCAGAGGGTATCGATCTGCTGGAGGATGAAGAAGCGCTCCGCCTCCCGCATCAGCCCCGGCCGCATCTGCTCAATCTGCCCCTCCTTGATGTCGTAGGCATTGCGCATCTGCTCCTGCAGGAAGGCCTTGAGCTCCTCCATCGTCAGGCCGCCCACCTGGTCGGGGGAGAGATCCTCCAGCAGGTAGATGAACTCCTTCACCTTCTCCACCAGGCGGGTGAGATCCCACTCCTCGGGCGGCAGATCCGGGTTCACATAGGCCTCGACGATGTCGTCGATGGTGCGCTCGCCGTAGCCGATCACCTGCTGCTTGAGCTCCCTCCCCTCCAGCACCCGGCGCCGCTCGGTGTACACCGCCTTGCGCTGGTTGTTCATCACCTCGTCGTACTCGAACACCTGCTTGCGCATGTCGTAGTAGTACGTCTCCACCTTCTTCTGGGCCCCCTCCAGGGAGCGCGTCAGCATGCCCGATTCGATCGGCATGTCCTCCTCCACCCGGAAGGCATTCATCAGGCCCGCCACCCGGTCGCCACCGAAGATGCGCAGCAGGTTGTCCTCCAGGGACAGGAAGAAGCGGGTGCTGCCGGGGTCGCCCTGGCGGCCGGCCCGGCCGCGCAGCTGGTTATCGACGCGGCGCGACTCGTGGCGTTCGGTGCCGATCACGTGCAGGCCGCCGGCGGTGCGGACCTGGGCCTCCTCCTGTTTCACCACCACGTCGTACTCGGCGCGCACCTGGGCGATCAGTTCCCGCAGCCGCTGGATCTGGGGATCGTCGGTGGGGGCTTTCTCGGCCGCCTGGGCGATGCGGTCCTCGAGTTCGAGCACCGTCAGGGTGCGGTCTCCCCAGGCCGCCACCAGGTCGCGGGAGAAGCCGGAGAGGGCCTTCTCCGTGTCTTCGGAGAGGCTGCAGGGATAGAGGTTGCCGATGGCCCTGGCCTCACTGGCCGGCCTGGAGCTGGGGGCGACGGCGCCGCCGAAGCCGGCGGGCGCCTCGGTGGAGCGCTGCAGGGGCACAGGGGGACGATGGCCCTCCTCGGGGCGCACCAGCCGGGGCAGCAGCACCTCCCGCAGCTTGAGGCGGGCCATGTAGTCGCTGTTGCCCCCCAGGATGATGTCGGTGCCACGGCCGGCCATGTTGGTGGCGATGGTGACGGCACCGGCCCGGCCCGCCTGGGCCACGATCTCGGCCTCCCGCTCCACGTTCTCCGGCTTGGCGTTGAGCAGGTTGTGGGGGATCGCCTGCTCCTGCAGCAGGGTGGAGAGCAGTTCGGACTTCTCGACGCTGGTGGTGCCCACCAGCACGGGACGGCCGGTCTTGTGGACCTGGGCGGTCTCGGCGGCCACGGCCTGCCATTTGGCTGTTTCGGTTTTGTAGACCTGATCGGGCCAGTCGGAGCGGGAGCGGACCCGGTTGGTGGGGACCACGGCCACTTCCAGCTTGTAGGTCTTCTCGAATTCCACTTCCTCGGTCTTGGCGGTGCCGGTCATGCCCGCCAGCCGGGGGTAGAGCAGGAAGAAGTTCTGGTACGTGATGCTGGCCAGCGTCTGGGTCTCGGGCTGGATCGGCAGGGACTCCTTGGCCTCGATCGCCTGGTGCAGGCCATCGCTCCAGCGGCGCCCCGGCATCACCCGGCCGGTGAACTCGTCGACGATCACCGCGTCGGAGTCCCGCACGATGTAGTTGACGTCCTTGACGAACAGCTCCTTGGCCTTGAGGGCGTTGTTGATGAAGTGGGCCCAGGGGTCCTGGGGGTTGAAGAGGTCCTGGACCCCGAGCAGTTGCTCGGCCTTCTGGTAGCCCTCGTCGGTGAGGGTGACGTTGCGCTGCTTCTCATCGACCTCGTAGTCGCCCTCAGGATCGATGCCGTCCTTGCCCATCTCGGCAGCACGTTCCAGCTCCGCAGCGATCCGGGCCGCCTCCATGTACTTCTCCTGGGGCCGCTCGATCTGGCCGGAGATGATCAGGGGGGTGCGGGCCTCGTCGACGAGGATCGAATCCACCTCGTCGATGATGCAGTACTGGAACTCGCGCTGCACCACCTCGGCGATGTCACTCGCCATGTTGTCGCGCAGGTAGTCGAAGCCCAGCTCGGAGTTGGTGGCGTAGGTGATGTCGCAGGCATAGTTGCGGCGCCGCTCCGGCGGGCTCATGTCCTGCTGGATCAGGCCCACGCTCAGCCCCAGGAAGCGGTGGATCTGGCCCATCCACTCGGCGTCACGGCGGGCCAGGTAGTCGTTCACAGTGACCACGTGGACCCCGCGGCCGGTGAGGGCGTTGAGGTAGGCCGGCAGGGTGGCCACCAGGGTCTTGCCCTCGCCGGTCTTCATCTCGGCGATCTGGGCGTTGTGGAGCACCATGCCGCCGATCAGCTGGACGTCGAAGTGGCGCATGCCCAGCACCCGCTTGCCCGCTTCGCGCACCACCGCGAAGGCTTGGGGCAGCAGCTCATCGAGCAGGGCCTTGCGGCGGGCCGCCGTCTCGGGCTTCTCCAGCTTCTGGCGGAACTCCGCCGTCAGGCCCCTCAGCTCCTCGTCGCTGAGGGGCTCGATCTCCTCCTCCAGCAGATTGATGTCGGACACCAACGGCTGGTAGCGCTTCAGCTTGCGGGCATTGGGATCACCCAGCAGCAGCTTGAGCATGGAGTTCGCCTGTCCGTAGTTCCTTACCCTACCATCGCAAAACCGTGGCCGAGAGCGAAGAATCGTGCTGCTGCAAGGGTTCTCGGGGTCCATTTCGCCGGGGATCCGCACCTGGGCCGCCCACGGAGCAGGATTCGCAGCTGATGCGCCCCACCACGGTCCGTTGAGCAGCGACACCCCCACCAGGCCCGAGCCCGCCGCCGTCGCCCCGATCCGGCTGGTCCGCCACGGCCGGCTGCGCCTGCGGCTGCGCTGGCGGCTGGCGGCCCTCGGCGCCCTGCTCGATGGCCACAGCTTCTGGGCCACCGGCCGCCGGCCCTCCCAGCTGGGGCGGATGCTCAGCGGCAGCCAGGTGGTGGTGAGTGTCTGGCAGGGGGGAACCCTGGTGGGCTTCGGGCGCGCCACCAGTGACGGGGTGTTCCGTGCCGTGCTCTGGGACGTGGTGGTGGCCGAGGACCAGCAGGGCCAGGGGGTCGGCCGGCGGATCGTCGAAGCGCTGCTGGCCAGCCCGCGGGTGGCGTCGGCCGAACGGGTCTACCTGATGACCACCACCGGAGAGGGCTTCTACGAGAAGCTGGGCTTCAGCCGGGTGGACAGCCAGCGACTGATGCTGAAACAGGCGTAGACGACTGCGAATGGGGCAGGAATCAGCGAGGGCCAGCCATCGTCCGATACAGATCCGTTACCGAGGAGATGGGCCGTACAGCAGCCCGCTCAGGGACCGGCAAGAAGCCAGCGGAGGTGTATCTTGATCCCAACGACCGTCCTCCGAGGGCGTCGAGCAAGGTCAGGAATGATGGGCAGACCAGTGCGGCACGGATCGATGCCCTGCTCCCGAAACCTCCAAACCTCCTTCACCATGACATCCCAATGATCCTGGAATCCAGGCCTGACAAGGCGGCACGATGGTGAAGATCCGCTTTCCTGCCTCGATCTGGCAGCATCGCGAGCTCATCTGGAGACTGGGGGAACGGGAAATCCAGGGTCGCTACAGAGGGTCCATCCTGGGGCTGAGCTGGAGCTTCGTGCAGCCCCTGACCATGCTTGCCGTTTATACCCTGGTCTTTTCCCAGGTGTTCAAGGCTCGCTGGGGAACGGGCGAGGATCTCGGACCACTGGCCTTCGCCGTCAATCTGTTTGCCGGCCTGATCGTCTTCAATCTGTTCGCGGAATGCATGAACCGTGCACCCGGGCTGGTTCTAGCCAATCCGAATTACGTCAAGAAGGTTGTTTTCCCGCTGGAGGTTCTGGCACCCGTTGCCGCCGCAACCGCAGGGTTCCACGCCCTCACCAGCCTGTTGGTGTTGGTCATCTTTGAAATCGCCGCCTATGGCCGGATTCCACTGAGCTTTCTCTGGCTTCCCGTCGTCTGGTTCCCCTTCCTGGTGGGAACCCTGGCCATCACCTGGGCCCTCTCCGCCCTTGGCGTCTTCATCAGAGATATTGGCCAACTCGTGGGCGTGGTCGTGAGTATGTTGATGTTTCTCAGCCCCATCTTCTTTCCAATGACAGCCATGCCGGCGCGCTGGCTGCCGATCCTGCAGCTGAACCCGCTGGCCCATGTCATCGAGGAGACGCGAGCCGTCACCGTGCTTGGACATGCACCAAGCATGATGTACATCCTCCTTGGTTTTGCCGTTTCCATCGCGGCCTGCGAGGTCTGCTACCGAGCCTTCCAAAAAGCGAAGCCCGCTTTTGCCGACGTCATCTGACATGACACAAACAAACGCAGGCGCCAGCGAAGATCTCCACCCGATTCTTGTCAGCGACCTTGGCAAGTGCTATCAGATCTATGCCAAGCCGAAGGACAGACTCAAACAGGCCCTCTGGCGCGGCCGGCGTCAGTACTACCGCGAGTTCTGGGCTCTGCGGAATGTCAGCCTGGAGATAAGGACAGGCGAAACAGTCGCCATCATCGGAAGGAATGGCAGCGGCAAAAGCACACTGCTGCAGATGATCTGCGGCACGCTGGCGCCGACGGAGGGCAGCGTGAAAACAAGCGGCACCATCGCCGCACTGCTGGAGTTGGGCAGCGGCTTCAACCCGGAATTCACCGGCATCGAGAACGTGTTTCTCAATGCCTCGCTGCTGGGCCTGACGCAAGAGCAGATCAGGGCAAGATTAGACGATATTCAGGCCTTTGCCGACATCGGTGAATTTGTCCACCAGCCTGTCAAGACCTATTCCAGCGGCATGCTTGTCAGGCTGGCCTTTGCGGTGGTCGCCCATGTCGATCCTTCCGTTCTGATCGTCGATGAAGCGCTGAGCGTCGGAGATGCCGTCTTTGCTCAGCGGTGCATGCGCTTCATCCGGCGCTTCACGGAGAAAGGAACACTCCTGTTTGTCAGCCATGATCTCAATGCTGTCTCCAGCCTCTGTGAAAGAGCTATCTGGATTGACTCTGGTCGGGTCCAAATGGATACCGACACAGCCTCCATCATCACGGCCTATACGAGAAGCTGCCATGAAGCTTCCAATGCCGAGATCGACGCAGCGAACAGCCTGACAGATGGTGGCAACGGAACTGGCGTTGGAGTGAGGCAGAACGTAGCAGAATCGGGGGCAGCAACAACGGAGCATGGAAGCAAGACCATCCACATCGAATGGAACAGCGCTGCCGCACAAGAGGGTGGCCAAGACGAAGGTGGACAGGCAGGAGTTGCCGACTGGGATACGGAGCGCGACTATGGCGATGGCAAGGCAACCATCACAAGTGTGGTGATGCGCGACAACGATGGAACAGTCACAACGACACCAAAATGTGGTGAACCTGTATGCCTGGAAGTCTCAGCTCTCTGCAACACCTTCGTTCAAAGCTTTCTGGTGGCGTTTTTCGTAAGAGATCGCACAGGGCAGATCGTCTTCGGAGAAAGCACGATCAGCAAAGAATGCTTGACTGTCAACAGCCAGCAGCTTGTGTCTGCCTCATTCGAATTTACGATGCCATTTCTTCAGCCAGGGAGCTACAGCCTCTCAGCAGCTGTGAGCAACGGCGACGCGATGGGATTCAAGGTTCTTCATTTTAAGCCCGATACTCTGATCTTCCAGCCCATGGTTGGCCGTCGACCAGTGTATGGCGTGTTTTCAACCACAACAATGGCCATCAAGATGGTCGTGAAAGGACAATCGTGCTGACGTTCAGCCGACGGCCGCCCTGGCTTCCAGAAGGATAGAGGCACATGGTGAATCAGAGTCTCAGACGAAAGTCAAACAGAGGTGATAGGGCGATAGGCCGTCATGGCGCATTCCGGCCTCATGGAGTTCAGCTTACATTGATTGTGCTCCGCAGCGTAGAGTGGAAGAGATACGCCCATAACAGCCCCTCACGAGATGACATAGGGCCCAAGAATTGATGGACAGGATCTTAACGCGAAAAGGTCACGACAGCATGGGCGCTGGAGAGACGCCGAAAAGACCTGTGATTTCGTACATCACGGTGAGCTATAACTCGGGCAAAAGCATTGAAGAGACCATCAAAAGTATTTGCAGCTGCAAATCCCTCTTCTCCTGCGAGTACATCGTCGTTGATGGCAATTCCAACGACGGCACAGAACAGATCCTGAGCGAGTATTCGCAAGTGATCGATGTGCTGGTAAGGGAAGCTGACGATGGTATCTATGATGCGATGAACAAAGGACTTCGGCTGGCGAGAGGCGAGTACGTCTGCTTCGTCAATGCTGATGACCGAATCATTCCCAAAGGTGCCAACAAGATCGTAAAGATGCTGCGTGGCAGCCATCGTCGTATCGACGTGCTGGCATCGGCAGCGCTGGCCGTTGAAGGCGAGACAGAGACCCTCTGGCTTCCTTCAGCACTGGACAGCTTCCTGGTCTTTCGATGTCCAAATCTTTGCCACAATGGGATCTATGCTCGC
Source organism: Synechococcus sp. UW140 (assembly GCA_943369455.1). Lineage (GTDB taxonomy): Bacteria > Cyanobacteriota > Cyanobacteriia > PCC-6307 > Cyanobiaceae > Cyanobium. The sequence goes on from CALRND020000002.1 coordinate 16,126, forward strand.
CGCTCCTTCATCCAGAAGATCGGAGACTTTGATTCGAGCTTGCAAATTGCAGCTGACTCTGATTGGATCATTCGAGCCGTGAGAGGTGGGGCCAAAGTGAAAGCCGTCAACACAGCAACGGTCTTCTACTCCATCGGCGGCATGTCCAGCGACATCAGCCTCCATGCGAACGAAATGCTGCGGATTGCCGAAAAGTCCTATCCGCTGCTCAGTTCAGAGGTGATCAGATCTTTGTTTTACCACCTTTTTTCCTGGCAGGAACGCAGGACTCTGTTCACAGAACAACCTTCACTTCGCCTGTCTAGCGCCTTGCAGGAGGCCAATACCCTCTATCCTGAGCTCTCCTACAGGAACTACTGGTTACAAAGGTTCCATCGGCGCCTCGCGGCCAAGGCATTCGGCAGGCTGAAGAACTCGATTCGACGAGGAGAACAGTGAGATGAAGATTGCCTATTGCGACCACTCCTATCATCAGAAGACCAGATCCACTCTGTTTCTGCCCATCTTGTTGGAAAGCAAAGGGCACACGGTCGACTATTTCTGGGATTCTGGCTGGGAAGGTGGTTCCCATGTCCAATTCAGCCAATTGGAAGCGTACGATGCCATTGTGATCTTTCAGGCCATTCCCCATGGCCTGCCCGACTGCGTAGCGAAACATCATCCCAACGTGACATTGATCCCGATGCTGGATCAGTTTGGGATTGCAAAAGGGCCCCTATTTGACTTGAAAAGACTATGGAGCCCATTCCATGGTTCCAAGGTCCTGAGCTTTTCTGCGGCTGTTCATGCCATCGCGACCAGCAATGGAATCGCATCGATGCACTGCCAATACATGCCCCCGAAGACAGGCCGTCGTTCTGATGTCCATCCGCATCGCTCCACAGACAACCTTCGTGCCTTCTTCTGGGCCAGGAGGCCATCCGAGATCTCGATCGAGATGGTTGGCCAGTTGCTAGGCGATCATCAAGCTGAGCTGACCCTGCATGTCCATCTGTCAGCCGATCCTGGGGAAGTCGAAACCAGCGAGCAGGACGTCCGCAACGCCTTCCCCGATTGCCAGTCGCTGACAATCAGCCACTGGCTTGAGAGCAAGGAGGAGATCATGCAAATCATCAGAGATTGCGACGTCTACATCGCCCCCCGTCTTGAAGAAGGGATTGGCCAGTCCTTTCTGGAGGCACTATCGGCCGGACTATGTGTCGTTGCCCCGAACAATGGAACCATGAATGAGTACCTCGTTGATGGTGTCAACGGGATGCTGTACGACCCCGCCAGTCCTAGGCCATTGAAATTCACGGATATCGCAAGGATCCGCGAGAATGCAGATCGAACTGCCGAGCAGCTGCGAATGAACTGGGAATGTGATCAAGCGCGAGTTCTCAGCTTCATTCTGAAGCTGTCATCAGAATGCTATGGCGAACAACACATCTACCATGGAATCCAGAAGGACATGGCAGGGGCGGTCCCGTTCAGGCTCAAGCGAGAAGTCAAGAGGATCCTTCGGAAAATACGCGGCTGACGCCGTCAAGGCTTTCGAATCGTGGCATTGAGACCACCTGAGATTCATTCTAGACAAGAGTTTCGTCATACATGCGCTGCACGATTTCCGCCGGCGTCACGTTGGCCTTCCAGCCAAGATCCGCTGCGATGAGGCTGGGGTCCATGGCCGAATACTTCAGATCGCTGGGCCTCAGGAACGTGGCATCACTGATAAGACTGGCCCCAGGCTCCAGGCCTGCCGCCACAAACGCGAGACGGACAAACTCCCGCAGAGAAGTGGTGTGCCCGGAAGCGATCAGATAATCCTTGGCGACCGGCGCCTGCAACATCCTATGCATCGCGACGACATACTCAGGAGCCCAGCCCCAATCACGCCAGATATCAAGGTTTCCCAGCCGGAGCTCATGGGTCTCGCCGCATGCGATGCTGCGGACACCATCGATGATCTTCTGAGTCACAAACCGATGCGGCCTCAGGGGCGACTCATGGTTAGCCAGAATGCCGGTGCAACAAAAGATTCCATAGGCCTCACGGTAATTCGCGACCTGCCAGTAGGCCGTGCTTTTGGCAACGGCGTAGGGACTGCGGGGATGGAAGGCGGTCGCCTCAGTGGCAGGCTGCTGTTGCGTATCTCCGAAGCATTCCGAGCTGCCCGCACTGAACATGCGGGTAGGAGCACCCAGATAGCGCAGCACCTCAAGGAAGTTGAGAGTACCGCTGGCGATCGACTCCATGCATTCGACCGGCTGTTCGAAGGAAAGGCCCACACTGGTCTGGCCAGCCAGGTTGTACAGCTCCGCGGGTTCGATGGAAGAGAGGGCCTTGAGGACACTGCGGAAGTCATTCGGCGCCAGCGAGATCAGCTCCACGTCCTCGCGGATGCCAAGCCTGCACAGGCGGCTGGTGTCACTGCTCTGGGCATCCCGGCTGCTGCCCACCACGCGGTACCCGGCCTGCAGGAGATGGCGTGCCAGATAGGCACCATCCTGACCCGTGATGCCGGCAATGAGGGCGGTGCGCGTCAATGGCAAGGCTTCAGACAAGGGGATTGTGGCGCATGGTCGAGCAGGCGCTGTCTCCAAAGCCGCTCCTGAATCTACCCAGACCAAAGGGGCTGCATGGCTTCCGGGCGAGAGAACGGCGACAGGGGCCAGTCCTTATGCCTGCAGAGCGGGAACCCTGAGCAGCCTCTGCTGATGCGAACATCAATGGTGGAGTGTTGAAGTTGCCAGGGACCATGGGCAACGACGGTCTGGATGCCCCTCCAACGGCACGGTCGATGCAGTGACCCATCGTCGTTTCAACGGGTCGGAGAACGTCATCACATACAACGCTGTGTCAGCATCTGCCGCAGGTGCCACAGATCGAAGGCCATCCAATGCCTGATCTGTCAACCATTGCTGGCACCAATGAGCAGGCAACTGACTCAGGTAATGGAGGCAGATCACTGCAGGTGCAGGCATAGAGAGGTCGGCACACTGTGGAGGCCATCGACCCAATCGCGGCCCGGCAGCCCTAGGGCGTCACAGGAGCGGAGATCAGTCAACGGGGCTGGGGCCTGATACGGGTCAGCGGCGCTCAGACCTGAGGGGATAAGCCGGGCCGGGGCCAGCTTTGTTGATGCCCTGTAAGGGGTGCCTGCCAGAGTCAATGAAACGCGGCTGCAACGCAGTTGACACTTGGCACCCCGGCGGGTTTCAATAAAAGAATTCAGTTGACACCATAAAGATATGGCCGCTGAGCATGATGTCGATAAGATCGTGCGAGAGGAGTTCTTCTCCGGCCATGGAATCGGCGTTCTCGTTGAGGTGGGGGCCGCCCGACCAGATTATTTGTCGATCAGTGCGAGCTTTCGGGAGCTGGGGTGGAAGATCATAGCGGTTGAGCCCAATCCTGAGTTTTGCGCAGCGCATCGAGCGCTTGGCCATGACGTTCTTCAATATGCGGCGAGTGATTCCGAGGAGGACAACGCCAGCTTCTTTGTTGTGAATTCAAATGCCGCGAACTATATGGGTGGATCAGTCTCATTTGAATCCTTCTCAAGCCTGGGCATCAGGGGGCAATATAGCGACCTTCACGAGACTGTGAAAGAAACAACCAACATCGAGACGATTCCGGTAAAAGTTCGCAGGCTTGATTCTATTCTTGCCACCCACGAGCCGGACTTAAAAAGGATCGATATACTCGCCATTGATGTTGAGGGATGGGAACTCAACGTCTTGCGCGGGCTGACCTTGAATCGTTACCGTCCCAAGGTGATTATCTTGGAAAGCCTGTTTGAAGATCCGGAATATGTATCCTACATGAATGCCCGGGGCTACAAGCGATGGCGTCGACTTGAGCCGAACGACGTCTATGTAAGACAGGAACCCTTCTGGAAAAGGTTGAAGTGGCCCCGTCGGGCTGTCAAAGCACCCAGCCCCCCGAATCAGAACGTTCACTCGGTGCGGATGCGTCTCGATACCCGGGAGGTGATCCAGAGCAGCATGGCGGATGGGTCCTATGAACCTACTCAGACGGCCTGGGCACGCGAATGTCTATCCGAAGGGGACCGCTTCGTTGACATCGGTGCAAACTTCGGTTGGTATACGATGCTCGCCTCGACTCTTGTTGGGCCGCAAGGGAGCGTGTTCGCGTTTGAGCCAAGCCCAGTCGCGGCCAGCATCATTGCAGAAGCTATCGAGGAGAACGCGCTCAAAAACGTCACTTTGGTGCGCGCCGCAGTCGGAGACACCGTCGGACATGAGCAAATCTACATGCCTGTTAACTACAGTATTCATTCACCCAGCGTCTTCCAGTCTGGAGAAGATTTTACGCCCTTGAAAGTGCCTTTGGTCAAGTTGGATAGCTATGCACCACTAGCTGATGGCAACCCAATCAAGCTCCTGAAGATTGACATTGAGGGCTACGAGCCAAACGCCCTACGGGGGATGCGCGGACTGGCAGAGCAGGGCATGATCAAAAACCTCTTCTGCGAATTTAATTCCGGCTGGCTTAAGCGCAATGCTACAACGCCAGCGCAGTTGCTTGAGCAAATACTCTCCTATGGCTTCGAGGTTCATCAGAAAACGAGTCTCCAAGTGCATCCTGAACTCAATGGCGATCCCTATGAGTTGCAGGACATATGGTTTAGGTGGAGCGGCTAATGCCATTCAGATCATGGAGGGTAAGTGGCAGATCGTCCTGGTCACCCTGGATCGTGAAGTCTCGGACCCACTGGCGTGAATCAAAGGTGATCGACCTAGACCTTTGATCGGGCCTGGGACACCTTGTCCAAAGTCCATGCTGCCATCCCGTCAGCATACGATCCGATACTCACAATAGAGTGTTGTAGAGTGCTCTTGTTCAATCAGAATCCTGTTTCTTCCCGCATGTATCTGACTCCATGAATTCGTTCATCAACGTCCCGTCCTTCAATACCGTGCTGAATGATGAGGCTCGCAAGCACTACCTGCCTGCGACCAATCTTCTGTTTGGGCTTTTGCCGGAGATGATGAGCCGCAAAATTCCTGAAGCGAACGTGCAACAGGCATTCATCCTGTCCGCAGTTCTACAACTCCTTCCTAACTTGTCGGGAAGGCGTGTACTCTGCGCAGGCTGCTTCGAAGACACCGCCTATGAGGCGTTGTGCAGAATGGGATATCCGGTCCATGGCATTGACCCCCAAACAGATGGGCATGACTTAGCTTCATTCGTTGCCGAGAATCCTGAGCTTCAGGGAACGTATGATTTGGTATTTGCCACATCGGTGTTGGAGCATGTTCCAGAGGATGAGTCATTCGTGCGCGATGCTTCTCAACTTGTCCGAAAAGGCGGTCACGTTGTCTTGACTTGTGATTTTGACAATGCCTGGAAGCCCGGAGGCGCTCTTCCCCCGACAGATGTTCGTCTCTTTACGGTGCATGACTTGGAAAACCGGTTGCTGGGGGCCATGGACGGCTGCAGCTTGCTAGACAAGCCAGACTGGGGAGATCACGAAACCGATTTTCACTACGGGGGCTGCTGCTATAGCTTCGCAACATTCACTGTCATCAAGAACTGATATGGAGCCCGCAAAAGTCCTGTTTCTCAACCATCGCCGTTCGGCCTGTGGAGTGTATGAGTTCGGTCACTCCATTTATGAAGCTATCGCACAAAGCAAAAGATATTCCACGGCTTACGTCGAGGTGGATTCGGCGGACGATGTAGCTGCGGCGTTAAGGCAACATTCGCCAACGCTGATATTGGTCAATTATCATCCATTTACCACTCGGGCCTGGTTTCCCTTCGCATTGCCCGACGACCGAGTCAGCGTGGTTGGCATCATCCATGAGATCAGCCCAGAAGATTTGGAAAGACTCAATACTTTGCCATTCGACTACTTTATGGTTCACGACCCGACTCTGAAAGTCGGTGAGGGTGGCGCGTTCACGTCCGTGCGGCCGTTGCCTCCCCTCGCTCCGAACAGTTCCGCCCCACCACCTGCACATCCGACCATCGGCTCATTCGGGTTCGCCACACCCGGTAAAGGCTTTGAAGCGTTGGTGGCAAGAGCACAACTCGAGTTTGCCGAGTGCCATATCCGGCTCAATATCCCGTTTTCCAGCTTCTTTGATGCTGAAGGGCATGAGGCGAGGGCGGTGGCCGACCGATGCCGATCCTTGCTGTGGAGGCCAGGGGTATCGCTGGACATCACCCACGACTACCTCGAACAGGACCAGCTACTTGGCTTCCTTCAGGGAAACTCGATCAATGCCTTTTTCTATGAGCCCCAGTGTAGTCGAGGACTATCAAGCGCCTTGGACTGGGCCTTGGCCGCAGGGCGCCCTCTCGCTCTGCGCAAGGCTGACATGTTTAGGCATCTCTTTGGAACGGTGCCTTCCCCGTTCGTTGAGGATCGGAGCATGAAGGAGATCATGCTTGATGGAATTGGTTGGCAGGTGCAGCTAAGGCAGGACTGGTCCGCCGAAAGGATTTTGGCTGACTACGAGTGGATGTTCGACCGCTTGCTGCCTGAAGAAGCCTCCTTTGAGTTCAGGAGAGATCTAGCGGCTCGTCGGAGGTTGCGGGGACTGCAAGCATCTCTCGGTGCACGAGAAGGTGATTTGGCTGGGGCCTATGTTGCTCTACAGAAGAGAAATGAAGAGATTCAGGAGAGCCGGGAAGAGCTTGCAGAAGCCTATGCTTCTCTGCAAAAGAGTTCGCAGGACAACGACCATCTGGCCTTGGATCTACAGGAGTCTGAGAGAGTGCGCGGTGCCCTCCTAAGCAGCACGTCTTGGCGGATCACGAAACCTCTACGCTGGCTTGGCAGGCTTTTCCTCCGTATCACCAGGTGAGGAGTGCCACCAGGTCGTTCCTGCTGATCAAGTGATGTAAGGCGACAGGAGAGTGGCGGGGCCTGGGGCGGACCCTTCAAGCAAGACGGTGGATGCAGCGGCAGCTCCAGTGGGAGCAGCCCGGTGGCATGTTTCATGTCGAGCGAAACAAGCTGGCACGATTCCATCGCCCTGGGCACGGATTCACCTGCGACCGGCGTCAAGCCTGCTCACCGAGAGCTTGGTACGAATAAGTCCACGCAGACGTGGAAACAGCCTCCGCCTGTCCTGCCAGAGGTACTGGCTGGCGAGAGGGGGCCGGGCACGATGAAATGGCAGGGCCGGATGGTGGCCTGCTTCAGCGACGAAGGGAGTCAATGACGTCTGGTCGTGCGTGACCACGGATCGGCTTACAACTCCCCTCGGGCTGAAAAGCAGGGCCTAGTGGTTCATCCGGCGAAAGGCACGTGAAAGGAGCGGCCACCAACGCATGCATTGACACGCTGTGATCCGTTGAAAAGATGCACAGCTTCAGCGCCATTACTTGGCCAAGCGACAAGGCGTTCAGCTTACGGATGGAGCATCTCTACGACTGGGGAGCACCAGCCGCTCGGGCCGCATACAACTCCGATTCCAGTGCCGAGTTTTCAACCCGTAGGCGATCGTTCTCCTCCCGCAGAAGCGAAAGATCCGATTCAACCTGAAAAAGCGTGGTGCGGGCTTCGGCGGCTACCTTCGTGATCTTGCCCAGTTCTGCTCTGGATTGGGCCAACTCGCCCTGAGCGGCGGTCAGGGCATCAACAGTGGTCAGCCGCGCCGGCAGACGTCCTAAAAGAATGAGCCATGACTCTCGCAACCGGTACCTGAATGAGCGTGGCCGCCGTGATGATGTCATGGGAGTTGAAGCGGGTCGTCAGTGAAGTGGGTCGGCAATCAGACGATCACATAGGTCAAAGATATCCTCGCGGGAACCGACGTCGATCTGTCGAAGGGTTTCCTGTAGATCAACCTCAAAGGAAGGAGAATCGACAAGCCCAGGGGCATCGATATGACGAGCATAGTCGAGTCCGTGCCTGGCAAACAGCTGCTGGACGAAGTCGCGACCTTGCCAGGTAACCCCACTGGCGAAGATAACCTCCCCAGCGAAGCCAACCTCAACGGCACGGAGCGCCATCCGCATGAAATCTCGGGCAGAGCTCCAGTCGCAGTGGAAGGAGAGCGTCTGAAGCGCCTCCCGATGCAGTGGATTGGACAAAGAGGAGGAAACAGCCTTGCAGATCTTCGGAATAAAGAAGGAGCTGGGGCGTCGCTCTGACTCATGATTGAAGAGAATCGCCACTGTTGTCTTAATTCCATGGGTCTGCTCGTAAAAGGAGGCAAGCTGACCTGATGCCTTCTTGGTGATCGAGTAGAGACAGCTGCCTTCGCGAGGCGTGGATAGATCAACACGCCCCCGCAGGGCAGCCCCAAAGACCTTCGCAGAACTGGCGTAGAAGACCCTGAGCTGGGGTTGGTGAAGCCTGGCGTACTCGAGGACCCGATGCAGTGACCTGGTGTTGACATCCAAGGCATTGCCCCACACTTCCTCGTAGGCAAATCCAGCCGAGCCATGCACGGCTGCCACATGGAACACCTCATCCGGCTGGAACTCCCTCAGACAGCTGTCCAGTTCAGCCGATTCCGCGAGATCCAACTGTCGGTAGGCGAACTGGGCACTGTTGATCGGGTAAGGAAAGGTCACGCGGCGTCCAAGGCCAAGCACCTGACGGCCCGAAGCCACCAGCTCTTCCGCCAGGATGCTGCCGTCCTGGCCTCCTACTCCCAGAACAAGGGAACGCCTCATGGCTGCTGCAGGCAAACGAGTTGGTGGCGGAAGTCGCTCAAAATGCGCTTCACTGTTGGGAGATACATCGGAACGTCATGCCGGGTCTTCTGATCCTCGTGTTGGCGGGAGCAGGCAAGAACCTGGTCCACAGCGAAAAGGCGAGCACCCGATAGAGCAAATCGCAGGAAGAGTTCATAATCCATGGCATAGTGCAGATGCTCCTTCACATGGGAACCAGCACGGTTCCAGAGGTCGCGGGTGAAGAAGAGTTCCGGCTGATAGAAATAGAGCCCCTTCTGCCACGTTGATGTGAAACTCGCCAGGTCACCAAAACTCAACGGACTCAGGAATCCACGAAGAAAGCCTGAGTAGTGGATCAGCTTGGTCTGACCGGCAGCGTCAATCACGCGACAGCCACCAGCAACAATGTCGCAAGCCTGAATGGTTCGAACGTGGGCAACGGTTTCCAGCGCACCCGGCTCCAACCTGTCATCGCTGCATAGCCAGGTCACCACATCACCTGTGGCCAGCTGAAATCCCTTGTTCAAGGCGTGGGACTGCCCCCTGTCGGGTTCGATGACAAGATGGGAAAGACGGTGTCGATAGGACTCCAGAATCTCACGGCTTCCGTCCGTGGATCCACCATCAATGACAATATACTCAAGATTGGGATAGTTTTGCCCCAGGACGGAATCCAGACATTCCCGAAGAAAGTTGCATTGGTTGAAACTGACGGTAACCACTGAGATTCGGGGCCATTCACGCAAGGCCACTGCCCCCCCACCTTCAGCGGCAGAAGCTAATCGCTCCTGGGAAGGCTCGTCCACAATGGTGCCGGATTGATCTCCAGGCGGGAGAAGGTACGACGACTGCATCGGCACGCGCATCCCCGGCAACGCCGCCGGCAAAGAGCCAGGAACCGCGGTCGTCCCATCCTTGACAGGCCATACCCTGCCGACGAGGTGCCTGAGGCGCCTGCCAACCTTCTTCGCGACCGTGGCGAGGACAGAAGGCGCAGGGCGATCGGAAGCATCCGTTGGGGCATAGCGAGATATCCAGTCAATCTCCCCGTGCTGAGGCACTGGAACACCGGTGACGTCCAGGTCCCATGCAGGACCAGGCCTTGAAGCCCGCTCGAAAGCCTCTGTGGGCAGGCTGCAGGAGGCGATCAGATCGGAAAGCTGCTCACAGTCCTTCTCAAGAATCTGAATGTAGGCGCGAAGCCCATAGCTCTCTTCAATGCGGACGTCTACCACCATGCCTTCGTCACAACGTAGAAACGCGTGGGGCGGGCCCTCCGTGAGATCAAGAGTTGAAGCTTGCAACGGCGACGTCGAACCCGGATCGTCCACGTTCATGAGAACGTCTCCTCGACGAACTGCCACTGTCGCATCCCGCCGGGGAGGCGGAATGACCCGTCCAGTGGGCCGAGAGGCAGAAGGTTTCGGCGTGCATAGTCCAGCAACTCCGGACGCTCTGGATAGCGCCGGTACGTGTGCGCCAGGGATTCCGCCGCATCGAGATACTGGCCGCGCTCGATCAGATAGTCGCTGATCGTATGGAGAAAGTCGAAGGTGACAGGGACAGGGCGGTGAAACTCTGCGATCGCCCCCTTCATGTCGCTGCCGTGACAGCGTCGCAGGCACGCAAAGGTCTCCTCGGGGGTGGCATCGCCCAGCTCGATGAGCATGTCCGTCGGCTTCCCCCAATAGGCGAAATCATGGTGAAAAGACCCCAGAACCGAGCGGCCGCTGTCCAGGATCTGAAGAATGGGGACCCTTTTGGCACGGTCGCAGGTGGCCACCACGGTCAGTCCACTGCCACAACCGATGAAATCGGTGCAGTGGTCGAGCAAGGCAAGGTTCTCCCGCATCGTGAGGGAAGCTGCCGAAACCGCATTGGCGGGGAGATCGTCCCCAAGGGGTTGCATGGTGGACAGCAGAAAGAAGATGTCTTCCTTGGCAGCTGCACTCAACCTGGCCACCTCCTTGGCGAAGTCAGGAGTGACATGGGATTGCATGCTGTTGGAGGAGCATTCGAACAGAACAACCCTTCCCTTGGCCGAAAGACTGTGTTCAGCGGCATACGCAGCAGCTCGACTCTCTTCCTCCGGAGTCAGGGCGATGATGGGATCAATGGGGACGGTGATGGGTCGATCGTAGCCACGGATCATGCTGGGCCTGACCGTACCATCGAATCGACGAAAGTTGTCCGGGTAGACCTGCGGTGTCCAGATCCGGTCGTAGGGCTCCGGGCCCGTTTGTCGACGCACAATCTGCCGCATCGCCAATGTCCAGATGATGTCGCGACTGACATTGCTCCAATCGGAAAGGTCGACAGAGACCACCTCATCGACGTAGGGATTGCCCGTCAGCAGATGGCTGCATCGTGAGGAAATCCACCAGGTGAGATGGCAACCGGGATAGTCCTGCTTGATCTGACGGGCGATCGTCGTGGCATAGAGGCAGTCACCGTTGGCATCGAGCTGGACAAGGGCTACCTTCATGCGTCGTCAGTAGGGCTGGTAGGACTTCTCCTCGACGATATCTGAACCGCAGAGCACATTGATCATCTTCTTGGCATGGGCCCGCTTGTCGTTGGTGCGGTAGATCAGACGGGCAATCTCCACAAATTCCGGACCGAAGTCTTCGGCCCTCTCCTTGTCGCGGATGCGATCCTCCAGGTCCCACAGCTCACTGTTGGCCTCCCGCAGGGACTGCTCCCAAGGTGCCACGCCGGGGTTGTCGGTGAGGGAAGCCGGCCGGATGGAGCGCAGGGATTGGAGCTCGTTTCGCACATTGATGAGCTTGGCTTCCTCGGAGATCCTCTCTTCCTTGATTTCGAGGATCACGATCTTGTCAAGCAGTTCTCCGATGGAGACGGGAGCCAGGACGGTGGTGGTGTTCATGGTTGGTTAGGCAACGCCTGCTGGCAGGTCCCCGGGCAGAGCCATGGCACGAAGCCAGTCCGCACTGTAGGGGTCGCCGAGGTCACCAAGCCTGACCCGGCGGTTGGTGCGGCAGCAATGAACCTCACAATGGGCGATCAGGTCAAAACGGTCCTTGCCGCGCACAAAACTGAGTTGTCCTTCGAGGTTGCGCGAGTCGCGATGGATGGCGGGCCAGGCGATGCGACGCTTGATCTTCCCGCCAATCCTCGGAGCGAGGTCGGAGCGGACAAAGAAAGCATTCAGGCCATTCGAGCAGGTGCCGAAGAACTCATAGCCACGGCTTTCGGCCAACTCCCGCAACGCCGCGATGGACGCACCGAAGAGCAGACCCGAGTGGTGACTGCGGAAGCGCTCGAACGTCGGGTCGTAGGGAACCGTCACCGCATGGCGGTCTCCGAACACGGGATTGCATTCAAGAATCAGGATATCCGGGCGCAATCCATCGAGCTCCTTCAGAATCCAATAGTCATTGCCATCAAGGTCGATGCTGAGGATGCCCAGAGGTCCGAAAAATCCGTTCCGCTGGATCAGCTCCTTGATGTTCTCCACCGTGATGAAGGCCGCTTGGGCCTGAACATCATTCCGCCAGTAGGTGGCTGAGGAGCGCAGGTGCTCCATGTTCTCAGGATTCCCATCAAGGACCAGACCCGTCCAGTTGCGATTCAGCAAGAGGAAGCGGGTGTTGGCCTCGAGATAGTTCTCAACACCAAATTCCACAAAGGTTTTGTTCTGAAGCTCGAGATTGGCGACCAGCCACTCAATGATGCCATCTTCACCAAACTGGGAGTAGACCTGAAACTCCACATCGGCGAGAGTATCAATCTCCTTCAGGCGCTGGACCTCGAACGCGGCGAGGCGACCACACAGACGTGCCGTGCGTTCATTCCTCTCATCGAGCTGCCGGACTTCTGCATCCAGCTGCCGGACCTCTGCGACGGAAGCTGCTACTGCTTCGGCGGTTCCGGCGAGCAGCGCGGAGGCGTTGTCGAATCTGTTCCTGAGTTTACGAAGCATGGATGCGGGTCTATACGATTTCGATTTCTGGGAACGGGAAGATGATCCTTCCACCTCCGGCCAGGTACTGCTTCTCTCTCTGGACGATGCCACTGCGAAAATGCCAGGGCAGAACCAGGTAATAGTCGGGATTCATCGCCGCCGCCTCTTTCTCGGAAATGATCGGGATATGGGTGCCGGGTGTGACGCGGCCGAATTTTTCCTCGTTGACTTCGGCGATGAAGGGAATCTCGTTCGTCGTAAACCCACAGAACTGAAGCAGCACGTTGCCCTTCGTGGAAGCTCCATAACCAATGATCGTCTTTCCGTCAGCGACAAGAGACTTGACGAGGCGGGTGAGGTCGTCGCGGTGGCGGAAGACACGCTCTTCGAAGTCACGGAATGGCTTCGGTGTGGAGAGGCCCATGCGATCCTCCTGCTCCAGAAGCCAATCGATGACCGGTGCGTTGCTGCGCAGGGAGGTATTGGATTTCCGCGCGGCGGTGACAGCAAAGCTGCCCCCGTTCACATTGTTCATCACGACGTCGACAAGACGGAGATCAGCCGCCTCCAGGATCTTTTCCACCACGCCAAGCGAGTAATACTCGAGATGCTCATGGCAAATCGTGTCATAGGAGTTGGTCCGCAGCATGGACGGCATGTAGCTCTGCTCGAAATGCCAGACGCCATCCTCAGCAAGCACGTCGCAGATCTGCCTGGCAAACGACACTGGGTCCTCCAGGTCGTAGAACATGGCAATGGAACTGACAACTTTTGCCGGTGCCGCAGAAACACTCTTGAACGCCGCAGCAGAAAAGAAGTCAGGCACCAGCTTGATGTCATCGGGGTAGAACTCCGAAAACTTGACGCCCGTCGGGTCGATGCCGATGCGATGCAGATCCGGCGTTGCGTAGGCCTTCAGCGTGGTGGCATCATTGCTTCCGATATCCAGAACGGTGTCGCCCGGGCCCACCCCTGAAAGACGCTCCAGATAGCGCACCTTGCCGGTGAGATGCTCCACCATGGACTGGTTCAGACCCGACCGATAGCCATAATTTTCTCCATACATTTCGTCCGGATTATAGGAATGCCTGAGCTGCACAAGTCCACTGGAAGGGCACCAGACAAGCTCCAGAGGGCCCCGGGTGACCTGCTCCTCCGCCGAGGAGGGGAAAACGCCAGTCAGTGTCTGCTGGCCAAGATCGAGGATCGAAACCAGGTGCTCGTCACCACTCACACGGCAATGCTCAATTGCTTTGTAGGCTTTATTCATCCGAAAGCGCGTGGAGGGCAAGCGGCCGCATTGTATCTGAGGGTGTCTCGTTTTTCCGAAGAGCCTGAGAATCGGCGCTGGAGCCGATGTCGTGGACAACTATCAGGCCGCGGCAGGATGCCGTGTACGTTTGGCGACGATTCGCAACTCGATGGCCGCTGGACGCTCAGCCCATCTCCAGACCGGGTGACGGTAGCCGACCGGCGCCTGCATAGGCCTCCACGTGCTGCTGCACCAGGCGATCCATGGCGAACTGGCGGCGCAGCCGTCCGTACTCCCCTGGACCGAGGCACTGGCTGGGACGGGCCTCGGGGCTGTCGGAACGGCAGAGGAGCCACTCGGCCCAGGCCCCGGCATTGAGGGCAGGCAGAAAGGTGGAAAATCCCCGGCCGACCTCCCGATGGACCTCAAGGTCGGAGGCCACGACGGGAGTGTCACAGGCCAGCGCCTCGATCAACGGCAGCGAAAATCCCTCGGCAAGCGAGGGGACCAGCACCGCTTCCGCCTGGCGGTAGAGCCAGGCCAGAACGGAGTCGCTCGCCGGCAGTTGCAGAACGGCATGCTCCAGTCCATGGGCCGCGATGCACCGTTGCTCCTCGGGGCGCCAGGCGCCACCACCGGCAAAGACCAACAGGGGAAGATCACCCCCCGATCGGCCACCCCGGTGCAGTGGCGCCAGCGCTCGCATCAGCGTCATGCCGTTCTTGTAGGCATGGCGCTTGCCCACCATCAGCCAGAAGCGTCGCCCCTGCAGCCGGGCCACCGGTTCAGGCGGGATGCTGTCCAGCGCTGTGGCCAGATGAATCACCTGGACAGGCGTCTGCAGCCCGGGATGAAAGAACACCAGATCATCGGCGGAGGCGGCGCTGATACTGATGATCAGATCGGAAGCAGCAAGCCAGGACGCCTTGTTGGCGTGGGGTGAGCGCAGAGCCGGCAGAAAGAACTGCTCCGGATGGCGTTCCGGAACCATGTCAAACAGAGAACTCACCAGGCGCTGCCCGCGGCGAGGCCGGTAAGGACGTCCTCCATAAAAGGTGGCATGCACCACATCGGCCTGCCGCCATGTTCCACGCTGCCACCAACCGGTGGAAGTGGAAGACGCCAGACTCACCCGCACCCCAGCCTGTGGTAACGCAGCGGCGAGTTCGCAGAAGTAGCGGCTGATGCCACCGCGTCTCTGCCGGCGCAGAATCTGGGCATCGAAGCCGATATGGAGTGGACCCACAGAGGAAGGACAGCAGGAGCGCGTGACCAGCTCAACGGACGCTGGAGAGCATGGGAGCTTACGTCCGCAGGGCCGGAGGCCAGCAACGCTGTGGCAGGCTGTGGTTCAGCCACGCCCAGCCCATGACGCAGGACCCTGAAGGCTGGGCAAACCAGGGAAGGGCTCAGGCAGACACCCGTCCAGCCGCAAGGGCGCAACCGTTGGTGACCATCATCACCCCTTGCCTGAATGCGGTCGGAACCATCAGCGAAACCCTGATGAGCGTTGTGCAGGCGCAGGCCATTCTGCAGGGAGATCACTGGGAACTGGAACACATCCTGATCGATGGCGGTTCAACGGACGGCACGGAAGCTGTGGTGGCAAGGCATGCTGCCAGGTACGGATTCTGTCGCCGGGTCAACAACATCACGGGCGGGCCCTATGCCGCCATGAATGTGGGACTGCAGCAGGCTGAAGGACGCTACGCCCATGTGCTCAATTCCGATGATCTTCTGCTCGATCCGAAGGCTTATGCTGCCTTCCTGCAAGCCGGCCATCGGAGCAAGGCCAGTGTGTTGCTCGCTTCGATCGGCTATTTCCGGAGACCAGCCCGGCATCTCCGAAGCCTCTGGCTGGTGGATCCCATCCCAGCCAGTGCGACGGAATGGCGGCGCCAGTTGACACGGGGCCTGCATTATCCGCACCCGGGATTCATCGCAGATCTGGAAACGTACAGACAGCAGTCCTTCGACGAGACGTATAGTCTCTCCGCCGACTACAAGCTGATGCAATCCATTCTCCTGGCCCAATCACCGCAGGACCCTCCCATGGTTTGCCAGAACCCCCTGGTGGCCATGGCCGAGGGAGGCGCGACGGGGAACTGGAAGGCCGTGCTTCAGGGGTGGCGGCAGCTGGACGCCATCAACCAGGAACTGGGGATTCAGGCCAGCGGCGTCCGGCGCTACTGGCGGAAGCTCAAGCAACGTCTGCGTCCTCTCTCCCAGCCGATTCTCATTCCGCATCTGGAGTTACTGGGGTCATGAGCGGTCTGAAGATTGCTTTTGATGTGAGTCAGACGGGTCGGCAAAAGGCCGGCTGCGGCTTCTATGCGGCAGCCTTGATTGATGGTCTGCTGGAATCAGCAGATGATGAGCAGTTCACACTGCTGACGAGCTTCGGCGACTTCTTTCATGACCCCTTCCAGGCTTTGGCGTTTCCGCACTGGAGGCACGGGGTTCGATATGGTCCACGCAAGGTCCGCCGAAGGAGTGCTACGCGATTCTGGATCAATCGCGGCAAGGCAGGATCTTTCTTGGATCGCTTCGATATTGTGCACGCCAATAACTTCTGGTGTCCGCCCTGGCGTTTGCGTGGGTCGCTCATCTACACGCTCTACGACATGAGCTTTATCGAGCATCCCGAGTGGACCACCGAAACCAACCGCAAGGGCTGCCTGGAAGGCGTTCAGAGAGCCGCCCAGTTCGCCGACGGATTCGTGGCCATCTCAGAGGCGACGAAGCAGGCTTTCCTGAAGCACTTCCCCAGCATCGCCCCTGACAGGGTGGATGTCATCTATCCGGCCTCACGTTTCGGGCAACCGGGCTTCCATCCGGAAGCCAAGCCGCCGGATAAGGAGATTTTCAAGGCCGGGGAGCCATTCTTCCTCTCAACCGGAACGATCGAACCCCGTAAGAACCAGGCCTTTCTGCTGGAGGTCTACCAGGAGTTTCGTGCCAGGGGCGGCCAGCCCATCCCTCTGGTCCTGGCCGGCAAGAACGGCTGGCTGATGGATGACTTCGATCAGCTGATCGCAGCGTCACCCTGGGCTGAGGACATTCACATTCTGGGGTATGTCAGTGATGGGGAGCTGGCCTGGCTCTATCAACATTGTCTGGTCAATCTCTATCCCAGCCACTATGAGGGCTTCGGATTGCCGGTGCTGGAAGGCATGCACTTCGGGACCCCGGTCGTGTGCTCCAACCGGACCTCGCTACCGGAAATCGTGGGTGAGGCCGGTGTCCTCCTGCCACCGGATGACCTCAGCGGCTGGGTCACTGCCCTGGGGTCGCTGGCGTCCGAGCCCCAGCGGCGCCAGGAGCTCCAGCAGGCCGCGGTTGCCCGAGCGGCTCGCTTCGACTGGAAGCGCAGTGCGGCGCAGATCCGCAGGCTCTACGAGGCCACCTGCGGCTGAGCGAGGGCCAGGCCATGGGGCCCGACGTGCCGGCGCCAGGCCCCGCCGCTCCCGCCACCGGCCCTGGCCTGAGGGGGGATTGGCCAGGGGCACCCTCGATGGTGCATGATGGCCCAGTCGGCGGCGAGCCCGACCGGAACGCCTTCCCCGAGAGGCGCTCTGCGGATGTAGCTCAGTGGTAGAGCATCTCCTTGCCAAGGAGAGGGTCGAGAGTTCGAATCTCTTCATCCGCTTCATTCAACCCGCCACGAGCCGGGCTCCAGGTCTCTCAGCGGTTCAACGCCCCCGGGCCTTGAGCACGGTCTTGACCGTCTTCAGCAGGATCAGCAGGTCCAGGGCCGTGCCCCAGTGGCGCAGGTAGTAGAGGTCGTAGCTGAGCTTGATTTCCGCTTCCTCGACGCTGGCCGCGTAGGGGGCACACACCTGGGCCCAGCCGCTCAGGCCGGGCGGCATCCAGTGGCGCTTGCGGTAGTGGGGAATGCGGGACTCCAGGTCGTGCTCCAGCTCCGGGCGCTCCGGACGCGGCCCGATCAGGCTCATGTCCCCCCGCAGGACGTTCCACAGCTGCGGCAGCTCATCGAGCCGCACCCGGCGCAGGAAGGCCCCCGTGCGGGTGATGCGGGCGTCCCCTCGCACCGTCCAGGTGGCGGGGGCATCGGGAGCGGCCTGGCACATCGTGCGCAGCTTGTAGAGCTGGAAGCATCGCCCCATGAGCCCGCTGCGCTCCTGCACGTAGAACACCGGCCCCCGGTCCTCGAGCCAGATCAGCAACCCTGCCAGCAGCAGCAGCGGCAGGGTGGCCAGCAGCAGCATCAGGGCCAGGGCCACATCAGCGCTGCGCTTCAGCTGGCGCTGCACGCTGAGGGGGTTCGACCAGGGGAGCTCCTCCAGCTCGAGGGCCTGATCCGGCAGGTGGGCCGGCAACAGCCTCTGCTGCTCCCTCTCGGCGTGCTCCAGGGGGCTGAGGTCCTGCCGCTGGCGGGCTCTGGACACTCGCCACAGAACCAGCCGCACGGCCAGGGCCCAGAGGCTCAGGCCGCTGAGCAGAAACATCTGGACCCGTCGGTGGCCAAGGGTGAAGGTCTCCGGCAGATTCAGCAGCCAGTAGACGAGCACCACCACCAGGGCCGTGGCCAGGGTGGTGACCAGCAGGCGCACCACAAGCTGGGGCAGGTCCAGTCGTGGCCAGCGCAGCAGGGTGTAGCTGCCGAACAACCAGCTGAAGGCGATGTAGACCAGCGCGTAGGACACCAGCCAGCAAGGCTGACTCTCCAGCCCTGTGCCGGCAAAGTGATCAAGCAGGGCCGCCAGACCCAGGACCCCCAGCAGATCGCAACCGGCACACAGGAGGAGAATCTGGCGGGGTCTCAGCCTGAACACACCCGTGCCGAACAAACTGGGGACATCGAACCAAACCTGGGGATCCACCCCTTAGTCACGACTGCCGGCTCAAGCCCGCCTACGGGGTCGGGGCAGATCCTTCGGGCCCCCCGGGCAGCCCGCGCCCTCAGACCACCAGCAGGCTCATGCCCCAGTTCACCAGCACCAGGGCCACCCAGGCGGCACCACCGATCAGGATCAGGCGGTTGGAGCGGCCGCTGTCCTCGGTGCTGGCGTAGAGCACCGGCACTGCCACGATCAGGGCGAAGGACATCACCACCAGGGCCAGAACGGTGAGGGTGTTGAGGATCTGCATGGGGCAGGAAGGCTCGAGGCCGGATCAGGCAGCGTGGGGGATCCTGCCATGCAGAGCGGGGCCCTGCCCGCCGGCGGAGCCATCCTTCACACGTTGTCGGCCGTGTCGGACTGGGGAGCGAACAGATCCCCGGCGGCCGCCAGGGCCCCGAGACCCGGGGCAGCGGCGTCCTTGGGGGCCAGCAGCGGCTGGTGGGGAGCCGGCAGCTCGTGCAGGGGCCAGTCGATGCCGATCGCCGGGTCGTTCCAGGCCAGGGAGCGCTCGCACTCCCGGCTCCAGTAGCCGGCGGTCTTGTACTGCACCTCGGCCACGGGACTCAGGGTCAGGAAGCCGTGGGCGAAGCCCACCGGAACCCAGAGCTGGCGCTGATTCTCGGCACTGAGCCGCTCGCCCACCCACTGGCCCAGGGTGGGGGAGTCCTGGCGCAGGTCGACGGCCACATCGAAGACCTCCCCGACGGTGCAGCGCACGAGCTTGCCCTGGGGGTGCGGCGCCCGCTGGAAATGCAGCCCCCGCAGCACCCCCTGCACGGAGCGGGAGTGGTTGTCCTGGACGAACTCCGGGGCGTCGGCGTCCTCCCGGCCGAGGGCATCGGCGAAGCGGCGCCGGTTCCAGCTCTCGCTGAACCAGCCCCGCTCATCGGCGTAGACCGCCGGGGTGAGCAGCAGGGGGCCATCGATGGCCAGGAACTGCACGTTCATCGCTGGGGCTCCAGGGCCTGGTGGTCGCTGGCGGCCTCCTGCAGCAGACGCAGCAGGTAGTCGCCGTAGCCGGATTTCTTCAGGGGCAGGGCCAGCCGCTCCAGCTGGTCGTGGTCGATCCAGCCCAGGCGCCAGGCCACCTCCTCCGGGCAGCCCACCTTGAGGCCCTGGCGCTTCTCGAGGGTGCGGATGTAGCTGGCGGCCTCGTGCAGGGAATCGGGGGTGCCGGTGTCCAGCCAGGCCATGCCGCGGCCCATCAGCTCCACCTGCAGCAGGCCTTCATCGAGGTAGAGCTGGTTGAGGTCGGTGATCTCGAGCTCGCCCCGCGGAGAGGGGCGCACCTGGCGGGCCCGCTCCACCACGGTGTGGTCGTAGAAGTACAGGCCCGTGACGGCATAGCGGCTGCGCGGCCGGGCCGGCTTCTCCTCGATGCTCAGCACCCGGCCGTCGCCGCTGAACTCCACCACCCCGTAGCGCTCCGGATCGCTCACCGGGTAGGCAAACACCGTCGCCCCCGGCCGCTCGCCGTTGGCCCCCTGCAGCTGGGGGATCAGGTCGTGGCCATGGAAGAGGTTGTCCCCGAGCACCAGGGCCGCCGGGGCACCGTCAAGGAAATCGGCGCCGATCAGGAACGCCTGGGCCAGGCCATCGGGGCTGGGCTGCACCGCATAGCGGATCTCCATGCCCCAGGACGATCCGTCCCCCAGCAGCCGCTCGAAGGCGGGCTGGTCGGTGGGGGTGGTGATCACCAGCACCTCGCGGATGCCCGCCAGCATCAGGGTGCTGAGCGGGTAGTAGATCATCGGCTTGTCGTACACCGGCACCAGCTGCTTGCTGACGGCGGTGGTGAGGGGAGCCAGGCGCGTGCCGCTGCCCCCCGCCAGGATGAGGCCTCGGCGCTTCATGGCCGGGCGGGGAGGGCGGCCATGAGGCTGCCCATCTCCAGGGCCTGGAGGCCATAGCTCCAGCCCAGGTTGCTCTTGATGCCGGCCCGCTCCAGGGCCTGCTGCAGGGTATCCGTGGTGAGCACCCCGAAGATCACCGGCACGCCGGTGTCGCGGGCCACGGCGGCCACCCCCTTGCTCACCTCGGCCACCACCACGTCGAAGTGGGGGGTGTCGCCCCGGATCACCGCACCCAGGGTGATGACCACCTGGTAGCGGCCGCTGGCCGCCAGCCGCTGGGCCACCAGGGGAATCTCGAAGCTGCCCGGCACCCAGGCCACGTCGAGCTGGGTGCTCTCGGGGCTGACGTCGATGCCGTGGCGGGAAAGGGAATCGAGGCAGCCGCTCAGCAGCTTGCCGGTCACCAGATCGTTGAAGCGGGCGATCACCAGGCCGATCCGCAGACCGGCGACGTCGGTGAAGCGACCTTCGAAAACCGTCAAGGGGTCAGACCACAAAGAAGCTCATGCCCCAGTTGAGCAGCACCAGGGCCACCCAGGCCAGCCCCCCGGCCCGATCCCCTTACGATCGGGACGCTCCTGACGGCGGACCCATGGCCAGGGAAGTCCAGCAGCAGCTCCCGCTCGCGGACGATCCGGCCCTGCAGGGGGACCTGTTCGGGGGCATGCTCGAGCCGACCACGCCGGCGTCGGAGTCGGCTTCGGCGTCGCCGTCGGATGGGGACGCCCCGGACGACCAGGCCCTGCTGGCCGATGCCAGCGCCCGACCCCGCCGCCGGCGCCGGCGGCCGCCGGCGGACCCGGCCGCCGCCCCCGAAGCCGACCAGAACGGTGACCCCGGCACCACGGCGCCGACCAGCGACGTCGGCCCGGAGAGCGGGGACGACCTGCCCCGCTGGCACCACCACTCCCTGGTGGACCCGGCGGCGCTCACCCCGGTGCTGCGGCACTACGTGGAGCTGAAGGCGGCCCACCCGGACCGGGTGCTGCTCTACCGCCTCGGTGACTTCTTCGAGTTCTTCTTCGAGGACGCGATCCTGCTCTCGCGCCTGCTTGAGCTCACCCTCACCGGCAAGGACGCCGGCAAGGCCCTGGGCCGGGTGCCGATGGCGGGCATCCCCCACCACGCCGCCGAGCGCTACTGCGCCGACCTGGTGCGCCGCGGCCTCAGCGTGGCCCTCTGCGACCAGCTGGAGGCCACCCCCGCCAAGGGGGCCCTGCTGCGCCGCGGCATCACCCGGGTGCTGACCCCCGGCACGGTGCTGGAGGAGGGCATGCTGGCGGCCCGCCGCAACAACTGGCTCTGCGCCGTGGTCCTCGACGGGGACGGCAGCGCGGCCGGCCGCTGGGGCCTGGCCGTCGCCGACGTCAGCACCGGCGAGTTCCGGGTGACCGAGCGCACGGGCAGCGGCAGCCTGCACCAGGAGCTGCTGCAGCTGGAGCCCGCCGAGGTGGTGTGGCCCGGCCCGGCGGAGGCGCCCGGCTGGTGCCCCGAGGGTCTGCGGCTCACCGCCCTGGCGCGCACCCCCTTCGACACCACCGAAGCCGCCGCCCTGCTGCGCCGCCGCTTCCGCCTGGCCAGCCTCGATGGCCTGGGGTTGGGGGAGGCGCCCCTGGCGCTGCGGGCCGCCGGGGGCCTTCTGGCCTACCTGGACACGACCCAGCCGGCGCCCGAACCCGTCCCGGCGGCGGAGAGCGCCGCGGCCATCCCGCTGGAGATGCCCCGGCTCTGGCACGCCGGCGACCAGCTGGTGCTCGACGCCCAGACCCGCCGCAACCTGGAGCTCACCCGCACCCAGCTGGGCGGCGCCCTGCAGGGCTCCCTGCTCTGGGCCCTCGACCGCACCGCCACCGCCATGGGCGGCCGCTGCCTGCGCCGCTGGATCGAGGCCCCCCTGGTGGACCGGGCCGCGATCCTGGAGCGGCAGGAGGCGGTGAGCGAGCTGGTGGAGCAGCGGCCCCTGCGGGTGGGGCTGCGCCGTCTGCTGCGGCCCATGGGGGACCTGGAGCGCCTGGCGGGGCGGGCCGGCGCTGGCAGCGCCTCCGCCCGCGACCTGGTGTCCCTGGCCGATGGCCTCGAGCGACTGCCCCGCCTGGCGGCCCTGGTGGCCCCCTGCCGCAGCGGCCCCCTGGCGGCCCTGAAGGGTCCCTGGCCCGAGCTGGCCGCCCTGGCCGAAGAGGTGCGCCACCACCTGGTCGACACGCCGCCCCTGTCGCTGAGTGAAGGCGGGCTGCTCCATGACGGGGTCGATCCCGTGCTCGACGGCCTGCGCAACCAGCTCGACGACCAGGAGGCCTGGCTCTCCCGTCAGGAGGCGATCGAGCGGCGGGCCAGCGGCAACCCCAACCTGCGCCTCCAGTACCACCGCACCTTCGGCTATTTCCTGGCCGTGAGCCGTGCCCGGGCCGCCGCCGTTCCGGACCACTGGATCCGCCGCCAGACCCTGGCCAACGAGGAGCGCTTCGTCACCCCGGAGCTCAAGGGCCGCGAAGGCCGGATCCTGCAGCTGCGGGCCCGGGCCTGCCAGCGGGAATACGACCTCTTCTGCGACCTGCGCCGCCGGGTGGGGGAGGCGGCCGGGCCCGTGCGGGCGGCCGCCCGGCGGGTGGCGGAACTCGATGCCCTGGCCTCCCTGGCGGAGGTGGCGGCCACCGGCGGCTACTGCCGGCCCGAACTCAGCGAGGGCCGCGAGCTGGTGATCGAGGCGGGGCGCCATCCGGTGGTGGAACAGCTGCTGGTCGATGCGTCCTTCACCGCCAACGACCTGCACCTGTCGGCGCCCGACCCCGACGGCGCCCCGTCGCCGGACCTGATCGTCCTCACCGGGCCCAATGCCAGCGGCAAGAGCTGCTATCTGCGCCAGAGCGGCCTGTTGCAGCTGATGGCCCAGATCGGCAGCTGGATCCCCGCCCGCTCCGCCCGGCTCGGCATCGCCGACCGCATCTTCACCCGGGTGGGGGCGGTGGACGACCTGGCCAGCGGCCAGTCCACCTTCATGGTGGAGATGGCCGAGACCGCCAACATCCTTCACCACGCCAGCCCCAGGTCCCTGGTGCTGCTCGACGAGATCGGCCGGGGCACGGCCACCTTCGATGGCCTCTCGATCGCCTGGGCCGTGGCCGAGCACCTGGCCGAGGGCATCGGCGCCCGCACGATCTTCGCCACCCACTACCACGAGCTCAACGAGCTCGCCGAGCTGCTGCCCAACGTGGGCAACGCCCAGGTGCTGGTGGAGGAGACCGGCAACGACCTGGTGTTCCTGCACCGGGTCTGCCGGGGGGGCGCCAGCCGCAGCTACGGCATCGAGGCCGCCCGGCTGGCGGGCGTTCCCGCCTCGGTGGTGCTGCGGGCCCGCCAGGTGCTGGGCCGCATCGAGGCCAACAGCCATGTGGCCGTGGGACTTCAGGGGGGATCCAGAGCCGCCTGATCCTGGGCCGCCCGATGCTTGGTCGCCTGATCCAGCCAGGCCCGGCGCAGCAGGGCATTGGCGGCGGCGCCCACCAGGCCGGCCCCGCCCTTGCTGCCCTCCAGGCGGATCTGGGGGAGGGCGCTGGCGGCCAGATGGCGCTTGCTCTCGGCCACCCCCACGAACCCCACCGGCATGCCGATCACCAGGGCCGGGGCGGCGATGGCTCCGGCCTCCACCAGCTCCAGCAGCCGCTCCAGGGCCGTGGGGGCGCTGCCCACCAGCACCACCGCCCCCGGGTGCTCCACCAGGGCCCGCTCCATGCCCGCCGCCGCCCGGGTGCCACCGGCGGGGGCGACCGCGGGGGCCCAGGCCAGCACCGACAGCACCGGATTGGCGAAGGTGCGCCGGGCCATGGGCGCCACGGCCGCCGCCGCCATCGCCGTGTCGGTGAGGATCGGCGCTCCGGCGGCGAGGGCTTTGAGGCCGGCAACGCAGGCCCCCGACCCGAGGCGCAGATCCGGCGCCAGGGCCAGGTCGCCGCTGCTGTGCACCAGCCGCTCGAGCACCTCCTGCTCCACCCCCTCCAGCCCGGTGGGCCCCAGCCAGCCGCGGATGCGGCGCACGCTCTCCCGGAAGATCGGATGGTCGAGGGAGGCCGCGGAGCCGGAAGAATCGAAGCTGTCCATCGCCTGCGGCGCCCCGGGCGCTGAGCCACCCCCGGCGCCAGGCGCGGCCTGCGGCCCGGAAGGGGAAACGGCGAGGCTACGGGAGGCGCCGGTCGGGGCAGGGGCCTTGGTCGTGGTCGAGCCGACCGCGCAGGGGCGAGACCTCAGCCAAGCCGGTGGGCTTAGCCCTTGCCGGGGCCGAGCCGAGTGGCCGCATGGCCGTGGCCGGGAGAGGGGCCCAGGGGCCGGAACAGAGCCAGGCGAAGGGGCAAGGACAGGGGCAGTCGTTCTCCACTGAATTCGAGACCTGTACGTTATGTACAGATTCCGATATCGGCCCCGCGCACCATGCACACCCTCGGCGTGCTCGAGGCCAGGAAGCGCTTCCCCGAGCTGCTCGATCGGGCCCGCGAAGGCGAGGAGACCCTGATCGCCCGCCATGGCCACCCCGTGGCCGCCCTGGTTCCCCTGTGGCGGCGCCACCGGGCCCAGCGGCAGGCCTTGCTCGCCCTCAAGGGCAGCGGCCGCAGCTGCTGGCCCGATCCCCTGCCGCCCCCCGCCGGCAGCAGCGGGCCGGCTGAGCCCCTGGACGGCGGCGCCAACCTGGTGCTCGGATCGGCCGTGGCCATCGACGCCTCGGTGCTGATTCCCTGGCTGCGCGGAGACGCCGCCGGCCGCCGCCACGAACCCCTGATCGCCGCGATCGCCGCCGGCCACTGGCGTGGGGTCCTGAGCATGGCCACCCTGAGGACGCTGGTGGAGGGGCCCCTGCTCCGGGGGGACGAGACCCTGGCCGCCCGCTACGAAGCCGTGTTCAGCGATCCCGCGGCCTGGACCCTGGTGAGCCTCACGCCCCAGGTCGCCCTGGCGGCGGCGCGCCTGCAACGGCCAGGCATCCACGCCGCGGTGGCACCCGACGTGGCCCTGGAGCTGGCCTCGGCCCTGCATGGCGGGGCCACGGCGATGATCAGCCGGGACCCCCGCCTGCTCGCCTCCCTGCCACCGCCGGCGCGCCCTCCCCTTCCCTGATGCCCATTCACCTCTACTGGGGCGACGATGAGGCCGCCCGCCAGCGGGCCCTGGCGGACCGGATCGAGGCCCTGGTGGATCCGGCCTGGGCGTCGATCAACCTCAGCCGCCTGGACGGGGCCGATGCCGTCCAGGCGGCCCGGGCCCTCGAGGAGGCACGCACCCCCCCCTTCGGCGCCGGGGCCCGGGTGGTGGTGCTGCAGCGCAGTCCCTTCTGCCAGGCCTGCCCGGCGGAGCTGGCGGCCCAGCTGGAGGCCTCCGTCGCGTTGATCCCGGACGACTGCCACCTGTTCCTGGTCAGCGAGGGCAAGCCCGACGCCCGGCTGCGCACCACCAAGCGCCTGCGGACCCTGGCCGAGGAGCACGCCTTCACCCTGCCGCCGGTCTGGGATGGGGCGGGTCAGATCGAACGGGTGGAAAGCGCCGCCCGGGCCCGGGGCCTGACCCTGGCGCCGGCGGCGGCCGAGGCCCTGGCCGAGGCGATCGGCAGCGACGGGATGCGGCTCGCCAGCGAGCTGGAGAAGCTGGCGCTCCATGCCGGCAGTGACGCGGGCCCAATCACGGCCGAGGCGGTGGCCGCCCTGATCGGCGGCCAGGTCACCAGCAGCCTGGCCGTGGGCGACGCCCTGCTCGCCCAGCACCCCGCCGAGGCCATCGCCCTGGTGGAGGCCCTGCTGGAGGTGGGCGAGCCCGCCCTGCGGATCGTGGCGGCCCTGGCCAGTCAGATCCGGGGCTGGCTCTGGGTGTGCCTGCTGGAGCGCAGCGGCGAACAGGACGTGGCCGTGATCGCCAAGGCCGCAGGGATCGGCAATCCCAAGCGGATCTACGTGATGCGCAAGCAGATCCGCGGCCGCAGCCCCGAGCAACTGCTGGCCCTGCTGCGCCGCCTGCTCGACGTGGAGGCCGCCCTCAAGCGCGGCGCCGACCCCGGCGACGCCTTCCGGGACGGCTTCCTGCTGGCCGCCCTGGCGCAGCCCGGGAGCACCCCGCGTCGATAATCGGGCCGGATGCGCCGGCAACGCGGGAATGGCCCTGTTGATTCAGAAGTTCGGAGGGACCTCGGTGGCGGACACCGAGCGGATCCGGGCGGTCGCCCGCCGCATCGCCGCCAGCCGCGAGGAGGGCCACGAGCTGGTGATCGTGGTGTCGGCCATGGGCCACACCACCGACCAGCTGACCGGCATGGCCGCCAGCCTCTGCAGCGACCCGCCCCGCCGGGAGATGGACATGCTGCTGGCCACGGGCGAGCAGGTGTCGATCGCCCTGCTGTCGATGGCCCTCCATGCCGAAGGCGTGCCCGCCGTCTCCATGACCGGCACCCAGGCCGGGATCATCACCGAATCGGCCCATGGCCGGGCCCGGATCCTGGAGGTGCGCACCGAACGGCTGCGGCGGCTGCTGGAGGATGGACACGTGGTGGTGGTGGCCGGCTTCCAGGGCACCAGCAGCGGCCACGCCGGCACCCCGGAGATCACCACCCTGGGCCGGGGCGGCTCCGACACCTCCGCGGTGGCGCTGGCGGCCGCCCTCGGCGCCGACGGCTGCGAGATCTACACCGATGTGCCCGGGGTGCTGACCACCGACCCCCGCAAGGTGGGCGACGCCCAGCTGATGGAGAGCGTCAGCTGCGACGAAATGCTGGAACTGGCGAGCCTCGGGGCCGCGGTGCTGCACCCCCGGGCCGTGGAGATCGCCCGCAACTACGGGGTGCCCCTGACGGTGCGCTCCAGCTGGAGCCAGGCCCCCGGCACCCGTCTCACCAGCGGTCCGGCCCGGCCGATCGGCAGTGAGGGGCTGGAGCTGGGCCGGCCCGTGGACGGGGCGGAGCTCGAGGCCGACCAGGCGGTGCTGGCCCTGTCCCACGTGCCCGACCGACCGGGGGTGGCCGCCACCCTGTTCGAGGCCCTCGGCGCCGCCGGCCTGAACGTGGACCTGATCGTGCAGGCGATCCACGAGGGGGCCAGCAACGACATCGCCTTCACCCTGGCAGCGTCGGAAATGGAATCGGCCCGCCGGGTCTGCCAGGAGGTGCTGGCCGCCATGGGGGCCGATGGGGCCCAGCTCACGGCCGAAGCGGGCATGGCCAAGCTGAGCATTGCCGGCGCCGGCATCCTCGGCCGCCCGGGCGTGGCGGCCCGGCTGTTCGACACCATGGCCCGCCTCGGCATCAACCTGCGCCTGATCGCCACCAGCGAGGTGAAGGTGAGCTGCGTGGTGGATGGCCAGCTGGGGGCCCGGGCCCTGCGGGCGGCCGGGGAGGCGTTCGAGCTCGCCGACCAGCAGCTGCGCCACGATCCGCCCCCCTGCCACCTCGGGGATCCGGCGGTGCGGGGGGTGGCCCTCGACCGCGACCAGGTGCAGGTGTCGGTGCGGCGGGTGCCCGACCGGCCCGGGGCCGCCGCGGCCATCTGCCGGGCCCTGGCCGATGCGGGCATCAGCCTCGACGCCATCGTGCAGTCGGAGCGCACCCACGGCGGCCCCCAGGACCGGCGGCGGGACATGAGCTTCACCCTCCGGCGCGACGACCGGCCGGGGGCCGAGCGGGCCCTGGCCCCGATCCTGCGCCAGTGGGAGGGCGCCTGCTTCGAGGAAGGCCCCGCCATCGCCAGGGTCAGCGCCGTGGGGGCCGGGATGGCCTGCACCGCCGGCACGGCGGCGCGGATGTTCCGCTCCCTGGCCGATGCGGGCATCAACATCTCCCTGATCGCCACCAGCGAGATCCGCACCAGTTGCGTGGTGGCGGAGGCCGATGGCGTACGCGCCCTGCAGGCGGTGCACCAGGCCTTCGGCCTCGGCGGGGCGACACGACATGCGGCCCAGGGAACGGAAGCTCCCTAGGCTTGGGGCCGCGCCAGGCTCGGGGGATGTTGGTTCGGTTCTGGGGAACCCGCGGGTCGATCGCCAAACCTGGCCCGGACACCTTCCGCTTCGGCGGCAACACCTCCTGCGTGGAGGTCCGCTCCGACGCCGGCACCCTGCTCGTGATCGACTGCGGCACCGGCGCCCATGGCCTGGGCCAGGCCCTGATGCAGGAGCGCCCCGACGGCATGGAGGGGTCGCTGCTGATCAGCCACACCCACTGGGACCACATCCAGGGCTTTCCCTTCTTCGCCCCCTTCTTCGCCCCTGGCCACACCTGGGACGTCTTCGGCCCCAGCGGCCTCTCGGGAAGCCTGCGCAGCGTGCTCTCCGGCCAGATGCAGCACGCCTACTTCCCCGTCACCCTCGAGCAGTTCGCCGCCACGATCCGCTACCACGATCTGCACCAGGGCAGCTTCCGGATCGGGGATGTGACGATCACGACCCATCTGCTCAACCATCCCGCCCTCACCCTCGCCTACCGGCTCCAGGCGGACGGGGCCACGGTCGTCTACTGCTGCGATCACGAACCCCACGCGCCCGAACTGGCCAGCGGCATCGGTCCGCTCTCCGGCCAGGACCTCCACTACGCCGAGTTCATCGAAGGGGCCGACCTGGTGATCCACGACGCCCAGTACACGGCCCAGGAGTTCCCGGCCAAGCTCGGCTGGGGCCACAGCTCGGTGGAGTACGCCGTGCGCATCTGCGAGGAGGCCGGGGTGGCGCGGCTGGTGCTCACCCATCACGACCCGTTGCGCAACGACGCCACCATCGACCTGATCCTGGCCGGTGTACGCGCCGATCTGGCCGACCGGGGCTCCCCCCTGGAGGTGCTGGCGGCCTCGGAGGGGCTGGTGCTGCGCACCACCGCCCGCACCGCGGGGGCCGCAGCCGGCACCCCGCCGGCCGCCGCGGGGAGCGACGCCGACGCCGGGGCCCTCAGCGGCGATCCCGGGGGGCCTCCGGCCCTGGTCTGGGTGACGGACGGGGATCTGGAGGCGGCCCTCACCACCGCCCTTCGCCTCGAGGGACTGCCCTTCCATGTGGCCGGCGGCGAAGCCGACCTGATGCAGCGTCTCGAGCGCGACGGGGCTTCCCTGCTGCTGCTGGAGCAGGCACTTCCCGTCCGCGATGGCCCCGGGCTGGTCCGCCGGCTGCGGGAGTCCGCGGCCACGGCGATGGCCGACATCCCCGTCGTGATGCTGGCGGCCGTGGAGGAGCAGGCCCGCTACGACGATCCCCTGGTCAGCGAGTGGCTGGTGCTGCCGGTCTCCGAGAGCTTTCTGCGGGCCCGGCTCCGGGCCTGGAGCCTGCGCACCCCCTGCCGCTGGGAGCGGGCCCGGCCCCCGCAGGACGAGGAGAAGCGCCTGCGGCGGCTGGCGGAGCTGGGCCTGCTGGACACGGAGCGGGAGGAACGCTTCGACCGCCTGACCCGGATCGCCGCGGCCGCCTTCGATGTGCCGATCGCCCTGATCAGCCTGATCGATGCCGAGCGGCAGTGGTTCAAGTCCAGCCACGGCCTGGCCACCTGCCAGACCTCCCGGGACCTGGCCTTCTGCGCCCACGCGGTCCGCCAGCGGTCGGACCTGCTGGTGGCGGACACCTGGCTGGACGAGCGCTTCGCCGAGAATCCACTCGTGCTGGGGGAACCCCGGATCCGCTTCTACGCCGGCTCGCCCCTGATCCTCGACGACGGCACCTGCCTGGGCACGTTGTGTCTGATCGACACCCGCCCGCGCCAGCTCAGCGGCGACGAGCTCTCCCTGCTCCACGACCTGCGCGACCTGGTGCTTCTGGAGCTGTCCCCCCAGCCAAGGCCCGTCGGCGTCCACCACCCCTGAAGGGGCTGGCCCTGGATCGCCGCACGGGCCGGGTCTGGGCCAGCGAACACGGCGCCCGTGATGGGGACGAGCTCAACCGGATCGAGGCCGGCGGGAACGACGGCTGGCCGCGGGTGACCCACAGCCGCGAGTACTTCGGCCCGCCCGTCGCACCGGCCACCGGCGCCCCTTCCGGTCTGGCGGCCTACGACGGGAACCGCTATCCGGGCTGGCGCGGTGATCTCTTCGCCGGCGGACTGGTGTCGCCGCAAGTGCATCGGCTGCGCCTGGATCCGGAGGGATCGGTGACACCCCAGCAGGAGATTCCGATCGGCGCCCGGGGGCGCGACGTGCGCCAGGAAGCGGACGGATTCCTGTATGTACTCACCGACGGGGCCGGCGATGGCCAGCTGCTGCGCCTGGCACCGATCGGAGCGCCCTGATTTCTGGATTAGGGTTCCATCTCTCTCAAACCATCACCTTTCCCATGGGACGGCGATTCTCATGATCCGACCCGAGGAGATCGCGGAGGGCCTGGCGAAGGGTGAGTTTTTTCTCGAGTATCTGCCCATCCTGTCCCTCCCGGATCTCCGCTGCATCGGAGCCGAAGCCCTGATCCGCTGGCGGCGGGCCGATGGCTCGCTGGTGATGCCCGGGGAGTTCATCCCGACCCTGGAGTCCACCCCCGCCTCAGGTGTGCTCACTTACTGGGTGATCGAGACCGCAGCGGCGGAACTCAGGGACTGGTTGCGGCGCCATCCCGACGTGCATCTCAGCCTCAATGTTCCACCGGAGATCACCGGACGGGGCGGGGTCTATTACGCCGCGATGAAATCCGGCCTGGCCGACATGATTCCCCAGCTGATCCTGGAGGTCACCGAGCGGGGGCTTCCCGATGCCCTGGGCCTGGCGGGCATGTTCCAGGCCCAGCGACTCGGCATCCAGATGGCGCTCGATGATGTCAGCCTGCTGCGGGGCGCCAATCTCGCCATCCTCAGCCGTTGTCCTTTCGACATCATCAAGGTGGATCGCGAGATGTTGGCCATGATCACCCCGGAGACGCCGAGTCCTGAGTGGCTGGAGGGACTCACCGCCCTCATCCGCTCGTCCCAGCTGATGGTCATCGCCGAAGGTGTCGAGACGGCTCAACAACTCCAGGTGCTGATGCAGGCGGGGGTCCAGGCTGCCCAGGGCTTCCACCTGTCCCCTCCCATTGCCGCCGCCGACCTGATGGCCTTCCATCACCGAACCAATGGTCCGGAGGATGCCGACGGGGACCTTCAGCCGTGAAGTAGGAAAGGGCTGCATTCACGGAAGAATCCCATGGCCCGGCGCGCCGCCAGCTCCTTTCTGAGCGACTTCAAGGACTTCATCAACAAGGGCAATGTGGTCGATCTGGCGGTGGCGGTCGTCATCGGTGGCGCCTTCGGCAAGGTGGTCGATGCGGTCGTCAGCCTGGTGATGACCAACCTGCTGGAGCCGGCGCTGAAGGCCGCGAAGGTGGATTCGATCAGCGCCTGGCCTGCCGGCACGGTGATCGTGGCCCTGATCAACTTCCTGGTGATCGCCTTCGTGGTGTTCCTGATCGTGCGAGCGATCGAAGCGATGCGGCGCCAGGAGGACGCCAAGGCCCTCGATGCCGGGCCCGATCCCCAGGCCGAGCTGGCGGCCGCGGCCAACCGCCTGGCCGAAGCCCTGGATCGGCGGGCGCTCTAGGCCGCGGGGGCGGCGGGTGCCCTAGGCCGCGGGCCGTCCCACCAGCTTGTGGCGCAGGTTCTTGATGCGATCCCGCAGGTTGGCGGCCTCCTCGAACTCCAGGCTCTTGGCCGCCGCCTTCATCTTCTCCTCCAGCTGGGTGATCAGCTCGGGCAGGGCATCGAGGGGCACCTCGTTCTGCTCGGCCTGCACGGCGGCCACCTCCAGCTGGTCGTCGGTGAGCCGGCGGGAGAGCTCCAGAAAAGAGAGGATCGCATTGCCCGCCCGCTTGCCGGCCGGGCTGGGTGTGATGCCGTGGCGTTCGTTGTAGGCGTGCTGGATCACCCGTCGTCGCTCGGTCTCGGAGATCGCCTTGGCCATCGAATCGGTGAGGTTGTCGGCATAGAGGAGCGCCACCCCATCGATGTGTCGTGCCGCTCGGCCGATGGTCTGGATCAGGGAGCGCTCCGCCCGCAGGAAGCCCTCCTTGTCGGCATCGAGGATCGCCACCAGGGACACCTCGGGCAGGTCGAGACCCTCCCGCAGCAGGTTCACACCCACGAGCACGTCGTAGGCCCCGTTGCGCAGATCCTGGATGATCTCGATGCGCTCGATCGAATGGATCTCCGAGTGCAGGTAGCGCACCCGCACCCCGTTCTCGGCCAGGTAGTCGGTGAGGTCCTCCGCCATGCGCTTGGTGAGGGTGGTGACCAGCACCCGCTCCTGGCGATCGGCCCGCAGGCGGATCTCCCCGAGCAGGTCGTCCACCTGACCCTCGGAGGGGCGCACCTCCACGATCGGGTCGAGAACGCCGGTGGGGCGGATCACCTGTTCCACCACCTGGCCCTGGCTCTGCGCCAGCTCCCAGGCCCCGGGGGTGGCGGAGACGAAGATGGTCTGGCGGGCCTTCTCCCAGAACTCGTCCCCCTTCAGGGGCCGGTTGTCGGCGGCGCTGGGCAGCCGGAAGCCGTGCTCGATCAGCACCTGCTTGCGGCTCTGGTCGCCGTTGTACATGGCCTGGAGCTGGGAGCAGGTGACGTGGCTCTCATCCACCACCAGCAGCCAGTCGTCGGGGAAGTAGTCGATCAGGCATTCGGGCGGGGTGCCGGCCTCCCGTCCGGCCAGGTGCCGGGCATAGTTCTCCACCCCGTTGCAGTAGCCCACCTGCTCCAGCATCTCCAGGTCGTAGGTGGTGCGCTGCTCGAGGCGCTGGGCCTCCAGCAGCCGCCCCTGGCCGTTGAGCACGTCGAGCCGCTCGCGCATTTCGGCCCGGATCGCCTGGATCGCCCCCTGCAGTCGCTCCTTGGGGGTCACGAAGTGCTTGGCCGGGTAAATGTTGATGCTTTCCAGGCTCTGGAGGATCTCACCGGTGGTGGGATCCACGTAGCGGATCGCCTCCACCTCATCACCGAACAGCTCGATCCGCACCAGCCGGTCCTCGTAGGCCGGACCGATCTCCAGCACATCGCCCCGCACCCGGAAGCGGCCGCGGCTGATCTCGATGTCGTTGCGGGAGTACTGGTTGTTGACCAGATCCCGCAGGGAGCTCCGCAGATCCAGCTTGTCGCCCACCTCG
This sequence comes from Synechococcus sp. UW140, assembly GCA_943369455.1. Lineage (GTDB taxonomy): Bacteria > Cyanobacteriota > Cyanobacteriia > PCC-6307 > Cyanobiaceae > Cyanobium. The sequence goes on from CALRND020000002.1 coordinate 49,717, forward strand.
AACTTCACGGCGGCCTTGAGGTACTCCGAGGGGATGCCGAGGCCGTAGATGCAGCTGATCGAGGCCACCACAATCACATCCCGACGCTCGAACAGCGACCGGGTGGCCGAGTGCCGCAGCATGTCGATCTCCTCGTTGATCGAGGCGGTCTTGGCGATGTAGGTGTCCGAGACGGGAACGTAGGCCTCGGGCTGGTAGTAGTCGTAGTAGGAGATGAAATATTCGACGGCATTGTTAGGGAAGAACTCCCGCAGCTCGTTGCAGAGCTGGGCCGCCAGCGTCTTGTTGTGGGCCAGCACCAGGGTGGGACGCCCCGTGCGGGCGATCACATTGGCGATCGAAAAGGTCTTGCCGGTGCCGGTGGCGCCAAGGAGCGTCTGGAAGCGTTCGCCCCCGTCGACGCCCTTCACCATCGCCTCGATGGCGGCGGGTTGGTCGCCCTTCGGTTCGTAGGGCGCGTGAAGCTGGAATGGCATCGGGCCATTCTGGCGTTCACCCGAGGGGAACGCCCCATGCGGGAAAACCGATCAGCCGAGGCCTGAGGTCGCCGCCATGGCCCGGGTCAGGGGCACATCCAGACCCATCCAGCCCAGCACCACGCTGCTCAGCACGCTGTAGGCCAGGGCCCCGAGGATGGCGCTGATCAGGCCGTTATGGAGCCGGAAACCCTTGATCAGCCAGGCGGCCAGGCTGAACAGGATGATCGTGATCAGCCAGTTGAAAAGGAACGACACCGGGCTGATCAGGCCCCCCAGGGAGGAGACGAACCAGATCGGACCCAGCAGCAGCTTCAGGGGAAGGACCAGCAGGGTGCCCAGCAGGGCGATGATGATGGCCGAGAGCAGGGCTGCCGAGAAGCTGGCCAGCTCCACCCCCAGGGGCAGTCGCGCCACCAGCAGCAGAATGAGGGCCCGAATCGGCCATTGCAGGAGCCAGGTCAACGAGCCCATGGGAAGCGATGCCGCAACCCTTTCAGCTTACTGAGGCCTTTCGCTTTGAACCATCGACGCCAGGGGCAGGGCCTCCCGCAGGGCACGCACCACCGCCACCATGGCGAGCTCATCGTCGAGGCGGTTGACGGCGGAGCCCACCCCGACGCCCGCGGCACCGGCGGCCAGGGCCATCGGCACCGTGACGGCCGAGAGCCCGGAGGCGCACAGCACCGGCACGGCCACCGCCCGGCTGATGGCATGGGCCGCCGCCAGGGTCGGGGCGGCCTTCTCGATCAGGCCCAGGGCACCGGCGCTGAGGGGACGGGCACTGGTCCCGCCCTCGGTCTGGATCAGATCGGCGCCGGCGGCCACCAGCTCCACCGCCAGCCGCTCCTGCTGGTCGAGGGGCAGGGTGTGGGGCACGGTGACCGAGAGCACCGTCCCGGGCAGCAGCGCACGGGTGCGGCGGGTGAGCTCGAGCACTTCGGCGGCACCGAAGACCCGCCCCTGGGGATAGAAGCTGTCGTAGTTGCCGATCTCCACCATGGCGGCACCGGCCTCGACGGCCGGCGGGAACAGGGCAGGATCCACGGCCGAGACGCAGACCGGCAGCCCCGGAGCCAGCGCCACGGCCAGGCGCACCAGGGTGGGGTCACAGGCCAGATCCACCAGGTCGGCGCCGCCGGCGGCGGCGGCCCGGACGACCCGCTGCACCCGGGCCGCGTCGAAGTTGTCGAGGCCGGCGATGACCTTCAGCGCCCGCCCCTGACGGATCGCCTGCTGCAGGGCGGTGGGCAGGCTGGAGAGGCGGGTCATCGGCGGACGGAAGGACGCATGCCGTGATTCTCCCACCCGACCCCTGCCCCGGCCCGCGGCCCTGGGGACGCGACCAGGCGCGTCTGCACCGTCACCTGCTGCGACGGCCCACCCTGCTGCCGGCGGGGGGGTCACTGCTGCTGGCCGTATCCGGCGGTCAGGACTCCATGGCCCTGACCACCCTCCTGCTGGACCTCCAGCCCCTGCACGGCTGGCAGCTGCAGCTGTGGCACGGCGATCACGGCTGGCGCCCCGATGCGGCCCAGCAGGCCGGGGAACTGGCCCGGTGGGCCCGGAGCCAGGGACTGGACCTGAGGCTCGACCGGGCCGATCCGGTGCCCGGCAGCGAGGCCACGGCCCGGGACTGGCGCTACGGCTGCCTGGCCGCGGCGGCCCTCCAGGGGCACTGCACCCATGTGGTGACGGGCCACACCGCCAGCGACCGGGCCGAGACCGTGCTGCTCAACCTGGCCCGCGGCAGCCACCTGCGGGGCCTGGCCAGCCTGGGGGCCAGCCGGCCCCTGGACCCGGCCGCCGGGGCCCTGCAGCTGGCCCGACCGCTGCTGATCTTCGACCGCAGCGACACCGGCCGCCTCTGCCGGGAGCGGGGCCTGCCCGTCTGGACGGACAGCAGCAACGCGGATCTGCGTTTCGCCCGCAACCGGCTGCGCGCCGACGTCCTGCCGGTGCTGGAGGCCCTCCATCCCGGGGCCAGCCGGCGGATCAGCGCCCAGGCGGAGCGCCTGGAGGAACAGCTGCAGGCCGAGACGGAACTGCTGGAGCTGGCCCTGACGGGCCTGCAGCAGGGAGAGGACACCGCTCGGCTGCCACGCCGGCGGCTGGTCAACCTGGCCCCGGCCAGCCAGCGACGGCTGCTGCACCACTGGCTGCGGCGGCACCTGGGGCGGGACCCCGGATCCAGGAGCCTCGAAACCCTGCTGGACCGACTGGCCCGCGGGCGGGATCCGGGCCGGCTGGATCTGGCCGGAGGATGGCAACTGCACTGGGATCACAGCACACTGTGGGTCCGCCCACCCGACCCGCTCCATGGCTGAGACCAGCGCCAATGACGCCGCCCAGCGCTACGCGGTGATTGAGCAGGCCTACTCCAGGGAGAAGTGGGACACCGTGCTGGGCGACGGAGAGGAACTGCTGCAGAAGCTGCGGCAATCGGACAACCCCCAGCTCACCGGACTGAAGCTGCGGCTCCAGCTGCTGCTGGGCCACACCCAGCTCTACGGCTTCGGGGACAAGGCCGCTGCCACCGGGTACTACGGGACCGTGGCGGAGCAGAGCAGCGAGGCGGCCCTCACCAGGATCGCCGAGCAGGGGCTGAAACAGTGCGCCATCGAGGAGGCCGCCGCCCCGACCACGGGGGCAGCGGTGGCTGACACCGTCGCGACCACCCCCGCTTTCCTCACCGAAGGGGCCGCAGGCCCGGCGGGCACCGCTCAGGCGGTCACGGGCGCGGCGGCCCCCTGGCTGACCACGACGCCGGCCACAGCGGCACCATCCGCAGCGATCCCAGCCCCTGCCGCCGATCTGGAGGCGGCTCCCGCCGCGGACGCACCAGCCGCGTCGCCGGCCTCTGCAGCGGCTGCCCCCTGGAGCGAGCCCTCCCTGATTCCGGAGGTGGTGGAGGAACCCGAGCTGATCGAGCTGCACCAGGCGGATCCGGCCCTGGCTGACGACGTGGAACTGAGCTGGCAGGAGCCAGCCCCCACCACGACGGCGCCAGTGAACAAGGAGGACGAGGAGCTGCTCAGCGGCCTGATGCTGGTCAGGGTCCGCTGAGCCTGCCCCGGACGATCAGCCCGCCGCCGCGGCCGAGCGGCGGCGACGGACGCGACCGGTGGGTTCCGGTTCTTCAACGGGGGCCTTGCTGGCCGCCGCCACCGGGGCCGGTGCCGCGACGGTGGCCGTGGCCGCCGCCGGGGCCGGGGCCGCTGCGGTCACCAGCTGGCGCTGGGGCACGGCAGCGGGCTGACGCCCACCTCCATCCCTGCGGCCGCCGCGGGGCGCCGGGCGGGTGTCGGGTTCGGCATCGGCCCGGCCCTTGTAGGCCGGGGTGCCGGCGGGGGCGGGCTGCACCAGGCAGATGATCAGCGGATCCACCTGCAGCTCGCGGCGCAGGCGGCGCTGCAGGCCCACCTCCACCTCCCGCTGCACACCCACCCAGTCGACATCGGGGGCCTTGCCACCGGTGTTGCGGGCCAGCTGGTTCCAGCGGTTCTCCAGCACCCAGGTGATCTCCCGCTCGGCCCAGACCGAGAGCTTGCGGGCATCGGCGGCCGTGACCACACCGCGCAGGTTCACCCGCGGCGGCGCCGCCATCACACCGTCGGTGGTGATCACCGCCAGCAGGGTGATGACGCCGTCCTCGGCCAGCTGCTGGCGCTCCTTGAGCACCCGGGCATCGACGATGCCGTTGCGGGAGGCATCGAGCAGCTCGATGCCGGCCTTCACCGGCTCACCCTTGTTGATGGTGTCGGGGGTGAGTTCGACCACGTCGCCGTTGTCGATGATCAGAATGTGATCGGCGGGCACACCCATCGACTGGGCCGTCTTGGAATGGCAGACGAGCATGCGGTGCTCGCCGTGCACGGGGACGAAGAATTTCGGCTTGGCCAGCGCCAGCATCAGCTTGTGGTCCTCCTGGCAGCCGTGGCCGGAGACGTGGATGCCCTCGCCCTTGCCATAGACGACCTTGGCCCCCATCATCATCAGCCGGTCGATCGTGTTCACCACCGAGATGGTGTTACCGGGGATCGGGCTGGCCGAGAAGATGATCGTGTCGGTGGACTTCACCTGAACCTGGGGATGCTCGCCGCGGGAGATGCGGCTGAGGGCCGCCAGCGGTTCGCCCTGGCTGCCGGTCATGAGCAGGAGGGTTTCGCGGTCGGGCAGGTCGCGGATCTGCTTGATCGGCACGAACAGATCATCGGGGGCACGCATGTAGCCGAGCTCCCGTGCCTTGGCGATCACGTTGAGCATCGAGCGGCCCAGCAGGCCGACCTTGCGCCCGTTCTTCATCGCCAGTTCGAGAATCATCGACACACGATGAATCGAGCTGGCGAAGGTGGTGATGATCACCCGGCCTTCGGCCTGGCTGATGTGGCGATCCAGGTTGGGGAACACGGCGCGCTCCGGCGGCGTGAAACCGGGGATCTCGGCGTTGGTGGAATCGCTGAACAGGCACAGCACACCCTGCTCGCCGTAGTGGGCCAGACGCTGCAGGTCGAAGGCCTCGCCATCGACGGGGGTGTGGTCGAACTTGAAGTCACCGGTGAAGATGATCACGCCGACGGGGGTTGTGATGGCCAGCGTGAAGCTGTCGGCCATCGAGTGGGTGTTACGGATGAACTCCACCTTGAAGTGCTGGCCCACATGCACCACATCCCGCGGACCCACCGTCTGGATGGTGGTGCGGTCGGTGACGCCCGCCTCCTCCATCTTCCCCTGCAGCATCGACATGGCCAGGCGCGGGCCGTAGATGATGGGGATGTTGAAGTTCTTGAGGTGGTGCGGAATGCCGCCGATGTGATCTTCGTGGCCGTGGGTGACCACCATGCCGCGGATGCGCTTCTGGTTCTCGCGCAGGTAGCTGGTGTCGGGCATCACCACGTTGACGCCATGCATGCCATCGCTGGGGAACGCGAGACCGGCATCGACGAGCATCAGCTCATCGCCGTATTCGAAGACGCAGGTGTTCTTGCCGATCTCGTGCAGGCCGCCCAGGGGAATGACGCGCAGGCCCTGGTGCTTGGCTTTGGCGCCGTTGCCGGAGCGGACGATGGGATTGACGTTCTGACTGGACATGTAGTTAGGAACTCAGGGGTGGCGATGGAAAGAAACGGGAAGCGGAAGCGGAGGTGACTCTGGACATCAGCCTTGGCGTCAGGTGGGACGCAGGGCAGCCAGGATCGAGGAAAGGCGCTGTCGCACGGCGGTATCGGCGGAAAGCAGGGGAAGTCGGGGGGCACCCACCGGCCAGCCGCAGATCTCCAGGGCGGCTTTGACGGGGATGGGATTGGTGGTGCAGAAGAGCGCCCTGCACAGGGGCAGCAGCTGCTGGTGCTCGTCGCGGGCGGTGGCGACGTCGCCGCTCAGGAAGGCCTGGACCATGGACCGGATCCTGGGACCCACCAGATGGCTGGCCACGCTGACCACGCCCACCGCACCCACCGCCAGCATCGGCAGGGTGAGGGCGTCGTCGCCGCTGTAGATCGCCAGGCGATCGCCGCAGAGTTCGCGCAGCCGGCTGACCTCCTCGGTGGTGCCGCTGGCGGCCTTGAAGCCCACCACGTTGGCCTCGTCAAGCAGGCGGGCCGTGGTGTCAGGGGCCAGGCTGCAGCCGGTGCGGCCAGGGATGTTGTAAAGCATCAGGGGCAGCTCCGGGGCGGCCTGGGCCACGGCGCGGAAATGGGCTTCGAGGCCCTCCTGGGGCGGCTTGTTGTAGTAGGGCACCACCACCAGGGCGCCATCGGCACCGAGGGCGGCGGCCTCACCCGTGGCTTCCACCGCCTCGGCGGTGCAGTTGCTGCCGCTGCCGGCCAGCAGGGTGGCGCGGCTCCCCACCGCCCCCTTCACGGCAGCGAAGAGCTCATGCTGCTCCTGCCAGGTGAGGGTGGGGGATTCTCCGGTGGTGCCGCACAGCACCAGGCCATCGGAGCCGTGCCGGACCAGATGGTCCGCCAGCCGGGCCGCCAGCTCCAGATCGACGGCCCCGTCCGGCTGGAAGGGGGTCACCATGGCGGTGAGCACCCGACCGAAGGGGGCCTCGGGGGAGGGAGCCGTGCTCGGCGCCTGCAGGGTGGCCGTGCTCAAGCGGCACCTCCGGTGGCGGCAGCGGCCGCGGCGGGATCCCGCAGCAGTTCGGCGATCTGAATGGCGTTGAGGGCGGCACCCTTGCGGATCTGGTCACCGCAGAGCCACAGCTCCAGGGCCCGGGGATCGCTGAGGTCCTGGCGGATGCGGCCCACGGCCACCGGATCCCGGCCGGTGACGTCGGTGGGCATGGGGAAGCGGTTGGTCTCGAAGTTCTCGATCAGCTCGACCCCGGGGGCGACCGCCAGCAGTTCGCGGGCCTCCGCCACGGGGAAGGGCTCCTCGAACTCGATGTTGACGGCCTCGGAATGGGCCCGAAGGACCGGAACCCGCACGCAGGTGGCCGTCAGGCGCAGATCGGGCAGGCCCATGATCTTGCGGGTCTCGTGGAGCATCTTGAGCTCCTCCTCGCAGTAGCCGCTGGGCTGCAGGGGCGAGTTGTGGAGGAACAGGTTGAAGGCCAGCGAATGGGGCAGCACCGTGCTCACCGGCTCGCCCCCCTCCAGCACGGTGCGGCTCAGGTCGCGCAGTTCCTCCATGGCCCGGGCGCCGGCGCCGCTGGCCGACTGGTAGGTGCTGACGACCACCCGGCGGATCGGCCGCCGGGCCGCCAGGGGGGCCAGGGCCAGGGTCAGCAGGATGGTGGTGCAGTTGGGGTTGGCGATGATCCCGCTGTGGGCGAAGGCGGCCTGGGGATTCACCTCGGGCACCACCAGGGGCACGGCCGGATCCATCCGGAAGGCACTGGAGTTGTCGATCACCACCGCACCGGCGGCCACGGCGACCGGAGCCCACTGCCGCGAGACCGAACCGCCGGCCGAGGCCAGCACCAGGTCGATGCCCTCGAAGGCGTCGGCACCCACCGGCCGGACCCGCAGCTGTTCGCCCTGCCAGTCCAGGTCCTGGCCCGCCGAGCGCGGCGAGGCCAGCGGCAGCAGGTCCGCCACCGGAAAGCCCCGCTCCTTCAGCAGCACGAGGAGCTCCTGGCCCACGGCTCCGGTGGCGCCGAGGATGGCAATGCGCAACGGCCTCGAGGGCAGATGGCGCGGAGGGGAGGGAAGGGTCGCTGAGACGGTCAACGGGGGCAAACGGGACGGGTGGCGGGGCGGGAGCGGGCCTGCTGACTGGAGACGGGGCCCGGAGGGAAACCCTGGACGGGGATCGGAAAGCGGATGGGGCGGGAGGCTTCGGGGACGGGAGCCTGAGACAAGACCTCCGGCCTGGTGGCCGGACCGAACTCTTCAGTTGGAGATATGGGCGCGCCGGTGCGTCGATCGCACAATACGTGGCGGAGGCCCGGAACGGCCAGTTTCTAGGATGGGGGGCTGCCCCGAGCGAGCCCCGTTTCATGAGTCCTGCCGCCAGCACCGAAGCCAACCTCCGGGTGACCACCTCCCCGCGCCCCGGAAGCCGTCTGGCGGTGGAGGTCGCCGTGCCTGCGGGGCGCAGCCAGAAGAGCTACGAGGCCGCCCTGGAGAAGCTGAGCCGCAGTGTCAAGCTGCCCGGCTTCCGCAAGGGGCGCGTGCCCCGGCCGGTGCTGCTGCAGCAGATCGGACCCCTGCGGATCCGCGCCACCGCCCTTGAGGACCTGGTCGACGCGGTCGTGCGGGAGGCGATGCAGCAGGAGGCCATCGAGGCCATCGGCCGGCCCGAACTCAACGAAGCCTTCGAACGGGTCCTGGAGCGCTTCACGCCCGGGGAGGAGCTCACCATCACCCTGGAGATGGACGTGGAGCCCACCCCCACCCTGCGCAGCACAAAAGGCTTCAAGGCCGAGGCGGAGCCCGTGCCCTTTGACCCGGCCCGGGTCGACGAACTGATCGAGCAGTCGCGCCGCCAGCTGGCCACCCTGGTGCCGGTGGAGGACCGGCCCGCCGCCGAGGGCGACGTGGCCCAGATCGCCTTCCGCGGCACCTTCGTTGACACCGGCGAGGCCATCGAGGGCGGCAGCAGCGACGGGATGGAAGTGGAGCTGGAGGAGGGCCGCATGATCCCCGGCTTCGTGGCCGGCATCATCGGCATGGCCGTCGGGGACAGCCGCGATGTCTCCTGCCGCTTCCCCGACAGCTACCCGCAGGAGCAGGCGGCGGGCCGGGAGGCCCTGTTCGCCATCACCCTGCTGGAACTGAAGACCCGGGAGCTGCCGGCCCTCGACGACGCCTTCGCCCAGCAGGCCAGCGACAAGCCGACCCTGGCCGAGCTCCGCGCCGACCTGGAGACGCGCCTGCGGGAGGACGCCGAGCGCCGCCATCGCGCCAACCGCCATGAGGCCCTGCTGGCGGTCCTGGTGGAGGAGCTGGAGGTGGAGCTGCCCGAGACGCTGATCCAGCAGGAGGTACGCAACCTGATCGAGCAGACCGCCGGTCAGATCTCCCAGCAGGGGATGGACGTCAAGAAGCTGTTCACCCCCGATCTGGTGCGCAGCCTCATGGACACCTCCCGGCCCGAGGCCGAGCAGCGGCTGCGGCGCAGCCTGGCGCTCAAGGCGCTGGCCGCGGCCGAGACGATCGAGGTGCCCGCCGCCGACCTGGAGGCGAGGCTGACCGAGATCCGCAAGGGCCTCAGCGACAGTGCCGCCATCGACCCGGAGCGGCTGCGGCTGGCGGTGGCCGAGGACCTGCTGAAGGAGAAGCTGCTGGAGTGGCTCGAGGCCAACAGCACGATCACCGACAAGGCCCCGGCAGCGGAGGAGGCCCCGTCGGAGGACGGCCCGGCAACCACCAGCGAAGCGTCACCCAAACCCGCCAAGGCCGCCAAGGCGAAGAAGGGAGCCGCCGGCGCTAAGGCCCGGGAGGACGACGCCCAGCCATAGATTGAGGCCACTCCCCCCGTCCGCCAGCGAAACCGCGTGATCGACGCCCGACCGCCCCTGATCCCCGACTGGCTGCCCGCCGCCCTGGCGGGCCCGTCGGGGGCGCGGCCCCACCCCGTGAACAATCTCTGGCAGGCGCCGATGCCCTGGAACGGGATGGTCGCTCCGGGCCCCACCGCCGCCCCTGGGGTGCTGCCCACGGTGGTGGAGCAGTCCGGTCGCGGCGACCGGGCCTTCGACATCTATTCCCGGCTGCTGCGGGAGCGGATCATCTTCCTGGGCACCGGCATCGATGACCAGGTGGCCGATTCCCTGGTGGCCCAGCTGCTCTTCCTGGAAGCCGAGGATCCCGAGAAGGACATCCAGATCTACATCAACTCCCCGGGCGGCTCGGTGACCTCCGGCCTGGCCATCTACGACACCATGCAGCAGGTGGCACCCGACGTGGTCACCATCTGCTACGGGCTCGCCGCCAGCATGGGGGCCTTCCTGCTCACCGGTGGGGCTCCCGGCAAGCGGATGGCCCTGCCCAATGCCCGGATCATGATCCACCAGCCCCTGGGGGGCGCCCAGGGCCAGGCGGTGGACATCGAGATCCAGGCCCGGGAGATCCTTTTCCTGAAGGACACCCTCAACGGACTGATGGCCGAGCACACCGGCCAGCCGCTGGACAAGATCGCTGAAGATACGGACAGGGACTACTTCCTTTCCCCGGCGGAGGCGGTTGAATACGGACTCATCGACCGGGTGGTCGATGACGCCCCAGCCCCTGTCGTCCCCTAGAACTTCAGGAACGCCTGACAAATCGACGGCTGGGGTCGATCCTGGGGGCTGGACCATCCTGCCGCCACACCCAGGGCGACCACCGCCGCTCCCGCCGCCTCCTTGCCGATGGCCAAGTTCGACGCCCATCTGAAGTGCTCCTTCTGCGGCAAGTCCCAGGAACAGGTGCGCAAGCTGATCGCCGGGCCTGGTGTCTACATCTGCGACGAGTGCATCGACCTCTGCAACGAGATCCTCGACGAGGAGCTGGTCGAGCACCACGGCCATGGCCCCCCGGGCCGGCCCATGGCCGACGGGGGCCGCAAGACCCCGGCGAAGAAATCGCCCCGGCCGGCCCCCACCCTGGCCACCATCCCCAGGCCGCAGGAGATCAAGAGCTTCCTCGACCAGCAGGTCGTGGGCCAGGAGGAGGCCAAGAAGGTGCTCGCCGTGGCCGTCTACAACCACTACAAGCGGCTGGCCTGGCAGGGGGACGGCAAGGGTGAGACGGATCAGACGGCCACCCGCCTGCACAAGTCGAACATCCTGCTGATCGGCCCCACCGGCTGCGGCAAGACGCTCCTGGCCCAGTCCCTGGCGGAGATGCTCGACGTGCCCTTTGCGGTGGCCGATGCCACCACCCTCACCGAAGCGGGCTACGTGGGCGAGGACGTGGAGAACATCCTGCTGCGCCTGCTCCAGAAGGCCGACCTCGACGTCGAGCAGGCCCAGCGGGGCATCATCTACATCGACGAGATCGACAAGATCGCCCGCAAGAGCGAGAACCCCTCCATCACCCGCGACGTCTCCGGTGAGGGGGTGCAGCAGGCCCTGCTCAAGATGCTGGAGGGCACCGTGGCCAACGTGCCCCCCCAGGGGGGCCGCAAGCACCCCTACCAGGACTGCATCCAGATCGACACCAGCCAGGTGCTGTTCATCTGCGGTGGCGCTTTCGTGGGGCTGGAGGACCTGGTCCAGAAGCGGATGGGCCGCAACGCCATCGGCTTCCTGCCGGCCGACGGCCGCAGCCGGGTGCGCACCGGCAAGGACAGGCAGTCCAGCGAAGTGATGCGCCACCTCGAACCGGAGGATCTGGTGCGCTACGGCCTGATTCCCGAGTTCATCGGCCGGCTGCCGGTGAGTGCGGTGCTCGAACCCCTCGACACCACAGCCCTGGAGGCGATCCTCACCGAACCGAGGGACGCCCTGGTGAAACAGTTCCAGACGCTGCTGAGCATGGACAACGTGCGGCTCGAGTTCGAACCCGGGGCCGTCGAGGCCATCGCCGCCGAAGCCCACCGCCGCAAGACCGGCGCCCGGGCCCTGCGGGGCATCGTCGAGGAGCTGATGCTCGACGTCATGTACGACCTGCCCTCCCGCCGCGATGTGCAGACCTTCACCATCACCCGGGAGCTGGTGGAGCAGCGCAGCAAGGCCAAGGTGCTGCCGATCAGTGCGGCCGCCGACCTCGACGGCCACCGGGGGGAACAGGCCACGGCCTGACCCGTGGCCATGCTCGATCAGGCGGTCTACCTCCTCACGGTGGGCGAGGGCTCCGAGGTCTACGCCGACATGGCGCTGGTCTCGATCCTGTCGCTGAAGATCACCAATCCATCCCTTCCCGTCCGCCTGCTCTGTGACAGCGAGAGCGCAAGACGGCTCCAAGAGAGCGGCCATCGTCTGAGCGGGCTCTGCGACAGCGTCGAGACGGTGGAGACGCCGGAGGGATCACTGGTCTACCGCCATCGCTGGATGAAGACCCAGCTGCCCCGCTTCCTCCCTGGGGGCGGCATTCACCTCGACGCCGACACCCTCGTCCGGGGCTCCCTCACGGCCCTTCCCCCAGGCGACTGGGACTTCGCTGCCGTTCCTGACTACAACAGCTGGGACATGAGTGAGCATCTCAGGACGTTCCCCCACGTCATCAAGGCCCTGGAGCTCGGCTGGCCGCTGGATCTGACGCGGTATTTCAACAGTGGCGTCTTCTGCTGGAAGGGCACCCCCGCCGTCCATGCCTTCTTTGCCGAATGGCACCGGCTCTGGCACGAGGGCGTGCGGACCGTGGAGCTGCTGAAGGATCAGCCCTCCTTCAACGCCACCCTGCAGCGCGGCCTGGTGGCCAGTGCCACGCTGCCGAACGCCTTCAACACCATGGTGCTGCCGGCCTGGGACCTCGCCCCGGAGGCCTTGGTCTGGCACTTCTGGTCGACGGCGGGCTGGAAGGACCACTCCTTTGCCCACCTGGTGGAGCAGGCGAAGCACCTGGGCACGGAGCGGCTGACGGCGAACGTGCGCCGGGCGATCCGCTTTTCGCGGCCATGGCCGAACTACGGCCGCGGCCTGTCCCGCCTGCTCGACTGGCGCGGCCACCGCTACGGGGACTACCGGACGGTGGAGCGGCTCTGGCTCTCTGGGCAGCGGCGAGCCAGTGTGCGCCACCTCCTGAAACGCATACGGGGAACCGGCAGTCGCAGCGGCGCACCCTGGTGAGCGGCTATCCCCACTCCCCCGGTGAATCCCCGGCACGTCGGTGACGCGATGCTGAGCGGATTCCCCCTGTTCCGCTCCGCTCCTTGGCCGCCGCCGATCACCTGCAGGCCCCCCGCCAGCACGGCCTGTTCCTGCACCACGGCATCGATCTGGGGGATGGCACCGTGGCCCACTACCTGGAGGGCCGGGAAATCCTGCGCAGCCCCCTGCAGGACTTCAGCCGCGGGGAGCCCATCAGCGCCGTGAGCTACCCGGAGGGCGCCTGCTCGCCGGTGGGGGTCACCCTGCGACGGGCCATGGGCCGCATCGGCGAGCAGCGCTACAACCTGCTGTTCAACAACTGCGAGCATTTCGCCCACTGGTGCAAGACCGGTCGGCATCGCAGCGCCCAGGTGGAGGACTGGCTGCACACGGGGAGCCTCGGCGCCCTGGCCCTGGGCCAGTTCGTGCCGGCGGCCCTGCTCACCGGGGCGCGGGTGCTGCTGCGCCAGGGCCAGTCCCTCGCCGAAACCCTGGCCAGCGGTCTCGACCCCGAGCAGCTGGCCCGGGGCCGGGAGCTGGCCCGGCGCAGCCTGGAGCAGCTCGATGGATTGCGCCAACGCCTCCAGGAGCGCCTGGAGGAGGAGCTGGCCCGGGCCGAACGGCGCTGGGGTGAAGGGAATGGCTCCATCACCACAGGCAATGACCCCTTCGAGCGCCTGCGCCTGGCGGGGCAGAACCTGGCCGACCAACTGGCCGCGGTGGAGGAGATGGAGGAGAGGCTGCAGCGGCTGCTGGAGCCGGCGGGACCCGATCCGACCGATGGCGGCCCGACCTAGGCTCCTCATCCGGTCAGGGCAGGTTGGATGGTCCAGGCCTACGAGCCCCTTCATCACAAGTACCGACCCCAGCGCTTCGACCAGCTGGTGGGCCAGAAGGCCGTGGCCGACACCCTCAGCCAGGCCCTGCTCCAGAACCGCATCGCCCCGGCCTACCTGTTCAGCGGGCCCCGGGGCACGGGCAAGACGTCCAGCGCCCGGATCCTGGCCCGTTCGCTCAATTGCCTGGCCAGCCCGGCGCCGACCCCGGAGCCCTGCGGCCGCTGCCAGCTGTGCAACGACATCGCCGCCGGCAACGCCCTCGATGTGATCGAGATCGACGCCGCCTCCAACACCGGCGTCGACAACATCCGGGAGCTGATCGAACGCTCCCGCTTCGCCCCGGTCCAGGCCCGCTGGAAGGTCTACGTGGTGGACGAGTGCCACATGCTCTCCACCGCCGCCTTCAACGCCCTGCTCAAGACCCTGGAGGAACCGCCGCCGCGGGTGGTGTTCGTGCTGGCCACCACCGATCCCCAGCGGGTGCTGCCCACCATTCTGAGCCGCTGCCAGCGCTTCGATTTCCGCCGCATCCCCCTGGAGGCCCTGGTGGGGCATCTGCAGTGGATCGCCGCCGAGGAGTCCATCGGCATCACCCCGGAGGCCCTGCACCTGGTGGCCCAGCGCTCCCAGGGGGGTCTGCGGGACGCCGAGAGCCTGCTCGACCAGTTGAGCCTGCTGCCGGCACCGATCGCCCCTGAAGCGGTCTGGGACCTGCTGGGGGCGGTGCCGGAAGTGGAACTCCTGCAGCTGGCCGAGGCCATGGCGGCGGCGGATCCCCTGCAGGTGGTGGAGGGCTGCCGCGAACTGCTGGACCGGGGGCGGGAACCGGCCGCCGTGCTGCAGGGGCTGGTCAGCCTGCTGCGGGACCTGCTGCTGGCGGGGGTGGCGCCCGACCGGCTGGAGCTCACGAGCGTGACACCGGAGCTGCGGCCGCGGCTGCCGGAGGTGGCGCGCCGGATCGGCAAGGCCCGCCTGCTGCGCTGGCAGTCCCAGCTCAAGGGAAGCGAACAGCAACTGCGCCACAGCGTCCAGCCCCGGCTGTGGCTGGAGGTGCTGCTGCTGGGCCTGCTCGCCGAACCGGCCCCCGTGGCCGCCGCACCCGCCACCACAGCCTCGGCCGCACCCGCCGCCACCCCGGCCGGGCCGCAGCCGGCCGGCGCCGAAGGTCAGCAGGTCAGCCGCAGCCAGGAGCCCGTGCCGGCCGCTTCGGCGTCGCCCGTACCGGCCCCGGCGCCAGCGGAACCGGAGACAGCCCCGGAGGGGGCGCGGCCCGCCGGCGAGGACCTGGCCGAGCTCTGGCAGCAGATCCTGGCCGGGCTGGAACTCCCCTCCACCCGGATGCTCCTCTCCCAGCAGGCCCAGCTGCTGCGGCTGGATGAGCGGCGGGCGGTGGTGCGGGTGGCCGGGACCTGGATGGCCATGGTTCAGAGCCGCTTGCCCCTGCTGGAGAAAGCGGTGGCCAGCGCCCTGGGAAGCCCGCGCCAGCTGACCCTGGAGGCGGGGGGATCGGAAGCAACCCCACAGCCACAGCCCACGGCTCCCATTCCCCCGGAGCGGCGTGAGTCGCCATCGCTGGAGCCGCGGGGTGGCCCGCAGCCGAAGGTGGTCCCTTCCGGGCCTCGTCCTGGGAATGGTGCCCCCCCAGCCAACACCATCACTCCCCAGGAGCAGGCATCTGCTCCTGGCTCCGGGACACCAACGGACGACGTGATCAAGACCGGACCGTCCCCTCGGGTCGCCCCATCACCCTTGAGCGAGAAGGCGCGGACCCTGGCAGACTTTTTCGGTGGCGAAGTGATTGAAGACTTTGAAGATATCCCCTAACCCACGAACGATCAAGAACCGACGAACACGTTCTCTCGTGGCCTGAAGGTGCTTATCGGGGAAGCCGGACTGTTCGAACGACTTTAGCGCCTCCAATCAGGATCCAGACGACGGGATTTCTACGTATCTTCGGAGCCTTCCCTGCCACTTCCATCGGATCCCACAGGTACTCCACCATCAGCAGTCGAATCGTCTCCAGAAGGGAACACAGTACGCGACAGGCATGAAACGCTGACTCCGAACGGGCCAACAGGACAATCTTGTACTCAAGCAAGGCATAGAGATGCGGGAGCTTGCCCTTTTCAATCGAAACGGTGGCCGCACTGGCGTGGACGCGATAGCCGACAAGTGGCTTGTCAAGATAGAGAAAGTAGCCTTTTGCCGCCAGCAATGACCAGCACAACCAGTCCTCATACTGAGCCAGCTGAACATAGGCGAATGGGATCCCCCGGAGCGAGGACGCGCGCACGAAAGCCGAAGAGTTGCAGATGCTATTGATAACCAGATAGTCCTTCAGAGAGCGCAGTCGATAGGGCCTGACAGGATTTCGAGAGAAGGACGATGCAAAGTATGCGCTCCTACCAGTATCGCCAATAACCTGAACCCCGGTGTGGCAGAGCACAACCTCAGGACTGGCATCCATGACCTTGACCTGCGCGTCAATCTTGTCCGGCATAAAGACATCATCGGCATCAAGAAATGCCAAGTACCGGCCCATGGAAGCACTGAAGCCCAGATACCTTGATGTGCTCACCCCCCGATTCGCACGTCCTGGGTGAGAAAGAATCTTCAGGGACGGAAACTCGGTTTCACGCAGCCGATGCAGCTCGTCCCACGATCCATCCGTTGACCCATCATCGACAACAATCACCTCAACGGACAAGGCCGGGGAGCAACGGACAGATCTGATCGCCTCTCCGACAAACTCCCGCCCGTTGAAGCACGGGATGACGACGGAAACATCAACGCCTGACATCAGGCCTCCATTCTGGATGGCAGCCCCTGGATTCACGCAGGACAGGCATGGACAACCCTGCGGAACGACGGCACCCAAGGATTCCCAGGCCCTGCGGTACCAGGGTGGTTGTCATCCATCCGCTCAGCCAACCTCGGAGACCAGCTCCGTCTGGCCATCAGGGTCGTCGGATGGGCCCCCATCCGCCGGGGAGAGATCCGTTGGCTCCGCGCCGAGGTGCAGGGTCTTCACCCAGACCAGCTTCTTGGGCAACAGGGCCATCTTCAGGGTCACCCAGGGGATCACCAGGAACCAGTGGACCAGGTAGACGATGCCCAGTCCGGCGCTGAAGGGGTTCATCGCCGGCAGCGGCGGGCCCTCCGACGGCCGCCGGCAGCCGGTGGCGATCGCCATGCCCGAGAGGGCCAGGGCCACGATCGAGAACGGCCACATGGTGGGGGCCGTGCGGGTGAGCAGGGTGCCGATCAGATCGGCGCTGGCCACCACCGGCAGCACGTACTGCAGCAGGAAGAAGCAGGAGAGATCGAGCTTCTGGCTGAACCCGAGCCGGTTGGACACCAGGCCGGGGCCGTAGTCGAAAAAGCGCTGCAGGCCGCCCTCGGCCCAGCGCTGGCGCTGGCGCCAGAGGGCCGGGAGGGTCAGCACCGCCTCCTCCTGCACCGGGGGATCCCAGAGCACGCCGATCGGCAGTCCTTCGAGCAGCAGTCGGAAGCTCAGGTCGAGATCGTCCGTCACCGTGTCCTCGTTGAAGCCACCGACCTTCAGGAGCGCCTCCCGCGACAGCAGCTGGCCGTTGCCCCGCAGCTCGGCCACCCCGCCGTTGGCCAGACGCCCCTCCTGGATCATGGCGTCGAAGGCCATCTCCATCGCCTGGGCAGTGGTGAGCAGGTTGGTCTGGGCATTGGCGACCGCCTTGCGCAGCTGCACCGCCGCCCAGCCCCCGGCCTCCGCCCAGGGAACGAGGCGCTCCAGCACATCCGGCTGCAGATCGGCATCGGCGTCGAGCACGAGCATCCAGCGGCCGCCCAGTTGCTGCAGCACCAGATTCAGGGCCCCCGACTTGCCGCCGCCCGCATCCCTGGGCCGGCGCAGCACCCGCAGGAAAGGATGCCGTTCCTGGAGCTCGGCCAGCAGCTCGGGTGTGCGGTCGTCGCTGCCGTCATCGACCACCCACAGGGCCAGCTGGCCCTCGGGCCAGCGCAGGGCGGCGATGCGCTCCACCAGCCGGGTGATGACCGCCTGCTCATCACGGGCGGCGACCACCACATCGACGGCCGGGCAGGCCCCCGCCGGAGCCGTCGCCGCAGGCGCCTCATCGGGGTTGCGACGGAACGCCTGCAGCAGAACGGTCCGCAGGCTGTAGCCACCGAGCAGGGTCGCCAGGGTGAGGGCCGGCACCAGGCTGCGGCCCGGGGGCAGCCAGTGGGGGGCGATCCCCACCAGGCCGCAGCAGGCGAGGAACAGGGCCGCCTTGGCACGGCGGCGATCGCTGTCACTGCCGCCGGCAGCCATGGTGAACCTCATGCAGGCGGAGACTCTAGGGGGAATCGCCGCCGGCACCCAGGGGCTGGAGGGAGGTGCCCGGGTAGTAGTGCGCCAGGATCCGCCGGGCACTCCAGCCGCGGCCGGCCAGATCGATCGCCCCCGCCTGGGAGAGACCGGCCCCGTGGCCGAAGCCCCCGCCGACCAGCTGCCAGGCCCCCTCGCCCGCCGGCCGCAGTGTGAACAGGGTGCTGGGCAAGGTGCGCAGGGTGCGGCGGATGGCATCCAGCCGCAGCACCGTGCGGCCCGCGGATCCCTGCACCTCGAGGGCCAGCACCCGGCCGCTGGGGCCCCGGGCCAGCACCTTGAGGGCAATGGGCCGCCCCACCGCCCGCTCCGGCCCGAGGGCGGCGGCGACCTGGGCGGCCGTGAGCCGCCGCTGCCACCGGAAGACGGGATGGTCAGCCCCCCAGGCCGCCTGGCCGTCCTTCAGGAGCGTCGGCAGGGCCGCGGCGGCCAGGGGAACCGGGAAGCGGGCCTGGAAGGGGGCGGGGCCGTCGGGGAAGGGGTTCAGATAGGCGACCGGCGCCCCGTTCCAGGCCTCCTGGTAGGCCGCGCTGATGCCGCCGTTGCTGGCGTGGTAGACGGCGTGGATCGGTCCATCGGCACCCATCAGCACGGCCAGCCGGGTGGCGGTGATGGCCTGGCGTACGGCAGCGCCGGCGTGGCGTGGGTCGCTGTACACCTGGCACTGGGTGTCGGCGCACAGGTGGTAGCCATCCGCCGCGAAGCGGTGCTGGTTGCGCACCGCCCAGGTGCGGGCCAGCACGGCCTGGGCCTCGAGGGCCGCCGCCGGCACCCCGGCACCGATCTCATGGGGCACCACCCCCTCCAGGTAGCGCTCCAGGGGGACCTGCTCCACCAGGCTCCAGCCGCCGTGGGCATCGCTCAGCAGCTGGAAGGGGCCGGCGTAGACCCCCTGGTTCCAGAGGAGGCCGCCGGGGGCTTCGATCCGGATCGGCCCGGCCAGGGCCAGGGGCACCACCCCCTGGGCTCGGCGCAGCTCCAGACCGACGCGCTCGCTGACCGTCCGCTCGTAGCTCTGCAACCGCAGCCCCTCGGGCAGCGTGGCGGGATCGGGGGCGCCGGCCGGGGCCCACACCTCCCAGTCCCGGGGCCGGGCGATCTCGGCCCCCACCCCCATCGATCGCCAGAGACCGGCCGCCTGCTCGGCGCTCTCAAAGCTGGCGAACGGACCCAGCACCCGGCGCCGCAGCGTCACGGGCCCGGGCAACAGCTCCCGGCGCCAGTGCAGCACCAGGGAGGGAGCCTGGAAGCGCTGGCCGTTGGCGTCGATCAGGGTGAGCAGGCCACCGTTGCCGCTCAGGCGCAGCGGCGGGGCTCCTGGGGCCTCGCTCGGCGCCGGACCCAGGCGGGCGGCCAGGGCGACCGCCAACACCGGACGGGCCGCCGTGACCGGCTCGGGCCTGGCCACCGGCCAGTGCATCAGGCTGGACGACCCCGGGGACGGAGCATCCGGAGGGGGTGGCGGCGACAGGGCGGGCGGCCCCTGCTCGGCCCGGCAGCCGACCGGGAACAGCAGTGCCGCCGCCAGCAGCAGCCGGGGCAGGACGCGGGGACGCAGCGGCATGGACGGGGAGGGGGGTTGGAGGAGGGTTCACCCGCGTCGTAGTGTGCTTGTTTGTGCCTGCGCTTACCGAGATGCCGAAGCTCAAGACCCGCAAAGCGGCCGCCAAGCGGTTCAAGGCCACCGGCACCGGCAAATTCATGCGCCGGCGTGCCTTCCTCAACCACCTGCTCGATCACAAGAGCCCCAAGCGCAAGCGCTACCTGGGGACGATGGCGGTGGTCGATGAGCGCGACCACGACAACGTGGCCCGGATGCTGCCCTACGCCGGCTGAGTCCGGTCGAGCTCCCTCCGGGGTTCTCGCTTCCCTGTCTTTCCCTACCCACCCACCGCTCACCTCCCATGGCCCGCGTCAAGAGGGGCAACGTCGCCCGCAAACGCCGCAACAAGATCCTTCGCCTCGCCCGCGGCTTCCAGGGGAGCAACGGCAGCCTGTTCCGCACCGCCAACCAGCGGGTCATGAAGGCCCTCTGCAATGCCTACCGCGACCGTCGCCGCCGCAAGCGTGACTTCCGCCGCCTCTGGATCGCCCGGATCAACGCCGCCGCCCGGATGAACGGCCTCAGCTACAGCAAGCTGATCGGCGGCCTCAAGCGGGCTGACGTGCGCCTGAACCGCAAGATGCTGGCCCAGCTGGCCGTGGCCGATCCCACCAGCTTCACCGCCGTGGCCACCACGGCAGGCCACTGACGCCGTCCACCCAGCACCGACCGTCCGGCCGGACCCGATGACCGATCTGCTGCCCCAGGCCTACCTGCTTGGCCTGATCGCCCTGCTGGGCGTGGCCGCCATCGTGGTCGGCCGCCAGATCCTGCGGGTTCGGCGCGATGAACTCGCCCTGGCCCGCCTCGGAGGCAACGACAAGGTGGGTGGCGGCACCAGGGATGCCTCCACCCTCTATGAACTGGCCTCGGTGCAGCTGCGCAAGCGCCTCTACGCCGAGGCCCAGGTCAACCTCAAGCAGGCCCTGAAGCTGGCCGACGCCGAGAACGTCCCTGCCGAAGCTCGGGCCCTGATGGAGAACGCCCTGGGCTTCACCCTGGCGGCCCAGAACAACTACAGCGCCGCCGTGCGCCACTACCGGGCGGCCCTGCGGGCCAAGGCCGAGTACCCGGTGGCCCTCAACAATCTCGCCTTCGCCCTCGAAAAGCAGTCGAAGGCCGACGAGGCCCGCAGCCTCTACGAGAAGGTGCTGCAGCTGGAGGCCACCAACAAGACGGCCCTCAAGCGGCTGTCGATCCTGGAACGGCGCAGCGGTCGGGAAGCCGGCGGCAACGGCAAGGCCTCCTGAACGGCTGGCTGACGCCCTGAAGCCAGGGTCCTTCAGCCGCTTGCCGGGCTCACCAGAGGCCGCGCACCGGGCCTGGCTCTCCGGTGGCGGGGGCCGCCTGGGCGGTGCGCTCAGGGACCATCTGCAGCCGCCCACCGGGGGTGGTGAGGCGGGGCGCCCGCCAGCCACTCAGCGACAGACCCTGGACGCTCTGAAAGGCGCCGCCGGGCTCCAGGGCGCCGCCGATGGGATCCCCCAGAACCAGCAGGTCGAGCTGGTCGGACTTGGCATTGAGGTTGCCCTGGATCGGGGATTCGACGCCGCCGATGGCCATGGCACCGCGCAGATCCACCATCTGGCCGATCGGGGTGGCCCCGTCGATCCGCAGCTGGACGGGTACGACGGGGCCGCCGCTGAACGACTGGTAGCGGCCACTCCAGCGACGGGGCATCTGCTCGGCAATCAGCCGGGCCCGGGCGATGGGATCGAACGTCTCAACTTCGCCGTTGGTGCCACCGTCCTCGCCGATCACCTGGGCCTCGGGGGCCGTGAAGGGAACGAATCCATCGGCCGGCAGGGGGCTGGCGGCCAGCACCGGGCCGGCGGCAAACACCGGGCTGGCGGCGAGCAGCAGGGGCACGGCGGCCAGAGGCACCGGCATGGCGTGGGTCTCAGAGGCAGAAGGCAGACTAATCGGGATGCGCCCGTCCGCCGCAGGCCCCCGACCGTGACCGCCATCGCCCCCCTGACCTCCCGCGACGATCTGGTGATCGCCGGCCGCCGTTTCCGCAGCCGCCTGATGACCGGCACCGGCAAGTACCCGAGCCTGGAGGCCATGCAGGCCAGCCTGGAGGCCAGCGGCTGCGAGATCGTCACCGTGGCGGTGCGGCGCGTGCAGAGCGGCGCACCGGGCCACGGCGGCCTCATGGAGGCGATCGACTGGAGCCGGATCTGGATGCTGCCCAACACGGCCGGCTGCGCCACCGCCGAGGAGGCGGTGCGGGTGGCCCGGCTGGGGCGGGAGCTGGCCCGCCTGGCGGGCCAGGAGGACAACAATTTCGTGAAGCTGGAGGTCATCCCTGACTCCCGCCACCTGCTCCCGGATCCCTTCGGCACGCTCGAGGCCGCCGAGCAGCTGGTCAAGGAAGGCTTCGCCGTGCTGCCCTACATCAACGCCGATCCCCTCCTGGCCCGGCGGCTGGAGGAGGTCGGCTGCGCCACGGTGATGCCGCTGGGATCGCCGATCGGATCGGGCCAGGGCATCCGCAACGCCGCCAACATCGCCCTGATCATCGAGAACGCCCGCGTGCCGGTGGTGGTGGATGCGGGTTTGGGGGTGCCCAGCGAGGCCGCCCAGGCCATGGAGATGGGCGCCGACGCCCTGCTGATCAACAGCGCCATCGCCCTGGCGGGCGATCCGCCGGCGATGGCACGGGCGATGGCCCTGGCCACCGAAGCCGGTCGCACCGCCCTGCTGGCGGGTCGGCTGCCGCAGCGGGCCGAAGCCCAGGCCAGTTCACCGCTGGAAGGCCGTGTGACGAACCATTGACGATCAGGCCGATCGCCAGAGCGCTCCATAGGGTTTGCCGCAAACCGATCCCCAGCCATGCAGGTCACTGAAGAAGACGGCGGCAAGCTCAACGCCTTCGCCAAGGAGCCCCGGATGGTGCTCCAGGAGGAGGGCGAGACCAGCGGCGCCAACAGGATCCTGCTGATCGGCGGCCTCGTGCTGGTGGCCGTCATGGTGGCGGTGGCCGCCGGCATCAGCTGAGGCCGTTGGGGGCCACTGAGGCCTGTAGTAGCTTGCCCGTCTGAGCAACTGCTCGTTCAGGAGTCTGGGGTGAAGGTTCTCGTTCTCGGCGGCGACGGCTTCTGTGGTTGGCCCTGTGCCGTGAACCTGGCGGAAGCCGGACACGACGTCGTCATCGTCGACAACCTGAGTCGTCGCAAGATCGACATCGACCTCGGCGTCGAGTCGCTGACGCCCATCGCCACGATCCATGACCGTCTGCGGGCCTGGGAACAGGTGGGCGGGCGGGCCATGTCCTTTGTGCATCTCGACATCGCCCGGGAGTACGACCGGCTGCTGGAGCTGCTGCGCAGCGAGCGCCCGGCGGCGATCGTCCACTTCGCCGAGCAGCGGGCCGCCCCCTACTCGATGAAGAGCAGCGCCACCAAGCGCTACACCGTCGACAACAACGTCAACGGCACCCACAACCTGCTGGCGGCCATCGTCGACAGCGGCCTCGACGTCCACATCGTGCACCTCGGCACCATGGGCGTCTACGGCTACGGGTCCCACCGGGGCGCCACGATCCCGGAGGGCTACCTGACGGTGGAAGTGCCCCAGCCGGACGGCACCTGCTTCACCGAGAAGATCCTGCACCCCACGGATCCCGGCAGCGTCTATCACATGACCAAGACGCTGGATCAGCTGCTGTTCTTCTACTACAACAAGAACGACGCGATCCGGGTCACCGACCTGCACCAGGGCATCGTCTGGGGCACCAACACCGACCTCACCCAGCGGGATCCCCGCCTCACCAACCGCTTCGACTACGACGGCGACTACGGCACCGTGCTCAACCGCTTCCTGATGCAGGCGGCGATCGGCTACCCGCTCACCGTCCACGGCACCGGCGGCCAGACCAGGGCCTTCATCCACATCCGCGATTCGGTGCGCTGCGTCCAGCTGGCCCTGGAGCACCCCCCCGAGCCCGGCGAGAAGGTCAAGATCTTCAACCAGATGACCGAGAGCCACCAGGTGGGCGAACTGGCCCGCAAGGTGGCGGCCCTCACCGACTCTGAGATCAACTACCTGCCCAACCCCCGCAAGGAGGCGATCGAGAACGATCTGATCGTCGACAACCGCTGCTTCATCGAGCTGGGCCTCAAGCCCACCACCCTCGATGACGGCCTGCTGGCCGAGGTGGTGGACGTGGCCCGCCGCTGGGCCGACCGTTGCGACCGCTCCAAGATCCCCTGTCTCTCCGCCTGGACCCAGCGCCAGGCCGAAGCGATCAAGGCCTTCGCCTGATCTCCCCCCGTGAAGATCGCCTTTTTCACCGAAACCTTCCTGCCGAAGGTCGACGGCATCGTCACGCGGCTCACCAAGACGGTGCAGCAGCTGGTGGTGGCCGGCGACGAGGTCCTGATCTTCTGTCCCGAAGGCGCCCCCGACGCCTACATGGGGGCCCGGGTGGTGGGCGTGCCGGCCATGCCGCTGCCCCTGTATCCCGAGCTCAAGCTGGCCCTGCCCCGGCCGGCGGTCTCGGAAGCCCTCGACCGTTTCGGCCCCGATCTGGTTCACGTGGTCAATCCGGCCGTGCTGGGCCTGGGGGGCATCTGGCTGGCCCGCAGCCGCGGTCTGCCGCTGGTGGCCAGCTACCACACCCACCTGCCCAAGTACCTGGAGCATTACGGCATGGGGATGCTGGAGCCCCTGCTGTGGGAACTGCTCAAGGCCGCCCACAACCAGGCCCAGCTCAACCTCTGCACCTCCACCGCCATGGTGGAGGAGCTGGCGGCCCGGGGCATCCAGCACACGGCCCTCTGGCAGCGCGGCGTCGACACCGACCTGTTCCGCCCCGAACTGGCCTCCGGCGCCATGCGTGAGCGGCTCCACGGCGGCCACGACGACACCGGCCATCTCCTGCTCTACATCGGCCGGCTCTCGGCGGAGAAGCAGATCGAGCGGATCCGGCCGGTGCTCGAAGCCATGCCCGAGGCCCGGCTCGCCCTGGTGGGGGACGGTCCCCACCGCCAGCAGCTGGAGCGCCATTTCGACGGCACCGCCACCACCTTCGTGGGCTACCTGGCCGGCCAGGAGCTGGCCTCGGCCTATGCCAGCGGCGACGCCTTCCTGTTCCCCTCGAGCACCGAAACCCTCGGCCTGGTGCTGCTGGAGGCGATGGCCGCCGGCTGCCCGGTGGTGGGAGCCAACCGGGGCGGCATCCCCGACATCGTCAGCGACGGCGTCAATGGCTGCCTCTACGACCCCGACCAGCCCGCCAGCCTGCCCACGGCCGTGCAGCGGCTGCTGGGGGACCCGGCGGCCCGCCGCCAGCTGCGTCTGGCCGCCCGTGAGGAGGCCGAGCGCTGGGGCTGGGCCGGTGCCACCGCCCAGCTGCAGGGCTACTACCGCCAGGTGCTCCAGCAGAGCCGTCTGCCCCAGGCCGCCTGAGGGCCCTCAGCCCGGCCGGAGCGCCACCGGTGGCTTGACGCCCCGGAACCAGACGGTCATCAGGGCCTTCACCATCGGTGCGGCCACGGTGCCGCCATAACCGCCGGAGTTCTCCCCGAAGGCGACGATCACCAGGGTGGGGGTGCCGGTGGCCGGGGCGTAGCCGCCGAACCAGGCGTGGTCGGGACGGGGCGGATCCTCGGCGGTGCCGGTCTTGCCGGCCACGGGCGGCAGGCTGGGGTCGTTGAGGATGGTGGCCGTGCCGCTGGTGACCGCCTGGCGCAGGCCGGCATGCAGCGCCCGCAGGGTGGCCGGCTTGAGCCCGAGCCACTTCCGCGGGTAGTCCCGTTCCACCAGGTGGGGGGTCACCAGCCAGCCGCCGTTGGCCACGGCGGCATAGAGACGGGCCATCTGGATCGGCGTCACCGTCACCGCCCCCTGGCCGATCGAGGAGGTGATCGTGTCGACCGGGGTCCAGGGTTCGCCCAGCACCTCCTTCTTCCAGGCCGGATCCCCCAGCAACCCCGGGGATTCCTCGGCGGACAGCTCGCTGCCGGTGCGACTGCCATAGCCCATGCGGCGGGCGGCCTTGAACAGTTCGTCCGGGCCGACCATCAGCCCCACCTTGTAGAAGAAGCTGTTGCTGCTCACCCCGAGGGCGAAGGGGAAGCCGATGCTGCCGAAGGACCCATGGTCGGCGTAGCACTGGCCGTAGTAGCAGAAGGAGCCCACCGTCGGCACGGTGGAGTTCTCGTTGAGCTTGCCCGACTCGATGCCGGCGATCGTGGTGACGATCTTGAAGGTGCTGGCCGGCGGGAACCCCTGGAACGCCCGGTTCAGCATCGGCGCCTCCGGCCGGTTGAGGCTGTTCCACTGGGCGGTGGTGGGGCCGTCGGAGAAGATGTTGGGATCGAAGTTGGGCCGGCTGGCCATCGCCCGCACGGCGCCGGTCTGGGGGTCCATCGCCACGATCGCCCCCTTGCGCACCCCGTCGAGGGCCTTCTCCGCCGCCCGCTGCAGGTCGAGGTCGAGGGTGAGGCGCAGGTCCTTGCCGGCCTTGGCGGGCTTGTCGCCCAGCACCCGCTGCACCTGGCCTTCGGCATTCACCTCCAGCTGCTGGCCACCCCACTCCCCCCGCAGGTGGGTTTCGTAGACCTTCTCCAGCCCGCTGCGGCCGATGCGATCGCTGATGCGGTAGCCGTGGTCCTTGAGGGCGGCGTACTCCTCCTCGGTGATGCTGCTCGTGTAGCCCATCACGTGGGCCCCCAGGCTGCCGTCGGGATAGGCGCGCAGCACGTCCTCGGACACCTCCGCCCCCTGCAGGGAGCCGGCCTGCTCCCGGAACCGCAGCACCTGCACCGGCGTGAGCGAGAGGGCCAGGGGAATCCGGAAGCCCTGGGCATTGGCGCCGCTGCGGCGCTGGGCCTCCAGCCGGTCGGCGGGGATTCCCAGCAGGCCGGCAAGCCGGTCGCGCAGCCCAGGCCAGCCCCGGTCGTCGACCTGGAGGGGCTGGAGGTAGAGGTTGTAGGTGAGACGGTTGGTGGCCAGCACCCGGCCCTTGCGATCCAGCAGGCGGCCCCGCACCGGATTGCGCGGCAGCAGGCGGATCCGGTTCTCGTCGGCCATCGCCCGGTTCTCGGCGCCGTGCAGCAGCTGGAGCCAGGCCAGCCGCCCGAGGATCGCCGCCAGGATCAGCAGCATGAAGGTGAGCAGGAGGGCGGCCTGGTGGCCGGTCCCGGTGTGGCGGGTGGAGGAGGCCCCGATCCCGCCGCCGGCAGCGCGCACCATCAGCCGAGTCGGCTCTGGAGCAGGGCCAGCCGCCCCTCAATGCGCTCCAGGGCCGCCAGCAGCTCGGCCGGATCCGCCGGACTGGGCGGCGGGGCGGCGTCCCAGGCAGGAGGGGTGACGCCGGGGCCCGGCCCGGCGGAGCCCCCCTCAGCGCCGACGTCGCGCACCTCCACCTTCATCACCGGGTTGCCCAGGCCGGGCTGGAAGCGATCGAGGTTCTCCCTCACCTGGCTGGCCGCGGGCTCCCCTTCCTGGCGCAGCTGGCCCAGGGGATCGGCACTGGTGCCGTCGAAGGCGGCCAGCACCTCGGCCGGCCCCCCCTTGCGGACCCGCTCCACCACCGCCAGTCCCACCGGCAGCACGTCCTGCATCAGGGCCAGGCGCAGGGAATCGAGGGGATCGGCAGCCATGACGTCGGAACCCGGACCGGGGTTTCCAGTCTGACGTGCGGAACGGCCCGGCTCAGGGTGCGGGTCGCTGCACCCCGGGGTCGACGATCACCTGGCCGCAGAAGCGGGTGCTGCCCAGCCACCAGCCGCCGGCGACGGCCAGCACCAGCAGGACGCTGAAGGGCAGCAGGGCCTGGCGGGTGCCATCGAGGGAGAGCCACTCCAGCCAGCCCCGCAGCCAGCGGTCGCGGTCGAAGCGCCGCCGCTCCCTGAGGCTCTCCTTGCCGCGGCGGTCGAGGGCCCGGGCCACCCAGCGCTCGAAGGCCTTCTTCTTGGTGACGGCCATCTTGCGCTCCACCTCCAGCAGGTGGCCGGCGCTGAGGTCGGGGTTGAAGGTGCTGATCAGTTCCAGGCTCTTGAGGAACATCTCCACCGCCCCCTCCTTGATCGCCAGGTCGGCCGGATCGAGGCCGTCCCAGTCGACCTCGGGATAGAAGCGCAGACGGTTGCTGCGGATCTGCTCCTCCGGCAGCTGGCCGGGTTCCCGCAGCCAGCGGTCGGTGTTGGCATCGAAACGACGCCAGTAGAGGAAGGGGTTGAGGAAGACGGTCTTGCCGGCCAGCAGGATGCTGTCCTGCTGCAGACGGCGGTGCAGCTGGGGGTCGTGCTCAGCCCCGGCAGGGCTGCCAGCGACGACGGGGGAGACGGGAGGCACGGAGCAAACGGCCGGGCGCCGAGGTTATCGAAGTTGGCCCCCGGGGGCCAGCCTGGGGACCCGCCTACTCCCACTCGATCGTGCCGGGGGGCTTGCTGGTGATGTCGAGCACCACCCGGTTCACCCCCCGCACCTCGTTGACGATGCGGTTGGAGATGAGCTCCAGCAGGTCATAGGGCAGCCGCGACCAGTCGGCGGTCATGCCGTCCTCGGAGGAGACGCAGCGCAGCACGATCGGGTAGGCGTAGGTGCGCTTGTCGCCCATCACGCCGACGCTGCGCACGGGCAGCAGCACGGCGAAGGCCTGCCAGATCTCGTCGTAGAGGCCGGCATCGCGCACCTCCTCCCGCACGATCAGGTCGGCGTCCCGGAGGATGTCGAGCTTGTCGTCGGTGACCTCCCCCAGGATGCGGATCGCCAGGCCGGGGCCGGGGAAGGGATGGCGCCCCACGATCTCCTGGGGCAGCCCGAGGCTGCGGCCCACCTTGCGCACCTCGTCCTTGAACAGACGCCGCAGCGGTTCCACCAGCTTGAACTGCAGATCCTTCGGCAGGCCGCCGACGTTGTGGTGGCTCTTGATCTTCACCGCCACCCGCTCGCCGGTCTTGGGGTCCACGTTGGTGCCGGCGCTCTCGATCACATCGGGGTAGAGGGTGCCCTGGGCGAGGTAGTCGAAGGGGCCGAGGCGGCGGCTTTCCTCCTCGAACACCCGGATGAACTCGGTGCCGATGATCTTGCGCTTCTCCTCCGGATCGGTGATGCCGGCGAGCTTGGAGATGAACCGCTCACGGGCATTGATGTATTCGACGTTGATGTGGAACTGGCGATCGAAGAAATCCATCAGGAACTCCGGCTCGCCTTTGCGCATGAAGCCCTGGTCGATGAACATGCAGGTGAGGCGATCGCCGATCGCCTGGTGCAGCAGGAAGGCCAAGGTGGAGGAATCGACCCCGCCCGAGAGCGCCAGCAGCACCCGCTTCTCGCCCACCTGGGCACGCACCTCGCCGATGGCCTCGTCGATGAAGGCGGCCGTGGTCCAGTCGGGGATGCAGCCGCAGATGTGATAAACGAAATTGCGGATCATCACCATGCCGCAGGTGGAATGCACCACCTCGGGATGGAACTGCACCCCGTAGAGACGGCGGGCATGGTCGGCCACCGCCGCCTCGGGGGTGTTGTCGGTGTGGGCGAGGCGCACGAAGCCCTCCGGCAGCGACTCCACCGAATCGCCGTGGCTCATCCACATCGTCGAGCCCTCCTCGACGTTGGTGAGCAGGTCGACCGGGTCGTCCACATGGAGCGGTGCCTTGCCGTACTCGGCCCGGCCGGCGGCCACCACCGATCCGCCCAGCTGCTGCACCATCAGCTGCATGCCGTAGCAGACCCCCAGCACCGGGATGCCCAGATCCCAGAGGCCGGGGTCGCAGGAGGGGGCGCCCTCCTCGTAGACGGAGCTGGGGCCGCCGCTGAGGATGATCCCCTTCGGGTTGAGGGCCTTCAGTTCCGCGGCGCTGGTGGTGTAGCCCATCACCAGGGAGAAGACCTCCGTCTCCCGCACCCGGCGGGCGATCAGCTCGGAGTACTGGGAGCCGAAATCCAGGATGACGATGGCCGGAGGACGGCGGGAACCGCTGGCATGGTCCCGTTCCGAACCCGTTGGTGCGGTCTGCGTCGTTTCGGACATCGGCTCGAAGGCGGCCAGGGCCAGGGCCCCGTCATCGGTTCCAGCACCCTAGGTCGCACCCCTGAATCGCTCCATCAGAGCGGCCCCCACCGGACCGCAGACCCTCACCTGACGACCGCGGTCGAACAGGGCCGCCCCCACCGCGATCGGCGGAGCGCCATGGCTGGCCAGGTAGCCCTGGCAGCGGCTCTCGATGGTGGCGGCGATCCGCGCCCGCAGCCGCCCGGCCAGGTCCGGATCGGCCTGCTCCAGAGCGGCCAGGCCAGCCTCCACCGTGGCGGACCCGTGCAGCGCAGCGAGGGTGGCGCCGCCGGCCCCCTCCAGGGCCGCCAGGGCGGTGAGCACCTCGGCGCGGCCGTCGGCCAGGTGGTGGTGGGTGTGGAAGATACCGCCGGCCAACTTGATCAACTTGCCCTGGTAGCCGAACAGCAGCAGCCGCTCCACCCCCGCTTCGGCGGCCGCCACCAGGACGGGGCCGAGCCAGTTGCCCGCCTTCAGCAGCAGCTCCGGCGGCAGGCCCAGCTGGGGGGCCAGGTCGAGGCCGTTCTCGCCGATCACCAGCACCAGATCGCCGCCGGCCCCCGGCGCGGCCATCCGTTCGGCCAGCGCCGCCAGGGCGCGGGCCAGCTGGTCCGGGTCGGCGCCGGCCTGCACCTCGGCCTGGGTGCCGATCAGGGCCAGCCCATCCACCACCCCGAAGGCGGCGTTGCTGGTGCGCTCCGCCAGGCGGCGGCCGTCGGGGAGCACCAGGGTGAGACCCAGCCGGCTACCGGCCGGCACCAGGGGCCGCAGGTTGGCCTCCAGCAGCTGCTGGGCGTAGGCGGAGAGGCAGGCCTCCCCGGTCGCCGCGTGGACCCCCACCCCCTCGCCGGGCTCCAGCTGCAGCCAGGGCCCGTCGCCGGGGAGCCAGCGGGCCAGCACCCACACCACCAGGCCGCGGGTGAGGTCGAGCCCCTCGCCTGGATCGCAGCAGCTCTCCCCCAGGGCCAGCCCCTCGCCCAGGCCCGCGGCGGCCCGCACCGGCACCGGCACCACCCCGGGCGGCTGGAGCAGTTCCAGGGCCACCGACGGGCTGAACGGCTCCCCCTGCAGGGCCCCGAGGGCGGCCCGGGCCGCGGCCGCCAGCCACACCGGCAGGGTGAAGCCCCGCGGGGGCGCGGAGGGGGGACGCAGGGAATCGATGGCCGGCGGGAACGCTGTTTTTTATGGTGGTCGATCGCCTCGCCTCCGCCAGGCCCGCGCCCCTTCCCTCCCCACAGCTCATGCAGGACAAGCTCACCCTGATGATCCCCGGCCCCACCCCGGTGCCGGAGACCGTCCTGCAGGCCATGGCCCGCCATCCGATCGGCCACCGCAGCGGCGATTTCCAGAAGATCGTGCGCCGCACCACCGAGCAACTGCAGTGGCTGCACCAGACCAAGGGCCACGTGCTGGTGATCACCGGCAGCGGCACCGCGGCGATGGAGGCCGCGATCGTCAACACCCTCAGCCGCGGCGACAAGGTGCTCTGCGGCGACAACGGCAAGTTCGGCGAACGCTGGGTGAAGGTGGCGAAGGCCTACGGGCTGAACGTGGAGGTGATCAAGGCGGAGTGGGGTCAGCCCCTCGACCCGGAGGCCTTCCGCGCCGCCCTCGAGGCCGACACCGCCAAGGAGATCCGGGGCGTGATCCTCACCCACTCGGAAACCTCCACCGGGGTGATCAACGACCTGAAGGCCATCGCCGGCCATGTGAAGGCCCACGGCACGGCGCTCACCATCGCCGACTGCGTCACCAGCCTCGGGGCCTGTGACGTGCCCATGGACGCCTGGGGCGTGGACGTGGTGGGCTCCGGCTCCCAGAAGGGCTACATGATGCCGCCGGGACTGAGCTTCGTGGCCATGAGCGAGCGGGCCTGGACGGCCTACGAACGCTCCGATCTGCCCAAGTTCTATCTGGATCTGGGCAAGTACCGCAAAGCCGCCGACGACGACAGCAACCCCTTCACCCCGGCGATCAACCTCTACTTCGCCCTTGAGGCCGCCCTGGAGATGATGCAGAAGGAGGGCCTGGCGTCGATCTTCGCCCGCCACGACCGCCACCGCCGGGCCACCCAGGCGGCGATGAAGGCCATCGGTCTGCCCCTGTATGCGGCCGAGGGCCACGGCAGCCCGGCGATCACGGCGGTGGCGCCGGAGGGCATCGATGCCGAGGCCCTGCGCAAGCAGGTGAAGGAGCGTTTCGACATCCTGCTGGCCGGCGGCCAGGACCACCTCAAGGGCAAGGTGTTCCGCATCGGCCACCTGGGCTTCGTCTGCGACCGCGACGTGCTCACCGCCGTGGCGGCCATCGAGGCCACCCTGCAGGGTCTGGGCCTGGCCAAGGCGCCGATCGGTGCCGGCGTGGCGGCGGCGGCGGTCGAGCTGGCCGCCTGATCGGCGGCGTGGCCGCCCCCCGGGGCCGTGGTTAGGTTCATGGTGAACGGTTTTTGACGCCATGACCCTTGCTGCCATGCGACGCCTTCCCCTTGCCGCCGTCCTCTGCCTGGGCCTGGCGGCCTC
This sequence comes from Synechococcus sp. UW140, assembly GCA_943369455.1. GTDB lineage: Bacteria > Cyanobacteriota > Cyanobacteriia > PCC-6307 > Cyanobiaceae > Cyanobium. The sequence goes on from CALRND020000002.1 coordinate 81,716, forward strand.
CGGCTGCCAACGCACCGACCTCACCCAGCAGACCAAGAAGACCGAGGCCAGGATCTGCACCGAGCTGGCCACGGTGAACCTGGCCCTGGAGCAGGTGGCCGCCCTCACCCCCACCTCCACCGTGGGCGAGGCGCGGGCGGCCCAGCAGAAGCTGGAGCAGTCGATCGCCGCCCTGCAGACGTCCGAGAACCAGCTCCAGAAGCTGAGGGTGGAAGCCTTCCGCAAGCTGCTCGAGGGCTTCCGTGGCGAGGTGGCCAAAGCCTCCGCCAATAAGGAGCAGACCCTTGAGCAGGCCGCCAACGAGCTCAAACCCAAGGCCATGGCGGTGATCGCCGCCCGCCGAGCCCTCTCTTCGGCCGTTCAGTGCGAGGAGCCGGCGGCGGCGGCCCCCGCCAAGCCCTGACAAGGCGTCACCAGCTCCGGGCACCCGATTGGCGCCCGGAGCCTTGCTAGTGTGTCTCTGCGCGTCAATACACGCGGGTGTAATTCAGTGGTAGAATGTCAGCTTCCCAAGCTGAACGTCGCCGGTTCGAATCCGGTCACCCGCTTGATGATCATTCATAAACTTCACGGCTGAGGTCATCGGCTGGCCTGAAGTTTGAACCCCGAAGACAGGAACCATGGAATGGAAGATCCATGGATGGAAGGTCCATGCGCTGAACAGCCACATCGTTGTGAGCAACGGCGATCGGGCACCCTCGTCGGTAATGGCAGGGCGACCGATGGAGTGCCGCTAGGACCGTGAATCGGGATGAATCCTGCCAGCCAGCGGGTTCAGCAGAAGGTTGGGGAAAGACGACCCTGAAACCTCAGCCAGCCCCTGATTTTTGAACGATGGGATCAGGCCCGGGGCTTGATCAGCTGCAGCACCTGCAGGCCGAGGCCACCGGCCCGGCGCTCGCAGTCGAGGGCCTGGAGAATCGCTCGCGCCGACGCATCGATGTCCCCCTCGCCGGCTGCCAGCCGCGCCTGCTCATTGAGTGAAGCCGCCTGCAACAGCAGACGCTGGCGAGCTCCCGGATCGGACAGCGGGGACACGCCGGACCTGGGACGTGCGGGGGTCTCCAGCGTCAAGGTGACGGGAGCAGGTGGATTGGCAACAATCATGACCGGCGAGGACTTCGCAGCTTCGAAAACATGTAAAGAGGGTGGGTTGGCATTCAACGCCCCCTTTTCTGTTTACATCTTACGGCAGAACATAACAGCGTGTCCCGCATGGGCGGAAGACAGGGGGAAAAGAGATGAACCCCCTCCAACCCCATCGGTCCAATCGGTTCGTTGGAGACGCTGCGATTGGAGAGGCTGCCGTTCAAGCCGCTGCCGTTCGCGCGGCGGTTGGGGACCGGCAGCCTGCCGGCTCAGGAGCCTGGCTCAGGTGCCCGGCTCCTCCTGGTTGCCCCCCAGGGCGGCGATCTGGGAGCGCAGCTGGTCGGAGCGCTGCTGGTCGCCCCGGGTGAGGGCGACGGCGAGGGCGAACTCGAGCTTCTCGAGCTGGTGGTCGCCCTCCTCCTGGGAATGGGTGCGGAGCTTGCAGTGGGGAGCTGGGCTGGCGCCGCGAGGGGCGGCACCTTGGCCGTGCAGGGCGCCGGAGGACGACTGGTAAGGGGAAGTGGGGAAGGCCATGACCCGCTTTCTTTTTATTTTGACACCCTTGACCAGGGGGGCGCGGCTTCAGGCGGCGTTGGGGTAGGCGACGTCCTCCTGGCTTTCGAACGCGGGGGGCGCCTCGGATGGGGTGCCGATCTCCAGCAGATGGCGGCAGTCCTGCAGCAGCCGCTCGACGTTGTCGAGGCTGGCCAGCTCCTGGGCGTCCGGCCTGTCCTGGTTGGAGGCCTGCAGCTCCACCGCCGCCAGGCGCTGCTCCAGGGTCACCAGACGCTGGGAGAGGGCATGGATGGTTTCGGCGAGATCTTCGGCATTGCGGCTGATGCGGAACGACACCGAGGCGGGGGCCATGGCGGGGAAAGCGACTGGGCTGTGCCGCATGACAACACACCCGGAGCAGCCCCTCAAGCACCTGTGGCCTCCATCTCCCAGAGTGGTCCCCGTTGATCGGGCTTCACGGCGGATGAACCATGTCTGGCATCTGTTGATGTACGCGCTGGCCGGAATGGCCGGCGGCCTGCTGGCCCTGCGCACCGGCATCCCGGCGGCCCCCCTGGCCGGAGCCCTGCTGGGGGCCGCCCTGGTCAGCGTGACGGGGCGGCTGGAGGTGGCCCAGTGGCCGGTGGGCACCCGCACCCTGCTGGAGATCGGCATCGGCACCGTGATCGGCACGGGCCTCACCGGCACGGCCCTGCTGGAACTGCGCCAGCTGTGGCGACCCGCCCTCCTGATCACGGTCACCCTGGTGCTCACCGGCCTGGTGGTGGGGCTCGGATGCAGCCGACTGATGGGCGTCGATCCTGTGGTGGCCCTGCTGGGGGCGGCCCCGGGGGGCATCAGCGGCATGAGCCTGGTGGGCGCGGAGTTCGGCGTCGGGGCGGCGGTGGCCACCCTCCACGCCGTGCGCCTGATCACCGTGCTGGTGATCCTGCCGCTGGTGGTGCGGCTGGTGCTGCCGACGACCGCCACCCCACCGGGCGGCTGACCACCCTGGACAGGGCCGCAGGGGTCGATACGTTGGGCCACCTCGTTCTTCCCTTCCGGTCCGATGGCCACACGCCACTCTCTCTCTCACCGACTGGGCCCGATCGTCCTGGCGGCGGCGGCCGTCCTGCTGGCCGGCGCCGGCACCGCCCAGGGTGCCCGGGCAGGCAATGACATCGAGGGCCCCGGGGGCAAGGGGGCCCAGGTGTACTGCTTCATGCGCAACAACGGCAACGTCCACGAAGTCAGCTGGACGGCCGCCTATGCCCTGATCAAGCGCCAGAGCGCCGGTCTGTTCAAGACCTCACCCGAACACGCCGCCGTGATGATCACCGAGGCCGTGGTCCAGAACCCCGGCACCTTCCCCGATTGCGGCCGCTTCCTGGGGGATCTCTATGCGCCGCGCTCCACCGGCAGCACCGCGGCCAGCCCGGAACCCGGTCCCACCTCCATCTCGGTCGTCGGCGGTGGTAAGGCTGGTGGCAGCGGCATGACCCGGAGTGAGCGTTACAACTGAGCGGGCCCGCCTGCGACCCACCGCCCGGCACCTGGGCCTGCTGCTGGTCGTGCTCCTGGGCGGCTGTGCCGAGGAGCCCCTGCCCCAGCGGCCGATCACGCGGGAGGACTGCCTGCAGATCGTGAAGCTGGAGGACCTTCCCGGCGCCCTGCGCCAGTGCGACCGGGTGGTGGCGGCCTTCCCGAAGGATCCGGGACCGCTCAACGAGCGCTTCCTGCTGCACACCCTGGCCGGCAACACCACCGCGGCCTGCCGGGACATCGCCCGGGCCACGGTTCTGGCCGCAGCGGTGCCCAAGAACAAGCTCGATCCGATCCTGCGCCAGGACCTGGAGGTGCGCCAGAGCAGCTGTGCCGAGGACGCCCCCGCCCGTCCAGGCGGCTGAGATCCCGCCAGCTGCTCAGCTGCTCTCCAGCCACTGGCGCACCAGAGCCGGCAGGGCCCGCTGGCGACGCAGGCTGTCCTGGCCCTGCAGCAGCAGGGAGATCCGCTCGGCCTTGCTGGCGATCAGGTCGTCCACCAGCCGGTCGGCGACACCCAGCTGCAGCCAGTGGCTGGTGAGCGAGGCCCCCATGCCGATGCGGTGGCAACGGTCCTCCGCCTGCTCGGCGTCGCCCGGGGTCCAGGGCCGCTCGACCAGCACCACATGCCGGGCCCGGTGCAGGGTGAAGCCGAGGCCGCCGGTGCCGTAGGTGGCGATCAGCACGGGGGATCGGCCCGACTGAAAGGCGTCCACCAGCTTCTGCCGGCGCAGCGGCGGCACGGCGCCCACCAGGGGGCCCCCGTCCCCCGGCCGGCCCAGCTGCCGATGCAGCTCCAGGGCCGTGGCCACGAAGGCCGTGAACACCACCACCGCCTCACCGGCAGCCACCAGCTCGGCCACCAGCGCAACGGTGGCATCCAGCTTGTGGCGCGAGGCGATCTGGCGCAGGGCCGTGAACACGGCCAGGGCTTCGGCATCGCGGCGCACCTCGCCAGCCAGGGCCCGACGGCGATAGTCGTCGATCCGCTCCCGCAGGGCCCGCTCGAAGGTCTCGGCGCCGGCGGGGTCAAGGCTGACGGGCCGCTCCAGCCGCCGCTTCGGGGGCAGATCCAGGCACTGGCCCTTGCGGCGATGGAGCACCAGGGGCCGCACCAGCCGCTGCAGCTCCTCCAGCTGGCTGGCGCCGCTGGCCTGCCAGATCCGCCGCCCCCCCTGCTCCCGCCAGTGCCCCTGGCAGTAGCGCTCCTCGAAGTGGCGCTGGTCGGCCGCCAGGGGGTGGCCGATGGCGGCCAGCAGGGGAAAGAGCTGGACCGGCCGGCCGTTCTTCATCGGCGTGCCGGTGAGCAGCCAGATCGCCCGCAGGCGCGGATGGCGGGCCAGGCGCAGGAACGCCTGGGTCCGGGCGGCCTGGAGGGTCTGGGCGAAATGGGCCTCGTCGGCGATCAGCACCGTGCCGGCGGCCGGCAGCTCGGTCGGCAGCCGGGCCCAGCTGTGCAGCTCCAGCCGCAGGCCCAGGGCCGCCGCCTCCTGGCGCCAGTGGTGGTGCAGCCCTGCCGGGGCCACCACCAGCAGCCGGCAGTCGGCCAGGCGCACCAGGGCGCGGCCGGCCACCAGGGCACTGAGGGTCTTGCCGAGGCCCATGGCATCGGCCAGCACGGCGCCGCGGCGGGCGAGCAACCAGCGAACCGCCAGCCGCTGGTGCCGGAACAGTCGGCGGCCATCGGGAAGCGCATCGGCGGCGGCAGCCGCCGCCACCAGGGCCCGGTGGGGGGGGAGGGGCGGCAGGGGCTGCCCCAGCCAGCCGAACCAGCGGGCCAGCTCCGGAGTGACCGGAAAGCGCCCGGCGCACTGCAACTGCAGCCCAGCGGCCGCCTCGAGGGGGAACTGCCAGCAGCCCCGGCGGCTGAGCCACTGGCCCCGGGGGCGAATGGCCCGCAGCTGGGCCTGGGTGACCGCGTCGAACGGACTGACCACCTCGATCAGACCCGAGGCGCCCAGGCGCATCTGCACCAGGGGGGAGGCCAATGCGGCAAAAAGCAATCAACAACACATTGACACCCGGGACGCTGAGGGCAAACTTCCGCCAACCGAGGCGCGCTGATGCAGGCCAGGGATGGAGTCTTTCTTGAAGATCTCTGCCCCAAGCTGCGAGCGCGTCGATGGCGACAGTCGCTGCACCGGATGACAGGCCGCCGCTGCCTCTACTGCGGCGAAGCGTCGGAATCCATCGACCACGTGCATCCGCTCAGCCGCGGAGGCCAGAGCATCACCGAAAACTGCGTGCCGGCCTGCCTGGGCTGCAACGGCCGCAAGGGGGACAGCGATGCCTTCGTCTGGTATCGGAGCCAGCCCTTCTACGACCCGCGCCGGGCGATGGCCCTGCGGGCCTGGACGGATGGCGATCTGCGCCTGGCGCTGCGGCTGCTCCAATGGGTGGCCCCCGCCGAACCGGAGACAGCCACGGCCGCCGAAGCGGAAGTGACTCACCAGACGCGGCAGGCCTCCACCCCGTTGTGGCGGTGGCAGATGGCCTCCTGATCGAGGGGCTGCTCCGGCGCCAGCACCCCGGCCCCCAGCACCAGAGCCACGGCCAGCAGCAGGGGTGCGACGGCCCGGTGCCGGTGCGCCGGGGCCCGATGGCCGCCGCCGGCGAGGGGCTGGCCGAGGGCCCGCTCGAGTGGGCGACAGAGGGGGCGGGATGGCGCCAGGCCGGCAGGGAGACTGGCACCGAACGACGAGGTGGTCACGGGATGGGAGAACGGACGGTGATACAGATGTACTGATGGCGGAGGATTCTGTCAACCCGGGGGACGCCGCCGTCGGGATCGACCACCCGGCCCTGCCCGCCGCCGCCGCCGTCATCGACCGGATGCTGGTGCTCGGTGGCGGCTACACCGGCCGCCGTGTCGCCCGGGCCCTGGAGGGGGCCGGTGTGCCGGTGTTGCTCACCCATCGCCAGCCGGCCCCGCCAGGGGACGCCCAGGGCTGGCTGCACTTCGATCCCGACCAGGGGGCCCTGCCCACCCAGGCCGACCTGGCCGGGGTCAGCCACGTGCTGGTGACGATCCCCCCCGATGCCGGCGGCCGCGATCCGGTGCTGGAGTCCCTCGAGACCCGGCTGCGTCAGCTTGCACCGGCCTGGGTGGGCTACCTCTCGACCACCGGGGTCTACGGCGACACCGGCGGTGCCTGGGTGGACGAGACCAGCCCGACCCGGCCGCTGCTGGAGCGCAGCCAGGCCCGGCTGGCCTGCGAACAGGCCTGGCGCCGCAGCGGCCTGCCGGTGCAGCTGCTGCGGCTGCCCGCCATCTACGGCCCCGGCCGCAATCCGATGGTGAGCCTGCGCAACGGCACGGCACGGCTCATCCACAAGCCCGGCCAGGTGTTCTCACGGGTGCACGTCGACGACATCGTCGGCGCGGTGCTGCACACCATCGCCCTGCCCCCCGAGGCCAGGCCGGACACCCTGATCCTGGCGGACACCTTCCCCTGTCCCTCCAGCGAGATCCTGGGTCTGGCCGCCCATCTGCTGGGCTGCCGGCTGCCGGAGGTGCAGCGCTACGAGGACGTGGCCGCGGCCATGGGTCCCATGGCCCGCAGCTTCTGGAGCGAGAATCGACGGGCGAGCAGCCGGAGGCTCAGGGACGACCTCGGCTACCGCCTGCTCTACCCCACCTACCGGGAGGGCTTGTCGTCCGGCAGCGGTGACTTCTTCTGAGAGCCGAACATCGATGGATCAATCAGGGACGAGAGCCCCGTGTCCTTGCCCATCTTGTCCCAGTTGACCACGACCCACTCGTTGCGGAAGGCGAGCCCCCCTCCCAGCAGCAGCACACCCAGCACCAGTAAGCGGACCATGAACCGACCCCGACAGCGCCCGATGGCATGAAAACTACTGCGGATCGCCTCGTCATCGCCCTGGGGGATCCCGCCGGCATCGGCGCCGAGGTGACCCTCAAGGCCCTCGCCCGGCCACGGCCCGCCGGCCAGGAGGTGGTGCTGGTGGGCTGCGGACGCTGGCTGCGGGAGTGCCATCATCAGCTGCTGGCCCGCAGCGACGCGCCCCTGGCCGACCCCGCCGCCTTCCCCCTGGTGGACATCCCCCTGGAGCAGCCGGTGGTCCCGGGGATAAGCAGCCCCGCCGCCGGTGCCGCCAGCTTCGCCTGGCTGACCGAAGCCGTGGCGCTGGTGGGCGCCGGCGGCGGCCGGGCCCTGGTGACGGCCCCGATCGCCAAGGCGAGCTGGCAGGCGGCGGGCCATGCCTACCCCGGCCAGACCGAGCGGCTGGCGGAACTGACCGGCGCCGCCGACGCCGGGATGCTGTTCACCGCCGTGGCCCCCGCAGGCGGCTGGCGGCTCAACACACTCCTGGCCACCACCCACATCCCACTGGCGGACGTGAGCGCCCGTCTCGGCCCGGAGCTGGTGCACCGGCGGCTGGACGCCCTGCTGGCCTTCTGCCGCCGCTTCCGGAGCCGCCCCCGGCTGGTGGTGGCGGGCCTGAACCCCCATGCGGGGGAGGGGGGCCACCTGGGGCGGGAGGAGCAGGACTGGCTGATTCCCACCCTCGAGCGCTGGCAGGGCCAGCATCCGGAGGTGCGGCTCGAGGGGCCCGTGCCGCCGGACACCTGCTGGCTGGAGGCGGCGGCCGCCTGGAGGGGCCAGGCCGAAGGGGCGGACGGCTACCTGGCGCTGTACCACGACCAGGGCCTGATCCCGGTGAAGCTGCTGGCGTTCGACGCCGCCGTCAACACCACCCTGGGTCTGCCCTTCCTGCGCACCTCCCCCGACCACGGCACCGCCTTCGCGATCGCCGGCCAGGGCGTCGCCAGGGCCGACAGCATGGCGGCGGCGATCCAGACGGCCTGGGAGCTGGGTCAGCCAGCGCCTGAGTGGGCGGTCAGCCCGCCTTGATCCGCATCAGCACCTGGCCGAATTCCACCGGCGTGCCGTTCTCCACCAGGATCTCCACCACCTCGCCGCTGAACTCGCACTCCAGCTCGTTCATCAGCTTCATCGCCTCGAGGATGCAGACGGGCTGGCCGGCGCTGATGCGGCTGCCCACCTCCACGAAGGGGGCCTCACCCGGGGCCGACGAGCGGTAGAAGGTGCCCACCATCGGCGCCGTGACGGCCTGCAGATCGCTGCGCACCGAGGCGGCCGGGGGCGGGGGTGCCGACGGGCCGGGGGCGGCGCCGACCGGGGCCGCGGGGGCGGGTGGCGGCGGCGGTGCCCCGGCCGGAGCCTGCACCATGGTGACCGTCGCCGGAGCGGGGGCCGGCAGGTTGCGGCGCACCTCGAGGCGGAAGTCGTCGCCCTCGAGCTTGAGTTCCTGGATGTCGCTGTCCCCGAGCAGGGCCAGCAGCTGGCGCAGTTGGTCGTGATCGAGCTGCATGGCGATCAGGACTCCCGGCCCAGATAGCTGTCGGTGCGGGTGTCGACCTTGATCTTCTCGCCGATCGTGATGAACAGGGGCACCATCACCTGGGCGCCGGTCTCGACGATGGCCGGCTTGGTGCCGCCGGTGGCGGTGTCGCCCTTGACGCCGGGGTCGGTCTGGGTGACCTCGAGCACCACCGAGTTGGGCAGCTCCACCTCCAGGGGCTTGCCGTTCCAGGAGACGACGCTCACCTCCATGCCTTCCTTGAGGTACTTGCGGCCGTCACCGATCTGCTTGGCGGTCAGGCGGGTCTCCTCGTAGGAGGCCATGTCCATGAAGACGTAGTCATCGCCTTCCATGTAGGTGTGCTGGAGGGTCGACTTCTCCAGCTGGGCCTGGGGCATGGTCTCCCCGGCGCGGAAGGTCTTCTCGACCACGTTGCCGCTCTGGACGCCCTTGAGCTTGGTGCGGACGAAGGCCGAACCCTTGCCGGGCTTGACATGCAGAAATTCGACGACACGCCAGACCTGGCCATCCAGCTCAATCGTGGTGCCGGTACGAAAGTCGTTGCTGGAGATCATTCCGGCGGATCGGATCGGGGGATTGTACGTCTGGCTACAGGCGCACCCAGGACGGCGGCGGCGGAAGCCCGGGCCGGTTGTGCCAAAGTCCAGGCAGTCACAGGGGAAGCATGGACCGGCGACGCAGGCGCATCGGGTTCACCACCACGCTGGCCGCCCGGCTGGGGGCCGCCCTGACCCTCGTGCTGACCCTGCTGCTGGCGGTTCCCGCCGCCTGGGCCTACCTGCCCCAGGGCAACGCCGTCAGCGATCCCACCGCCCTGCTGCGCAACGCCCTGCCGATCGAGCAGCGCGACCTGCAGGCGCTGCAGCACCGCCTCGAGGACACCAGCGACGACCTGCGGGCCAAGCGCTGGAGCAGCCTGACCGGCTCCGTGCGCCGGGCCGAGTCCCAGCTCGGCGGCAGCCGCGAGCGGATCCTGGCCAGCTTCGATGCCGCCGACCGGCCCACCGCCGAAACCCTGCTGGCCGACACGGAGGTGCGCCTGCAGGATCTGGCGGCCGCCGGCGAGGCCCAGGACCGGGACCGGTTCCTGGCGACCCGCCGGGAGGCCCTGGCCGACATCGGCCAGGCGGAAGCCCTGCTGGTGGGGCCCTTCCCGTTCACGATTCCCGCCGAGTTCGACGCCCTGCCCCGACTGCTGGGCCGCGCCACCGTGCGGCTGACCACCACCAAGGGTGACCTGACCGCCGTCGTGGACGGCTACAACGCGCCCCTGACCGCCGGCGCCTTCGTGGATCTGGTGCAGCGGGGCTTCTACGACGGCCTGCCCTTCAACCGCGCCGAGGACTTCTACGTGCTCCAGACGGGCGATCCCGCCGGCCCCCAGACCGGCTACGTGGATCCGGCCACCAAGCAGGAGCGCCAGGTGCCCCTGGAGATCATGGTGCCCGGCCAGGAGGCCCCCTTCTACAACCAGACCTTCGAGGATCTGGGGATGTTCAAGGCCGAACCGGTGCTGCCCTTCGCCAGCAAGGGCACCCTGGGATGGGCCCACTCCGATGAGGGCCTGGGCGACGGCTCCTCCCAGTTCTTCCTGTTCCTGTTCGAACCCGAGCTCACCCCGGCGGGCCTCAACCTCATCGACGGGCGCTACGCGGCCTTCGGTTATGTGGTGGACGGCTTCGACGTGCTCGAGGAGCTCACCGCCGATGACGGCATCGTCCGGGCGTCGGTGGTTGAGGGGGCCGACAACCTGCGCCCCCATGCCTGAGGGGCCCACCCTGGCGCAGCTGGGGGAAACGGAGCTTATCCGGCGCCTCGGCGCCTTCGCCCCCCCGGGGCAGTTCGACGATGACGCCGCCCTGCTGGGTTCGGCCCTGCTGGGGGGCCATCCGGCAGGCGATCCGACGCTGGTGGTCAATACCGACGTGCTGGTGGAGGACGTCCATTTCAGCGAGGCGACGATGGGCGCCGGCGACGTGGGCTGGCGGGCGGCGGCGGCCAACCTCTCCGATCTGGCGGCCATGGGCTGCCACGGCGCCATTGGCCTCACCGTGGCCCTGGTGGCCCCGGGCCACACCCCCTGGGCCTGGGTGGAGGGGGCCTACGGCGGCATGGCGGAACTGCTGGGGGCCCACGGGGGCGTGCTGCTCGGGGGCGACTGCAGCGGCGGACGCCAGCGCCTGCTCGCCGTCACCGCCCTGGGCCAGCTGCCGGCGGGGGGCGGCGCGATCCGCCGCGGGGACGGCAAGCCGGGCGATGCGCTGGTCAGCACCGGGGCCCATGGGCTCAGCCGCCTGGGCCTGGCCCTGCTGCGGGGCGAGGCGCTGGCGGACCTGCCGCTGGCCAGCCGGCAGCGGGCGATCCGTGCCCACCGCAGGCCCGTACCCCGGTTCGATGCGGTGGCGGCCCTGGGCGCCTGCCGCCCTGCCGGCCTGGACTGGCGGGTGGCCGGCTGCGACAGCAGTGACGGCCTGGCGGCCGCGGCCTCGTGCCTGGCCGTCGCCAGCGGCTGCACAGCCCTGCTCACCCACGGCGCTCTCCCCGTGGCGGCGGAGCTGGCCGGCCAGGCCCAGGGGGAGGACTGGTGCCTCTGGGGCGGGGAGGATTTCGAGCTGGTGCTCGCCCTGGAGCCGGCCTGGGCCGAGGCCCTGGTGGAGCGGCTGGAGGGGGCGCGGTGGATCGGACGCCTGGCGGAGACCCAGCCCTGCGGGGCCCTCGGCTGGGCGGAGGGGGGAGGCCCTATCGCCCCCCCGACCGCCGCCTTCCGGCATTTCGGCTGAGGGATTCAGCCAACGGATTCAGCTGAGGACGGGAGCCCGCCGGCTCACTTCCAGTTGCTGGCCACGACTTCGGCCAGATCCACCACGCGCTGGCTGTAGCCCCACTCGTTGTCGTACCAGGAGATCACCTTCACCATGGTGCCGTCCATCACCAGGGTGAGGTCGGCATCCACGATCGTGGATTCATCGGTGCCGGCGTGGTCGGTGGAGACCAGGGGCAGATCGCAGTATTTGATGATGCCCTTCATGCCGTTTTCGGAAGCGGCCTTGAAGATGCTGTTCACCTCCTCCTTGGTGGTGGCGCGGCTCACCTCAAGCACCATGTCGACCACCGAGACATTGGGGGTGGGAACGCGCAGGGCGATGCCGTTGAGCTTGCCCTTCATCGGCGGATACACCAAAGCCACCGCGGTGGCGGCACCGGTGCTGGTGGGCACGATGTTCACGGCGGCGGCGCGAGCGCGGCGCAGGTCGCGGTGGGAGGCATCGAGGATGCGCTGATCACCGGTGTAGCTGTGGGTGGTGGTCATCATGCCCTTCACGATCCCGAGGGATTGGTCGAGCACCTTCACCAGCGGTGCCATGCAATTGGTGGTGCAGCTGGCATTGCTGATGATGTCGAAGTCTTCGTGGCGGTATTGATCAGCGTTGACGCCCACCACGAAGGTGCCCACACCCTCACCCTTGCCCGGGGCGGTGATCAAAACCTTCTTGGCACCGGCCTCGATGTGCTTGCCGGCGCCCTTCTGGTCAATGAACACCCCGGTGGCCTCGATCACCAGATCCACGCCCCATTCCTTCCAGGGCAGGTTGAGGGGGTTGCGGTCGGAGAAGCACTTGATGTGCTTGCCGTTCACGACGATCGTGTCCTCGGTGTGGCTCACGACCGCATTGCGGATGTGGCCGAGCATCGTGTCGTACTGGAGCAGGTGGGCGTTGGTCTTCGGATCGGAGGTGTCGTTCAGGCCGACCACTTCGATGCCGGTGTTCTCACCGCGGCTCAGCCAGCAGCGCATGAAGTTCCGACCGATTCGGCCAAATCCATTGATCGCAACGCGCAAGGTCATGGCAGAAAGCGGTGGAACCCGCTAGCAAGGGGGGATTTTGGCTGCCGATCATACAGAAATGGGGTCCTGCTCTTTCCCGCAGCCACAGGCCCCGGATCGGACGGTCGGCAAAGCGCAGTATCCCGCAGAGGGGGGAGGGCCGATCTGCCGTTATTTTCGGCGAGGCCTGGAGTCCCCCTTGATCCCGAAGCTCGATCGCCGTCAGCCGCTCCATTTCATCGGAGCCGGGGGGATCGGCATGTCCGCCCTCGCGGGGATCCTGGCGGAGCGGGGCTTCCGGGTGAGCGGCTCCGACCCCCGTCCCAGTCCGGTGCTGGAGAGGCTGGGATGCGCCGGCGTGCGGGTCTTCCAGGAGCAGACCGCCGCCACGATCACCGCGGTGCTCGCCGGCCTGGAAGGACCGGAAGGCGCCGTGGAGAGCGGATTGGAGGGCGCAACGGTGGCCGATCCCCTGGTGGTGATCAGCTCGGCGGTGCCCGCCGCCAACGAGGAACTGGCCGAGGCCCGGCGGCGCGGGCTGTCGATCGTGCACCGCTCCGACGTGCTGGCGGCCCTGATCAATGCCCAGCCCTCGATCGCGGTGGCCGGCAGCCACGGCAAAACCACCACCAGCACCCTGATCGCCACGCTCCTGGAGGCCGTCGGCGAGGACCCCACCGCCGTGATCGGCGGCATCGTGCCCGCCTTCGGCAGCAACGGCCGCCACGGCCGGGGCCGGCTGCTGGTGGCCGAGGCCGACGAGTCGGACGGCTCCCTGGTGAAGTTCCGGCCCCGGCTGGGGCTGCTCACCAACGTGGAGCTCGACCACACCGACCACTACCCGGACCTGGCCGCCCTGGTGGCCACCCTGCAGACCTTCGCCGGCGGCTGCGCGACCCTGCTGGCCAACCGCGACTGCCCGGTGCTGCGCGAGCACTTCCAGGCCAGCAGTTGGTGGTCGACCCGCAGCAGCGAGGGGGTGGACTTCGCCGCCATCCCCCTGGAGGAGCGGGGCGACGGCACCCTGGCCACCTGGTACGAGCACGGGGAGGCGCTCGGCACGCTGGAGGTGCCCCTGCCCGGCCGCCACAACCTCAGCAACACCGTGGCCGCCATGGCGGCCTGCCGGCTCGAGGGCGTGCCCCTCGAGGACCTGCGCCGGGCGGTGGCGGGCCTGCGACCCCCCGGACGCCGCTTCGACTGCCGCGGGCTCTGGCAGGACCGGGCGATCGTCGACGACTACGCCCACCACCCCAGCGAAGTGGCCGCCACGATCGCCATGGCCCGGCTGATGGTGGAGAGCGGCCGCAGCCCGCTGCCCCTGGTGCCCCGGCGACTGGTGGCCGTGTTCCAGCCCCACCGCTACACCCGCACCGCCCAGTTCCTGGATGATTTCGCCGCCGCCCTGACCCAGGCCGACGCCGTGCTGCTGGCGCCCCTCTATGCGGCCGGCGAAGCCCCGATGGCGGGGATCTCCAGCCCGGCCCTGGCCGAGGCGGTGCGGGCCCTCGCCCCCGACCTGCCGGTGGCGGTGGCGGCCAGCATGGAGGCACTGGCGGAGCTGGTGGCCGGTGGCACAGGCCCCGGCGACCTGGTGCTGGCGATGGGGGCCGGCGACGTCAACAGCCTCTGGGACCGCCTGGGGGCCCTCGACGAACGGGGCCGCCCCACCGCGCTGGTGGCCTGAGGGGATGGCGACGGCCCCGCTCAGCCAGCCCCGGGCCGCGGTCGCCCTGCGGGACTACACCACCTGGAAAGTGGGCGGGCCGGCCGCCTGGTTCGCCGAACCCGCCGACCAGGGGGAGCTGATCGCCCATGCCGCCTGGGCGGCGGCCTCGGGCCTCCCCTTCCGCTGCATCGGCGCGGGCTCCAATCTGCTGATCGCCGACGGCGGCCTCGACGGCCTCACCCTCTGCAACCGGCGCCTGCAGGGCAGCCGCCTGGACACGGGCGAGGGCTGGGTGGAGGCCGAGGCGGGCGAACCGATCCCCACCCTGGCCCGCAAGGCGGCCCGCGGCGGCCTGCGGGGGCTGGAGTGGGCCGTCGGCATCCCCGGGACAGTGGGCGGCGCGGTGGTGATGAACGCCGGCGCCCAGGGGGGCTGCACCGCCGAGTGGCTGGTGTCGGTGCGGGTGCTGGATCCCCGCCGGCCCGACGCCCCCTTCGAACTGGCCGCCAGCGACCTGGCCTTCGCCTACCGCCACAGCCGCCTGCAGGAGGAGCCGCTGCTGGTGCTCTCGGCCCGCTTCCGGCTGGAGCCCGGCCACGATCCCGCGGTGCTCACCGCCCGCACCAGCGCCAACCTGCAGAGCCGCACCAGCACCCAGCCTTACCAACAACCCAGCTGCGGCAGCGTGTTCCGCAATCCCGAACCGCTCAAGGCCGGCCAGCTGATCGAATCCCTCGGCCTCAAGGGACTCGCCATCGGCGATGCCCAGGTGTCCCCGATCCACGCCAATTTCATCGTCAACACCGGGGCCGCCACCGCCGCCGACATCGACGCCCTGATCCGACTGGTGCAGCAGCGGGTGCTGGAGAGCCGCGGGGTGCGGCTGCACCCGGAGGTCCAACGGCTGGGGTTCTAGCCTGCCCCCATACGACGACCCCCTGGCATGGCCGGCTTCGGACTTCCCAATTTCGGACAGCTGACCGAGGCCTTCCGCAAGGCCCAGCAGATTCAGCAGGACGCCCAGAAGCTCCAGGAGGAGCTCGATGCGATGGAGTTGCAGGGCAGCGACCCCGAGGGTCGCGCCAGCGTCTGGCTCTCCGGCAACCAGCAGCCCCTGCGGGTCGAGCTGAGCCCCGAGCTGCTCGCCGAACCCGTCGAGACGGTCGAGGCGGCCGTGCTGGCGGCGCTCTGCAAGGCCTACGAGGTCTCCACCGGCACCATGCGCGAGCGCATGGAAACCCTCACCGGTGGTCTGGATCTGAATCTTCCCGGTCTGGGGAACTGAGGTCCCCCTCCAGCGCCGGCAGGTCCTGCTCCAGCACCTGGCGCCGGGTGCTGCGGGAGGAGCGGCGCAGCTGGGGATCGAGCAGCGGTTCGAGCCGGTCGCCCCGCTGACGCAGGCCCCGCTCCCCCTGGCGCCCCTGGCCACCACCACGGGGGCGGGCCGCAGCCGCGGCTTCCACCTCCTCGAGGCAGTGGCCGTAGATCGCCTGGCGGTCCCAGCCGTCCCCCACGGCACAGCCCGGGTCCCCCAGGTGGCGGCAGTTGGCGAAACGGCAGGGGGAGGCCCGCAGCCGGGCCAGCAGCTCCGGAAAGGCCGCCGCCAGGGTCTGGGGGTCGGCGGGAAGGGCGGGGGTGTTGAAGCCGGGTGAATCGGCCACCAGGGCCCCCGGCGCCACGGAAAACAATTCGACATGCCGGGTCGTGTGGCGTCCCCGGCGCAGCCGCCCGGAGACGGCGGCGACGCGCAGCTCCAGGGCCGGGGCCAGGGCATTGAGCAGGCTGCTCTTGCCCACCCCGGAGGGGCCGCAGAGCACGGCAATACCCGGCTCGGCCAGCTGGCCCCGGAGCGCCTCCAGACCCTCACCGCTGCGGGTCGAGATCGCCACGGTGGCGTAGCCCCAGCCCTCCAGCCGCCGGCACCAGGCCCGCACCTCGGCCGCCGGCAGCAGGTCGGCCTTGCTGAGGACCACCTGCACCGGCTGGCCGGTGGCCTCGGCGGTGATCAGGAACCGGGTCAGCTGCAGGGGGTCGAGGCCGGGTTCGGCCACGGCCACCACCACCACCACCCGGCTCACGTTGGCGACCGCCGGCCGCTCCAGCAGGCTGTGGCGGGGGTCGAGACCCACCACTGTCCCCCGCCGGGCCCGCCAGTCGACCGCCGCCACCGTCACCCGGTCGCCGACGCACACCTGCAGGCCGCTCTTGTCGAGGCGGGTGCGGCGGGTGCAGAGCAGGCGGGTGTCGCTGTCGGGCTCGGAGCCCTGGATCCCGGTCTCGCCGGGGCCATCGAGCTCCACCAGGCAGTAGTTGGCCTGCAGGGCCACCACCCGACCTGGCAGCGGCTCAGCCCCCATCCCGTCGCACCAGCAGCCGCACCCCGTCCCCGGGGGCGAAGGGGGACGGTTCGACCCGCTGCACCGTGTGCCCCTCGTTCCGCAGACCCTCGCTCACCATCTGCTCCGGTTCCCCCCCATCGAGGTCGATCCGGAGCCAGCTCCCCGGAGGCAGGGGCTCGAGGGCCAGGCGGGCCCGGATGAAATTCACCGGGCAGGGCGTTCCCCGCAGATCGAGGACCGCCGGCGAGCCGCCCATGACGTTCAACCGAACAGGCCGCCGAACAGGCCGCTCTTGTGGTGGTGGCGCTGGCCCTTGCTGGTGTGGTGTCCGGCCAGCTGCTCCAGCAGTTGCCGCTCCTCCCCGTTGAGCTTGGTGGGCAGCTGCACCTTGATGGTGAACTGGTGGTTGCCGCGGGCCACCGGATTGCCCAGCCGGGGCACCCCCTTGCCCTGGAGGGTGATGACGGCCCCGGGCTGGGTGCCGGGGGGTATCTCGAGCGGCTCGTGGCCGTCGACGGTCTCGACCTCGATCGTGTCGCCCAGGATCGCCTGGAGGTAGTTGAGGGACACCTCGGAATGGATCGTCACCCCGTCGCGGCGCAGATGGGGGTGGGACTGGACGGTGAGGAAGACGTAGAGATCCCCCGCCGGCCCGCCCCGCTGCCCGGCGTTGCCCTCCTGGCCGACCCGCAGGCGGGTGCCGGTGTCGACGCCGGCGGGGATGTTGATGCGCAGCTTCTTGCGCACCTGCTGCAGGCCCTGGCCGCCGCAGGCGTTGCACGGATCGGCGATCACCTGGCCGGTGCCGTCGCAGGTGGGGCAGGGCGCCACCTGGGTGAAGTTGCCGAAGGGGGTGCGGGTGGCACGGCGCACCTGGCCGGCGCCGCCGCAGGTGCCGCAGGTGGTGGGGCCGCTGCCCGCCTTGGCCCCGGAACCGCTGCAGGTGGTGCAGGTCTCGAGGTGGCGGATCTGGACGTCCTTCTCGCTGCCGAAGACGGCCTCGCTGAAGCTGATGGTGAGATCCAGGCGCAGGTCGTCGCCCTGGCGGGGGCCACGGCGGCGGGCCCCGGCCGCAGCGCCACCACCGGCCCCGCCGAAACCGCTGAAGAAGGTTTCGAAGAGGTCGGCGAAGCCGCCCATGTCGCCCATGTCGGGCATGCCGCCGCCACCCCCCAGGCCGGCCTCACCGAACTGGTCGTAGCGGGCCCGGGCCTGGGGATCGCTGAGCACCTCGTAGGCCCGGCCGATCTCCTTGAAGCGGTCCTCCGCAGCCGGATCCTTGTTGACGTCCGGGTGGTACTGGCGGGCGAGACGCCGATAGGCCTTCTTGAGGCTGTCGGCATCCACGTCCCGGCTGACACCGAGCAGGTCGTAGAAATCGGCCATCAGTCGGACGTCCCCTCGCTGGGAGGCGCCGAGCCGTCGGAACGGGACCCGCCGGCCGGCCCAGGACCCATCGACACCTTGACCAGGGCATGCCGCAGGACACGGCCATCGAGGTGGTAGCCCCGCTGCAGCTCCTCGATCACCACGTCCTCCGGATGCTCCTCACTGGGTTCGCGCAGCACGGCCTCGTGAAGCGAGGGATCGAAGGGTTCCCCCTCCACCCGCATCGGCGACACCCCCAGCTGCTTGAACACGTCGACCAGCTGTTTATAGAGGTTCTGATAACTGCGATGCAGGCTCTGGGCCTCCTCGCTCTGGGGGTTGAGCTGCTGCCGGGCCCGGTCGAAGTTGTCGACCACCGGCAGGATCTCCGTGAGGGTGGTGCAGGTGATGTGCAGGCGCTGATCCTCCTTGTCGCGGGTCTGGCGCTTGCGGAAGTTGTCGAAGTCGGCGGCGATGCGCATGTACTGGCCCTTCAGCGACTCGTTCTCGCTGCGCAGGGCCGCCAGCTCGGCCTCCAGCTGGCCGACGCGGTCACCGCCCGCTTGGGGGCCGTCCGGCGCGGCGCCGGGGTCGGCGGCGTCCGGGGCCCCGGAACCCTGGTCGGAGGCCGTGGGATCCGAGCCGCCGTCGGGGTTCACCGGCAGGGTCTCGAGGAGCTCCTCCACCCGGGCCGCGTCGACCGCGCCCTCCCGGGGATCGATCCGTTCCTCATGGGGGGGAGTGATGTCGCCGGTCATGCGTTCTGGCAGGGATGTCAGATGCCGTTATGTTGAATGGCCAGGAGCCCACTCCACAAGCGGTGGAAGCCCGCACCTCGGCCACGCTCCTCCACCAGGCTTCGCTCCCGCGCCTTCCCGTCGATGCCATCAGAAGGTCTCACCCAGCGCCCTCAGGTCACCGGTGCGGAGCACACCTCCCTGTTCCGCGATCTTGATCTGGGTCAGGCCGCCACCCCCCAGGGGCCGGTCACGCCGGAAACCGAGGACCTCGAAGCCAGCAGCTCAGGCGAGGGGATCTCGCCGGTGATGAGCCTGGTGGACCGGATCCTGATCGAGTCGCTCACCAGCGGCGCCAGTGACATCCACGTGGAGCCCCAGGAGGACGGCCTGCTGGTCCGCTTCCGCCAGGACGGCGTGCTGCGCAGCATCGACAAGCTGCCCCGCACGCTGATCCCCGCGGTCACCTCCCGGTTCAAGATCATGGCCGACCTGGACATCGCCGAGCGGCGGATGCCCCAGGACGGCCGGATCCGCCGCAACTTCCGCGGCCGCACCATGGACTTCCGGGTCAGCACCCTCCCCGGCCGCTACGGCGAGAAGGTGGTGCTGCGGCTGCTCGACAGCGGCGCCACCCAGCTGGGTCTGGACACCCTGATCACCGACGAGGAAGCCAGGTCCACCCTGCGGGACATCGGCTCCAAGCCCTTCGGCATGATCCTGGTGACCGGCCCCACCGGCTCCGGCAAATCCACCACCCTCTATGCGCTGCTCTCGGAGCGCAACGACCCCACGATCAACATCTCCACGGTCGAGGATCCGATCGAATACGCCCTTCCCGGCATCACCCAGACCCAGGTGAACCGGGAGAAGGGGTTCGATTTCAGCTCCGCCCTGCGGGCCTTCATGCGGCAGGACCCGGACGTGCTGCTGGTGGGCGAGACCCGCGACCTGGAGACGGCCCGCACCGCCATCGAGGCGGCCCTGACGGGTCACCTGGTGCTCACCACCCTGCACTGCAACGACGCCGCCAGCGCCTTCGCCCGGCTCGACGAGATGGGGATGGAGCCCTTCCTGGTCAGCGCCTCGCTGCTGGGGGTGGTCTCCCAGCGCCTGCTGCGCCGCCTCTGCAGTGATTGCCGGATCCCGTACCACCCGAACCACAGCGAACTGGCCCGCTTCGGCCTGGTGGCCTCCGACGAGACCGAGATCTCCTTCTACCGCGCCAACACGGTCCTGCCGGGCTCGGAGGGCTGCTGCAGCACCTGCCAGGGGCGGGGGTACAAGGGCCGGGTGGGGGTCTACGAAATCCTGCGCATGAACGAGACCCTCTCCGCCGCCGTGGCCAAGCGGGCAACGACCGAGGAGCTGCGGCGCCTGGCCCTGGAAAGCGGCATGAAGACCCTCCTCGGCTACGGCCTCGATCTGGTGCGGGAGGGGCTGACCACCCTGGAGGAGGTGGAGCGCATGCTGCTCACCGACACGGGCCTGGAATCGGAACGGCGCGCCCGGGCCCTGAGCACCCTCACCTGCCGCAGCTGCGGGGCCGGCCTTGAGGACGAATGGTTGGAATGTCCCTACTGTCTGTGCGTTCGGAGCTGAACAGGATGGATCTCCTCATCGAGGACCTGATGCAGGAACTGGTGAAGGCCGGAGGCAGCGACCTTCACCTCTCCGCGGGCAATCCGCCCTATGGGCGTTTCAGCGGCCAGCTGCGTCCCATCATCCAGGACACCCAGCTCACCGAGGAAAGCTGCAACCGTCTGATCTTCTCCCTGCTCAACAACGCCCAGCGCAAGAACCTGGAGCAGAACTGGGAACTGGACTGCTCCTACGGCCTCAAGGGCGTGGCCCGGTTCCGGATCAACGTGTACCGCCAGCGGGGCACCTATGCGGCCTGCCTGCGGGCACTCGGCAACTCCATCCCCAGCCTCGAGAAACTCGGCCTGCCCCCGATCGTCGAGGAGATCAGCAGCAAGCCCAAGGGTCTCGTCCTGGTCACCGGGCCGACGGGCTCCGGCAAGACCACCACCCTGGCGGCGCTGATCGAGCACATCAACGCCACCCGTTCGGAGCACATTCTCACCATCGAGGATCCGATCGAGTTCACCTACAGGAACGACAAGTCGATCATTCACCAGCGGGAACTGAATGAGGACACCCGCAGCTTCTCGAACGCCCTGCGGGCGGCCCTGCGGGAAGATCCCGATGTGATCCTGGTGGGGGAACTGCGCGACCTGGAGACGATCCAGCTGGCGATCACCGCCGCCGAGACCGGCCACCTCGTCTTCGGAACCCTGCACACCAGTTCCGCCGGCCAGACCGTGGATCGGATGGTGGACGTGTTCCCCGCCGGCCAGCAGACCCAGATCCGGGTGCAGCTGAGCGGCAGCCTGCTGGCGGTCTTCTCCCAGACCCTCTGCAAGAGCGCCGTACCCGCCGGCAACGGGGCCTTCGGCCGGGTGATGGCGCAGGAGATCATGATCAACACCCCCGCCATCGCCAACCTGATCCGGGAAGGCAAGAGCTCCCAGCTCTATTCCCAGATCCAGACCGGCGCCAGCCAGGGCATGCAGACCCTCGAGCGGGCGCTCGCCAACCTGGTGGAGGAGGGCAGGGTCACCCGCGAGGAGGCGTTGGTGAAGACCACCAAGCCGGAGGAGCTCGTTCGGCTGCTCGACCGCTGAGACCCGCCTGATCCCCCGCCCCGGACGCTGATCACCGTTTTCCCCGCGCGCCGCCATGACCGCCTTCGTCGTCACCTACACCACCCGGTCCGGCCAGCGCCGCGAGATGACCCTGACGGCCGACAGCCCCTCCGTCGCCCGGCGGGAACTGCGTCGCCGCGGCATCCTGGCCAACACCCTGGTGCGCAAGGAGAGCCCCAAGGTCCCCCAGGCGTCCGCCAAGACAACGCCCTCCTCCTTCAGCGGCCTGGCCGACCTGCTCGAAGGGCCGGTGAGCATCCGCGACAAGGCCCTGTTCGCCAACAAGCTCTCCGCCCTGGTGGATGCCGGCGTGCCGATCCTGCGCAGCCTCGACCTGATGCGGGTCCAGCAGCGCTCCAAGAAGATGCGCCTGGCCCTGGCGGGCATGACCCAGGACGTCAACCAGGGCGACAGCCTGGGCAACGCCATGCGGCGCTGGCCGAAGGTGTTCGACAACCTCAGCATTGCCCTGGTGGAGGCGGGTGAGGCCGGTGGCGTCCTGGACGACACCCTCAAGCGCCTGGCCAAGCTGCTGGAGGACAACGCCAAGCTCCAGAACCAGATCAAGGGGGCGATGAGCTATCCGGTCACGGTGCTGGTGATCGCCATCGCCGTGTTCCTGGGCATGACGATCTTCCTGATCCCCACCTTCTCGAGCGTCTTCGAGCAGCTGGGGGCGGAATTGCCCCTGTTCACCCAGATGATGCTGAATCTGAGTGAGTTCCTGCGCTCGTGGAAGGCACTGATCCTGCTGGCGGGCCTGGTCGGCTTTGCCTTCTGGGTGGTCTCGACCTACAACACGCCGATGGGTCGCCGCCAGATCGACGGCCTGCTGCTGAAGCTGCCCCTGTTCGGTGATCTGCTGCAGAAATCGGCCAGTGCCCAGTTCTGCCGCACCCTGAGCTCCCTCTCCAAAGCGGGGGTTCCGATCCTTCTTTCCCTGGAGATCGTGAGGGAAACGGCCACCAATTCGGTGATTTCCGATGCCATCATCTCCTCCAAGAATGAGGTGAGCGAGGGCATGCCCCTGAGCGCGGCCCTGCGGCTGAAGAATGTGTTTCCGGAGATGTGCGTCAACATGCTCGCCATCGGCGAGGAAACCGGCGAGATGGACGCCATGCTCTCCAAGGTGGCCGATTTCTACGAAGACGAGGTCAGCACGATGGTGAAGGCCATGACCTCCATGCTGGAGCCGGCGATGATCGTGCTGGTGGGCATCATCGTGGGATCGGTGCTGCTGGCCATGTATCTGCCGATGTTCTCGATCTACGAGCACGTGCGCTGAGCCTTACGCTCCCGGTCGCTGAGCCGCCAGGGCCTGCCCCGCCAGCCAGCCCGAACTCCAGCAGTGCTGGAAGTTGAAGCCGCCGGTCACCCCGTCCACGTCCAGCAGCTCCCCCACCAGGAACAGGCCGGGCCGCAGGCGGCTCTCCATCGAGGCCAGGTTGACCTCCGCCAGGGGGATGCCACCGGCGGTCACGAACTCCTCGCCGAACGGGCCGCGGCCGGAGACCCGGTAGCGGCTGTCCCGCAGGGCCGTGACAAGGGCCTGCTCATGGCGGCGGGGGAGATCGGCCCAGCGCAGGCTGGCGTCGACCCCGACCAGGGCCAGCAGGTGCAGCCAGAGGCGGCGGCTGAGGTCGGGCCAGGGCCGCCAGTTGCCGAGCTGACGCCGGGCCTGCTCGCGGCGCGCCGTGGCGAACCAGCCCTCCAGTTCCGCCGGCTTGCGGCCGCCGGTCCAGTCGACCCGGAGATCGGCCCGGTAGCGGCGCTCCCGCAGGGCCCGGGCCGCGAAGGCCGTGAGCCGCAGGGTGGTCGGCCCGCTGAGGCCCCAGTGGGTGATCAGCACGGGCCCCCGCTGGCGCTGGGGCTTGGTGGCGGCGGGGGGGGCCGTGGCGGAGTCCGCCAGGGGGGTCAGCAGCAGTTCCAGCTGCACCGGGTCCATCGCCACCCCGGCCAGCGCCACCAGGGGGTGGTCGGCCAGGGTGAGGGTGAACAGGGAGGGCACCGGCGCCACCAGGCCATGGCCGAGGGAGGCGGCGATGCGGTGGCCGCTGGGGTGGCTGCCCGTCGCCAGCACGAGGCGATCGGCGAGCAGCTCGGCCCCCGAGCGCAGCCGCAGCCGGAACCCGCCGCCGGGCAGGGCCTCCGCCGCCTGCCCCGCTTCGGCCGTGTGCACCGCCACCCCGGCGGCGGTCGCCGCCCGGCGCAGGGTGTCGACCACCGAGGAGGAACGGTTGGAGCGGGGAAACAGCCGCCCGTCGGGCTCCTCCACCAGCTGCAGGCCATGGGCCTGGAACCAGGACACCGTGTCGCCGGGGGCAAACCGTGAGAAGGGGCCCCGCAGAGCCTTGCCGCCGCGCGGGTAGTGATCCACCAGCAGCCGCGGATCCCAGCAGGCATGGGTGACGTTGCAGCGGCCGCCGCCGCTGATCAGCACCTTGTGCAGCGGCTCGGGGGTGGACTCCAGCAGCAGCACCCCCCCGGAAAGGTGGCCGGCGGCCGCTTCGGCGGCCGCGATGGCGGCCATGAAGCCCGCCGGGCCCCCTCCCACCACCACCACGGAGGCACGGCTGGGCAGCATGGGGCGATGGAGCACAACTACCGCTTCAGTGTGGCGCCCATGCTGGACTGCACCGATCGGCACTTCCGGGTGCTGATGCGGCAGGTCAGCCGGCACTGCCTGCTCTACTCCGAAATGGTCGTGGCCCGGGCGCTGCACCACATCGCCCACGACGGCTCCCCCTCCCGGATGGGGGAACGGCAGCAGCGGCTGGAACGGCTGCTGGGGTTCGATCCGTGCGAACACCCCCTGGCCCTGCAGCTGGGCGGCGACGACCCGGAGCTGCTGGCGGAGGCCGCCCGGATGGGGGCCGACTGGGGCTACGACGAGATCAACCTGAACATCGGCTGCCCGAGCGAAAAGGTGCAGCAGGGCCGCTTCGGGGCCTGCCTGATGGCGGAGCCGGAGCGGGTGGCCCGCTGCGTGGCGGCGATGGCGGCAGCCACGCCCCTGCCGGTGACGGTGAAGCACCGCATCGGCATCGACGATCGGGACTCCTACGAGGAACTGCTGGCCTTCGTCGACAGCCTGGCGGCGGCCGGCGCCGCTCGCTTCGCCGTGCACGCCCGCAAGGCCTGGCTGAACGGCCTCGATCCGAAACAGAACCGCACCGTTCCGCCCCTGCGCTGGGACCTGGTGCACCGCCTCAAACGGGAGCGGCCGCAGCTGACGATCGAACTGAACGGCGGCCTGGAGGACCTGGACCCCTGCCAGGAGCAGCTGGCCCTGGTGGACGGGGTGATGGTGGGCCGGGCCGCCTACGCCCACCCCCTGCGCTGGGCGGGGGTGGACGGCCGGATCTTCGGGGACGTCGGCCGCGGGCAGGCGCGGGCTTCGACGGTGGTGAGGGGTGTGTTCCCCCACGCCGAACGCTGGTGCGCCTCGGGGGGACGGCTGTGGCCGATCGCCCGGCACCTGGTGCAGGTGGTGGAAGGGGTCAGCGGGGCGCGCGGCTGGCGCGGCTGGCTGACCCGGGAGGCCGGCCAGGCGGGCGCGGGGCCCGCCGTGCTGGACGCCGCCGCCCGCCAGCTGGAGGAACGGGGCCTTTAAGGCGGCTCAGCCCGCGGCCGGGCGCGCCTCAGAACGCGGCGGCTCAGACCTCGGCGCCGCCGTAGTCGCCGCCGCCGCCGCCGAAGTCCCCACCGCCACCACCGCTGCGGCGCCGGCGGGAGCGGCCCGCCTCAAAAGCATCGGGGGCGGCACCGCCACCACCAGCTCCACCGCCGCCGTAGCTGCGGTCCTCCCAGCCCTTGGCCCCGGAACCGCGATCGGCGCCGTAACCGCCGCCACCACCGCCATAACCACCGCCGCCACCGCCGTAGCCACCACCGCCGCCGCCATAGCCGCCGCCACCACCACCGCCGTAGCCGCCGCCGCCGCGGCGCGGACCGCCGCCGCCGCCGCCACCACCGCTGCGGGGTTCCGCCTTGTTGATGCGCAGGGGACGTCCCATCAGCTCGGCGCCCTGCAGGGCATCGATGGCCTTGGTCTCGGTGTCGGCGTCAGCCATCTCGATGAAGGCGAAGCCGCGCTTGCGGCCGGTGTCGCGCTCCAGGGGCAGGGAGCAGTTGACCACTTCGCCGAAGGGCGCGAACAGTTCAGCCACGTCTTCCTGCTCGGCGCGGAAGGGAAGATTGCCGACGAAAATACTCACTGACCGATGAGGGGGAACCGATGGGGCGCATGGGCGCCCGAGACCCCCCAAGATTAGACGTAGACACGCGATTCCAACGGCCGCCGGGGGAGCTCAGGGGGTGCGATCGAGGCGCTCCCGCGCCAGAGCCAGCTGCTCGGCCACCCGCTCGAAGCCCGTGCCCCCCTCACTGCGGCGGGCCGCCACCACCTGCCGCGGGGCGATCGCCTGATGGATGTCCGCCTCGAAGGCGGGATGCAGCTGCTGCCAGCGCTCCAGGGGCAGATCGGCCAACAGCCGCTGCTCCAGCAGGCAGGCCTTCACCAGCCCGCCAACCAGCTGGTACGCCTCCCGGAACGGCACCCCACGGGCCACCAGATAGTCGGCCACATCGGTGGCATTGGAATAATCGGCGGCCACGGCGGCCTCTAGCCGGGCGGGGCGGAAGTCGAGCCCCTCCTCGAACAGCACGGCCATCGCCTCGAGACAGTCGAGGCAGGTGCGCACCCCGTCGAAGAGGGCTTCCTTGTCCTCCTGGAAGTCCTTGTTGTAGGCGAGGGGCAGACCCTTGATCATCGTCAGCAGCCCCATCAGATGGCCGAAGACCCGGCCGCTCTTGCCGCGCACCAGTTCGGGCACATCGGGATTCTTCTTCTGGGGCATCAGGCTGCTGCCGGTGGCGCAGCGGTCGGTGAGCCCCACGAAGCCGAACTCCTCACTGGCCCAGAGGATCACCTCCTCCGCCAGGCGGCTGAGGTGGGCCATCACCAACGACAGCGCCGCCATCGTCTCGACGGTGAAGTCGCGGTCGCTGACCGCATCGAGGCTGTTGGCGTAGATCGCCTCGAAGCCGAGCTCGGCGGCGGTCTGGCGGCGGTCGATCGGCACCGGCGTCCCCGCCAGGGCCGCCGCCCCGAGGGGGCAGATGTTGACGCGGCGGCGCACGTCGGCCAGGCGCTGCCTGTCGCGCTCGGCCATCTCGACGTAGGCGAGCAGGTGGTGGGCCAGGCAGACCGGCTGGGCCCGCTGCAGGTGGGTGTAGCCGGGAATCAGGGTGTCGGGGTGGGCCTCGGCCCGCACCAGCAGGGCCCGCTCGAAGCGCACCAGGGCGGCGTCGATGGCATCGATCCGGCGCCGCAGCCAGAGGCGCAGGTCGGTGCCCACCTGGTCGTTGCGGCTGCGGCCGGTGTGCAGCTTCTTGCCGAGGGGGCCGAGCAGCTCGATCAGGCGCCGTTCCACGGCGAAATGGACGTCCTCCGCCTCCAGACCCGGCGTGAACTGCCCGGCGGCCGCCTCGGCGCGGATGGCCTCGAGCCCCTCGATCAGCCGTTCCGCCTCCGACTCGCTGATCACCCCGCAGCGGCCCAGCATGCGGGCGTGGGCGACGGAACCGTCGAGATCCTCCTGAAGCAGGGCGATGTCGAAACCGATCGAGGCGTTGAAGCGCTCGATCGCCGGATGCAGACCCTGCTCGAAGCGATCGCTCCAGGTGGTGGGGGAGGGGTCGGCGACCATCAGGGCATTCCGCTCAGCCCCTCAGCTTGCCATTCGTCTCAGGTCGGGGGCAGGGAGGGCAGCACCACCCCGTCCCGCACCTTCAGCACCACCATCGAGGCGTCGTCCTCGAGCCGGCGGTCGCTGCCGACGAAACGGTCGAGGCGCTCGAACAGCCGATCCAGGATCGCCTGGGCCTCGTGGGCCGCCCGGCAGGCGCCCTGGAAGGCCTTCACCAGCCGCTCCTCGTCGAAGCGCTCGCCGCTGAAGCCGCTGGCCTCGGTGACGCCATCGGTGTAGTAGAGGATCACGTCGCCGGGCTCCAGCTGCAGCTCGCCGCAGCCGTACTCGGCCTCGCTCTGCAGGCCGATCAGCAGGCCGGGGGTGTCGAGCCGCTCCACCCGGCCCGACTGGCGCCGCCAGAGCAGGGGCGGGTTGTGGGCCGCATTGGCGTAGCGCAGCAGGCGGGTGCGGGGGTCGTAATCGGAATAGAAGAGGGTGACGAAGCGGTGCGAGTGGGCCAGGTCCTCCTGGGCCAGCTGGTTGAGGTCGTGGAGGATCCGGTCGGGGGGGAGTCCGCTGAGCACCTCGGCCCGCAACATGCCCCTCAGCAGGGTCATCAGCAGGCCGGCCGGCACCCCCTTGCCCATGACATCGCCCATCACCAGCGCCCAGGGGGCCTGCTCGCGCCGGTGGCCGGTGAGCTGGGGCTGGGTGGGGATGAAGTCGTAGTAGTCGCCGCCCACCTGGAAGGCGGGGCGGCAGAGGGCCGCCAGCTCGACGCCGTCGATCACGGGGCAATGGTCGGGCAGCAGCTGGGACTGGACCTCGGCACCGATGCTCAGCTGGCGGTCGAGCCGCTCATGGCGGCGCCGGTCCTGCTGCAGCAGCTCGTTCTCCAGGGCCACACCGGTGAGGTCGGCCACCAGCTGCAGATGCCGGCGGCGCACGTCGCTCCAACTGAAGCCGCTCCGGTCGCTGAACACGTAGAGCCGGCCCCGCTGGCGGCTGCGGGCCACCACGGAGGTGGCGAACACCTGGTGGGCGCCGAGCAGGCGCTGGATCAGGGGGTCGAGCAGCACCGCGACGGCCTCGTCCCCCTCCTGGTTCTGGAACTGCCCATCGGGAAGGGCGGCCAACTGGCGCAGCACCTCGGCGCTGCGCTCGCCGGGGGTGGCCTGGAGCTGCTCGCGCCACAGCCGGCCATCGGCGTGGAACACCACGAGCAGGCTGCCCTCCCCCTCCACCAGGCGCGCGGCCACCAGGGGCACCAGTTCGAGGAAGCGCTTGAGGTTGGTGTAGCTGCGCAGGGCAAAGGAGAGGGACGCCAGCAGCTCCAGATTGCGGCGCTGCTCACGGCCGAGGCTGTCGAGCAGCTGGCGCAGCGAGGCCGCGACGGACAGCCCCTGGCCGGGACGGGACGCCGTGGTGGGGGTGGGATGGGGCTGCGGAGGCGGCAGGCTGCTCACCGAGCGGCCGCAAAGGACACGCAAGGTAGCAGCGGCAGGCAGGCCTTAGAGACGGGGAGGCCCCCAGGAGGCGGGCAGGGCCGCCAACTCAGGACGCGAGCAGGGCCTCGACGAACTCGAAGCTGTTGAAGGGCCGCAGGTCGCGGATGCCCTCGCCGGCGCCGATGAAGCGGATCGGCAGCCCCGCCTCGGAGGCCACCGCCAGGGCGACACCGCCGCGGGCGCTGCCGTCGAGCTTGGTGAGCACCACCCCGGTGAGGCCCGCGGCACTGGCGAAGGCCATGGCCTGGCGCAGGCCGTTCTGGCCCTGGCTGGCATCGAGCACCAGCAACGACTCCACCGCCGCCTCCGGCGCCAGCTTGGTGATCGTGCGCCGCACCTTGCCCAGTTCCTCCATCAGGTTGTGCTTGGTCTGCAGCCGGCCGGCCGTGTCCACCAGCACCAGCTCGGTGCCCTTGGAGCGGGCGGCGCCGATGGCGTCGAAGACGACGGCCGCGGGGTCGGCATTGGCACTGGGATTGGCAACCACGGCCACGCCGCTGCGCTCCCCCCAGACGCTCACCTGCTGCACCGCCGCGGCCCGGAAGGTGTCGGCGGCGGCGATCAGGCAGCTGTAGCCGCTGCGCACCGCCAGGTTGGCCAGCTTGCCGAGGGTGGTGGTCTTGCCGACCCCGTTGACCCCGACCAGGAGCCAGACGTTGAGCCGATCGCGCTGGGGGGCCAGCAGGGCGGTGCCGCCGGCGCGGATCGGCTCCTCCAGCAGGCCGCGCAGTTGCTCCTTGAGGAAGCGGAGGCCTTCGGCCGGGTCGACCACCTCCTCGTTGAGGCGGCGGCGCAGGGCTTCCAGCACCTTGTCGGTCGCCTTCACACCCACGTCGGCGCGAAGCAGGGTGGACTCGAGGTCGTCGAGCACAGCCGGGGTGAGGGGGTCGTCGCCGAGGTTCTCCAGCAGCTGGGTGACAAAACCCTTGCGGGTCTTCTCGAGGCCGCGCCGCAGCCGGCCCAGCCAGTCGATCTCCTCCAGCGAGACATCCTCGACGCTGCGCCCCTGGGCCGCCAGCACCTCCGCCGACCAGGTGAAGGTGTCATCGAAGGCGCCGAGGCTGGGGTCGGCGGCATCGGCGTCCGCTGCCGCGGGGGTGGCCGCAGGGGTGGCCGGTGTGGCGGCGACTGGCGGCGCTGCCGGGGCGGGCTCGGCGGCGGTGATCTCCTGGAGGCGCTGCTGGCGCTGGGCGGCGGCCTGCTCCAGCAGGGACAGGCCGGTCGCCACGGGCGGAGCGGCGGGTTCGGGCTCGGGGGGCGCTGGCGCTTCAGGAGCAGCTTCGGGAGCTGGTGGTGCCTCGGCAGCCGGGGCCGGTTCGGGAGAAGGCGTCGGGGCGGGCGCCGCGGCCTGGCTGGCCGCCTCCTGCTGGGCCTTCAGCCGGGCGTAGGCCTGGCGGGCCCAGGCCAGGGCGTCCTCGTCGACCCCCGGGCCGGCGGGGGTGACGGGGGCCGCAGCGGACGCGGCAGCGGCGACAGCCGGCGCAGCCTCGGACGGGGACACGGCCACCGGGGCAGCAGCTTCGGGCTCGACCGGAGCCGCCGCGCCCTCAGGTTCTTGCGGGGGCTCCCGCTCCGGCGAGGGCTCCGTCGAAGGGGCGGCGTCGGGCGCCGGGGCGGGCTGGGCCACGGCCCGTTTGAACCAATCGAAGACCATCGCGTTCCTGATCAGACCCGGGCGGCGGTGAAGCGCCGCAGCACGCCGTTGATCATGCGTCGCCCCTGCTCGTCGCTGTAGCGATTGGCCAGTTCCACCGCCTCGCTGCAGGCGACGGCGGCGGGGGTGCCGAAATCCTCCAGATCCACCACCGCCAGCCGCAGGATGTCCCGGTCGACCCGGGGCAGGCGGGTGAGGCGCCAGCCCTCCATCACCGCATCGATGCGGCCGTCGAGGGCTTCGCGGTCGCGCAGTACGGCCCGGATGCGGCCGATGGCGTCGCGCTGCACCGCCTCCTGGTCGGCCAGCAGCAGCAGGCGCGGCAGCTCCAGGCTGGCGGACAGGCGGTTGAGGGCATGCTCGGCGTGGGTGAGGCCCTCCTGCAGATGGCGCCGCACCGTGGGCAGCTGCTTCTCCCCCTGGTCCTGCAGCTCGCTGTCGAGCAGCCGCTGCTGGGCCTGCTGGAGATCCTCGGCGGAACGGTCAAGGGCCTCACGCACGTGCTGGCTGAGGCTGGTGACGGCCTGCTGGAGCAGCAGGTCGAAGGAGCCGGAGGGGGCCTCGGCGCCGCTGCCGCGGTCGCTGACCTGACCCAGCATCAGCAGGGCCAGTTCACGGGCAAGGGTGCGACTCTGCATCAGGAGGGTTGGGGGGCGCGCAGCTGGGCCAGGAGGCTGGCGAAGCTGCGGTTGGAGGTGGGTTCCCGCTCGTCGGGGCTGACGATGCCGGCGGAGATGATCGTGCGGAAGGCATCCTCGACGCTCAGCTCGATGTCCTTGACCAGGCGCTCGGGCACCACCGCGTACCAACCGGTGGTGGGGTTGGGGGCGGTGGGAATGAAGACGCTGAGCATGGTCTCGCCGAAATCGGCCTGGATGGCCGTGCCCAGCACCCCGGTGACGAAGCCGACGGCGTAGAGCCCCTCGCGGGGGTATTCGACCAGCACCACCCGCCGGAAGCGGGCGGAATTGCCCTGGAGGAAGGTTTCCAGGAGCTGCTTGAGGGTCTTGTAGACGGAGCCCGCCAGGGGGATCCGCAGCAGGGTGCCCTCACCGAACTCGAGCAGCCAGCGGCCGACGATGTTGCGGGCCATCAGACCGATCAACAGGATGCCCAGGAGGGGCACCAGCAGGCCCACCCCCAGGTTGATCAGGTCCTGGAGGAGCGGGTTGAGGGTGTTGAACGGGTTGAACTGCTTGGGGATCGACGTCAGGAAGGCCAGAACGAAGCGGCTCACCGTGGTGGCGAGCCAGATCGTGGTGGCCAGCGGGATGACCACCAGCAGACCGGCGATCAGATCGTTCTTGAGATCCTGCTGCAGCCGGTTGCCCAGGGGCTGATCGGAACTGGGACTACTGGATGGGACCAATGGATGGGGTCCGGAGGGGCGAAACCCTAACGGTAACGATCCACGGGGGTCTTACAGGACACTGCCGAGGCAAAGGATCGTGAAGGCAATGATCAGGACGACCGCGCCGAGGGATCCGCCGTAGCGGCGCTGACTCAGGGTGACCTTGCTGGTCTGCTCAGTCTGCTTGAACTGGGTCTCGAGCTGGTCGAGCTGACGATCGACGAAAGCCCGGGCCGACTGGGTCTTCTGCTCCTCGGTGGCGCCCTGGGGCACCTGACCGGTGGCTTCAGCCTGCTTGATCAGCTGCTGGAGCAGGGCGGGATCCTTGCTCTGCTGGCGGGCCATCTCCAGCTGGCCGCGCTTGGCGGCGAGCTGCTGGTCGGACTGCTGCTGCATCTGCTGGTCACCGCCGAAGGTGATCGGCAGCGAGGCGGTCAGCAGCACGGCCAGCAGACCACTGATGATGCAGACGGTCCAGAGGATGGGGGTGCGCTCCTCCGACGGGTCTTCCAGGCGGGAGGAGAGGTACATGAGCAGCAGCCCGATCAGACCCATCGGGGACTGGGCGATCAGTCGCTCCACCACCAGCTGGCGGAAGGCCTCCTCCTGCCAGTCCCAGAGGGTGAGCACGGCGACCAGCTGCAGGACGAGCAGCACCACCAGGGTGATGCCCATCCAGCGCAGCAGGGGACTGAAGCGGGAGGAGGAAACGGCAGCCACTCAATGGGGGTCGGATTTGTGGGACTCTACCGGGAGCCCTTGAACGGCCCCTCCTCCCTCAGCGCCCTTGCGGCGGCGTTGCGGGCCAGGGCCGAAGGGCTCGGCTTCGCACCGGTGGGCCTGGCGGCGGTGCCGGGGGGGCCGCGGCTGCCGCTGCGCACGGCCGCCCTGGAGCGATGGCTGGCGGCGGGCCACCAGGCGGGGATGGGGTGGATGGAGGATCCCCGCCGCCGCCGGATCGAGGCCCTGCTGCCCGGGGTGCGCAGCGTGCTGGCCGTGGGCTGGAACTACCACGTGGCCCTGGAGCAAGCGCCGGGGAGCCTGCGGGTGGCCCGCTACGGCTGGGGGCGCGACTACCACCGGGTGATCGACGGCCGGCTGCGGCAACTGGGGCGCTGGCTGGAGCAGGCGGCACCCGGCTGCACCTGGCGCGCCTGCGTCGACAGCGCCCCCCTGCTCGACAAGGCCTGGGCGGAGGAGGCGGGCCTGGGCTGGATCGGCAAGAACGGCAACCTGATCCATCGCCACCGGGGCTCCTGGATGCTGCTGGGCCACCTGCTCACCAGCCTCGACCTGCCCCCCGACCGCCCGGCCGAGCCCCTGTGCGGCGCCTGCACCGCCTGCATCGACGCCTGCCCCACCAACGCCCTCGACGAACCCTTCGTGGTGGATGCCCGCCGCTGCCTCGCGTACCACACGATTGAGAACCGCGAGGAGGGGCTGCCGGCGGCGATCGCCGGGCGGATGGAGGGCTGGGTGGCCGGCTGCGACATCTGCCAGGAGGTCTGCCCCTGGAACCGGCGGCCCCTGCCCGTTGCCACCGACAGCGACGTGCAGCCCCGCCCGTGGCTGCTGGATCTGCGCGGCGCGGAGGCCCTGGGCTGGAGCGATGGCGACTGGGACGCACGGCTGCGGGCCTCGGCCCTGCGCCGGATCCGCCCGGCCATGTGGCGGCGCAACATCCGGGCGGCACTGGCGGGCGGTTGGGGACAACGGGGGACGGCTCCCTAGGCTGGAGCGATTCGGGGTGATTCCGTGGGCCGGCGGTTCTGGCGACTGTTCTCCTCCCTTGTCCTGGCCGTGCCGCTGACGGCCACCCCCCTGGTGGGTTACGCCCTGCCGGCGCGGGCGCTGGTGCCGTTCGTGTATCTGCCGCAGGAGAAGGAACTGGAGGGGGCGGGGCTGGGCATCGCCCAGGCGGCAGCCAGGCTGCTGCGGCTCGGCCAGGCGGAGGATGCGGCCCGGCTGGCGGAACTGACCGTGCGGCTGCTGCCGCAGGACCCCCGCGGCTGGGTGCTGCTGGCGGAGGCGGAGCTGCGCAGCAACCAGATGGAGAAGGCGAAGGTGGCCCTGGCCCGGGCCAAGGAGCTGGATCCGAACAACGCCGGCATCTGGTTCGCCGAGGGCTCCCTGGCGCTGCGGGATGGCAAGCCCCAGGACGCCATCGGCCTGCTGCGGCGGGGGCTGGATCTCGACGGCAAGAACGCCGGCGCCTACTTCGATCTGGGCAATGCCCAGATCCTGCTGGGCAACACCCAGGAGGCCCTGGGGTCGTTTGAGCGGGCCGCGGGGCTGCGCAAGGACTTCTGGGAGGCGATCAACAACCAGGGGCTGGTGCTGTTTGAGAGCGGCCGCACCGCCGACGCCATCGGCCGTTGGCAGCGGGTGCTGAAGATCAAGCCGGACATCGCCGAAACCTCCCTGGCCCTGGCGGCGGCCCTGTTCGAACGCGGGCCGGCGGAGCGGGCCCAGGCCCTGAAGCTGGCCGAGACCGCCCTGGCGGAGGAGCCCAACTATGTCAAGGAGAAGTTCCAGAAGGAGCAGCTCTGGGGGCCGAAGCTGCGGGCAGTGACCGCCCAGCTGCTGGCCCTGCCGGAGCTGAAGGCGGCGGTGGAGCGGGCCCTGGCCAATGCCACCGACGCTGACGGCGGCGGCGGCGACAATTCCTGAGCCCGGGGAGCACCGGGCGCCATCTGTAGGCTGAGCGCCCTGAGCCGCTGCCCCAAAGGACCGGATGCCGGACGAGCGCGTCCAACCGATCGCCCTGCATCAGGAGATGCAGCGCTCCTACCTCGAGTACGCGATGAGCGTGATCGTGGGGCGGGCCCTGCCGGATGTGCGCGACGGGCTCAAGCCGGTGCAGCGGCGCATCCTGTACGCGATGCACGAGCTGGGGCTGACCCCGGACCGGCCCTACCGCAAGTGCGCCCGCGTGGTGGGCGACGTGCTGGGCAAGTACCACCCCCACGGCGACCAGGCGGTCTACGACGCCCTGGTGCGGCTGGTGCAGACCTTCGCCAGCCGCCACCCGCTGCTGGACGGCCACGGCAACTTCGGCTCGGTGGACGACGACCCGCCGGCCGCGATGCGGTACACGGAAACCCGCCTGGCGCCGATCGCCAACGAGGCGATGCTCGATGAGATCGGCAGCGACACGGTCGATTTCGCCTCCAACTTCGACGGCTCCCAGCAGGAGCCGACGGTGCTGCCGGCCCAGCTGCCCTTCCTGCTGCTCAACGGCTGCACCGGCATCGCCGTGGGCATGGCCACCAGCATCCCGCCCCACAACCTCGGCGAGGTGGTGGATGCCCTGATCGCCCTGATCCGCAAACCCGACCTGGCGGAGGAGAAGCTGCTGGCGATGGTGCCGGGCCCGGATTTCCCCACCGGCGGCGAGGTGCTGCTGGGCAGCGGCGTGCGCGACACCTACGCCACCGGCCGGGGCAGCATCCCGATGCGGGGCGTCGCCCACATCGAGGAGGTGCAGCCCGGCAAGGGGCGCCACCGCCGCGGCGCCGTGGTGGTGACGGAACTGCCGTACCAGCTGAGCAAGGCGGGCTGGATCGAGAAGCTGGCCGAGCAGGTGAACGACGGCAAGATCGGCGGCATCGCCGACATCCGCGACGAGAGCGACCGCGAGGGGATGCGGGTGGTGATCGAACTGCGGCGCGACGCCGAACCGCAGAAGGTGCTGGAGGAACTGCAGCGGCGCACGGCCCTGCAGAGCAACTTCGGCGCCATCCTGCTGACGCTGGTGAACGGCCAGCCCCAGCAGCTGAACCTGCGCCAGCTGCTGCAGCAGTTCCTGGAGTACCGGGAGCTGACGATCATCCGGCGCACCAACCATGCCCTCAAGCGCTGCGAAGACCGCCTCGAGGTGGTGCAGGGGCTGATCAAGGCCCTCGACGACCTCAAGCGGGTGATCGAGATGATCAGCGAGGCGCGGGATGCCGCCACGGCCCGGGCCAGCCTGCAGGTGCACCTGGATCTGAGCGAACGCCAGGCCGATGCGGTACTGGCGATGCCGCTGCGGCGGCTCACGGGCCTGGAGCAGGAGGGGCTGCGCAAGGAGGCGGAGGATCTGGAGCAGGAGCGCACCCGGCTGCGGCACCTGCTCGACGATCGCGGCACCCTGCTCGACACGATGGTGACCGAGCTGAAGGGGCTCAGGAAGCGCTATGCCACCCCGCGCCGCACCCGGCTGGTGGAGGGGGGCGACGCCCTGGTGGCCCAGCGGGCGGCGGCGGTGCGGCCCAACACCGAACTGCAGCGCCAGCAGGCCTTCGAGGCCCTGGCCGGCGATGGCCGGCTGCTGATCCAGACCGACGGGGCGGTGCGGATCGTGACGCCCCAGATGCTGGGGCGGCTGCACCTCGATCAGGCGGCCGAGCTGGGGGAACTGCCGCCGCCGGCGCGGCTGATCCTGCCGGTGGCCGAACAGCCGGCGTTGCTGGCCTTCAGCGCCGGCGGCAAGGTGGCCCTGCTGCGCTGGGAATTCGCCGGCCAGAACCCCGGCAAGCTGGAGCGCTTCCTGCCCGACAGCCTGCAGGGGGAGACGGTGGTGCAGGTGCTGCCGTTGCCGCAGCCGCCGTCGGGAAGCATCGGGCTGCTGAGCACCGACGGACGCTTCAAGCGGCTGCCGATCGAGGATTTCCTGGAGCTCTCGGGCCGGCCCGCCACGGTGCTGAAGCTGAAGGATGGGGTGGCCCTGCAGCGGGTGGTGCCCTGCCGTGAGGGGGAGGATCTGGTGGTGGCCACCAGCACCGGACGGATGCTGCGGCTGGCGATCAACGACACCAACCTGCCGGTGATGGGCCGCACCGCCCAGGGGCCGATGCTGCTGCGCCTGCTGCCCGGCGAACGGGTGGTGGGGGCGGCGCGGGCGGCGGCGGGCGGCGACGTGCTGCTGGCCAGCCGCCGCGGCCAGGTGAAGCGGCTCCAGATCGAGGGCCTGCGGCCCTGCCAGCGGGGCGCCATGGGCCAGATCGGCCTGCGCTTCCTGGAGCGCGACGACGCCCTGGTGGACCTGCAGGCAGGCGAGGCCAGCGTGATCGGCGTGACCCTGGAGGGCGGCGAGGGCCGCAGCCTGCGGCTGGGCGCCGAGCAGCTGCCGCCGGAGGACTGCGGCGGCTCAGGCGTGGCGCTGGAGCTGAAGCCGGGGGATGCGGTGCGGGAACTGGTGCCGCTGATCGGGGGGCCCTAGGCCGGCCGCCGGACGACCGGAGTCACCGCAGGCCGGCTGGAAGGCCTGGATGGGCCCCTCCGTCACGCCCCAAGTTCGATCCGCATCTCGACCATGGTCGGGCGCAATCCGGCGCGTTCGAACATCTGCCGGGCGGCGACATTGTGCGACGACGCGCTGAGCATCAGGCTGCTGGAGCCCAGGGCGAGGGCCGCCTCCTTGGCCGCCTCGAGCAGCCGGCGGCCGATGCCGCCGCTCCTGGCCCGGGGATCCACGTAGATGTCGTGCAGCCAGGCACCGGCACCGCGGATCTCCACCAGGCTCATCGGCTCCATCCGCACAAACGCATAGCCCACGGGCTGGGGGCCGGCCTCGGCGATCAGCAGCACGACCTCCGGACGCTGGAGCTCATGTCGAAAGAACGCCGCATAGGCGCCCTCGCCACCCGGCGGCACGGCGAAGCGTTCCCCATCAAAGCCGACATGCACCTGTGCGAGGGCGAAGCCGAAGCGGGCCAGCACCGTCAGGTCGGCGTCCGTCGCACGGCGCACCGTCAGGGGCGGTTCGTTCACGGAAGCTCACCACAACGCCAGCCAACGTGGCACAGCTCGGTGATCAGGGGCCACAGCCACGGGGTTCGGCGAAGCATGGCGGCCTCAGCCTGCCACCGGGGTGCAGAGTTCGATCAGGGTGCCGTCAGGGGCGCGGACGTAGGAGACCGTCTGGCCCCAGGGCTTGATCAGGGGAGCCGCGAGCTCCGTGGCGCCCTCCTGCAGAGCCTGGAGGTGCGCGGCGGCCACATCGTCCGTGACCAGGGCGATCTCCACACCCAGGGGCTGCAGGGATGCATCGGCGCGGACAAGGCCGCCGGCAACGTTCGCGTCCCCGAGGGCATGGTCGGCGAAGGCCAGGGTCGTCTCCCCCGTGTCCAGCTCGCCGTAGGTGCCCGACTCATGGAGAAACCGGCGCCTCAGACCAAAGGCGGCCTCAAAGAAGGCCAGCGACCGGGCCACATCCGGGACGTAGACGATCGCGTAGCCGAACTTCATGACCAGCGGAGCCGTTCAAACGGGCGTGGAGTCCAGTGCACGGGACACGGCGTCCAGGAACCTGTCTCCCCAGAGACTGCTCAGAAGCCCTGAGGCGACGACCACAACGGCGGCAAAAATGATCGAGACAGGGCCCGATTCCGGGGCAAACCCAGCCGAGAAGGGAACCAGGGTGATCAGGGCGCCCATCCCGGCGCCAGCGGCGAAACGCAGCGCCCGGCCGGAGGGCGATGTCTGCTGCGCGTTGGGCTGGGGCTTCTGCTGCGGCATCTGGGTTCCCATCACGGCCACCATTGCATCAAGGAAGGGGTGCGCTCGAAGCGAGGATCCCGCGGGCCTCTTCACTGAGCTTGAAAGGAGCTTACGGGTGGCTGGCCGGCGGCGGAGTTCCGGCGGCATGCAAGGCCAGGATGTCGGCGATGGCCCGGTTCAGCGGTGCCGGCACCCCATGGCGCTGGGCCAGCTCCACCACGCCCCCCGAGAGCCAGCGGACTTCCAGGGGATGGCCGCGCTCGAGATCGTGGTGCATGGAGGCGGTGATGTCCGCGGCGATCGCGTCGAGCTGCTCAAGGGCCGCATCCGCCTCGTGCTCGGCCAGATCCACGCCGTGGGCACGGCCGACCGCCACCACTTCGCGCAACACATCCAGCAGGAAGGCGCGCGTCTGCGGGTTGTCGCGGATCGCACCGATGGGCTTGCGGATCGTGGTGGTGGTGCCGGAGAGCCCCACCAGAAACACGAACTTCCGCCAGGTGGCCCGCAGGATGTCGCCGGAGAGCTCGGCGTCGATGCCACCGGCGAGGCAAGCCTGCAGCAGCGCCTGAGCCCGGGAAGAGCGGGATCCATCGAACTCACCGAACACCAGCTTCTGCATGGGGCCGGTGCGGCGGATCACGCCAGGCCGCTCAATCGTCGCGGCGATGTAGCTGACGCCGCCCATGATCCGGGAAGGACCAAAGGCCTCCCGCAGGTCCTGGTCCTTCAGAACGCCATTCTGGAACGAGAGGATCGTGGTGCCTGGCCCGACCAGGGGGCGAATCTGACGCAGGGCGGCCTCGGTATCCCAGAGCTTGACGCAGAGCAGCAAGACATCGACGGTGCCGACGTCACGGGGATCATCCGTGGCGCTGAACCGGGCGATGTGGAACGGATCGGGGCCCTCGATCCGCAGGCCATCGCTCCGGATGGCCTCAAGGTGGGCACCGCGGGCGATGAGGTGCACATCGGCCCCTCCTTTGCACAGACGGGCACCGAAATAGCCACCCAGTCCGCCCGCACCCATGACAGCCAGACGCATGGTCATCCACTTCCACCAGCGCACCTGTGGGTCCAGTCTGACAAGGGGAAGGGCTCCTGCCTCTCCGCAGCAGCCCGAGACGACGGTTAGGGGATGGGCTTCTCACAGAGGAAACTGGTGCGATAGCCGGAAAGGTCAAATTGATGCATAGTTTCGGATACGGCGTAGGACCCATCAAACGTGGTCCCCAGGCCAGAGATCTGCAATCTGACCCCTGCTCTGAGCAGCGGGGAGCCATCCACAATGCCAGTGGCTTGGATACGGTTCCTTCCTAAAGCGAGCTGGGGATGAAATTCACGAAGCTCAGCGCCATAGGACAGGGAGAAACTGGCAGAGGCCATGTCCAGACGAGGCTGGGCTCCGCGGACCGTGATGGTCAGGGTGGGGTTGGCGCCGCTGGGAAAGGATGGGGCCAGTCTGATGATTTTTCCAGAGGACAAGAGGATGCCACCAAACTGCAGAGTTGCGATGGCGCCCAATGCGATCCTGTCGCTTCCCTGTTGGACTCCGACATACTTAATGCCCATGGCGCCGGTGGCTCCGACAGCTCCCCAGTTGATGACAGAGACATCGAACTGCTTGCAGCGTTTCAGATTCTCACAGAATTGAACGGAAACAAGATCTGGGGTGATGTCGATTTCTGGTTCAACCACCATCGATGGCTGCGATGAACCGAGTGGCAGGGTGAGGCTGGTAGGCATGCTTTGACGTCCGTTGGTGAAGTTGCTTGTCGACTGGCCCTAGATCTTCTGGGCAATGTGATAGGCGGAAAGATAGGAGAGTTGAACGGCGCCATCCGCCTTCTCCAGAATGCAGTGCCTGAGCGCAGCCAACAAGGCGTGCCTCGTGCTGTGATCAAGCCTCAGGTACGAGGAGTATGTCGTGAGCAGGGATAGGTAGCGATCAGCCGTATAGGTCAAAGAGGTTTCAACTGTGGCTGTCAACAGGTTTCGGAACCTACCGGAGTCAAGCGCCATCTGGCCGAGGCCGTTCAGAATAACTTGCAGTGTTGACCTGTCCTCGTATCGGCCAAGAGATGGGGCCTTATGTTGATAGACATCAGAAAGCACCGCCTGCAT
This sequence comes from Synechococcus sp. UW140, assembly GCA_943369455.1. GTDB lineage: Bacteria > Cyanobacteriota > Cyanobacteriia > PCC-6307 > Cyanobiaceae > Cyanobium. The sequence continues at coordinate 121,672 of CALRND020000002.1, forward strand.
GGACTCGCTGGGCTGCGGTTCTTTGTTCCACAAAAGAATGAGATAGCCACCCGTTTTGAGTGCACGGCTGGCCTTGGCATAGCCAATCTCGGCGGGAATCCAATGCATTGAGTTTGCCGCCACAACCGCATCAAAGGATTCGGGCTCTAGATCCCATTCTTCAAAAGACCTATTGATCACTTCTACCCATGGATAGGATTTACAATTCGCCGTGGCCATCTCATAAAAGTCTGGATTCGGCTCAATGCACACCATGCGGCAGCCGATCTCTGCCAAGGAAACGGTTGCAGTTCCAGGGCCACACCCAACTTCAAGAAGTCTGGCTGACCGAGACAGCTGGGCTGCGTTGACGGCCTTCTCCATCAATTCGGCAGGGTATCTGGGCCTCGTGGCATGGTAGGCCGGTGCGGCGGGGGAATACCAACTCCTCCTCTGTTCAAGAGGCTTGCTTGAAATTCCTCGAAGTGCCTGCTTCAGCTTTTCATACTCCATCATCGATCCCCAGTTGGATGCAGCAGAGGCTTGACTGATGAATGCTTCACACACCAAGTCAGCCTAACTCGTGATCGGCAGTTTACGGGAACCCAGCCGCTGCACGATCAGGACGACGGCGAGGGCCACGGCGTTGGACAATCCGTGGCTCGCGATCACAGAGTCGACGCCGATGGGAAAGCCTCCGTGGCTATGCATTGGAGTGATGGAAGCCCTCTGGCAATACGACATAGTGACTCTGTACGAATCCAAACGAATAGGCTTTGGATGACAACAGGCGCAGATCAATGTCGGCCGGCAGGTCCCCAAACAGCCTGATTCCTGAGCCCACCAGAACCGGGATCAACGTAATCGTAAGGTCGGTGATCAGCCCGGCGCAGAGGAAGGCTTGAATCGTTCGGCCTCCGTCGATGTAGAGATGGTGGTGTCCTGCTTCAGCGGCTCTACGCACAACATCCATGGGCGCGGCGTTGAGCAAGTGGACTGACTTCGGGACTCCGGCAGGAAGACCGGTGATCGACGCACTCAAGACATAGACCGGCGTGCTGCCGTAGGGCCAATCGGGAAAGCTGAGCACCTTTTCAAAGGTGGCACGTCCCATGACAATCCCATCCACGGACGTCATGAAGTCAGCGTAGCCACAGTCTTCCCCAGCAGGGACGGCGGCGTTCGCACCCTCAAGCCAATCGATGGCGCCATCATGGCGCGCGATGAATCCATCAAGGCTTGTGGCGATGAAGACGGAGCGCCTGGACATACAGCTGGTCAACGCCTCGCGCTGACGTGAGGCATACGCTGTCGGATCGGCAAGCTCCCGCTTCCTGCCACCAAAGGATGCATACAGTTCGCGGTGCCTGGCAAGGCCGTACTCATCGGAGCGCTCTGGGTAGCGACGAACCCACTGGATCAGATGGTCGAGATTCGCATCCTGCTCCTGGGGGGAGCTGAATTTATCGGGCTCCCAGGGCCTTGAGCGGCAGTGGGCGATACAGGCCTCGACCCCAGGGTTGAGAAAGATGAGTTCATCGCACTGGGCCAACAGGGGCTCAACAATGTCCGCGTAGCAGCCTTCGATGATCCAGCTGTCCTGCCCTGAGATCCAACGCAGGACGTCATCAATGCTGTCCTGAAGGGGACGTCGCTCCGTTCCTCCCTGGAAGGCCACCTGATCCAGTGACAGCCGGGCGGCAGGCTGCTGGGCCATCAGGTGCCTGGCCAGGGTGCTCTTGCCAGCCCCGGCGTTGCCAAGAATGATGACTTTCATCGCGTGAGAGAATCACCGGTCATTCCATACCGATCACCATAGGGCTCTGTGAGAACCTGGGATCAGAGAAGCCCGAAGCATCAAGGCCTCAGGGAAACGGCTGTGCTGTGAGCATCCAGTTGCGCAGATCGATCATGCTCCGCTGGCTGACATTGATCAGCCCTTCACCAGGTCGATCAAGATCAAAGATCAGCAGAATCACCAGTGAGAAAGCGATGCCCACCAGCACCATCACGGGGCTGCGAGCCGTTCCGGCCACTCCACCGTGGTAGCCCATCGCCACATGGGCCACCAATGTGATCGTGAGCAGGGCAACGATGTAACCGGCTGGGATCCGACTTCCGAACCGCAACATCTGCCTCTTGGCACGCAGATCAAACATGTGATTCATGGATTCCACGAACAGGGCCACAACATCACTGGACTTTTGCCCAACGATGGCCGTCTGCTGCCAGAGCAACGATTGCAGCACTGTCGCCGAACGCGCTGGTGGAATCTTCGGCACATCGGCCCACAGAAGCCGTTGATTGGTGTATTCGCGCAGCAACGCGCGGATACTCCCACTCTGGGGCTGGGGGATCAGGGCTGTCTGGAGATAGCTGGTCCGGATGGCGTTGGCTTCGTCCACGACAGCCACCTTCCGGTCATGGAAGGCTTCCGAGGCGATGCTGAAGGTGACCGCCAGCAGAAACGCCAGCAGACCAAGGGTGGACGCCACCATCGCCCCGATGGGGGCCTCGACCTCACGGCGCGATCGCGCCTGACGACGGTCCGCCCAGCGGTAGCCCATCTCAATGGACGCCAGCACGGCCCCAAGGGTGATCACGAAGAGCAACCACAACGGCATCGGGTTTAAGCTCGAGAGTTCAGGGCCTGGCTGACAAGTCCTGGACACCTACTTTGGCCGGAGTCGAACAGGTGGGCAAGCGAGGGGCGGCCTGCCCATCTGCCGTCGGACACCAGTCCGTAGAAGGATCAGGCCACGGCCGTCAACCCTCATGGAAGAACGGATCCGGCAGCGCCGGATGTCTCAACTTGGCGGCAGCACCGGCGCCAACGACGGGAAGACCCTTCGGATCGAGCAAGCCCAACTGCACCAGGACACTCGCCTGGTCCCAGTGGATGTGTTCATAGGCGACCTTGTCGTCTTCGAATCCAACGATCACGACAAACACGGCTTCAACCCGTCGCCCAGTCGGTTCAACCCCTGGCAGGATATGGTCCATCTTGATGGTATGGGTGAACGAAATGATCAGTTCATCCACGAGTCGTTGCTCGCCATAGGTTCGCGACACCGTTTCAAAAACGACATCGGGCGGAAAGAACTGACCAATCAGCCGCTTGGCATAGAACCTGCGAACGGCCTGCGGACCTTGACCGCCCACCATGGTGGGAACATTCACGAGATGGGGATTTGGCGACATGGTCGCCAATGTCTCGTCGAGATCGCCAGCCAGTTCAGCCTGGAGATGGGCGTTGAAGATCGCATCCAGTTTCGCGTGACAATCCTGCTGGCCCATCGTGTCTCCTGTCGCGAGCTGAGGTGCGTTAACCGTTTGATCGCAGCCGCTGGCACCGCGGGCAGCCTCAGTTTACCGATCGTTCGAGACGAATGTCCGCTGGTGTGCGTTGTCAGGCCAGCGGCGCCATCAAAGCGACCCCATCAACATCACCACCGAACAAGCCTGCTCAAGCTGTCGCCGGCCAGATACAGGCCAACCAGAAAAACCACCCAGGCCATCGCCCCGTTCGTATGGCGGGACAGAAGCGACTCCAGCCTTTTCAAGACGGGCGAAACATCGTCGTGCAGGAAAAGACGCGCCACCAGCAGCAGTAGCGCTGGTGTGATCATCATCAGACAGTAACCGAAAAGCACCACACTGCGCCCCAGCAGTGACAACTCCGAGGCGGTCAAAAGGCCGATCGCAGCCAGATACGGAATCATGGAAGCGGCCTCGATGAGGGCCGCCGTCAACGCAAAGACGACGACCGCTCCGACGGGGGCTGACGGATCGGTCGCATACCCCCGCATCCGCACGAAGAGACTCGGCCCGGTGCGGGCCTGCTTGGCCGCCCGGCGAGCGGCGCGACGCTCCTTGCCCGCCTTCGTCCAGGGCTCCATGCGTGCACCGAGCGCCATCAGTCCGATACCAGCGCCCAGCTGGGCGATCCTCAGGGGTTGTGAGTCTCCCGCCCCCTGCAACACATCGAGCAACATCGAGGCGCCAAGCAGCAACGCCATCCCCAACAGCAGATAGAACGCCGCGACGGTGCCCAGGAACAACACAATCCTTCCCGGGCGCGGGCGACCGGGCAACAACATCAGCCAGAGAGGGATCAGCAACGTGCCGAAGCTCGTGCTGTCGATCAGTGCCAGGGCAACAAGCGGAGCAAGCCGTTCGATGGTCATCGATGGCATCCGCGGCTTCCATCAGAATCCTTCCAGTCCAGTGTCCTTCCCCCTTCCGGTTGAGCCATGCGTTTGGCGACACACCACCCGGCCTGGCCCATGCTGTTGTCGGCCGCCTTCACCGTGGAGGCCGTCCAGGCGCGGCCGACGACCACCCTCGGAGCGGGCCTCCTGCGCCAGGCAGCCGCCCTGGGAGCGGTCGCCGTCGTGCCCGATCTCCCGGCCAGCGATCTTGAGGCTCGCGCCGCACTGGCGGCCAACCTGATCAACCTGGGCAACCAACTCAGTGATCAGGGCCGCCACGGGGAGGCCCTGACACCCACCGAGGAGGGGGTGGCCCTGCTGCGGGAGCTGGCGGCTTCCGACAAAAGCCTCTGCGGCAATCTCGGCCGCGCCCTGATCGGCCTGGGGTTGAGCTACGGGGCCATGGGGCGCCTGGAGGAGTCGCTCGCCATCTCCCAGGAAGCGGCGGCGATGGCGCGGGAGGTGGCCCAGACGAACCCCCAGTACCGCCTGGAACTGGCCACTGCGCTCAACAACCTCGGCCTGGCCTACGGAGATGCGGGCCGCCGTCAGGAGGCCTTAGCCCCCACGCAAGAAGCGGTCAGCCTCTATCGCGAGCTGGTCAAGACGCAGCCGGCGCATCGCGCCGAGCTGTCCAGCAGCCTCGGCAACCTGGGCAAGGCCCATGGCGAACTGGGTCAGCTGCGTGAGGCCCTGCCACCCCTGGTGGAAACCGTGGGACTCCTGCGGGCGCTGGTGAAGGACAGCCCGGCCCATCGTGGGGACCTGGCCCGGGCGTTGAGCAATCTGGGGTATCTGCGGTTGTTGATGGGGCAGAAGGATCAGGCGCGGGCCCTGCTTGAGGAATCCCTGGAGTTGGTGCGCCCCCTGGCGGCCAGCAACCCTTACTACCAAGGGGACCTGCGGCGCACCATGGCCAATCTGGAACAACTGAAGCGCTAGGACCGCTGAGGGCAACGCCAGGGTCAGCGATGGGCTGCGAGTGCCATGTGTTGCGCGTGTCGCTGCGCGTCTGCATCCAGCTTGGCGTCGATGGCGCGGAGCCCATTGACATAGGCGATCGGCAGGCCGTGCTCAACGGCGCCGGCGATCACAAGAGCCCTGTACCACGTGAATGGCAGGATGCTTTCATCGATGTGGGTCGCGACGTAGGCCGTGGCCTTGAGCAGTCCCGTCTTGCATTCGACCAGGACGTCCTTCTCTTCATAACCGAAACCCAATCCTTCGGCACGGTCCAGATACTGCTTCTCATGGGCCGGAATCTCGTAGAGAGCGCCATGGACGACTGAACCTGGCTCTGCAGGGACGATGTCGCACTTGCCTGATCCATCCTTCGCGACTTTGTGCCACCGGAGGGCGTAGGCACGCAACTTGGCGGTGCCAACAAGCCGAGCCCCGGGAACGCGCTGGCGCAATCGTGTGGAGAGCATGTTGGAGCCGTAGGCGAAGTTGAGATGGGCCACGGTGATTGCGGGAGTGAAGCCTGACGCTGAGTTCAATGGTGGATTTAATCTGTGGCTGTATGGACAACATTGTCGCAGCAAAACCATAAATCGCAAGTCAGAAGTTGTCTACCGCAGGCACTAAGCGCCGGAACGGTGCTGCCACGGATAGTTATGCGGAATCAACGCAATCAGCGGCTGCCTTGCGACCCTCGTGGACGCCTCGGCCCATGAGATGGGCTGAGTGTCTGGCGCGACCCACGGAGGAACCGCCCAGCGAAGGCTTGCCAGAATGGCGATCGGTAAGCATCCACCCCATGGCTCTCGAGCTGGTCCCGTTGCAGCCCCATCACCTTCCCGAAGTGGCCCGGATCTGCCACGACGCCTTTGCCAGCCTTCACGACCGCCATGCGGTCCCCAAGGACATCGCCGACATCGGCACGGCGGAGATGATCCTCTCCCATTTGGCCGGACGTCCCGACTACACCGGCGTCGTGGCCGTGCTCGACGGTCGTCCCGTGGGGTCCAACTTCCTTCTCCATGCCGATCCGGTCGCCGGGGTGGGGCCGATCACCGTGGATCCGGTTGTCCAGTCCAGGGGCGTCGGTCGGGAGTTGATGCAATGGGTTCTGGGCGAAGGGGAGCGGCGGGGCATTCGCGCCACTCGCCTGTTCCAGGAGGCCATCAACACCACGTCGTTAGCGCTCTACAGCCGGCTGGGATTCGCTTGGCGGGGCACGGCGGCGGCGATGCAGCCCGCTGCCGCAGGCAGTGATGACCCGTCGATCCGCCCCCTCAGCGCCGATGACCTGGACGCCGTCCATCGCCTGAGTGAGGCGGCCTACGGCTTCTCGCGCGCCGGCGACGCCGCGGGGTTGCTGGCGGGGGGGATCCCCGGCTTCGTGCGGGAGCGCGAGGGGCAGTTGGTGGGCTACAGGATCGCCTCGCTGTTCGGCCACGCCGCCGCCGAAACGGACGACGACCTGCTCGCCCTGATCGCCCACAGCGCTCGCCATGTCCCGGCCCCCATGGCGGTCTTCCTCTGCCCGCTTCACCGCTCCGAGTTGTTCCGTCGCGCCCTCGAGGCAGGCCACCGCACGCTGAAACAGCTGACCTACATGTCCTACGGGGAGTACACCGAACCCCTGGGGGTGTATTTGCCCTCGATCCAATGCTGAGAGGGTCACCTGGCGACAACGGTGTGATCCCAGCCAATTGACGTGGTCCCCGGGAATCGGTTCCCGGGGAATGAGAGTCCTCATCCGACCAGACTCGGCCGGGTCTCCACCATGAAAAGAAGCCGCCATACGCCCGGGAAGGTGATACGCAAGCTCAACATCGCTAAGTGTGTTTTCTCACCAGGTCATTGATTGATCTGCAGTCGCTAACGCTCAAGATCAGCGGCGGGTAGGTGGGCTTGGCTTAACTCAAGAACGAATTGTCCCCGCCCGCTGAATCTTGATGTTAGGGGCCTTGGGAGCGTTTTGCTAAGGCTGACACTTTCCATGGCACCTTTTGTATTTTTTCCCGCTGCCGCAAATGCAGTCGTTGTGGGCTCGGAGCCCTTGCTTCAGCATTTCACTAACAAGACTCTGATGATATAAGAGTGGCTCGATCTCATCAGCGGGCAGGCTCACCCTGCCGAACCGATCCTTCAGATCACCTCGATTAACAGTTTCAAAGATTCGCTTTGAAAGCAGGATGAAGTGATCAACAAGGAGATCATCCCGTAGCGCAATTCTCACATTGTCGACCGAGATGCATTGATAAGCTCTTTGCTGGTCCGTGACGAACAGGATTTTTTCCTCACCATCAGGCTTTGGTGTGATGTCATTCAGCCTCCCATCGGGAGAACGCCAAACTGCATGAAACTCAGCTTCAATCAGAACGCTTGGCCATTCCCATAACTGCCACCCGTAGACGACTGAGCCTGCATCTCTCTGAACCTTGACCTCAGTATTTTGAAAGCATTCATTCGGTAACGCTCCAGGATCCGGAAGGACTGAAACGTACAGAGGAGTTTCTCCGGGAGCAACTCTATTGGCAAGCAGACGAATTTTTCGGGTGATCTCTTTTGGAGTACTCGTGAACATGGTCATGTGCACCTAACGCTCAAGATCAGAAGCGGGCAGGGATCTCGGCATAGAAGCCAGCCATTGCTCCCGTCTTCTGTATCTTGATGTTCGACATGACCACTCCAATTCAGCATAGAGCCCCTAACCACACAGCCCTAGAATCCATAGGTAATCACATTGTTGTTTTCCGAGATCATCTTGTTGGCAAACAGAATATCAATGATCCGGTCTACATCGGCTTGCGAAATCTTCTTTTGGAACATGGCCGAGATATGCTGAGACAATGTTGTTCGCTTGCGAGGCCTCGATTTTTTGTTCGTCTTGCTGAGGAGTTCAAACACCCTTTTGTAGTTCGGCTCTTCCGTAGACGCACTCTTGGGGTCGAGTTCAAGCAAGCTATTGATCCTTCTGCACTTGAGGCCGCTCCTGTTTAGGTGCCGAAGGAGAGGATCAAAGCCCTTGTCCTTGGAAAGGACAATGCAATGCGTGCCTGGTGTCGTTTCAATGACTCTTCCAAGCTGGTAAGCAATATAGAAGTCCAATGCATTGCTGCCATTCCCGTCTACACGGTGCCACTCAACACGATTCCCTAGCTTCTGTGTGCTAGCGACCATCTCTATTGGCACACTCTTCTGACTTGCTCCAACAAAAACCATGACCTGAAAAGCCTCATCAAGTCGACCGAAGTCGACCTGTTGGACGTTCTCATAGTCGACCAGCAATAGCTTGTTGCTCACTTTAAACCAACCTACGCCAGTAAGCGCGTACGCCTTCAACGCGTCTAATCCTCCCACAAGCGGCTGATTTCCGAGACAGCGGCTTGAAAACTGGACTTTGTCTGTTGGGGGCGGATACGCCTTGGATTTGGTTCTGGCGAACGCTAGAGCTGAGCGGCGCGTCAGCGACCGCTCAAGCGACTTGTTCGATCTTCAGCTTCTCATGAATGTACTTACGAATATCCTTGAGTACTTCATCAAACTCGGAACGATGTATTCTTTTTGACTCAAAGTCGATTCTCACATCTTGGATAAACTTTTCAAAGTTTGAATTCTGCTCACTCAGTTTGTTGATGGTCTCCCAATCAAGCAGGGTCTTTACGCGAGAAGGAAACAAAATCATGGAGCTATCAATATCCTCCAAGTCTAGCTGGATAATTCCAATTCCAAAAGACGACGTCAGCCGCCCAAGTTCTGACATCAGCTCATCATCTTGCTTGATGTCGGCCGCCACAAGATACCCCTCGTGAGCCCAAGATGAATTTGAGAGGGCCTGAAAAAACGACTCTCGATAGTTTGCCTTAGTTAGACTCTTCTTGATCTCGAAAGAGAATAAACGCAGGGAGTTGTTGTCCGAGAGTCTATTAAACTCAATAACATCGGGCCTCCAGTCGTCCAATGGCAGGTAGAAGCCGACCATGTCTGGGTGGACCCATTCGTTGTATCCCGACTTGAGCGACTTCTCGTGATAGATGGTCTTTGAAAAGATTGAGCGCCCTCTGTTGAAGGCAGGATTAGAGTATACAAAGTACGTCAGTACTGGATGAAGATCCCGCTCGTGAAAGCCAGCTGGCTTTTCCTTCTTACCTGACTGCTGCTTATCCAGCTGTTCAACGGCATCTTTTGGAAGAGTGCCCTCTCTGCTTTTCAAGAAAAACCGCGCAGGCCTCTTACCAACCTTGATAAACCTTGAAACCTCGTTATCTCTGACCTCTACATATAGTTGAGCACCAAGAGTCTGCCAAGGTGTTTTTCCCTTTGAAGAAATCTTCGCTGTCAATCCAGCCTCTTTTGCTGCTTGCCATATTTCTTGGTATGCCAGCGGGATTTCAGCCGACTTCAATAACTCCTCGGCTAGATCCAGGAATGAGTAGGCTGCCATGAGGTCTGGAGAGATTTACTCAGGATAGATCGAACGCTCAAGATCAGCGGCGGGCAGGTGCCCTTGCCGACCCCAGTGGAATTCAGCTCCCGTCCGCTGCATCTTGATGTTGGGCATTACTTTGAGATTGCCTTTTTTGCGGAAGATGGAGGACTGAGCTCCTTTGACACCGCGCTGAGAATCAGACTGACGGCCTGCTTACCCAAGTCGGTTGCTTCCCAAGACAATCTAGGGTCGTCGCCTTTCGGGGCCGGCTTGTCAAGAATCCAACTAATCCGATCACTTGAGCCAGTGGGATCTTCCCGTCCTGGATGACGTCGCATAAAGTCGGCTATCGACTTTCGCATACCGGTAGTGCCGGTGAATTGGCGGCCGTCAATGAAAGACTGAACATAGGCAAGTTCCTTTTTTTCTAGTTCCTCAAGTTTTCCTATCATTCTCTCCGAGGGAAAGCTAATACTTGCAATCTTATCGTCCTTCGTGGGAAACCATGAGGTCATTCCATTGTATCCACGCGAACCACGAATAAGCTCTTCGATAGCGGCCGGCGAAAGATCGGGAATGACTTGAGAAAGTGATCCAAGCCCTTGCTTTCTGGCTTCATCAGAGAACACTGACTTGAGCGAAACACCCATGACGCCAATTTCTTCTGCGCCCCGCACCTTCTCCGGTATTGCATTGAGTGCATCTCTGAGTGGAGCATAGAAAAGTATGAGAAATACAAGACCGAGTACAGGCCACCCACCGAATATATTTTTCGCAGCTTCTAGGAATGGCTTGGAGCGTTCCGGCTTCGGCGTAGAGGCCGCAGTAAGCAGCTTCTCGATTCGGTCTACGCGTTCTAATAACGTACCGATTCCCACTAGCGCCACGGATGGCGTGTCGGCCGACGAAACAGATGCTTCATCATTATTGTGATCGGGACTCATGACAATTCATCCTCGCAGTGCATGGATTTTACGCCCAACGCTTGCCATCACCTGGCCGCAGAGCATTAATGGCCGAAGAAGAGAGCCATTGGTGGCGGCTCAGGTGCATGGTGGGGTGAACACCCCTAGATACCCCAAAGCTCTCCAAAGAAGGATGATGTTCAAAATGGCGGCCTCGAAGACTCTTGCTACTCTGGCCGCAGTATTAAACCATTTCAATGGGCAGGCTTAGCGTTTCTAAAGACAAGGCAATGGAACTGGCCAACCTGGTTCTACTTGCATATGGCATGTATGAAGACTTTAAAGAACACACTATTCTTGCGACTGAGGACCAGTGGCACTTTTCCCCAGAAGTCCATGGCTCCATTGAGCGGAAATACGATTACCACAATCAACTATACGCCCCGTTGAACGGCAATCCAATTCACTATCGCATACTCGCTGAGTTCTGGCACACAGATAGGCCAGTAGGGAGGCTGCAGCTCGAAACAGTCCCGTTTGGCTTTATTGCATTAAAGTCTAGTCATCACGGGCAAACATCAAAAGAGGATGAAGTATATGTGGTGTTCCGGGGCACGTTGAATTCTCAGGAATGGGCAGCAAATACCAGATTTAAAAAAGCAGAGGTGATAAAGGGGGTGCCCGCTGCTGGCTTTGTGCACCGTGGATTTAACGCCATTTTTGAGACCTCATTCGCAGACCGACTTAAGTCATCTCGCGGAATTTATACAAGTCTGAAGCGCAAAGCTCTCCGCATTAAGCCACCTCCGGAGATCAGGCAGCAATCAATTCGTGAAACTCTTGAGAGCATTCTTTTTAATTCCGAGCTTGTAAGCCCTAAGGCCAAGATCTATATCACTGGCCACAGCTTAGGGGGTGCGCTCGCCCTACTTGCTGGCCGTGTGCTTGCCAATGCTGGCAGGAGTATAGCTAGTAAGAACAATCCTGCACGTGAAAGTCAATACAGCGCAAACCTTGCGATATGCACGTTTGCTGCTCCTAGAGTTGGAGACAATGCGTTTAAGTCAGTTTTTAACGATACAAACGTCTTTCGCTATGTCAACACAGAGGACGTAGTGCCGACAGTTCCCCCCGCCACAAGTAGATTACTTGGGGCTGATATGAATCTTACTCCAGAGGGGTTGAGATCTTACAAGTCAGACGGTATCTCATCAATAGCCGATATCTATCAGGCGACAGCGGGATCTGTCCAGCGCGGCCAAGGGAAGGTTGAGCAGAAACCATTCACCCACGTCGGCGAACAACGAGCCTTCACGTTGACTCAAGACAGCATCAGCTTTAATCATAATCATCAAGAAACATATAGGGAGGGGATACTTCTTTATCATGACAAGTAAGTGGCCAATTCATTCGCATTCTTGATCAATGAAGTCTGCCCAACTCTTTATTGGACGGTTCCGTGAACCACGGAACATGCTGGGTCCCTTTCCGTGAACCACAGCTGACGCCAGTGACCCATCGGTCGAAAATCCTTTCCTGCACAGCGATCTTAGTTGCAAGGCCCATTCCTTGGCCGTGGTTCACGGGTCCGATAACCACATGTATCGATGGCTACATCATGTCTGCTGGGCTGCAGACACCGAGCGGCCCCCTATTCAACACATGGGTGTAGATCATGGTGGTGCTCACGTCCTCATGGCCCAGCAGTTCCTGGATCGTGCGGATGTCCTGCCCCCGTTCCAGCAGGTGGGTCGCGAACGAGTGGCGGAAGGTGTGACAGCTGGCCGCCTTCGTGAGTCCCGCCTCGGCCACGGCCTGCTTCACCGCCTTCTGCACCACGCTCGGATCGAGACGGTTCTGTTGGGGAAACACCCACTGCCAGGCCCACTCCCGATCGGCCCTCGGATACTTCCTCGCCAGGGCGTAAGGCATCACCACCCGGCCCCAGCCCGCCACCAGATCACCCCGATGCAGCTGGCGCACCTTCAGCAGATGCTCCTGCAGCTGAGGCACCAGGCTCTGGGGCAGCACGGTCAGCCGGTCATTACCGCCTTTCCCGTCGCGCACAGTGAGCTCACGCCGTTCAACATCGAGATCTTTGACTCGCAGTCGAAGCGCCTCCATCAACCGGAGCCCACTTCCATACAGCAGCCCCACCACCAGGGCTGGATCTCCCTCCAGTCGCTGGCGTAATGGCGAACCTGCAACTCCTCGCGATAGCGCTGGATCAGACCGGGGGCGCGGCAGGCGTCGGCCATGGCCTTGAGAGTGTGGGGGGCCTCCTCAGGGTTCCCCGCTGCAGCATGTCCTCGGTGACGTGAGCCGCAACCACAGAACCCGATGCCCTCCCCCCTCACCATCCGCCCCCTGCAGAGCGCCGACATCCCCACCATCACCGGCTGGGCCCGCCAGGAGGGCTTCGCGCCGGGCGTCGGCGATGTGGCCATCTACCGCCAGACCGACCGCCAGGGCCTCTGGGTGGGCTGGCTCGGCGACGAGCCGGTGGGGTGCATCGCCGGGGTCCGCTACAACGCCTCCTACGGCTTCATCGGCCTGTTCCTGGTGGTGCCCGCCCAGCGGGGCCGGGGCTACGGGGTGCAGCTGTGGCGCCACGCCCTCCAGCACCTGGCCGACGTGCCCTGCATCGGCCTGGAGGCCGCCCCGGACCGGATCGACGACTACGCCGGCTGGGGCTTCGCGCCCGCCTCCCCCACCACCCGCTGGCAACGGCTCGCCGACGACCGCACCCCAGCCCCGCCGGCCGCCGCGCCCGAACCCCCCTGGTGCCTGCTGGAGGGCGGCGCCATCCCGGCCGCCGCCGTGCAGCGGTTCGATGCCGAGCGGGAACCCTCGCCCCGCCCCCACTTCCTGCGCCAGTGGCTCCGCCATCCGGCCGGCACGGTGCTGGCCCTGGTGGATCGCCGCGGCGCCTGCCACGGCTTCGGTCGGGTGCGGCCCTGCCTGTTGGCCGATGGTGACGGCTGGCGCGTCGGGCCCCTTGTCGCCGATGGCCCCGCCGCCGCCCGGGCCCTGCTGGAGGGCCTGCTGCAGCGCCACCCCGGCACGGTGCTAATCGATGCCCCCGGCGCCAATGCCGCCGCCGACCCGCTGCTGGCGTCGCTGGGGTTCGCGCCTGTCTCCCGCACCCTGCGCATGTACCGGGGCACGACGCCGGCGGTGTCGCTGGCGGACGTCTACGGCCTGGCCTGCCTGGAGCTCGGCTGATCGCAGGCGCGCCCCAGCACCGCGATGGCTCCCCTACCTTCGATCCCATGCCATCGCGCTCGATCCTCCCGTTCCCCGGCCTGGTGCTGCTGTCGCTGGCCTTGGCGGCGCCGCTGGCCGCAGGGCGCCTGCGGGCGGCGCCGATCCCCCTGATGGAGCCGGCGGGCATGGACCTGCTGGTGGCCAGCAGCGCCGCCAGGGCCGACTACGGCCCCCTGGCCGAGCAGTTCCTCACCCAGGCCAACCTCGCCTACTGCGGTGTGGCCAGCGCCGCGATGGTGCTCAACAGCCTGGCCGTGCCCGCCCCGGCCGTGCCGGGCTACGGCCGTTACCGCTTCTGGACCCAGGAGAACGTCTTCGAGGTGCCGGCCGGCAGCCAGGTGGTCAGCGCCGAGGTGGTGCGGCGCCAGGGCATGACCCTGGCCGAGCTGGCCGCCCTGCTCTCCAGCCATGGCGTAAAGGCCGAAGCGATCCACGGCGACCAACTCAGCCTCGAGCAGTTCCGCGCCCTGCTGCGCGCCAACCTCAGCCAGCCCGGCGACCGCCTGCTGGCCAACTACGACCGGCCCTCCCTCGGCCAGGCCGGCGGCGGCCACATCGCCCCACTGGCCGCCTTCCACGCCCCCTCCGACCGGGTGCTGATCCTGGATGTGGCCCGCTACCGCTACCCCTCGGTGTGGGTCCCCGTCGCCGACCTCTGGAAGGCGATCCGCACCGTCGATTCCACTTCGGGCCGCAGCCGCGGCTTGGTCACGATCCGGCGGCTGCCGGGGGCGACACCGCCTCCAGGAAGCGTTCCGCCACCCGGTCCCAGCTGAACGGGCCCACGTGCTCGCGGCCGTAGGCGCGGCAGCGGGCCTGCAGGTCCGTATCGGTGAGCAACTGCAGAAGCGCCTCGGCCAGCGCCTGGGGATCCCGCGGCGGCACCAGCAGGCCGGCCTTCCCATGGGGCACCACCTCGGGGATCGCCGTGGCCGTGGTGCTCACCACCGGCAACCCGCTGGCCATCGCCTCGAGGAACACGATCCCGAAGCCCTCCTGGATCGACGGCAGGCAGAACACCGCGCTGCGCCGGTACCACACGCGCACGGCGCCGTCGTCGGGCAGGGCCCCCAGCAGCTGCACCACCGCCCCCAGCCCCAGCCGCTCCACCAGCTCCCTCAGTGCCCCGTGCTCCGGCCCGTCGCCGATCACCACCAGCCGGGCGCTGGGCAGCCGCTGCTGCACGCTCTGGAACGCGGTGATCAGATCGGCCACCCGCTTGCGCGGGTACTGGCGGGCCACGCACAGCACCGTGTGGGGCTCACGGGCCGTGTCGAGGGCGGCCAGGGCGGCGGCGTCTTCGCCCGCCGGGTTCCACAGCCCGGTGTCGATCCCCTCCGGCACCAGCCGCAGCCGAGCCGCCGGCACCCCGTAGTGCTCTTCGATGCGCGCGCAGCAGTAGCGGCTGGTGGAGAGCACCAGCGGCGCCCGCCGGGCATTGAGGCGCTCAAGCCGCGACAGGCCCCAGAGCATCTGCTGCGGCCAGCCGCTCTCGCAGCGCGACTCCTCCGCCAGCACCCCCTTGATGCAGCACACGTAGGGCACCGGGCAGCGGTGCGCCACCCGGAAGCCGTCGATGTCGAAGCCCACCACCAGGTCGTAGCGGCCCTCGGCGGCGGCCAACCGCTGGGTCAGGGTGAGGTTGAACCAGAGGCGGCGCAGCAGCAGGTTGCGGGGCCAGGCCCCCTCCGGCACCAGCCGCTCCACCGTGTGGCCCCGGGCGATCAGGGCCCCGGCCAGGCCGCCGATGGCCGCCGCCGTGCCGCTGCCCTCGGCCACGTCCTGCAGCCAGGAATCGAGAAAGGCGATGCGCATGGTGCGGCCGGCCGCCGGGCCTACACCCGCGCCGCCAGGCCGGTGGGCTCGAGCATCAGCTTGCTGTTGCGCACCTCCTCATCCATCTCGATCGGGTACTGGCCGTCGAAGCAGGCGGTACAGAAATGGCTGGAGTTGGCCTGGGCCGCCTCCACCATGCCGCCCTTGGTGAGGTAGGCGAGCGAATCCACCCCCAGGTGCCGCTCGATCTCCTCCAGCGTCAGCCGGGCGGCAATCAGGTGGTCCTGGGTGTCGGTGTCGATGCCGTAGAAGCAGGGGTGGGTGACGGGCGGCGAGCTGATCCGCATGTGCACCTCGGTGGCGCCCGCATCCCGCAAGGCCGCCACCAACTTGCGGCTGGTGGTGCCGCGCACGATCGAGTCGTCGATCACCACCACCCGCTTGCCGGCGAGCACATCGGGCAGGGGGTTGAGCTTCACCCGGATGCCCGCCTCCCGCATCGCCTGGGTGGGCTGGATGAAGGTGCGGCCCACGTAGCGGTTCTTGATCAGGCCGTCGGCGAAGGGGATGCCGCTCACGTGCGAATAACCGATCGCCGCCGGGATGCCGGAATCGGGCACGCCGATGACGATGTCGGCCTCCACGGGCGTTTCCCGGGCCAGCACCTCACCGATCCGCACCCGGTAGCTGTACAGCGACTCGCCGAAGAAGCGGCTGTCGGGCCGGGCGAAGTAGATCATCTCGAAGACGCACAGCTTGCTGGGCTCCTCGCACCAGCGCTGCCGCTCGGGGATCGGATCGGCCTGGCGGAAGTGGATCAGCTCACCGGGCTGCACATCATCCACAAAGCTGGCGCCGATGATGTCGAGGCCGCAGCTCTCACTGCTGGCCACCCACTGGCCCTGCTCCGGTTCCCCCAGCAGGCCGAACACCAACGGCCGGATGCCGTGGCCGTCCCGCAGGGCGAACAGGCCGTCGGGGGTGCCGATGACCAGGCTGAAGGCGCCGCGGCAGCGGCCGGCGGCTTGGCGGATCGCCGCGTTCCAGCCCAGGCCGGAATCCACCGCCTCCTGCAGCGCGAAGGCGATCAGCTCCGAGTCGGTGGTGGAGGTGAATTCCCCGGCCAGGTGGGCGAGAGAGTCCCGCAGCTCCGCCGCATTCACCAGGTTGCCGTTGTGGGCCAGGGCCAGGGGCCCCAGGCGCGTCATCAGCACCACGGGCTGGGCGTTGCAGACCTTGCTGCTGCCGGTGGTGGAATAGCGGTTGTGGCCGATCGCCAGCTGGCCCGGCATCCGCTCCAGCACCTCCTGGTCGAACACCTGACTCACCAGGCCCATGTCCTTGTGCAGCCGCACCTTGACGTCGTCGAAGACGGCGATGCCGGCGGACTCCTGGCCCCGGTGCTGCAGGGCGTAGAGCCCGAAATAGGTGAGGTTGGCCACCGCCTCTTCGGCGGCCAGCACGGCGAACACGCCGCAGGCCTCCTCCGGCTTATCGGGGCGGTCGCTGTCGGCGCCGTCGGGGCCTTCGGCGGTGCTGGTCAGGGAAGCGTGCGCATCGCGGTGATCGGCGAAGGGCACGGCAGGCTCAGACCAAGGACCGGCTTCATCTTGGCCCATTACCTGTCAGGTGGGGGGCCGGCCTTGCCCAGGCGGGCGGGGATCGCCTGCTCATAGGTGTGGCGCAGCTGCTCCACCGCCAGCGCCAGCAGGGGCTCGCCGCCCCGCGCCAGCACCAGGCGGGAATCCGCCGTGACCGTGCCCAGGCGCTCGGCCGGCAAGGGCTTACCCGCCTCGGCCGCCGCCGCGAGCGCCGTGCCCCAGGCCGCCTCCTGCTCCGGCGCCACGCTCACCAGCACCCGGGCCCCGCCCTCGGCGAACAGCAGCCGGTCGGGGCGCCCCTCGCCGGCGGGCAGCTCCAGCGCGGCCCCCAGGCCGGAGGCGATGCAGGCCTCCGCCAGGGCCACCGCCAGGCCGCCATCGGAGAGGTCGTGGGCGGAGCGCACCAGGCCGGCGGCGATGGCCTGGCGCAGGAAGCCCTGCACCTGGCCCTCCAGGGCCAGGTCCGTCAGGGGCGGGCGGCCCGTGAGCCGGCCGTGCACCACCTCCAGGTAACTGCTGCCCCCCAACCCCAGGCGCTCGTCGCCGCTCTCCTGCAGCGGCACCCCCAGCAGCCAGACGCCATCGCCGGCCTGGCCCCAGGCCAGCCCCGTCACGTGGGCCAGGTCGTGCACCAGCCCCACCATGCCCACCACCGGGGTGGGGTGGATCGGCTGCATGCGCCCATCGGGCAGGCGGGTCTCGTTGTACAGGGAGACGTTGCCGCCGGTGACCGGCGTGGCCAGGGCGCTGCAGGCCGCCGACAGGCCCCGGCAGGCCATCGCCAGCTGCCAGTAGCCGGTGGCGGTGTCGGGGGAGGGGAAGTTGAGGTTGTCGGTGACCGCCAGGGGCTCGGCGCCGCTGCAGGAGAGGTTGCGGGCCGCCTCCGCCACCGCCGCCATGGCACCCCGCTCCGGATCGAGGGCCACCCAGCGGTTGGGGCAGTCGACCGTGGCCGCCACGCCGCGGGTCGCCGCCTCCATCGCCCCCTCCCCTTGCTGGGGCCGCAGCCGCACCACCGCCGCATCGGCACCCCCGGGCAGCACCACCGTGTTGGCCTGCACCTGGTGGTCGTACTGGCGGTACACCCAGCGCTTGCTGGCGATGGTGGGGTCATCGAGCAGGCGCAGCAGCGCGTCGCCCCAGCCCAGCGATCCAGCGGCCAGCTCCAGGCCGCCGGCATTCGAAGCGGGTGGCAGCTCGGCTTCGCTCCAGGTCCAGTGGGCCTGGATCTCGGCCGGGGGTTCGGCCAGCAGCTCGTGGTGGTTGATCGGCGTGTCGTCCGCCAGGGCGCTGGCGGGCACCTCAGCCGCCACCTCGCCGTGCTGCAGCACCCGCACCACGTTCTCCTGGAGCACCCGGCCCACCACCGCCGCCTGCAGCCCCCAGCGGCGGAAGCGCTCCATCAGCGGCTCCTCCCGGCCGGCCGCCACCACGAACAGCATCCGCTCCTGGGATTCGCTCAGCAGGAATTCGTAGGCCGTCATGCCGCTCTCCCGCGCCGGCACCCGGTCGAGGTCGAGCTCGATGCCCAGGCCGCCCTTGGCGGCCATCTCCGAGCAGCTGCAGGTGAGGCCGGCGGCGCCCATGTCCTGGGCCGCCACCACATCGCCGCTCTTGAAGGCCTCCAGGCAGGCCTCGATCAGCCCCTTCTCCAGGAAGGGGTCGCCCACCTGCACGGCGGGCCGGTCGTCGAGGGAGGCCTCGGTGAGCTCGGCGGACGCGAAGCTGGCGCCGCCCATGCCGTCGCGGCCGGTGGTGCTGCCCACGTAGACCACCGGATTACCCACGCCCACCGCCCCGGAGCAGACGATGTCGTCGGTCTCCATCAGGCCCAGGGCCATGGCATTCACCAGCGGGTTGCCGCCGTAGCTGGGGTCGAAGGCCACCTCACCGCCCACGGTCGGCACGCCGACGCAGTTGCCGTAGTGGGCAATGCCGGCCACCACCCCCTCCATCAGGCCCACGTTGCGCTCGTCCTCCAGCGGCCCGAAGCGCAGGGCGTTGAGCAGGGCGATCGGGCGCGCCCCCATGGTGAAGATGTCCCGCAGGATGCCCCCCACCCCGGTGGCCGCCCCCTGGAAGGGCTCCACCGCCGAGGGGTGGTTGTGGCTCTCGATCTTGAAGGCCAGCCGCTGGCCCTCTCCCAGGTCCACCACGCCGGCGTTCTCGCCCGGCCCCACCAGGATGCGGGGGCCGGTGGTGGGGAACTGGCCCAGCAGGGGGCGGGAGTTGCGGTAGCAGCAGTGCTCCGACCACATCACCCCGAACATGCCCAGTTCGGCCCGGTTGGGGGCGCGCCCCAGGCGGCGCACGATCTCGTCGTAGTCGCCCTGGCTCAGGCCCTCCTTGCGCAGGGCCTCGGGCACCGAGAAGGACGGGGTCGAGGCAGAAACCACCGGGGGGCGCGGCAACGGCCCTCCAGTATCAGATCCAGGGGTCGTCGTCCCCGTGGGGCTCCCGGCCCCGGTAGCGGTCGCGGCGCGGTGGCGGCTCCTCTGGGTCCGGCTGGCGGGGCTCCCGGAACTCCTGGGCCGGTGGTTCCTGGGGCTCCTCCTCCTCGGGCCAGTCCTCGAGCGGGTCGGGTTCGTCCGGCTCGCCGGCGTAGCGCTCCTCCGCGTAGGGATCGGGCCCGCCTGGGTCCTCGTCGTAGGGGTCGCGGCGCTCCCGGGCGGGCTCCCGATCCCGGTCGGGCCAGGGCATCTCCTCGCGGAAGGCCTCCGGCCAGGGGGGCTCCTCCAGCCAGCCCTCCAGCCGCTCCTCGACGCGGCCGCCCACCTCCTGCACCTGCTCCTTCCAGCGCTGCGAGCGGCGCAGCAGCTGCTGGCGCACGCTGGCGCGGGCCACCGGCAGGTCATCCAGCCCCCTCAGGGCGGTGAACACCCGACCGGGCTGCTGGTCGACGATGCGGTCGGGGCTGAGGCGCCAGCGGCTGGTGCCCGGCAGCCGCGGATCGCTGCGGGCCACCAGGTAGTGGAGGATGCGGCCGCTGCGCAGCTCCACGGCGGCGTCGGCCACCAGGCCCAGGGGCACGTCATCGGCGCCGGTGAGGGCCGCATCGATCAGGGTCGGCAGCCGTTCCAGGGTGGCCGCGTCCGTCTCGGCGGGCTCCCCCTTCACGAACACCTCCTGGTCCCCCAGCCCCCGCAGCTGGTCCAGCCGCCACACCAACCGCTTCTGGGCGAAGGCCGAGGGCCGGCTGGCCCAGCCCAGCAGCCGGTGCACCGGCGGGTGCATCCAGGCCAGCACGCCAGCGCCGCGCTCGAGGCCCTGATCGCACCGCACCTGCCGCCGCAGCAGATCGCTCAGCAGCAGCTGGTCGGGAAGACCCACGGGCTCAGCTGGTGCGGATCTGGACGGGCATCACCAGGTAGGTGAACGCCTCATCCGCCCCCACCGGCGCCAGCACGGCCGGGGTGGTGGCGGCGTTGCACTGCAGCACCACCTGGTCGGAGCCCATGGCCTTGAGGCCATCGAGCAGGTAGCGGACGTTGAAGGCGATCTCGATCGCCTCCCCCTCGATCGTGGCCGCCAGCGATTCCGAACCGCTGCCCACGTCCTGGGCGTCGGCCCGGATCGTCGCCGTGCCGGCGGCCGGGTCGGCGCTGATCTTGACCACGTTGTTGTGCTGGTCGGCCAGCACCGCCATCCGCTCCAGGGCGGCGATGAAGGCGCGGCGGTCGAGCACCATGCGGCGCTGGAACGACGGTGGGATCAGCTGGCGGTAGTTGGGGTAGGTGCCGTCGAGACTCCGGCTGGTGAGCACCTGGTCGGCGGAGAGCACCACCACCTGGCCGCGCTCGCAGAACAGGCTCAGGGGCTCCTGGGAGCCGCGGCCCGAGAGGATCCGCTCCAGCTCCCGCAGGGAACGGGCCGGCACGGTGACGGCGAAGTCCTCGCCATCGGCGGCCGGCTGCTCGCCGCCGGAGGCCTCCACGGCATGGGAGAGGCGCTGGACCGCCAGGCGGTGGCCGTCGGTGGCGGCGCACTCCAGGCCTTCGCCGTCCAGGCGCAGGTGCACGCCCGTCAGCAGCTGCTTGTTCTCATCGGGGCTGCTGGCGAACAGGGTGGCCCGCAGGCCCTTCACCAGGGCCTCGGCGTGGAAGCGGATCGGCGTGCCGCTCTGGGCCAGGGGCAGGTCCGGGTAGTCGTCGGCGGGCATCCCCCGCATCTTGTAGCTGCCCGAGAGGTTGGTCAGCTCCAGCTGCTCCTCGCCCTCCGGGCAGCTGAGGCTGATGGGGCTGTCGGTGGCCAGGCGGGCCACGATCTCGCCGAACATCTTCGCCGGCAGGGTGATGGCACCGCTGGTCTCGACGGCGGCGGGCAGGCTTGTCTGGATGCCGAGGCTGAGGTCGAAGCCGGTGAGGCTGAGGCGGCCGGTGCCCGCATCGGCGGTGAGCAGCACGTTGGCCAGCACCGGATGGGTGGGGCGGGTCGCCACCGCCCGGCTGACCAGCTGGAGGCTGGCGCTGAGTTCAGCCTGGGAGCAGACCAGCTTCATGGCGGGGGCCGGCGAGGGCGGCACGGCGTTCGTGAGGCCCCACGGTTTCACAGGGCGGGCCAAAGCGCAACGGGTGGCTCCCCGACTGTTCAGAGGATCAATCAAGGATTGAGAAGAAGAAAAACAGCCCGTCGCAGTAGGGGCGGGGGAAAACGGGTAAAGCGGTTCACTCCCCTTTCTATCACTGGGTTTTTCGGGCTCGATGGCTGGGGAATCGGCGCCGCAACGGGGCCGTTTCCAGGGGTTTTCCACCGATTCCCGGGCCTGGGGAATCCGGTGCCCGCCCACGGGGGTTTCCCCTCCCCCGGCTCTCCCGGCGTGCGGTGGGGAATGTCCCAGGATTTCCCCAGACGGTTGGGGCTCCGTCAGGCGATCAGAAGCCCATCACCTTGGCGACGGTCTCGGTTTCTGGGGCGATGCCGGTGTGGAAGGTGGCGTCGTTGTTCTCGATCGCCGTCGTCGGGTCCTTGAGGCCGTTGCCGGTGAGCACGCACACCACCGTGGCGCCCACGGGCACCTCCTCCCGTCGCTTGATCAGGCCCGCCACCGACGCGGCGCTGGCCGGCTCACAGAACACCCCTTCCCCCTGGCCCAGCAGCTTGTAGGCCTCGATGATCTCGGCGTCGGTGACGGCCATGAAGTCGCCGTTGCTCTCACGACGGGCGTTGAGGGCGTTCTCCTTGTTCACCGGATTGCCGATGCGGATCGCCGTGGCGATCGTGTCCGGCTGCTCCACCGTGTGCCCCAGCACCATCGGTGCGGCCCCGGCGGCCTGGAAGCCCATCATCCGGGGCAGGACCGTGCTGTGGCCCGCCTGGCGGTACTCCTTGAAGCCCATCCAGTAGGCGCTGATGTTGCCGGCGTTGCCCACGGGAATGCACAGCCAGTCGGGGGCCTCACCGAGGGCGTCGACCACCTCGAAAGCGGCGGTCTTCTGCCCCTGCAGCCGGTAGGGGTTGAGCGAGTTGACCAGGGTGACCGGGTAGCGGTCGGCCACATCGCGGACGATCGCCAGGGCCCGGTCGAAGTTGCCCTGCACCGCCAGCACCTCGGCGCCGTAGAGCAGGGCCTGGGCCAGCTTCCCCTGGGCCACGTAGCCGTCGGGAATCAGCACGAAGGCCCGCATCCCGCCCCGGCGGGCGTAGGCCGCCGCGGCTGCGGAGGTGTTGCCGGTGCTGGCGCAGATCACCGCCTCCGAGCCCGCCTCCTTGGCCTTGCTGATCGCCATCGTCATGCCCCGGTCCTTGAAGGAGCCGGTGGGGTTGAGGCCGTCGTACTTGAGGAACACCTTGACGCCGCGGCCCACCCGTTGGGCGATCACCGGCGCCGGAATCAGGGGGGTCGCCCCCTCCCGCAGGGTCACCACCGGGGTGGCGTCACTGACGGGCAGCCAGCTGCGGTAGGCCTCGATCAGCCCCGGCCAGTCCTGCATGGTGGGCTGCCGGCCCAGACGTCGCAGGGCTCGTAGCAGGGGCACGGGGGACAGCGGCGAGGCTGACGTCAATGTAGGGCTCCGGTCTGGGGCGTCAGGGGGCGGGGGCGGACGGGACCGGCGTGGCAGGTGCCGGCGTGGCAGGTGCCGGAGCCGGGGCCGCCTGGGCGTCGCTGCCCCGCAGCCCGTCCAGCGGCGATTCCGAGAAGAAGCGCACCAGTTCGCTGATCGAGGAGGCCTTGGACGCCAGCGACATCAGGGCCGGGATGCTCACCTCCAGCTCCCGGGTCGGGTAGGCCCGCAGGAAGGTGATGGCCGACAGCGACCCCTTGCCCTCGTAGGTGCCCATCACCATGGCGGACCGCAGGGCGGGCACGCCGGCTTCCGGGGCCCGCAGGGGGAACAGGATCCGGGCCAGGCGGGCCAGGATCGCCTCACCGATGCGGGTGTTGAGCAGGCGGCTCATCAGCACGATCGGCAGCTTCACCGATTCGTTCAGCAGCTTGCTGACCTGCTTGGGGTCCTGGCGGCCCAGCCGCAGGACATCGGCCAGCAGTCCGCGGGCCTCACCGGTGGTGGCCAGGTGCTCCAGGTCGGCCACCGGGATCGAGCGCCGGAAGGCCCCGCTGGTGAACACCAGGTTCTCGGTGGCCATGGCCGCGGGAGTCGAGCAGCACAGCCCCAGACCCAGGACAGCGGCCACGAGCCTTCGCCGCTTGTTCACGCTTGTCTCCCTATCGGTGCGATCGACTCTACGGATCTCAGGCACCGCTGACACCGGCGGCCTGACGGACCGCCGGCGTCACCAGCACATCGCGCAGCAGGTGCACCACGCCCCGTTCCGCCAGACCCTTCGCCACCTGCAGCCCCATGCGGCGCAGATCCGGCTCCCCCAGCACCCGCGGCAGGCGCTTCAGCAGCAGCGATGGCTCGAAGCCGGGCAGGTCGCGCAGGATGGCCAGCAGCTCCTGGATCGGCTCCAGGTCGAGCAGCGGTGGGGTTACGGCGCTGGGGGGCAGGGCCCGCAGCCCCGGCGGCAGCAGGCGGGTGGGCAGGCGCCGCCCGAGGCGCAGGGTGGTGTTCCAGGCCAGGGCATCCATCTGCTGCACCAGCGCATCGACGAGCTGCTGGCGCAGCAGGCCGCCGTTGGGGGAGAAGAGGAAATCGAGCACCTGGTCGAGCAGGCCGTCGAGGTCGAGCTGGTCCTGGAGGGAGGCGCTGGCCACCAGGCTCTCCAGCCGCTGCCAGCGGAACTCGTCGCCGTCGTAGAGCATCTCCCGCAGGCTGCGGCGCAGCTCGGGATCGGGATCCTCCATCAGCCGGCGGGCGAAGTAGGGGTAGGCGGCGCCGAGGATCTTGAAGTCCGGATCGACACTCAGGGCGATGCCCTCCAGGGTGACCAGGGAGCGGATGATCAGGGCGTAGTACGGCGGCACCTGGAAGGGGAAGCGGTACATCACCCCCGAGAGGTCGTCGGTGACCGCCTTGAAGTCCATGCGGCTCACCCCCATCTCCAGGGCCTGGCCGAACACCGTCTCGAAGGCCGGCACGATCGGTTCGAGATCCACCGCCTCGCCCAGGAAGCCGAGCTGCACGAAGTCCTTCGAGAGCGCCCCGAAATTGCGGTTGACCAGGTGCACCACCGCCTGGATCAGCCCGGTGCGCGCCTCCCGCGACACCTCACTCATCATGCCGAAATCCAGGTAGGCCAGGCGCCCGTCGGCCAGGGCCAGCAGGTTGCCGGGGTGGGGATCGGCGTGGAAGAACCCATCCTCCAGCAGCTGCTTCAGGCTGCAGTTGACGCCCACCTCCACCATGTCGTCGGGGTCGACCCCCAGGGCCCGCACCGCGTCGAGGTTGGTGAGCTTGACGCCGTCGATCCACTCCATCGTCAGCACCCGGCGGCTGGTGGCCTGGCGGTAGATGGCGGGGACGGCGATGCGGGGGTTGTAGCTGTGCAGCCGGGCGAAGGTCTCGGCGTTGGTGGCCTCGTTGATGTAGTCCATCTCCTCGAAGACCCGCTTGCCGAGTTCATCGATCAGACCGACCAGATCACTCTTGATCAGGCCCACGTTCTTGTTCAGCCAGCCGGCGATGTTGCGGACGATGTAGAGGTCGAGGGTGATCTGCTCCCGCAGGCCCGGCCGCTGCACCTTCACCGCCACCCGTTCGCCGCTCATCAGCACACCCCGGTGCACCTGACCGAGGGAAGCGGCGGAGATCGGCTCCTTCTCCAGGGAGGCGAAGATCGTCTCCACCGGAGCGCCGAGGTCCTCCTCGATGCAGGCCATGGCCAGGGCGCTGTCGAAGCCCGGCAGCTGATCCTGCAGCTGGGCCAGCTCCTCGAGCAGCACCGGCGGAATGATGTCGGGCCGGGTGGAGAGGGCCTGGCCCGCCTTGATGAAGGCGGGGCCGAGGGCCACGAGCAGCTCGGCGCACTCCCGGGCCCGTTCCCGCGCCCGGGCGGGGTTGGCCAGCTGGCCGGTGGACCAGTCGAAGCCCACCCCCAGCAGATAGAGGCCGATCGGCACCAGGGTCTGCCAGACCCGCCGGGCCAGGCGCATCGGGTGGCCGGCGTAGATGCGGGTGATGGCGGCCGGGTCGTAGCTGAGCAGGCCCGCCGCCTCCAGGAAGTCCCCCATCTCGACGCCCATCTCGACGGTGACTCCCGGGCGCTCGGGGGTCGCGGCGGGGGCGGGGGGGGAGGAAACCATGGCTGGGAGGTACCGCCGCGGCGCCGGCAGGCGAAACCCCCTTCTAAACGAAAGTCACAGCCGCTACGGTCGGGCCACGTACCGATCGCTCGCCGGAGGCCTGGGTGCTCACGGGTCTGCGCCTCGAGAACATCGCCCTGATCGAGCGCCTGGAGCTGGTGTTCTCGGCCGGGTTCACGGTGCTCACCGGCGAGACCGGCGCCGGCAAGTCGATCCTGCTCGATGCCCTCGATGCCCTGCTGGGCGGTGCCCAGGGCAGCCAGGGGGCCCGCCTGCTGCGCCGCGGCGCCGAGCGGGGCCGCATCGAGGCCAGCTTCAGCCTGGCTCCCCCCGTGCGCGACTGGCTCGAGCGCCAGGAGCTGGAGGCGGAGGACGACGAACTGCTGCTCAGCCGCGACTGGCGCCTCCAGGACGACCGGCTCACCAGCCGCCACCGCCTCAACGGGGTGGTGGTGAGCCGCAGCCAGGTGCTGGAGCTGCGCCCCCTGTTGCTCGATCTCACCGTCCAGGGCCAGACCCAGCAGCTGGGCCGCCCCGGCCAGCAGCGCCGCTGGCTGGATCGTTTCGCCGGGGACGACCTGACCGCGGCCCTTGAGGCCACCCGCGCCGCCTGGCAGGGCTGGAAGGGGGAGGCCGACGCCCTGGCGCGGGCCCGCGCCGACCGGGAGCGCTTCGCCCGGGATCGGGAGCGGCAGGAGGAGCTGCTGGCGGAGCTGGAGGCCGCCGACCTGGAGGATCCCGCCGAGCGCCAGCGGCTCCAGGGCGAACAGGACCGGCTGGCCCACGCGGTGCGCCTGCAGGAGGGCGTGATGGCCCTGATCGGCCGGCTGGTGGAGGGGGCCGAGGCCGCCCCGTCGGTGCTGGATCACCTGGCGGCCTGCGACCAGGAGCTGCAGACCATGGCCGGCCTCGACGCCGATGTGGTGGCCCTGCACGGGGCCTGCGCCGACGCCCTGGCCGGGCTCCAGGATCTGGCCCGCGACCTCGACCGCTACGGCTCCCTGCTGGAGAGCGACCCCGACAGCCTGGCCCTGCTGCAGGAGCGCATGGCCCAGCTCAAGGCCCTGGAGCGCCGCCATGGCCAGAGCCTGAGCGAACTGATCGCCCGGCGCGACGAGCTGCGCGAGCAGCTGGCCGGCGCGGATGCCGAGGCCGCCCTGGCGGGCCTGGAGGCCGCCGAGGCCGCCGCCCGCCAGCGGCGCGACCGGGCCAATGCCGTGCTCACCCAGGGCCGCACCGCCGCCGCCCGCCGCCTCGAGGAGCAGCTGATGGCGGCCCTGCGCCCCATGGGCCTGGCCAACGTGCGCTTCGCCGTGGCCCTGGGCGCCGCCGAACCCGGCGAGGAGGGGGCCGATGCGGTGCAGTTCCTGTTCTCCGCCAACCCGGGCCAGCCGCCGGCGCCCCTGGTGGAGGTGGCCTCCGGCGGCGAGATGAGCCGCTTCCTGCTGGCCCTGAAAACCTGCCTGGCCGCGGCCGACCCCCACGTCACCCTGCTGTTCGATGAGATCGATGCGGGGGTGAGCGGCCGTGTCAGCGGCGCCATGGCCCAGCTGCTGCGACGCCTCGCCGAGCGGCGGCAGGTGTTCTGCATCACCCACCAGCCCCTGGTGGCCGCGGCGGCCCAGCACCACTTCCGGGTCAGCAAGAGCGTCGAGGCCGGCCTCACCCACACGCGGGTGTCCCACCTGCGGGACACTCGCGAGCGCCAGGCGGAGCTGGCGGAACTGGCCGGCGGTGATTCCGGCGAGGCCCACAGCTATGCCGCCAGCCTGCTGGGTTCAGGGGCGCCGCCGGAGCCTGGAGCGGCCCAGCAGGCCCGCCACCAGCAGGGCCCCCGCCGTGGTGAGCAGCAGGGTGAGGATCTGGCCGGGCGCCAGGGGCGCCAGCTGCAGGACCCGCTGGAGGGCGGGGAACGCCAGCAGCAGCAGCCACAACCCCAGGCCGATGCCGGCACCGGCGGCGGTGATGCGGCTGTGGGGATCCCCGTTCAGCCACACCAGCCCGCCACCGGCCAGCAGGAGCAGCGAGAACACCAGGCTGCGGCGTGATTCGGTGTCCGTGTCGGGCCAGAAGGCCAGCACCAGGGCGGCCACCATCACCACGGCCCCCTGGGTGAGGGAGTGGCGCCAGGTGTCGGGGCCGAACAGGGGGGCTTCCGGCGGCCGGGGCGGCTGCCGCATCAGCCCCGGCGTGGCGGGCAGTGCTTCGAACACCACCGTGCAGGCCGGATCGATCACCAGGTGCAGCAGGGCGATGTGCACCGGCAGCAGGATCAGGGCCTGACCCGGCAGCAGCAGCGGCACCAGGCCGAGGGCGGCGATCGGCAGGTGGATCGCCAGGGTGTAGCCCAGCGCCCGGTGCAGGTTGGCATCGACGCGTCGGCCCAGTTCCAGGGCCAGGACCAGATCGATGAAGGTGTCCTTGAGCAGCACCAGATCGGCGGATTCCCGCGCCACGGCGGTGCCCCGCTGGCCCATCGCCACGCCGATGTCGGCGGCCTTGAGGGCCGGCGCGTCGTTGACGCCGTCGCCGGTCATGGCCACCACCTCACCGGCGTCCTGCAGGGCGCGCACCAGCTGCAGCTTCTGCTGGGGCATCACCCGGGCGAACACCGACACCGCGCCGATGGCCTCGGCCAGCTCCCGGGGGGCGAGGGTCTGGAGGTCCTGGCCGGTGAGCACCGGTCCCGGCGGCAGGCCCGCCTGGTCGGCGATCGAGCGGGCCGTCACCGGGCTGTCGCCCGTGATCATCACGACCCGGACCCCGGCGCCCCTGGCGGTGGCGATTGCCGCCGGCACCTCCGCCCGCAGCGGGTCCGCCAGGGCCAGGAAGCCCACCGGCTCGAAGGGGTAGTCGTGGGCGGCGGCGGCCGGTTCCGCGCCGGCCGCTGGCGGCGGCCCGTCGTGCTGCGGGGCGCCATCGAGGCCGCGGGCCACCGCCAGCACCCGCAGCCCCTGGCGGGCCAGCCCATCGGCGGCGGCCAGCAGGCGGGTGGTGCCGGCGGCATCGAGGTGACACAGGTCGGCGATCGCCTCGGGGGCCCCCTTGGCCGCCAGCTGCGGCTGACCGTCGCCGTCCCGCCAGAGACGGGAGAACACCAGCAGATCGCTCTGCAGCGGGTACTCCCGTTCCAGGGGCCAGTCGGGATGCAGGTGCTCGGTGCCGTCGAGCTGGTCGGCGGCGAGGCGCTGGATCGCCCGTTCCATCGCATCCACCGGATCGCCCCGGCTGGCCAGCACCGCCAGCTCCAGAAGGTGGTGGAAGGGTTCCGCCAGGGGGGCGCCGGCCTGCCAGCCCTCCAGGTCCGGCCAGGTGAGCAGCTGCTGCACCCCCATGCGGTTCTCGGTGAGGGTGCCGGTCTTGTCGACGGCGAGCACCGTGGCGCTGCCCAGGCTCTCCACCGCCGCCGGCCAGCGGGCCAGCACCCCGATCCGGGCCAGGCGCAGGGCGCCGAGGGCCAGGAACAGGGCCAGCACCACAGGAATCTCGTTGGGCAGCACCGCCAGGGCCAGGGCCAGGGCGGCCAGCAGGGCCCGGGGCCAGTCGCCGCTCGACGCTCCCTGGATCACCGCCAGGGCGGCGCAGAGGGCCAGGGCCATCACGGTGAGGCGGGAGGTGAGCCGCCGCGTCTGGCGCTGCAGGCGGGTCAGTGGTGGCTGCACCGTGGCCAGGCTCTTGCCGAGCCGGCCCAGTTCCGTGGCCTCCGCCACCGCCACCACCGTCGCCCAGCCCCGTCCGCCCGCCACCAGCGACCCCGCCAGCACCCGCTCCCCCGGTTCCGTGCGGGCCACCGGCAGGGATTCCCCCGTCAGCAGGGACTCATCCAGCCACAGCCCCACCGCCTCGGTGAGCGCGGCATCGGCGGCCACCCGATCCCCCTCCTCCAGGCGCAGCTGGTCCCCCAGGCGCACCTGGTCGGTCGCGAGCTCCAGATCCTGACCATCGCGGCGCACATGGGCGCGGGGCGCCGACAGGCGCGCCAGTTCCGCCAGGGCGTGGCTGCTGCGTTGCTGCTGGACGGCATCCAGCAGGCCGATGCCCAGCACGAACCCCAGCAGGATCGCCCCATCGACCCATTCCCCCATCAGGCCGTAGAGGAGGCCGCAGGCCAGCAGCAGCAGAGTGGTGGGCTCGAGCCAGTTCATCGGGATCCGTCATCGACACCACTCCCCAACCTGGGCAGGCCGCCCCGACCGAGGCCGCGATGACACCAACCTCAATGCCGGCAGCGGCCCCGCCGGCCGACGAGCGGGAGTGGCTGGTCACCAACGGCCTGGGCGGTTACGCCATGGGCATGGTCGCGGGGGCACCCAGCCGCAGCTACCACGGCCTGCTGATCGCGGCCCTCGCGCCGCCGGTGGAGCGCACCCTGCTGGTGAGTGGGCTGGAGGAAACCGTGCGGGGGGTCGACGGGGTCGCGGGTGCCTGCGGGCCGGAGCGGCTCGTGGCGTTCTCCCTAGAGGGCAGCGTGCCCTGCTGGCGCTTCGCCTGGGGGGAGACCCTGCTGGAGAAGCGGGTCTGGATGGCCCAGGGGGCGAACACCACCTACGTGAGCTACCGGCTGGTGCGCGGCGGCCCCCTCAACCTCACCCTGACCGCCTGCCTGCAGCACCGCTCCCACCACGGCGGCGAGCGGCCGCGGCTCGACCTGGTGCCGCGGCCGATGGGGGTGGAGGTGCGTGCGGCGGGGGCCGCGCCGTTCCACCTCAACAGCGACCGCGGCGACTGGCGACTGGAGGATCCACCCCGCTGGGTGGAGGGGATCCCCCTGGCGGCGGAGGCGGAACGGGGGCTGATGGCGAGTTCCGAGCACCTGCGGGCAGCCCGCCTCACCGTGAGCCTGGGGCCGCTGGATCCCGCCGTCACCGTCGTGGCCAGCACCCATCGGGACGCCGGCAGCGATGGCGAGCGGGCGCTGGCCGAGCGCCACGACCATGAGCAGGGGCTGTTGCGCCGCTGGCAGGCGGCCCAGCCCGCCCTGGCGCCGGCGGCGCCCGCCTGGATCCGCCAGCTGGTGCTGGCGGCCGATGCCTTCGTGGTGGAGCGCGCGTTGGACGACGCTCCTGGCCACCCGATGGGTGCCTCGCTGATCGCCGGCTACCCCTGGTTCAACGACTGGGGCCGCGACACGATGATCAGCCTGGCCGGGCTCACCCTGGCGACCGGCCGCTGCGATACGGCCGAGCGGATCCTGCGCACCTTCGCCGCCCATGTCAGCCACGGGTTGATCCCCAACAGCTTCCCGGACCGGACCGACCAGCCCCTGGATCAGCGCGCCTACAACACGGTGGACGCCACGCTGTGGTTCTTCCAGGCCCTGGCGGAACACCGGGCAGCCAGCGGCAGCGACACCCTCGTGCGGGAGCTGTTCCCCCGGCTGGAGGCGATCCTCGAGGAGCATCTGGTCGGCACCTGGTTCGGGATCCGCATGGATCCGGCCGATGGCCTGCTGGCCGCCGGGGAGGGGGAGACCCAGCTCACCTGGATGGATGCCAAGCCCGGCGACCGGGCCATCACCCCGCGCCACGGCAAGGCGGTGGAGGTCAATGCCCTGTGGGTGAACGCCCTTCGCACCATGGCGGGCTTCGCCGGGGTCACGGGGGCCGATCCGGGCCGCTGGCAGGCCCTGGCCGATCGGGCCGCGGCGGGCTTCCAGCGCTTCTGGAATCCCCGGATGGGCTGCTGCTTCGATGTCATCGACGGACCCTCCGGTCGCCCGGATGACCGGCTGCGGCCCAACCAGCTGCTGGCCCTGTCGCTGCCCGAGCCGCTGCTCAGCCGCGGGCAGGCCGCCAGCGTGCTGGCCCTCTGCGGCCGGCGCCTGCTCACCCGCCACGGGCTGCGCACCCTGGATCCCGCCGATCCCGACTACCGGGGCCACTACGGCGGTGACGCCCAGCGGCGGGATGGGGCCTACCACCAGGGCACGGTGTGGGCCTGGTGGCTGGGGCCCTTCGTCCGGGCCCATTTCGCCTTGCACGGCGATGCCGCCCGAGCCCTCTCCTACCTGGAGCCCATGGCCGATCACCTCGGTGCGGCGGGGGTGGGCAGCGTCAGCGAGATCTTCGATGGCGATCCCCCCCATGCCCCGCGGGGCTGCATCGCCCAGGCCTGGTCGGTGGCGCAGGTGCTGGCGGCCTGGACGGCGATCCGTGGAGGCTCGCCGGCGCTGGCACCGCTCAGTGGTGGAACCCCGAGACCGTCGCCTCATTGAGTGAGGTGTGGCCGGTGTTGCTGGCGAAGAAGTCGAGCGACTGGCGGATGTTCTCCAGCAGCAGATCGGCCAGATCCCTGCTGACCCCATGGCGCACCAGGATCCGCTGCACCGTGATCCCCTCGCAGTGGGCCGGCAGGCTGTAGGCCGGCACCTGCCAGCCCCGCACCCGCAGGCGGTCGGCGAGGGCGTAGAGGTTGAAGTTCACCTCGCTTCCCTCCCGGATCTTCCAGGTGAGAGCGGGAATGCCCGCCTGATCCTCGCCGCCGAACAGGATCTCGAACGGCCCCAGCTTGCCGATCTCCCTCGCCAGGTACTGGGCCGTGGCGTAACAGGCGGCATGCACCTTGCGGTAGCCCTCCCGGCCCAGGCGCAGGAAGTTGTAGTACTGACACACCACCTGTCCCCCCGGCCTGGAGAAGTTGAGGGTGAGGTCGCGCATGTTGCCGCCCAGGTAGTTCACCCAGAACACCATCTCCTCGGGCAGATCGGCGGCCTGCCGCCACAGCACCCAGCCCACCCCCAGGGGCGCCAGGCCGAACTTGTGGCCGGAGGCATTGATCGAGCGCACCCGCGGCAGGCGGAAATCCCACACCAGGTCGGGGGCGCAGAAAGGGGCGAGGAAGCCGCCGCTGGCGGCATCCACGTGGATGGGGATGTCGAGGCCGGTGCGGGCCTGCAGGTCATCGAGGGCGGCCGCCAGCGCCTCCACCGGTTCGTATTGGCCGGTGAAGGTGACCCCCAGGGTGGGCACCACGCCGATGGTGTTCTCGTCGCAGAGCCCGAGGGCCGCCTCGGGGGTCAGCAACAGCTGATCGGGCTGCATCGGAATCTCGCGGTGCTCGATGTCCCAGTAGCGGCAGAACTTGTGCCAGCAGATCTGCACCGGCCCGGTCACCAGGTTGGGCCTGTCGCTGGGTTTGCCCTGTTGCTTGCGCTGGGCTTCCCAGCGGCGCTTCATCGCCAGGCCCCCGAGCATGGCGGCCTCGCTGGAGCCGGTGGTGGAGCAGCCGATGGCGCCATCGACCGCGGGGGCATGCCAGAGATCGGCCACCATCCGGGCGCAGCGGGCTTCGATCTCGGCGGTCTGGGGATATTCGTCCTTGTCCTCGATGTTCTTGTCGATGCACAGATCCATCAGGGCGTGGACTTCCTCCTCCACCCAGGTCTGGCAGAAGGTGGCCAGGTTCTGACGGGAATTGCCATCCAGCATCAGCTCGTCGCGGATCGCGGCGAACACGGCGCGGGGGTTGTGCTCCTTGCTGGGGAAATGGCTCTTCGGCAGGGTGACCGAGAGATCGGAGGAGGAGTAGATGTCGTCCTCCAGGGAGTATCTGGCCGCCGCTCTGTCGTGGAGGGTCATCAATCGCACCGGCGCTCACCTGGCCGGTTCAGGCTAGGAGCGGAGTTGATCCAGCCCAGGGACCCGTCGGCACCGGACAATGGAGCCCTGACGCCGGAACCCGCCATGGGTTCGCCCCCCGCCATGTCCTCCACGGAGGCGGCCTTTGCCCGCTTCGATGCCCTCCCCCCGGTGGAGGTCGCGTTCATGCTCGGAGCCTGGACGGGGGAGAGCGTCCCCACCGGCCACCCGCTCGACGGCGCCCTGGAGGCCTTCCACTGGCATGGCAAACGCTTCGACAGCGCCGAGGAGGTCCATCCGCTGGTGTTCCGCACCCTCGGCGGCGGCCTCACCTGCCTGGAGCCGAGGGCCATGGGGCCGGGGCTGCGGCTGAGCGGGCGCGTGCCGATCCCCACGTCGCCGCTGGCTGGTCGCCTGTTCCAGCTGCTGCTGCCCCTGTTCAGCACCCGCCGCTCCGGGGCCCGGCTGCGGATGACCCGTTACCGCGGCGTGGAGAGCGCCACCATGCAGTACGACCACCTCCCCATCAACGATGTCTTCCGCAGGGTGGACGACGACACCGTGCTGGGGGTGATGGACCTCAAGGGCATGGAGACCCCCTTCTTCTTCCTGCTGCGCCGCGAAGGATCGGGTCCGTCACATTCCGTTACGATTTCCTGAGCCAGGGCCCCTGCGGGTGAGGGCCCCCTCCGCAACGTCTTGTTCCCCCCCAGTTCTCCCCCTCATCCCCATGCGCTGGACCGCCGCCGACATCCCTGACCAGTCCGGCCGGATTGCCCTGGTCACCGGTGCCAACAGTGGCCTGGGTCTGGAAACCGCCCGGGCCCTGGCGGCCCGCGGTGCCACCGTGCTGCTGGCCTGCCGCTCCCTGGCGAAGGCGGAGCAGGCCCGCGAGGAGCTGCTCACCGCCGCGGCCTCCACCGGCGCCCTCGACCTGCTGCCCCTGGATCTGGCCGACCTGGCCAGCGTGGCCGCCGCCGCCGGCACCGTTGAGGAGCGATACGGCCGCCTCGATCTGCTGATCAACAACGCCGGCGTCATGGCGCCGCCCCGCTGCCTCACCCGCCAGGGATTCGAGCTCCAGTTCGGCACCAACCACCTCGGCCACGTCGCCCTCACCCTCGCCCTGCTGCCCCTGCTGCGCGACCGCCCCGGCGCCCGGGTGGTCACGGTCACCTCCGGGGCCCAGTACTTCGGCCGCATCGCCTTCGACGACCTCCAGGGCGAGCGCCGCTACGACCGCTGGCGGGCCTATGGCCAGAGCAAGCTGGCCAATGTGATGTTCGCCCTTGAGCTGCAGCGGCGCCTCGCCGACCAGGGCAGCCCGGTGCTCTCCCTGGCGGCCCACCCCGGTTTCGCCCGCACCAACCTCCAGCCCGCCTCGATCGCCGCCACCGGCTCCTGGATCGAACCCCTGGCCTACCGGCTCATGGATCCCCTGTTCCAGAGCGCCGCCATGGGGGCCCTCCCCCAGCTGTTCGCCGCCACCGCGCCCGAGGCCAGGCCCGGTGGCCACTACGGCCCCGACCAGTGGGGCGGCCTGCGGGGCTGGCCCACCGAGGTCCGCATCGCCCCAGCCGCCCTCGATGCCGACCAGTGCCGGCGCCTCTGGGACGTGAGCCTGGAGCTCTGCGCCGCCGCCGCCCCCCTGCCGGCCCTGGCCTGAGCCTGTCCCAGGGCCATCCCCCGTAGACTCATCGGCTGCCGACCGCTCCCCATGCCCCGTGCCCGCGTCGGATCCTCCAGCAAGAGCGCGGCTCCCGGCAACGGCACCTCCGGCAAGCTCCCGGAGGACGCCGTCCCCTCTCCCGACCAGGCCCTGCGCACCCTCACCGGCGGCAGCCTCGAGGACGTGATCCGGGTCCGTGGGGCCCGCCAGCACAACCTGCGCAACGTGGATCTCACCATCCCGCGCAACCGCATGGTGGTGTTCACCGGGGTGAGCGGCAGCGGCAAGAGCTCCCTCGCCTTCGACACGATCTTCGCCGAGGGCCAGCGGCGCTACGTGGAGAGCCTCTCCGCCTACGCCCGCCAGTTCCTCGGCCAGGTGGACAAGCCGGACGTGGATGCGATCGAGGGGCTCTCGCCCGCCATCTCGATCGACCAGAAGTCCACCAGCCACAACCCCCGCTCCACCGTCGGCACGGTGACGGAGATCCAGGACTACCTGCGCCTCCTCTACGGCCGCGCCGGCGAACCCCACTGCCCCCAGTGCGACCGCTCGATCAAGCCCCAGTCCATCGACGAGATGGTGGACCAGATCCTCACCCTGCCGGAGGGCACCCGCTACCAGCTGCTGGCCCCCGTCGTGCGGGGCAAGAAGGGCACCCACGTGAAGCTGCTGGCCGGCCTGGTGGCGGAGGGCTTCGCCCGGGTGCGGATCAACGGCGAGGTGCGCGAGCTGGCCGACAACATCGAGCTCGACAAGAACCACGCCCACCACATCGAGGTGGTGGTCGACCGGCTGGTGGCCCGCGAGGGCATCAACGAGCGCCTCACCGATTCCCTGCGCACCGCCCTCAAGCGCGGCGAGGGCCTGGCCCTGGTGGAGGTGGTGCCCAAGGCCGATGAGCCTCTGCCCGAGGGCGTGGAGCGGGAGCGGCTCTACTCCGAGAACTTCGCCTGCCCCGTGCACGGCGCCGTGATGGAGGAGCTCTCGCCGCGCCTGTTCTCCTTCAACAGCCCCTACGGCGCCTGCCCCGACTGCCACGGCATCGGCCACCTGCGCAAGTTCACCGTCGAGCGGGTGGTGCCCGATCCCTCCCTGCCGGTGTACGCCGCCATCGCCCCCTGGAGCGACAAGGAGAACAGCTACTACTTCTCCCTGCTGTTCAGCGTCGGTGAGGCCTTCGGCTTCGAGCTCAAGACCCCCTGGGACCAGCTCACCGAGGAGCAGCGCCAGGTGCTGCTGCAGGGCAGCCAGGAGCCGATCGCCATCAAGGCCGACAGCCGCTACCGCAAGAGCGAGGGCTACGTGCGGCCCTTCGAGGGGATCCTGCCGATCCTGGAGCGCCAGCTGCGCGATGCCAGCGGCGAATCCATGCGCCAGAAGCTGGAGAAGTACCTGGAGCTGGTGCCCTGCGAGAGCTGCCACGGCCTGCGCCTGCGGCCCGAAGCCCTGGCGGTGCGGGTGGGGCCCTACGCCATCCACGAGCTCACCTCCGTGAGCGTGGCCGTCACCCTGGAGCGCATCGAGGCCCTGATGGGCGTGGGGGCCAGCGAAGGGGCCGAGCCCCTGCTCAGCAGCCGCCAGATCCAGATCGGCGACCTGGTGCTGCGGGAGATCCGCATGCGGCTCAAGTTCCTGCTCGATGTGGGCCTCGACTACCTGAGCCTGGATCGGCCCGCCATGACCCTCTCCGGCGGCGAGGCCCAGCGGATCCGCCTGGCCACCCAGATCGGCGCCGGCCTCACCGGCGTCCTGTACGTGCTCGATGAGCCCAGCATCGGCCTGCACCAGCGCGATAACGACCGCCTGCTGGCCACCCTCACCAAGCTGCGCGACCTGGGCAACACCCTGATCGTGGTGGAGCACGACGAGGACACGATCCGCGCCGCCGATTACCTCGTCGACATCGGCCCCGGTGCCGGCGTCCATGGCGGCCACATCGTCGCCGAGGGCTCCCTCGACGACCTGCTCAACGCCGAGGCCTCCCTCACCGGCGCCTACCTGAGCGGTCGCCGCTCCATCCCCACCCCCGCCGAGCGCCGTGATGCCGGCAGCCGCCGGCTCACCCTGGCCAACTGCACCCGTAACAACCTCCAGGGCATCGACGTGGAGATCCCCCTCGGCCGGCTGGTGTGCGTCACCGGGGTGAGCGGCAGCGGCAAGAGCACCCTGGTGAACGAGCTGCTGCATCCGGCCCTGGAGAACCGCCTGGGCATGAAGGTGCCCTTCCCCTCCGGCCTTGAGGAGCTGCGGGGCATCAAGGCGATCGACAAGGTGATCGTCATCGACCAGTCGCCGATCGGCCGCACCCCCCGCTCCAACCCCGCCACCTACACCGGCGCCTTCGATCCGATCCGCCAGGTGTTCGCCGCCACGGTGGAGGCCAAGGCCCGCGGCTACCAGGTGGGCCAGTTCAGCTTCAACGTCAAGGGCGGCCGCTGCGAGGCCTGCAGCGGCCAGGGGGTGAACGTGATCGAGATGAACTTCCTCCCCGACGTCTATGTCCAGTGCGATGTCTGCAAGGGGGCCCGCTACAACCGCGAAACCCTGCAGGTGACCTTCCGGGGGCACACCATCGCCGATGTGCTGGAGATGACGGTGGAGCAGGCCGCCGAGGTGTTCGCCGCCATCCCCCAGGCCGGCGAGCGTCTCAGCACCCTGGTGGACGTGGGTCTCGGCTACATCAAGCTGGGCCAGCCCGCGCCCACCCTCTCCGGCGGCGAGGCCCAGCGGGTGAAGCTGGCCACTGAGCTCTCCCGCCGCGCCACCGGCAAGACCCTCTACCTGATCGACGAGCCCACCACGGGCCTGAGCTTCTACGACGTCCACAAGCTGATGGACGTGATGCAGCGTCTGGTGGACAAGGGCAATTCGATCCTGGTGATCGAGCACAACCTCGATGTGATCCGCTGCGCCGACTGGCTGATCGACCTCGGACCCGAGGGTGGTGACAAAGGCGGCCACATTGTGGCCGTCGGCACCCCGGAAACCGTGGCCCAGCACACCGCCAGCCACACCGGCCGCTACCTGCGGCACGTGCTGGAGCAGCATCCCCCCATTCCCCTCGCGGCCTGACCCATGGCTGAACTCACCCCCGCCCAGGCGGCCCTGCTGCGCATCGTCTGCACCGTCGCCTGGGCCGACGGCGAATGCTCCCAGGCCGAGCGGGAGCTGCTGGCCGAGCAGGTGGCCACCCAGCTGCAGGGCGACAGCCCCGACAGCCTCGGCGACGCGGCGCTGGCGGATGTCCTGGCCGAGCGGCTGCCGGTGGCGGGCCTGGGCGATCTGGTGGCCCAGATCCCCGGCTCCGACGACCGCCAGCTGGCCCTGAAGCTCAGCTACATGATGGTGCGGGTGGGCCGGCGCTCACCGGCCGAGTCCAGCATCAACGCCCAGGAACGGGTGGCCTACCGCCAGCTGGTGGAGCTGCTGGGCCTGGAAGACGCCAGGATCCAGGAGATCGAGTGGGCGGCGGAGGCCGACCTGCCGAAGAAGCAGGGGTTGGCCCAGCTGCTGGCCGAGCTCACCGCCGGCTGGTGCACCCCGGACGACGGCCGGGGCCCCGCCGCCTGAGGCCTCAGGGCAGCGGCTCTTCGCCGCTGCCGGTGGGGTGGGCCTGGTTGTTGTCGGGCATCCAGTAGCTGAGGTCGTTGTGCCAGTAGAGCCGGCCGGGCACCCGCTGGGTGCTCAGCTTCGTCTTGCCGAGGGCGGACATCAGCTGGGTCATCTCGATCGGCGAGAGGTCGGTGACCATGTCGTTGCCGGCGATCTCCAGCAGGGCCGGCAGCTTGGCGATCGTGGCCGGCTGGGCCAGCTTGCTGAACACCTGGGCCATCACCAGGCGCTGGCGTTCCATTCGGCCCAGGTCGCCCCGCTCGTCGTGACGGAAGCGCAGGAAACCCTCCAGTGCCTTGCCTTTCAGCAGCTGCTTGCCGGGGTAGAGGTCGATGTAGAGGCCCTGGGCGTTGTCGACGTAGTACATGCGCTTGGGCACATCCACCTCGACGCCCCCGAGGGCTTCGGCCAGCTTGTTGACCGCGTCGAGGTTCACCTTGAGGTAACGCTCCACCGGGGAGCCAAGCAGGGTGCCCACTTCCGCCTTGACGGTCTGGATGCCCCCCAGGGCGAACAGGGAGTTGGCCTTCACCACCCCCAGCTGGGGCGATTCGATGAAGGTGTCCCGGGGCACCTGGGTGATGTGGGTGATGTCGCCATCGAGACGCACCGTGAACATCACGTCGGTGTTCTCACCCACGGCATCGCGGCCGAGCACGAGGATCGGGCGGTTTTCGATCGAGAGGGGATTCAGTACTGCGCCGATGCCCCGGGAGCTGGGGATCAGGCCCGCCAGGAACGGGGCGATCCGTGCCGGCAGGGGGCCCGCCATCAAGGCTCCGACGGCGACGCCGATGCCGAAGGTGAGCAGGGGCCGGCGGCGGGACCGGTGCGGCGCCGGGGGCCGCTGCTTCGGATCGGACCTGGTGCCGGTCTTCTCAGGCAGCGCCACAGCCCCGAGTTCCCGCTTCTGCCGGGCCTTCCGGGAGCGAGAGAGCCTCGAGGGGGAATGGGCCTGAGTCATTGTGCTACCCGCAGGGGCGCACCATAGGGCTCAAGACGGCGAAAAACCAGTGGTGGCGACGGTTTAACGGCTGGTCTGCACCTGCACGAGGGCCGCAGCCCCATCGGCGCGCCCGCGGGCGTCCGCCTCATCGTCGCCGCGGGCCAGGGCCACCCCCAGGCGCCGCCAGGGCCGGACTTCGGGTTTGCCGAAGATCAGCACCTGGGTGTCCGGCACCGCCAGGGCCTGCTCCAGCCCCAGGTAGGTGGGGCTTCCGGCTCCCGAAGGGACGTCCGGTCCGGCCAGGATCACCCGGGAGGCGGCCGCTCCGAGGCTGCGGATCTCCGGGATCGGCAGCCCCAGCACCGCCCGCAGGTGCAGCTCGAATTCGCTCAGGTTCTGGCCCACCAGCGTCACCAGGCCGGTGTCGTGGGGTCGGGGCGAGAGCTCGGAGAACACCACCTCCTCGCTGCCGGGCTCGCCGCAGAGGAAGAACTCCACCCCGAACAGACCGGCGCCGCCCAGGTCGTCGGTGACGGCCTGGGCCATCGCCTGGGCCGCCGCCAGCTGCTCCTCCCCCAGTCGGGCCGGTTGCCAGCTGCACTGGTAGTCGCCCCGTTCCTGGATGTGGCCGATCGGCGGGCAGAACAGGGTGGGACCCTGCCACTGGCGCACCGTCAGCAGGGTGATCTCGAGGCTGAAGCGCAGGAACTCCTCCACGATCACCCGCGCCCCCTCCCCCCGGGCACCGGCCATCGCCGCCTCCCAGGCGGCTTCGATCGCCTCGGGGCCGTGCACCACGCTCTGCCCCTTGCCCGAGGAACTCATCACCGGCTTGACCACCACGGGCCAGCCCAGGGGCGCCGCCGCCGCCGCCAGTTCGGCGGCGCTTTCGGCATAGGCGAAGCGGGCGGTGCGCAGCCCCAGCCCGGCGGCGGCCAGGTCACGGATGCGGTCGCGGTTCATGGTCACCGCCGTGGCCCGGGCGGTGGGGATCACCGTGAGGCCTTCCGCCTCCAGCTCGGCCAGGGCATCCACCGCCAGGGCCTCGATCTCCGGAATCACCACATCGGGCCGATGGCGCCGCACCACCGCCTTGAGGGCGTCGGGGTCGGCCATGGCCACCACCTCGCTCACCTGCGCCACCGCCATGGCGGGGGCACCGGCGTAGCGGTCGACGGCGATCACACGACAGCCGAGACGCTGGGCGGCGATGGCCACCTCCTTGCCCAGCTCGCCGCTGCCCAGCAGCATCACCGTGCGCGGGAAGGGGGAAGGGCCTGGTGCCATGGCTGGGGTGCGGATCAGGCGATCCTGACGCGGCGCGCGCCCCTTCCCCTAACGTGCCGCGATGCCTGCGGCTCTCTCCGTGTTCTCCCAGGGCTTCGGCCCCCTGGCCTCAAGAATCCTCGCCTTCAGCACCGCCGGTGACGCGGCCAACGGGCTGCTGCCCTTCGGCTGGACGGTGGCGGAGTTCCAGACGTGGACGCTGGTCTACCTGGGCGTCTCGTCCCTGGCCTTCGTGGTGGTGTGGCTGGTGGGGTACATGCGCCGCTGAGCGCCGGCCTCAGGCGCCGGGCTCCTCCAGCAGGGTGAGCTGGCTTTCGGCCGATTCCTCGCTCACGAAGCCGTAGGCCCCGAACACCGCCGGATCGGGGTGGGTGATGCGCTGTCCCTCCGGGTGGCGCTCCACCTTGAAGCCCTCATCGGCCATGCGGCGCATCAGGGCCGCCGCCTCCTCGAACCGTGACGCCATCGCCTGGAGGCTGGCGCAGTCGGCGGTGAGGCCCGTTTCCTTCCAGGTGAAAAACGCCATGGCCGGGGGTGCGACGGATCGGTGGGCCGGGGAGGCCGCTCAGGGCAGCAGCACCAGTCCCACCAGCACCAGTATCAGGCTGGCGCCCCAGAGACCGAGCACCACGCGCTGTTCCGGCAGTCCACCGAGCTCGAAATGGTGGTGCAGCGGCGCCATGCGGAACAGGCGCCGACCCTGGCCGTCGGGGCCCTTGGTGGCCTTGAACACCCCGACCTGCAGGATCACCGAGAGGGATTCGGCCAGGAACACCCCGCCCATCAGCAGCAGGGGCCAGAGGCTGTCGGTCAGCAGGGCCACCGAGGAGAGGGCCGCCCCCATGGCCAGGGAGCCCGTATCGCCCATGAACACCCGGGCCGGGTGGCGGTTCTGGCTGAGGAAGCCGAGCCAGCAGCCCGCCATGGCGGTGCAGAAGGCGGCCAGCACCGGATCGCCCCCGTGGCCCCGCAGCATCAGCTGCAGCCCCATGCCGGTGAACACGATGGCGCCGCAGCCGGCGGCCAGGCCGTCGAGGCCGTCGGTGAGGTTGGTGGCGTTGCTCTCGGCCAGGAACACGAACAGGGCCAGGGGCCAGATCAGCAGCCCGAGGGTGAGCACCCGGCCGAAGGGCAGACCCAGATCGCCGGGCACGCCGCCCCCCAGCCAGCCGCCCTGGTGGGCCCAGACCAGGAAGCCGACGGCGGCCAGGGCCTGCAGCAGCAGCTTGCCCCGGGGGCTCAGGCCGGTGTTGGTGCGGCGGGTCAGGCTGCGCCAGTCGTCGACGGCACCGATCGCCATGTAGGCCAGGGTGACCGCCGCCACCGCCAGCGGGCGGGGATCCTCCGGGCTGATCAGCCCCCCCACCAGCACCCCCACGGGCACCACCAGCAGGCCGCCCATGGTGGGGGTGCCCGCCTTGCTGTGGTGGGCCTGGGGGCCTTCGTCCCGGATCACCTGGCCGATCTTCAGGGCCCGCAGGCGCGGCACCCCCAGGGCCGCCACCCCGGCGCTGACCAGGGCCGCCACCACCAGCGGCAGGGTCAGCATGGAATTGGCCACCAGGGCATCACTGGCCAGGCAGGCGGCCAGCAGGATCAGGGCGAGCAGGGCCGCAGGGAGGCGGCCGTCGCGGGAGGCCATCGGAAATGCTGCAGGGTGGAGCCGGAGCGGACCGTCAGTCCTCCCAGTCTTCCTCCGAGGGCTCGTCGGCCGGGTTGTAATCCTCCTTCTCGCCCATCAGCGCCGACAGCTCCTCCTCCTCCACCGTGCTCACATCGGTGCTGGCGGTCTCCTCGTCGGCGACCAAGCGGCCGCTGGCCTCCAGCAGGCTCAGCAGGTCGGGCTCATCCCGCAGCGGCAGCACCGGTGCCGGCTCGTTGCGCCGGTAGCGGGTCAGGGAGGGGTTGATGGTGTCGAGAATGCTCATGCCGTCAGGCTGGGTCGTCAAGGACCGACTCAACACCCTACCGCGCCGCCCATGAGCACCGCCAAGATCCTGGAAGTGGGCCGTCTCTGGTCGGCTGCCCTCGTGCTCAGCACCCTGCTGGCCGCCGCCGGCCTGCGCTGGCCCCAGCCCCTGCCGGTCCTGCCGGCGGTGGTGGCGGCCCTGGTGCTCGGGCCACCCCTGCTGCTGGCCCTGGTGGTGGTGCTGCGCTGGCGCCTGCCGCCGGCGGACCAGGGGGGAGAATGACCCCCAGGCGCCAGAATCGGTCGCCACAGCGCAGGAGCGGCACGGATGGCGACGTTGGGGCAGCAGGGGGCGGGCGCTGAACAGCCCGGGGGCACGCCGCGTGCCGAGCGGGTGGTGCTTGCCTATTCCGGTGGTGTCGACACCAGCGTCTGCATCCCCTACCTGATGCGCGAGTGGG
Source organism: Synechococcus sp. UW140 (assembly GCA_943369455.1). Taxonomy (GTDB): domain Bacteria; phylum Cyanobacteriota; class Cyanobacteriia; order PCC-6307; family Cyanobiaceae; genus Cyanobium. The sequence goes on from CALRND020000002.1 coordinate 164,899, forward strand.
GGGTGAAGGAGGTGATCACCTTCGCCGCCGACCTCGGCCAGGGCGACGAGCTCGAGCCGATCCGTCTCAAGGCCCTGGCCGCCGGCGCCAGCCAGTCGCGGGTCGACGACCTGATCGATCCCTTCATCCGCGAGTTCGCCTTCCCGGCCATCCGGGCCAATGCCCTCTACGAGGGGCGCTACCCCCTCTCCACGGCCCTGGCCCGCCCCCTGATCGCCCGCCGCCTCGTCGAGGTGGCCCGGGAGGTGGGGGCCGACGCGGTGGCCCACGGCTGCACCGGCAAGGGCAACGACCAGGTGCGCTTCGACGTCGCCATCGGCGCCCTGGCCCCCGACCTCAAGGTGCTGGCCCCGGCCCGGGAGTGGGGCATGAGCCGGGAGGAGACGATCGCCTACGGCGAGCGCTGCGACATTCCGGCGCCGGTGAGCAAGAAGTCCCCCTATTCGATCGACCTCAACCTGCTGGGCCGCAGCATCGAGGCCGGCCCCCTGGAGGACCCGATGGTGGAGCCGCCGGAGGAGGTCTTCGCCATGACCCGTTCGGTGGCGGACGCCCCGGCCGAGGGGCAGGTGGTGGAGATCGCCTTCGAGCAGGGCAACCCGGTGGCCATCGACGGCGAACGCCTCGATCCGGTGGCCCTGATCCGGCGGGCCAATGCCCTGGCGGGGGCCCACGGCTTCGGCCGTCTCGACATGATCGAGAACCGGGTGGTGGGCATCAAGAGCCGGGAGATCTACGAGACCCCGGGCCTGCTGCTGCTGATCCGCGCCCACCAGGAGCTGGAGAGCCTCACCCTGGCCGCCGACGTGCTCCGCTACAAGCGCCAGATCGAGATGAGCTGGGCGGATCTGGTGTATCAGGGCCTCTGGTTCGGTCCCCTCAAGGACGCCCTCGACGGCTTCCTCGACCGCACCCAGGCCACGGTCAATGGCCTGGTGCGGATCCGGCTCCAGAAGGGCAGCGCCACCGTGGTGGGGCGCTCCAGCGCCAGCGACAGCCTCTATGTGCCCGACATGGCCACCTACGGCGCCGAAGACCTCTTCGACCACCGGGCGGCCGAGGGATTCATCTACGTGTGGGGGATGCCTACGCGGTTATGGGCCGCCCGTCGTCGTCGCGACTGATCTTCTGGGGCGCCCCATCGCCGCCCAGCCGCAGGGCCCGCTTCAGGGCCTGGCCCCAGCCCTGCTTCCTGGCCACCGTGGGCAGCAGCAGCGGCTGGGGGCGGCCTGAGCCCGGGGGCGGCTCATCGGCCGCGGCGGGGTTGAGGCTGTAGAGCCGGTCCCGCAGGGCCTGGTTGTCGGCGAGCAGGTGCTTCTGGTGCTCCATCACCGTCGCCAGGCGCTGCTGGAATTTGCGCTCGAAGATCTCGGGAAGGTCCTCCAGCATCTCGTGCAGGGCCTTCAGCTCATCCCGGGCGGCGGCCAGCTCCATCTCGAGCTGCTGGGCGTCGGGGCCGGTGGTGGTGATCGCCAGGCTGGCGGGGGTGGCGGTGGGTGGCGCCGGTGCTGCTGCAGCCGGTGCCGGTGGGGTCGCGGGTACCGCTGACGCGGGGGGGACGGCCGCGCCGGCTCGGCCCAGATCGTCAGCGACGGGCTCGGCGGCCATGGGGGCCAGATCGGCGGCGACGGGAACCTCGCCGAAACTGAAGCTGGCCGGTGGCGGTGCGGGCACGGGGGCCACCGGCTGGCCGGGCGTCAGCACACTCGCCGCCGACGGCGCCAGGTTGGGGGGCCAGCTGGAGGCCGGAAAGGCCGGCTGAGCCGGCAGGCCACGGGTCGCTGGTCTGCCTTCCGGGCCGGCCTCATCGCCGGCCTCATCGGAGGCCGTGGACTTGTCCGTCGCAGTCATCGCCTAGCACCCATTGGGCGGACTGTAGGCCCAGTGATCAACCCAGAACAACCCGGATCAGGCCGTCGCCGCTTCGGTGGGGGCCACCTCGACCGCTGCGCCGGGGACGCTGCGGGGCGGGGGCATGGGGCCGTCCTGAATCACGGTCAGGTAGCGGATCACGTCCTCGGAGAGACGCATGGCGCGCTCCAGCAGGGCCACCTGCTGGCCGTCGCCGCTGTGGTTGAGCTGCACGTAGATGCCTTCCCGGTGCTTGGCGATCGGGTAGGCCAGGCGGCGCTTGCCGCGCATCTGGGTGTCGAGCACTTCGGCGCCGGCTTCGACGACGATGTCGCGGTACTTGGCGACGTGGGTCTCGACTTCCTCCTCCGGAATGTCCGGCCGGAGGATGTACATCGTTTCGTAGTAGGGCTGCGTCATGGTCGCCTGTGGAGGGGCTGAAGGGCACCGGGGCCCTTCAGCGACGGATCCAAGACCCTATCGCAGCGCCGTAGCACCCTTCAGAAGAGCTGCATCCGCACCGCCTCGGAGACGGTGGGGATGTCGGCTTCCTTGCCTCGCAGGCTCTGGATGACCGAGAACAGCACCAGCAGCACGGTGCCCAGGAAGATCGTGTTGGAGAGGGTGCGGACGGCGAAACCGGCGCCCAGGGGGGCCAGCACCGTGTCGAAGGCCAGGCTCAGCAGCACCAGCACGATGTCGATCAGGATCGCCTGCAGCACGTTGAAGCGGATCGGGTAGGGCACCTTGGGGTTGCGCACCACCAGCAGGAACAGCAGCAGGAACAGCACCAGGCCGCCGAAGGGGATGGCCTGCTCCAGGACCACCAGGGGCAGGGCCGGCAGCGCCAGCCACTGCAGCAGCGGGAACATGTCGAACAGGGCCTGGCCGAAGCGCAGGGCGTCGCTCAGGGGCAGCAGGTAGGCCAGGGCTCCCAGCAGCCGCTGCCAGATCGGAGGACCTTCCATGGGGGCGCTGGCTCGGTTGTGGACGGTGACCGCAGGCTAGGGGGCCCCCAGCCGGGCCAGGGCGGCGTCCCGCATGGCGATCACCGGCACGTCCCGCCGGCCGCTCCAGAGCCGCAGGGAGGCGGCGCCTTGCTGCACCAGCATCTCCAGGCCGTCGATGGTGCGGCAGCCCCGTTCACCGGCCAGGCGCAGCAGGGTCGTGGGCCGGGGGATGTAGATGAGGTCGTAGACCGTGGCGGCCGGCCGCAGCAGGGCCACCTGGGCGGGATCCAGGGGCGAGCGCGCCGCCGCCGCCGGATCCCCGCCGGAGGCCATGCCCAGGGGCGTGGTGTTCACCACCAGATCGGCGCCCGCCAGCGCTTCAGCCAGGGGGTCCGGCCGCCCGGCCACCGCGGGCTCCCAGGCCAGGGGCTCTAGGCCGGGGGCCCAGTCGGCGCAGGAGGCGAGGAAACGGTCCAGGCGCGTGCTGTCGCGCCCCGCCACCCGGATGCGGCCCAGGCCCAGCTCCACCAGGCCCGCCACCACCGCCCGGGCACTGCCGCCGCAGCCCAGCACCAGGGCCTCGCGGGCGGCCAGGCCCCGCAGTGGCGCCAGAAACCCCTCCACATCGGTGTTGTCACCCAGCCAGCCGCCGCCGTCGCGGCGCACCAGGGTGTTCACCGCCCCCAGCCGCCGTGCCAGCGGCGTCAGCTCCCGCGCCAGGGCGGCCGCGGCCTGCTTGTGGGGCAGGGTGACGTTGAGGCCGCGGCAGTCGATCGCCTCCAGGCCCTGCAGCACCACGGCCAGGTCCGCCGTCGCCACCGGCAGGGCCAGGTAGGCCCAGTCGAGGCCCAGGGCGGCGATGGCGGCGTTGTGCATCGCCGGCGAAAGGGAGTGGCGCACCGGATCCCCCAGCACCCCCGCCAGGGCGGTGCCACCACCGATCACCGGTGCTGCCTGTGGGGTCGCCATGGGCTCGCATGAGCAGCTGCCGCCCGACCGTAGGTCCGCCGGATCCCAGGCTCCGACAGGCCCAGACCCCCTTCCCGGTACGGCACCGGTTCGGGAACCACCCCTCGCCTGGGTGAACCTCGGATGCGGAAGATGGCTCCAGTCAGAACTTCATCCACACCAGGAGGTGGTCATCCATGGGCAAGGTCGTCGGTATTGACCTCGGCACCACGAACAGCTGCGTCGCCGTGATGGAGGGCGGCAAGCCCACGGTGATCGCCAACGCCGAGGGCTTCCGCACGACGCCCTCGGTGGTCGCCTACACGAAGAACCAGGACAAGCTGGTCGGACAGATCGCCAAGCGCCAGGCGGTCATGAACCCTGAAAACACCTTCTATTCCGTCAAGCGCTTCATCGGCCGCCGGGTCGATGAGGTCAACGAGGAGTCGAAGGAAGTCAGCTACGGCGTCGAGAAGGCCGGCTCCAACGTCAAGATCAAGTGCCCGGTGCTCAGCAAGCAGTTCGCCCCCGAGGAGATCTCGGCCGAAGTGCTGCGCAAGCTGGCCGAGGACGCCGGCAAGTACCTGGGTGAAACCGTCACCCAGGCGGTGATCACGGTTCCCGCCTACTTCAACGACTCCCAGCGCCAGGCCACCAAGGACGCCGGCAAGATCGCCGGCCTCGAAGTGCTGCGGATCATCAACGAGCCCACGGCCGCGGCCCTGGCCTACGGCCTGGATCGCAAGAGCAACGAGCGCATTCTCGTCTTCGACCTCGGCGGCGGCACCTTCGACGTCTCCGTGCTGGAAGTGGGCGACGGCGTCTTCGAGGTGCTCTCCACCAGTGGTGACACCCACCTTGGCGGCGACGACTTCGACAAGGTGATCGTTGATCACCTGGCCGACAACTTCAAAGCCAACGAAGGCATCGACCTGCGCCAGGACAAGCAGGCCCTGCAGCGCCTCACCGAAGCGGCCGAGAAGGCCAAGATCGAACTCTCCAGTGCCACCCAGGCCGAGATCAATCTGCCCTTCATCACCGCCACCCCCGAAGGTCCCAAGCACCTCGACCTCACCCTCACCCGGGCCAAGTTCGAGGAGCTCGCCTCCAAGCTGATCGACCGTTGCCGGGTGCCGGTGGAGCAGGCCCTCAAGGACGCCAAGCTCTCCACCAGCGAGCTCGATGAGATCGTCATGGTGGGTGGTTCCACCCGCATCCCCGCGGTGCTGGAGCTGGTCAAGCGGATCACCAACAAGACCCCCAACCAGACGGTGAACCCGGATGAGGTGGTCGCCGTGGGTGCCGCCATCCAGGGCGGTGTGCTCGCCGGCGAGGTGAAGGACATCCTGCTGCTCGACGTCACCCCGCTCTCCCTGGGCGTGGAGACCCTCGGCGGCGTGATGACCAAGATGATCACCCGCAACACCACCATCCCCACCAAGAAGTCGGAGGTGTACTCCACCGCCGTCGACGGCCAGACCAACGTGGAGATCCACGTGCTCCAGGGTGAGCGCGAGATGGCCTCCGACAACAAGTCGCTGGGCACCTTCCGTCTCGACGGCATCCCTCCGGCCCCCCGCGGCGTGCCCCAGATCGAGGTCACCTTCGACATCGACGCCAACGGCATCCTCAGCGTCACCGCCAAGGACAAGGGCAGCGGCAAGGAGCAGAGCATCTCCATCACCGGGGCCTCCACCCTCAGCGACAACGAAGTCGACAAGATGGTGAAGGACGCCGAGGCCAACGCCAGCGCCGACAAGGAAAAGCGCGAGAAGATCGACCTGAAGAACCAGGCCGAGACCCTCATCTACCAGGCCGAGAAGCAGCTCGGCGAACTGGGCGACAAGGTGGGCGCCGAGGACAAGGCCAAGGTGGAGGGCTTCTCCAAGGACCTCAAGGAGGCCCTTGAGAAGGATGATTCCCCGGCCATCAAGGCCAGCCTGGAGCAGCTCCAGCAGGCCCTCTATGCCGCCGGTGCCTCCGTGTACCAGCAGGCCGGGGCCGAGGGTGCCGCCGCCGGCGCCGCCCCCGGCGGCAATGGCAACGGCGCTTCCGCCGCCGCCGATGACGTCATCGACGCCGAGTTCACCGAGAGCAAGTGATCCCCGGGCCGCCCGGCCCGGATCGCTTGGCACCAAGCCCCCCTCGGGGGGCTTTTTTCATGGCCTGCCGCGGCGTTCAGGCGTCGATCGGGCGGGCCTCGATCTGTCCGGCCACCCAGGCGGCGCTGGCCGGAGCCAGCAGGATGCCGTTGCGGTAGTGGCCGCTCGCCAGCAGCAGCCCCGGGGCCGCCTGCTCCAGCAGGGGGGCCGGCCGGCCGAGGGGGCGGGGACGCAGGCCCTGCCAGCGGCGCACCACCCGCGCCTGCCGCAGCCACTCCGGAGCCGCCCCGCCCAGGTCGCGCAGCTCCCTGAGCCGGTCAGGGTCGGCCCGGCGGCCCGGCTCGAGAGTTGCCCCCAGCCACAGGCGCCGGCCCCCCTCCAGGTCGGGACGGGGCACCAGGTTGACCCCCCGCCACACCACCGCCCCGGGCCAGGGGCCGGGGAGGGGGGCGTCCAGCTCCAGCTCCAGGGCCTGGCCCAGCACCGGCTCCAGCGCCCCGAGGTCAGCGGCCACCCCCGCGTCCACCCCCGCTGCCGCCTGCAGCAGCGTGCCGCTGGCGGTCCCCGCCGCCAGCACCACCCACGCCGCCCGTTCCGCGCCGCCACCGGCCAGGTCCACCCGCCAGCCGCCGCCATCGGGCCGCAGGGCCACGGCCGCCTCCGTCCGCAGGGTCAGGCCCCGCTGCCGGCCGTCCGCTGCCAGGGCGGCCAAGGCCGATGCCGGATCGAGCTGGCCGTCGCGGCCGGAGTGGAGCCCCGCCACGGAGGGCTGGGGCAGGCCGGGTTCGAGCTGCTCCAGCCGCCTCCGGTCCCAGGGCTCCAGGGGCAGGCCCAGGGCCCGTTTGCGGGCCCCCAGCAGCGTGAGGCGCTCCTCCTCAGCCCCGTCCGACGCCAGCAGCAGCACGCCGGAGCGGTAGGGGATCGGATGCCCCCGTCGGGCCAGCTCATGGCGCCACTGGGTCCAGAGCTCCAGGCTGCGCTGACGCAGCTCCCAGGCCCGGCCCCGGTCCCGGTGAAAGCTGTCGGCCATCAGCACCCCGAGGGCGGCCAGGCTGCCGCTGCGCTCGGGGCCTTCGCCCGGGGCATCAGCCGCGGCGGCTTCCTGGGCCGGATCGAGCAGCAGCACGGCGTGGCCGCGGCACTGCAGCCACCAGGCACAGGCCAGGCCCACCATGCCCCCCCCGACCACGATCACGGAGGTGGCGGAAGGAGCCACCGGCAACCCTCCGGCCTCGGGAGCGGTGGGAGTTGGGTCCGCCGGGGTGTGGATCAGGCGTCGCCGGTGGCGACCGGCTGGGGCGCGGGGGTGTTGGGCGAGGGGGCCGGCGGCACGGCGTTGGAGACCTTGGATTCGGCGGCGAAGGTTTCGGCCAGGGTGATGGCCTCGGCCGGAATCACTTCGGCGTAGGCGCTGAAGCCGGTGGCCACCTTGATGTAGTCCTTGCGGAGGTTCTCGCCGTCCTGCAGACGGGCGGCCTCATCGAGCTTGGCCAGGGAGGCCTTCAGCTTGGTGGCCCGCTTGGCGGCCTCGGCCCGGTCGGCGGGGAGCAGGCGCTGGTTGATGTAGAGCATCTGGCGACCCAGATCCTGCATCGGGCCGTGGATCAGGTTGCGGGTGAAGACCCAGTTGCGGTCGTTGACCAGATCGGCCAGTTCCGGCAGGCGCTCCTTCGCGGCCAGGAACCCTTCGGTCTGGCGGGCGATCAGGGTCATGTCGGCGGGGCTGATCGTCGGCGGCTTGCGGGTCTGGTCGCCCGAGCAGGCCACCAGGGAAAAGCTGAGCACCAGGGCCACGGCAAGCAGGCTGAGGCGGCGCAGGACACCCATCAGGGAGAGGGGCGCGGGGATCGACGCGACGGCCATGGGACGGTGCTGTGACGTGGCTGGCGCCGTGACTTTACCGGCCCGCCTGCGCCACCATGACGGTTCCGACCGATCCGTCCCGGAATCATCGATGCGTTCCCCCACGGCGATCCTGCAGCTGATCTGCCCCGATCGGCCAGGGCTGGTGAGCGAACTCTCGGGCTGGGTGGCCGCCAACGGCGGCAACATCCTGCATGCCGACCACCACACCGATGCGGGGGCGGGGCTGTTCCTGAGCCGGATCGAATGGGCCCTGGAGGGGTTCGGCCTGCCCCGCGAGGCGATCGTGCCAGCGGTGGCGGCCCTGGCGGGGCGCCTCGGCGGCGAGGGCCAGGTGCACTTCTCCGATGCCCTGCCCCGGGTGGCGATCTTCGCCAGCCGCCAGGACCACTGCCTGGTGGACCTGCTCTGGCGCACCCGCTCCGGCGAGCTGCCGATGCAGGTGCCCCTGGTGGTCTCCAATCACCCGGACCTGGAGGCGTTGGCGGTTGATTTCGGTGCCCGCTTCGTGCACCTGCCGATCACGGCGGCCTCCCGCTCGGAGGTGGAGCAGGCCCAGCTGGCCCTGCTGGCGGAGGAGCGGATCGAGCTGGTGGTGCTGGCCAAGTACATGCAGGTGCTGAGCCCCGCCTTCCTGGGGCGCTTTTCCCAGGTGATCAACATCCACCACTCCTTCCTGCCCGCCTTCCAGGGGGCCCAGCCGTACCACCGCGCCTGGGAGCGGGGGGTCAAGCTCATCGGCGCCACGGCCCACTTCGTCACCGAGGAGCTGGACGGGGGGCCGATCATCGAGCAGGCCACCATGCACGTCGGCCATCGGGATGAGGTGGAGGACCTGATCCGCAAGGGCCGTGACACCGAACGGCTGGCCCTGGCCCGGGCGGTGCGACTGTTCCTGCGCCGCCAGGTGATGGTCTACAGGGGCCGAACCGCTGTGTTTGATTGAGCCTTGCCCCTGGACCGGCCGCCGGTCCTCCGCTGCCGCCGCCGCTCCGGTGATCCGTTTTTCCTCCCTCGACGAGCGCCTGATGGCGCCCAAGCCGGACGCCGCCACGCCGCTGGGCTGGCGCTGCTTCCAGCTGGGGATGTTCCTGCTGGCCAGCAGCGCCTTCCTGGCGGGCCTGGCCCTGCTGCTGGCCCTGATCCTGGGCAGCCGCGGCCGTCGCCCCGTCCTGGACGACCGGGTCAACGGCGTGCTGCTGGTGGCGGCGGTGCTGATGGTGCTGGGCTGCTTCCGGGCCGCCAGCAATGGGCTGGCCTGGCTGGGGATGGGCAACTGGCTGCCCTTCTTCTGGGGCTTCTGGGGCTTCCAGGTGTATCTCGGCACCCCCGCCGCCCGCCGCCGGGTGGCCCTGGCCCTGGTGGCCGGCACGGTGCCGGTGATCCTCACCGGCCTGGGCCAGCTGTGGTGGGGCTGGAGCGGACCCTTCCAGGCGCTGGGGGGCCTGATCATCTGGCACATCAAGGCCGGGGGCAATCCGCCGCAGCGGCTGGCGGGCCTGTTCGACTACGCCAACATCGCCGGGGCCTGGATGGTCCTGGCCTGGCCCTTCACCCTGGCGGCCCTGCTGGAAGCTCGCCGGGGCTGGCGGCGCCGGGGTGTGGTGCTGGTGATCGCCGTCGCCCTGGTGGCGGCGGTGTTCCTCACCGATTCCCGCAATGCCTGGGGGGCCCTGCTGCTGGCGGTGCCCCTGGTGGCGGGGCCGGGGAGCTGGATGTGGCTGCTGCCGGTGCTGCTGGTGGTGCTGGTGGTGATCGGCCTGTCCACCCTGCCCTGGGTGCCGGCCGCCCCGCAGGAGCTGGCCCGCCAGCTGGTGCCCGAGGCGATCTGGGGCCGGCTGATCGACCTTGACTCCGGCGGCCAGCGTCCGCTGGCGATCACCCGCCTGGCCCAGTGGCAGGTGGCCGTGGGGCTGATCGCCGAACGACCCTGGCTGGGCTGGGGGGCGGCTGCCTTCAGCATCATTTACCCGATGCGCACCGGCTTCTGGCATGGCCATCCCCACAACCTGCCGATCGATCTGGCGTTGAGCCACGGGGTGCCGGTCGCCGTGCTCGTGGTGGGGCTGGTGCTGTGGCTGCTGGGCCGGGCGGGCTGGCTGGGCATGGCCGGCGGCAGCCTGTTCGATCGGGCCTGGTGGGCTGCGGCCCTGGTGCTGGTGGCCCTGCACGCCACCGACATTCCCCTCTACGACAGCCGGGTCAATGTGGCGGGCTGGGTGCTGCTGGCGGGTCTGCGCTGCTATCGCCAGCCAGCGCCTCCTGCCGATGCCTGAGCAGGGTGGCCGGGGGTAGGGGCCCCTCCAGATGGGTCCAGGGCAGCACCCGCTCTTCGTCCCAGGTGGCGTGGACCACCTCCTCCCAGGGGGGTGGCAGCGGCAGGGGGACCGGCAGATCCGCCGGTGCGGCCACCTCTCCGGCCCGGGCTGCCCGGTAGGCCTTCTTCCAGCCGCCCTGGCTGTCGTGCTGGCCGCGGGCCGCGGCGATCACGGGCGCCAGGCGGCGGTCGCTGCGGGAGAGCAGGGCCTGGATCACGCTCCACCCGTAGCTCTCGGGTCGCAGTTCGATGCCCTTGGGCTGCAGGCGCCGCGCCAGCCGCTGCAGGCGCTTTTCCGCCTCCGGCCGCACCCCTTCCCACTGGAAAGGGGTATGGGCCTTGGGCACGAAGGTGCTCACCCCGAGGCTGAGCCGCAGGCCCGGGGTGGCTTTCTTGAGGGCCAGCAGCAGGTCGGCGGTGGCTTCGATGTCGGCCTCCTCCTCGCTCGGCAGGCCGGCCATGCCGTAGAGCTTCAGGCCGCTGAGGCCGCCTTCCTTCGCGTAGCGGGCCGCCGCGAAGATCTCCTCACCGGCCAGCTTCTTGTTCACCACCCGGCGCATCCGTTCGCTGCCGCTCTCGATCGCGATCGTCAGGGATTTGCTGCCCCGCCGGGCCAGGATCCGCCCCAGCTGGGGGGTCACCGTGGCGGCCCGCACCGAGCTGACGCTGACCCGGGTGCCCTCGAACCGGTCCTGATCCAGCCAGCTGAGCAGGTCGGGGAACTGGGGGTGCTGGGTCACCGAGGCCCCCAGCAGGCCGAGCCGCTGGGTCACCGCCAGCCCCGTCTCCACCGCCGGAATCAGGCCGTCGTCGAGGGAGGCGGTGCGGAACGGCAGGGTCAGGTAGCTGGCCAGGCAGAAGCGGCAGAGCTCCGGGCAACTGCGGGCCACCTCCACCATGTGGATCGAGGGCCAGGCCGCCTCCGGCGTGATCACCGTGGAATGGCTGAGGGTGTTGCCGCGCCAGGTCTGCTTGGCGATGGTGGCCGGCACCTCGGCGGCCGTGGGCTCCACCGCCAGCAGGGCACCGTCAGCGTCGTAGCGGGGGGCGTAGAGCGCCGGCACGTACACCCCGGGAACCCGGGCCAGCTGCCGCAGGCGCTCGGGGCGGGGCAGGGCACGGGCGGCCTGGAGCGCGTCGATGAAGGCAGGCAGCAGCAGCTCACCGTCGCCGAGCAGCACCACATCGAAGAAGGGGGCCAGGGGCTCGGGATTGGCGGTGAGCACCGGGCCGCCGCCGAACACGATCGGGTCGTCCTCCCGCCGCTGGTGGCTCCACAGGGGGATGCCCTGGCGCTCGAGCAGGTCGAGCAGCACCGGTCCGTCCAGCTCCCAGCTGAGTGACAGGCCGAACAGGTCGCAGGAGCGGTGCGGCGGATCCCCCTGATCAGTGAACAGCCTGCGCACGTCCAGGTCGCTGCGGCGCGCCAGGCTGGCCCACACCACCTGATACCCCAGGCTGGTGATCCCCACCGAATAGCTGCTGGGGAAGGCCAGCACGGTGCGCAGGGCATCGGCGGCCGGTTGGGCCGGCTCGAACAGCAGCGTTTCCTGATTCAGGGGGGCGGCAGGGAGGGGAGATCCAGCGTGTCACTCCAGCCGACTCGGTGGTGTCTCCCTATGCTCTGGCGCTTTACGACAGCCCTCATGCCCACGCTGCCGAGTTTTGTCGAGATCATCCTCGGCATCCTGGTGCTGTTCGGCGGCGGGGAACTGTTCGTGGCCGGTTCGGTCGCCCTGTCCCTGCTGCTGGGCATCCCCCAGATCGTGATCGGCCTGACGGTCGTGTCCCTGGGCACCAGCACGCCGGAGCTGTTCGTGAGCGTGCTCTCCACGATCCAGGGCGACGCCGACCTGGCCGTCAGCAACATCGTCGGCAGCAACATCTTCAACGTCCTCGTGGTGCTGGGTGCCAGCGCGGCCATCGTTCCCCTGCGCGTCAGGAGCCGCCTGGTGCGCCGGGACGTGCCCCTGCTGCTGGGCGTCTCGATGGCCGTGTGGGGCATGGCCTCGGGGGGCCGGCTCACCTGGCAGGCGGGGGTGGCGCTGCTGTTCGCCACGGTGGCGAACCTCATCTGGGAAATGCGCACCGCGTCGGAGGAGCCGCCGGAGGACGAGGACGACAACGAGAACGAGCGGGCCACCCCGCCGGTGGCCGCCTTCAAGCTGGCGGCGGGCCTGGTCCTGCTGGTGCTCGGCTCCCAGCTGCTGGTGAAGGGGGCCACCACGGCCGCCGTGGCCCTGGGGGTGAGCCAGACCGTGATCGGCCTGACGATCGTGGCGGCCGGCACCTCGATGCCGGAACTGGTCACCTCCGTGGTGGCCGCCTATCGGGGCAAGGCCGACCTGGCCATCGGCAACGTGGTGGGCAGCAACCTGCTCAACCAGATCGTGATCCTGGGGCTCTGCGCCGTGATCTCCGGCGGCAAGGGGCTGGCGGTGGATCCGGTGATGGTGAACCGCGACCTGCCGATCATGGTGGCCACCACCCTGGCCTGCCTGCCGATCTTCTGGACCAACGGCGTGATCAACCGCCTGGAGGGTTGGTTGTTGCTGGGGCTTTATGGGCTCTATCTGGCGGAGCAGGTGCTGGTGGCCACCAGCGGTGGCGAAGTGATCGACAACTACCGGTTCGTGGTGCTGGTGGCGGTGCTGCCCCTGCTGATGGTGTTCCTGGTCTGGCAGGTGCTGCGCTGGAAGCAGCAGCGCAAGCTCCTGGCCGTTCAGGGCGGCGAATAGACGGACGGCAGGCCGGGCTTGGTGTGGTCGCGCCGATAGGCCCTGGCGTTCAGCGGCGGTAGCGTTTTGCCATGGTTTCCGCCTCCGCACAGCCGTTCGTACCGCCCGCGATTCCCTGGCGTGAGCCCCGGGGGCTGGCGGCGCTGCCGGATCTCGGCCCCGGCCTGGATCCGGAGGCCTGTGCCCTGGCCCTGACACGGCTCTGTGCCGACCCCGAGGTGAGGGCGGTCCTGGCGTTCGGCTCGCGGGCCCGGGGCGAGGCGCTCTCCGATTCCGACCTGGACCTGGCGGTGATCGTGGGCTGCGCCCAGCTCACCCCCGCCGAGAAAGCCGCCTGCTGGCAGCGCATTCGAGAGGCCCTCGGGCCCCTGGGTGTCAGGGTGGACCTGGTGCTGGCCGGTGCCGCCGACGCCGAACGGTTGAGTGGCTCCCACTGGCACGTCTTCGGCGATGTGGCCAGCGAGGGGAAGGTGCTCTATGTCTCCGGCTGAGGACGCGGCCCTGCTGCTGGCGATCGTGCGTCGCCATCTGAGGACCTTGCGGATTGGACTGGATCCCGCGTATCCGGAGGAGGACTGGGGCTTCACCGCCCAGCAGGTGGTGGAGAAGCTGCTCAAGGCCTGGATCGTGCTGAGCGATCGCCGCCCACCACGGGTGAACGAGCTGATCGACCTGGCTTCTGTGGCAGGTCAGCCACTGGAGCCCCGGCTGGCGGCCCTGCAGGAATTCGCCGTGGAGGCCCGCTACGAGGCAGGGCCCTTCCCGCTGCCGGCCGAGCGATCGGAGCTGCTGGCTCTGCTGGAGGCCGAACTGGAACGCTGTGAGCGGGCTGTGGCGGGGCTCGACTGATCGGCCAGCCCGCGGGCGCCCGGGGTTCAGCGATTCAGAGTGATGCTGGTGGAAGCTTCGCGCTCAAGCTGGTCCGTCTCAATCTGCCCCAATGCGGCGAGATTGGGTGCAACCAGTCCTTGGATGGAGTGGTAATGGATGGCCAGGTTGGGCCACTGCGGCAGCAGGGTGTTTCGACGGGTCTGCCTAGGTCGGCGGGGTTGTGTTGCCCTCAGGGCAACTCGCTTTTATCCTTCCCAAGGCTGAAAGTTTGGGACTTAGATGGTTCCACCTAAGAAGTTTTAGGCATCAATGAAGGAGGTGCTCCATGAAACGTTCAGCTGAAGAGGTGCTCCGAATGTCGGAGGACAAGCCAAACCGAAGCACAGTGCGCCGCCATTACCTTGAATGGAGACGCTCACGCGGCTTACTTGAACGCTGCGACAACCAGCAGTGCCAGTTTAATGCAAATCCTCTGGTCTGGAATGGACAACCGCTAGGGCTGATTCTGGACCATATATCTGGCAATGCAAGGGATAACAGGCCCGAGAATCTGAGGCTCTTGTGTCCCAACTGTGATGCGCAGAATGCAACAACTCGGGGAGGGGCAAATGCCGGCAGAATCGAAATACTAAAAGGTGGGGATCATACCATGCACGAAATCGGGACGGCACACAAGCTGGATATGCGAATGGTGCGAGGGTCGCTGCAGCTGTAACGATTGACGCTGGCGCAGCCTATTCTGGTGGCATGAATGCAGGTTCACCCAGAACTGGTTGTCCAGATAGTGCCTAATATGCCTTTTGAGTTGATAGGCTACCTCCAGCTTTTCACCCTTTCCCTACGCTCTCTCCCTGTAACTCGGGGGCAGCGTTAGCTCACGAGTTCATCCCACTTTTCTCAACAAATCGGAACTGCCCACCCAGTTATTCCACAGGCGGTAAGAAACAGTCTCGAGAGCCAGAGAGATAAGGTATGGATTGGCCCCGAGCAATGGCCCAATGCGTACACCCCTCGCCCTAGCTGCCGCTGGCCTCATGGCCATCTGCCTCCCTGCTGGAGTCGGACTCGCCCAGAGCGCGATCGAGAGTCAGAGGGTTACGCTTCGAGCCGGAGCTGATTCCACCCTGCTGAAGGGTCAGCTCAAGGGCGACCAGACCATCGATTACAACCTGCGGGCTGGTGCCGGCCAGACGCTCACCGTGGAACTCAAGGGTTCCAACCCGCAGAACTACTTCAATGTGATGGCGGCCGGGACCGACACCGCCCTGTTCATCGGCAGCAGCTCCGGCAACCGCTTCCGTGGGCCTTTGCCCAGCGATGGCGATGTCAGGGTGAGGGTGTATCTGATGCGGCCGGCGGCGCGCCGCAATGAAGCGAGCACCTACAGCCTCAAGGTGGGGATCAGTGGTGCTCCCCTCGCCCCCGTGCCCGCGACCCGCGATGCCTTGATCCCAGGCACGCAGTATCACGCCTCTGCGGAGGTGCCGTGTGGGTCCGGCAGCAGCGGCAAGGCCGCCCGGTGCAAGGCCTCCGTGATCCGCCGGGCCAACAACAGTGCCACGGTGGTGGTGATGAACCCCGAGGGCCAGAAGCGTCAGTTCCTGTTCGTGAAGGGCAAGGCTGTCGCTTCCGATCAGCCCGAGAAGCTCTCGGTGCAGCGGCGCGGCGATGTGTCGGTGCTGGTGCTTGGCGAGAACGTCGAGCGCTACGAGATTGTCGATGCCCTGGTGGTGGGGGGGTGAGGAATGGCACCGTGAATCGCACCTTGGTTCGTGTGTTCGCCCTGCTCCTTTCGATGACGGGGGCTCCGGTTCTGGCCATTCCCCCGCCCCCTGCTGACGACGTCCGGGTCGTGAAGGTGCTGGATGGCCGCACCATCGTCGTCATCCCCTACGGCGATCCGTTCAAGGTGCGGCTGGCCTGCATTCGGGCCCCGCAATTCCCTCAGGTCAGCTCTGGTCTGGCTTCCAAGGCTGCCCTGGAGGCCCTTCTCCAGCCCGGTGCCTGGGTGACGCTGTCGACGCGCAGCAAGGCCGCTGACGGCGTCGATCTGGCGGAGATCATTCCCATTGGTTCGAGGGTGCCGATCAACCTGAGCCTGGTGCAAGTCGGCTTGGCGGCGCTGGATCGCCAGGCCGCGAGCCCGTGCAACCAGGAGATCTACCGAGAGGCGGAGATGAGGGCCCAAGCCATGCAACTGGGACTCTGGAGGCCATCGCCGGGCACCCGATAGGGGCAGCCCGGCTCCTTTCGCCCCCTACACCTCCGCCAGCACCTTCTCCTCCTCCTCCACGCTCACCACCCGACCGGCATCCTCGAAGCCGTCCATCTGGTCGAAGTTGAGGTAGCGGTAGAGCTGGTCGGAGAGGGGATCGATCTTGGCCGCCGCGATCTCCAGGTATTCGGCTGGGCTGGGGATACGGCCCAGCAGGGCGCACACCGCCGCCAGTTCGGCGCTGCCCAGGTACACCTGGGCGCCGTTGCCGAGGCGGTTGTTGAAGTTGCGGGTGCTGGTGGAGAACACGGTGGTGTTGTCCTCCACCCGGGCCTGGTTGCCCATGCACAGGGAGCAGCCGGGCAGCTCCATGCGGGCGCCGGCGGTCTCGAACTTGGCGGTGTAGCCCTCGGCCCGCAGCACCTCGTCGTCCATGCGGGTGGGGGGACACACCCACAGCCGGGCGGCGCTGGTGCCGGCCCCGTCCATCACCGTGGCGGCGGCGCGGTAGTGGCCGATGTTGGTCATGCAGGAGCCGATGAACACCTCGTCGATCCGGTCGCCCGCCACCTCGCTCAGCAGCTTGACGTTGTCGGGGTCGTTGGGGCAGGCCAGGATCGGTTCGCTCAGTTCGTCCAGGTTGATGTCGATCACCGCCGCGTACTCGGCGTCGGCATCGGCCTCCATCAGCACCGGATCGGCCAGCCAGGCCTCCATCGCCTTGATCCGCCGCGCCATGGTGCGGGCATCGCTGTAGCCCCGGGCGATCATGTTCTTCAGCAGCGCCACGTTGCTGCGCAGGTATTCGCTCACCGTCTCGACGCTCAGCTTGATCGTGCTGCCGGCGCAGGAGCGCTCGGCGGTCGCGTCCGTCAACTCAAACGCCTGCTCCAGCTTCAGGTCGGGCAGCCCTTCGATCTCCATGATCCGGCCGCTGAAGATGTTCTTCTTGCCGGCCTTCTCCACCGTCAGCAGGCCCTGCTGGATGGCCACATAGGGGATGGCGTTGACCACGTCCCGCAGGGTGACGCCCGGCTGCAGGGAACCGGAGAAGCGCACCAGCACCGACTCGGGCATATCCAGCGGCATGGCGCCGATGGCGGCGGCGAAGGCCACCAGGCCGGAGCCGGCCGGGAACGAGATCCCGAGCGGGAAACGGGTGTGGCTGTCACCGCCGGTGCCCACCGTGTCCGGCAGCAGCATGCGGTTGAGCCAGCTGTGGATGATGCCGTCGCCGGGCCGCAGGGCGACGCCGCCCCGGGAGCTGATGAAGTCGGGCAGCTCGGCGTGGGTCCTGAGGTCGACCGGCTTGGGGTAGGCGGCGGTGTGGCAGAAGCTCTGCATCACCAGGTCGGCGGAGAAGCCCAGGCAGGCCAGCTCCTTCATCTCGTCGCGGGTCATCGGCCCGGTGGTGTCCTGGCTGCCGACGCTGGTCATCAGCGGTTCGCAGCTCGTGCCGGGGCGCACGCCCGCCAGGCCGCAGGCCTTGCCCACCATCTTCTGGGCCAGGGTGAAGCCCTTGCCCGTGTCGACCGGGGCCACCGGCCGGATGAAGGCCTCCGAGGGGGGCAGGCCCAGCTGCAGCCGCACCTTGTCGGTGAGCGAGCGGCCGATCAGCAGGGGGATGCGGCCACCGGCCCGCACCTCGTCGGCGATGGTGCTGGGCTTGAGCTCAAAGCGGGCCACCACCTCCCCGGCCCCCGGCTCGCCGGCGGCCCGCTCGATCGTGCCGGCGTGGGGCCGGATCGTGATCACGTCGCCGCTGTTGAGGGCGCTGACGTCGCACTCGATCGGCAGGGCGCCGGAATCCTCGGCGGTGTTGAAGAAGATCGGCGCGATCTTGCTGCCCAGCACCACCCCGCCGCTGCGCTTATTGGGCACGTGGGGGATGTCGGTGCCGATGTGCCAGAGCACTGAGTTGATCGCCGATTTGCGGGAGCTGCCCGTGCCCACCACATCGCCCACGTAGGCGAGCGGGTGGCCCTTGGCCTTCAGCTCGGCGATCAGGCCGAGCCCCTCCGGCATCCGCGTCTCCAGCATCGCCATCGCGTGCAGGGGGATGTCGGGGCGGGTGGTGGCGTGGGTGGCCGGCGAGAGGTCGTCGGTGTTGGTTTCCCCGGTCACCTTGAACACGGTGACGGTGATCGCCTCGGGCAGGGGTGGCCGGGCGTGGAACCATTCCGCCGCCGCCCAGCTGTCCACCACCTGGCGGGCCAGGGGGTTGGTCTCGGCCAGCTCCAGCACGTCGTGGAAGGCGTCGTACACCAGCAGGGTGCGGCTCAGCCCCCGGGCGGCCTCTTCGGCGACGTCCGCCTCCGGGCAGGAGAGCAGCTCGATCAGGGCGCCGACGTTGTAGCCCCCGATCATGGTGGCCAGCAGCCGCGTGGCCTCCAGGGGGCTCATCAGGGGGCTCGTGGCCGTGCCCTTGGCGATCCCACTCAGCCAGCCGGCCTTCACATAGGCGGCCTCATCCACCCCCGGCGGAATCCGTTCGCTCAGCAGGTGCAGCAGGAAGGCCTCCTCGCCGGCGGGCGGCTGCTCCAGCAGCTGGGTGAGGGCCTGGGCCTGGGGGGCGGTGAGCGGCAGGGGCGGCACGCCGAGGGCCTCGCGGGCCGCGGCGGCCTCGCGGTAGCTGGGCAGCAGTTCGGAGGCCGACAGGGGGGCAGAGCTCGGGGAGGCGGACATATGGACGGATGACCGGGTCGGACCCCCGGTTGGCATGGGCATGGCTTCCATTGTTCTTCCCCGCGGGTCCGCCCTCTGGTGACGACGGCTGCAGAAGTTGGCGCTGGCATCGGTGCCGCCAGTTCGTAGGCTGGGGGGTCTGACCATTCCCCGCCGTCGGCCGCATGATCCCCACCTCCGATCTCCATGTGGTGGAAACCCGGCCGCTGGTGCCGCCGGCGGTGCTGCACCGGGAGCTGCCCCTCTCGGAGCAGGCGGCCCGCACCGTGCAGCAGGCCCGGGAGCGGATCAAGGCCATCCTGCACGCCGGCGACCAGCGGCTGCTGGTGATCGTCGGCCCCTGCTCGGTCCACGACGTGGCCGCCGCCCGGGAGTACGCCGAAGCCATCGCCCAGGCCCAGCGCCGCCACCGGGACGAGCT
The DNA here is from genome assembly GCA_943369455.1 of Synechococcus sp. UW140. Taxonomy (GTDB): domain Bacteria; phylum Cyanobacteriota; class Cyanobacteriia; order PCC-6307; family Cyanobiaceae; genus Cyanobium. The sequence goes on from CALRND020000002.1 coordinate 183,820, forward strand.
GGAGATCGTGATGCGGGTCTACTTCGAGAAGCCGCGCACCACCGTGGGCTGGAAGGGGATGATCAATGACCCCCACCTCGACGGCAGCTACGACATCAACACCGGCCTGCGCCGGGCCCGTTCCCTGCTGCTGCACCTGGCGGAGCTGGGCCTGCCGGCGGCCACCGAGGTGCTCGATCCGGTGGTGCCCCAGTACCTCGCCGACCTGATCAGCTGGACCGCCATCGGTGCCCGCACCACCGAGAGCCAGACCCACCGGGAGATGGCCTCGGGCCTGTCGATGCCGATCGGCTTCAAGAACGGCACCGACGGCAGCGCCGCCACCGCCATCAATGCCATGGAGGCCGCCGCCCGGCCCCACCATTTCCTGGGCATCAACAAGGAGGGCCAGGCCGCCATCGTGTCCACCACCGGCAACCCCGACGGCCACCTGGTGCTGCGGGGGGGCAAGAGCGGCACGAATTACCACGCCGAGGCGGTGGAGGCCGCGGCGGCCCTGCTGGCCAAGGACGGCCTGCCGGCCCGGCTGATGGTGGACTGCAGCCACGGCAATTCCAACAAGGACTACCGCCGCCAGGGCGAGGTGCTGCGCCAGGTGGCTGAGCAGGTGCGGGGCGGTTCGGTCCACGTGATGGGGGTGATGCTGGAAAGCCATCTGGTGGAGGGAAATCAGAAGATCTCCCCCGACCCGGCTTCCCTCACCTACGGCCAGAGCATCACCGATGCCTGCATCGATCTGGCCACCACCCTGGATCTGCTCGTCGAGCTGGCCGAAGCCGTGCGCCAGGCCCAGACCAGAAGTCTGGCCCTGGCCTGAGGGGCTCCGGTTTTCTCCAAGGCGGCACAATCAGCACTCGGAAGTTGAGAGTGCTGATTCCATCTTCTGCAACAGAGTGTTCCTGGTGAACAGCTGACTGGCGCACCCTGGGTACGTTTGGGGCCAGCAAGATCGTGGTGGGACGCTGATGACCTATCTCCTGCAGTTCTGCGGGTTGTCCGACCCCTTGCAGCTGTTCTATCTCGAGCAGAAATCCGTCGCCTCCCCCGCCGGCGGCCCACCGGCCCCCGGTCCGATCTACGGCGGTTTCCGCCCCTTTCAGCTCGACGACCTGCTGGGCTGGGCCCTCGACACGGCCCGGGGCCGCTGCTGGGACGGTGAGGCCATCCAGCGTCTGGTGATCGATGTCTGGATGGAGCGGGCCGATGTGATCCGCCAGTGGCAGCTGCGGCTGCGGGAGGAGCCGGCCGAGCGGGTGCTGGTGGCCGGCATCGGCACCCAGCGCGACTGGGAGCTCCGCTGCGAGCAGCTCCTGAGGGCCTGAGCGGCGCCCCCCTCAGTCGACCTCGATGCCGAAGAGGTGGCGCATGCGCTCCAGGATCGAGGTCTGGCGGCGGGCCGCATCCGGTGAGGACAGCTTCTCCAGTTCCGAGCGCCGCTGCCCCACGATCGCCGCCATCGCCTCCAGCACCCCGGCATCGTCCTCCACCAGGGGCATGAAGTCGTCCCGCTCCACCTCCAGCAGCACGCATTCGCCGCGGGCGCGCACCGTGGCCGTGCGGGGTTCCCCGGTGCAGACCGTCATCTCGCCGAAGATCTGATCCCGGCCCAGCACCGCCACCGAGCGTCCCAGGGGCGAGCCGTCGGCCTTGAACACCTCCACCTCGCCGTCCACCACCTGGAACAGGGCCACGCCCTCCTCCCCTTCCGCCACGATCGTTTCTCCGGAGCCGAAGCGCAGGCAGCGCACCTCCGGGGCGAGACGGTTCACCTGCTCGGGGTCCAGCTGGGCGAACAGCCAGCTGCGCCGCAGGAGTTCGGCCGTCAGGGAGGCACCCACACCGGTGGGATGGGCCGGATCCCGGCGGGTCTGGCGGCGCTTCAGCTCCCGCACCGGGTAGGGCAGGTCCCATCCCTGCCGCTCCAGGGCGTACCAGATCTGCTCCAGCAGTTCGCCACGCAGCCGCAGCCGCGCCCCTTCCGAGGCTCCCTGCTGGGAGGCCAGCAGCTCGTAGCGGATCTGGTGGTCGTCATAGGCGCTGATCCAGACCTCCGGCGGCGGCTCCTGAAGCACCAGCGGGTTGTCGGCCATCACCCGCAGCAGCAGCTGGCGGGCCCGGGCCGGGGGGACCTCATAGCCCAGGGCGATCTGGAAGCGGTTCCCCACCGGTTCGTACTGGCTGAACCGCTGCATCGGGTTGTCCGCCACCGTGTTGTTGGGCAGGTTCACGGTGGAGCCGTCGGTGCGGCGCAGGCGGGTGCTCATCAGGTGCAGGGACTCCACCGTGCCGCTCTCGTCACCGACGCTGATCCAGTCCCCCTCCCGGAAGGGCGGATCCACCTGCAGTTCAATGCCGGCGAACAGATCCTTGAGCGTTTCCTGGGCCGCCAGGCCGATCACGGCCGTGAGCACCGCCGAGGTGGTCACCAGACCCACCAGGTTGAGGTTGGCGAGGCGCTGCAGCACCAGCACCGTGGCCACCGCCGACAGCCCCAGGCTGAGCAGGTCGCGCAGGATCTTGGCGGTGGGCCGCCACCAGCCCAGGGCCTCCGGGCACTCCAGGGCCAGCCAGGCCGCCAGGGCGATCAGGGCGTAGGAGGTGGCCAGCTCGTCGACGGCGCCGAGCCACTGCACCCCGGCCGGTCGGGCGGTGCCGCCGAGCGCGCACCACAGCAGGACGGCCAGCAGCGGCAGGAGCAGGGGCGGCGGTGGCAGCTGGAAGCGGCGGGTGGCCAGCCGCAGGGCCAGCAGGACCGCCACCAGGGCCAGGCCGACCAGAATTCGCTCGATCGGTCCCATCAGCTCAGCACCCGCCACAGCCCGGCCACCGCCAGGGGCACGCTGATGTTGTCAATACCCAACAGGGCCCACTGCTCCAGCCCTGTCGCCACCAGGGCGATCAGGGCGATCGAGGCCGGTGCCGGGCCACCGCCCAGCAGACCCAGGCTCAGGAGCACGGCCAGGCTGGCGATCCCCATGGCGGCGGTGCCCGCCAGGGAGCGGCGCTCGCCGAACACCGTCCAGCTCGGCGACGGGATCAGCGGGCCCAGCAGACCGGCCAGGCCGTCGCCGAACGCCATCACCAGCACCCCCGCCGCCACCGTGTCGGGGTGGGCGGGCCACCAGAGCCACAGCAGCAGGGTGATCGAGGCGCCGTAGGCGACCGTGCCGTAGCTCTGCCGCTCCACGTCCTCGATCGCCGGCAGCACCCGCACCCGGTGGTTGAGGGCGGCCAGCAGGGTGATGGCGGCGGCGGCGGGCACCGCGATCAGCCGCTCGACACCGAAGGCCCAGGCGATCAGCACCACCGGCCCGGCTCCGATGTGCACCAGCTTGCGGCTCCATTCCCGCTGGGCGGGCCAGCGGCGACGCAGCAGCAGGGCTCCGGCGCTGAGCAGGGCCAGCCAGAGGGCCACGGCCAGCACACCGGTGAGCCGGGCCAGGTCGTCATGCTCCGGTGGAAGGACCAACGCCAGGAGGGAAGCTTGGGTCAGGCGGCCTGGTGGAGGTTGCTCATCAGGCGCAGCTTCATGATCGCCTTGGCTTCCAGCTGCCGCACCCGTTCGCGGGAGACGTTGATCTGACGGCCGATCTCGGCGAGGGTGAGGGGTTCGGCGCCCTCAAGGCCGAAGCGCAGCCGCAGGATCTTCTGTTCCCGTTCGTTCAACTGGGAGAGCCAGGCGCCGAGGTGCTCCTTCTGAAGATGGCGGTCCATCGAGTCGAAGTGCTCGTTGCTGGCCGGGTCGGCGATCAGCTCGCCCAGGGTGCTGCGGTCCTCCTCCCCACGGGCGTGGGCGTCGAGGGAGGCGCAGGGGGCGCTCTGGGTCATCAGTTCCTCGAGTTCCTCCGGTTGCATGCCCATGGCATGGGCCAGCTCAAGCCGGTTGGGCTGGCGCCCGAGCCGGTGGGAGAGCTCGCGGGTGATGCGGCGCATCTTCGAGAGCTTCTCGCTGATGTGAATCGGCAGGCGAATCGTGCGGGCGCTGTTATCGATGGCCCGCGTCATGCCCTGGCGGATCCACCAGTAGGCGTAGGTGGAGAACTTGTAGCCCATGGCGGGGTCGAACTTGTCGACGGCCCGCTCCAGGCCGATGGCCCCTTCCTGGACGAGGTCGAGCAGTTCAAGGCCCTGATTCTGATACTTCTTGGCGACGCTCACCACCAGCCGCAGGTTGGCGGCCATCATGCGGTCGCGGGCCCGCTGGCCCATGCGCAACTGGCGCCTCTGGCGGGCGGTGAGCTCGCCATCGATGAGGGCCTGGAGCTTCTTGCCGGCTTGGACGTGGTGGGCGAGTTCGATTTCCTCGGCCGGTGTAAGAAGAGGCACACGGCCGATGGTGCTGAGATACCAACCGATGGAGTCGGCGCTGATGCGCCCCCCCTGGCGGGCCGTGGTCTTGGCTGTGGCTGTCGGCTTGGAACTGACTGAACCGCCGCTGGATTTCGTCCTGCTGGACGAAGACCCATCTGCGCTGCTTTTCAGCAGCGAGAGGGCGGAATGCAGAGGTGTCCCCATCACCCCAGGCTCCCGAATGAATTTGGCCGGAATGTAGCACCGCAGGAAGGTTGAAGCGCGGATCCGGGAGAAGATTGTATGTATTTTGACTGAAAGATGTTGCTTATGTCGTGATGGCTACGCTTTGGCCTCCGCAACGAGGCCGCCGCGCCAGCGTTCCATGAGGAGCATCTGCGTCAGTTTTGCCTCGCCGGAGTGCTGACGCTGTGCAAAGTGTCCATCGCTGTGCATGTGCCAGGCGCCCGTATCGGTGAGGTAAAGCTCAAGCAAGGCTTCGATCTGCTTCTGGAGCTGCGGATCCTCGATCGGCGCTACCGCCTCGACCCTGCGGTCGAGGTTGCGGGGCATCCAGTCGGCGCTGCCGAAGAACATCTCCGGCTGGCCGCCGTTGGCGAACCAGAACAGCCGTGAATGCTCCAGGAAGCGACCGATGACGCTGACCACCGTGATGCCCTCGCTGACCCCTTCGAGCCCGGGCCGCAGGCTGCACATGCCGCGGATGATCAGCTCGATCCGCACCCCGGCGGCTGAGGCTTCGTAGAGCAGGGCGATGATCGCCGGATCGACCAGGGCATTCATCTTGGCCTTGATGTGTCCGCCGCGACCGGCCTTGGCATGGTCGATCTCCCGCCGGATCAACCCCTCCATCCGCTTGCGCAGGGTGACCGGCGCCACCAGCAACTTGCGGAAGCTTTGTTGTTTGGAGAACCCCGTGAGGTAGTTGAACAGTTCCACCAGATCCTGGCCGAAGTCCTCCCGGGCCGTCAGCAGACCGATGTCGGTATAGAGCGAGGAGGTCTTGGAGTTGTAGTTGCCGGTGCCGATGTGCACGTAGCTGCGCAGGGCTCCCTTCTCCCGCCGCACCACCAGCAGCACCTTGGTGTGGGTCTTGAGCCCCAGCACCCCGTACACCACATGCACCCCGGAGCGTTCCAGCTGGCGGGCCCACTGGATGTTGTTGTCCTCGTCGAAGCGGGCCTTGAGCTCCACCAGCGCCATCACCTGCTTGCCGTTCTCGGCGGCGCGGATCAGGGAGGCCACCACCGGTGAGTCCTTCGACGTGCGGTAGAGGGTCATCTTGATGGCCAGCACCGAGGCATCGGCGGCGGCCTGGCTGAGGAACTCCTCCACCGAGGTGGAGAACAGGTCGAAGGGATGGTGCAGCAGCACATCGCCGCGCCGCAGCACCGAGAAGATGCTCTCGAACTCCTCCTGCTTGATCGAACCGTCCTCCAGCTGGCTGCGCTGGGCCCGGACCAGGGCCGGTGCCGTGCGTCCCTTGTGGGGGGCGTCCCGCAGTTGGCTGAGGGGGATCGACGTCAGGCTCATCAGGTCGTCGAGGCCCAGGGGGCCGTTGGTGCGGTAGATGTCCGCCGGCTGCACGTCGGTGCCCTCCATCAGCAGGTGCACCACCTCCTCGGGCATCTCGTCGGCCACCTCCACCCGCACCACCTCGCCGCCCACCCGGCGCTTGCGCAGGCCCTCCTGCAGGGCCTCCATCAGGTCGTCGGCCTCCAGATCCCGCAGCTCCAGGTCGGCGTCCCGGGTGATCCGGAAGAAGTAGTGCCCCTCGATGGTCATCCCGGGGAACAGCCAGCGCAGGTTGAAGGCCACCAGCTGCTCGAGGGGAACCGCCGTGAAGCCCGGGGTCGGCACGACGCCGCTGAGCTCGGTGGGGATCGGCACGAACCGCGGCAGGATCTTCTGCGGCACCTTCACCCGGGCGAACTGCTGACGGCCCGTGTCCGGGTCGCGGATCAGGGCCGCCACGTTGAGGCTCAGGTTGCTCAGGAACGGGAACGGGTGGGCCGGGTCCACCGCCAGCGGGGTGAGCACCGGGAAGATCGCCTTGCGGAAGTAGTCGTCGGCCCAGGCCTTCTGGGCCTCGTTGAGCCGCAGGTAGTCGAGCAGCTGGACCCCGTACTCGGCGAGGTGCGTCTTGAGGGAGTGGCGGTAGTGCTGCTGCTGCACCTTCAGCAGGGGCCGCAGCTTCGCCTGGATCGCCTCCAGCTGCTCCTGGGGCGTCAGGCCATCGTCGCTGCGGCCGGTGACCCCCGCCTCCAGCTGGGACTTCAGCGAAGCCACCCGCACCATGAAGAATTCGTCGAGGTTGTTGCTGAAGATGGCGCTGAATTTGGCCTGCTCCAGCAGCGGCGTGTGCTCATCGAGCGCCAGGGCCAGCACCCGGTGGTTGAACTCGATCCAACTCAGCTCGCGGTTGATGTAGAGATCGGGAGCGACGACCGGCTGGGACGACATACGGCGGGGCCCCGCGGGCATCAGAGACGGCAACGTAGCAATGGTGATCCCGCCGTCAGGGTGTCGCCTCTGCTTGACGCTGGGATCCCGAGTGGGACCCTGCCGCCACAAGCCACACCACGACAGCCATCAGCAGGATCCCCAGCCAGAACGGACTGCGGCGGCCGATGGTCTCGTAGGCCAGCCCCGCCAGGGGCGGGCCGAGGAAGCTGGCCAGGCTCTGCAGTCCCTGCAGGCTGCCCAGGGCGGCGCCCTGGCCGCTGTCGGCGAGGCGCCGTGACACCAGGCTGCGCAGGCTCGGGGTCACCAGGCCGGTGCCCAGGGCCAGGATCGCCACCGCCGTGAACACCAGGGGCACGGCGTTGCCCTGATCCGCCAGGGGCACCAGCAGGAAGCCAGCCATGACACAGCCCAGGCCGATCTGGGTGAGGCGCCATTCCCCCAGCCGTTGCACCAGCGGACCGATCAGGCCCCCCTGCACCACCGTGGCCACCACGCCGACCACCAGGAAGGCGCCGGCCGACAGGCCCGGGCCCCAGCCGAAGGCCTGCTTGAAGTACAGGACCAGCAGGGCGGTGAAACCGCTGAACCCCAGGAAGAAAAGGAAGAACGCAGCGCAGAGGCGGCGCACCCTCGGATCGGCGAACACCCGCTGCAGCTGGCCGAAGGGCTGCAGCTCCCAGACCCTGGGCAGGGGCAGCCGCTCCTGGGGCGGATGGGTTTCCGGCAGCAGGGTCACCACCACCACCAGGTTCAGCGCAGCGAACCCCACGGCGAGCAGCAGCGGCAAGCTGACGTTGATGCGACCCAGCAGGCCGCCCAGGGCCGGGCCGAGGATGAACCCCAGCCCGAAGGCCACGCCGATCAGGCCGAAGGCCCGGGCCCGCCGTTCCGGCGTCGAGATGTCGGCCAGCACGGCCGCGGCGGTGGCGGCGGTGCCGCCGCTCACCCCGTCGATCAGGCGGGCGGCGAACAGCAGCGCCAGGGGCAGCCCGGCGGCGGCGGCCTCGGGCCAGAGCCGGCTCCAGGGCAGGATCACGGTGAGGGCGAACAGACCCAGGCCCAGCACCGAGCCGGCCACGCAGGCGGTGATCACGGGCTTGCGGCCGTAGCGGTCGCTGAGGGCCCCGATCAGGGGGGTGAAGGTGAACTGGGCGATGGCGTAGCTGCCGGCCAGCAGGCCGAGGGTGCGGCCGTCGGTGGTGAAGTCCGCGAGCAGGAACGGCAGCAGCGGGAAGACGATGCTTTCCCCCAGCCGGTCGTTCAGCAGCGTCAGGAAGGCGCAGAGGAGGGTGGAAGGGCGCGAAAGTCGCACGGCCGGGAGCCGGGGATCCCTGCACCCTCCCATGCCGGGGTCACCCCTGCCGGCGACGGTCCAGGACGCCCCTGATCCCATGCTTGGCCTTGGCGACGGCCGTCGTCAGGGTCTGCCGCAGGGCGGCGGAGCGGGATTGGGGGGCCCGGTACTCCTGGTGGAAGGAGGGCGGCATTCGCCGCAGGCCGTCGATCCGGCGGCAGGGGATCGGATAGGGGCTGGACGGGGCGGCCCTGCCCTGTTGATCGAGGTCCTCCAGCAGCCGGCGCCACAGCAGGTAGCTGGCGTCGGCGTTGTAGTGGGCGCTGACGAGCTCCCTGGCCGCCGTTGAGCAGCGCCGCCAGAGGGCGGGATCGTCGGCCAGCCGCTGCAGGGCAGCGGCGGCCTCCTCGGGATCCTCCGACACCATCAGCCCGGTGCGCCCATCGTCGACCAGCTCGGGGATGCCGCTGGGGATGCGGCGCACCACGGGCACCACGCCGGCCGCCATCGCCTCCAGCAGGGCGATCGGCAGCCCCTCGAAGTCGGACATCAGCAGGATGGCCTGGGCGTCGAGCAGCCGGTCCTTCACCTGCTCCGTGGGGAGCGATCCTGTGCAGTTGATCGCCTCGGTGAGGCCGGCCTCGGCCACCTCCCGCTCACAGGCTGCCCGGGCATAGCCATCGCCGATCAGGGTGGCGCGGATGGAAGGCTTCGACTTGCAGGCCCGGATCAGCGTCCGGATCACCAGCGAAGCGCGCTTCTGGTGCTCCCAGATCCTGCCGCTGAACACCACCCGGAAGGGATCGGCGCGGAAGTCCGTCGCCGTCGCCGGCACCTGGACGCCGCAGGGGATGACCTGGACCGGCCGATCGATGCCCCTGGCGGTGCAGGCCTCGCGGAGGTGGCGGGACACGCAGACGATGGCGCTTCCCTGGCGGGCCCCCCCGAAGGATCCGACGGCCGCCCAGTAGTCGGGATCATCCGAATGCATGGTGAGGACCCAGGGCAGCCCCCGGCGGCCGGCCTGGGCCGCCGCTGCGAAGTGGGCCGGCTTGCACTGGGGCAGGAACACCGTGGGCCGCCAGTGGTTGAGGAAGGCCAGGGTGTCCCGGGCGTCCGCCGCCAGGCTGGCCCGCCTGGGCGTCGCGAACACCTCGATCCCCTGACGCCGCAGCGTCGCGAACAGCGCCGGTTCCCCGCCCTCTTCACCCTGTCCCTTGCGGCCCCCTTCGCCGGGCGCGATCACGAAATGGATGGCGACGCTGACGCCATCGGTCGCCAGCCGTCGGGCCAGTCCCAGCACCCAGGTGGTGACGCCACTGATGTCACCCGCCTGGCTGTAGTGGGCAAAGGCGACGCGCAATGACCACCCAGGGCTTTGGGGTCCAACGATAGTCGTGGCCACCGGATCGGTCTGGTGGTGTCGCCTCAGCTGGTGGGCCAGCGCAGGTAGCGGCGGCGCAGCTGCGGGGACTGCAGCAGCCGCGCGTACAGCCCCAGGCGCAGGGGGCCGTGCAGGATCCGGATCAGCAGCTTCTCGGCCAGCGATGGGCTGTAGCGCCAGAGGTATTCGTAGAGAATCCAGTCCCAGCCACCGCTGGTGGCCACGGCATGCCAGTGCCAGGCTGGCTTCGGCCGGGTGATGCGCAGCACCGAGGCGATGGCGGAGGAGTATTCCGCGAAGCGGCGTCGTTCCTGGCTGCGGCTGACGGTGCTGCGGGTGGTGTGGTCGTGGCAGCGGAAGCCGGAGAGGGCCTCGGCGTCGAAGGCCACGGTGCCACCCATCCGCATCAGGTAGTGGCTCCAGAACAGCCAGTCCCCGGTGCAGCGCCGCCCGGCGGTCAACGGGCCCAAGGCCCGGAGGGTTGCGGGATCGGGCTGGCGGAACACCACACCACTGGCGTTGGCGATGACGTTGCCCCGCTCCATATAGGTGCGACACAGCTGCGACCCCTCGAGGGTGAAGGAGCGCTGCCAGCGCTCGGCGTCGAAGTGATCGGGCCAGAAACTCTGGTCGGCGATCGGATCGCCCGTGGCATCGATCGTGGTGGTGCGGCAGTACGCCAGCACGCTGCCGTTCTCGAGGTGGCTCACCATCCGTTCGAGAAACAGCGGTGCGCAGGTGTCATCCGATTCGGCGATCCAGATGTAGCGGCCCGTGGCCATGGCCATGCCCCTCAGCCATTGCGAGCAGGGCTGGCCTGAGTTGACCGCATTGCAGACCAGCCGGTGGGGATGGGCCTGCAGTTGCGCTCTGATCACCGCGAGGGAATCGTCGCGGGAGTCGTCATCGAGAACGATCAGCTCGAAGTCCTGAAACGTCTGGTCGAGAATCGATCGCAGCCGTGCCCCCAGGAAAGCCCCGTGGTTGAAGTTGGGTACGATGACGCTGACAAGGGGTGACTGGTCGAATCGCTTCATGGCGGCGCACTGCCCAGCGCCCCGCCTGGCGCCCTGTCTGGCGCCACGCCCGGCGACCGGCTGCCGTGTGCCCCGCCCCACCGGCGCTTTGCCCCGCCCCAGCCGCTTCCCCCGATGCCTTCTGCCACCTTTCCTCCAGGGGCGCTGACCTGCAGCTGAATGATCATCGGATTCTGGATCGCCGTCACCGGCCTGGCGCTCATGCTGTTCCTCGCCGTCCATCTCGGCGGCGTGCTGCTGGCCCTGGTGGATCCGCCCTCATTTGAGCGCTATGCCGCCTCCCTGCACCAGCAGGGCTGGCTGCCCTGGCTGGAGGTCGCCCTGCTGGCGGCCGCCCTGGGCCATCCCCTGCTCTCGCTGCATCGGGCCCACAGCAATCGCCAGGCCCGCGGCCCGGCGGCCGGCCCCCTGCGCAGCCGCCGCCAGGGGCCCTGGGAGCCCGTGGCGGCCCTGGCGGGCCGGGCCATCCCCTGGAGCGGCTCGCTGCTGCTGCTGTTTCTGCTCCTGCACCTGGCCCAGCTGCGCTGGCAGCGGCCCGCGGCCGGGGCTGAGCTGGCCGCCGTGCTGGAGGTGCTGGCGGCGCCCTGGTGCCTGGCGCTCTATGGGGCCGCCGGGGTGGCGGCCGGTCTGCACCTGATCCACGGCACCGAGAGCGCCGTGCGCCGGCTGGGGCTGCTGGAGCCGGCCAATGCGGCGGCCCTGCGGCTGGGGGGACGGGGGCTGGCCCTGCTGCTGGGGGCGGGCTTCACCCTGGTCCCCATCGCCCTGGTGCTGCGGCCCGCGGTCCCTCTGCTGGCCGGCGGATGAGCACGCCGATGCAGCTGGATCCCCGCCTGCCCGACGGCCCCGTCGCCACCGCCTGGCAGCGGTGCCGGGAGAGCCTGCCGCTGATCAGCCCCAACCGGAAGCAACGGCTGCGGATCCTGGTGGTGGGCAGTGGTCTGGCGGGGGCCTCGGCTGCCGCCAGCCTGGCCGAGCAGGGCTACCGGGTGCAGGTGCTCACGTACCACGACAGCCCCCGGCGGGCCCACTCGGTGGCGGCCCAGGGAGGCATCAACGCCGCCCGCAACTACGCCAATGACGGCGACAGCGTCGAGCGCCTGTTCCGGGACACGGTGAGGGGTGGCGATTTCCGCGCCCGGGAAGCCGGCTGCCACCGGCTGGCCGAGATCAGCGGCGCGATCATCGACCAGTGCGTGGCCCAGGGGGTGCCCTTCGCCCGGGAGTACGGCGGCACCCTCGCCAACCGCAGCTTCGGCGGTGCCCTGGTGAGCCGCACGTTCTACGCCCGGGGCCAGACCGGCCAGCAGCTGCTCTACGGCGCCTACCAGGCGATGCTGCGCCAGGTCGCCGCCGGGCGGGTGGAGCTGCTCTGCCGCCGCGACATGCTCGACCTGATCGTCCATGACGGCAGGGCCAGGGGGGTGGTCTGCCGCCACCAGCTCACCGGCGCCCTGGAGGTGCTCGGCGCCGATGCGGTGCTGCTGGCGACCGGCGGCTATTCGAACGTCTTCTACCTGTCCACCAATGCCCTGAAGTCGAACGCCACGGCGATCTGGCAGGCCCATCGGCGGGGAGCCTGCTTCGCCAACCCCTGCTTCACCCAGATCCACCCCACCTGCATCCCCAGCGGCGACGCCCACCAGAGCAAGCTCACGCTGATGAGCGAGAGCCTGCGCAACGACGGCCGGATCTGGCTGCCGCTGCGCCCCGGCGATGGCCGGCCGCCGGCGGCGATTCCGGAGGCCGAGCGGGACTACTTCCTCGAGCGCCAGTACCCCAGCTACGGCAATCTGGTGCCGCGGGATCTGGCCTCACGCCGCGCCCGGGAGCTGTGCCTGGAGGGCCGGGGCGTCGGACCCGGCGGCCGTTCCGTCTACCTCGACCTGGCCGGGGCCATCGCCCGGGATGGCACCGAGGCGATCGACGCCCGCTACGGGAACCTGCTGGAGATGTACGAGCGGATCACCGGCGACGACCCCAGGGCCACGCCGATGCGGATCTATCCGGCCCCCCACTACACGATGGGCGGTCTGTGGGTCGACTACCACCTGATGAGCACCGTGCCGGGGCTGTTCGTGCTCGGGGAGGCCAACTTCTCCGAGCATGGCGCCAACCGGCTGGGGGCCAGTGCCCTGATGCAGGCCCTGGCCGACGGGTACTTCATCGCCCCGGCGACGGTCACGGGCTGGCTGGCCGGTGCCGGGGCCAGTGCCCTGGCGGACGACCACCCGGCCTGCCGGGAGGCCGTGGCGGCGGTGGAGGCCCGCATCGCCGCCCTGCGAAGCACGGGGGGAACCCAGCCCGTGGATGTCTTCCATCGCCGGCTGGGCCACCTGATGATCGACGCCTGCGGCATCAGCCGTCGCGCCGATCGCCTCACGGCGGCGCTCGCTGAGCTGGAGGCCCTGCGCCAGGATTTCCTCCGGGACCTGCGCCTCCCTGACCAGGACGGTGTGCTCGACGGGGAGCTGGAGAAGGCCCTGCGGCTGGAGGACTTCTTCGGACTGGCGGATCTGATGCTGCGGGACGCCCTGGCGCGGGAGGAATCCTGCGGCGCCCACTTCCGCGAGGACCATCAGACCCCGGATGGGGAAGCCCGGCGGGACGATGAGCGCTTCGCCCACATCGCGGCCTGGGAGCACCGGCCCGGAGCCACCCCCCTGCGCCACAGCGAGCCCCTCACCTACCGATCCGTTGCACCGGGACCGCGAAGCTACGGCTGAGCGGTTCCGGCCGGCCGAAGAAGAACCCCTGGCCCTGGTCGCAGCCCATGGCGAGCAGGCCTTCGTGCTGCTCGGCGGTCTCGATGCCTTCGGCGATCAGGCCCAGGCCCAGGTCGTGGGAGAGGCGGATCATGGCGTCGAGCACCACGGCCTTGCGGTGGTCGTGGAGAAAGTCGGCGATGAAACTGCGGTCGACCTTGATCGAGTCGATCGGCAGCCGGGCCAGCCACGACATGCTCGAGTATCCCGTGCCGAAGTCATCGAGATGCACCTTGACGCCGGCCTCCCGTAACCGGCTCAGCTCGGAGGTGGCCAGTTCGGGGTGCTCGATCAGGATGCTTTCGGTCACCTCGATCACGGTCCAGCTGGGATCCACGCCGGCCCGTTCCGCCTGGGTGAGGAAGTAGTCGCTGAGGCCGCTTTCCTTCAGCTGCAGGGGACTCACATTGATCGCCATGGTGACGTCCGAGCCCTCGGCGCGCAGCTGGCTGAGATGGCGGAGGGCTTCGCTGATCACCCAGCGGCCGATCGGCAGGATCAGGGCCGTGCGCTCGGCAAGGGGGATGAATTCCGAGGGGGTGGCGATCGGTGCCGTGATCGCCCCGAGGCGCAGCAGCGCCTCCATCCCCACCACCGCCCGGTCCTCCAGCCCGACGATCGGCTGATAGGCCAGGAACATGGCCTCGTGCTGGATGGCCCCCTCCAGCTGATGGCGCAGATGGATGTTCTTCCTGACCTTCTTGTCGATGGAGGAATGGTAGAAAGCGATGTGCTGGTCGTTGGTCTTGGCTTCGTACATGGCGAGATCCGCCCGCCGGATCAACTCATCCACGGAGATGTCCGAATCGTCCGAGATGGTGATGCCGATGCTCATCGACGGCCGGATCGTGTGGTCTTCCACCGACCAGGCCTGGCCGACGGCGTCATTGAGACGCATCGCCAGCTGCAGGGCATCCGCCTCATTGAAGATGCCCATCGTGAGGACGACGAACTCATCGCCACCGAGGCGCGACAGGATGTCGCCGAAACGCAGGGAACGCTGCAGCCGGCGGCCGATCTCGATCAGCAGGTCATCGCCGATCTGATGGCCGTGCAGATCGTTGATCTCCTTGAAACTGTTGAGATCGCAGAACAGGATGCTGATCCGGCCCCCACTCTGACGCTGGGTCTTGAGGGCGGCGCGGATGCTGACGTGGAGCCCGCGGCGGTTGGGCAGGCCGGTGACCGGGCATTCCATCACCTTGGTGGCCAGGGCGAGGCGTTCCAGTTCCAGGGCCCGGTTCAGGTTCTCGGTCTGCTGGCGGCGTCGCTCGATCCGCTCGGCCTCGACCCGCAGCTGCTCGTAGGAGAGCAGGGCGCTGACGTCCCGGAAGCAGAAGATGAGCGGCCGCAGCCGCTCGCTGCGGATGGGTTTCCACTCGATCTCGATCGCCCGCAGCTGGCTGCGGTCCAGCACCCGGGTGAAGTGGCCGCCCAGGTCGCCGCCGGTGAGCACCAGCTCCGGGTTGAGCAGGGGGGCACTGTCGCAGTCGCGGGGCAGCTGGTCGTAGATGGATTCCCCCAGGACCGCCGGGGGCGTGCGGTCCACCAGCCGGGCATAGCTGGCGTTGCACCACAGCACCCGCCCCTCGCAGCTGGTGATCACCAGGGCATCGCTGATCGTGCCGAGGGCCGCCTCAAGGCGTCCCATCGACCGGCGAAGCTCCACGACAAGTTTTCGGTGGTCGTTCACGGGTCGTTCACGCGGCAGCAGGGACCCGATCGGGCATGGGGAGCCGGAACCCCATTTCTGAAAATTGCCTGAGTCTTGCATCTTTCTCCGCGCCCCTGGGGCCATTGCCGCGCGGATGAAGCGGAATGACAACATTCCTGCCGCCCGACCGGCAGAATCTGGGTTGCCCCCGACGTCTTCCGGGGCCCGCCAACGGCAGCCCCGTGCCACGGCTGTTTCGACGCCACGGCCGTTCCCATGCAGTCCGTTTCCCTCACCCTGAGGATCTGGCGCCAGGCCGGTCCCGACCAGCCCGGCGGCTTTGAGGTCCATGGGCTGGAGGGGGTGTCTACCGACCTCTCCCTGCTCGAAGCCCTCGACCTGCTCAATGAACGGCTGATCGCGGCCGGTGAGCCACCGGTGGGGTTCGAGCACGACTGCCGCGAGGGCATCTGCGGGTCCTGCGGTTTTCTCGTCAACGGCCAGGCCCAGGGGCCCCAGCGCGCCACCAGCGTCTGCCAGCTCTACCTGCGCCAGTTCCGCGATGGCGAGGTGCTGACGCTGGAACCCTTCCGCGCCCGGGCCTTCCCCGTGCTGCAGGATCTGGCCGTGGACCGCTCCGCCTTCGACCGGATCATCGCCGCAGGCGGGTACTGCTCGATCAACACCGGCAGCGCGCCGGAGGCGAACGCCCTGCTGATCGGCCGTGAGCAGGCGGCCCAGGCCTTCGACACGGCCGCCTGCATCGGCTGTGGAGCCTGTGTGGCGAGCTGCCGCAACGCCTCCGCCAGCCTGTTCGTGGCGGCCAAGCTGGCGCACCTGGGCCAGTTGCCCCAGGGCCAGCCGGAGCGGCCCCATCGGGCCCGGGCGATGCAGGCGCAGATGGTCAGCGAGGGCTTCGGCAGCTGCAGCAGCAACCTGGAATGCGAGGCCGCCTGCCCCAAGCAGATCTCCGCCGACTGGATCAGCTGGATGCACCGCGAATCCTGGCGGCGGATCTGAGACCTCAGGGACCTGCGGCGATGCAGTGACGGGCGATCACCCCCTCCTCATCGGCGGCGATCTGCAGCAATTCGAACGGTCGCAGCCAGGCGAGCTCCGCCTCCAGCTCCTGCTTCAGTGCCCCATCGTGCTCGCCGATGCCGCCGGTGAGGGCCACCACATCAACCCCCCCCAGGGAGGCGGCCATGGCCCCGATGCCCTGCAGCAGCTGGTGGCGGAACACCGCGATCGCCAGCTGGGCCCCCCCATGGCCGTCGGCGACGGCCAGGCGCAGGTCCTTCATGCTCGGACTCAACTCCGAGAGGCCCAGCAGCCCGCTCTCCTGCTGCAGATCGTGGGCGAGCTCCTCGACTGTGGCCCCCCGGCGCAGCTGGTGCAGCAACAGACCCGGATCCACCGAGCCGCTGCGCGTGGCCATCACCAGACCCTCCAGGGGGGTGTAGCCCATCGTGGTGGCGATGCTCCGCCCCCCCCGGATGGCGCAGAGGGAGCAGCCGGCGCCGAGGTGGCAGCTGATCAGCCGCAGCTCCTCGCGGCCCTTGGCATCGGCGCGGCGCCCGGCCACGCTTTCGGCCACGTGCTGATGGTTGAGGCCGTGGAAGCCGAAGCGGCGCAGGCCCTGGGCACGCCAGCGGGCCGGGATCGCGTAGGTGCGGGCCGCCGTTGGCAAGGTGCCGTGGAACGCCGTATCGAAGCAGGCCCACTGCTCGATCGCGGGTTTCCAGTGGCTCAGCCAGCGCATCACCCGCAGGGCCGGACCGTTGTGCAACGGAGCCAGGGGCACCAGCTCCTCCAGCACGTCCAGGACCTCCGCGTCGAGCCGGACGGGGGCCGTGAAGCGCTCGCCACCATGGACCACGCGATGGCCGGCGCGGATCAGCCCATCCCCCCAGCTCGCCAGAGCCTCGGGCAGCCAGGCGTCCAGCACCGCCTCCAGGCGCTCGTGGGCGGCGTTGCCCTCGGCGGCGGCGACCCTCCAGCTGCGCTGGTCGCTCCACAGCCGCTCCCCGGCGCGCCCGTGGACGGAGACCTTGAGGCTGGAGCTGCCGGCATTCAGCACCAGCACCTCCCCCGTGCCGGGCGCGCTCGCCGTGGCCGGGTCCGTCATCAGCGCCCGGCGATCGGCAGCGTCCAGCGCCAGTCGGTCACTTCCGGGGCATCGGTGCCGTGGGTGTGGGCGTACGCGCGGTGGGACAGGATCGCATCCTGCATCCGCTCCTTGACGTGGGCGGCGCGGGAGCGCAGGAAAGGCACCCGGTTGACCACGTCGATCACCAGGTTGAAGCGATCGATCTGGTTGTTCATCGCCAGCTCCAGGGGCGTGTTGATGTTGCCCTTCTCCTTGTACCCCCGCACGTGGATGTTGGCGTGGTTGGTGCGGCGGTAGGTGAGCCGGTGGATCAGCCAGGGATAGCCGTGGAAGTTGAAGATCACCGGCCGGTCGGTGGTGAACAGGGTGTCGAAATCCCGGTCGCTGAGGCCGTGGGGATGCTCGTTCGGCTCGGTGAGGGCGAACAGCTTGACCACATTGATCACCCGGATGCGCAGATTCGGAATCTCACGGTGCAGGATCTCCACCGCCGCCAGCGTCTCCTTGGTGGGGATGTCGCCGGCACAGGCCATCACCACATCCGGCTCATCCGGCTCGGCGCCGCAGTCGTCGTTGCTGGCCCAGCCGACGATGCTGACCCCCTTGGCCACATGGCGCCTGGCCTGCTCCAGGGAGAAGTACTGCAGGTGCTTCTGTTTGTCGGAGACGATGATGTTGCAGACGTTGGTTTCCTGCAGGGCCTCCTCCGCCACGGCCAGCAGGCAATTGGCATCCGCCGGCAGATACACGCGCACCACGTCGCCGCTCTTGTTGCCCGCCAGGTCGATGAAGCCGGGATCCTGGTGGGTGAAGCCGTTGTGGTCCTGCCGCCACACCGTGGAGGAGATCAGACAGTTCCAGGGGCCGATCGGGGCCCGCCAGGTGGCATGCAGGAGGCAGGATTCCAGCCATTTGGCGTGCTGGTTGAACATCGAGGCGATCACATGGGCGAAGGCCTCATAGGTGTGGAAGAAGCCGTAGCGCCCGGTGAGCAGGTAGCCCTCCATCATCCCCACCAGCGTGTGTTCGCTGAGCATCTCCACCACCCGCCCGCTGCGGGCCAGTTCACTGCCATTGAGGTCCTCCGGCAGGAACTCCTCCATCCATACCTTCTTGCTGACTTCGTAGATCGCCTGCAGACGGTTGGAGGCGGTTTCATCGGGGCCGAACACCCGCATGGAATAGGGATTCGCCTGGATGATGTCGCGCAGCAGCTCCCCGAGGGGGTAGGTGTTCTCCGCCTCCGTGGCGCCTGGCGACACCACCTGCACCTCGTAGTCCTCCAGGGGCGGGAACTGCAGCTTGCGGCGCAGCAGGCCGCCGTTGGCGTGGGGGTTGGAGCCCATCCGCCGATTTCCCTGGGGCGACAGGGCCTGCAGTTCGGGCCGCAGGGTGCCGTTGGCATCGAACAGCTCCTCGGGCCGGTAGCTCCTGAGCCACTCCTCCAGCAGCTGCAGCTGTTCGGGATCGGTGTTCGGCGCGGCCAGGGGCACCTGGTGGGCCCGCCAGAAGCCCTCCAGCTTCTTGCCGTGCAGGGAGGCGGGCCCGGTCCATCCCTTGGGCGAGCGCAGCACGATCATCGGCCAGGCGGGGCGGACCGCCTCGCCGCTGGTGCGAGCCTCGGCGCGGATCTCCAGGATGCGCCCGATCGCCTGGTCCATGGCGGCGGCCATGGCCCGGTGCATGGCCATCGGCTCGTGGCCTTCGACGAAGATCGGTTCCCAGCCGTAGCCGCGCATCAGGTTGGCCAGCTCCTCGTGGGGGATGCGGGCCAGCAGGGTGGGGTTGGCGATCTTGTAGCCGTTGAGGTGCAGCACCGGCAGCACCGCCCCGTCGCCGATCGGGTTGAGGAATTTGTTGATGTGCCAGGAGGTGGCCAGCGGGCCGGTCTCGGCCTCGCCATCACCCACGCAGGCCAGGGCGATCAGGTTGGGGCTGTCGAACACCGCCCCGCAGGCGTGCGACAGGACGTACCCGAGCTCGCCCCCCTCGTGGATCGAACCGGGGGTTTCCGGGGTGCAGTGGCTGCCGATGTGGCCGGGGAAGGAGAACTGCTTGAAGAAGCGCCGCATCCCATCGGCGTCCTGGCTCTTGTCGGGGTAGACCTCGCTGTAGCTGCCGTCGAGGTAGGTGGGGCCGAGCACCCCGGGGGCGCCGTGCCCCGGACCCGACAGGTAGATCATGTCGAGGTCGTGATGGCGGATGACCCGGTTGGCATGGGCCCAGAGGAAGGCCTGGCCGGGGGAGGAGCCCCAGTGGCCCAGCAGCCGCGCCTTGACGTGCTCATGACGCAGCGGTTCGGCCAGCAGCGGGTTGTCGCGCAGGTAGATCATCCCCACCGCCAGGTAGTTGGCGGCGCGCCACCAGGCATTGATCAGGGACAGTTCCTGCTCAAACTCCGGTGTCATGGCCTGGGCCTCGAAGGGGGCCATCGTCGAGATGGTCATGGCCGTCACATGCAAGGGGCTGTGACCTCAACTTTCGCCTGCCTGGGTTAAATGGTCGGAAATTCAACGCCTCTCCTCTGAGGGGGTCAGGAATCCGACATCCACGGCCCGGATGTGGGGGCGTTCCAGCACTTCACGGCCGGCAGGCCGCGGTAGTCGGACAGGAGCGTGAGCGTGGCGGTGTCGAGCAGGAAATGGGCGCCGTGGCTGGGCGGCAGCCCGATCCAGCGCGCCACGAACACCCGCAGCAGATGGCCGTGGGCGAACAGGGCCACCCGGCCGCCGCACTGCTGCAGGCGCCGGATCACCCGGTCGACCCGTTCCCCCACCTGGGCGGGACTCTCCCCATCGGGACAGCCATCGCGGAACACCATCCAGCCGGGCTGGCGCCCCTGGATCTCCGTGGTCGTCAGACCCTCGTAGGCCCCGTAGTTCCATTCGACCAGATCGGGCTCAAGGCTGGCCTGAGCGGCCAGGCCCGCCAGTTCGCAGGTGCGCCGCGCCCGCTGCAGCGGGCTGGACAGCACCAGGGAGAACGGGATGGCTGCCAGGACCGGGGCCAGCCCGAGGGCGGCCGCCTCCCCCCGCTCGGTGAGGGGGATGTCGGTGCTGCCGGTGTGCTGGCCCGAGAGGCTCCACGCCGTTTCCCCATGGCGGATGAGGACCACCTCGGCGGTGGGGGTGGGACCGTTCTGGATCGTCGTCACCGATGGGCTCCCAAGGGAAGAAGGCGTGCCGCTCACTTAAGCTCGGTTCTCCGGCCGGGGTGGTGACTGTGGTGGCCGGCAGCCACGGCTGAAGCCTTCAACCTGACGCCCGAACGTCCACCGGGAGGCAGCCTGCCTCTGTCGTCCGCCCGCGATCTTGAGCCACCCCGCCACGCCTCTCCCCCACGCCGACGGACCTGCCAGGGCCCAGTGTCCCTACTGCGGCGTGGGCTGCGGCCTGGAGATGAAGCCCCCCACGGCGGCAGCGGCCGGCAGCGAAGCGCCCTGGACGGCCCGCGGCGACCGCCACCACCCCTCCTCCCTGGGGCAGGTCTGCGTCAAGGGGGCCACGGTGGGCGAGACCCTGGACCGCAACCGGCTCACCACGCCGCTCTATCGGCAGCGCACCGACCAGCCCTTCGCGCCGATCAGCTGGGATCGGGCCTTCGACCTGCTGGAGGCCCAGGTGCGTCGCACCCTGGCCGAGCAGGGGCCGGCAGGCCTCGCGATGTATGGCTCCGGGCAGTTCCAGACCGAGGACTATTACGTCGCCAACAAGCTGATCAAGGGGGCGCTGGGCAGCAACAATTTCGACGCCAACTCACGCCTGTGCATGAGTTCGGCCGTGTCGGGCTATGTCCGCAGTTTCGGCTCCGACGGCCCCCCCTGTTGCTACGACGACCTGGATCAGGCCGATACGGTGCTGCTGATCGGCACCAATACGGCCGAGTGCCATCCGGTGCTGTTCCAGCGCCTGCTGAAGCGCAGGCGCAAGCAGAAGCAGGCCCTGCAGATCGTGGTGGTGGATCCGCGCGCCACCGCCACCAGTGACGCGGCCGACCTGCACCTGGCCATCCGGCCCGGCACCGATCTGGCCCTGCTGCACGGCCTCGGCCACCTGCTGCTGGAGCGGGACGGGGTGGATTGGGCCTATGTGCAGGCGTCCACCGAGGGCTTCGAGGCGCTGAAGGAGCTCTGGGCGGGCTGGACACCCGAGAGGGTGAGCCGGTTCTGCGGCATCGAGGAGCAGCAGCTGCGCCAACTCGCGGGCCGCTGGGCCGAGAGCCGGGCGGTCCTCAGTCTCTGGTCGATGGGGGTGAACCAGAGCGTGGAGGGCACCGCCACCGTGGCGGGGATCATCAACCTGCATCTGGTCAGTGGCCAGATCGGCAGGCCCGGCGCGGGACCCTTTTCCCTCACCGGCCAGCCCAATGCCATGGGTGGTCGGGAAGCCGGTGGCCTGGCCCGGCTGCTGCCGGGCTACCGCTATGTCACCGATGCCGGGCACCGCGCCGAGCTGGAACACCACTGGGGCCTGGCCCCCGGTGCCATTGCACCGGAATCGGGACTCACCGTGTGGGAGCAGATCGAGGCCATGGAGCGGGATCAACTGGGGCTCTGGTGGGTGGCGGCCACCAATCCGCTGGTGAGCCTGCCCTGGCTCGATCGGGTGCGGGCCGCCGTGGCCCGCTGCCCGATGGTGGTGCTCAACGAGGCCTACGCCGGCACCGAAACCGCCGCCATCGCCCACCTGGTGCTGCCGGCGGCGCAGTGGAGTGAGAAGGCCGGGGTGATGACCAATTCCGAGCGGCGCGTCACCTACTGCCCGGCCTTTCGTTCGCCCCCTGGGGAGGCCCGACCCGACTGGGCGATCTTCGCCGAGCTGGGCCGACGCCTGGGCTTCCAGGACCAGTTCAGCTACGGCTCCTCGGCCGACGTGTTCACCGAGTTCGTCGCCATCACCAGGGACCGGGTGTGCGATCTGAGTGGGCTCAGCCATGGTCTGCTGCAGGAGCACGGCCCCCAGCAATGGCCGTTCCCCACCGGCACCTCCCCGGGTGGGGGTGCCCCGCGCCTGCACACCTCCGGCCGTTTCCCCACAGCCTCCGGCCGGGCCCGGTTGATCAGCGAGCAGCCCATGGGCCTGGGCGAACCCCCCGATGGCGACTACCCCCTGGTGCTCACCGTCGGCCGCTACCTGGAGCAGTGGCACACCATGACCCGCACGGCCCACGTCGAGCGGCTGATGCGGCCCCACGGCGCGCCCCTGTTGGAGGTGAATCCCGTCGACGCCCGAGAGCATGGATTGATCGATGGCGGCCGGGCTGAGGTGATCTCCCGGCGGGGCGCCGTGACGGCCAGGGTGCTGGTCACCGATCGCATCCGTCAGGGCACGGTGTTTCTGCCCATGCACTGGGGTGCGGCCCAGGAGCACGCCTGCGAGGCCAACCGTCTGATGCATGAACTGGGCTGCCCGATCTCCCAGCAGCCGGAACTCAAGGCCGCCGCCGTGACGCTGAGGCCGAGCACGTCGCCGTCGATGGCGCAGGCCTTGAACCCCGACGACCCTTCAGTGCTCCGGTCCGAACCGAGGCCTTGATTCAGCGCCCGGCTGCTCCACCAGCCTCGGCGCCAGACGCAGGTCACCGGTCGGGCCCCGGAAGGTTTCGATCAATCGGGCTCGACGCAGAATCGAAAAGTGATGGGTCACCGTCACTCTGGTGTGCCCGATCAGATCGGCGATCTGGGCGTGGGTGAGCTGGAGGGGCAGCACGTACCAGTCCTTCTGGCGACGACCGATGCGTTCGGCCAGCAACCGCAGCAGGGCCGTGAGGCGTTGTTCTGCCGTTGTCAGGTGGCGAATCAGCAGCAGATCCACCGCCCAGTCGTTGAGATTGTGTTGCCCGGGACGGGGAGCATCGCCGTTGCTTTCACACAGCTGAACCGCGGTGATGGCTTCCAGGTGCATCGTTGCCCTGCGCTGAAGATCCAGGGACAGCTGATCGCCGGCCTGAAGAAACCCCAGGGTGATGGGCTGGTTGTTGGTGGTCGCCAGCGAGACCCTCAACAGCCCCTGCTCGATCACGAAGCACCGGGCCATACCTTGATGTTCAGGATCCAGCAGCAGGGTATGGCCCTCGGCGATGGTCACTTCGCCAGCTTGCAGTGACGTCACTGGTCGTCATGGGCGAATCGCCGATAGAGGAAATCCAGGGCATGATTGCGGTAGTCGTAGTATTCCGGCATCTCCATCAGCTGGGCCCGCTGGCGGGGACGCGGGAAGGGCAGCTCGAGGATCTCGCCGATCGTCGCCGCCGGGCCGTTGGTCATCATCACGACCCGGTCGGCCAGGAACAGGGCCTCATCGATCGAGTGGGTGATCATCAGCACGGTCACCTTGTGCTCCTGCCAGATCTTGAGCAGCTCCTCCTGCAGCTCTTCCTTGGTGATCGGATCGAGGGCCCCGAACGGCTCATCGAGGATCAGCACCTTGGGTTGCAACGCCAGGGCCCTGGCGATCGAGACCCGCTGCTTCATCCCCCCCGACAGGCTGCCCGGTTTCTTGTTGGCCGCTTCACTCAGCCCCACCATCGCCAGGTGGCTCTCCACGATCCGGTCGGCGTCGCCGTTGCGTCTCAGATGGGGGAACACATTGTTCACCGCCAGGGCCACGTTCTCGGCGGCCGACATCCAGGGCAGCAACGAGTAGTTCTGAAACACCACCATCCGGTCAGGGCCGGGTTCCCGGATCGGCACCGACTCCAGCCGCACCTCTCCGCTGGTGGGCTGGCCGAAGCCGGATACCAGATCGAGCAGGGTGGATTTGCCACACCCGGAATGGCCGATCACACAGATGAATTCGCCCTCCGCCACCTCCAGGCTGATGTTGTCGAGCACGGTGTAGGGCCCCTGCGGGGTGGGGTACACCTTGCTGACGCCATCGATCACCAGGAACGGTGCACCGGAGCCTGCTGGGATGGGGTGGGGCGTCGTCAGGGTCTGCATCGGTGTGGAGGGGGGAGCGGATGGCAAGGGGGTCAGCGACGGGCGGCTGCAGGGGCTGGTTGTCGCTGGGGAGGCGGCGGTGGCAGAGCCAGGGAGGCCACCCTCACCTGGCCCTTGACCGCCAGGAGGTCGAGATAGTTCAGGGGATCCAACGGGTCGAATCGATCGCCGACAATCCTCTCGATCGGCGCCTCAGCCAGGCCGGAGGCCGGTAGGCCGAGGGCGGCAGCGGCACTCCGGAACAGTGCTCGGTCCTGCACGCGCTCCGTCACCTCCTGCCAGTTGCTGGGAAAGCTCGCCAGGCCCCAACGTCCCAGTTGGCTCAGGATCCATACGGCGTCACTGGCGAGAGGTTCGTTGACCCCCGGGCCGAAGAAGCGGTTGAACTCCGGCACGGCAGCCGGGCTGCCGGTGCCGCGGTCGTAGGGATCGACGAAGCCGGGCCGGATCGTGGCCACATCGGTGCCCACGTACTGGCTCTGGGACAGCAGATCGGCCAGATCGTGGCGATGGGCCGGGTCCTCGCAGTAGCGGCAGGCTTCCAGAAGGGCCTGGACCAGGGCCTGGTGGGTGCGGGGGTAGGCGGCAGCCCACGCCTCCCTTACCCCAAGCACCTTTTCGCAGTGACCATTCCAGATCTCCACATCGGTGGCGATCACCGTGCCCAGACCTTCGCGCACGGCCCGTGAGTTCCAGGGTTCTCCGACGCAGTAGCCATCGATCGTGCCTGCCTTCAGGGCGGCCACCATCTGGGGGGGCGGGATCACCAGCATGTCCACGTCGCGCTCCGGATCGATGCCCGCTGAGGCCAGCCAGGCCCGCAGGATCAGGTTGTGCATCGAGGCCGGGTGCACCATGGCGAGCACCGGTTTGGTGCCTGGATGGGCGACGATCCAATCCCTGAAATCGGCGAGGGTGTGGACCCCGGCCTCGTGAAAACGGCGGTGCAGGGTGATGGCATTGCCGTTGCAGCTCAAGGTGAGCGCACTCACCATGGGCAGGGGCGTCTGGCCGTTGCAGCCGAGGGTCATGGCGATGGGCATCCCGGCCACCATCTGGGCAGCATCGAGGACCTCCTGGCGAACGTGGGTCTCCAGGGTTTTCCAGTTGCTTTCCCGCCGCAGCGTCACCTGGGTCAGGCCGTGCTTGGCGAAGAATCCCTTCTCCTGGGCCACGACCAACGGGAGGCAGTCGGTGAGGGGGATGAAGCCCAGCTCCAGATTCACCTTTTCCAGCCCATTGCTGGCGATGGCATCGGCAGGCTTCAACCGTTGCTGCCGTGCCCGCCGCTGTTCGGACAGGAAGCCCACGATCTCGGCGCGCAGACCGTAGTAGCGGGGATGCTCCACTGCCGCCAGCTGGGTGCGTGGGCGCGGCAAGGGCACTTCGAGGATCTGATCGATGTGGGCCTCTGGCCCGTTGGTCATCAGCACCACCCGGTCGGAGAGCAGCAACGCTTCGTCCACGTCGTGGGTGACCATCAGGGCGGTGACCTTCGCTTCCTGGCAGATCTGCATCAGCTGCTCCTGAAGATTGCCCCTTGTGAGCGCATCGAGGGCTCCGAACGGTTCATCGAGCAGCAGCAGCTTCGGCCGCAGGGCCAGGGCGCGGGCGATGGCGACCCGTTGCTTCATCCCGCCCGAGATTTCCCGAGGATATTTATCGGCGGCAGCCTTCAAGCCCACCAACTGGATGTGATGCTCGATGATGGCCGCTCGCTCCCGATGGTCGCCGCTCTTGATCACGTTGTTCACCCCCAGCGCGATGTTCTGGCGGACCGTGAGCCATGGCAGGAGGGAATAGTTCTGGAACACCACCATCCTGTCGGGTCCAGGATCGGTCACCTGACGGCCGTTCATCAGAATGCCGCCTTGGGTGGCACGGGTCAGACCAGCCAGAAGGTTGAGGAGCGTGGATTTCCCGCAGCCGGAGTGTCCGACAAGCGAGATGAATTCACCTTCGGCAATGTTGAGGAAAATGTCCTTCAGGGCGACATAGCTGCCCCCTCCCTTCAATGGGAACGTCTGGGTGACGTGATCAACGGAAAACAGCGTCGACATGTCTAATCAGCTCCTTTGCTGATCTTGCGCCCTGCGAAGGCAACCAGTCGGTCGAGGAGTAAGCCGACGATGCCTACATAAACGATGGCCAGAATGATCTGGCTTGAGCTGGAGTCACCACCGGCATTGTAAGCATCCCAGATAAAATAGCCGATCCCTCCATCGGCCTTGAGCATCTCGGCAGCAACGATCGCCAGCCAGGCCAGGCCAACGGCGATGCGAAGGCCAGTGAACACAAAGGGCACGGTTGCAGGGATCACGATGTCCTTGATATAGGCGCTTCTGGGAAGCTTCAGTACCCTGGAAACATTGATATAGTCTTCGGGGATCTGGCGGATGCCAACAGCGGTGTTGATGATGATCGGCCAGATCGCCGTGATAAAAATCACAAAGATGGCCGATGTCGTTGAATCCTGGAACACCATGAGGGTGATGGGAAACCAGGCGAGCGGAGGCACTGTTCTCAACACCTGAATCACGGGGTCGAATCCTTTGCCGAGGAAACGATTCATCCCCAGGATTCCCCCGATCGTGATCCCTGCAACGGCCGAGAGGCCGTAGCCCACGGCGACGCGCTGAAGTGAGATCAGGATCTGCCAACCCAGTCCTTTGCTGGTACCGCCGTCATCAAAAAACGGCTGGCTGATATAAGGATCCCAGGTGTCAACAATGACGTTGATCGGACCCGGCAGTCGCCCTACACCCAGAACAAACGACAGGAACTGCCAGAGCACCAGGAAGCCGCCGATGCACAGGAAATAGGGAACCGCCAGGACAAACCAGCGGGGGACCATCCTTTTGGAACGACTGGGTTGGATTGCTGCAGAAATGGCCATGGTGGAAAGGGAGGATGGTTCCGTGGTTGAGCCGGCCTGGTCGGCAGGCCCGGCTCTCCTGGTCAGGTCATCGCCTTGATTTTGAGAGCATCCAGATAGGCTTTCGGATTCTCTGGGTCGAACACGACACCGTCGAAGAAGGTCTCCTTCCCGCGAGAATCACTGGCCGGAATGGCTTTTTCCTGGCCGATGGCCTTGGCGGCCTCTTTCCAGAGGTCTGCCCGGTTCACCTGGTTCACCAGGGCGTCGATGTCGGTGCTGGCGGGCAGGTAGCCCCAGCGCATGTCCTCGGTCACGAACCATTTGTCGTGGCTCTTGAACGGGAAGGAGGCGTTCTCGCTCCAGAAGCGCATCCGGTAGGGGCTGTCCTTCACCACACGACCGTCGCCGTAGTCGAAGTTGCCCGCCAGACGGGGCTTGATGTCGGCCACGCTCGCCTTGAAATACTTGTCCTTCGAGGTGATCTCGCACAACTCGTCGAGGTTGGCGGGGTCTTCACACCACATCTGGGCTTCCATCACCGCCATCAGCAGGGCCTTGGTGGCCTTGGGGTTCTTCTGGACCCAGTCGGCGCGCATCGAGAATGACTTCTCGGGGTGGAACTTCCAGAGTTCACCGGTGACGGCGGCTGTGTAGCCGAGTTTCTTGTTGACCAGCCGCTGGTTCCAGGGCTCGCCCACACAGAAGGCATCCATGGTGCCGGTCTTCATGTTGGCCACCATCTGGGGCGGTGGGATCACCACCAGGTCGGCGTCCTTGATGGGATCGATGCCGTTGGCGGCCAGCCAGTAGCGCATCCAGAGGTCGTGGGTGCCACCGGGGAAGGTGACGGCCGCCTTGAATTTCTTGCCGGCTTTGGCCTTGTCGGCCACGGCCTGGGCCAGGCCCGCCTTGTTGTCGATGGTGAGCTTGTTACCAAGCAACTCCTTCGATGCGGAGATGCCCTGGCCCTGCAGGTTGAGCCGCGCCAGGGTGACCATCGGCAACGGTTGCTTGCTCTTGGTGATCTTTCCGGCCGCCAGCAGCAGCGGCATCGGCGAAAGGATGTGAGCACCGTCGATGCCGCCACCGGCCTCGCCCAACTCCAGGTTGTCGCGGGTGACGGCCCAGGAGGTCTGCTTCATCACCTTCACATCGGGCATGCCGTGCTTGGCGAAAAACCCCTTTTCCTTGGCGATGATCAGGGGGGCGGCGTCGGTGAGGGCGATGAAGCCCAGGGTGGCACCTTTCACCTCCGGGGCATCGGCGCCGCCACCGGCGGCCGGGGCCATGGAGGTGCTGGCTTCCTTCTTGCCGCCACAGGCACTCAGCCAGAGGGCACCGGCGGTGGTGCCGGCGGCGGTGATCAGGAATCTGCGACGCGAAAGATTCGACATGGGCCTGTTGGGGAATCTGGAGAGGACCGGAGTGATGGCATCGCGGATGCGAATGCACTCCGGACGGGCTCCACAACGAAGCGCACCGTGCCGGTGAATGCTGGGTTGGTGCGCAGGCTGACCAACCAGTACCAAAAGACCACGGCGACGACCCCGGCCAAAGTCGCGACGGTTACCGATTCCCGCTTTGGCCGCTCCGGCGGGTGTCAGCTCTGCCCGGTCTGGTCCGCCAGCTCCAGGCGCAGGCGCTCGCCGCTGCGGGCCATCAGCAGGGCGGTGGCCTGGTCCAGGGCGTCCGCCAGGCGCTCGAAGCGGCCGGCGAACCAGAGGTAGGCGGCCACGTTCCAGCGCAGGGCCTGCATCAGCTCACCTTCGCCGGCCAGGGCCGCCAGGGCCTGGGTGCGCCAGATCTCCAGGTTCTGCCAGGCCACTTCGGGGGCGCTGATGCCATGGTCGCGGGGGTGGAGCAGGATCCGTTCCGGCTCCCCCTGCCGCAGCCGGGCGGTGATGCCGGCCCGGGAGGTGGGCAGGTCGGTGGAGCCCTCCAGTCCCTTCACCGTGAGCACGTCGGATTCACCGCAGGCCTCGAGGGCTTGCCAGGCGCGGGTTTCGGTGGGGGGATGCACGAAACCGCTCACGAGCAGATGGTCGCCCCGGTGGGGTGTCCACAGCAGTTCGAGGCTCGCCACCGGTGGGCGCTTGCCGATGGCATCACGCACGGGCACCAGGCGCTCGGCCCAGGGGAAATGGTCGGGCTGGTGGGTGAGGGCCAGACCGTGACGATCGAGGCGCTGTTGCACCGCGCTCAGTGGCAGGCCCCTCCAGCCGATGCCGATCGCTTCGAAGAGTTCGGCCAGGGTGACCCCGAATTTCACCGGCATGGCGCCGCCGCCGTGCATCACCACCGGCAGGCCGTCGCTGGCCAGCACCAGGGCCACCAGCGGCAGCAGCGGTGCGGTGCGGCTGCGGCCGTCGTAGGGCACCCCGAAGCAGAGGGGGCGTTGCCCCGGTGTTTCCAGCACCGGCCCGTGCTGGCGGTAGCTGTCGAGCATGCCGGAGAGCTCGATGGGATGGGGCCGGCGGATGCGGTGGGCGATCAGGAAGGCCCCCATCTGGGCGTCATCGGCCAGGCCACCGAGCATCAGGTCCATCGCCTCGCGGGCTTCGGAGCGGTCGAGGCCCGTGCTGGTGTGCTCACCGCTGCCCACCTTGCCGATCAGTTCGCGGAAACGGGCCCGGCCCGTGCCGAGGGCCCGCAGGCGTGCCTCGCGCCGATCGGTTGCGGCGGTCATCGGTAGCGGTTGAAACACACAGTCACGCCTCAGTATCAGAAGCTAAGTCTTCCTCGTTCGGTGGGGACAGCGCAGCTTTCTTGGCGCTCCCCGACTGCCGACCGCCCCCGACGACGCAGCTCTCATCGGCGTCCGTTCGGTTCCGCATCCCGCCGTTCAGGCCCCGGGATGGGGCAGGCCGAGGTGTCTCTTCGTCACAGCCTGCCCGTCAGCTCTTTGCTGCGTGTTCCACACGTCAGTTTGTATCCCGCATGATCAGCCCCCCTGGATCCGACGCCCAGGTCTCTGACGCACCGGCTCCCACGCTCAGCAAGGTCGAACAGGCCAAGGCCGACCTCTGTGGTCTGGATCTGGCCCCTCGGCTGGCCGAACTGGCAGGCCAGGGCTGGGACTCCCTTGACGAGGCCACCCTCACCATCCGGCTCAAATGGCTGGGCATCTTCTTTCGGCCGGTCACCCCCGGGCGCTTCATGGTGCGGCTGCGGTTGCCGAACGGGGTCATCCGCTCCGATCAGCTGGAGGTGCTCGCCGAGGTGGTGGATCGCTGCGGCGACCACGGCAGCGCCGACATCACCACCCGCCAGAACCTGCAGCTGCGTGGGCTGCTGCTGGAGGACATGGCGCCCCTGATGGAGGGGCTGGAGCAGGTGGGGCTCACCAGTCGTCAGTCGGGCCACGACAATCCCCGCAACATCACCGGCAACCCCCTGGCGGGCATCGACCCGGAGGAACTCCTCGACACCCGCCCCTTCGTCGAGGCCATCCAGGCGCGCCTGCTGGCCGCCGACGGGCCCCGCAACCTGCCGCGCAAGTTCAACGTGGCCGTGGGGGGAGCCCCCGACAGCTTCCTGCTGCACAACGATCTGGCCTTCCTGCCGGCGCCCCACCCGCAGGATCCGGCCGCGCCGCTCGGTTTTACGGTGTTGGTGGGTGGCTTCTTCTCGGCCCAGCGCAACGAACTGGCGATCCCCCTGGGGGTGTGGCTGAGGCCCGATCAGCTGGCCGATTTCACCCTGGCCGTGCTGCACCACTACGAGGCCCACGGCAATCGGGTGCAGCGCAACAAGAGCCGGCTGATGTATCTGATCGACAGCCTGGGGCTGGAGCCCTATCGCACGGCCGTGCTCGAGAGCTACGCCCGGCTGGCCGGGGTGCCGGCCGCTGCGGTTCTGCCCCACGATGGGCGCCATCTGGTGAGCCGGGCCCCCCGCGACGGCCTGGGGGTTCAGGCCCAGAAACAGGCGGGCCTCCACTGGGCTGGGCTGCATGTGCCGATGGGGCGCCTCGATGCGGATCAGATGCTGGAGCTGGCGCGGCTGGCCCGCGATCACGGCAGCGGGGAGCTGCGCTTCACCGAAGCCCAGAACGTGCTGATCGTGGATGTCCCCACCGATCGGCTGGAGGCGCTGCGGGACGAGCCCCTGCTGCAGCGTTTCCGGCTCGAGCCCGGGGCTCTGCAGGCCGAAGCGGTGAGCTGCACGGGCAGCCGCTACTGCAGCTTCGCCCTGATCCCCACCAAGAGCACCGCCCAGGCCGTGATCGAGGAACTGGAGCGTCGACTGGAGTTGCCCGAGGCCGTGCGCAGCCACTGGACCGGCTGCCCGAACGCCTGCGGGCAGCCCTACATGGGCCAGATCGGGCTGATGGGTGCCAAGGCCCGCCAGGACGGGCAGATGGTGGAGGCGGTCAAGATCTTCCTGGACGGATCGATGGGCCAGGAGCCACGGCTGGCCGAACTTCACGAGAAGGGCGTTCCCCTCAGTGAGCTCAGCGACGTGCTGGAAGCGCTGCTGGTGGAACGCTTCGGCGCCCGGAGGCGGACGCCCCTCGCCTGACGGCGCGCCTGTTCCAGGGGAAGCGCCGGCTCCGGGGAACGTCCGGATGCCAGCAACGGTCCATCTCGGCCAGGCTGGCCCTGTCGTTCAGATCATGTCCCCCGTACAGAAGCCGGATGACCCGTTCGGGATCAATCTCCAGGGCCGCCACTTCCTGCCAGAGCCGAGCAACGCTGGCCTGGTCGGCCCGGATGAATTGCGCAGCGGCCAGCTGGGCAACCAGTGTCAGCACCAGCTGGCGTTCCTTCTCCTCGATCGGCCTGACGGTTCGCGCCGCTTCGCAGGGCCGGCCCCATCGCCGCGGCTCACCCTGGGGCCGTCGGATGGGGGGATGGGGGATGGCATCGGTTCCGCTGAAGGCCATGGGAGACCTGCCTGACGTCTGGTGTGATTTCGTTGTAGCCCCGGTGCCTCAGCAGGCCAGGGCTGGCGCACCAAACGTATCAATGGCGACAGATTGTGGGGGGGTTCATCCTTGACCGGAACGCCTCCCTTCCAGGCCCTGCCGCAGCTGCTGCCTGCGGCCGGCAACCCCGATCGCTGGCCCTGGCTGCGGCGTCTGCGTGGTCTGGATCGCCTCGATGTGGAGCCCTGGCTGGAGGCGGTGGAGGCTGGCTGGCTGGTGCCTGCCACGGATCTGCTGGGCGCGCTGGAGGATCGGCTGGACGGCCCGGCGGCGGCCCGGCTGCTGGCCTGGTGGCTGGCCGATCCCGCGGCCGACCCTGCCCTGCTGGCGGTGATCGGCCGCCGTCGCCATCCCCACTGCCGGGCCCTGCTGCGGCAGGCCCTCGATGGAGCCAGCACCGGCGCTGGGCGCTGCCTGGTGCTGTTGCCGCTGCTGGGCCACCAGCGCAATCCCGAGGATTTCCAGCTGCTGCGGCAGCGGGTCCTGGCCCCCCTGCCGCTGCAGCAACGCCGGGCTGCCCTGGAGGGTCTGGCGGTGGGGCTCGCCGCCTGGCCGGCGGCTCCCCTGCGGCAGACCCTGCGCCACCTCATCGGAGACCTCGATCCCCCCCTGGCGGCCACCGCCGTGGATCTGCTGGCCCGCCTGCCGGGGGGATTGACGGACCTGGCCGGCCTTGATCGGGGCCGGCTGGCCCCGGAACTGGCGCAGCGGGTGGACCGGCGTCTCGCAGGGACCGGTGTGGTCACGGCCGCCGGGCGATCATGGGATCCACCCCAGCGCGCATGAGGCGAGGCCGATGTTCCGTCACCTGCTGGTGCCCATCGATGGCTCCGATCTCTCCGACGGCACGATCCGCCGGGCGGTGAGCTTCGCCCGCGAGGCGGGGGGGACGATCACCTTTCTGCACGTGCTCGCCAATCTGGCGATGCCCCCGCAGGCTTCGATCTATGGCGATCCGGTGCTGCTCGATCCCGCCGTGGTGGAGAAGTTCAGCCAGGCCGAGCGGGCCTACGCCGCCTCGTTGCTGGAGCGGGCCCAGGCCATGGCCGAGGAGGCCGGTGTCAGCTGCGACACGGCCGTGGGCCACCACCCCGTCGTCTACGAGGCGATCATCGATGCCGCCAGCCGCCACGGCTGTGACCTGATCTTCATGGCCTCCCACGGCCGCCGCGGCCTCGCCGGGCTGCTGCTGGGCAGCGAGACCCAGCGGGTGCTGACCCACACCGACCTGCCCGTGCTCGTCTTTCGGCGCCCCGAACTCCCCGCCGCCGGGAGCGATCCGGAGGCTCAGCCAGCCCCGGCCGCACCGGCCTGCTGAAGGCGCCAGCGGCGCACCACCTCGGCGACGCCCAGGCCGTCAAGGTCGACCTGGGCATTGAGGCGCTGCATGGTGGTGGCGGTGATCCGGCCGGCCAGGGCTTCGATCACGGGCACCAGTTCCGGGCGCCGCCGCAGGGTTGCGGCGTTGAACACGGGCACCGCGTCGTAGGGCGGGAAGTAATGGCGATCGTCCTGCAGCTGTTGCAGGTCGAGGGCGGGGATCAGGCCGTTGGTGGTGTCGCCGGCGATCAGGTCGACCCGCCCCTCGGCCAGGGCCCGGTAGGTGAGGCCCAGATCCATGGCCTCGGGCGGCCGGGTGAAGCGCAGCCCGTAGCGCCGGGCCAGGCCGGCGAAGCCGTCCGGCCGGTTGAGGAATTCGTAGCCGAAGCCCGCCCGCCAGCTGGGGGTGTGGGGGGCCGCCTCACTGATCGTGGCGATCCCCAGCCGGCGCGCTTCGGCGCGGCGTACCAGGATCGCGAAGCTGTTCTCGAACCCCAGCGAGGGGAACACGGTGAGTCCGAAGCGCTCGCCGTAGAGCCGGCGCGTCTGCTCGAACACCCACCGCACCGGATCGGGAGTCTCCGGCGGTGGCGGGGACTGGTCAAGAAGCGTGGTCCAGGCGGTGCCGGTGTATTCCACGTAGCCGTCGATGCGGCCGCTGCGCACGGCGGCGTGGATCAGGCCGGTGCCCCCCAGGCCGAAGTCCCGCTGCACTTTCAACGGGGTGGTGGCCTCGATCTGCTGGGCCAGCAGCTCACCCAGGATCAGCTGCTCGGTGAAGCTCTTGCTGCCGATCCGCACCGTGCCGGCGTCGGCGGGCGCCAGCAGTTTCAGCGCCAGCGCGGCCCCGAGGGCCAGGCCCGCCAGGCCCCAGGCGAGCCGCAGGGCCCGCCGCCGGCCCGCGGCGCCGGTCCCGCTGGGGCGCCGGGCCAGCCGCCGCTCCAGCAGCCCCAGGCCACCATCGGCGAGCAGGGCGATGGCGGCCGCCGGCAGGGCCCCCGCCAGGATCAGGCCGTTGTTCACCGTGGCGATGCCCCGGAAGATGAACACCCCCAGGCCGCCGGCGCCGATGGCGGCGGCGATCGTGGCCACCCCCACGCCGATCACCGTGGCCACGCGGATGCCCGCCATCAGGGTGGGCAGGGCCAGGGGCAGCTCCACGTGCAGCAGCACCTGGCGGTCGCTGAGACCCAGGGCCCGGCCCGCCTGCTTCAGCCCCGGGGGCACCTGGGCCAGGCCGGTGACCAGCCCCCGCAGCAGGGGCAGCAGGGCATAGAGGGTCAGGGCCACGATCGCCGGGGTGGTGCCGATGCCCCCCAGCAGCGGCACGGTGAGCAGCAGGCCGAAGATCGCCAGGCTCGGGACCGTCTGGACCGTGCTGGCCAGCGCCAGCACAGGTCCGGCCCAGCGGGGCCGGCGGCTGATCCACAGGCCCAGGGGCAGGCTGATCGCCAGGGCCAGGCCGATGGCGCTGCCCACCAGCAGCAGGTGCTCGCCGCTGCGCTGCAGGATCTCCCCCGCCAGGGCGCCGTCCCACCAGGCCGGCGGCCACCGGGGGGTCATGGCGCCTCGGCCGGCGTCAGGGCCCGGGTGGCCAGGAATACCGGCATGCTCACCCCGATGAGCAGCAGGGCCCAGCCGCTGTTGGCGGTGTCGTTGCGCAGGGCGCCGACCAGGAACGCCACCGATCCGATCAGGACGATGGCGGTGCTCCAGGGGTGGCCCCAGGCCCGGTAGGGCCGCGGCCGCTCCGGCTCCCTCATCCGCAGCACGAACAGGCAGACGATCCCCACCAGGTAGAGGCTCACGTAGAGGAACGCCGCCAGCCCGAGCAGGATGGTGAAGTCACCGCTGAGCACCAGCAGGGCCGACGCCAGGCTGGTGAGCACCAGGGCCACGGTGGGGGTGCCGCCCCGGTTCACCCGGTCGACCAGGGGGCTGAACAGCCCGTCGCGGCTGAGGCCGTAGAGGATGCGCGGGGCGCCCATGATCGAGGCGTTGATCAGCCCCGCCAGGGACAGCAGCGCCAGCACGGTGATCGTCTGGCCGCCGAAGGCGCCGAACAGCAGGGCGGCCGCATCGGCCACCGGCAGGCTGGAGACGGCGATCACCTTCAGCGGCAGCACCCGCTGCAGGGCCAGGTTGAACAGGGTGTAGAGGGCGATCACCGCCAGGACGCCGCCGATCAGGGAGCGGGGCAGGTCCTCCTGGGGTTCGCTGAACTCTTCGGAGAAATAGATGGGGCTGTGCCAGCCGTCGTAGGTGGTGACGATCGCCTGCAGGGAGAACACCAGCGCCACGGCCAGGCCCGTCCAGCCCACCGGGGTGGCGAGGACCGTTGCAGCGGTGGGGATCGCCGCGGCGGCGGCGGCCCGGGTGTCGGGGCCGCCCAGCAGGAAGCAGGCCGCCACCACCGCCAGGAAGGCGACCGCCTTGGCCAGGCTCAGCAGCTTCTGGCTGCCGCTGCCGGCCTCCACCCCCAGCAGCTGGATCAGGGTGAACAGCAGCAGCACCGCCAGCCCCACCAGCTTTCCGTGGGGCGCCAGCCCCGGCAGCAGGAAGGCCGCGTACTCGCCGATGGTGACGGCCACCCAGGCGATGCCGGTGCAGTGGCCGACCCAGTCCATCCAGCCGACGGTGAAGCCGGCGGCATCACCGAAGCAGCGGCGGGCGTAGACGTACCAACCGCCGGCCAGGGGCAGGCTGGCCCCCAGCTCCGCCACGGCGTTGGCGCCGAGCAGGGCGTAGAGGCCGCCGGCCAGCCAGGCGGCCACCACCCAGGGTCCGCTGCCCAGCTGGGCCGCCACCAGGCCGGGCGTGCGCAGGATGCCGGCGCCGATGGTGCCCCCCACCGCTCCGGCGATGCCGAAGCTCACCCCCAGCACACTGAGCAGGCGGCCCGGGGTCTGGGCGGTCGACTCCTGGTCCGGGACCACCGGATCGGGGGGAGCGGAGGGGGTCAGGAGGCGATCACCCGTTCCAGCAGCCCGTGCAGCTCCTCCAGCTCATGGCGGCTCAGCAGCCAGTCGCCCTCCAGATCCTTGGTGACGCGGGCCTCGAGGATCCAGCCATCTTCCGTGCGCACGACGGCGAAGTGGGGGGACTGGAAGGGGGCGGCCATGGGCTGGCGGGAGGGGGGCGTTATCTCCTGCTTAGCCAGGGCCGGTGGGGCGGGCAGCGCCAGATCCGCCAGCAGCGGCGGTGGGCCCAGCTGCTCGAGCCGGAACGTGGCGCCGTAGCTGGGGGTGGGGCGCTGGGAATAGAAGCGGGCGGGGGCGGGACTGCCCAGGCGGGCGCGGCCTCCGGCTACCAGGGCGGCGGCCCGGCTGCGGGCCCGCAGGGCGCCCAGCACCAGCGACTGCAGCCAGTCGGGCGCGGCGCTCCAACCCAGGGCGGCGCAGGTCTGGCGGTCCAGCAGGCCCATCAGACCCCGCCCCAGGGCGGGGCGCAGGGGGGCGGGCCAGTCGGCCAGGAGCATGGCCAGGGTGGCGTCGGCGATGCGCCGGTTGGTGGCCGCCGGGGCGAAGGCCTCCCGCTCCACCCGTATGTTCAGCGCCAGCAGGTCCGCCAGGCTGTCCGGCAGCGCCGCGATCCCCATCCGCTCGCCCACCCCGCGCCAGAACAGGAACAGGTGCTCCTGTTCCAGGGGGGTCAGGGGCCGCCAGCCGTAGCGCGCCAGCCAGCGGATCGGCTCGGCCACAAAGGTGGAGAGCACGTAGAGGAAATCGTCGTTGCCGATCGCGTAGTGGCCGTGGATGCGGTTCATGCGCTCGATCACCGCCGCCCCGGCCGGGCTGTCCAGCCCGTGGCGCAGCAGTTCGGCCACCATCAGCCCGGTGTCGTCGTAGCGCTTGCGGGGCCGCTGCTCGAATTCCCCGGTGCGGGCCAGCAGGCCGGAGATGGAGGGCACACAGAAGGTCTTGAGCAGGGCCAGCTCCAGGGCCCGGGTCAGGTCCCAGGGAAACAGCTCGCCGGCCAGCCGGTGGGCGGTGGCTTCGGCGGCCCGCAGGGTCGCGTCGGCGTCGGCAGGGTCGGTGGGGGAGCGCATCGGGGGCCTCAGAAGCGGGAGCCGGGCTGCTGCAGAAACGCCCGTTCCTCCGGGCTGCTCGGCCGCCCGAGGGCCTGGTTGCGATGGGGGAAGCGGCCGAAGCGGGCGATCACAGCATGGTGGCGGCGAGCGAACTCGGTGGTGCGGGCATCGGTGAGGCGCCCGAACAGGGGCAGACCCAGCTCCTGCAGGGCCAATTCCTCGCTGTGCATCAGGGGCATCAGCCAGAACGGCCGCCGTTCCGGGGCCGGCTCCGCCTCCACCCAGCCCGCCTCCACGGCCCGCAGGGTGAGGGCCTGGGACTGCCCATCACCGGCGAAGGCGCGGGCCTGGTCCCGCCAGATCTGTCGCGGGAACTGGTCGAGCACCAGCAGCAGGGCCAGGGCGTCCGCGGCGCTCTCGCCCCAGGCGGCCAGGCCGCCGGCCAGGGCCTGGTCGGTGAGTGACCCGAACCGTTCCCGCACGATCCGGTCGCGGTCGGGACCGGGCCGGAACCAGGCGGAGGGGGGCGTCTCCTCGAACCAGAAGCACAGCACCTCCTGCGGCGTCGGCATGGCTCAGACGAGGAATCGGTGCAGGAGAAATGGAAGCACCATCAGCAGCAGGGCCACGGCCACCAGGGCTGGCGGGTTGCTGACGCCGTAGGGAAGCACCATCAGCAGCACCCCGCAGCCCAGGGCCACCGCATGGGCCTGTTTTCTGCCATAGATCGTGTACCCCATGCCGATCGACCCGATCACCAGCGCCAACAGCTGGCTGAGGCTCGGATCGCTGCGCATGGATCCTGGCCGGAAGCGGCGGATGCCCCCATGCTGGTGCCGAGGCTGCGATCCTGCCCACCCATGACCCACCTGGTGGTGCTCCAGCACCTGGAGCGGGAAGGCCCGGGCCGTTTCGGTGAGGAGGCCCGACGCCGGGGCTGGGCGGTCACGGTGTGCCGGCCCGACCTGGGGGAGCCGATGCCCCGGCTCGGGGCCGACCAGGCCCTGCTGGTGCTGGGGGGACCGATGGGGGTGGGCGACATCGGATCGCCGTCGTTCCCCTGGCTGGCGGCGGAGGTGGCCCTGCTGCGGGAGTGCCTGGAGTGTGAGCGCCCGGTGGTCGGGCTGTGCCTGGGGGCCCAGCTGCTGGCCTTCGCCGCCGGGGGGCAGGTGGTGCCGCTGACGGCGGGGGACCCGCCGGTGCGGGCCTACGAAGTGGGCTGGGGACCTGTGGCCTGGACACGGCCCCAGGATCAGGAACCGGTGCTGGCCGGGCTCGACGCTGCCCTGCCGGCGCTGCACTGGCACGGGGACCGGATCCGGCTCCCCGCCGCCGCCACCCTGCTGGGGTCGACGCCCCTCTGCGCCGAGCAGATGTTCCGCATCGGCCACCACGCCCACGGGCTCCAGTTCCACGCGGAGGTGACGGACGCCGCCCTGGAGGTCTGGCTCGAGGAGGACGGCGACTACGTGCGCCAGGCCCTCGGACCCGACGGCGTGGAGCAGATCAGGGCCGGCCGGGAGCGCTGGGGGGAGGAGGCGGAGCGCCAGGGACGCCGCCTGATCTACAACCTGCTGGATCGAGCCTGTGCCCTGCTGGGGGGCTATCCCCTGCTGTGAGGGCCATCTCGTCGGCCAGCCCGTCGGCCAGCGCCCGTCGCCGGTCCTCCACCGCCCCATCCTCCAGCAGCCGCTCCGCCCGGGTCAGCCCCGCCTGGAGGCTCTCGCTGATCCCGGCGCGCCAGAGCAGGACGCCGCCGTTCCAGATCAGTCCGGGCCGCAGCGGTCCCGAGCCGGCCAGGGCCTCCCGGGCCTGGCCCCGCCACTGGGCCACACTCTCCAGCGGCACCTCGGGGGCCCCCAGGCCGTGGTCGCGGGCCCGCAGGATCAGCCGTTCGGCGTCACCCGCCGCTCCCCCCTGCCGGTGGGAGGCGATCGCCACCCGGTTGGTGGGCAGCTCCACGCCCCCCTCCATCCCCTTGATCAGCAGCAGATCGTCCTGGCCGGTGGCGGCGAGGGCCTCGCAGGCCAGCCGCTCGGTGGGGGCGTGAACGAAGCCGCTGACCTGCAGGTGGGGCCCGGGGTGGCAGCTCCACAGCAGTTCCAGGGTGGCGACCGGCGGGCGCTTGCCGATCTGCTCCCGCAGCGTCACCAGCCGCTCGGCCGCCGGGAAGTGGGCCGGCTGGTGCAGCAGGGCCAGCCCCTCGGCGGCGAAGCGCCGGTTCACCGCGTCCCAGGGGAGGCCGCGGCGGTCGAGGTCGAGGGCGGCCAGGGCCTCGGCGGTGGTGAGGCCGTACTTCACCGGCATCGGATCGCCGCCGTGCAGCACCACACCGGCCCCCGCCGCCACCAACAGCAGGGCCACCAGGGGCAGCAGCGGCGCGGAGCGGCTGCGGCCATCGAAGGGCACGCCGAAACTCAGCACCCGGCGCGGGCTCGCCGCCAGCCGCGGCCCGCGGCGCCCGTAGCTGTCGAGCATGCCGGCCAGCTCCTGGGGCTCCGGGCGCCGCAGGCGATGGGCGATCAGGAAGGCGCCGGCCTGGGCGTCCGTGCAGCGCCCGTCGAGCAGGTGATCGAGGGCTTCGCCGGCCTCGGCCCGGCTCAGGGCCCGGCCGCTGCGTTCGCCGCTGCCCAGGGCGGCGATCAGCTCGCGGAACCGGCGCTGGTCGGCCCCCAGCGCCTCCGCCCGCTCCAGCCGCCGCTGCGCCGTCCATTCCCCCCCGGGGCTCGGCGTCGACATGCGCGGCGGCCTCCTTACGGTGATCCCTAGGGTGAGGGGCATGCCCGGGATCATCGCAAGCCCCCTTCTGCTGGTGGTGCATGGCCGTGCCGGTGGCGTCATCCCCGCCGAACTGCAGGCCCTGGCCAGGGAGCTGGAGGCGGGGCGCGGCGCTCCGGTGGGGCTGGAGGCCCTGACGGCGGGCGAGCCGCCGGATGCCCCCTCCGGCTGCGCCTCCGCCCCCCTGGCGTTGGTGCCCCTGTTCCTCCTGCCCGGCAGCCATGTGCGCCGGGACGTGCCGCGGATCGCCGAGCGCTGCCGCCGGCGCGGGCCCGTGCGGCGCCTGCCGTTCCTGGGGGCCTGGCCCGCCTGGCAGCGGGCCCTGGCCGCCGAGCTGGCGGCGCTGCCGGTCCCGATCCAGGTGGCCGGAGCCCCTGCCCAGCCCGCACCCTGGCTGCTGCATCACCCGCTGGAGGGGCCGCTGGGGGCGGCGTTCCTGGCCCACCTGGAGGCGGTCACCGGTGCCCGCTGCCGCGCCACTCCATACAGTGCCTCCAATTCCGAGGACGCTCCGCTGCCCCTGCCTGGCCCCGCCCTGCCCCTGGCCCTGGCGGCCAACCGGCTCACCGACGCCCTGCCGCCGTCGCTGGGCCTGCCGCTGCTGCAGCGGCCCCGGTTCCGGGCCGTGGTGCTGGACGCCCTGATGGCACTGCCATGACGGAGCCATGACCGACGAAACCCTGGCCCCCAGCGTCGATGACGGCCCCGGGACCGTGTACCTGGTGGGGGCGGGCCCGGGGGATCCGGACCTGCTCACCCTGCGGGCCCACCGGCTGCTGCAGCAGTGCGACGCCCTCGTCTACGACTCCCTGGTGCCCACCGCCCTGCTGGATCTGGTGCCCCAGGGCTGCGAGCGGCACTTCGTGGGCAAGCGTCGCGGCCACCATTCGGTGCCCCAGCCCAGCACCAACGCCGTGCTGCGCGAACTGGCCGGCCGCCACCGGCTGATCGTGCGCCTCAAGGGCGGCGATCCCTTCCTGTTCGGCCGCGGCGGTGAGGAGGCGGCGCACCTGGCGGCCCATGGAATCCCGGTGCAGGTGGTGCCGGGGGTCACGGCCGGGATCGCCGCCCCCGCCTACGCCGGCATCCCTGTCACCCACCGGCGGGCGGGATCGAGCGTCACCTTCGTGACGGGTCACGAGGAGATCGACAAGCGCCGTCCCGGCGTCGACTGGCGCGGCCTGGCCCGCAGCAGCGACGGCCTGGTGATCTACATGGGGCTGCACAACCTGCGCCACATCATTGAGGAGCTGATCGCGGGCGGGCTGGCCCCCAGCACCCCCGCCGCCGTGATCCAGCAGGGCACGGTGCGGGGCCAGCGGCAGCTGGTGGCCACCCTGGACGTGCTGGCCGACCGGGTGGAGGCCGAGGCGTTCGCGTCGCCGTCGATCGTGGTGGTGGGCGCCGTGGTGCAGGAGCGGGTGCCGTCCTGCGCGCCGTCACCGGCCGATGTGGCGATGCCGATACCCTTCTGAGCCCCGCCCGCCGGCAGGGGCGCCATGCTGGAGCCCTGCCCGATCCCGTCAGCTCCGGCATGACTCAGCCCGGCCTGTCCCACCTCAACGCCGCCGGCCAGGTGCACATGGTGGAGGTGGGCGACCGGCCCGCCAGCGACCGCCGTGCCGTGGCCGAGGGCTGCATCACCATGGCGCCGGAGGTGCTGGCCCTGGTGCTGGAGGGCCGGGCGGCCAAGGGGGACGTGCTGGCGGTGGCCCGGGTGGCGGCGATTCAGGGCGCCAAGCGCACCTGGGAGCTCATTCCCCTGTGCCATCCGATCGCCCTCACCGGGCTGGAGGTGCTGATCGAGCCGATGGCCGACGGC
This sequence comes from Synechococcus sp. UW140, assembly GCA_943369455.1. GTDB lineage: Bacteria > Cyanobacteriota > Cyanobacteriia > PCC-6307 > Cyanobiaceae > Cyanobium. The sequence continues at coordinate 225,536 of CALRND020000002.1, forward strand.
AGTGGGCTGCGGCTGGAGGCCAGCGCCCGCACCAATGGCGCCACCGGCGTGGAGATGGAGGCCCTGACGGCGGTGCAGGTGGGCCTGCTCACCCTGTACGACATGGTCAAGTCGGCCGATCCGGCCATGACCATCGGCCCGGTGCGGCTGCTGCGCAAGGAGGGGGGGCGCCGGGGCCCCTGGCAGCACCCCGATGTCCGGGGCCTGGCCGGGGCGAGCGATGGCTGAGCCGTTCCCCCGCGAGGGCCTGCCCCTGGAGGAGGCCCGGCGCCGTGTGCTGGCGGCGATCACACCGCTGACGGGCCGTGAGACGCTGCCGCTGGCGCAGTGCCTGGGCCGGGTGAGCGCCGAGCCGGTGCGGGCGACCGAGGCCGTGCCAGGGTTCCGGGCCTCGATCATGGACGGCTACGCCATCGCCGAAGCCGAGGCCCCCAGCCCCGGCCGTCGCTGGTTCCTGGTGGGCCGCTCCGCCCCCGGAGCGCCCTACGGAGCGGTGCTGGCCGCGGGGGAAGCGGTCCGGATCCTCACCGGCGCCCCCCTGCCGGAGGGGGCGCGGCGGGTGCTGCCCCAGGAGCTGGTGCATCCCGAGTCCCTCGGGGAGGCGGCCGGCGCCGACAGCCTCGTGCTCACCGGAGAGGCGGGCCCCAACCCCTGGATCCGCGCCCCCGAGGAGGAGGCCGCCACCGGCGACGAACTGCTGCCGGCCGGGGTGCGCCTGGGGCCAGCCGCGATGGGGCGGCTGGCCAGCTGCGGTGTGGCGGCGTTGGAGGTGAGCGTCCAGCCGCGGGTGGGGCTGCTGATCAGTGGCGATGAACTGGTGCCTGCCGGTGCGGCCCGGGGGCCGGGACAGATCTGGGAGAGCAACGGCACCCTGCTGCGGGCCCTGCTGGAGCGGCTGGGCTACCCCGTCAGCGAGCAGCGGGTGGTGGCCGACGATCCGGCCGCCCTGCGCCAGGCGCTGCTGGAGCTGGCCAGCGGCTGCGACGTGGTGGTGAGCACCGGCGGCGTGTCGGCCGGCGACAGCGATTGGATCCGACCCCTGCTGGCCGACCTGGGGGAGGTGGGTTTCTGGAAGCTGTTCCTCAAGCCCGGCCGGCCCTTCGCCTTCGGTCGGCTGGGGGCGCGGCCCTTCTTCGGCCTGCCCGGTAATCCGGTGGCCGCGGCGGTCACGGCCCTGCAACTGCTGTGGCCGGCCCTGCAGCAGCTGGAGGGGGGCGAGGTGGTGCTGCTGCCGCGGCTGAAGGTGCGTCTGGCCTCGGCGCTGAAGCGTGGACCCGGCCGGCCCGAACTGGCCCGGGCCCGGTTGGCGGTGGCCGGCGACGGCGCCCTGCTGGCGCTGGTGGAGGGCAGCCAGGCCTCCTCCCGCATCGGCTCGCTGCAGGGGGCCGACCTGCTGCTGGAGATCCCCGCCGAGGCCGGCGCCCTGGAGGCCGGCACGGAGCTCTGGGCCCAGCTGCTGCGGCTGCCGCTGCTCTGAGTCAGTCCGTCCCGTCGCCGGTGGGCCGGGGGGCGGGGATCGGAGCAGGGAGGCCATCGATGCTGCGCCGGTTCTTGCGCTTCCAGTAGCGCTCCAGGCCGTCGTCTCCCTTGCGACGCGCCCAGCTGTCGAGTTCGGTGCGGTCCCCGCCGTAGCTGTAGCGGGGCACCGCCATGCCGCAGGAGGTCTGGACCCGTTCGATGGCCAGATCGAAGATCTGCCGGGCGCCGGCCAGGGGCTCGAACAGGCTGAACAGGGCCTCCCAGCCGTCCTCACCGCACGCTTCGCCGTACTGGATGGCGCGGGCGGTGCCGTAGAGCCGCAGGATCTGGGGCGGGCCCTCGAAGGCGCAGAACATCAGGGTCATGCGTGGGCATGCCTGCACGTGGGCGGCGGTTTCGTTGCCGCTGCCGGTGAGGTTGAGCCAGATCACGCGGCGCTCGTCGAGCACCCGCAGCGCATCCCGCCCCTTGGGGGACACGTTCACCGTGCTGTCCGCCGTGGCGGTGCCGACGAAGAAGAGCTTCTGGGCGGCGATGAAGCTGATCTGGTCGGCGGTGAGGGCATCGCTGGACTGGCCCATGGGAGGGAGGCGAAGGGAAAGGAGTGGAGGGGTTCAGAGCGGGGTGTTGCCGGCCACCCAGGTGCCGCGGCCGCCGCTCCACTCCCGTTTCCAGAAGGGGGCGTGGTGCTTGAGATCCTCCAGCAGCTCCTGGACGCAGCGCAGGGCGGGACCGCGGCGGTCGGCCTGGACCGCCACCAGCACGATCGCCTCCCCCGGCCGCACCCGCCCCACCCGGTGCGCCACCAGCACCGCGCCCACCCCGTGGCGCGCCGCGCAGGCCTCGGCGAGGACCCGCAGCTGGGCCTCGGTCATGCCGGGGTAGTGCTCCAGTTCCAGGGCCTCGAGGGGCTCGCCGGCGGCGGTGATGGGGCGCACACGGCCGATGAAGTGGCTTTCGGCGGCGCTCTGGGGCTGATCGCGCTGCCAGGTGGCCAGCCGCTCCAGCGGCTGGAAGGGGTGCTCCAGGAGCTGCACCACGATCGGGGGAGTCGGGCGGACGGGGCTGGCTGTGGACATGGTTCAGCCTCCGGTGATCGGCGGCAGGAAGGCCACCTCGTCGCCGGGGGCCAGGGGGCTGTCTGGGGCGGCAAAGGCCTGGTTGATGGCCACCCGGACCGTGGCCGGCAGCTCGGCGCTGACGCCGCCCGGGCCAGCGTCCAGGGCCAGCTGCCGCCAGAGATCCGCGGCGGTGGCGCACTGGTTGTCGGGGCGGGCGTCGAGGTGGATGAGGCGTTCGCCCCAGCCGGCCTGTTCGCGTAGGCCGGCGAACAGCCTCACGCGCACGGGGGGAATGGTCTGGTGGGTCATGGGGTCTGGCTGGGCCTCAGGCGGAGAGCCCGACCTGGCTGTGCAGGGACCGGCAGACCACCCGGTTGCGGCCATGGCGTTTGGCTTCGTAGAGGCAGTCGTCGGCCAGCTGCATCAGCCGGTCGGCGTCGCACTCGGCCATCGAGTTCGGATCCCACACCGCGATCCCGATGCTGACGGTGAGGACGTTGCCTGTGGCGACTCCCGGGTGGTAGATCCCCTTGTCCTGGATCGACTCGCGCAGCTTCTCGCACAGGAGCAGGGAGGCATCGGCATCGGTCTTGGGCAGGATGATGGCGAATTCCTCGCCCCCCAGCCTGGCCACGAAGTCGCTTTTTCGGCGCAGGCAGGTCCGCAGGGCTTCGGCGATCTCCTTGAGGCATCGGTCGCCGTAGGCGTGGCCCAGAACATCATTCACCACCTTGAACTGATCGATGTCGATCAGCGCCAGGGACAGGTTGACCTGGGCGGCTTTGGAGGCGGAGACATTCCCCTTCAGGAAGGAATCGAAGCTGCGGCGATTGGCGAGCTGAGTGAGGGGATCCAGCATCGCCAGCCGCTTCGAGCGCTCGCTCTCGAAGGCATAGAACAGCAGGCTGAGCAGGCTGCTCATCGCTTCGATGCGTTGCACCTCCTGATCGCTGAAGGCGCTGCCTTCATGCAGGGCAATCGTGAGGACCGGAATGGAAACGCCGCGCGAGTCCAGTCGGATGCCGAGGTAATCGCTGCAGCCCGCCTCCTTGAGGGTGTCCAGAAAGGGAAAGCCGTTGTCCTTCGTGGCGACCAGCTGCTGTCGAAACACCTTGCTCCTGGTGGCGATGAAATGCAGAGGGCTGCGCAGGTGTTCATCCTGTTCCAGGAAGTCCCGCTCCATGCGCAGGGTGCTCACAAGGCCGGGTCTGGAGCTCACCCAGACATACTGGCTGCAGTCAATGTCATCCTGATCGGGCAGAAAGGCCAGGGAGAAGCGGTAGATCTCAAGGCCCCAGGATTTCAGCTCATTGACGAACAGAAGCACGAACTCCTCGAAGCTGCGCAGTCTCGACCAGTTGTCGATGATGTAGCGCTCCAGTGGAATCTTCCTGTCGGACGTGCTGAAATCGTCGCCATGCCCGGAATCACGCAACCGCGATGTGGCACGGATCTGCTCCAACGTCTGCTGCAGGGAATCGCGGTCCGCCCAGTTGGAGGATCGGATGAACGACTCCACCTCATCCAAGGCGATGGGAGGCGAGACGAGGAACCCCTGCAGGGCATCGGCTCCCAGTCGGATGACGGCGGTGAGTTCATTGTGGGTTTCGACGCCTTCACAGACCACGGTCTTGCCGAGGGCATGGACCGTATCGATGAAGGAGCCGACATAGCGCTGCAGCCGGAAGGAACGATCGATTCCCTTGATCAGATCAATGTCGAGCTTGATGGCGTCGTACCAGGCTTCACTGATGCGTCGGTAGTTGGAAAGCCCGGAGCCGAAGTCGTCGATGAAGATTCGGAAGTTCAGCTCCCGCATCAGCCGCTCAGAAGCCGTTGTCACGCCTTCGGATCCCGCCAGGATATCCGTTGCCGCCATCTCCGTGATCTCGATGCAGAAAATCGAGCTGTCGATGCCATGGTGCTTGAATAGCGTGATCAGCTGGTTGAGGCGCTGATCGGTGGAAACGGAATCAGAGCTGACGTTGAGAGAGACATACTCGATGCGATGACGGAGAAACTCCGAGGCATGGAGCTGCTGTTGCACCTCGGTGAGCCTGCTCACCACGAGGGCGTCGATCTTGTGGGCAATGCCGATGTCGTGGGCCAGCTGAATCACGTGTCCCGTGCCGAGCTTATTCAAGGCCGGTGGCAGGAATCGGACCAATAGTTCCAGCCCGAAATGGCCTGGATTGCTGAGTTGAAGAATCGGCTGGAAACTCAGCTCGAGGTCACTGGCCTTGAGGGAGGTAAGCTGACTCCTGATCTCACCTTTATCCTTGACAAGAAGATCGTCGCCGCTGTTCACCAGGCGGTACGAGCGCCTGTCTTCGGCGGCCAGAATCTCCCCGAAGGCCTGCATCGCCAGCAGGGTGTCGGGCGGCGCATCCAGCTGGAATCGCTGCCCTGTGATGATCACATCATCCCAGGCGAGCACTGAATCGCTGGAGATCTGAATCGACCCGGAGACAATGCCGAGCAGGCGGGCCAGGAGTGCCTCACAGGCGCCATTGTCATCGATGGGGATGCTGGTGGAAGACCTGACGATCAGGGCGATCTTGTTTTTTGAAACGTGGTAGAAATTGAAGCCCGGATGGTGGGTCCATCCCTTGTCGATGGCGCGACAGGCCTTGCTGAGAATATCGTTGATCTCCACCTCGCTGAGATAGCCCCGTTGCCGTTCGAGATAGCGAAAGTCGATGGTCACCAGGAAGCCCGAAGCGCCGCGCTCCGCGTGCTTCCTGAGCGCCGAAGCCTCGAGATCCTTCACCAGGGCGTAGTGCGTCAGGAAGGAGGTCTGGCCGTGCTGGCGGAAGCTTCCTGTCACCGGTTGATCCTTCCTCCGGTTGTGGCTGGAACGCCAGGCGATCGCCATGGTCAGCCCAACCCCCAGCAGGCCCATGGCCAGGGCCAGGCTGCGGGCGCGGTCCGCCTGTGTCGGCAGGGCCGGTGCCAGGGTCATCCCCACCGCCAGGTCCCCGAAGCTGACCCGGACCAGCGAACCGGCCGCCACCCCCTTCGCCATCTTCTCCGCCTCCCGGGCGGTCCAAGGGGCCAGTTGGATCGGCCTGTCGCCATCCTGATCGGGCTCGATCAGGCTGCGGCCGGAGAGCCGGATCCATCCGGAGGCCCGGAGCCGATCGGGGCTCGCCGCGAACAGCAACCCCTTCCCCGGGCTGGGATCGGCCGCCATCACGATGGCCAGCCGGGTGAACCTGCGGGGGCAGACCACCGGCCTGCCCGTCCTGGACGTGGCTCCCGTGGCCATCAGCGCCGGAACGGGGGCTCTCGCCAGTTCCGCCTCGGCGACGGGCTGCAACCCAAGGGAGGCCATGGCCTTACCATCCGCAACGGCGTACCCCGGCGTCGGGGCGGCGAAAATGCGCTCGACGTCCTGCAGGGCTGTGCAGAGCTGCCCCGCGATCCGATCATTCCGGCGGCGTAAGTCGTTGGAACTGCGCTGATCCAGCAGATGCGAGAAGATCAGAAGAGAGGTGCCCGAAAGAAGCGCTCCACTGATGATCATCAATGTGGTGCGTCGGCGCATGTCCCTTCCTCACCGGCCTCACCTTAGCCGCCGCAGGCGTGGCGAGCCCGGTCCGCCGCCCCGGTTCCCTCGCCCCGGTTCCGTCATCGCCGGTGGCGTTCGATCTTCTTCCAGACCTCCCTTTCCCCTGGGTCTCCTCACCATTGCTCAGGGAAAACTCAGGCTTGCTTGCTGAGCGCTCGAAGGTGACTACGACGACGTCCAAAGGTTTGCCGTGGCCCCTAACATTTGCGGGCATGCATCCATTCAGGCCGTGGGCGCCGTACGGATCACGAGTTCAGCGCTTGGATCGGCAGTTGGGTGGCCGGTTGCGTCAGCACATCCCTGCTTGATCACCGGGCATGTTGTCACCTTGCCGATGGATCTTCAGCCGTGATCCATACAGCGGTGGTGGGAGGCGGCGCCTGCGGGCTGGCCGTGGCCAGGGGGCTCTGGCAGCAGGGGCGCCCAGTGCGCGTCTACGAAAGGGCCCTGGCGTCCCATCTCCATGGCCATGGGTTTCTGTTGCTGGCCAATGGGCGTGCCGCCCTGCGCCGGCTCGGTTGCGATCCGGATGGCACCCTGGGCCATCCCATCACATCGGTGAAGATCCTTTGTTGTTCGGGGCAGGTGCTGGTGGAGCACCCGCTCGAGGGGGCGGTGGCGATGTTGCGCCACCAACTGCTCAATGTGCTGCTGCGCGGTGCCCCCGACGATCTGGTCCACTACAACCACCCGTTCGAGCGCTTCGACTGGGATCGGGAGCGGGCCCGCGCGGTGTGTTTCCAGAACGGCCGCTCCCACCCCGCCGATGCCTTCGTTGCGGCCGATGGGGTGCGCTCCAGCTGCCGGCTGTCCCTGGGGTGCGGAGCGATGACCAACCCGGGCCGGGTCAAGGAGATCGTGGCCCATGTGCGCCAACCCGTGGTGGCGGCCGAGCTGGGCCATCGCTTCCTCAAGGTGCTCGATCCCTCCGGGGGTCTGGCGGTCGGGCTGGTGCCCCTGGGGGATGACCGGCTCGTCTGGTTCGTGCAGTTCGATAGCCACCGCTTCACCGTTCCCCAGCCCGCCGAGGTGGGGGCCTTCCTTGAGGAGCACTTCGGGGGGTTCCCCGCGGTGGTGCGCCACGTGCTGGCGGCCACCGATCCGGCCCGCGCCCACGTGTGGCACACGGTGGACGAGGACCCGGCCACCCGCTGGAGCAAGGGCAACGTGGCCCTGGCGGGGGACGCGGCCCACCCGCTGCTGCCGTTCACCAGCCAGGGGGTCAACACGGCCCTGGAGGATGCGGTGGTCCTCAGCGATCTGCTGCTCGGCTGCCGCGATTCCGCCGATGTGCCGGACCTCTTCAGCGCCTATGAACGCCAGCGGCGTCCGGCGCTGCTGGGCTGTGTGGAGGCCGGTCGCCAGATGGCACGGGCGTTCGTCCAGCCGTCGGCCACCCGGCTCCAGATGCCGCTGATGGCATGAGCGATCGCTTCGCCGACAGCTTCCGCGACGGGGCGGTCCCGCTCGAGCTGCTGCGCCAGCGGGCCCACAACCTGCGCTGGGCTGAGCAGGCCCCCGGTGTGATTCCGCTCACCGCCGCCGATCCGGATTTCCCGGCGGCACCGGTCATCCGCGACGCCATCGCCGACTACGCCCGCTCCGGGGTGTTCAGCTACGGCCCCGCCGGCGGGCTGCCCTCCTTCCGGCAGGCGGTGGCCGGTTACCTCCGGCAGCGGGGGGCGCCCGTTCCTCCCGAGGCGGTGGTGGCGGTCAACAGTGCCGCCGCCGGTTTGGCCCTGGTGACCCGCCACTGGCTGTCGCCCGGTGACGAGGCGATCGTGTGGGATCCGGTCGACTTCCTCTTCGCCCACACGGTCCGCAGTGCCGGCGGAGTGCCGGTGTTGTGGCGGATCGATCCCCGGGCCCCCCTGGATCTGGCGGCGCTGGAGGCCCTGGTCACCAGCCGCACCCGGGTGCTGTGCCTGTGCAACCCCCACAACCCCCTGGGCCGCTGCTTTCGCCGCGACGAACTCGAGGCCCTCGGCCGCTTCTGCCTGGAACGGGGCCTGCGGGTGCTCAGCGATGAGGTGTGGAGCGATGTGGTCTACCCGCCGGCCACCTTCACCAGCTGGCTGGCCCTGGAGCCGGAGCTGGCCGGCCTCGGGGCGGTGGTGCACGGCTTCTCCAAGTCCTTCGGCCTGGCCGGTCTGCGGGTGGGCTACGTGGCGATGGCGGATCCGGAGGCGGCGGCCCGGCTGCTGGCCGACAGCGAGCTGCCCTCCACCGTCGATGGTGTGGCCACCCTCAGCCAGGTGGCGGCCACGGCGGCCTACAGCCCCGATGGCCTGGCCTGGCTGGAGGCCTTCCAGCGCCACCTCCAGGCCCGCCGCGACCAGGCCGTCACCCGGCTGGCGGCGATCCCCGGCCTGCGGGTGCAGCCCCCCGCCGCCACCTTCGTGCTGTTCGTCGGCCTGCCGCCGCTGCAGGAGAGCGTCGAGGAGCTGGTGGAGCGGCTGCGGCGGGAGCACGGGGTGGCGGTGGTGCCGGGGAGTCCCCGCTGGTTCGGCCCCGGGGCGGCGGGCCATCTGCGGCTGAGCTTCGCCACCTCCGAGGCCCTGCTGGGCGAGGCCCTCGAGCGCCTGGCGGCCGGACTGGCCCCGGCGCCCTAGCCAGCGGCGGGCCCCTCAGGCCAGCAGCCGCACCGGATCCCCCACCGCCACCGGACCGGGGCTGACCACACTCAGGCGGATGCCGGCCACCACGCCGTTGTGCCGGGCGGTGGCCCGCAGGATCTCCAGGTTCTCCTCCAGGGCGCCCTGGGCCAGGGTGGTGACGACACAGCGGGGGCAGCCGCCATCGACCCGCAGCACCAGCTGCTCGCCGATCTGCAGGCAGGAGCCGCTCCAGCCCTCCTCCACGAAGCCGGTGGACTCCGGTGGCGTGCTGATCAGCAGGTTGGGGCGGAAGCGCTCGACGGCGAAATCCAGCTGGGGTTCGAGCTGGCGCAGCCGCTCCAGGGTGGCGGTGGTGATGGCGTGGATGGGGCAGGCATCGAAGAAGGTGCCTTCGGGCAGCTCCAGGGCGTTGGTCACGTCCTGGAAGGCGCGCTCCGCCACCGGCGGCCAGTACTGGTCGAGGCTGGCGCCCTCCGGCGGGCTGTCGAGCAGGCTCACCCGGCGCCCGAACAGCTCGCTGAAGAAGGTGTCCACATCGTCCTCGCCGCTGCAGAGCCCGGGGCTGCCGTCGTCCTCGCGGGGGCCGATCAGCACCGGCGGCAGGGGCGCCGCCGGCGAGGGTTCCTCCTGGAAGCGGGCCCGATAGTCGAGCAGGCCCCGCCAGAGCCGCGGGTTCTTGGCGCTGGCCACGCGGCCGCTGGCGTGGTCCCAGAGGGCGTAGGCCCGGTCCCCCCGGATGCCGCGGGGATCCACATTGAGCTGGCCGGGGGAATCCCCGAGCATCGACTTCACCGGGTAGCGCCAGAGCGCCTGCACCGTTCCCACCAGATCCTGCACGCCCGTCGCCTGTCGTTGCCGGCGCACTCTGGAGTCGGAGGTGCGACAACGCCGGTAGCAGCACCTACCGTCCGCAGCGGGCCAACCGGGTTCCGCGTTCCAGGGCCATGAAGGACTTCATTCACCTGAGATCCGCACGGTTTCCCGAGCTGCCCGGCGAGGCCGAGGAGATGGTGAACCCGGGCACGGTGGGCAAGGCCCTGGCGCTGCATCTGCAGGAGCGGCTGCAGGCGAATGGCCGGCAGGTCCCTTTCCTCTGCTGCGAGGACTGGGGCTGGTGGGTGGAGCTGGCTGACGCCCCCTTCCGCTTCGGCGTCTGCATCTACAGCCAGCCGGCCGAGGGGGAGGGCATGGAGTTCTGCTGCACCGACGGGGCCGTCGCCGAGCGGATCTGGCACTGGCGCCGTTTCCGCTTCATCGCCACGGTCCCCTGGGCGGAGGCCCTGCACCGGGAACTGCTGGCGATCTTCCGGGACGATCCGGAGGTGGAGCTGCTCGGCAGCGGCCCCACGTTTCCCTTCGGGGACCCGTGAGCTGGCGCCTGGGTGGGCGCGCCCCGTCAGGGGCTCCAGAAGCCACGGGAGTTGAGCCACAGCCCCAACACCAGCAGCGGCAGCAGGAATCCCGCCAGGATCTGCAGCCGCGGCCGCAGGCCGCTGGCTTCCGATGCGGCCTTGGCGACGTCCTGCCGGGGGGGCGTGCCCTTGCCATGGCCGGGGGTGCGTCGACGCGATCGCGAAGCCATGGACTCGGGCGGTGGGGCCCTAATTCTTCACCAGCACCTGCTCGAGCGAAAGACGATCACGGATGTCACCGGGCAGGTGGGTCCAGTGGCGGGCGATCAGCTCAGCCAGCTGGTGGCCATTGACAAGGCTGATCCTGGCGAAGCCCTCCTCGCCGGCGGCGGTGGTCGCCGCCGGCTGGAAATCGGCGGTGGTGATGAAGACCCCATGGCCGCCGAAGGGAATGAACTGGCGCAGTTCCCGCACCGCGTCGGCGCCGATCCGGGCGCCCAGGTTGCCGCGGTGAAAGCGGGCATGGATGCGGATGCGGGCCGGCAGCGACAGGCTGATGTCGCCGCAGGCATCGAACACGTCGCGCAGCACCCCGTGGTGCTCGGCCCGCTCCCAGTCCTGGAAGCCGAGGGCATCGAGCAGGTGGACCACGAGCCGCTCGAATTCGCCGGGATCCAGCTGCAGGAGCTGTTCGAGCACGCTGCGGTGGGACTCCTCCTTCCGGGTGGTCGCCCGGGCCGGGGCCGTTGTCTCCTGGCGGCCGATGGCGCGGATGAACTCGGCCTTGTGCTCCACCAGGAACACCGTCAGCAGGGAACGCATCCGGGTGTGGGCCGGAACGGTGAGCAGGGTGCGGATGGAATTGCGGAACGGCGCCGAGAAGTGGTCGAGCCGGAGCGGTTCGGGCGACCAGGTGACGGGACGCCGGTGGCGCAGGGGACAGCCGTCGTCGCCGGTGGGGTCGTAGTAGGCGCGGCCCTCATCGACGACGCCGAAGCGGAGCAGGTCGGCTTCCGCCGCCGGGATGATCACGTGGTCGCCGGGACGGATCTCGAACAGGAAGCGGTGGATCTCGTTGACGTAGTTGGAGAGCAGGATCGCGCTCTGAATGTCCGGGAAGTAGCGCCGCACCACCGAAAAGAGCTGCTCCCGGTTGCGGACCGGGCCGAGATCCTCGGTGATCTCCCGCCAGCCGATGCCGACGTAGCCGCCGCTGAGGAAGTTGCCCGCGTAGATGCCGCCGCCCGCCCGAACGCACCAGACGTTGGTCATCGCTGCACCCCGGGGGGACCCGTCTGCGCTTGGCTCATCTCGGGGAAGCGGGTCGGGGGGTCAGGCCTGCGGGCGCCATGGCTGGGTGGACGGCGCCTAAAGCTTCTTTACAGAAGCTCCCTGAGATTGTCGCGAATCTTGCCGGGAAGCGCATCCTCATCAACCCTGAGACGCAGGAGAATGGTCTGATACCTCGGATCTTAAGGCATCACTCACCGTTTCTTAGTTCTTGGGCTCGAGGCGGCCCACCGCCCGCTCCAGGGACGGGGCCAGGCCGCGCCGCTGCTGCAGCCTGGGGCTCCAGATCCGGCCGCTGCGCAGCTCCTCCAGCCCGGCCAGCACCATGTCCTGTCCCTCGTTCAGCTGCAGCGCCGTCAGGGGCACGGTGAGGGGGCCGAGGAAATAGAAGGCGCTGAGCTGGTCATCGTGGTGCTCGAACCAGAGCGGCAGCGCGGGTGCCCCCCAGCCGATCTCCTCCCGCAGTTCCCGCAGGATCGCCTGCTCCGGTCCCTCGCCCGGATCGAGGTGGCCGCCGAACAGCCCCCAGCAGCCCGGATGGACGATTCCCTCGATGTCGTCCCGGAGCTGCAGCAGCCAGCGGCCCTCGCGCTCCAGCATCGCCAGTGCCACCGAAAGGGTCATGGATGGGGGCGGTCCATGGGGCGAAGGCCAGCGTTCGAAGCAGGGATTCTGGCTGGGGCGCGGTGGCGTGGCAGACGCCAGGCGTCGTCCATTTCTCCCTACCTTTCCCGGGGATTATCCAGTCCGTGAACACCGCCGATCTCATCTTCCTGCTGCTGCGGGCCGCCACGGCGGTGCTGTGCGGGGTTGCGGCGCGGGGGGCCTGGGAGCGTTCCCGCCTGCCGGGTCAGCCGCGGCAGCGGCGCTGGCGGTCCCGGTTTGCCGCCATGGTGCTGCTGGCCCTGGGGATGTTCGCCCTTGAGGACGGGGTGGGTGAGGCCCTGGGCCGGCCGGGCGAGCCGCTGCGCTGGCGCAGCTGGGTGTGGGTGGTCCTGGATCTCTCGATCCCCTCCCAGGTGCTGGCGGTGCTCGCCACCCTGCGCCAGCGCGACCGGCTGGAGGCCGAGCTGGCCGCCGCGGTGCGGCGTGATCCGCTGACCGCCCTGCCCAACCGGACGGGCTTCGCCGAGGCGGCCACGGTGGCCCTGGCCGCCGCCGCCCGCGACGGCCGGCCGGTGGCAGGGGCCATGCTCGACATCGACTTCTTCAAGGCCATCAACGACGGCTGGGGCCATGGCGCCGGCGACGTGGTGTTGCGTGACCTGGCCGCCGCCATGCGGGCCGTGCTGCGCCCAGGGGATGTCCTGGCCCGGGTCGGCGGCGAGGAATTCGCGCTGCTGCTGCCCGGCGTCGATGCGAGGGGGGCGGGTCCCCTGCTGGAGCGCCTGCGGGCGGCGGCGGCGACGGTGCCGCACCCCGGAGCGCCAGGGCATCGCATCACCCTTTCGGCTGGCGTGGCCGTCGTGGAGGGCACCGGCCTGGCGGCGCTGGAGACCGGGCTGCGCAACGCCGACGGCGCCCTCTACGCCGCCAAGGCCGCCGGGCGAAACCGGGTGATGGTGGCGGGCTGACGGGCACCTCCTGGAAGGCCCCTCAGCCGATCCCCCCCACCACCGGCCACCAGGCGTCCGCGGCCACCAGCTCTTCTTCGCTGCAGCCCTCCCCGCGCCGCACCTCCGCCGCCTGGCTGTCGCACAGGGAGCTGTGCAGCGCCTCCCCCAGGGCCTGGCGCAGCAGGCCGCTGGCGGCGAAGGCCGCCGAGGCCTCCGCCAGGCTGGCGGGCAGGCGCGCCGCCGCCCCGGGGGGCCGGCTGGCCGGATCACCAACCACCGGTGGCGGCAGGGGCCGGGTATGGGCGAGGCCATCGGCCACCACGGCCGCCGCGGCCCCCAGCAGCAGGTAGGGGTTGGCGGCCAGGTCCGCCACCTTCAGCTCCAGGTGGGCCGGGGCGCCATCGGCCGCGGCGGGCACCAGCCGCAGGGCCGCCTCCCGGTTCTCCACGCCCCACACCTGAAACGGGGCCGACCAGGAGCCTGGGGCCAGCCGCCGGTAGGACACCGCCATGGGGCAGGCCAGGGCCAGCAGGGCCGGCAGCTCCGCCAGCAGGGCCGCCAGCACCGCGGCGCCCGGGTCGCTGAGGCCGGCCTCGCCGTCGCCGCCCTCCAGCAGCGGCATCCCGTCGCGCCGCAGGCTCAGGTGCAGGTGGCCGCCGTTGCCCACCCGCTCCAGGCTGGGCTTGGGGCTGAAGCTGCAGCGCCAGCCGAAGCGGCGCGTCACCCGCTGGATCAGCAACCTGGCGTGCACCAGCCGGTCGGCGGCCTCCAGGGGCGTGCCCGGCGCCAGCGACAGCTCGAACTGGCTGGCGCCGTACTCCGGGTGGAACTGCAGCCAGGGCAGGTTGGCCTCCTCCAGGGCCTCGAGCAGGGCCGTGGCGTAGTCGAGGCCCTCCACCAGCCGATCGGCCCCGTAGGGCCCCCCGGGAATCGCCGGCGTCGGCGTGCCGTCGGCAGCGGGGGTGGCCACCAGCCACTCCAGCTCGAAGCCGGCCCGCAGTTCCACCCCGGCCCGCTGCAGCTGCTCCATCTGGCGGCGGCACAGGTGGCGCTGGTCGCCGGCGTAGGGGGCGCCGCTGCGCTCGTAGCGCTCCCCCGGGGCCCAGGCCCAGCCACTGGCCGGCTCCAGCGGCGCCAGGGCCGCGGCGTCCGCCCGCAGGCGCAGGTCGCCGTCGGGCCGGGCCAGGCGATGGCCGGCAGCGATGCCGCCATCGGCGCCGAAGGCATCGGACACCGGCGAGAAGCCCACCCCCGTCGCCACCGCCGCCTCGAAGCCGGCCAGGGGCACCACCTTCACCAGCGGCGCCCCGGCGTGGTTCACCCAGGTGATCGCCACCCAGCGGATCCCCTGGGCGGCCAGGGCCGCGGCCATGGGAGCGGGGGGAATGGACACGGGCCCGGCAAGCGTCTGTCGCCATGATTGGACGGATCGCCGCCGCCTGCATGCCGTCGAGCTCACCCGCGGAGTGGCTCCACCCCGGCGGCACCGCCCTGCTGCTGGTGGACCTGCAGCAGGGCACCTGCGGCGACGCCCAGCCCCAGCCGAATCCGGACTTCGATCGCCGCTTCCGCGCCACCACCCTGCCGAACGCCCAGCGGGTGCTGGCGGCGGCCCGCCAGGGCGGGCTGGAGGTGATCCACACCGTGATCGCCAACCTCACCGCCGACGGCCGCGACCGCAGCGTCGACTACAAGCGCTGCGGCATGGGCTTCCCGCCCGGCAGCCGCGCCGCCGAGGTGATCGCCGAGCTGGCGCCGGTGGCCGATGAGCTGGTGCTCCCCAAGAGCTCCTCCTCGCCCTTCAGCTCCACCAGCCTCGATTACCTGTTGCGCAACCTCGGCATCCGCACCCTGGTGGTGATCGGCCTGCTCACCGACCAGTGCATCGACCACACCGTGAAGGACGCCGCCGACCGCGGCTACCGGGTGGTGTGCGTCCAGGACGCTTGCCAGGCGGTGACCCCGGAGCGCCACGCCGCCGCCCTGGCCTGCTTCGCCGGCTACGGCGAGCAGATCAGCAGCGGGGAGTTCGTGGCGGCACTGAACGCAGCGCCCCGCCCTCAGGCGGGCGGCTCCGGGTCGTAGTACACGCCGGCGTTGTTGAACGCGGGCACGGTGGTGACGTACTCCGTCGTCAGGGTGGCGGGGTCGAAGACGATGATCGTCCGGGTCCGGTCGAGCCACTGCACCCGGTCGGCGCCGGTGACCTTCAGGGTCGCCACCCAGGGGCCCACGACGCTGTCGTTGAGATCGAAGTCGCCGCCCTCGGGGTGGCGCTCGTACAGCTTGACGACGCCATGGGCCAGGACCCGCACCGGGTCGCAGAGCCAGTAGCCGGTGCGGCCGGTCAGGATGATCTCGGATACGCGGGAGTGCCCGGCCGCGGCGAAGCTGAGGTGGACGGCCATGGTGCGCTGAGCTCGAACGGAAAGCGTGCGGGGTGCCGGGTGGGCACGTCCGGCGGTGTCGGGGGGCCCGGCCTGGCATCGGCAGGCCGCTGGGGTCACACCCGGACCTGACCACCTTCCCCTGCAGCACCCTCGGCCCGCATCCCCAGAACGGGGGATTCGGCTCAGCCCGTGACCGGGGCGCGACCCTCCAGGGCCGATTCCAGGTTGATCAGCCCGGCGGCGATCGACTTGACGACGGCCTTGGTGCGGTTGTCGACCTGGAGCTTCTGGAAGATGTGCTTGACGTGGGTCCTGACGGTCTCGGGGCTGACCACCAGCTCCTGGCTGATTCGCTGGTCGGTCAGGCCCAGCATCAGGTGGTTCAGCACCACCCGCTCGCGTTCGGTCAGCGGTTCGATCGGGGCCGCGGGCGGCTGCTGCCGCAGCACCGCCGCCACCGGCTCGGGGTAGTAGATGCCTCCGCCGGCCACCACCCGCAGCGCCGGCATGAACAGGCCCGACTCGAAGCAGATGCCGTTGCAGCCCCGGGCCAGGGCCTCCCGCACCAGGGCCTCGTTGGCGTCGTCGGCGACCAGCAGGGTCCGGATGGCGGGGTCCATCGCCTTCGTGCGCTCCACCAGCGCCAGCCCGGTCCCCTCCTGCAGCTTCTGGCTGACCACCAGCAGGGACGGCCGATGGCGCTCCACCTGTCGGAAGCCTTCCTCCTCGGTCGTGGCCGCCCCCACCAGGCTCCTCTGGACCGGGGTGATGCACATGAAGGCCCCCAGCCATTTCATGTGCTCCAGGCAGGCGACCGTGGTCAGCCCGGCCAGGATCTGCTCCAAGTCCTCCAGGAGGGCGGGGATCCCGGGGATGAGATCCGTGAGGTCCACAGCTGGCGGAACAAGCGGCGTTCATGATGGCCTGGTCCGGGTGCGTCTGGGTCCGCCTGGCTCAGAGAGGATCCGCCCCTTCGCCAAGGATCGCCAGGTAGCCGTCGTAGGCGAACACCCTGTTGCGCCGACCTCCGGTGATTTCCCGGGCGATCCCCAGGGCGACCAGTCGCTCCACGGCCTTCGCTGCCGTGGGGAAGCTCAGCTGAGCCCGGGTCGCGAGCTGGGGAATCCCGGTCAGGGGCCGCTGCCTCAGCGCGGCAAACACCTGCCGCACGCTGGTGCCCGAACGTCCAAGGCCCGTGAGCTTGCTCTCGTCGGCCTGAAACAGGGCCAGCAGCCGGTGGGCTGCGTCCACCGCGGCAGCGGCGGTGCTTTCGACGCCTTCAAGGAAGAACAGGACCCACGCCTCCCAATCCCCATCGCGTCGCACCCCATCGAGGAGTTCGTAGTACCGGCTCCGGTGCTGTTTGAAGAACAGGCTGAGATAGAGCAGGGGTTGGCGCAGGATGCCGCCATCCACCAGCATCAGCACGATCAGCAGTCGCCCCAGGCGGCCATTGCCATCCAGGAAGGGGTGAATCGTCTCGAACTGGACATGGGCAAGGGCTGCCTTCACCAGCAGGGGAAGGTCGTCCTCGGCATGGAGGAACCGCTCCAGCTCGGCCATGCAGCTGTCCACCCGTTCAGGTGGCGGCGGTACGAAGCGGGCGTTGCCCGGCCTGGTACCGCCGATCCAGTTCTGGCTGCGCCGGAACTCCCCCGGCTGCCGATCGGCTCCTCGCCCGCGGGCCAGCAGCACGGCGTGGATCTCCTTCAGCAAGCGGGACGAGAGGGGGAAACCGCTGGCCAGCCGGGCCAGACCGTGATCAAGGGCCGCCACGTAGCTCGACACTTCCACCACATCGTCGAAGGGAACTCCTGGAGCCTCCTCCAGCTCAAACATCAGCAGGTCTGACAGAGACGACTGGGTTCCCTCGATCTGGGACGAGAGCAGGGCCTCCCGACGGACGTAGGCGTACAGGAAAAGGTCGGGATCGGGCAGCAGACTTGAAACGCCATCGAGACGCCCACAGGCCAGGAGGGCGCGATCCTTCAGGGCCAGCCCCAGCCGGCCCAGGTCGAGCGGGGGCTGCGGTGGCAGTGGCTCCGGCACGAAGGCCCTGACGGGCTCCCCGGCGGTGCTGGTGATTTCGACGTGGCCTGTGGCTTCCCGTTTCATCTCCTGTGGTGGAGGCCCAACCTTGAATAAGCGTCAGCGTAATTCAAGTGAACCGGCATTTCCTTTAACAAGGCTGACGACCCCTTGGTCCTGGTGATCCGCCAGGCGCGCGTCAGTCAGCCCCGACCAGCTGGGCTTCGAGCCCCAGCTGCCGGGCGGCCCGTCCGGCGGCGATGGCCAGGTGCATTGCGTCGGAGGCCAGCAGCACGCAGGTGTCCACGTACAGCATCAGGAGCCGACGTCATCCCGCAGGGCGCGCATCGTCTCCACGCCGCTGGTGGCCTGATGGGGCAGGGAGTCCCGCAGTGCCTGGAGCTGGGGGAGGAGATCGCGCATGGTCTTCCGGGGAACCAGCTCAGCGATGGCTTTGCCGCGGCGGGTGATCACCACCCGCTGGCCTTGCTCCACCGCGTCGAGCAGGCTCGACAGCTGGGCTTTGGCCTCCGCCACCGTCACCTGCCGCATGGTGTTGGTCATCGAGATGACCATCTTTAGGGCGGGTTTTGGGGCCATGGCCCCCTTCCCCGATGCCCGATGCCGGTTTCGAACCAGCGACATCCTGCTTGTAAGGCAGGCGCTCTACCGCTGAGCTAATCGGGCGGTGAAGCCATTCTGGCGGAGGGGGCGCCGGAGGCCCGAGCCCGGTACGTTGCCGGCAGCGTCCGGAGCCCGGCCATGGCCAGCGGCCGCCGCCACGATCGCGCCACCCGCTGGCTGGCCCTGCCCTTCGGGCTGCTCTGGGGGCCTGGCCTGGGGCCGATGGGGGTGGCCGTCGCCACCGGCGCCTTCCTGCTCGGCGGCCTCTGGCTCTCCCCCGACCTCGACACCCGCTCCAACGCCACCCGCCGCTGGGGCCCCCTGCGGCTGCTGTGGTGGCCCTACCGGCGCCTGCTCAGCCACCGCTCCCTGCTCTCCCACAGCCCCCTGCTGGGCACCAGCCTGCGGCTGCTGTGGCTGGCCGCTCTGGTGCTGCTCGCCTGCGCCGCCCTCGGGCCCCTGGGCGCCCCGACGCCTGGGCAGCTGGTGCAGCGGGGCCGGGAGCTCTGGGGCTCCCAGCGGCCCCTGTTGCTCGCCGCCTTCGTGGGCCTGGAGGCCAGCAGCTGGCTGCATCTGCTCCAGGACGGCGATCCGATCCCGCGGCTGCCGCGGCCCCTGCGGGCCCTGGGCCGGCGCCTCAGTCACCTCAGCAGCAGGAGCCGCCCCTGGCGGGGGCCGGCGCGGCGACGGGTCCGTCGGCGGTAGGGGTCAGCGAGGCATCGAAGGGCAGGGCGCTGCCGCAGCCCTCGAACAGGCCGTAGTGGCGGCTGAAATCGCCGATGAACTCGAAGTGGGGCGCCAGCCGGCTCTCCGCCAGCATGCGGAAGGTGTTGCCGCAGACCGGAAACACCCGGCCGGCCTCGATGTGGTGGTGCTTGTCGAAGGGCAGGGCGTCGGGGTGGCCGGCGATGCTCCCCCGATAGACCACCGCCTGGCCGTGGTCCTCGCAGGCGTCCTCCAGGGCCTCGATGTTGAACAGCCGGTAGGTGGCGGAGAAGAAGCAGATCGCGCCGGTGCGCGCCGCCAGCTCCGGGTCGGTGATCTCCAGGGGCCGGTCGTCCACCAGGCGTGGATCGGCGAAGCCGGCCTGGCGGGCCACCCGCAGGAAGTCGTTCCAGTAGAGGGCGCCGCTGAGGCACTCGCCGTGCAGCACCGGATCGTGGCGCTGGGCCTCGGGTACGCGTCGGTCGGCGTAGACGTCGGCGAAGAAGAACTCACCGCCGGGCTTGAGCAGCCGCCGCACCCCGTTGAGCACCGCCAGCTTGTCGGCCGAGAGGTTGACCACGCAGTTGGAGATCACCAGATCGAAGCTGCCAGGCTCCAGGGGCAGGGCCTCCAGCTGCTCGATGCGGCCCTCCAGGAAACGCACGTTGGCGTAGCCGAACACCTCGGCGTGGTGGTCGGCATGGCGGCGGGCCACCTCCAGCTGCTCCGGCGTCATGTCGACGCCCACCACCTCGCCGCCGGCCCCCACCAGCTGGGCCAGCAGGTACACGTCGCGGCCGCTGCCGCAGCCCAGGTCGAGCACCCGCAGGCCCTCCAGCAGCGGCGGTGCCACCAGGCCGCAGCCGTAGTAGCGGCTCAGCACCTCGGGGTGGATCCGGGCCAGCAGGGGCCGCAGCGCCGGCGGCACGCTGCTGGCATCGCAGCAGGCGCTGGTGCGCAGGTCGGCGCTGCTGCTGAGGGTGGTGCCGTAGTACTCCTGCACGCTGCGGTGCAGATCGGTGGCGCTGGTCATCGGGGGAAAGTCGCGGGGGCTGGTGGGCCTGGGGCTGGGGCGGCGGGTGGCTGGGACGGGCGGGGCTTCAGCTCAGGGCGCCCCCGCAGCTGGAGCCGGCGCCGGCGGTGCAGCCGAAACAGTGCTCGGCCACGGCGATCGGCTCCCCGTCAGGGTCCTGCTCCAGCAGCTGGCGCAGGTGGGCCCGGGGGCTGCCCTGGCCGATGGGCAGGTCAAGCATCTGGTTGAAGTCGCAGTCGTAGAGATAGCCCTGCCAGTCGACGCTGACCGTGGAGCGGCACATCACCTGCTCCAGATTGGCGGGGTTGTGATGCTGGCGCAGCAACGCCATGTAGCTCTCCAGCTGCCCCTGGTGGCGCAGCACCGCCGCGAAGCGCTGGATGGGCATGTTGGTGATCGTGAACAGGCGGTTGAAGCGCAGCCCGAAGCGATCGGCCAGCTCGCGCCGGTAGTCGGCCTCGAGGGCCGCCTGGGGGGGCGGCAGGCTGGGGCCCTGGGGGTTGTACACCAGATCCAGCTCCAGGCCTGCGTCGGGATCGCCGTAGCCGAGGGCGTTGAGCTGGCGCAGGCCCGCCAGGCTGCGCTCGAACACCCCATCACCCCGCTGCCGGTCGACGTTGTCGGCGAGGTAACAGGGCAGGGAGGCCACCACCTTCACCCCCTGTTCGGCCAGGAAGTCGGCCAGGTCCCCCTGGCCGGGCTCACCCAGGATCGTGAGGTTGCAGCGGTCGATCACCGCCACCCCCAGCCCCCGGGCCTGGCGCACCAGGTCGCGGAAGCCGGGGTGCAGCTCCGGCGCACCGCCGGTGAGATCCAGGCTGGCGATCCGCCGGGCCCGCAACACCGCCGGCACCAGGGCAATGGTGTCGGCCCCCATCATCTCGGTGCGGCTGGGCCCGGCGTTCACATGGCAGTGGCTGCAGCTCTGGTTGCAGCGGTAGCCCAGGTTCACCTGCAGGGTGTCGAGGCGGCCGCGGCTCAGGCCGGGGAACGGCGGGGCCAGGGTGGTGGTGGAGCCCGTCAGATCGGCGACGCCCATGGATGGGGGGAACGGAGGCCGGCGGGGGTACCGGCGGAGCGGCGAATCGGATGGGCAGGGTGGGAGCTCAGCTGGGCTGGGCTGCCGCCTCCTTCTGACCACCGATCACAACCCGCAGCAGAACCGGGGCCAGGAAGGTGGTGCCGATCACCATCAACAGGATGGCGGCTTCGAGGGCCGGGGTGAGGATGCCGGCCTGGGTGCCCAGGCCCAGGAAGATCAGACCCACCTCGCCGCGGGGCATCATCCCCAGGCCCACCACCAGGCGGTTGGTGGGGTCCTTGCTGGTGTAAGTCCAGCCGGCCGCCACCTTGCCGGCCACGGCCACCACCAGCAGGAACAGGGCCACCACCAGTCCCTCCCGGTTGGCGGGATCGAAGGGGTTGAGCACCGAGAGGTCCATGCCGGTGCCGATCAGCACGAAGAACACCGTGGCGAACAGGGCCACCAGGGGTTTGACGGCCGCTTCGATGTCGTGGGTGTGCTTGGAGGCGCTGAGGATCAGGCCGGCGGCGAACGCCCCCAGGGCGGCCTCCAGGCCGATGGCCTGGGCGGCGAAGCAGCAGAGGGTGAGCACCACGAAGCTGGCCACCGCCACATCGCCGGGGGCTTTGAGATGGTCGACGACCCAGTCGAAGCCGGGGGCGGCGAAGCGGCTGAGCACCAGGGCGACGGCCACGAAGATCACCGCCGCAACGCACAGCTGCACGACCGGGCCGAGGGTGAAGGAACCGCCACCGGCCAGGGAGACCACCACCGCCAGGATGACGATGCCGAGGATGTCGTCGAGCACGGCGGCGCCGATGACGATCTGGCCCTCCTTGCGCTTCAGCCATTGCAGCTCACCGAACACACTCGCCGTGATGCCGATCGATGTGGCCGTCATGGCGGCACCGGCGAACACGGCCGGGATGAACGGCACGTGGAAGAGGTAGTAGAGCCCGGCGGTGCCGGCGGCGAAGGGCAGCACCACGCCGGTGAAGGCGACGGTGCCGGCCTGGATCCCGACGGCCACCAGTTCATCCAGCTCGCTTTCGAGGCCCGTGAGGAAGAGCAGGGAGAAGAGGCCGATCTCGGCGACCGCCTTGAGGCTGGGGAACGTTTCGGCGTAGAGGGCGGTGACGGTGTCCGGCGTCACGCCGCCCAGGGAGCCGACCAGAGCGAGCAGGGCGCCGCTCAGCTGGGCCTGGGTTTCGGGGGGCACCACCAGGTGCAGACCGGAGGCGCCGATGATCACCCCGGCGACCAGTTCACCCAGGATGGTGGGTAGCTGCAGCCGCACCATCAGCTCCGCCATGAGGCGGGCGGCCACGAAGATCACGAGGAAACGGCCGACCCCGATCAGGGTTTCCGTCACCTCAACCTGGTGGCTGCCGACGTCCATCAGCAAGGTGGGCAGCAGATCCATCCGTCGGAACCGGGGTTGGCAGCAGTTTTAGGTGGAAGGGGCGGCGGGCTGTTGCCAGCAATGCGTCAGAAACCGCACATGGCCTGGATCCATCCGGTGGATGGAGGTGATCGGCACGCGCCGCCGGACTGGATGCCATCGCCAAGGATGGTGGCCGTGGTTCTCCCCTCCCGCCATGTCCGCTTCCCGGCCGCTCTCCGTCCCGGCCGCCGACGCTGGGTCCAGCCTCGAGGCACTGGCCGAGCTGGTGGCGATCGTGGACCGGCTGCGCGACCCCCAGGGCGGCTGCCCCTGGGACCTGGCCCAGACCCACACCACCCTGATCCCCTACGTGCTCGAGGAGGCCCACGAGGTGGCCGATGCGATCCGCCGCGGCGACGACGATCACCTGGCCGAGGAGCTGGGTGACCTGCTGCTGCAGGTGGTCCTGCACGCCCGCATCGCCAGTGAAGCGGGGCGCTTCGATCTGGGCGCCGTCGCCCGCGCCATCGCCGCCAAGCTGGTGCGCCGCCACCCGCACGTGTTCGATCCGGCGGCGGAACAGGTCGACGATCCGGAGGCCGTGCGCCGCAGCTGGGAGGCGATCAAGGCCGCCGAGCGCCACGAACGCCAGCGGACCGCCGCCGGCCGTGGCGCGCCGCCACAGGCCGCCAGCCCCCTCAGCGACAGGCTGGCCCAGAAAGTGCGCGGCCAGCCCGCCCTGGCCGGTGCCATGACCATCTCCCGCAAGGCCGCCGCCGCCGGCTTCGAGTGGGACGCCATCGAGGGGGTGTGGGCCAAGGTGCAGGAGGAGCTGGATGAGCTGCGGGAAGCCGTGGCCAGCGGCGATCGGGCCCATGCCCAGGAGGAACTGGGCGACGTGCTCTTCACCCTGGTGAACGTGGCCCGCTGGTGCGGCCTCGACCCGGAGGAGGGCCTGGCCGGCACCAACCGCCGCTTCCTCGACCGCTTCTCCCGGGTGGAGGCCGCCCTGGGCGGCGATCTCGGCGGCCGCGGCATCGCGGAGCTGGAGGGCCACTGGCAGGCGGCCAAGGCCCAGATCCGCGCCGAGCAGGATCCCGGCCCTAGGCCTCCTCAATCGGACCCTGCCGGCGGTGGTTCTTGATCGATCCCCGCTGGCGTTTGGCCTTCAGCCGCCGCTCCACCGAGCCTCGGCTGGGTTTGGTGGGCCGGCGGGGCGGCGGCGGCGGCGCGATCGCCGCCTGGATCAGCTCCACCAGGCGCTTCTGGGCCGCCTGACGGTTCTGCCACTGGGAGCGGTGCTCCGCCGCCACGACCACCAGGCCCGCCGGGGTGAGCCGGGCCGCCAGCCGCCGCAGGGCCCGCTCCCGCAGGGCGGGGGGCAGGGCGTCGCTGGCGGCCAGGTCGTACACCAGCTCCACCCGGGAGTCGGTGGTGTTCACCCCCTGGCCCCCGGGGCCGGAGGCCCGCGAGAAGCGCCAGCACAGCTCGGCCGCCGGGATCACCCGGCCGTTCCCCAGGGGCAGATCACCGTTCACACCAGGCTCACTTCGCCGCTGCCGATGTCGAAGTAGGCGGCCTGGATGCGCAGCCGCCCCTCCGCCACGGCCTGGGCCAGCAGGGCACTGCGCCGGGGCAGGGCGGCGGCGGCGGCGGCGGCGTTGCGGCGCACCGCCTGGGCCAGGTCGGCCCCCGGCTTGAGGCTGGCCCGGATCGGCGCCACCAGCTCCTCCAGCAGGGGCGTGAGGGGCTCACGGGCCATGGCGGCGGTCACGGCGCCGCAGCCGCTGTGGCCCATCACCAGGATCAGGGGCATCGCCAGTTCCGCCACGGCGTACTCCAGCGAGGCGACGCCCGCGTCGAAGGCCGTGTTGCCGGCGCTGCGCACCTCGAACAGCTCCCCGGCGCCACAGGCGAAGATCCATTCGGGCGCCACCCGCGAATCGGCGCAGCAGAGCACCGAGGCCCAGGGCCGCTGGCCGGCGGCCAGGGCATCGGGTCGCACCTGGCAGTGAAGCGGCCAGGTCTCGTGCAGCAGGGTGGCCCGTGACAGGGGATCGTCGCTGCGCTCGGCCGCCTGCCAGGTGCGGGAGAAGTCGCGGTTGCGGCGCAGCAGCTCCTGGAGCGGATCGCCGTTGGGGCGGCACACCGACAGCCGCTCTACCAGGGTGCCGTCCGCCGCGGCGGCCGCTGCCGGCCGGGGCCCCAGGGTCTCCAGGGCCACGCCGGCGCCCGCCAGAGCGAAGAGCCCCAGCAGGTGGCGTCTGGAATGTGCCATGGCGCCGTGACAAGAGGTCCTGCCGAAGGTTTAGCTGGAAAGCCACGAGCCAACCGCATGGGACCGCAACAGCCACTGGCCGATGCCTGCCCCCCGGGCGCCTGGGTGGACGAGGAGCTGGGCGGGGTGCGCTACGGCCTCGCCGCCACCGTGGTGGAGGAGCGCACCAGCCCCTACCAGCGGATCACCATCATCGACAGCCAGACCTACGGCAAGGGGCTGCTCCTCGACGGCTGCTGGATGACGGCGGAACGGCAGGAGCGGCACTACCACGAACCGCTGGTCCATCCGGCCCTCTGCGCCGCCACTTCCATCGAGCGGGTGCTGGTGATCGGCGGCGGCGACGGCGGCACCGCCCGCGAATGCCTGCGCCACCCCGGCGTCGCCCACCTCGACATGGTGGAGATCGACGGGCTGGTGGTGGAGCTCTCCCGCCAGCACCTGCCCAGCCTGGGCGGCGACGCCTGGGGCGACCCCCGCTTCCACCTCACCGTCGGCGACGGCATCGCCTGGGCAGCCAGCGCCGCCGCCGCCAGCTACGACGTGGTGCTGGTGGACGGCTCCGATCCCGCCGGACCGGCCGAGGGCCTCTTCAACCGCACGTTCTTCGAGAACTGCCGCCGCCTGCTGCGCCCCGGCGGCGTGTTCGCCACCCAGAGCGAATCCCCCGAGGCCTTCCGCCAGGTCCACATCGACACCGTGCGGCTGTTGCGCGAGGTCTTCGGCCACGCCGATCCGATGTACGGCTGGGTGCCGATGTACCCCAGCGGCTGGTGGAGCTGGACCTTCGCCTGCCCCGACGGCCCCCGCTACCGCGAGCCGCGGCCGGAGCGGGCCGCGGCGGTGGCGCCGGGCTGCAGCATCTGGTCGCCCCGCTGGCAGCGGGGGGCCTTCGAGGCGGTGCCGGCGTTCGTGGAGCGGGAGCTGGCCGACGCGGCGAGCCAGCCATGAGCCAGGAACTGTTCGACACCGAAGGGGCGATCTACATGGGCGCCCGCCGCGACCCCCTCGGCTGCGCCGTGGGCCTGTTCGGCGTTCCCTACGACGGCACCACCTCCTTTCGCCCCGGCGCCCGCTTCGGCCCGGCGGCGATCCGCGACGTGAGCAGCGGCCTGGAGAGCTACGACCCCCAGCTCGATCTTGATCTCGAGGACCTGGCCTTCGCCGACCTGGGGGCCGTGGCGATCCCCTTCGGCGCCCCCGAACCGGTGGTGGAAGCCGTGGGCAGGGCCACCGAGGCGGTCCTGGATCTGGGCCTGGCGCCGCTGATGCTGGGCGGCGAGCACTCGATCAGCAGCGGGGCGGTGGCGGCGGTGGCGCGGCGCTACCCCGATCTGGTGCTGGTGCAGCTCGATGCCCACGCCGATCTGCGCCAGGAGTGGCTCGGTGCCCGCCACAGCCACGCCTGCGCCATGCGCCGCTGCCTGGAGGTGCTGCCCAGCGGTGAGCTGCGCCAGATCGCCATCCGCAGCGGCACCCGCGCGGAGTTCCAGGAACTGCACGCCACCGGACGCCTGGTGCCGATCGATGCCATGGCGGCGGCGCTGGCACCCCTGCGGGGCCGGCCCCTCTATCTCACCGTCGACCTCGACTGGTTCGATCCGGCGGTGCTGCCGGGCACGGGCACGCCCGAACCCGGCGGCTTCCACTGGCCCCAGTTCGCCGCGCTGGTGGAGGAGCTGCGCCAGCACCGGCTGGTGGCCGCCGACGTGGTGGAGCTGGCTCCCCAGCTCGACCCCAGCGGCGTCAGCGCCGTGCTGGCCGCCAAGGTGACCCGCAGCCTGCTGCTGCTGCTCGGGCGGCCGGGCGCTCAGTAGCAGCAGGTGCCGCTGGTTCGCTGCTCGCGCAGGCGGGTGTGCTGCTGCCCGATCAGCTGCACGGCCAGGGTGGGGTGGTTGTGCAGCAGGTTGAGGAAGCGGAGCCGATCGAGGCGCAGCACCTCCACCGGGGTGCGAGCAAACGCGTCACTGCGGTGACTCAGTTCGCGCCAGGTGATGTCCTGGTAGCTGAACAGCTCACCGGGGCGGTAGCAGGTTTTTTCGCCCTGCTCGCCGACCAGCTCGACGATGCCGCGACGCACGGCGTAGATGGCGTTGGCGCTGGCGCCGCGGCTGAAAACGTGGGCTCCAGTGGGGAGGGTGAAGGTTTCACAATCCACATGAACGGCCATCAGCTCGATGGGTGATGGGGATGTGGCGGTTCTGATCAATGCAGGGGACCTCCGTGGTTGGGGTGGACGGATTCTGCCTTCCTAGGGCGGAACGGGGCGTTCCGCTAGGAGAACCAGGGGTGAAAGGGCGGAAGAATGCCCAAAAGGCATCCACCGACACATTTTTTGTGGGCCTGAGCTCAGGAGAGGCCGGTCGCCAGGCTCAGCTGCTGGCTGGCCACCGGATGGCGGGCCTGCTTCAGCAGGGCCTCGGGGGACACCACCGGCAGCCGCGGCGGGCGGGCCGTCCAGTGGTGGCACCACAGCTCGCCCACCAGCTCGGGGTGGATGGGGAGCTGACGCAGCTGGCACCATCCCATCTCCACCCCGGCGGGAGGGGTGCAGTGACGGCAGCTGCGGCAGTTGGGACGGTTGCCCATCCTCTTGACCCATTGGGCCATTCAAGGTACGCATTTCCTCGCCGGTGTGATAGGGGTGAAAGCCGAATCACAGGCTTTCTTCGGTATTGGAGGCCCTGCCTCCAGTCTTGGCGGTGCCCAGTCCATAGGATCGCGCCACCCTGATCCGGCGTCCCCCCTGGCCGGCCGGTCGCCTCCGATGGATTCCACCCCCCTGAGCCGCACACCCCTGGACGCCGCCGCCATCGCCGCCGGTGCCCGCATGGTGCCCTTCGCCGGTTGGCAGATGGCGATCCAGTTCTCCGGCCTCGTCCAGGAGCACAACGCCGTGCGCCAGCACTGCGGCGTCTTCGACATCTCCCACATGGGGGTGCTCACCCTGCGGGGGCAGGGCACCAAGGACGCCCTGCAGCGGCTGGTGCCCACCGACCTGTTCCGCATCGGCCCCGGCGAGGCCTGCTACACGGTGCTGCTCAACGCGGCCGGCGGCATCCTTGACGACCTGATCGTCTACGACCGCGGCCGTGTCGCGGGCCCCGAGGGGGAGCGCGATGAAGTGGTGCTGGTGATCAACGCCGCCTGCGCCGAGGCCGACACCGCCTGGATCGCCAGCCAGCTGGAGCCCGAGGGGATCACCATCACCGACCGCAAGGGCGACGGGGTGCTGCTGGCCCTGCAGGGCCCGGAGGCCCCCGCCCGCCTCGAGGCCCTGGTGGGCACGAGCCTGGCGGGGCTGCCCCGCTTCGGCCACCGGGAGCTGGCCATCGACGGGGCGCCGGTGTTCGTGGGCCGCACGGGTTACACCGGTGAGGACGGCTTTGAGCTGCTGCTGGGCCGTGAGGCCGGCGTGGCGCTGTGGCAGCGGCTGCTGGCCGATGGCGTCACCCCCTGCGGCCTCGGCGCCCGCGACACCCTGCGGCTGGAGGCGGCGATGCACCTCTACGGCAACGAGATGGACGCGGCCACCACTCCCCTGGAGGCGGGCCTGGGCTGGCTGGTGCACCTGGAGATGCCGGCGGACTTCATCGGCCGCGCCGCCCTGGAGCGCCAGACCGCCGAGGGGGTGGGCCGCAAGCTGGTGGGCCTGAAGCTGCAGGGCCGCGCCATCGCCCGCCACGGCTATCCGGTGCTCCTCGATGGGGAGCCGGTGGGCGAGGTCACCAGCGGCACCTGGTCCCCCACCCTGGGGGAAGCGGTGGCCCTGGCCTACGTGCCGGCGGCGGCGGCGAAGCCCGGCACCGCGCTGGCGGTGGAGATCCGCGGGCGTGCCGAGCCTGCCGTGGTGGTCAAGCGGCCCTTCTACCGGCGCGGCTGAGGGCCCCTCCGGCGCTGGTCCGGCCCCTTCAGAACCACCCGCAGGCGCCCTGTGGGAAACTCGCGGATTCGTTCTGCTTGCCACCATGCGCAGCCACGGGTGCGGCGATCTGCGCAACGACGCCATCGGCGAGGCCGTCCAGCTGGGTGGCTGGGTCGACCGGCGCCGCGACCACGGCGGCGTGATCTTCATCGACCTGCGCGACCGCAGCGGCACCGTGCAGATCACGGTGGATCCCGACCTGGCCCCCGCCGCCTTCGCCGTGGCCGAGCGGCTGCGCAACGAGACCGTGCTGCGGGTGGAGGGCAAGGTGCGGGCCCGGCCGGCCGAGTCCCTCAACGAGCGACTGGCCACCGGCGCCATCGAGGTGCTGGCGAGCTGCATCACGGTGCTCAACGAGGTGCGCGGCAACCTGCCCTTCCCGGTGTCGGTGCACGACGAGGAGAACACCCGCGAGGAACTGCGCCTGCGCCACCGCTACCTCGACCTGCGCCGCGAGCGCATGGGCCGCAACCTGCGGCTGCGCCACGCCACCGTCAAGACCGCCCGCGGCTATCTGGAGGCGGAAGGCTTCATCGAGGTGGAGACCCCGGTGCTCACCCGCTCCACCCCCGAGGGCGCCCGCGACTACCTGGTGCCCAGCAGGGTCTGCGGCGGTGAGTGGTTCGCCCTGCCCCAGTCGCCCCAGCTGTTCAAGCAGCTGCTGATGGTGGGGGGCATCGAGCGGTACTACCAGGTGGCCCGCTGCTTCCGGGACGAGGACCTGCGGGCCGACCGCCAGCCGGAGTTCACCCAGCTGGACATGGAGATGAGCTTCATGGACCAGGAGGAGATCCTGGCGCTCAACGAGGGCCTGATCGCCGCCATCTGGAAGCAGGTGAAGGGCATCGAGCTGCCGCGGCCGTTCCCCCGCCTCACCTGGCACGAGGCGATGGCGCGCTACGGCACCGACCGCCCCGACACCCGCTACGGCATGGAGCTCACCGACGCCTCGGACATCGTCCGGGACATGGGCTTCAAGGTGTTCTCCGGTGCCGTGGCCGCCGGGGGCTCGGTCAAGTGCATCGCCGTGGCCGGCGGCAACGAGGCCGTCAGCAACGTGCGCATCAAGCCCGGCGGTGATGTGTTCAGCGAGGCCCAGAAGGCGGGGGCCGGCGGCCTGGCCTTCATCCGGGTGCGGGCCGGCGGCGAGATCGACACGATCGGCGCCATCAAGGACAACCTCACGGCCGCGATGAAGGCGGAACTGCTGGAGCGCACCGGCGCCACGGAAGGCACCCTGCTGCTGTTCGGTGCCGGCGACACCGCCACGGTGAACAAGGCCCTCGACCGGGTGCGCCAGTACCTGGCCCGCGAGCTGGGGCTGGTGCCGGCCGAGCGGGACAACGACCAGTGGAACTTCCTCTGGGTGGTGGATTTCCCGATGTTCGAGTTCAACGCCGGCGAGAACCGCCTCGAAGCCCTGCACCACCCCTTCTGCGCCCCCAACGCCGAGGATCTCGGCGGCGATCCGGACGCCTGGGCGGCCACCCTGCCCACGGCCCGGGCCCAGGCCTACGACCTCGTGCTCAACGGCCTGGAGCTGGGCGGCGGCTCCCTGCGCATCCACGATGCGGCCCTGCAGCGCCAGGTGCTGCAGACCATCGGCCTGCCCCTGGAGGAGGCCGAGCGCCAGTTCGGTTTCCTGATGGAGGCCCTCGACATGGGCGCCCCGCCCCACGGCGGCATCGCCTTCGGCATGGACCGGCTGGTGATGCTGCTGGCGGGTGAGGAGTCGATCCGCGACACGATCGCCTTCCCGAAAACCCAGCAGGCCCGCTGCCTGATGACCCAGGCCCCGGCCGATGTGGCGCCGAAGCAGCTGGAAGAGCTGCACGTGGCCAGCACCTGGACCGACGACGAGGGCTGAGGGGCCGCCACTGCTGCGCCGTTGCCGCCAAGGCGCCACCATAAAGCGGAATCACTTCGCCTTAGACTGGCGCCTCCCGCTCCCTGGCCATGGCCATCACCGCTCCCCCCATCGACATCGGCATCCCGGCGGACCAGCGCCAGCAGATCGCCGAGGGCCTCGGCCGCGTCCTGGCCGACAGCACCGTGCTCTACGCCAAGACCCACGGCTTCCACTGGAACGTGACCGGACCGATGTTCAACACGCTCCACCTGATGTTCATGGACCAGTACACCGAGCTCTGGACCGCCCTCGACCTGATCGCCGAGCGCATCCGGGCCCTCGGTTTCCCCGCCCCCTACGGCGGCACCCTCTATGCCGGCCTCTCCTCGATCCCCGAGGCCGAAGGCGTCCCCGCCGCCCTGGCCATGGTGAAGGAGCTGGTGGAGGGCCATGAGGCCGTGGCCCGCACGATCCGCTCGGTGTTCACCACCGCTGACGAGGCCAACGACCAGCCCACCGCCGACCTGCTCACCCAGCGGCTGCAGATCCACGAGAAGACGGCGTGGATGCTCCGGAGCCTCCTGGAGGGGTGAGTGTCAGCGGGCGCGGCCTGCGCCGGTCCGAGCCCGCTGTGCGGGCAACGGCCGGCTTCGGCTGCGCCGCTGACGCACCCCCCAGGAGGCGCGGGGCGCGGGGGGAGGGGCGTTGGGAGGGAGGCCCCTGTGGGCGGGCGGACTGGAAGGGGTCGGTAGATTGGGTGATCAGCGCAGCGCCCGATGTCCGCACCGTCCGCCCCGCGGGGCCATGCCGCGAAGTTCGTCTTCGTCACCGGCGGGGTGGTGTCCAGCATCGGCAAGGGCATCGTGGCGGCCAGCCTCGGACGGCTGCTGAAATCCCGCGGCTACAGCGTCTCCATCCTGAAGCTGGATCCCTACCTGAACGTGGATCCGGGCACGATGAGCCCCTACCAGCACGGCGAGGTGTTCGTCACCGAGGACGGCGCCGAGACCGACCTGGACCTGGGCCACTACGAGCGCTTCACCGATACGGCCATGTCGCGCCTCAACAGCGTGACCACCGGCTCGATCTACCAGGCGGTCATCAACAAGGAGCGCCGCGGCGACTACAACGGCGGCACCGTTCAGGTGATTCCCCACATCACCGGCGAGATCCGCGAGCGCATTCACCGGGTGGCGGCCAACAGCGGCGCCGACGTGGTGATCACCGAGATCGGCGGCACCGTGGGCGATATCGAGTCGCTGCCGTTCCTGGAGGCCATCCGCGAGTTCCGGGGTGATGTCGGCCGCCAGGACCTGGCCTACGTGCACGTCACCCTGCTGCCCTACATCGGCACCTCCGGCGAACTCAAGACCAAGCCCACCCAGCATTCGGTGAAGGAGCTGCGCTCGATCGGCATCCAGCCCGACGTGCTCGTCTGCCGCAGCGACCGGCCCATCAGCACCGACCTCAAGGCCAAGATCGGCGGCTTCTGCGGCGTGCCGGCCAGTGCCGTGATCCAGGCCCTCGATGCCGACAGCATTTACGCGGTGCCCCTGGCGATGGAGAGCGAGGGCCTCTGCCGCCAGGTGCTCGATGTGCTCTCCCTGGTCGACCACGACAGCGACATGGCCCGCTGGGCGGACCTGGTGGAGAAGCTGCGCCACCCCGGCCCGGCGGTGAAGGTGGCCCTGGTGGGCAAGTACGTCCAGCTCAATGACGCCTACCTCTCGGTGGTGGAGGCCCTGCGCCATGCCTGCCTGGAGCAGGATGCCTCCCTCGACCTGCACTGGATCTGCGCCGAGCAGATCGAGAGCCAGGGGGCCGATGCCCTGCTGCGGGGAATGGATGCGGTGGTGGTGCCGGGGGGCTTCGGCAACCGCGGCGTCGACGGCAAGGTGGCGGCGATCCGCTGGGCCCGCGAGCAGCGGGTGCCATTCCTGGGCCTCTGCCTGGGCATGCAGTGCGCCGTGATCGAGTGGGCCCGCCACCAGGCCGGCCTCGAGGGCGCCACCAGCGCCGAACTGGATCCGGCTTCGCCCCACCCGGTGATCCACCTGCTGCCCGAGCAGCAGGACGTGGTGGATCTCGGCGGCACCATGCGCCTGGGCGTTTATCCCTGCCGGCTCACTGCGGGCACCATGGCCCAGCGCCTCTATGGCGAGGAGGTGGTCTACGAGCGCCACCGCCACCGCTACGAGTTCAACAACGCCTACCGCTCCCTGTTCCTGGAATCGGGCTACGAGATCAGCGGCACCTCCCCCGACGGCCGCCTGGTGGAGCTGATCGAGCTGAAGGACCATCCCTTCTTCACCGCCTGCCAGTACCACCCGGAATTCCTCTCCCGCCCCGGCAAGCCCCATCCCCTGTTCCGGGGGCTGATCGAGGCGGCCCAGCAGCGCCTTCCCGGCTCCCCCAGCGAGGCCGTGGACCGTGTCGCCAGCCCCATCTACGGCTGACGGCCCCGCGGTGGTGGAGACCTTTCACTCCCTGCAGGGGGAGGGGCTCCATGCCGGCCGCAGCGCCTTCTTCATTCGCCTGGCGGGCTGCGACGTGGGCTGCCCCTGGTGCGACACCAAGCACTCCTGGCCCCAGGCGGCCCATCCCCAGCGCCCCCTGGGCGAACTGGCGGCCGAGGCCCGGGCCGCCGCCGCCGCCGGTGCCGCCTTCGTGGTGATCACCGGCGGCGAGCCCCTGCAGCAACCCCTCGACGCCCTGTGCACCGCCCTGGCGCCAGCGGGTCTGCCGCTGCACCTGGAAACCAGCGGCGTGGGGGAGCTCAGCGGCCGCTTCGCCTGGATCACCCTCTCGCCCAAGTCCCACCGCCCCCCGGCTGCCGCCCTCCTGGCCCGTTGCGACGAGCTCAAGGTGGTGGTGACCTCCGCGGCCGACCTGGACTTCGCCGAAGCCATGGCCGCCGAAGCGGACCTCCTGCGCCCGCCCGCCGCCCCCGGTCCGGAGCGGCTGCTCCAGCCCGCCTGGGACGAGCCGGCCGCCCAGGAGCTGGCGGTGGCCTACGTGCGCGCCCACCCCGGCTGGCGCCTCAGCCTGCAGAGCCACAAGTGGCTGGGGGTGCGCTGAGGCCCGGTGCGGAGCCCCAGCGCTGGGGCCTCAGAGGGCCTGGGCCGGCTGCTGCACCTTCTCCGCCTTCCAGAGCCGCCAGCGCAGCTGCAGGTCCTTCGGGGTGAACACCACGATCGGCCGGCTGGCGTCGTAGGGCACCACGAAGGGCTTGCTGCCCATCGGGATGAACACCTTGCGCTTCGCCTGGCCGGGGGGGCAGGCCATCAGGGTCGACACCATCGGCCCCACATCGCTCACCGTGTAGACGCTGACGCCCAGGCCCTTCACCTTGCCGGCGCGGAAGCGGCCGCGGAAAGCCCGCTGGTTGCAGTCGGCCTCCACCTCCCGGCCGGCGATCAGCTGCACCCGCCAGTCGCTCGGGTTGGGGGAGAGGCGCGGATCGGCGCCCGGAGGCAGCACCCCGGGCAGCTGGATCACCCAGCGGGTCTGGGCGGCGGTGGGCTTGGGGTAAGGCGTCAGGTCCAGCCGGGGGATGGCCCGGACCGGTGTCACCGTGAGTGCCAGCAGGGACGGCAGGCTGACGATGACGCTGGCGGTGGCCGCGGCCGCCGTGGCACGGCGCAGGGCATGGGCCATGGGGAACCTCGGGGGGGACCGGAATCCGGAGTCACCACCATGGCATCTTCCGTCGCTGGCGATCCCTGCGAGCCCTCCGGCCGCTTCCACAATGGGGGGGCTGTCGCGACCGCCCGCCCCATCACCCGCTCCCCTGCCACAGCCCCGGCCCCCCCCCTGGCCATTGCCCTGCTCTCCGGCGGCCTGGATTCGGCCACCGCCGCCGCCCTGGCGATCGAGGCGGGCCACCGGGTGATCGGCCTCTCCTTCGACTACGGCCAGCGCCACCGCCGCGAGCTGGACGCCGCCGCTGCGGTGGCCAGCGCCCTGGCGCTGGAGGAGCACCACGTGATCGCCGTGAACCTGGCGGCCTGGGGCGGCTCGTCCCTCACCGATCCGGCGATCCCCGTCCCGGACGGCGGCGTGGTCGAGGGGGTGATCCCCAGCACCTACGTCCCCGGCCGCAACACGGTGTTCATCGCCCTGGGGCTGAGCCTGGCCGAAGCCCGTGGCGCCACCAACCTCGTGCTCGGCGTCAACGCGGTGGATTACTCCGGCTATCCCGACTGCCGCCCGGACTATCTGGCCGCCTTCCAGAGCCTGGCCGACCTGGCCACCAAGGCGGGGCGGGAGGGTCACGGGGCCCGCCTCTGGGCCCCTCTGGTGGCCTGGGACAAGGCCACCATCGTGGGCGAGGCCCTGCGGCTCGGGGTGCCGATCGCGGCCACCTGGAGCTGTTACAGCGGCGAGGAGCTCCCCTGCGGCCGCTGCGACAGCTGCCGCATCCGTGATGCCGCCCTGGTCGCCGCGGGCCGGGCCGACCTGACCAGCGCCGCCGTGCGCGCTGGAGCCGCCCTCCGCACCGGAGCCGACCGTTGAGGAG
Organism: Synechococcus sp. UW140; assembly: GCA_943369455.1. Classification (GTDB taxonomy): domain Bacteria; phylum Cyanobacteriota; class Cyanobacteriia; order PCC-6307; family Cyanobiaceae; genus Cyanobium. The sequence continues at coordinate 260,222 of CALRND020000002.1, forward strand.
CGACCCGCTTCCCTGGCTGGAGCCCCGGGCCCTGGCCGGGGTCCTGGCGGAGCGCTTCGGCCGGGACGGGCTGGTGCTGCTTGACGGCGACGGCAGCCCCCTCGGCCGCCGCGGCGTGCTCGGGGTGGATCCGGTGGCCAGCGTGACCTGCCGGGGGCTGCCGGGCAGCCCGGGGGCGGCTGACCCCTTCGACGTCCTCGCGGACCTGGAGCGCCAGGGGGGACCGTGGCTGGGCTGGCTCGGCTACGAGGCCGGGGCCTGGGTGGAGCCGGCCGAGCACTGGCAGGTCTCTGACATGGCCACCCTGTGGGCGGCCCGCCACGACCCCCTGATCCATTTCGACCGGGGGGAGGGGCGGCTCTGGCTGGAGGGCCAGGACCCGGCCCGGCTCGCGGCCATGCTGCGGCTTCTGGAGGATCCCGCCATCGGGGCGGCGGTGGCCGTGGCCGGGGGCGGGGAACGCCCGGCCGATGGTCCCGGCATCGCCCGCGATGCCTGGCACTGGCACACCCCCCCGGACATCTACGCCGCCCAGGTGGGGACCCTGCGGGAGTGGATCGCCGCCGGTGATCTGTTCCAGGCCAACCTCACGGCCTGCTGCGAGAGCCTGCGGCCGGAGCCGCCCGACCCGCTGGTGCTGTACCGACGCCTCGTGGGCCACGGTCCTGCCCCCTTCGCGGGTCTGGCGATCGCCGGCGGGGAGGCGGTGATCTCGGCCTCGCCGGAGCGCTTCCTTCGCCTGCACCCCGACGGCCAGGTGGAGACGCGGCCGATCAAGGGCACCCGGCCGCGCCGGGCCGATCCCGACGCCGATGCCGCCAGTGCCGCCGAGCTGATCTGCGACCCCAAGGACCGGGCCGAGAACGTGATGATCGTCGACCTGCTGCGCAACGACCTCGGCCGGGTCTGCGTGCCGGGGTCGGTGCATGTGCCCCAGCTGCTGGGGCTGGAGAGCTATGCCCACGTGCACCACCTCACCTCCGTGGTGATGGGCCGGCTTGCCGCCGGCCGCGGCCTGGTTGACCTGCTGCGGGCCTGCTGGCCGGGGGGCTCGATCACCGGTGCCCCCAAGGTGCGGGCCTGCCGGCGCCTCAACCAGCTGGAGCCGGTGCCACGGGGGCCCTACTGCGGCTCCCTGTTTCACCTGGGCGCCGACGGCGGTTTCGACAGCAGCATCCTCATCCGGACCCTGTTGCAGAACGGCCGGCGCCTGCGGCTGCATGCCGGCGGCGGCATCGTGGCCGACTCCGATCCGGCGGGGGAGGCCCGGGAGATGGGCTGGAAGATCGAGCCGCTGCTGGAGGCGCTGGCATGAGCGGCGGCGGCGTGCCTCCGGCCGGCACGGCCATCGCCTGGATCGACGGGCCGACGCCGCAGGGAACCTGGGACGAACCGGAGCGACTCTGCCTGCCCCTGAACGACCGGGGCCTGCTGCTGGCCGATGGCCTGTTCGAGACGGTGCTGATCGAGGCGGGGCAGCCCCGGCTGCTGGCGGAGCACCTGGAGCGCTGGCGCGTCTCGGCCGCCAGCCTGGGCCTGGCGCCACCCCCCGGCGCCGACCGGGTGCGGCCGCTGCTGGCCGAGGCCGTGGCCCGTAGCGGCCTCTCCGGCACCGCGGCCCTGCGGCTCAACTGGAGCCGGGGCAGCGGTGCCGGCCGGGGCCTGGCGCTGCCGGGGCCGGACGAACCCCAGGGTCGCCCCCGCTTCTGGTTGCAGCTGAGCCCCTGGACGCCGGCCTCCAACCCGGTGGCGGTGATCGTCAGCGGGGTGGAGCGGCGCAACGCAGCCAGCCTGGTCAGCCGCTGCAAGACCTTCGCTTACGCCGGCGCCATCCAGGCCCTGCGGGAGGCCCGGGCCGCCGGGGCTGATGACGCCCTGCTGCTCGGCAGCGGCGGCGACCTCTGCTGTGGCACCAGCGCCAACCTGCTGCTGCGGCGGAGGGGCGAGTGGGTCACGCCGCCCGTCGAGAGCGGCTGCCTGCCGGGGGTGATGCGCGGCCGCGCCCTGGCCCTGGGGCTGGTGCGGGAGGAACGGCTGGACGTGGCGGACCTGCTGGAGAGCGAGGCGGCCCTGCTGATCAACAGCCTGGGCTGCCGCCCGATCCGGCGCTGCGGGGCCACCGACCTGCCTGTGCCCGCCGGGGCCGGGGACCTCTGGGGGCGGCTTCTGGCGTCGTCATAGGTTGGCCCCTGACTCGATCGATCACCTTGTCCGACGCTGTGGGGGGCCAGGTGTCCCGGAAGCACCTGGCGGGACTGCTGGCCTGTCTGGGTCTTGCTCTGGCCGGTTGCGGCTCCGCCCCGAAGGAGGTGGCGATTCAGAACGCCAAACCGGGCGACCTGCTGGTGGAGGTGGACGGGAGCCGGGTGGAGCTGGTGCGGGCGTTCAGACCGGGCGTTGCCAATGGGCTCCACAAGGGTGTCGTGAAGGTCACCTCAGTGGGCGGCGATGCCAAGGGTCAGATGTACGAAACCACGGCGATCTGCAGCGTCAAGGGAGAGCCCGGCTGGCCAACCTATGACAACATCTTTGGCGATCCGATCAGCGATCTCAACGCCAAGAGAACATTTCCTGTCAAGGATCGTTGGCAGTTCCTGTTCCACTTCGATGGCCGAACCGAACAGATCGGCAAGCTGGATCCCAGTGTCTGGGTGTCGCGATTGAAGGACAATCTCTGCCGAAAAGGCGATTTTGACGACACCTGATCATTCGGCGACATCGGAATCGAGAGGCGCGACCTCAGGCTTGATAATGATTCTTGATCTCATTCATCAGGAGTGGGTCTTGGGCCCTAATTTCCGGTAGCAATCGACACTTTCGGGCCGCAGGCCATCCTTTTGGATGGATGGGAAATTGCGCCTCGGTTTCTCGATGCCCAAAACACTCTTCTCCGTCGATCTCACCAAGCCGATGGATCAGCAGGACATGCCCGGGCACAACCGCTGGCATCCGGAAATCCCTGCCGTGGCCTCGGTGAATCCTGGTGACGTGTTCCGGATCGAATGCAAGGACTGGACCGACGGCCAGATCAAGAACAACGACGACCCGAAGGACATCGAGGATGTGAATCTCGAGGTGGTTCACGTTCTCAGCGGCCCGATCTGGGTCAACGGCGCCCAGCCCGGCGACATCCTGGTGGTGGACATCCTTGATGTCGGTGCCCTGCAGGGGGATGAGTGGGGCTTCACGGGCATCTTCGCCAAGGAGAATGGTGGCGGTTTCCTCACCGATCACTACCCCAAGGCCGCCAAGGCCATCTGGGATCTGGAGGGCATCTACACCTCCTCCCGCCACATTCCCGGTGTTCGTTTCGCCGGCATCACCCACCCGGGCCTGATCGGCTGCGCCCCCTCCCACGAGCTGCTCAACGAGTGGAACCGTCGTGAGACGGAACTGGTGAAAACCGCCCCCGACCGCCGCACCTACGGCGCCGGCCTCTCCGGCAGCGAGCCGGTGCTGGCGGCCCTGCCCAATCCCAACAGCGCCATCCTCGGCACCCTCCCCAGCAGTGAGTTCGCGCGGGTGGCCAACGAAGCGGCCCGCACGGTGCCGCCCCGGGAGCATGGCGGCAACTGCGACATCAAGAACCTCACCAAGGGCACCCGGATCTATTTCCCGGTCTATGTCGAAGGGGCCAAGCTCTCGATGGGCGACATCCACTTCTCCCAGGGGGATGGTGAGATCTCCTTCTGCGGCGCCATCGAGATGTCCGGCTATCTCGACCTCCACGTCGAGATCATCAAAGGTGGCATGGCGAAGTATGGGATGGTCAACCCCATGTTCAAGACCAGCCCGGTGGAACCCCACTACACCGACTACCTGGTGTTCGAAGGCATCTCCGTGGATGAATTCGACGGCAAGCAGTACTACATGGACGTCCACATCGCCTACCGGCGTGCCTGTCTGAATGCCATCGAGTACCTCAAGAAGTTCGGCTACACCGGCGAGCAGGCCTACCTGCTGCTGAGCTGTGCGCCGGTGGAGGGCAGGATCAGCGGCATCGTCGACATTCCCAACGCCTGCTGCACCCTGGCCATCCCCACCTCGATCTTCGATAAGGACATTCTTCCCTGCTGATCGCCCTGTTGGAGGGAGGGGCCTGGACACCAGGCCCCTTTTTCTTGTCTGCCACTGTTCTGGCCTGCCACTGCTCCAGGCTGCCCTTTCCCTTTCCCCCGTCGTTCCCCCGGTCCCGCCATGCCTGTCTACGAATACAGCTGCAGCAACGGCTGCGACAACTATGAGGTCTGGCGAAGCATCGATGAGCGCCACAAGGAAACCAACTGCCCCACCTGCACCGCCGAAGGCATCCGGGTGTTCACGCCGGTCATGTCACTCAGCGGCCCCTTTCGACTGAAGCAGGAACAATCCGAACCCCGCCTGGTTCGCAAGGAAACCAAGGAAACGACAGGCAAGCCACGGCTCAAGGAGAGCGGCACCCGCCCCTGGATGCTCAATCGCGGTTGCTGAGCGCGATACCAAGCCCCCGCGAAACCAAGCCACCGCGATACCAAGCAAAAGTCCCGGGCCGCGCCACCAAGGGTGGCATTGGTCCGGGACTTGCTGTTGCGCCGAAGTCCTCAGACCGTGAGGAACTCCTTGATCACGTCATCGGAGAGCTGGTCGGTCTGGCCGCTGGAGACGATGCCGCCGCGCTGCATGGCGTAGTAGAAGTCGGACTGGCGCACGAAGTGCAGGTGCTGCTCCACCAGCAGCACGCTGATGCCGGTCTCCTTCATGATCCGCTGCACCGCGTGTTCGATGTCGAGGATGATGGACGGTTGGATGCCTTCGGTGGGTTCATCGAGGAGCAGCAGCTTCGGCTTGCCCAGCAGGGCACGGGCAATGGCGAGCTGCTGCTGCTGGCCGCCGCTGAGGTCGCCGCCTTTGCGCTTGAGAAACTTCTCGAGGATCGGGAAAAGATCGAAGATCAACGGATCGATGTGGCGATTCTTTTCCAGTCCACCGGGAAGGGCCTCCATGCCCAGCAGCAGATTCTCCTTGACCGTCACCTGGGGGATGATGTCCCGGCCCTGGGACACGTACCCGATGCCAGCCCGGGCCCGCTTGTAGGGGGGCTGGTTGGTGAGCTGGCCGTCCTGGTAGGCGATCGTCCCCGATCGCTGCTGCAGCAGGCCGATGACGGTCTTGAGGAAGGTGGTCTTGCCGACGCCGTTGCGGCCGATCAGGCAGACCATCTTGCCTTCGTGGATCGTCAGATCCACGTTGCGGAGAATGTGGCTCTCCCCGTAATACACGTTGAGGTCGGAGACCTGAAGCAGGGGCTGGGCGCTGGTGGTGGACATGGGCTCGCGGTGGGTGATGGTCGGGAAGCGATTACTGTTCGGGCGGCCCCAGGTAGACCTCGATCACCCGCGGGTCGGCTTTGACCTTCTCCAGCGGACCTTCGGTCAGCACCTGTCCCTGGTGCAGCACGGTGACATCGAAGCCCAGGTCGCGGATGAACTCCATGTCGTGCTCGATCACCACCACGGTGTGGTCACCGGCGAGCGACTTGATCAGTTCGGCCGTGCGAAGGGTTTCCTCATCGGTGAGGCCGGCCACGGGTTCGTCCAGCAGCAGCACCTCGGGGGCCTGGGCCACCAGGGAGGCAATGGCCAGCCATTGCTTCTGGCCGTGGGAGAGGGAGCCCGCCTTGACGGTGGCGAAGGGCGCCAGACCGACGTAATTCATGATCCGATGCACCTCGTCCTTGGAGGACTGGGGCAGGCCGGAACCCAGCAGGCTGAAGGCGTTCTTGACCGGTGAGGCGGAGAGCTCGAGGTTCCGCAGCACGGTGAGATTCTCAAACACCCGCGGGGTCTGGAACTTGCGGCCGATGCCATCGCGCGAGATCTGCTGCTCGGAGACGCCGAGCAGGGACTTGCCCTTGAAGGTCACCGATCCTTTCGTGGGCCGCACCTTGCCGGTGATGACATCGAGGAAGGTGGTCTTGCCGGCACCGTTGGGGCCGATGATGGACTTCAGCTCACCCTTGTAGAGCTTCAGGCTGAGGTCGGTGAGGGCATAGAAGCCATCGAAACTCACGCTGACGTCATTGAGCTCGAGTAGAGGTTCTGACATGGACTTCGGAAGGGTGCGGAATCAAAAGAGCGGTCACAGCAGATGAGCCAGGAAGCGTCTTCCTGGAGGACTAATCCACAGGAACGGCCTCCTTGTCGATCTGGGGGTAGGTCTTGGCCTTCTTGGCGATGCCGAAGGCGGCCAGGAAGGTGCGGAAGCCTCCTTTGGTGATCCAGCCGTAGATGCCATCGGGCATCAGAACCACCACGAAGATGAACAGGGCCCCCTGCACGAAGAGCCAGGCCTCAGGCAGGGCTTCACTCACCAGGCTGCGCAGGTAGTTCACCACGGTGGCGCCAATGATCGGGCCGACCAGGGTCCCCCGTCCGCCCACGGCCACCCAGATCACCATCTCGATCGAGAAGGAGATCGACATGTACTGGGGCGAGACGATGCCGGACTGGACGGTGTAGAGAGCTCCGGAAATGCCGCACAGGGCTCCCGCCACCAGGAAGACGATGGTCTTGAAGGGGACGGGGTTGAAGCCGGCGAAGCGCAGGCGGCTCTCGTCGTCGCGGATGGCGATCAGAGCGTCACCGAAGCGACCACTGGTGAAGTAACGGCAAACCAGAAACGCCAGGGGGAGCAGCAGCACCGTGAGGCGGTAGAACCACACCTGCATGTCGGGGGAGCCCACCAGCTGGCCGAACAGTTCGCTGGTGCTGGTCTTGAGGCCGTTGGTGCCGTCGAAGAGTTTCTGCTGGCCGTTGAAGAAGTGGAAGAAGACCATCAGAGCCGCCTGGGTGATGATCGAGAAGTACACCCCCTTGATGCGGTTTCGGAAGATCAGCCAGCCCACCAAACCCGCCACCACGGCTGGAATCACCCAGAGGGCGATCAGGGTGAAGACCGGTGACCAGAAGGGTTGCCAGAAGAACGGCAGCTGGTCGACGCCATAGTTCTCGAAGAACTTGGGAATCCCGTTGCCACCCGCCAGGCTCTTGGTGTTGAGCATCAGGTACATGGCCACGGCGTAACCGCCGAGGGCAAAGAAGATGCCCTGGCCCAGGCTCAACAGACCGGTGTATCCCCAGATCAGGTCGATCGCCAGAGCCGTGATCGCCAGCGAGAAATAGCGGCCGAACAGGTTGAGGCGGAAATCATCCAGTGCTGCCGGCAGGATGAACAGGGCGATCGCCAGGAGAATCCAGGGGACGAGTCGTTGGAAGAGTTTCACAGGTAAGACCTCCTGGTGGGGAGATGGAACGGGGATCTGCGCGGGGACGGAATGATCGGGTCAGGCATCGACCGAGCGACCCTTCTGGGGGAACATGCCGTTGGGACGGAATTGGAGGAAGACGATGATGAAGATGAACACCAGCACCAGCGACATGCTGGTAGTGGCGAAGAATTCGATCACCCCCTTCGCGGCCAGGGGCATATCCGGGAAGATCGTCAGCAGGGTGCCCGAGCCGATCACCGACTGAATGATGCCCAGCAGCAGGGAGGCCAGCACGGTGCCGAGCAGGTTGCCCACTCCACCGAGGACGATCACCATGAAGCAGGAGACGATGTAGGCCGCACCGAGGTTCGGACCCACCGAACCGAGGAGGGTGATGGCACAGCCGGCAACACCCGCCAGGCCGGAGCCGATGCCGAAGGTGATGCTGTCGACGCGGTCGGTTGGGATGCCGAGGCAGTTGCTCATCTGACGGTTCTGGGTGACCGCCCGGATGCGCAGACCCCAGACACTCTTGTTGAGGAACCAGTAGGTGGCCAGGAGCAGCAGGGCCGACAGCAGGATGATGAAGATGCGCAGACCCGGCAGTTCAACGTGGCCGATCATTCCCCAGCTTCCCTGAAGCCATTTGGGGGCGGTGACATCAATATTCCGCGGTCCGAACCAGGGCTTGGCGAGGGGCCGGACCTGGTCGAACAGGTTGACGGCGACCAGGCCGATGCCGATGGCAATCGCCCAGCCCAGTCCATTGAGATAGGTGAAGAAAGGCTTATCGGAGAACTTCGCGGCGAGTAGCTTTGAGAGACCAAAACCGACCACCACACCGACGACGATTCCAAGCATCATGGCCGTGGACACGCTGCGAATCAGCTGAATCAGAATCAGGCTGACCCCCCAAGTGGCCAACAGTGTTTCCAGGGGACGTCCGTAGAGCTTTCTGATCAGGGTTCTCTCCAGCAGCACCCCGACGAGTGCCGTCACGATGAACGACAGCACCAAGGAGATCGGGAAATACAGCTCAAAGATCACGCCACCCATCGGCTTGAAGGCCGACTGCACCACGAAGGTGACGTAGGCACCCAGCATCATGAACTCACCGTGGGCGAGGTTGATGACACCCATCAATCCGAACACGATGGCCAGACCCGTAGCTGCGAGCAGCAGCACGGACCCGATGCTGAGACCATCGAGGATCTGAGAAAAGAATAGTTCCAACGGAATCCAGGTTGAACGTTAGATCCAGCGTTGCGGTAGCGACGCTGGATCGGGTCGAACGGGGTGGTGCGGCGGACCGGAAAGGGGTGGTTCCCGGAGGAACCACCCGTCTTTCATTCCCTCACGGATGGCTCCGTGATCACATCTTGAACTTGCCGGCGTCAGGCCGATCCTGGGTCCAGTCGCAGGTGAAGCCCTTGGTCTCAGGAACGAACTGGTTCCAGGGCAGGGGCGGGATGGCCTTGACGCTGTCGTAGAGGATCTTGAACTGGCCGGTGGGCTCCGCCTCGCCGATGAGCACCCGCTCGGAGGTGTGGTGGTTGGGGAACATCTTGATTTCGCCCTGGGGAGCGGCGAACGTGATCCCGATCATGTCCTTGCGGACCTTGTCGAGGTCTTCGAAGGTTCCCGCCTTCTCAACGGCGTTCTTCCAGAGGTAGACCATGTTGTAGGCGGATTCCGCCGGGTCACCCGTGACGCGGTCGGCGCCGTACATCGCCTGGAAGTCGGCGGTGAACTTCTTGGAGGCCGGGGTGTCCAGGCTCATGAAGAAGTTCCACGCGGCATAGGTGCCGGTGGTGTACTCGGGACCGATCTGGCGAATCTCCTCCTCAGCGATGGAGAAGGACATGATCGGATACTTGGCCGGATCGATGCCCGAGGCCTTGAACTGCTTGAAGAGGGCGACGTTGGAGTCACCGTTCAGGGTGTTGATGATGATCCCGCCATCGGGGAAGGCCTTCTTGATCTTGGCGATGATCGGGGCCACCTCGGTGTTGCCGAGCGGGATGTAATCCTCGCCGACGGTCTCACCGCCAAGGGCCTTCATCTGCTCCTTGATGATCGTGTTGGCCGTGCGCGGATACACGTAGTCGGAGCCGACCAGGTAGACCTTCTTGCCCAGCTTGTCGCCGAACTTGTCCATCAGCCACTGAACCGCGGGCTCAGCCTGCTGGTTCGGAACGGCGCCGGTGTAGAAGATGTTGCGCGAGCACTCCTGACCCTCGTACTGGATCGGGTAGAAGAGCATGTGGTTCTTCGACTCGAAGACCGGCAGCATCGCCTTGCGGCTGGCGGAGGTCCAGCCACCGAACACGACGGCGACCTTGTCGGAGTCGATCAGTTTCTGGGCCTTCTCGGCGAAGGTGGGCCAGTCGGAGGCACCATCTTCGGAGACAGCGACGATCTTGTAGGACTTGCCGCCGACCTTGACGCCGCCGGCGTCATTGATTTCTTTGATCGCCATCTCCTCGACTTCTTTCAAAGTCGTTTCGGAGATGGCCATGGTGCCACTGAGGGAGTGAAGGATACCGACCTTCACTTCGCCATCAAAACTGCCGCCGGACCCGGACTCGCCCCCGCAGGAGACGAGGGTTACGCTCACGGCAGATGCGGCGATTGCAGCTGCCAGTCGCCTTGAAAGATGCAGAGACATTGAAGCCTGTTCAAGATGAATTGTAGTCGCCGTAACCGACGGCAAAGGGAAAGGTAAGGAAGGACGTGTTTACCCCCGGTATCCAATGAGACAGAAAGCCGCCGAAGGCCTGCCGGAGTGAGGATTTGCACGTCGCCGACCTGTCGATATGTTGCATTACCTACGGTTTTGCTGATCAAAGCCTGAAAGGCGAATACCAGAATCCTGGACCGCTCAGGCGACGCAGGCGGCCGTCGGTTCGGGAAGCTGCCGCAGCAGGAAGCTCTCCACCCGGTCGAGGCCCTCGCCGCTGCGCAGATTCGTGAAGCACCAGGGGCGGCCGCCGCGCATGCGCTCGGTGTCGGCCTCCATCACCGCCAGGCTGGCCCCGACCATGGGGGCCAGGTCGATCTTGTTGATCACCAGCAGGTCGGAGCGGGTGATGCCGGGCCCGCCCTTGCGGGGGATCTTGTCGCCGGCGGCCACGTCGATCACATAGATGCACAGATCCACCAGCTCCGGGCTGAAGCTGGCCGCCAGGTTGTCGCCACCGCTCTCCACCAGCACCAGGTCCAGGTCCGGGAAGGCCTCCTCCAGCTCCTGCACCGCCGCCCGGTTGATCGAGCAGTCCTCCCGGATGGCGGTGTGGGGACAGCCGCCGGTCTCCACGCCCCGGATCCGCTCAGGGGCCAGGGAGCCGGCGCGGGTGAGGAACTGGGCGTCCTCCTGGGTGTAGATGTCGTTGGTCACCACCGCCAGCTGCAGCCGCTCCCGCAGCCGGCGGCAGAGGGCGTCGACCAGGGCCGTCTTGCCCGATCCCACCGGCCCGGCCACACCGACCCGCAGTTTGCTGCCCATCGCCCCAGTCCAGGATGGGTGCCATCCTGACGCCAGCGCCGAGGGCTGCGGTGAGTGACGGACCGATCCCGACGCTGATCCGTCGCTTCGAGCGCCTGGATGCACGTCTCGTCGCCACCGTGCTGGGGACGGGGGTGGTGGTCTGCCTCGGGTTCATCGAGCTGCTGCGCAGCCCCCTGCAGCAGCTCTCCAGGCTCACGATCGAACTGCTGGCGGTGCGGGCCCTGCTGTTCCTGGCCCCGTTGCTGGTGAGCCTGCTGCTGCTGCTCCGGGATGGCCCGCTGCTGCTCCACGACCGGCGCCCCCCTGGTGCCTGGGGCCCTGACCTGCTGGCCAGCGGCCTGCTGAGCGTCGTGCTGCTGCTCTATTTCATGGCGGCCGTGATCATCACCGCCAGCCTCACACTCAACCAGGGGGATGTGGTGGGGGAGGTGGGCTTCCTGATCGGCCAGCTGGAGCCGGCCCGCTTCGCCGCCGCCCTGGCCAAGGCGGGCGCCTATGGCGGGATCTGCGCCGCCATCTGCCTGCACCAGGCACGGCGTGGCTCCTCCGGCGCTGCGGGGATGGCCGCCCGCATGGCCCGTTCGCTGCGGCTCGGCATCGGGGTGATGGTCTGCCTCGACCTGCTCTGGACCATTGCCGTCGATCCCCTGCGCATGGGAGGGAACTGAGCGTGTCCGCCCCCGCCAGCGCCGCCTCCCCGCCGCCCGGCCCCGCCCCGCCGCGGCGCCCCGGCGCCCAGAGCCTGGTCTTCCTGGCGGGAGCGGCGGCCCTGCTGGGGGTGTTCGTGCTGGGGATCGCCCGCGCCGGCAACTGGCTCGCCCCCAGCGTGCGCCTGCAGTTCCGCACCCTCGACGCCGCCGGCCTCCAGACCGGCATGGCGGTGAAGATCTCGGGATTCGCCGTGGGCCAGGTGCGCCGGATCGTGCTGCAGCCCGACGCCCAGGTGCTGGTGGAGCTGGAGCTGCGGGACCCCTACCGCTCCATGGTCGGTCGCCGCAGCCGGGCGGAACTGGCCCAGCAGGGGCTTCTGGGCGACAGCTACATCGCCATCACGCCCGATCCGGCGGCGATCGGCCAGCCCCCGATCGGTGATGGCGAGACGCTCGTGTTCACCAGCCGCCCCGACCTCGAAGACCTGCTCACCGAGGTGGCCAGCAGCCGCATTCCCCTGCAGCGGGCCGTCAGCAGCGGCCTGAGCCTGGCGGAGACCCGCCTGCCCCGCAGCCTCGACGAGCTCGATCGCACCCTGGTCGCCAGCCGCCGCCTGGCGACGCGCCTGGAGGCCGACACCGGACGCAGCAGCAGTGAGCTCAACCGCACCCTGGCGGCCACCCGCGCCCTGGCCGAGCGGCCGGAGCTCCGCGCCGACGGGACCGCCGCCGACCTCTCCGCCCTGATCCGGCGGCTGGAGAGCACCGAAACCCAGACGCGGCCGCTGCTGCTCCAGACCCTGCGCGAGCTCTCCACCATGGCCACAGCCACCAACCGCCTGGTGAAGACGCTCAACGAGAGCTGGGTGATCGAACTGATCGAGCGGACCGGGGAGCCCCGCGGTGAACGCGGCCGCTGATCGCCGGGATGGCCGCCGGGATGGTTTCCGGCGGTGTCAGCCCTCCACCCGGTCGGCCTGACGCAGCAGCTCCGGCGGGAACGTCACCCCGATGGCCCCGGCCGTGCGGCGATTCAGCAGCAGCAGCTTCCGGGTCACCGGCTCGAAGGCCATCGTGGCGGGGGAGCGGCCGCGCAGCACCTGCACCGCCAGAGCTCCGGCCAGGGCCCCATCGGCTTGCGGATCCCAGCCCACCACCGCCAGACATCCCGGCGTGGCGATGTCGGCAGGATCGACGGAATAGACCGGCAGGCGATGGCGCAGGCCGGCCGCCGCCAGGGCGGGGAAGCCCACGCTGGTGGCGTAGTCACCCACCCGCACCAGGGCTCCCACCCGCTGGGCGGCCAGGGCGTCGGCGGCACGGGCCACCTCCGCCGGCCCCGCCACCGGCTCAATCACGACGGCGATCGAGCGTTGGCTCGCCTCCCGGCGCAGCAGCTCCGCTTCGAAGCTGGCGTTGGCTTCGGAGGGATGGAAGACGAGCCCCACGCTCGACAGGCCGGGGGTGATCCGGCGAGCGAGGTCGAGCTGCTCGGCCAGGGGACTGGTGCTGACCGTGCCCACCACGTTGGGGCGATGGCGGGTGTAGCTGGTGCCGGCCCCCGCCCCCCAGGGGTTGGAGCAATACAGGAACACCACCGGCACCCGTGCCGGCGCGATGGCGAGGATCGCGGTCAGCGGCGGGGTGCCGATGGCCACCAGCATGTCGACCCCGGCCTCCAGCAGGTCCTTCACATGGGCGCGGCCTTTGGCCATGCTGCCGTCGGCGAAGCGCTCCAGCAGGGTCACCCCGGCCGGTGGCCGGAAGCCGGCCCCGGCCAGGGCCTCCACGAACCCGCGACGGGCCGCATCGGGGGCGGCGCCCCGCACGTACTGGAGCAGGCCCAGGCGGGGCGGGCCCGGGGGCCGTCTGCGGGCGTTGCAGCCGGCGGCGACCAGGGTGCCGGCGGCGGCGGCCCCGCCCAGAAGGCGCAGCGCCTGGCGCCGGCTGGCCCCTGGGGTCCTGGCCATCAGCTGCGGAACAACCGGGAATAGAGCTCACCATGGCCCAGCTGGGCCAGTCCCGCCCCCACCCCCCCGTTCCAGAGGGCCTTGGGATCGGCCGCCACCAGCTCCGTCGCCCGGCCGGCGATGGTGGGCGCCAGGGTCAGCTGCAGCCGCTGGGCTTCGGTGGGGCCCAGGGGCACCAGCCGCACGGCGGCGCTGAGCTGGGTGGCGATCCAGCCGTAGAGGTAGGCCTCGACCACCTCCTCGGGCGCGATGGCCAGGGCCACCCCGGCCCAGGCCCAGGCGGCCGGCCAGGCGAGCCGAGGGGGCTGGTCTCCGGGCAGGGGCAGATCCAGGTCGGCCAGCAGCTGCAGCAGGGAGCGGCCCATCTGGCGCTGCTGGGCCCGCACCTCGGCCGCCTCCCGCTGGGCCAGCAGCCAGCCGTCCAGCTCCAGCAGTTCCTGGCGGGCCGGCCCCTCCGGGAACTCACACCATCGGGTGAGCGCCTGCATCAGCCGGTTCAGGCTGGCGGCCTCGATCGCCAGCGCCCCCCGGGCCAGCTCCGCCTCCAGCCAGTGGGCCACGCCCTCGGCATCGCCCAGCTCACCCGCCTGGACGAGCACCTCCAGGCCTTCGGAGTAGCTGAAGGCCCCCACCGGCAGGGCGGGACTGACGAGCTGGAACAGCCGCAGCCGGGCGATGCTCATGGGTGGGAATGGCCGTGGTGGTGGTCGTGGCCGGAGGGTGCGTAGGCCCCGGCTTCGGGCAGAAACGGCCCGGTGATCCGCTTCACCGTCAGTCCCCGATGCCGCAGCAGATCCTCGAGCACGCTGTCGACCCCCAGACGCAGCTCGTCGCGGTGCAGTTCCATGGCCACGTGGCGGTTGCCCAGGTGATAGGCCGCCTGCAGCAGGCCCAGGGGGTCGGCGGCCCGCACCACCATCAGGGGCTCATCGGCGGCCTCCACCACCACCAGGGGCCCACCGGCTTCCGGCGCCAGCCGGTCGCCCGGCTCCAGGGCCCCGCCGCGGGGCAGCTGTAACAGGAGGTCCCGTCCACAGGCGCTGCGGCGATGGCCCCGCAGGCTCGTGCGCTCGTCGGCCCGGAGCGGCAACCGCAACGGTGAATCCGCCGCCGCCACCGGCTCCGGCCCCTGGACCTCCCGGTGATGCAGGTGCCGCACCAGCACCAGGGGCACGGTGGCGTCGGGAGCCGTGGCATCGGGAACCGTGGGGCCGGGCATGGAGCAGGCCAGCGGGCGGGGGTGATTCCTGCAGCCTGGCCAGCCGTTGGCCGGTGGCCCTGTGTCGGGCGCTACCAAATCCAGGCCCCCGGGGCCCCACGATCACCGCCATGCAGCTCACCGCTCCCGCCCCCTGGAGAGCCCAGGCCCGGCTTCGTTTCGAGACCACCGGCGGCGCCGACGGCGCCACCCGGCACCAGGGCGGAGCGACGGCGCCGCTGAAGATCCAGCGGGCCTTTTCCGCCGCCGATGGCCGCTGCGAACTGCCCCTGCTGCACACCGGCGGCGGCCTGGTGGGGGGCGATGAGCTGGCCATCGACGCCGACCTCGGCGCCGGCAGCCGCGCCCTGATCACCAGCGTGGCGGCCCAGAAGGTCTACGGAACCGTGGGTCGCTCCCGGCGGGTCCCGGCCGGCAGCTGGACCCATCAGACCCTCGACTTCCGTCTCGCCGCAGGGGCCGACCTGGAGTGGCTGCCCCAGGAGCTGGTGGTCTTCCGGGATGGCCTCTTCCAGCAGACCTGCCGGGTGGAACTGGCCGAAGGGGCCAGCTGGCTGGGGGCGGAGGTGGTGCGCCTGGGGCGCAGCGCCGATGGTGAGACGCTCGGATCCGGCCGCTGGCGCTCGTTGCTGGAGATCCGGCGGCAGGGGCACTGGGAGCTGGTGGACCGGCTCGAGCTGGGCGGCGCGAGTCTGGACAGTCCCCACGGGCTGGGGGGGCAGCCGGTGTTCGCCAGCCTGGTGTGGGCCTCCCCCGCGCCGGTGGGCGAGCCCCTGCTGGAGGCCTGCCGCGCCGAACGGCACGGACTGGAGGGGACGATGGCCTGCGGCCGGCTGGAGCGGGGGCTGGTGGCCCGCTACCGGGGCCGCTCCACCCAGGCGGCCCGCTTCTGGTTCACGCGCATCTGGGCCCGGATCCGGGCGGAGCGGGGGCTGGCGGCTCCGGTGTTGCCGCGGGTCTGGCCGTTCCAGGAGCAGCCACTCGATCTGGAACCGCCGCTGCCGGTCCCGGCCCGCAGCTGGTGAACTCCTCCAAGGGCTGGTGACTTCCGGCCAGGCACGGCAGCGGGCCTAGGTTCGACCCAGGCGCAGCCCCCCGATGCATCGCTTCCAGCTCTCCCTGCAGGCCCTGGGCCAGGCGCGCCAGCTGATTGCCGTGGGCCGCAGCCAGGGGGATCTGGGCCGGATCGCCGATCTGGTCGACAGCTTCCTGGACACCCCCCAGATGGAGGCCTGCATCGCCCGGTTCCGGGCCCTGCCGGGCGGGGCGGCGATGATGGACGAGCGCTATCCGCCCCTGCAGCCGGATCTGGAGCGGCTCGAAACGCTGCCGGAGGGAAGCCTCGGCCGCACCTACGCCGCCCTGATCCGCCGCTTCAACTACGACCCCGAGTTCTTCCGCCCCCGCCCCGTCGACACGGAGGGCCGCTGGCTCACCCAGCGGATCGCCACCACCCACGACATCCACCATGTGGTCAGCGGCTTCGGCACGACGCCGGTGGGGGAGAACGGCGTGCTGGCCATCACCGCCACCCAGATCGGCTTCCCCGCCTACGTGAGCCTGACCCACGCGGCCCAGATCGCCGGCTTCCGCTTCAAGCTCGACGGCTACCAGGCCCTGAGCCGGTCCATCAGCCACGGCACCACGATCGGCTTCACCGCCCGTCCCTTCGCCACGGTCCGCTGGGAGGAGGGCTGGGAGCTGCCGGTGGCGGAGTGGCGTCAGCGGCTGGGGGTGACCCTGCCGGCGGATGGGGAGCCCTATGGGATCGACCAGCCCTGAGCGCCCGTCGCAGCGGATGTTGTTCCGGTGAAGACGGGCGGGCAACCACAAAGGCCGGCCCACCGGTGTGGTGGGGCTGATCGACAGCCGTGGGGCCGCCCTGAGAGGGTGAACGGCCCAGCCGCCTGGAGCCCATGAGCAGCGATCTGCCTTTCGGGATCCAGGCGACCGTGGCGGGCCTGGCGGCCATCGCCGCCGGGGTGGTCAACGCCCTGGCCGGCGGGGGGTCGCTGATCAGCTTTCCTGCCCTCACGGCCATCGGCCTGCCGGCGGTGATGGCCAACATCACCAACACCGTGGCCCTGGCGCCCGGCTACCTGGGCGCCACCGTGGCCCAGCGCCGGGACCTGCAGGGCCAGCGGCGACGCCTGTGGCTGCTGCTGCCGGCCGGCGCCGCCGGTGGCCTTCTTGGCGGCCTGCTGCTGCTGCAGACCGGCGAGCGGCTGTTCACCCAGCTGGTGCCGTACCTGATCCTGTTCGCCTCGGGGTTGCTGGCGGTGCAGGAGCCCGTGCGCCGCTGGGTGCAGCGCCGCTCCGAGCGCCGCGGCCGCCTCCCCTCGGAGCTCTGGGCCGTGCCGCCGGTGTTCCTGGCGGCCATCTACGGGGGCTTCTTCGGCGGCGGGCTGAGTGTGATCGTGCTGGCGGTGCTGGCCCTCACCCTCGAGGACACCCTCACCCGCCTCTACGGGCTCAAGCAGGCGGTGGCCTTCGCCACCAACCTGACCGCCGCCGCCTTCTTCCTGTTCTCCGGCCAGGTGGCCTGGGCTCTTGCCGCGGTGATGGCCATCGGCGCCATCCTCGGCGGGGCGCTGGGGGGCCGGCTGGCGTCCCGGATCCAGCCCGCCACCCTGCGCACCCTCGTGGTGGTGGTGGGCGTGGTGGTGGCGCTGATCTATTTCCTCAGGACATGAGCTTTCCTCAGGACATGAGCGGCCGCAAGCCCTGAGCGCAGGCCTGCGGATCGCCCATTCGGACACCACCCCTAGGCTTGAGCCCCACCCCAATCCCCTGGCCGATGCCGCTGCTGCTGGTCCTGGTGGCGGTCGCCGCCGTCGGGTTGATCCTGATCTACAACCGCCTGGCCCAGCTCCAGGTGCTGGCGGACAACGCCTGGGCCGATATCGACGTGCAGCTGAAGCGGCGCCACGACCTGATCCCCAACCTGGTGGAGACGGTGCGGGGCTACGCCAGCCACGAAAAGGAGAGCTTCCGGACCGTGATCGAAGCCCGCAACGCCGCCGTGGCCGCCCGGGGGCCCCGGGAGCAGCAGCAGGCGGAGCAGGCCCTCGGGGCGTCGCTCGGCCAGCTGTTCGCCCTGGCGGAGGCCTACCCGGCCCTGCGGGCGGTGGAGAGCTTCCAGACCCTGCAGACCAACCTCAGCCAGATCGAAGAAACCCTCCAGAGCGCCCGTCGCTACTACAACGCCGTGGTGCGGGATCTCAACACGGCGATCGTGCAGTTCCCCTCCAACCTGGTGGCCGGCAGCTTCGGGATCCGCCCGCGCACCTATTTCGAGCTGGAGAACCCGGCCGAAGCGGCGGTTCCCGCCGTCCGCTTCGATGGCTGAGGGCTCTCCGGCCGTCCGGCGGCTGCGGCGGCGCCGGCGCTGGGGGCTGGGGGGGCTGCTCGGCCTGGCCCTGTCGCTGCTGCTCCTGGCTCCCTGGGGTGCCGGCGCCGGGGTCAGCGCCGCCGAGCGCCAGCTCACGCTCACCGATTTCCAGATGCAGGCGGTGGTGGAGCCCACCGGCGCCGTGCAGGTGAGCGAAACCCTCACCGCCCGCTTCGACGGCTCCTGGAACGGCCTGGTGCGCCAGATCCCCCTGCTGGCCAGGCGGCCCGGCGGGCTCGAACCCCTCGGGTTGCGCGTGCTCGCGGTCACCGACCCCAAGGGCCGGCCCTACCGCTACGAGAGCAGCCACCCCGGCTCCGACCTGAAACTGAAGATCTGGATCCCGGGCGCCGAGAACGCCAGCCGCACGGCCGTGGTCACCTACCGGTTGCAGCGGGGCCTGCGCTTCTATCCGGACCACGACGAGTTCAACTGGAACGTCACCGGCAACGCCTGGGAGGTGCCGATCGAGCGGGCCTCGGCCCGGGTGCAGCTGCCGTCGGGGGTGTCCTGGCTGCATGCCGCGGTGTACACCGGGCCCCGCGGTGCCAAGGAGCGCAACGCCAGCCTGACGATCGGCAGCGACACGGTGTCCAGCACCACGACCCGGCGGCTGGAGCCCGGCGAGGGCTTCACCCTGGCGGTGGGCTTCGCCAAGGGGCTGGTGCCGCCGCCCTCGGCCCTGGCGCAGCTGATCGACTGGTGGCAGGGGCGGCTGGCCCTGCTGCTGCCCCTGCTGGGCGCCGCCGTGCTGGGGCCGCTCTGGTGGCGCATCGGCCGGGATCCGGCGCTGGGCGCGGTGCCGGTGGCCTACGAACCCCCCGAAGGCCTCCCCCCGGCGGTGCTGGGCAGCCTGGTGGCGGAGCAGGTGAGCGGAACCGCCCTGGGGGCCACCCTGGTGGCGCTGGCGGTGAAGGGCCAGCTGCGCATCGAGCAGGACCAGCGGAAGCTGCTGTTCCTGAACCTGGGCAAGCGCTACGTGTTCACCCTGATGGGCGAGCCTGATCAGCGGTCGACGCTGCTGCCCCATGAGGCCTACCTCCTCGAGACGCTCTTCCCCTTGGGCGTGGCGGGGGACACGGTCAGCACCGATCAGCTCCGGGACCACTACTACGTCCATGTGCCCGGCTTCGAGCGGCTGGTGAAGCAGGCGGTGCTGGCGGAGACGTTCTTCCGGCGCTGGCCCGGCACCGTGCGGGCCCTCACCTTCTTCGGCGGCCTGGGGCTGGCCGGCGCAGTGCTGGCGCTGGCCCTGGTGCTGCTGCCCCACGACATCGTCCTGCTGCAGGCGGAGGCGCACCAGTGGCTGACCTTCGGCTCCCTGGGGCTGACGGTGGTGCTGGTGGCCGTGTTCGCCTGGATCATGCCCAGCCGCACCACCCGCGGCACGGCGGTGCTGCGCCAGACCCTTGGGTTCCAGGAGTTCCTGCGGCGGGTGGAGGCGCCGCGGCTGGAGCGGGTGGTTCTGACGCCGGAGCTGTTCGAGCGCTTCCTGCCCTACGCGATGGTGGCGGGCCTGACGCGCCAGTGGGCGGCGGCGTTCCAGGGCATCCTCGAAGCGCCCCCCAGCTGGTACGTCGGCAGCGGTGACTTCGATCTGACGGATTTCGGCACCAGCCTCGAGGACTGTTTCAGCACCACCAGCGGCGCCATGCAGTCGTCGCCGAGCAGCTCCAGCAGCTCCAGCGGCAGCTCCGGCGGGGGCAGCTCCGGCGGCGGGGATGGCGGCGGCGGCGGCGGCGGCTTCTGACCGCCGGGGCAGGCGCCACGGCCCGCCCTAGCTTTCCCCAAGTCGCCGGCGTTGCCGTGGCCCCAAGCCTCCTGCGCCGCCCCGGGGCGGCCGTTCTGGTTCTGGGTCTGGCGCTCCAGCTCCCGGGGGCCGCCCGCAGCGCCGAGGCGCCGTCGGGCCCGCCGCCGCCGCCGCCGCGCCAGGTGACGGCGGAAAGCCTGGCGGCCGCCCTGCCCCGGCTCGATGCCCTGGCCACGGAGCTGCTGGGCCGCACCGGCGTCCCGGGCCTGGCCATCGTGGTGGTGCACGCCGACCGGGTGGTGTTCCTCAAGGGCTTCGGCCTGCGGCGGGTGGGTGAGCCCGGTGTGGTGGATGCCGACACCGTCTTCCAGCTGGCGTCGCTCTCGAAGCCGATCGCCTCCACGGTGGTGGCCGGCCTGGTGGGCGACGGGCGCGTGGGCTGGGATGACCCGGTGCTGCGCACCCTGCCGGAGGCCCGCATCGGTCCGCCGGCCATCGCCCCCTTGGTGACCATCCGCGACCTCCTGTCCCACCGCAGCGGCCTGCCCGACCACGCCGGCGATCACCTCGAGGACCTGGGCTTCGATCGGGCCACGATCCTGGAGCGACTGCGGCTGCTGCCCACCGGCAACCGCTTCCGCGCCGACTACGCCTACACCAACTTCGGCTTCACCGCCGGTGCCGTGGCCGCCGCCAACGCCGTGGGCCTGCCCTGGGAGCAGCTCTCCAGCGAACGGCTCTACGGGCCCCTGGGCATGACCCGCACCAGTTCCCGCCACGCCGACTTCGCGGCCGCCGCCAACCGCGCCTCCCTGCACGTGCCGGAGGGGGGCCGCTGGGTGGCCCGCCACCAGCGGGATGCCGATGCCCAGGCCCCCGCCGGCGGCGTGAGCTCCAGCGTGCGGGACCTGGGCCAGTGGCTGCGCCTGCAGCTGGCCGGCGGCCGCCTCGATGGCCGTGCGGTGGTGGACGCCGCCGCCCTGGCCGAGACCCACCGGCCCCAGATCGTCAGCCAGCAGCCCCGCGATCCGGCTCTCGACCGGGCCGGCTTCTACGGGCTGGGCTGGAACGTGGGCTACACCGACCGGGGCACGGTGCAGCTGGGCCATTCGGGCGCCTTCGACCTCGGCGCCGCCACGGCCGTCTACCTGCTGCCGGCGGAATCCCTCGGCATCGTGGTGCTCTCCAACAGCCAGCCCCTGGGGGTGCCGGAGGCCCTCAGCCTCAGCTTCCTCGACCTGGCCACCACCGGAGCGGTGAAGCGCGATTACCTCGCCGCCCTGCGCCCCCTGTTCCAGGGCATGGAGCAGCAGGACTACCCCGCCGTGGTCACCCCGGCCCGGCCCCTGCCGGCCCGCCCCGCCGCCGCCTACACCGGCAGCTACGCCAATGCCTACGTGGGCGCGATCGCGGTGGTGCGCCGCGGCGATGGCCTCGAGCTGCAGCTGGGGCCCCGCCTCACCGCCTTCCCCCTCACCCCGGTGAGCGGCGACACGTTCCGCTACCAGCCCCCTGGCGAGAACGCCTACGGCCCCAGCGCCGTCACCTTCACGGTCGGCCCAGGCGGCCGGGCCACGGCGGTGCGGATCGACAACCTCAACCTCAACGGCCAGGGGGTGCTCCAGCGGCGCTGATCGGGGCGCCGAACGTTCCTTCTGAACCTGACCCGGTGCCGGAGCGCTGCGAGAGTGGGTCCGGCCAGCGCAGCCTGCATGAACCTCACCCCCCAGGAGAAAGACAAGCTGTTGATCGTCACCGCCGCCCTGCTGGCGGAGCGGCGACTCGGCCGGGGCCTGAAGCTCAACCATCCCGAGGCGGTGGCCTGGCTCAGCTTCCAGGTGATCGAAGGGGCCCGCGACGGCCGCAGCGTGGCGGAGCTGATGCGGGAGGGCACCACCTGGCTGAGCCGGGATCAGGTGATGGAGGGGGTGCCCGAGCTGATTCCCGAGGTGCAGATCGAGGCGATGTTCCCCGACGGCACCAAGCTCGTCACCCTCCACGAACCGATCCGCTGACCCCCGCCATGGCCCCCCTGATCCCCGGCGAACTGATCCCCGAGCCCGGCACGATCGAGCTCAACGTCGGCCGTCCCGTCACCACCCTGTCGGTGGCCAACCGGGGCGACCGGCCCGTGCAGGTGGGCTCCCACTTCCACTTCCACGAGGCCAACGGTGCCCTCGAATTCGACCGCGAGGCGGCCCGCGGCCTGCGGCTCGACATCCCCGCCGGCACCGCCATCCGCTTCGAGCCTGGCGACCAGCGGGACGTGCACCTGGTGCCCTACGTCGGCGACCGCCGCGTCTTCGGCTTCAACGGTCTGGTGAACGGCCCCCTCGACTAGGCCGCCCCACCCCGCCTCGCCCCGCCCGGTTCCCTTCCTCCATCGCCCCCTTCCCGCATCCCCGGCCATGGCTTACCGCATCGACCGCCGTGCCTACGCCGAGACCTACGGCCCCACCACCGGCGACCGGCTGCGGCTGGCCGACACCGAACTGATCCTGGAGGTGGAGAGCGACTGCACCACCTACGGCGATGAGGTGAAGTTCGGCGGCGGCAAGGTGATCCGCGACGGCATGGGCCAGGCCCAGACCCCCCGCTCCGAAGGCGCCGTCGACACGGTGATCACCAACGCCCTGATCCTCGACTGGTGGGGCATCGTCAAGGCCGATATCGGCCTCAAGGACGGCCGTATCTGCGCCATCGGCAAGGCGGGCAACCCCGACATCACCGATGGGGTGACGATCGTGGTGGGCCCCGGCACCGAGGCCATCGCCGGTGAGGGGCACATCGTCACCGCCGGGGCGATCGACACCCACATCCACTTCATCTGCCCCCAGCAGATCGAAACCGCCCTCGCCTCCGGCGTCACCACCCTGCTGGGGGGCGGCACCGGCCCGGCCACCGGCACCAACGCCACCACCTGCACCCCCGGCGCCTTCCACCTGGCCCGCATGCTCCAGGCGGCCGAGGGGCTGCCGATCAACATCGGCTTCTACGGCAAGGGCAACGCCAGCACCCCCGCGGCGATCGAAGAGCAGATCCGCGCCGGGGCCTGCGGCCTGAAGCTGCACGAGGACTGGGGCACCACCCCGGCGGCGATCGACTGCTGCCTGACGGTGGCCGACAAGTACGACGTGCAGGTCTGCATCCACTCCGACACCCTCAACGAGGCCGGCTTCGTGGAGGACACGATCCGGGCCATCGGCGGCCGCACCATCCACACCTTCCACACCGAGGGGGCCGGCGGCGGCCACGCCCCCGACATCATCCGGATCTGCGGCGAGCCCAACGTGCTGCCCAGCTCCACCAACCCCACCAAGCCCTACACCGTCAACACCCTCGAGGAGCACCTCGACATGCTGATGGTGTGCCACCACCTCGATCCCCGCATCCCGGAGGACGTGGCCTTCGCCGAATCACGCATCCGCCGCGAGACGATCGCCGCCGAGGACATCCTCCACGACCTGGGCGCCTTCAGCATCATCGCCAGCGATTCCCAGGCCATGGGCCGGGTGGGTGAGGTGATCACCCGCACCTTCCAGACGGCCCACAAGATGAAGGTGCAGCGGGGTTTCCTCCCCGAGGACGCCGCCGGTCCCCGCGGCGGCCGCAACGACAACACCCGCCTGAAGCGCTACATCGCCAAGCTCACGATCAATCCCGCCATCGCCCATGGCCTCGACAGCCAGATCGGCTCGGTGGAGGTGGGCAAGCTGGCCGATCTGGTGCTGTGGAAGCCGGGCTTCTTCGGCGTCAAGCCGGAGCTGGTGATCAAGGGGGGCTCGATCGTCTGGGCCCAGATGGGCGATGCCAACGCCTCGATCCCCACCCCGGGCCCCGTCCACGGCCGGCCGATGTTCGCCGCCTACGGCGGATCGCTGGCGGCCAGCTGTCTCAACTTCGTCAGCCAGGCCTGCCTCGAGGACGACCTGCCACACAGCCTCGGGCTGAAGCGGCCCTGCGTGCCGGTGGTCCAGACACGGGGCATCGGTAAGGCCCAGATGCGCAACAACACCGCCCTGCCCAAGGTGGAGGTGGACCCCCAGACCTACGAGGTCTTCGCCGACGGCGAACTGCTCACCTGCGAACCGGCGGAGGTGCTGCCGATGGCGCAGCGCTACTTCCTGCTCTAGGGCGCACCGCGGCGGCTCAGGCGGCCCCGCAGCCGCCGGCTCCAGCCGAAGGCGGCCAGCGCCCCGGCCAGGGGCAGCGGGCCGGGAACGCCGGTGGCGGGCTCGGAGGGGAGGGCCCGCACCACGAGCTGGCTGAGCAGCACCTCCGTGCTGCTGGAGTCCCGGTCACCACCGGTGCCGGTGATGGCGATGATCCGGTTGGCCCTGACCACGAAGGGGTTGGCGAAGGCGTAGCTGGTGCCCACCGCTTTGTCGAACAGGGTTTCGGTGGAGACCACCGGACTGGTGGGCTCCCCCCAGGTGAGCAGGGGATTGCCCAGGCCGACCCGCAGGCTGCCGTAGCTGTAGCTGAGCAGTTCGACCTCCTGATCGAAGATCAGCTCAATGGCGCTCTGATTGGCCTCCCCCGTGCCATTGCCCGGGCTTTCCCGTCCGCAGTTGGTGAGGCCGATGTCGTTCAGGCCGGCCCCACCGGCCTTGTAGAGGCAGACCCCCTCATCGGTGGCACTCACGGGCTTGGTGTTGTCGTTGGGGAGCAGGGCGTTCTGGAACACCAGCCGCAGCGTGCGGCCATCCGCCTTGGCGCTGAAGGCCTTGGTCGCCGAGGCCTGGGGATCGGCAGGGGTGGCCGTGCTGCTGCCGAGGTCGAAGGTGAAGGTGGTGCCGATGGCCTGCCCCGGCGAGCCACCCAGGACGAGCCCGGCGCCGAGGAGGGTTCCCAGAAGCGGTCGAGCAAGCGGCAAGGCGGACATGGCGGCGCTGCCTGGCGCATGGATCTGGTCCGCAATCTACGGAGTTCGTGCCGTTGCGCCACCCGTCCGGGTCGCGGGGATGGGCCGGGGGTCAGGTGGCGGCCCGCTCCCGTTCCTCCTGGAGGGCCCATTCCTCCTGGTTGGGATCGCGCCGTGTGCCCCGCCGCTCCACCGAGAGCACCGGCACCTCCTTGAGGGGGGTGGCGAAGGCCACACCGAAGCTGAGGGCGAAGTGGGCCCGGGTGAACCAGCGCAGCTGGGCCCGCAGGCGCAGTTGTCCGAAGCCGGGATGGGAACGCACATCCAGCAGCAGCCACTGCCCCGCCTCGAGGGCCTGGTCCTCGTTGGCGATCAGGCACATCCCGCCCTCGGCCAGGTCGGCGATGTCGGCGAGGAACCAGCGCCCGAAGGGCTGGCCCTCCCCATCGAGGCGCCGGACGGCGATGGTGCGGCAACTCTCGATCGAATGGCGGGTGAAGGCGCGCTTCTCACGGCGGGGTCCGGGCCTGCTCCTGTCATGCAGGAGGGCGCCCGGGGTTCGCGGGGCCGTGGATGCCGGGGATCCGCTCTGGCTGGTCACCATGGCCCTCATCCGGGGAGGTTTTTTCATCCTGGACCCTGCGTGTCCCGCAGCGGTCGGTGCTTATGAAAACGCTATTCGTATGAAGTGCTAGTCCGTCGTCGTCCTGGGCCGGCACCCCCGCCGGGGCCCAGGCCACCCCGGGTTTCGTAGCAACGGCAACGGGTGGCCACCCCGGCGGCACTGCAGGATCCAACCGCGCGGCCGGGTGTGGAATGTTCAGTCAGTACAAACCGAATCAGGGGTACGACGAGTACTTCTCCTCCAACGACCAGCCCCGGGCCACCCTGACGCCCCTGCTGTCCTCCCTGGGCCAGATGGGGCTCGACCAGCTGAACCGCAACCACGCGGCCGCCGGCATGCTGCTCAAGCGGCTTGGCGCCACCTTCCGGCTCAACGACTCCGACAGCAAGGGCGTCGAGCGGATCCTCCCCTTCGATCCCCTCCCCCGTCTGATCGGCGCCCGCGACTGGGAGCGGCTGGAGCGGGGCCTTTTCCAGCGGCTGGAGGCGATCGACCGCTTCCTGGCCGATGTCTACGGCGACCAGAAGATCCTCGCCGACGGGGTGGTGCCCAGGGCCGACGTCGAAAGTTCCCAGGGCTGGCGACCCCAGATGCAGGGCTTCCTTCCTCCCCTGGGCCGCTGGTGCCACATCTCCGGTCTCGATCTGGTCCGTGACGGCGACGGCACCTGGCGGGTGCTGGAGGACAACCTGCGCTGTCCCTCGGGGGTGGCCTACTTCCTCGAGAACCGGCGCGTCATGAAGCGCATGTTCCCGAGCCTGTTCGCCGGCCGCACGGTGCAGCCCATCGACGACTATCCCTCCCACCTCCTGCAGACCCTGCGGGAGCTGGCCCCCTGGACCGACACCCCCAAGGTGGTGCTGCTCACTCCTGGGGTGTTCAACAGCGCCTACTTCGAGCACAGCTACCTCGCCCAGCAGATGGGCATCCAGCTGGTGGAGGGGCGCGACCTGGTCTGCGAGGGGGATCGGGTCTGGATGCGCAGCACCGCCGGCCTCGAGGCGGTCGACGTCATCTACCGCCGCATCGATGACGACTTCCTCGACCCGGCCGTGTTCCGCAGCGATTCGCTCCTCGGCGTCAGGGGGCTGATGGGCGCCTATGCCGCCGGTCGGGTGGCGATCGCCAATGCCCCCGGCACCGGCGTGGCCGATGACAAGCTCATCTATGCCTACGTGGGCGAGATGATCCGTTATTACCTCGGCGAGGAGCCCATCATCGAGAACGTCCCCACCTACATCTGCTCGCGCCCCGACGACCAGGCCTACGTGCTGGCGCACCTCGGGGAGCTGGTGGTGAAGGCGGTGGCTGAGGCCGGCGGCTACGGGATGCTGATCGGCCCCCATGCGAGCCAGGCGGAGATCGACGAATTCGCCGTCAAGATCCAGGCCAACCCCCGCAACTACATCGCCCAGCCGACCCTGGAGCTCTCCACCGTCCCCTCCCTGAGCGAAGGGGAGCTCTACCCCTGCCACGTGGATCTGCGGCCCTACGTGCTGCGCGGCAAGGAGGCCTGGGTGAGCCCGGGCGGCCTCACCCGCGTGGCCCTGAGGCGCGGGTCCCTGGTGGTCAATTCCTCCCAGGGTGGCGGCTGCAAGGACACCTGGATCGTGGATGAAGCCCCATGCTGAGCCGCGTCGCCGACTCCCTCTACTGGATCAACCGCAACGTCGAGCGGGCCGAGAACATCTCCCGGTTCGTGGAGGTGAGCGAGGCCATGGCCCTTGATTGCCCCCCCGGCAGCGCCGAGCCCTGGCTGCCCCTGATCGATGCCAGCGGCGACCGCAAGCTCTTCGATGAGCTCTGTCCGGTGGTCACCCCCGAGGCCGTGATCCATTTCCTGGTGCGGGAGGCGGAGAACCCCAGCAGCGTTCTCAACTGCATCGCCAACGCCCGGGAGAACGCCCGTCAGATCCGTGAGGTGATGACCACGGAGATGTGGGAGCAGATCAACGACATCTACTGGACGCTGCAGGAGGAGGCCTTCTGGCAGCAGCCGCCCCAGGAGCAGCTGCGGGAGATCCGCCGCGCCTGCCAGCTCTTCTACGGCATCACCGACGCCACCCTCAGCCGCGACCTCTCCTGGCAGTTCAGCCGGCTGGGGCGGCTGCTGGAGCGGGCCGACAAGACCACCCGGATCCTGGACGTCAAATACTTCCTGCTGCTGCCTTCCCCTGAGGAGGTGGGAGGGGTGCTCGACGAGCTGCAGTGGATCTCCCTGCTGCGCTCGGCAGGGGCCTACCAGATGTTCCGGCAGTCGAGCCAGCAGGCCATCGAACCCAAGGCCGTGGCCGCCTTCCTGCTGCTGGATCCGATCTTCCCCCGCTCGGTGCGCTACTGCCTGGAGAGGATCAGCGACACGCTGCGGATCATCCGCGGCAGCTCCGTTCCCCGCCCCGCCGACGATCTGGAGTGCCTGATCGGGCTCACCCTGGCCCACTGGAGCTTCACCCGGATCGACGAACTGGTGGCCACCGGGCTCCATGAAGCCATCGACAACTTCCAGTCCGATCTCAATCGCCTGCATGAGCTGATCGAAGCGCGCTATTTCATCGCCCCCACCGGCGCCACCGCCAGTCAGGAGGCGGCATGCGAGCCCGCATAACCCACACCTTCGACTACCGCTACAGCGCTCCGGTCTTCCTGGGTCCCCACCGGTTCTGCCTGAAGCCCCGGGGCCACGGTTTCCAGCGCCTGCTGCACTTCCACCTGGCGGTCACGCCGGAGCCATCCTGTTTTTATCCGCTGCTGGCCGCCAGCGGCGATGAGATCCTGCGGGCCCGCTTCACGGGCAGCACCGAGCACTTCCGGGTGCAGGCGATCAGCGATGTGGAGACCCAGGAGCCCCCGGCCCTGGCCACCTGCCTGGAGGACCAGGAGCCGCTGCTGCCCTATCCGGTGGGCCACCTCAACGGCGATCTGCTGGGCTCCCTCGAGGGCTGGTTGCCCAGCGGCCAGCACGACCCCGCCGCGGTGGACCTGGCCCAGGAGGCGCTGATGGGCAGCGACCAGCGGGGGCTGATGTTCCTCGAACAGCTGGTGGAGATCATCAAGGACCGGGTCAAGTACACCCAGCGGCACGTGGGGCCGGCCTGGCCGGCGGGGCGCACCCTCAAGGAGCGGGTGGGGTCCTGCCGCGACCTGGCGATGCTGATGGTCGAGACCTGCCGCTGCGTCGGCCTGCCGTCCCGGTTCGTGAGCGGCTACCACCTGGTGGAACCGCAGCCGAAGCAGTACGACCTGCACGCCTGGGCGGAGGTCTACCTGCCCGGGGCGGGCTGGCGGGGGTTCGACCCCAGCGGCAAGGGCAGCATCGACGACCGCTACATCACCCTGGCCACCTCCTCCAAACCCACCCTCACGGCGGCGGTGAACGGCAGCTTCTCGGGCCCCACGGGGGTGGACAGCGAGCTGGAATGGGCCATCGAGGCGGAGCTGCTGGCGTCCACGCCGATGGGCTCCGCCAGGCACGAGGTGCTGCACGGCTGAAGCGAAGCCACTCTTAAGGTGCGCCCGCTGGTAGCCGATGCATCAGCGGCGGCGGTACTCCCCAGGCCAGGACTGGTGCCACTTCGTCGCTCGCCGCCCATCCCCATGGTCAGCCCCACACCCGCCGCGTGCCCGCCCAAGGGCCAGGCCCTCCTGGAGGCGATGCGGCGCCATCTGTTCTCCAGCCAGGCCAAGTCCGCCTCCCTCGCCACCACCCACGACCACTACGTCTGCCTGTCGCTGGCGGTCCGGGACATCCTGCTGACCAGCTGGGTCGACACCGCCGACACCTACACCAGCCAGCACGTCCGCACCGCCACCTACATGTCGGCGGAATTCCTGCTGGGGCCCCACCTGGAGAACAACCTGGTGAGCCTGGGGCTGCGGGAGGAGGCCGCGGCGGCCTGCGAGGCCCTCGGCCTCACCCTCGAGGAGATGCTGGCGGAGGAGCCGGAGCCGGGCCTGGGCAACGGAGGTCTGGGGCGGCTGGCGGCCTGTTTCCAGGAGTCGATGGCCACCCTCGAGCTGCCGGCCATCGGCTACGGCATCCGCTACGAGTTCGGCATCTTCCGTCAGCAGATCGGCCCCAATGGCCAGATGGAGAGCACCGATCCCTGGCTGGCCCGGGGCAATCCCTGGGAGGTGATCCGGCCGGAATGGAGCTACCCGGTGCTGATCGGCGGCCAGACCGTGATCGGCGTGGCCTACGACACCCCGATCCTGGGCTACGGCGTCCACACCGCCAACACCCTGCGGCTGTGGTCGGCGCAGGCGCCCGACGCCTTCGACTTCGCCTCGTTCAATGCCGGCGACTACACCCGGGCCGTGCTGCACAAGGTGCAGTCGGAGACCCTCTCCAAGGTGCTCTACCCGAATGACGAGCTGGAGCAGGGCAAGCGCCTGCGGCTCAGCCAGCAGATCTTCTTCGTCTCCTGCTCCCTGCAGGACATGTTCCGCATCCTCGGCAGCCAGGGGATCCCGGTCACGGAGTTCCACCGCAAGTTCGCGGTGCAGCTCAACGACACCCATCCAGCGATCGCCGTGGCGGAGCTGATGCGGCTGCTGATCGACGTCCACGGCGTCGACTGGGACACCGCCTGGAGCATCACCACCGCCACGATCAGCTACACGAACCACACCCTGCTGCCCGAGGCCCTCGAGGCCTGGGGGCTGGAGCTGTTCCAGCAGCTGCTGCCGCGCCAGCTGCAGATCATCTACGAGATCAATGCCCGCTTCCTGCGCACCCTGCGCATCCGCTTCCCCGGCCAGCCGGAACTGCTGGAGCGGCTGTCCCTGATCGAGGAGGGGCCGCACCGCAAGGTGCGCATGGCCCACCTGGCGGTGGTGGGCAGCCACACGGTCAACGGTGTGGCGGAACTGCACAGCCGCCTGCTCAAGGAGAACCTGTTCGCCGATTTCGCCCGGGTCTGGCCGGATCGCTTCACCAACATCACCAACGGCGTCACGCCGCGGCGCTGGCTGGCGGTCGCCAACCCGCCCCTGGCCGCCCTGCTCAACGACGCCATCGGCACCGACTGGTGCCGGCACCTCGACCAGCTCCGTCAGCTGGAGCCCCTGGCCACCGACGCTGCGTTCCTGGAGCGCTGGCAGGGGGTGCGGGAGCAGGCGAAGGAGCGGCTGGCGGCGACGATCCGCCAGGACACCGGCGTGCTGGTGGACCCCTCCTCCCTGTTCGACGTGCAGGTGAAGCGCATCCACGAGTACAAGCGCCAGCACATGGCCGCCCTGCAGGTGGTGGAGCGCTACCTGCGCCTGCGGGCCGGGGAGGATCTGCCGCCGCGCACGGTGATCTTCGGCGGCAAGGCGGCCCCCGGCTACGCCATGGCCAAGCTGATCATCCGCCTGATCGTGGGCATGGCGGAGATCATCAACATCGACCCGGCGATGGACGGGCGCCTGCGGGTGATCTTCCTGCCCAACTTCAGCGTCAAGCTGGGCCAGAAGATCTACCCGGCCGTCGACCTGTCCGAACAGATCTCCACCGCCGGCATGGAGGCCTCCGGCACCGGCAACATGAAGATGTCCCTCAACGGCGCCCTCACGATCGGCACCCTCGACGGGGCCAACATCGAGATCCGCGAGCGGGTCGGTGACGACAACTTCTTCCTGTTCGGCCACACCGCCGAGCAGCTGGCCGCCATCAACCGCAACGGGTACCACCCGATGCCCTGGCTGGAGAACGACGCCCTGGCCAAGGAGGCCATCGACCTGATCGGTTCGGGCCACTTCAGCGAAGGCGACCGCGACCTGTTCCATCCGCTGCTGGCCAACCTCTGCAGCAGCGACCCCTTCCGGGTGATGGCCGACCTGGGCGACTACCGCCGCGCCCAGAACGAGGTCGACAGCGCCTGGTGCGATGCGGGACGGTGGAGCATGATGTCCGTGCTCAACACGGCCCGCTGCGGCTTCTTCAGCAGCGACCGGTCCATCCAGGAGTACGCCGAGCGCATCTGGAAGGTGGCTCCGGTTCCTGTCAATTCCTGCAGCGTGATTCCCAGCCCGTCCCCATGAGCCTCCCGCAACCCGCATGAGCTGGCCCGCATGAGCTGGATGGACAGGGTGGCCGAGGCGGCCGAGTCCCGCCTGAGGGCCGCCGGCATCCAGCTCACCCTCGGCGGTGAGCCCACCCTGGTGCCCCTCGAGCCGGAGGGCCCCGAGTGGAGCGTCACCGCCGATGGCCCCACCAAGCTCCCCATCGCCCGGGCCATGGCCCGGGATCTGCAGCAGCGGGTCTGGCCCGGCAGCACCCTCCTCTACTGCCCCGGCAAGCGCTACGACGGTGAGGTCAATCCCCGCTGGGCCCTGCGCCTGTTCCTGGGGGACGACGGCACGGCGCCGGTGCGCTGGCCCGGCCTCTGCCAGCCCGGCCTGGAGGGGGCCCCGCTGACGGCCGAGGCCGGCCCGGCCTGGCTGGAGCAGCTGGGCGCCCGGCTCGGCATCCGCCTGCAGCCCGTGCTGCTGCGGGACCCCTTCGAACCTGAGCGCCGGGCCTGGGCCGCCCCCCTGAGCGTGGCGCCGCCCGAGGCGGACGACCCGGCGGCGGCGGTGGCCTGGGCGGTGGCGCCCTGGCCCCTGGAGGAGGGCCTGAGGGAACTCACCGGTGCCCCCGGTCCCGCCGGCCTGCGCCTGCCCCTGGAGCACCTGCCCGAGGACGTGCCCCGCCAGGTGCTCACCCTGGAGGTGGACCCCGAGGGCTGGGAGCTGTTCCTGCCCCCCCTGGAGCGGGAACCCCTGCGCCTGCTGCTGCAGGCGGTGGCCGACGGCCTCGGCGGTCTGGCGGCCCCCCGGCTGAGCGGCGTGCTGCCCCTCGATGCGGGTGAGCGCTGGCAGGTGCTGGGCCTGACGGCCGACCCCGGTGTGCTGGAGATCAACTTGCCCGTCTGCCACAGCTGGACGGAGTACCACCAGTGGCTGCAGCGGCTGGAGGAGGTCGGCGAGCGCATCGGACTGCGCAGCTGGAAGGACCTGGGGGACGGCCGCCAGGAGGGCACCGGCGGCGGCAACCACCTGCTCTGGGGTGGCCCCGACCTGGCCCACCATCCCTTCTTCTCCCGGCCGGCCTGGCTGACGGGGATCCTGCGCTACTGGCAGCGGCATCCGTCGCTGGCGTATCTGTTCTGTGGTCCGGGGGTGGGGCCGGCCTCCCAGTCGCCCAGGCCGGACGAGGCGATCGGCGAATGCTTCGACCTGGAGCTGGCCTACCGCGCCATCGAACAGGCGGATGGCCAGCCCTCGGGGGAACCCTTCGGCGATGTCCGGGGCCTGATCGGGGAGACGCTGCGCCACCTTCACGCCGACCGCAGCGGCAACAACCACCGCAGCGAAATCAGCTTCGACAAGTTCTGGAACCCCGGGGCCCCTGCCGGATGCCTGGGCCTGGTGGAGTTCCGGGCGCTGGAGAGCCTGCCCCGCATGGAGTGGAGCAGCACCATCGCCCTCCTGTGGAGCGCCCTGGCGGCCCACCTTCTGGAGTCCCGCCACCGGCCCACCCAGCTGCACGACTGGGGCCCGGCCCTGCACGACCGCCAGCTGCTGCCCAGCCAGCTCTGGGCCGATCTGGAGGCCATCCTGGCCGACCTGGCGGCCGATGACCTGGCCCTCGATCCGGCGCCGTTCCGGGCCATCTGGGAGTGGCGCTTTCCGCCCCTGCTGCGCTGGCAGGGGCAGGCCGGCCCCACCGGCACGGCGCCCACCCTGGAGCTGCTGCCGGCCCCCGAGCCCTGGCCCCTGATCTGTGACACCCCGGTGCAGGGTGGGTTCACCAGCCGCTTCATCGACGGCTCCCTGCGCCGCTTCGAGGTGGTGGCCAATGCAGCGTTCCGCCGCGACTGCGGGCTGTTCATCAACGGCCGGCCCCTGCCGCTGGAGCCCGCCGCCGACGGGGCCGAACGGCCGCTGGCGGTCCGCTTCCGCTTCCAGCGGCTCTACCCGTGCCTGCATCCGGCGATCGAGCCCCACATGCCCCTGGAGCTGACGGTGCGCACCCCCGGCGGCGATCAGGCCTTCCAGCTGCACCCGGACGGCCACCGCTTTGATCCCGCTCCGTCACCAGTGGCGGGGCCGCTGCCCGGCGCTCCCCCCTGGCAGGGCCGCCAGCGCCCGACGGATCTCACCATCGACCTGAGGATTGCCGAAAACCAAGTGCGGCCGGGCGATCAGGGTCGTTGAATTCTTCTCTTTCCCTCACTTTTCCGGCCCTGAGCTTCCCACGTATGCAGTCGAATCTTCAGGAGGAAGGCCGTCACCCCGCCACGCTTCAGCCCGCCAGCGGGTTTTCTTCCGATCCTGGTCAGCAATGAAAACGCTGCCTAAGATCTTTCGTGAATGGAACCGTCAGTGCAATCCTTCTGGTTCAGCACCCCGGCGGAACAGGGGCTGATTCCTTGCGTCGACAGCGTCGGCGATGCACTGCGTTTTGCCGCCGATCTGGGCAGCGATGATCTTGTCGTGCTTGATCTGGCCAGTGGCCATTTCATCGATTGCAACCGTTCGGCCCACGAGCGGCTCGGCTACGCCCGGGAGCACTTCCTCACCCTGAACCCGGCGGCGATTCAGGCGGATGAGGAGCTGGCCGACGACCTGATGCGCGACCAGCTGCTGGCGATGCGTCAGCACCCCAGGGGCAGCTTCGCCACGCGTCACCGGGCCCGCTCCGGCACCTGCCGGGATGTGTCCGTGACCTATCAGGTGCTCGACCTCTGCGGTCGGCTGGTGGCCCTCGTGAGCCACCGCGATCGCACCGAACTGGATCCGACCCTGCGGGAAAGCACCCGGCTGGGCTCGCTGCTGCAGGAGGCCGAGCGGCTCACCCACGTGGGCAGCTGGGAGCTGAACCACCGCACGGGCGAGCTGCTCCTGTCGAGCGAGACCTACAGCATCCTGGGCGCCTCCCCGGACGGGGAAGCCCCGACCTATGCGCTGTTTCTCCGCAAGGTGCATCCGGACGATCGCGCCATGGTGGATGCCACCTTCAAGGAAGCGTCCCGCACCGGCCGGCCCTACAGGATCGAGTACCGGCTGCTGCTCGACGATGGCCGTCTCAAGGTGGTGCTGGAGCGGGGGCGCACCACCCTCGGCGACGAGGGCGAGCCACTCATCACGGTGGGCACTGTCCAGGACATCAGCGAGCAGCACGAGATCCAGCAGCGGCTGGAGCGCATCGCCTTCGTCGATCCCCTCACCAGGCTGCCCAACAAGGCCGCCGCTGTCCGCCAGCTGGCCCGCCTGCTGCGCATGGCTGGCCGGGAGCACGGCATCGCCCTGATCAACCTCGACCTCGACAACTTCCAGTCGATCAACAACAGCCTGGGGCATGAGATCGGCAACCAGGTGCTCCAGGCCAGCGGCAGCTGCCTGCGTCACCTGATGCGGCCGGACGACTGGCTGGCCCGGGTGGGCAGCGACGAGTTCATCCTGCTGAGGCCCATGGCCATGGCCGACCGGCTCGAGGCCCTCCAGTGGGCGGAGGAGATCCGGCGCAGCCTCGGCAACACCCCCGGGATGGGCACCGGTCTGGCGGTCCAGCCCAGCGCTTCGCTCGGGGTGGCCCTGGCCCCTGACCACGGCTCCGACCCGGACACCCTGCTGCGCTGCGCCAACACGGCCCTGATGGAGGCCAAGCAGCACGGCAAGAACCAGCTGCGCCTCTACAGCCCGGAGATCAGCCTGCAGCTGCGCGAGCGCCTCGAGCTGGAGCTCAGCCTGGCCCGGGCGATCGACCGGGAGCAGCTGCGGCTCTTCTACCAGCCCCAGATCGACCGGGGCGGCACCCGGATCGCCGGGGCCGAGGCCCTGCTGCGCTGGCGTGACCAGAACGGCCGGATGGTGTCCCCCAACGTCTTCATCCCGCTGGCGGAGAAATCCGGCCAGATCCACACCATCGGCCTCTGGGTGATCGAAGAGGCCTGCCGGCAACTGCATGCCTGGCATCGCCAGGGCCTGCGGCCGGGGAAAGTGGCGATCAACATCTCGGCCCTGCAGCTGGGGGCCGAGCATCCCTCCCTTTCCGAGCTGCTGGCCGGGGCGCTGAGCACCTATGACCTGGTGCCGGAGAACCTGGAGCTGGAAATCACAGAAACGGCCCTGCTCAACGATCCCGGCCGTGCCGGCGAACAACTGCGGCAGCTCGCCGAGAGCGGGTTCAGCCTGGCCATCGACGACTTCGGCACGGGCTACTCCTCGTTGGCCATGCTCCACTCCCTGCCCCTCGACAAGCTCAAGATCGACCGGTTCTTCGTGGAACGGCTCGGCAACGACGACGCTGACCTGGCGATCGTCAAGGCCACGATCGTGATGGCCAAGGAGCTGGGGCTGATGACCCTGGCGGAAGGGGTGGAGACCCCCGAGCAACTACGCATGCTCCAGAACCTCGGCTGCGACCAGTTCCAGGGGTTCCTGCTGGGACGGCCGATGCCCGCTGAGGCCTTCGAAAGTCTGCTGTCCGGCGCGGCGGTGGCCTGAGGCCGCTGCCTCCCAGCTCACCGCCTACCAGCTCACCCCGTGGAGCTTGGGCAGGGGGGCGGTCTTGGAGGTCACGGCGAACAGCCGGGGGATGCGGTGGCTGTTG
The DNA here is from genome assembly GCA_943369455.1 of Synechococcus sp. UW140. Lineage (GTDB taxonomy): Bacteria > Cyanobacteriota > Cyanobacteriia > PCC-6307 > Cyanobiaceae > Cyanobium. The sequence continues at coordinate 296,021 of CALRND020000002.1, forward strand.
TAGACCCGGAACTCGCGCACAACGCTGGCGCCCTCTTCGCGCACGGCCTGGTTGAGCACCAGGGAGCCGTCGGGATCGGAGACGGAGCGGTGGAACGTGCCGGGGGGAATGCGCAGGATGTCGCCGCCGCAGTCGAGGCGAACGATGTGATACGGGTAGTTCCAGCCGAGATTGACCAGGAAGAAGGTGCGGCCGCCATGCATGGCGAGCAGGTTGTCCTCCTGGTGGGGGTGGAGATAGAACTGCCAGCTGCCGGTCTCCTGGCAGTCCGGCGGGCTCACCGCCGGACCCGAGTGGACCACCAGATCCCGCTTGTTCGAGGTGGGCACGGTGATGTCGAAGAACCGCACCGACGGCGTGTCGCGGAACTTCTCGTAGGGGATCAGCTCAAACATCGGAGCCGGCCGGGGACCCTGGCTGGTTCCCGAGGGCCGGTGATCCTGCAGCTCGTCTCTCGACGGGACGGTGGCGGTCATGGGAGCGACTCCGTGAGAAGCCTCTGCGGTCTCTTCAGTGAACCTAATCCTGGTGGGGTCCCACGGTGAGATCGGCTACGAAAGCCCGTGGGCGTTGGGCCAGTTCCGGTGGTGGAGAAGCCGTCTGCAGCGGATCGGCACGGAGGACCCCAGCGGTGAGCGCAGGTCCTAACTTGATGTGAGCAAGTACTCACTCGGCGCGATCGTCCATGGGGACCGCTTCACCTCCTTCCGCCCTGCTGCCCAGGGAAGCCACGGCACCCGAGCCCGTCCTCAAGGCCGTGCACCCCAATCCCGGCCGCCGCCGCTCCCTGGCGCGCCGGTGGCTGCCGCCGCTCCTCGGCCTGGGGGTCGCTGCGGGTGTGGGCGGCTGGCTGCTGGGCCAACGGGGACTGGAGTCCACCGATGATGCCCAGCTGCAGGCCCACCTCACGGTGATCGCCAGTCGCATCCCGGGCACCATCGCCCGGGTGCTGGTGGAGGACGACCAGGCCGTGGCGGCGGGCGATCCCCTGCTGCTGCTCGATCCCCGCGACGCCCAGGCCCGGCTGCGTCAGGCCCAGGCGGACCTGATCCAGGCCCGGCAGGAGGCCCTGTCCCTTCGCTCAGCCACCGGATCGAGCACCAATCTGGCGGCCGCGGCCCTCGACCAGGCCCGGGGGGAGGGCATCGCCGCCGAAGGTGAGCTGGCTCGGGCCGCGGCCGATGTCCGGCGTCTGGAGACGCTGGTGCAGCAGGGCGGCGTCTCCCGTCAGGAGCTGGACCGGGCCCGGGCCGGCTACAGCCAGGCAAAGGGCGCGGTCCTCCGGGGCCAGGCCAGCGGCCGCAGCGCCCAGGCCAGCCTGGCGCAGGTGACGGTGAACCGGCAGAAGGTCGCCGCCGCCGAGGCCCGCATCCTGCAGGCCCAGGCCGCCCTGGAGAGGGCCCGGCTCGACCTGTCCTACGACCGGGTGGTGGCCCCCAGCGCCGGGCGCATCGGAGACCGACAGGCGGAACCCGGCAGCCAGGTGCAGCCGGGCCAGCCCCTGATGACCCTGGTGAGCGGCGTCCCCTGGGTGGAGGCGCACTTCAAGGAGACCCAGCTGGCCGCGCTGCGGCCGGGACAGCCGGCCGACGTGCGCGTCGATGCCTTCCCCGGCAGGGTGTTCCATGGCACCGTGCTCGGCATCGCCCCGGCCTCCGGGGCCCGCTTCACCCTGCTCCCGCCCGACAACGCCACCGGCAACTTCACCAAGGTGGTGCAGCGGGTCACCGCCCGCATCGGCCTGGACCCCCGCGAGGTGGCCGCGGCCCACCTGGTGCCGGGTCTTTCGGTACGGGTGCAGGTGCGTCGGCCGTGAGGGGGCAGCGACGGTGGCCGTGAAGGCGGCTGTGACGGAGAGGCTCACCCTCCGTCAGTGGGCTGTGGTGCTGACCGCCTCAATCGGCGCCTTGCTGGAGATCATCGACACCAGCATCACCAACGTGGCGCTGATCAGCATCCAGGCCAACCTGGGCGCCACCCTGGCGGAGGTGGGCTGGGTGGTCACCGGCTACGCCATGGCCACCGTGGTGATGATCCCGCTGAGCAGCTGGCTGAGCGGACGTTTCGGCGAGCGCAGCTACTTCATCTTCTGCCTGACGGGCTTCACGGTCGCTTCCGTGCTGTGCGGGCTGGCGCCGAGCCTGGGCTGGCTCATCGGCGCCCGCATTCTGCAGGGGCTGCTGGGGGGTGGTCTGCTGCCCAAGGCCCAGACCATCCTGTTCCGGGCCGTGCCCCCGTCGCTGCAGGGCGTCGCCCAGGGGATGTTCGGCGTCGTGGTGCTGGCGGGTCCGGCCCTGGGGCCGACCCTGGGGGGCCTGCTCACCGATGGCCTGGGCTGGCGCTGGATCTTCTTCATCAACGTTCCGGTGGGCCTGGTCACGGTGCTGATGGCCCTGGCCTTCCTGGAGCCCGATGGGGACAGGGCCGAGGCCTCCACGCCTGTGGACTGGGTGGGCATCCTGCTGCTCACCGCCTGCCTGGCCAGCCTCCAGGTGGTGCTGGAGCAGGGGCACCAGCTCGACTGGTTCGAGGACGCCGGCCTGCGTCAGTTGGGCCTCCTCGCCGCCGTCAGCCTGCCGGTGTTCGTGTGGTGGGAACGGCGGCAGCGACGACCGGCCGTGGACCTGCGGGTGCTGCGGCACCGCTATCTGGCGGCCGGCAGCCTCTTCTCGGTGGTGCTGGGCATGGGCCTCTACGGCACGGTCTTCGTGGTTCCGGTGTTCGCCCAGTCGGTGCTGGGGTACACGGCCACCCAGACCGGGCTGCTGCTGCTGCCCGGTGCCCTGGCCTCGGCCCTGACCATGGCGCTGCTCGGCCGCGTGGTGCAGCGGATCGATCCCCGCCTGCTGATCGGCCTCGGGGCCGCCGGCATGGTGCTCACCATGGTCTGGATGGCGGCGATCGGGCCGGACACCGGCGCGGAGGCTCTGTTCTGGCCGCTGATCGCCCGGGGGATCACCACGGTGATGATGTTCCTGCCGCTGAGCCTGGCCAGCCTCGGCCCCCTGCCCCGCGAGGAGGTGGGCGCCGGCAGCGGTTTCTACAACCTCTCCCGCCAGCTGGGAGGTACCTTCGGCATCGCCCTGCTCACCCTGGTGGTGGAGCGCCGCACCACCCTGCACCGGGCCCACCTGGTGGAGCATCTGACGACCGCCAACCCCCTGCTGCAGCAGCGTCTGATCGCCCTGCAGTCCTGGCTGCAGGAGCGGGCGGGCGGCTCCGGCGAGGGGCCTGCCCAGGCCCTGCAGCTGCTGAGCCGGCAGGTGGACCGGCAGGCGGCGCTGCTGGCCTACGGGGACGTGTTCCGGGTGGTGGCCGTGCTGTTCCTGGCCGTCATCCCCCTGGTGCTGCTTCTGGGCCGGCCTCGGCCGGAGGCCGCCGATGCCACCCCCTGAGGATCAGGCCCACGGCCTTCTCCGTGCGCTCCGCCAGTTGATCCAGGCTGTCGTGGGCCAGGCCCTGAAGCATCAGCCCCTGGTGGACGGCCACCAGAAGTCCGGCGAGCTCGGCCGGATCCAGACCCGGTTCAAACCAGTGACGGGCCTGTCCAGCGGCGATCACCTCCTGGAGCCTGCGGCGGAAACGACCCATGAACGCCTTGCCCTCCTCCCGCGCCGGACTCGTACCCGGCCGCTGCAACTCGGCGAACCAGAGGCGGAGCAACCCCGGATGGGCCTGGACCAGGGCGGCATGGGCCTTCAGCAGCGCCGCCACTTCGCCATCAGGGTCGCGGAAGACCTGGCCTGCCAGGGCCTCGAGACGGACCTCCAGCTCCCCGGTGGACCAGTGCACCGCTTCGGTCCAGAGGGCCTCGCGACTGGGGAAGTGGCGGAAGAGGGCCCCATGGCTCACCCCCATGCGCCCGGCGACCGCCGCCGTGCTGATCTGGTCGGGAGCCATGTCGGCGGCCAGCTCCAGCAGGGCCCTGACCGCATCGGCCCGGCGCTCGGCGGCAGGGGTCGCGGGGGCCCTGGGCATGGACCTGACACGCACATCAAGCTGAACGCTAGAGCTGCCTAGGGTGGGCGCCTCCCGGGGATCGGCGCCATGGGTCGCCATGACCGCTGTTTCGGCTTCGAGGCCGACTTCGTCGGCGACCTGCGCTGCATCCCCATGGCCGTTCGGCGCAAGCTCGACCTGGTGGGCGTCAAGTTGAAGCTGAGCCACTGGGGCGACCTCGACGAGGGTGAACGGCAGCGGCTGCTCGACTGGCCCGACGATCCCGCTGCCCTGGTGGCGCTGGACCACTGGCTCGCCCAGCGCACGGCCGCCATGGCCGCCGGCGCCGCCGGGCGGCTGGAGCCCGCCTGCGGCGCCCCGTGGCAACAGGGCGACGAGCCCCCGGAGGTGCTGCTCGCCTCCTGCCTGCAGCTGGGGCTGACCCTCCCCCCCCACGCCTGGGGGCAGCTCGATGAGCTGCAGCGCTTCGCCCTGGTGAAGCTCAGCCATCCGGGCCACGAGCACCGCAACCTGCCGCGGGCCTTCGCCGAGTTCGGTCTCGAGGCATGAACGGCCTGCGGGCCTGCCTGCTCAGCGGCGGCGCCAGCCGCCGCATGGGCACGGACAAGGCCCTGCTGCCCCATCCCGCCGGGGGCACCTGGCTGGAGTTCAGCCTGGCCCAGCTGGCGGCGTTGCCGCTGCCGATCACCCTGGTCAGCCACCACCGGGCCCACCAGGCCCTGGCACGGCCCCTGCGGGACGGACTGGGCCACCCGATCAGCGTCCTGGAGGAGCCGCCGCCCCGGGAGGGGCCGCTGCTGGCCCTCGATCGGCTGATGGCGCACCACCCCGGCCAGCACCTGCTGCTCTGCCCGGTGGACATGCCCTGGCTGGAGACGGCTGCCCTTGAGGCCCTGCTGGGGGCCGCCGCCACCCACGCCGCCGCTGGCGCCCCCGCCGCCATTGACGACATCGCCATTCACCTGGCCCACGACGGCCGGCGGCTGCAGCCGCTCCTGGGGGTCTACCCGGCCCATCCCGGGCTGCGTGAGCGGCTGCGGGCCTTCACGGCGGCGGGCGGCCGGCGGCTGCAGGACTGGCTGGCGGGAGAGGCGGTGGTGCCGGTGCCGCTGCCGCCCGCGGGTCTGCGCAACGCCAACACCCCCGACGACGCCACCGGCCTGTGGCCCTAGCTTTCCTGCCATGGCGGAGCGTCCCCTGGATCTGCATGGCCGGCCCCTGGGGGTGCTGCGGCTGTCGCTGACGGCCCGCTGCAACCTGGCCTGTCCCTACTGCTGCCCGGATCTGGAGGACCCGCCCGACCTGCTGACCCTGGCGGAACGGGTGGCGCTGGTGGAGGCGACCGTGGGCCTGGGGGTGCACACCCTGCGCCTCACCGGCGGCGAGCCCCTGCTGCACCGGCGCCTGGAGGAGCTGATTGCGGCCCTGCAGCCGCTGCGGCGGCGCGACCCCGGCGATCCCCGCGGCGCCCTGCGGGAGATCGCCCTCACCAGCAACGGGGTGCTGCTGGGCGCCGAGCGGGCCCGGCAGCTGAAGGCGGCGGGGCTCGACCGGATCACCCTCAGCCTCGATGGCACCGACGGGGCCAGCGTGGCCCGCATGGCCGGCCTGGCCGGTGCGGCCGCCGGCGACGCCGTGCTCGAGAAGGTGCTGGCGGCGATCCGGCACGCGCGGGAGGCGGGCTTCGATCCGGCCCGCGGCGCCCTGAAGCTGAACGCGGTGATCACCCGCTCCGGCAACGCCGACCAGCTGCTGCCCCTGGCGGCCCTGGCCCGGGAGCAGGGGCTGGAGCTGCGCCTGATCGAGTTCATGGATGTGGGCAACCGCAACGGCTGGGAGCCGGAGCAGGTGCTGCCGGCGGCCGAGATGGTGGCCCGCATCGGGGCGGCCTGGCCGCTGGAGCCCGTGGGACGGGCGCCCCACGGCACCGCCGGCCGCTGGCGCTACCGCGACCGCATCGCTGACGCTGCCGGAGCCGATGGCGCCGCCCACCTGGCGGTGGTGGCCTCGATCACGGCGCCCTTCTGCGGCGACTGCAACCGGCTGCGGATCACCGCCGATGGGGTGGCCTACAGCTGCCTGTTCGCCGCCGACGGCACCGACCTCAAGCCCTGGCTGCGGCCCCGGCCCGAGCCGGGCCGGCTGCGGCAGGCCCTGGAGCAGTTGTGGCGCGCCCGCCGCGACCGCTGGAGCGAGGAGCGCCAGGAAGCGGCCGACCAGCGGCCGGCGCCGGCGGAGATGGCCTACCTGGGGGGCTGATCGGCGCGCGGAGTCTCCCCGGCCATGCGCAGGCCACGGTCGTGGATCAGCTGGGCCACCAGGGCTGTCCAGCCCGTCTGGTGGCTGGCGCCCAGGCCGGTGCCGTCGTCGCCGTGGAAGTACTCGTGGAACAGGTGCAGGCGCCGGCCTTCGGCATCGGTGAGGAAGGCGGCGCTGGCGCCGTAGGCCGGAGGTGGCCCGTCGGGGCGCGGCAGGAACAGGCCGATCAGCCGGTCGGTGATCAGGTCGGCGGCCTGCTGCAGGCTGAGCCAGCGGCCGGAGCCGGTGGGGCATTCCACCTGGAAGCCATCACCGGCGTAGCGGTGGAACTGGTGCAGGGCCTCGATCAGCAGATGGTTGACGGGGAACCACACCGGGCCGCGCCAGTTGGAATTACCGCCGAACAGGCCGGAGCGCGACTCCGCCGGCTCGTAGCCGACCCGGTACTCCAGACCCTCGAAAGAGAAGACGTAGGGGTGGTCGGCATGGTGGCGGGAGAGGGAGCGGATGCCGTGGTCGCCGAGGAATTCGGCCGGATCGAAGAGGCGCGCCAGGATGCGCCGGAAGCGGTCCTCCGCCACGAAGCGGTTGGGGCTGAGGTAAGTGAGGGCGAGCAGACGGCGGGCCTTCTGCCCCTTGGTCTCCATGCAGGCCACGTTCACCTTGAGATCGGGACGGTGCTGGATGAACCACTCGAGCCGCTCCCGGAAGGCCGGCAGCCGCTCGAGCACCTCCGGTTCGAGGATGGTGATGGCGAACAGGGGAATCAGCCCCACCATCGAGCGGATCTTCAGCGGCAGCCGCTGGCCGTCAGGCAGATGGAGCACGTCGTGGAAGAAGCCGTCCTCGTCGTCCCAGAGGTTGTTGCCGCCGTCGCCGTGGGCATTCATGGCGGCGGCGATGTAGAGGAAGTGCTCGAAGAACTTCGTCGCCATGTCCTCGTAGACGGGATTCTCCTGCGCCAGCTCCAGGGAGATGGTGAGCATGTTGAGGCAGAACATGCCCATCCAGCTGGTGCCATCGGCCTGCTCGATGAAGCCGCCGGTGGGCAGGGGGGCGCTGCGATCGAACACACCGATGTTGTCGAGTCCCAGGAAGCCGCCCTGGAAGATGTTGTTGCCCTCCGCGTCCTTGCGGTTCACCCACCAGGTGAAGTTGAGCAGCAGCTTCTGGAACACCCGCTCCAGGAACGGCCGGTCGCCGCTGCCGGTGGCCCGCTTCTCCAGGCTGTACACCTGCCAGGTGGCCCAGGCGTGCACGGGCGGGTTGACGTCGCCGAAGGCCCACTCGTAGGCGGGCAGCTGGCCGTTGGGGTGCATGTACCACTCCCGGGTCAGCAGGTCGAGCTGGTGCTTGGCGAAGCCGGGATCCACCAGGGCCAGGGGCACGCAGTGGAAGGCCAGGTCCCAGGCGGCGAACCAGGGGTACTCCCACCCATCGGGCATGGAGAGCACGTCGTCGGCATGGACATGGGGCCACCGGTGGTTGCGGCCGTGGCGGTGGGCCGGTGGCGGTGGGGTGGCCGGATCCCCCGCCAGCCAGTCCCGGATCACGTAGAGGTAGGTCTGCTTGCTCCAGAGCAGGCCGGCGAAGGCCTGGCGCTGCAGCTCGCCCAGCTCGGGTGGCAGCCCGGGCGGGAGCAGGCCTGCGTAGAAACCGTCCGCCTCCCGCTGCCGTTCCCGGCAGAGGGCCTCGAAGTCGGCGCCGAGGGGATCGGCCGTCAGCCGGCGATCCACCAGCCGCAGCTTCAGCTCCCGGGTTTCCCCCGCCGCCAGGGGCAGGACGTAATGCAGCGACGCCTTGGTGCCGACGCCCTCGGGATTCACCGCCCCCCGCTCACCCGCCACCACCCGGTCGTTGATGCCGTCCTTGACGTAGGGGCCGCTGTTGGCGGAGCCGAACAGCCGCCGGGCATTGGTCTCGTTGTCGGTGACCAGCAGCTCCGGCTGGCCAGCCCCCGACCCTTCATGTGCCGCGGTCGGCTGCTCCGCATGGAGCCAGAAGGTCCCCATCGCCGGGTGGGTCGCGGCCAGGGTCCGCCAGGGCTCGGCTTGGGAGGACCCGGGGACCGGACGGATCGAGGGGCGCGGTTCGTCACCGCCCCAGCTCCAGGTGTTGCGGAACCAGAGGGTGGGCAGCAGGTGCAGGGTGTGGGGATCGGGGCCGCGGTTGGTGACGCTCAGGCGGATGAGGATGTCGTCCGGGGCCGCCTTGGCGTAGGTCACCGCGATGTCGCAGAAGCGGTCGCCGGCGAAGATGCCGGTGTCGAGCAGTTCGTATTCAGGGTCGTCGCGGCCGCGGCGGCCGTTCTCCGCCACCAGCTCCTCGTACGGGAAGCGTCCGTGGGGGTAGCGGTACAGCCCCCGCATCCAGCTGTGGCTGGGGGTGCTGTCGCGGTGGACGTAGATCTCCTTGACGTCCTCACCATGGTTGCCCTGGGGGCCGCCGAGCCCGAACAGCCGTTCCTTGAGAAAGGGGTCGTGGCCGTTCCAGAGGGCGAGGGCGAAACAGAGGCGCTGGTGGTTGTCGCAGAGGCCCAGCAGGCCGTCCTCCCCCCAGCGGTAGGCACGGGAGCGGGCCTGTTCGAAGGGGAAATGCTCCCAGGCGTTGCCGTCGGCGCTGTAGTCCTCCCGCACCGTGCCCCACTGGCGATCGCTCAGGTAGGGACCCCAGCGGCGCCAGCGGGCTTCGCGGCGATCGTCGGCGGCCAGCCGCTGCCGCTCCGCCGCCGCCCCCTCCGGGGCGTCAGCCGCCATGGCCAGCGGCCACGGCACCCCGCACCAGCACCGGCACCCGCTTGAAGGCCGGGGTGCCGCAGCGGGGGTCGATGACGGCCTTCATGATCACGTTCACCTCCGGGTAGAACATCAGCGCCGCCCCCTCGCGGATCTCGCCGGGGATGATCTCCACCCCCTCCAGGGCGCCCGCCTCCCCCTGCACCGTGACCCGCTGGTGGGCCGACAGGCCACAGCGGCGCAGGTCGGCCCGGTTCATCAGGATCGTGTGGCGGTGGGGCATGCCCCGGTAGCTGTCGCCGGCCTTGTAGACGACGGTGTTGTGCTGGCCGTAGCTGCGGGCCGTGATCAGGGCCAGCACCATCCCCCTTTCCCCCGGCCCGAGGCCGCCGAAGTGCTCCGCCTCCGGCAGCGACAGCTCGGGCAGGGGGGTGGGTGCCATCCGGGCCCGGCCGCTGGGGGTGGGGAAGGTTGGGCTCTCGAACAGGCGCCCCTCGACGCTGAACTCCTGCCGGGTGGCATCGATGCGGGCGATCGGGCCGTAGCCGGGCACGGTGCCGCCGATCAGTTCCCGCACGTAGGACGGATCCTGCAGCCGCCCCCAGTCGATCGGATCCGTGCCCATCAGCCGCCGGGCCAGTTCCGCCAGGAACGCCACCTCGCTGATCAGGTCGGCGCCGCGCAGGTGGGTGGTGCCTGGCTCGTTGAGGCGCACGTAGTTGTTGCCCGATTCGGTCGTGGTGCGGTGCGGCGTCTCGAAGCGGTTGAACACCGGCAGCACCAGGGTCTGGCGGGCGGCCAGACCGTGGAAGTGGCCCTGGTTGGGCTTGGTGGCCAGGTACAGGATCGTGTCGATGCGGCCAAGGGCGCGCTTCGCCTCGCCGCTGTCGGGGTTGGCGCCCCAGAGATTGCCCCCCAGGCACAGCAGGGTGTCGACCCGGCCGGCATCGGCGGCCTCGATCAGGGCGCGGGTGTCGTAGCCGGGCACCCGGCTCAGGGGCCGGCCCAGCAGCTGCTCGAGGGCCCGCTGCATCTCCGCCCGCAGCTTGACGGTGACCCCCATCGAGCCGAAGCCCTGCACGTTGGAGTGGCCCCGGATCGGCATGGTGCCGGCGCCGGGCCGGCCCACGTTGCCGCTGAGCAGGGCCGTGTTGGCGATCGCCTGCACGTTGTTGATGCCGTTGGCGTGGTGGGTGATCCCCATCGCCCAGGCGAACACCACGCCCCGGGCCGCGGCGATCACGGCGGCGGCGTGCTCCAGCTCCTGGCGGCTGAGGCCGCAGCTGGCGGTGATCGCTTCCCAGGAGGTGCTCTCCAGCTGCGCCAGCAGCGCCTCACAGCCCTCGGCATGGGCGGCCAGGAAATCGCGCTTCACGGCCCCGGCCTCCAGCAGGGCCTTCTGCAGCCCCAGGAACACGGCCGTGTCGCTGCCCGGTACGGGCTGCAGGAACAGCGAGGCGATCTCCGAGCCCGCCAGCATCGAGCGGATCGGGAAGGCGGGGGAGCCGAACTTCAGCAGCCCCACCTCGATCACCGGGTTGATGACGATCACGGTGCCGCCCCGCTGGCGCAGCTTGATCAGCTCGTTCATCAGCCGCGGGTGGTTGGCCGGGGCGTTGGAGCCCACCAGCACCACGCAGTCGGCCTGCTGCAGGCTCTCCAGGCTCACCATCGAGGTGCCGGAGCCGAAGACGGCATTGAGCCCCACGGTGGAGGGGGCGTGGCAGAGGTCGGAGCAGTCGGCCAGGTTGTTGGAGCCCATGGCCCGCAGCAGCAGCTGCAGCAGGTAGGCCGCCTCGTTGGAGGAGCGGCCCGAGCTGTAGGAGGCCACCCTCTCCGGCGGGCGCCGGAAGGCGGCCTCGGCGATGGCGAACACGTCGTCCCAGCCGATGCGCTCGTAGTGGCTGCCGCCCTCCCGCAGCAGCAGGGGGTGGCTGAGGCGGCCGAGGCGGTCGGCCTCCATCGAGGAGAGCTGGTGGAGGTCCGCCAGGCTGCGGCGGCCGAACACCCCCTCGCTCACCGCCGGCTGCAGCTCGGCCATGATCGCCTCGACGCTCTTGAGGCAGCGCTGCAGCGGCTCCCCCAGTTCGTCGACGAAGCCGCCGTGCTGGCCGCCGGTGCCCCAGGCGCAGGAGAGGCAGGCGCTCTTGTGGTTGAGGGTCTGCCAGAGCTTGGGGCCCCGCGGCGAGAGGGTGGCCTTGGCCCAGCCGTCGATCAGGGGCCAGCCGCCGCCCTGGCCGGGCGTGGCGGCATCGGCGGGGCTGGCGTTGTCGCTCATCGGGCCGGCCGGAGGTGGGCCTCACTCTGGCTGCTGGGCCTCCGCTGTGGGGGCCTCGGGCCACGTCAGGACCCCCTGTGGTGCCGGGCCCAGCGAGAATCGGACCTCGCAGTGATCCCCATGATCCGGCATTTCGATCACGTCACCGTCGTCGTTCGGGACCTGGCGGCGGCCCGGCGCTTCTTCGGCCTGCTGGGCTTCGTCGAGGACAAGGCCGTGCTGATCAGCGGGCCCCAGTTTTCCGACTACATGGGGGTGGAAGGCCTCGAGGCGGACCACGTGACGCTCGTGCTGGCCGGCGCCACGCCGCGGCTGGAGGTGCAGCTGCTGCACTACCGCCACCCGGAGCCCCTGCCCGAGCCGGCCATGGACAACCTGGCCCGGGTGGGGTTCAACCACATCTGCTTCGCCGTCGACGACCTGGAGGCCACGGTGGCCCGGCTGCAGGCCGGAGGCATCGCGCTCCGCAACGCGGTGATGGACTTCCACCTCCGCAAGCTGGTGTTCCTCCGGGGGCCGGAGGGCATCACCGTGGAGCTGGCGGAATGGAAGGGCGCCGCCGCCCCCTAGCTGGCGACGGCCAGCAGCGCATCCAGCCGGCCCTGGCGCTCGAGGGCGTAGAGGTCGTCGCAGCCGCCCACATGGGCGTCGTCGATGAAGACCTGGGGCACCGAGCGCCGGCCGTCGCTGCCCCGGGCCACCATCGCGTCGCGGGCCTCCTCATCGCCGTCGATGACGTACTCCGTGTAGGTCACGCCCTTGCGGTCGAGGAGCTGCTTGGCCCGGATGCAGAAGGGGCAGAAGCGCCAGGTGTAGATCTCGACCTTGGGCATGGAGGGCACGGGTGAGTCGGGTGTGGCCATTCTGTCGAAATGGCGGCCCGCCGTCCGTCATGGAGATGACGCACGCCCTCCGGGAGTGGGTCCCCCACCAACCTTTCGAGTCCCCACCATGCAGTACGCCGTTCTGATCTACGAAACCGAGCAGGACTTCGCCGACCGTCCCGGCCTGATGCCGGCCTACGCCGCCTACTCCCAGGCCCTGGCCGAGGCCGGCCACATGGCCGGCGGCGAGGCCCTGCAGTCCGCCCACACCGCCACCACCGTGCGCCTGCGCCACGGGGAGCGGCAGGTGCAGGACGGGCCCTTCCCCGACAGCAAGGAGCAGCTGGGCGGCTTCTTCCTGATCGATGTGCCCGACCTCGACGCCGCCCTCACCTGGGCCGCCCGTTGCCCGGCGGCGGAGCGCTGCGCCGTGGAGGTGCGGCCCGTGCTCGCCATGGAAGCCCACTGAGATGGAGGGGCGTCGGGCGGCGGAGCTGGCGGCACGGCAGTCCTTCGGCAAGCTGGTGGCCTGGCTCACCGCCCGCTGCGGCGATGTGGCGGCGGCGGAGGACGCCCTCGGCGATGCCTTCCTCGCCGCCCTGCGGCGCTGGCCCAGCGAGGGGGTGCCCCGGGCCCCCGAAGCCTGGCTGCTGGTGGTGGCCCGGCGGCGTCTGATCGACCGGGCCCGCCGCGACCGGACCCTGGAGCAGTTGCTGCCGGAGCTGGATGCCGTCGCCACGGATCCCGACGCCACGGATCCCGACACCCCTGATCCGCCCATGGACTTCCCCGACGAGCGGCTGCGGCTGCTGTTCCTCTGCGCCCACCCGGCGATCGATCCGGGGATCCAGGCCCCGCTGATGCTCCAGACCGTCCTGGGGCTCAACGCCTCCCGGATCGCCGCCGCCTTCCTGGTGGCGCCGGCCACCATGGGCCAGCGGCTGGTGCGGGCCAAGGCCAAGATCCGCGAGGCCCGCATTCCGTTCGTGCTGCCGGTTGCGGAGGCCCTGCCCGCCCGCTCGGCGGCGGTGCTGCAGGCGATCTACGCGGCCTACACCACCGGCTGGGATGGTCAGGGCGACGAGGGTCGCGACCGGGGGCTGGCACAGGAGGCGCTGCTGCTTGCGCGGCTGTGCGCCGCCCTGCTGCCCGAGGAGCCGGAGGCCGGCGGCCTGCTCGCCCTGCTGCTGCACTGTGAGGCGCGTCACGGGGCCCGGCGGGCCGCCGACGGCAGCTACGTGCCGCTGCTGGAGCAGGAGCCGGCCCTGTGGGACGCCGGCCTGATCGCCGAAGCCGAGACGGCCCTGACCCAGGCCTCCCGGGCGGGGCGGCCCGGGCGCTTCCAGCTGGAGGCGGCGATCCAGTCGCTGCATGCCCACCGCGCCGTCAGTGGCACGGTCGACTGGCCGGCCCTGCTGGCGCTCTACGACGGCCTGCTGGCTCTGGCCCCGAGTGCGGGGGCCAGGGTGAGCCGCATCGCCGTGCTGGCCGAGCTGGCGGGTCCCACCGGGGCCCTGGCCGAACTGGATGCCCTGGCGGCCGCCGATCCCCCCCTGCGGGAGCACCAGCCCTGGTGGGCGCTGCGGGCCCACCTGCTGAAGCGGAGCGGCCAGGCCGCCGAGGCCCGGCAGGCCTACCGGCGCGCCATCGCCCTGGCGGACGATCCGGCGGTGCAGGCGTTTCTGCTGAAGCAGTCCGGAGCCGATCGGGCTGGCTAGGACGGTCACCAGGCGGCGGACCCTGGACACACCGATGCGCGCTGATCTGCCCACCGGCCTGACGCCCTACAAGCGCACGCCCACCTTCGATGCCGAGACGGTGCCGGCGGGTCTGCGGGCGCAGCACAGCACCAAAAAGGGTGTGTGGGCCCGGGTCGTGGTGCTGGAGGGTTCGCTGCCGTTCCGGTTTCTGGAGCCCGACGAGGAGCTGGTGGTGCTGACGCCCGAACGGCCCGGCATCGTCGCTCCCACCCAGTGGCACCGGGCTGAGCCCGGCCCCGGCGTGCGGTTCTACGTCGAATTTCACCGGGCCGGACCGCCGCTCACGGTGCCGGGTCTGCCCCCACCGACTGACGCGGCCGGATGCCGTACTGGCGACGCACCTCCTCCAGGGGCCGGGGGAAGTCCTCCCAGGGATCCCAGTCGCTGATCAGGTCCCGGGTGACACCGAGGCCGTGCTCCAGGCCGCGGAAGATCACCTCCGGATCCGCCTGGCCGGTTTCCGCCCCCGTCACCGGAGTGGAGCCGATGCCCAGCTGGAACTGGGCCAGGCCGAACAGGATCGTGAAGAAGGGGTCGTTGCGGCCGAAGCCGGCCTGGAAGCCGAGCACGCCGCACTCCTCGCTGGGGCTGGTGCCGTAGCCGCCGAGCACGTGGCAGCAGTCGTGGCGCACCACCGGGGGCGGCGGCCCGCCCAGCTCGCCGGGCACGCTGAAGCCGTTGGCATCGATGAAGGCCAGGTAGGCCCGGCCGAGGCTGCCGTGGGGCAGTTCCGCCAGGGCCCGGTAGCGGCGGGCGAGGGCGGGATCCTCCTGGTTCAGCAGCGAGCGGGCGATCTGCAGGGCTCCGGCGGGGCCCTCATCGCGCACGTAGGCCGCGGCGGCCCCCCGCTGGAACCCCCGCCGCATGATGTCGAAGCGCACCAGGTTGAACTGGTGGTCGAGCACGTGGCGGAACGCCTGCACCGGGGCGTCATCGATCGCCAGCGCCCGGGCCGTGGCCTCGAGCCGGGCCAGGCGGGCCTCTCCAGGGGAGTCCTCCAGCAGGGCCAGCACGGTCATGCCGCGCAGGATCCGCTCACGCCACTCGGGCTCCGGCACCGCCGCCGCCAGCTGCTCCGGCGTGAGGGGCTCCAGCTCCTCGAGCGGAATGGGCAGCCGGATCAGGTGGTCGCGGATGGCGGTGATCGTGCGCAGGGCCATGGGGCTGGGGGGCCCGCCCTCGGCGGCGATCGCCAGCAGGCTGCCCAGGCCGGCCCGGCCGATGGCTTCGCGACGTTCCGGCGGCGGTTGGGCGGAGAGGAGGGGGTTCATGGCGTTCAGGCGAGCTCGAAGCGGTCGAGGTCCATGACCTTGCTCCAGGCGGCCACGAAGGCGGCCACGAAGCGCTCAGCGGCGTCGGCGGCGGCGTAGACCTCGGCGATCGCCCGCAGCTGGGCGTTGGAGCCGAAGATCAGGTCGACGCGGCTGGCGGTCCACTTCAGATCACCCGTGTGGCGGTCGCGGCCCTCGAAGCTGTCCTCGGCCTCGGAGGTCGCCGTCCAGGTGGTGCCCATGTCGAGCAAATTCACGAAGAAGTCGTTGCTGAGGGTCTCGGGGCGATGGGTGAAGACCCCATGGCGCGACTTGCCGTGGTTGGCATCCAGCACCCGCAGGCCCCCGACCAGCGCCGTCATCTCCGGGGCGGTGAGGGTGAGCAGCTGGGCCTTGTCGATGAGCAGCTCCTCGGCGGAGGCCGGCAGGCCCGGCCGCAGGTAGTTGCGGAAGCCGTCGGCCTTCGGCTCGAGCACGGCGAAGGAGGCGACGTCCGTCTGTTCCTGGGAGGCATCCATACGCCCGGGGCTGAAGGGCACCGTCACCGCGTGGCCGCCGCGGCGGGCCGCCTCCTCCACCGCGGCGCAGCCGCCCAGCACGATCAGATCGGCCAGGGAGATGCGCTTGCCGTCGTGGCGGGAGCCGTTGAAGGCCTGGCGGATCGCTTCGTAGGCCTCCAGGGCCCGGGCCAGCTTGGCGGGCTGGTTCACCTCCCAGTCCTTCTGGGGGGCCAGCGCCAGCCGGCCGCCATTGGCGCCGCCGCGTTTGTCGGAGCCGCGGAAGCTGGCGGCCGCGGCCCAGGCGGTGGCCACCAGCTGGGAGATGGGGAGCCCCGTCTCCAGGATCCGTCCCTTGAGGGCGGCGATGTCGTCAGCGTCCACCAGGGGGTGGTCGACGGGGGGGATCGGGTCCTGCCAGAGCATCACCTCGTCCGGCACCAGGCTGCCCAGGTAGCGGGAGCGGGGCCCCATGTCCCGGTGCACGAGCTTGAACCAGGCGCGGCGGAAGGCCTCCCCCAGCTGGTCGGGGTTGGCATGGAACCGCCGGGAGATCTCCAGGTAGGCCGGATCGACCCGCAGGGACAGGTCGGTGGTGGCCATCATCGGCGCGTGGCGCTTCGACGGGTCGTGGGCATCGGGCACGGTGTCCGCCGCCGCCGGATCGGTGGGCCGCCACTGCCAGGCCCCGGCCGGACTCTTCTCCAGCTCCCACTCGTAGCCGAACAGGTTGTCGAAGTAGCCGCCGTCCCACTGCACGGGGTTGGCGGTCCAGGCGCCCTCCAGGCCGCTGGTGATCGTGTCGTCCCCCTTGCCGCTGCCGAAGCGGTTGCGCCAGCCCAGCCCCTGCTCCTCCAGGCTGGCCGCCTCGGGTTCCGGTCCCACCAGGTCCGGATCGCCGGCCCCGTGGCACTTGCCGAAGGTGTGGCCCCCGGCGATCAGGGCCACGGTTTCCTCGTCGTCCATCGCCATGCGGGCGAAGGTCTCGCGGATGTCCCGGGCGGCGGCGAGGGGATCGGGTTCGCCGTTGGGCCCCTCCGGGTTCACGTAGATCAGCCCCATCTGCACGGCACCGAGCGGGTCCTCCAGCTCGCGGTCACCGCTGTAGCGCTTGTCACCCAGCCATTCGGTCTCCGGGCCCCAGTCGATGTCGATCTCCGGCTCCCAGACGTCCTGCCGGCCCCCGGCGAAGCCCAGGGTGGGCAGGCCCATCGATTCGATGGCGCAGTTGCCCGCGAAGATGATCAGGTCGGCCCAGGACAGGGCACTGCCGTACGTCTGCTTGATCGGCCAGAGCAGGCGCCGTGCCTTGTCCAGGTTGCCGTTGTCGGGCCAGCTGTTGAGGGGGGCGAAGCGCTGGGTGCCGGAGCCGGCACCGCCGCGGCCATCGTGGATGCGGTAGGTGCCGGCGCTGTGCCAGGCCATCCGCACGAAGAACGGCCCGTAGTGGCCGTAGTCGGCCGGCCACCAGTCCTGGGAGGTGGTCATCAGCGCGACCAGGTCCTGCCGCAGGGCCTCCAGGTCGATGGTGCGGAATGCGGCGGCGTAGTCGAAGCCGCCGCCCATCGGATCGGCCAGGGGCCCGTGCTGATGCAGCACCGCCAGGTTCAGCTGCCGCGGCCACCAGTCCCGGTTGGAGCGGGCCCCGGCCGTGCTGCCCCGGAGGGTGCCGTGCAGGAAGGGGCATTTCCCGCCGGTGTCGGCACCGGTCGGCGGGGACAGTCCGTCCATCGGCGGCGGCAGCGTTTGTGCCGAATGTAGGCATGGAATCCCGTGGGGTCCGCAGGGGGGGGCTCCCGGGAGATCGGGCCACAATGAGATCAGCCCGTGTCCTTCGGTGCCCCCATGACGACCTCCCCCCGTGCCGCCGCCGGACCGACGACCGGGTTTCTGGAGGAATCCCCCGGCAACCGCTCCGCCATGCGGCTGATGTGTCTGCTGGCCCTGCTGGCGTCGATCGCCTTCGGGTCGATCACGATGATGCGCAGCGCCCCGATGGTCAGCCGGGACGCGGCCGGGCAGGACACCCTCACCTATCCACCCCGGGACGACACCGGGATGATCATCACCTTCGCCTTCCTGCTCGCCGCCTTCGCCCCCAAGGTGGTGCAGAAGTTCGCGGAGCAGCGGCTCGGGGCCCTGGGGACCACCGGCCTGCGGGAGCTGGTGCTCGGCGTCGTCCGGTCCGACCTGGCCGCCGCCACCGCCCCGGATGCCGCCGGCGCCCCGGCCGCCGCGATCGACGATCCCCGCCTGGGCCAGCTGCGCGAGGAGCTGGGGCGCCTGCGGGCCGAGCTCGAGCGCAGCCGCACCCCCATCCAGGTGAGCCCGGCCACCCCCGTCGCCCCGCCGGCGCCCGCCCTGACGCCCCTGGAGCGGATCCGGCTGGGGGGCAGCCTCTGATGCCGTACATCACCGCCCGCCAGGACGCGGGACTAAGCCCCAGCCCCGCCGCCGCCGATGCCGACTCCTACGTGGCATCCGGCTCCCGCATCGCCGTCACCTGGGTGCGTCCCGCCCCCGGCACGGACCTGGCGATCGCGCGGCTGGCGGGGCCCTACACCTGTCCCGGTGGCGCCGTGCCGCTGCCGGACGGCGAGCAGCGCTACCTCAATCCCGCCCGCTTCATCATTCCCGATGAGGCCTGGCTGCCGGCGTCCGGCGGGGGGGCGCTGCCCGCGGAGGTGGCCCAGCTCAACCACCATTACGAGGGCTGCCGGCTCCAGGCCTACCCCGATCCCCGCACCGGGGGTGCGCCGATCACGATCGGCTGGGGCAGCACCTTCTACCTGGACGGCTCCCCGATCCGGCTGGGGGATGTGATCACCCAGGAGCAGGCGGACGCGCTCTACGAGCACAACTGCCGCGAGCGCTTCTGGCAGGTGCTCGAGGCCACGATCCCCTTCTGGGCGGAGATGGGGGATCGCCAGCGGGCCGCCCTCTGCAGCTTCGCCTACAACAACGGCGCCCATTTCCACGGGGATGGCTACCACGACACCCTCGACCGCCACTTGCGCGAGCGCCGCTGGTCGGCCGTTCCCGCGGCCCTGATGCTCTACCGCAATCCCGGTGAGACGGTGGAGGTGGGGCTGGGCCGTCGCCGCCGGGCCGAGGGGCTGGTGTGGGGCGGCATGGAGCCCGCCATGGCCTGCGCCCAGGCGGAGCGGGAGATCCGCACCCCGGCCGACTGCGAAGCCTGGGAGCAGCGGCTGAAGCAGGAGACCGCCGGTCCGGCCCCGGGGGCGAAGACCCTCACTGGCCCGCCACCGGGACCCGCCACCGCCACCGATCGCCCCGCCCCTGATCGCCCCGCCGACCTCCCCGGGCTGGTGGGTCCCCTCAAGACCCCCCGGGACTTCGGCTTCAGCGGGTCCGACAGCCACGTGGTGGTCAACGACGTCAGCGAGACGGCCCGGGCCTACGACGTGGAGGGACGGCTGCTCTGGGAGATCCCGGCGCTGGCGCGCGGTCAGGGCCGCGAGGACCAGTACCGGGACACCTCCACCGACACCCCGCCGGGGATCTACCGCATCGCCAAGAAGGTCTACCGGGACTACGAGCAGGATCCCAGCCCCACCTACTCAGAGGATCGCCGCAGCTATGGCTGGTACAGCTTCGATCTGGAGGATCTGGAGATGCAGGAGCGGCGCTTCGGCCGGGCCGGGATCATGGTGCACGGCGGCGGCAGCGCCTGCGGCTGGCCCGGGGCCTGGGCGCCGCGCCAGCCCCTCCACGCCACCCTGGGCTGCGTGCGGCTGCACAACGAGGATCTGCGCGACAGGCTGCTGCCGCTGGTGGAGCAGGGAACCGTCTACGTGTCGGTGTACCAGGAGGCCTGAACCGGGCACCCCCCCTACCCTGACGGCAACGCCACGGCTCCGGCATGCCCACCTCCTTCGCCCTGATGCTCCTGGCGCTTCTCGACGCCACGCCGCGGCTCGCCGAGGCCCAGCCGCAGGGTGGGGAACTCAGCCCCCGCGAGGAGTTCATGGTGATGGTGGGGGTGGGCTCCGGGTACATGAGCGCCCTCTGCAACCTGGAGAAGGACGGTTTCATCTCCACCGGCACCCGCGCCAAGCTGGCCAAGCAACAGCTCGCCGTGATCGGCGGCGATTCCTCCACGAAGGACGATCTGGAGGGGGTGCTCGCCGGCATGAAGGGGGTGGAGGAGGACAAAGAGCTGTGCCCCAGCCAGGTGCTGCCGCCCCGCCGGAAATGAGCCGCCAAGGGGGACGCTGATGGAGCCGCGCCAGGGCCTGGCCGTGGTGCTGCCGGGCCTTGCGCGGTTGCTGGGCTACCAGCGCAGCTGGCTGCGGCCGGACCTGCTGGCGGGCGTGACCGTGGCGGCCTACCTGGTGCCCCAGTGCATGGCCTACGCCGAGGTGGCCGGACTGGCGCCGGTGGCGGGGCTGTGGGCGATCCTGCCGCCCCTGCTGCTCTATGCCCTGCTGGGCTCTTCCCCCCAGCTGTCGGTGGGGCCGGAGTCCACCACCGCCGTGATGACGGCCGCGGCGGTCGGGCCGCTGGTGGCGGGGGATCCGTTCGTCTATGCCGGCTTCTGCAGCCTGCTGGCCCTGCTGGTGGGGCTGGTGTGCTGCGCCGGCGCCTGGGCCCGGCTCGGTTTCCTCGCCGATCTGCTCTCGAAGCCGATCCTGGTGGGCTACCTGGGGGGCGTGGCCCTGATCATGATCGGCGGCCAGCTGGGGCGGGTCAGTGGCCTGGGGCTGCGGGCCGCCTCGCTCCCCGGCCAGCTGGTGGAACTGCTGGGCCGGCTGGGGGAGATCCACCGGCCCACCCTGCTGCTGGCCCTGGGGGTGCTGGTGTTCCTGCTGCTGGTGCAGCGGCGCTTCCCCCGGGCCCCGGGCCCCCTGCTGGCGGTGCTGCTGGCGATGGTGGTGGTGGCGGTGGGGCACCTCGATCAGCAGGGTGTGGCGGTGATCGGCGCCATCCCGGCCGGGCTGCCCCACCCATCCCTGCCGCCGCCCGTGTCCCCCGACCAGCTCCGCTCCCTGCTCACGGCGGCGGCGGGCATCGCCCTGGTGGGCTACTCCGACAACGTGCTCACGGCCCGGGCCTTCGCCGCCCGGGGCGGCTACCGCATCGACCCCAACCAGGAACTGCTGGCCCTGGGCACCATCAACCTGGGCAATGGCCTGATGCAGGGCTTCCCGGTGAGCAGCAGCGGCAGCCGCACCGCCATCGGTGACTCCCTCGGCAGCCGTTCCCAGCTGTTCTCCCTGGTGGCCCTGGCGATGGTGCTGGCGGTGCTGCTGTGGCTGCGGCCGGTGCTGGCCCTGTTTCCCACGGCGGCCCTGGGGGCGATCGTCATCTACGCGGCCCTGCGCCTGATCGACATCCCCGAATTCCTGCGGCTGCAGCGCTTCCGCCCCAGTGAATTCCGCCTCGCCCTGATCACGCTGCTGGGGGTGCTGCTGACCGACCTGCTCACCGGCGTGGCCCTGGCGGTGGGGCTGTCGGTGATCGATCTGTTCGCCCGCCTGGTGCGTCCCCACGACGCCGTGATGGGGATCGTGCCGCGGCTGGCGGGCCTGCACGACGTGCGCGACTGGGAGGGGGCGCGCACCATCCCGGGCCTGGTGCTGTTCCGTTTCGATGCCCCGCTGTGCTTCGCCAACGCCGAGCACTTCCGCCAGCGGGTGCTGGCGACGATCGCCGCCGAGGCCCAGCCGGTGGCCTGGTTCGTGCTCAACGCCGAGGCGATCGTGGAGATCGACATCACTGCGGCCGACGTGCTCGAGGAGCTGCAGCGGGAGCTGACCGCCCGGGGCATCACCTTCGCCATGGTGCGGGTCAAGCAGGAGCTTTACAGCCAGCTGGAGCGCGCCGGCCTGGTGGAGCAGATCGGGCCGCGTCTGTTCTTCCCCACCCTGCCCACGGCGATCGCGGCCTTCCAGGCCCGGACGGCCGGGACGCCGCTGCCGGGCCCATGAACGCCGCTCCCGAGCGCCACCTGCTGCTCCTGGCGGGGGGCGGCCACAGCCACGTGCTGGTGCTGCGGCGCTGGCTGATGCGCCCCCACACCAGGCCGCCGCGCACCCGCATCACCCTGGTGAGTCGCCACGGCACCGCCCTGTATTCGGGCCTGCTGCCCGCCGTGGTGGCGGGTCTGGAGCCCCTGGAGGCCGCCGCCATCGACCTGCGTCGCCTGTGCACCCTGGCGGGCGTGACCTTTGTGCAGGCGGAGATCACCGGGCTGGACCCGGCGGCCCGGGAGCTGCGGCTGGCGGGCCGTCCGCCCCTGCGCTTCGACCGGCTCAGCCTCGATCTGGGGGCCGTGACCGGCACCTCGGGATGGTCGGCGGGGGAGGCGATGGCCGTCAAGCCGCTGGAGCCCTTCCTGGCCTGGGCGGAGTGGCGTGTCGCCGGCGAGCCCCTGGTGATCCGGGGGGGCGGGGCCGCTGCCGTGGAGCTGGCCCTGGCCTTCCGGGCTCGGGGGATGGCCTGCCGTCTGCTGCTCAAGGGGGAGTCGCTGCATCTGGGTTCGCCGGCGGCGAACCGGGCCGGCGAACGGTTGCTGGCCGAGGCCGCCATCCCGATCCAGCGCCGGGCGCCGGCCGAAGCCCCGGCCGATCTGGCCTGCACCGGCAGCCGCGCCCCCGCCTGGCTGGCGGCCGCCGGCCTGCCGGTGGACCCCGAAAGCGGCCGGGTGCTGACCGAATCCAGCCTCCGGGTGATCGGCCATCCGGCCCTGTTCGCCAGCGGCGACTGCGGCCTGATCGCCGCCGATCCCCGGCCCCCCTCGGGGGTGTGGGCGGTGCGCTCGGCGCCGGTGCTGGCGGAGAACCTGCGGCGCAGCCTGGCCGAGCCCGCCGGGCCGCTGCGGCCCTGGCGGCCCCAGGCGCGGGCCCTGCAGCTGCTGGGCGATGGCGGCTGGCACCCCGCTGGTCCCCGGGCCCTGGCCTTGTTTGGGCCCCTGGCCCTGGGGCCATCGGAGTGGATCTGGCGCTGGAAGCAGGGCATCGATCGGGCCTTCATGGCCCGCTTCGCCGCGCTCCAGCCGATGGCCGCGGCCGCCATGGCCTGCCGCGGCTGCGCCGCCAAGCTGGGGGCCGCCCCGCTGGCGGCCGCCCTGGCCCGGCTCAACCCCGACGGAGCGCCGCGGCCGGTGGAGGACGCGGCCGTGGTGGGCACCGCCGCCGACGGCGAGCTGCTGCTGCAGAGCGTTGATGGCTTCCCCGCCCTGGTGGACGACCCCTGGCTGAACGGGCGACTCACCACCCTGCATGCCTGCAGCGACCTCTGGGCCAGCGGCGCCGCCGTGGACAGTGTGCAGGCCCTGGTGACGGTGCCCGAGGCGGCGGCATCCGTGCAGGAGGAGCTGCTGCTGCAGACCCTGGCCGGGGTGTGTTCGGTGCTGGAGCCCCTCGGCGCCGCCCTGGTCGGCGGCCACACCCTGGAGGGCCGTGACGGGGCGGGGCTGGCCCTGGCCCTGACCGTGAACGGCCGGGTGGCGCCGGCGGCCCACTGGGGCAAGGGGCCGCTGCGGCCCGGCGAGGTCCTGCTGCTCAGCCGGCCCCTGGGCAGCGGCGTGCTGTTCGCCGCCGCCATGGCCGGCGCCGCCGCGCCCGCCTGGATGGAGGGGCTGCTGGAGGCGATGCAGCGCAGCCAGGCGCCCCTGGTGCCGCTGCTGGCCGCCCACGGCTGCGGTGCCTGCACCGACATCACCGGCTTCGGCCTGCTGGGCCACCTCGGCGAGATGCTCGACGCCTCCGGCGCGGGGGTGGCGGTGGAGCTCGACGCCGCTGCCATTTCCGCTTACCCCGGTGCCCTGGAGCTGCTGGAGCGGGGCTTCGCCAGCACCCTGGCCCCCGCCAACGCCGCCGCCCTGGCCCTGCTGGAGGGACCCGTGCGGCTGGTGGGGGCCGGGGGGCTCGCGCCACCGGCGGCCCTGGCGGGGCTGCTGATCGACCCCCAGACCTGCGGACCGCTGCTGGCGGCGCTGCCGGCGGCGCAGGCACCGGCGGCCCTGGCCGCCCTCCACCAGGCAGGCTTCCCCGAGGCCCGCCTGATCGGGCGGGTGGTCAGCCGGAGGGAGGCTGCTGCCGTCTCACCAGCCCCCGGCTGATCAGCTCGCGGGCCGCCTGCGGCGCCGCCAGACCGCCCAGATCCACCGCCGAGCAGGTGTGGCCGCCCAGGTCGTGGTCGTAGCAGCGGTCGTAGTAATCGAGCATCTGCCGGCAGGCGGTGGCCCAGTCGCCCCGCTCGATTGCCTCCAGGGCCAGGGCGGTGCGCTGGGGCCCCAGCCGCTTGGCAATCCGCCGGGTGGCCTCCGCCAGGGCGAGGGGATCCTGGGCGCCGTAGATCGACACC
Organism: Synechococcus sp. UW140; assembly: GCA_943369455.1. Taxonomy (GTDB): domain Bacteria; phylum Cyanobacteriota; class Cyanobacteriia; order PCC-6307; family Cyanobiaceae; genus Cyanobium. The sequence goes on from CALRND020000002.1 coordinate 319,936, forward strand.
AGGTGGTCCACCCGCTCCTGCAGGGGCCGCTCCACCGCCAGCACCGGCGCGGCCTTCATCTGGTGCCACAGGCCGGCGGGAATGCGGCAGCGGCCCACCATGGCGCTCTCGGCCTCCAGCCAGATCTGATCCGCCCCGGCCAGGGGGGCAAGGGCGGCGGCCAGTCGGTTCTCGTAGTGCTCGCTGCTGGGTTGCTCCGGCAGCCCGAGCCCGCCGAAGCTGCTGCCGCGGTGGTGGGCCAGCCCCTCCAGATCCACCACCGCCGCCCCCCGCTCCCGCAGGGCCAGCAGCAGTTCGGTCTTGCCGCTGCCGGTGCGGCCCCCCAGCAGCCGCACGGGCCAGGGCCGCTCGAACAGCTCCAGCACCCAGCGCCGGTAGCTCTTGTAGCCCCCCTCCAGCAGCAGCACCGGCAGCTCCAGCTGCTGGGCCAGCCAGGCGACGCTGCCCGAACGCATGCCGCCGCGCCAGCAGTGCAGCCGCAGGGGCGCCCCGCCCGAGCGTTCGCTCCAGGCCACCAGTTCGGCGGCCAGGGCCTCCATCCGCGGCCCCACCAGGGCCAGACCCCGCCGCACGGCGGCCTGGCGGCCCTGCTGCTTGTAGAGGGTGCCCACCTCGGCCCGTTCCGCATCGCTGAACAGGGGCAGATTGGCGGCCCCGGGGATGTGGCCCTGGCGGAATTCGGCCGGCGTGCGCACGTCGAGCAGCGCGCCACCCCCCGCCAGGAACGCATCGATGGGAAGGCAGGGCGCCATGGGGCTCGCGGCTGGGACGGGGGCGCCTGGCGATGACGAAGGCCGCGGGCCGGCACCCACCTGATGGCCATAGTGGAGCAACGGTCTACCCCCTGCCCGAGCCCGATGCTTCTCCGGATCCGCGCCACCGCCAGCGCCGCCCTGATGGGGGTGTCGCTGGCGCTGCTGCCCCTGGTGGCCCCCGCCGCTGCCCCGCTTCCAGGCCTGCTGGCTCCGGCGGCGGCCCAGCAGAGCCAGAAGGTGCTGCGCATCGGCGCCATCCCCGACCAGAAGCCGGAGAAGCTCAACCGCCTCTATCCGCTGGTGGCCAATGAACTGGGTCGGCAGCTGGGGGTGAAGGTGCTCTATGTGCCGGTGGTCGATTACGCCGCCGCCGTCAGCGCCTTCCGCACCGGTGCCCTGGATCTGGTCTGGTTCGGCGGGCTCACCGGCGTGCAGGCCCGGCTGCAGAAGCCCGGCGCCCGCGTGATCGCCCAGCGCGACATCGACGTGTCCTTCCGCACCGTCTTCATCGCCAACAGCCGCAGCGGCCTCAAGCCCGTCACCAGCGCGAAGGGGCTGGCGGAACTGAAGGGCAAGCGCTTCACCTTCGGCTCCGAGAGCTCCACCTCCGGCCGGCTCATGCCCCAGTACTTCCTCAGTAAGGCGGGCGTCAAGCTGTCCGACTTCGCCGGCGGTGCGCCCGGCTTCAGTGGCAGCCACGATGCCACCATCGCCCTTGTGCAGAGCGGCGCCTACGACGCCGGCGCGGTGAACGAGCAGGTGTGGACCGCCAACCTTCGCGACGGCAAGGCCAACCCCGCCAAGGTGTTCGTCCTCTGGAGGACCACGGGCTACCCCGACTACCACTGGATCGCCCAGCCGGACCTGGACAAGCGCTTCGGCAAGGGCTTCACCACGAAGGTGCAGCAGGCGATCCTCAGCTGGCGCGCCAGCAATCCCACCCAGAAGCAGATCCTGGGGCTGTTCGGTGCCCAGCGGTTCACCGAGGCCAGCCCCGGGGCTTACAGCATGATCGAGCAGGTGGGCCGCCAGATCGGCAAGATCCGCTGATCCCGCCCGGCCGCTGGCACCGCCGCGGGACCCGCTCCGCCGGGCTGGCCCTTGGCCTGGCCGCCCTGCTGGGGGCGCCAGGGCCCGCGGCCGCCAGCGCCTGTGTGCCCGCCGGCGCCTGGGTGGAGCCCACCGCCGCCGGTCCCCGCACCGTGTCGGCGGGCGAGCTGCTGGATCGCCTGGCCCGGCGTCCGGCGGTGCTGCTGGGGGAGCGCCACGACAGCGCCGCCCACCACAGCTGGCAGCTGGCCACGCTCCAGGCGCTGCAGGAGCGCCGCCCCGGTCTCAGCCTCGGCCTGGAGATGGTGCCGCGCCGGCTGCAGCCGGTGCTCGACCGCTGGGTGGCCGGGGCTCTCGATGAGCGCGCCTTCCTCAACGCCCTCGACTGGCCAGCCATCTGGGGCTACGACGCCGATCTCTACCTGCCGATCCTGCGCTTCGCCCGTGACCGGCGCGTGCCGCTGCTGGCCCTGAACGTGGAGCGCCGGCTGGTGCGGCGGGTGCGGGCCGAGGGATTCGCGGCGGTGCCGATCAGCGAGCGGGAGGGGGTGGGGCGACCGGCGCCGGCCAGCGCCGCCTACCGGGCCCAGCTGCACCGGCTCTGGCGGCACCACCCCTTCGTGCCCAGCAGCGGCCAGGGGCTGCCAGGCCTCGAGGATCCCTCCTTCGGCCGTTTCGTGGAGAGCCAGCTGCTCTGGGACCGCGCCATGGCCCAGGCCATCGCCGACCAGCGCCGTCGGCGCCCCGGGGCCCTCGTGGTGGCCCTGATCGGCAACGGCCACCTGGCCGGGGGCCATGGCGTGCCTCACCAGCTGCGGGCCCTGGGCCTGGCGGAGGCGGCCTGGTTGCTGCCCTGGGAGGACAGCCTCGACTGCGCGGCGCTCCAGCCCTCACTGGCCACGGCGGTCTACGGGGTGGTGACGCCGCCGCCGGCCGGCCTGCGGCTGGGGGTCTACCTGGAAACCCACGGCGGCCGGGTGGAGATCCACCAGGTGGCCCCCGGCTCGCTGGCGGAGCGCTCCGGCCTGCGGGTCGGTGATGGGATCACGGCGATCGACGGCCAGCCGGTGAGCAATGCCCGCCAGGTGATCGAGCGGGTGGCGGCGCACCCGGCGGGCCGGCCCCTCGGCCTGACGGTCCTGCGGGGCGGGCGGAGCCTGGAGCTGCAGCTGGCCCTGCCGGGCCGATGAGATCCCGCCGCTGGCCGTACGTCGGCAGCAGAACCCGGTAGGCGATCAGGGCGCGATCCCGTACAGCGCTCTCACCTCCTCCAGCGGCTTGTCGAAGTCGTCCCAGGGGTCCCAGTCGCTGATCAGGTCGCGGCTCACCTTGCTGCCCCGTTCCAGGCCCTGGATGACCGCTTCCGGGGTCACATGATCCGTTTCGGCGTCGTTGAAGGGTGTGCTGCCGATCCCCAGCTGGAGCTGGGCCAGGGCGAAAAGAATGGTGTAGAAGGGATCGTTGCGGCCGAAGCCGGCCTGAAAGCCGATCACACCGCACTCCCCGGCCTGGCTGGGGTCGTAGCCGCCGAGCACGTGGCAACAGTCGTGGCGCACCACCGGGGGCGGCGGGCCACCGCGTTCCCCGGGGACACTGAAGCCGTTGCTGTCGATGAAGGCGAGGTAGGCCCGGCCCAGGCTTGCCTCGGGATAGTCGGCCAGCTGGCGGTAGTGGGCGGCCAGCTCGTGGTCCTCCTGGTGGAGAAGGTGGCGAGCGATTTGCAGGGCCCCATCGAGGCCCTCATCGCGGAGGTAGCTCAGGGTGGCTCCCTTCTGAAAGCCCCGTCGGGCGATGTCGAGGCGCACGAGATTGAACTGGCCATCGAGAACATGCCGGAAGCTGGTCACGACGGTGTCGCTGATGTCGAGGGCCGCTGCTGTGGCCTGCAACCACTGCAGCTGGGCGCTGCTGGGCTCCCGCTCCATCAGGGCCAGGACGGTCATGCCCCGCAGGATGCGCTCGCGCCACTCGGGCTCCGGCACGGCCTCCGCCAGCTGCTCAGGGTCCAACGGCGTGATCGCCTCGAGTGGAATCGGCAGATGGATGAGGTGATCGCGGATGGCGGTGATCGTGCGGCGGGCCATGGCGCTGGGCGGGCCCTCCACAGCGGCGATCGCCAGCAGGCTGCCTAACGCGGCTCGACCGATGGCCTCGCCCCGGCCAGGTGGCGGCTGGAGCTGGGAATCGTTTCAGGCGTGACCGTCACCGTCGCTGATGGCATCGAACTTCGCCGCCAGCACCACATCGGAGCGGGTCAGTCCTTCCGGATCGTGGGTGTAGGTGGTGGCGGCCGCATATCCCCATCCCAGCTGGAAATCGGCATGGTGCCCCTGCTCCTCACAGATGGCTCCGGCATGGCGCACCCAGTGGAGTGCGGAGCTGAAATCCTGGAACGTCCAGACCTTGTGCAGATGATCTCCATCGACCAGCTCCCACCCAGGCAGTTCGCCCAGGAAGCTGTTGATTTCATCGCTGGTCAGTGTAGGGCCAACACCCTGGGCAGGGATGCAGAGTTCGTCCCGTAATTTCACGATTCAATGTCTTCTGTTTTCCTGGCATCACGCTACTGACATTGGGGCCGGCGCGAGAGGTTTCCCTCAGGGGCAGGGGCGCATCCATGGCGCAGATCAACGGCGCATCAGAGGCATGGGGCTCGCTTCGCTGTGACGTTGGGACACATAGGCTGCAACCAAAGTGCGTTCACAAGCACACCTCGTCATCCCAGTGAAAACCCAGTATTACGCCGCATCCAGCCTGGATGGATTCATCGCCACCACGGATAACTCCCTGGACTGGTTGCTTCAGTTCGGTGAAGCGGAAGGTCCAGGCTATAAGAACTTCCTGGCTGAAGTTGGGGCGATTGCCATGGGTTCAGCCACCTATCAGTGGCTGGTGGATCATTACATCAAAGCGGGAACATCGGAAGAAAAGCCCTGGCTCTACACCCAGCCCACGTGGATTTTCACGAGCCGCAAGCTTGCCTCCGTCCCCAACGCGGATCTGCACTTCGTGGAGGGTGCTGTCACCCCTGTGCACCAGCAGATGGTCGCCGCTGCCATGGGCAAGAACATCTGGATGGCCGGTGGGGGCGAACTGGCCGGTCAGTTCTTCGATGCCGGCCTGCTGGATGAGCTGATCATTCAGGTGGCCTCCGTGACCCTGGGCCAGGGATTGCCGCTCCTCCCCCGGCGGATCGCCTTCCCGCCCCTGAGGCTCACATCGGTGCAGGCCCTGGGTGGGGCCTTTGCCGAACTCCACTACGACGTGCCCCGTCAGGGTGAGGGCGAGAGGGCTGGCACCTGATCCGCCTGCGGTGGGCGGATCCGGTTTCCACGGCTCACCTACCAGGGCAGCACCTGGCCGTTGGCGTGCCAGAACGTGCCGCTTGTCTCCAGGCTGAGGGCGTGGATGCGGGCCAGCAGGCCGCGCACGGACTCCTCCGGGGTGATGCCCTGGGAACTGAATCCCGTCATCCGCGTGCTCACCAGGCCGGGGTGGAGCAGGGCCACGGCGATGCCGCGGGGGCGCAGGTCGATGGCCAGGGACTTGCCGGCCATGTTGAGCGCCACCTTCGACATCCGGTAGCCGTAGGAGCCGCCGGAGCCGTTGTCGTCGATCGAGCCCATGCGGCTCGTCATCAGGATCACCTTGGCGCCCTCGCCCAGTTGGCCCAGCAGGGCCCGCGTGAGCCGCAGGGGGGCGATGGCGTTCACCTCGAACTGGCGCCGCAGGCTCTCGGCATCGAGGGCCCCCAGGCTGGTGGATTCCAGGATCCCGGCGTTGAGGATCAGAGCATCGAGGCTCAGGCCATCGAGCCGTTCCACCAGCTCGTCGATGGCGGCTCCGTCGGTCAGGTCGATCCCCGCCTCGATGCGCACCCCCAGGCTCTCCAGTTCCGGCGACGGGGTGCGGCAGACCGCCACCACCGTGTCGCCCCTGGCCTGGAGCTGGCGGCAGTACTCCAGGCCGATGCCGCGGTTGGTGCCGGTGATCAGAACGGTGGCCATGGGGACGCGGTGGCGGTGCGACGGCTGGCTGGATCGTATGGGGCTCAGCCCTCCTCCCAGCGGAATCCCTGGTCGTCCCAGGCTTTGGGATCCTCGATCGGTTCGAGGTGGGTCAGCACATCACTGCGGGGCAGGGCGATGGCGATCTCCTCTTCCAGCCGCTCGCAGAGGTCATGGCCCGCCTGCACGGTCCAGCGGCCCGGCACCAGCACGTGCAGGGCGACGAAGCGCCGCGATCCCGCCACCCGGGTGCGCAGGGCATGGAAGCGGATCTCCTCCGATTCATGGGAGGCCAGCAGCGCCTCCAGCTTCTCCTGTTCGTCGATGGGCAGCGAGCGGTCGAGCAGGCCGGTGGCCGTCTCCCGCAGCAGATTCCAGCCGGTGAGGGTGATGTTGAGCGCCACGGCGATGGCGATCAGCGGGTCGAGGATCGTCAGCCCGGTGAGCTTCACCAGGCCGATCCCCAGCAGCACGCCGGCGGAGGTCCAGACGTCGGTGAACAGATGGTGGGCGTCGGCCCGCAGGGTGATCGAGTGGAAGTGGCGGGAGGCCCGCAGCAGCACCCAGGCCACCACGCCGTTGAGCACCGTGGCGACCAGGGAGAGGGCCATGCCCAGCCCCAGCTGCTCCAGGGGCTCAGGAGCCTGCAGCCGCCCCACGGCGGCGTGGATGATCGCCAGGGCCGCCAGCACGATCAGCACACTCTCCAGCCCGCTGGAGAAGTACTCGGCCTTGAAGTGGCCGTAGTGGTGGGTGCGGTCGGCGGGCTTGGCGGCCAGGCTCAGGGCCCAGAAGGCCCCCAGGGCCGCCACCAGGTTCACCCCGGATTCCATCGCATCGGAGAGCAGGCCCACCGAGCCGGTGTATCGCCAGGCGGCCGTCTTGAGCACGATGGTGGCCACCGCCGCCGCCACCGACAGAAGGATGTAGGAGCGGGGGGACGCAAAGACCATGGGATCGGACCGGGCGCCAGGGGGAGGAGGCCGCCCGGCCATGCTCGCCCAGCCTGGCCACGGCGTCGCGTGGAGTCGCGGTTTGGCCCGATCAGGGGCGCCGTTCAGCCAGCAGCAGCAGGCCCCCCATGATCGAGAGGTTCTTGAGCAGCGCGATCCGCTCCTGGGGGTCGGCCACATCGTTGTGGAACAGCAGGGTGGTGGGCACCAGGAACAGCAGCAGCAGGATCGCCCCGAGCCGCGCCCGGACGCCGCTGATCACCAGCACCGACCCCACGGCCATCAGCGCCACGGCCGCCGCCAGCAGCACCGGCGCCAGCGGGATGCCCCGGCCGGCGATCATCCCGGCCACGGCGCCGAATCCGGTCAGCTTGCCGATCACCGCGTGCAGGAACACCAGGCACAGCAGCACGCGCGCGATGCCATCGAGGAGGGAGGGGCGGGACCCGGTGGAGGCCGTCATCGCTTGCGGTGCGGATGGGGGAGAGTCTGCTGGGGTTCCCCCCCGCCTGACGAGCCGTGGGGCACCGACCCTGAGGCGCCAGGGGCCCCGGCCTGACGGCTGGCAGTCTGGTTCGGACGTACGTGCGTCCCGTCCTCCATGGCCGCCGGCCCCGCCACCGACGTGCTCGCGCTGCGGGGTGTCCGTGTGGCCGGCCGCGGGCGGCCCCGGCTGGAGGACGTCGACCTGTGCCTGGCCCCCGGTGAGCGGGTGGCGCTGCTGGGGGCCAGCGGTGCCGGCAAGAGCACCCTGCTGGCGGTGGCCAACGGCCTGCTGGCGCCGGCGGCGGGCACGGTGCTCTGGGAGGGCCAGCCCCCCGCCCGCTCCCGCCGTGGCCGGCGGCGCCAGCAGGCCCGCATCGGCACCCTCTGGCAGGACCTGCGCCTGATCGAGGAGCTGACCGTCCAGCAGAACCTCAACGCCGCCCGCCTGGCCCGCTGGGGTTGGCCCCGGGCCCTGCTCAACCTGCTGCTGCCGCTCGACACCGAGGCCTGCGCGGCGGCCCTGCGGGCGATGGATCTGGATCCGGCCCTGCTGGAGCAACCGGTGACGGCCCTCTCCGGCGGCCAGCGCCAGCGGGTGGCGATGGCCCGCCTGCTGCGCCAGGAGCCCACCCTGCTGCTGGCCGATGAACCGCTGGCCAGCCTCGATCCGCGCCTGGCCGGCGAGCTGCTGGCCCTGCTGCTGGCCCAGGCGGCGGCCCCCCGGGCCCTGCTGCTGAGCCTGCATCGCCCCGATCTGCTCGACGGCTTCGATCGGGCCGTGGGCCTCAAGGACGGCCGGGTGCTGTTCGACGGGCCGGTGGCTCAGGTGAACGCCGCCCTGCTGGCGGACCTCTACGGGGGCACCCCGCCCGGCGCGGCCCCTTGAAACCGGCCCCGCCGCTGCTGATGCTGCTGCCGGCCCTGGTGCTGGTGCCCCTGGCCGTCCTGCTGCCGCCGCTGGTGCACGGGGGCGGCTGGGAGCTGATCGGCAGCTTCGCGTTGGCGGCGGTGACCCCGTCGCTGGACCCGGTGGTGCTCGCCTCGCTGCTGAAGGGGCTGGCGGTGACGGCCGGCATGGCCCTGCTGGGCTGGGCCGGCAGCCTGGTGCTCGGCCTGCTGCTGGGGGTATGCAGCTCCCGCACCGTGTGGCGCACCCTGACCGGCAGCGCCCTGCCGGCGGAGCTGATCCGCCGCCTGCTGGCCCTGCCCCGGGCGATCCACGAGCTGATCTGGGGCCTGCTGCTGCTCCAGCTGGTGGGGCTGCAGCCGGCGGTGGCGGTGCTGGCGATCGCCCTGCCCTTCGGCGCCCTGGTGGCGCGGGTGCTCTCCGACCTGCTCGATGCCCTGCCCACCACCGGCCTGGAGGCCCTGCGGGCGGCGGGCGCCCCGGCGCCGGCGGCCCTGCTCACGGCCCTGGGTCCGGCCCTGCTGCCCGGGGTGCTCAGCTACGGCGGCTACCGCCTGGAGTGCGCCCTGCGCAGCGCCACCCTGCTGGGGGTGTTTGGCCTTGGGGGCCTCGGCACCGACCTCAAACTCACGCTGCAGTCGCTCGAATTCCATGAACTCTGGAGCGGCCTGTGGCTGCTGCTGGCGGTGATGCTCGCCCTGGAGGCGGGCATCAGCCTGCTGCGGCGGCGCTGGCTGGTGCCCGGCCGGTTCGTGCTGGCTCGGCGGGGGGTGGGCGAGCGCAGCCGCGAGATGCTGCTGGCCCTGGCGGCCCTGCTTCCCCTCTGCGTCCTGGTGGGCCGGGCCCTGGGGGTGGATCCGGCGGCCCTGCTCAGCTGGCAGCCCCTGCCGGGCCTGGGCGGCGGCGACTGGGCCGCCACCTGGGCCCTGCCCTGGCCGCGGCTGGTGGGCGGCACCCTGGTGCTCACGGCCCTGGCGGCCAGCCTGGCGGTGGGGCTGGCGCCGCTGCTGCTGCTGCTGGTGGCGCCGCTGGGCTGGGCCCGTCAGGGGTTGCGGCTGCTGTGGGCCCTGGGGCGCCTGTGGCCGCCGCCCCTCACGGCCCTGCTGCTGCTGTTCGTGCTGGAGCCGGGGGTGATCACCGCTGCCCTGGCCCTGGGCTTCCACAACCTGGGGGTGCTGGGCCGGCTGCTGCTGGAGAGTGTCGACGCCACCGACCCGGCCGCCGAGGAGGCCATGGCCTGCGGCGGCAGCGGGCCGCGGCTGGCCCTGCTCTACGGCCGCTTCAGCGCCCTGGCCCGGCCCTACCTGGCCTACGGCGCCTACCGGGCCGATGTGATCCTGCGGGAGTCGGTGGTGGTGGGCCTGGCGGGGGCGACCGGGCTGGGCAGCCAGCTGCTGGAGAGCCTCAGCTCCTTCGCCTGGGACCAGTTGGTGGCGCTGGTGGCGGTTTACGCCCTGCTCACCCTGGTCGGCGAGGACCTCAGCGACCGGGCGCGCCGTCGCTGGTTGCGGGCGGCCTGAGGGGCCATGGTGGGGCCGCCGCCGCGATGCCGCGATGCCCGCCTCGCCCGCCCATCCCAGCGAGACGGCGCCACCGTTCACCCACCGCTTCCTGCATCGCGTCCAACCGGCGGGGGTGGCGGCGTTCCTGGCGATGGAGGACCGGTTGATGGCGGCCGCCCGCCGTCAGCCGGGCTTCGTGGCGGAAACGGCCCCCGCCCCCCTGGGCCGTGATCCCCACGGCGGCGGGCTGCTGTACGCGTCGGAGCTGAGCTTCACGACGCCAGGCGCCTTCATGGGCTGGATGGACTGCCAGGAACGGCGCGATCTGCTCAACGCCGGCGAGCGCGGCGGCTACCGCTACGAAGGGCGCTCCGACTGGGAGGGCTACGCCCGCTGGCTGGGGGAGGCCAGCCGGGCCGCCGTGCCCGTCTGGAAGGTGAACCTGCTGGTGTTGGTGGTGCTCTACCCCACCGTGGCGGTGCTGCGGGTGCTGCTGAAGCCCCTGCCGCTGGATGGTCCAAGCGGCCTGCTGCTGGGCAATGTCTGCACCGTGGCCCTCACCGGCTGGTGGCTGGTGCCCTGGATCAGCCGGCGCTGCCGGCCCTGGCTCGAGGGCACGGCCAGCCGGCGCGGCGAAAGCCTGACCCTGGCGACGATCCTGGCGAGCCTGGGGCTGATGCTGCAGCTGTTCCGGGCCCTGCCCGCCACCAGCGGCTGAGCGCGCCTCAGTAGCGGACCCGGTCGGGCTTGGCCTGGTACTCCTTCCAGACCTCCACCGCCTCCTCCCTCAGGATCTGGGTGAGCCGGATCGAGCGCTGCTCCTTGGGCAGGGCCAGCTGCTCGTAGATCGGACGATCGTCGAAATCCCCGTACTCCAGGGCGTCCTCCACGGTGGCGGCGTAGTACACCGCCTCGATTCCTGCCCAGTAGCAGGTGGCCATGCACATCGGACAGGGCTCGGCGGAGGTGTAGAGGATGCAGCCGGGCAGCTTGAAGCTCTGCAGGGTGATGCAGGCCAGCCGGATCGCCTCCATCTCGCCGTGCCAGGTGGGATCGTGGCTGGCCACGACCCGGTTCATCCCCTGGGAGATGACCACGCCATCCCTGACGATCACAGCCCCGAAGGCCCCGCCGGTGCCGTACTCCAGGGCCGCCTTGCGGGACAGGTCGATGGCCTGGCGGATGAAGGTCTCGTGGTCCGGCGTCGCTGCAGCCATGAACCTTCCTCCGCAGGCCCCACCGTAGCCGCGCCGGCTGTGACAGCCTCCCATCTGAGATCACCCCAGGGGCCGCCGATGGCATGGAGTGCCGCCCTGATGGTGAGCGCCCTGGGCTTCAGCGCCCTTGCCCCCACGGCCCTGGCCTCCCCCGCAGCTCCGCCCTGGCTGCAGCGGCTGATCGGGCAGATGAAGGCCCAGCCGCCGGGCAATCCGCCCCAGACCGTGTGGCGCTACCGCTACCGGGGCCAGGTGGTGTACTACCTGCCGCCCCAGTGCTGCGACCAGATGAGCACGCTCTTCGATGCCGAGGGCCGGGTGATCGCTGCCCCGGACGGGGGTCTCACCGGCCGGGGGGATGGCCGGGCGGGCGATTTCCATGAGCTGCGCCGCGAGGGTCTGCTGCTCTGGCGCGATCCGCGGTGATCGGGCCCACCCTGATCAGCCCCGCCCGACCAGCTCCAGGCCATCGGCCAGGGGGATCCCCTCCCGCTGGAAGCGGGCCACCAGACGCCCCTGCAGCTCGCGGGAGCAGGCCCACTGCTCGCCGGTCACCGTGGTCAGCAGGACGCTCACGGTGATGCCCAGCGGGCCCGTGGCACTGACGCCCCGCAGCAGGGGGGGCGCCAGCAGGCGGGGTCCCCAGGTGGGGTCGGTGTGGAAGGCGGCGAGCTCGTCGGCCACCACCGCCAGGGCCTGGCCGATGGCGGTGCAGCGGTGGGAGATGAGCAGTTTCACCTCCTCCCCGGAGCGCAGCTTGGTGTGGTTCACCACCCGGTCGAAGGCGCTGTTCTGGACCACGGCCACCCGGTGATCGAGGCAGTGGAGCTGGGTGCTGAGCACACCCACATCCACCACGTCCCCCTCGAGCCCATCGATCTCCACCCAGTCGCCGATGGCGTAGCGGTCTTCGATCAGCACGGCGAGGCCGGCGACGAAGTCCCGCAGCAGCCCCTGGAACACCAGCGCCAGGCCGCCCAGCAGGGCGCCGCCGGCCAGCAGCAGGGAGGAGGAGGCGGCACGGATCCCGGGGATGTCGATCAGGATCCAGCCGGCTGCCACCAGGATGCAGACCAGATCGATCAGGCGGTGGCTCACCCGCAGCAGGCTGCGGTGCCGCTGCTCCCGGCGGGCCTGCTCCTCCACCGGCACCCTGGAGCCGTCGGCCCACTGGTGCAGCAGAAAGGTGGCGAGGGAGCGCGCCAGCAGGGCGGCCAGCCCCACCATCAGCACCTTGAGGAGGGAATGAACCGGCTGGAGCAGCAACTGGAGACCCAGGGGCACCTTGCCCGGGACGGCCATCACCCCCAGGGCCAGCATGACCATCAGCTGCAGCAGCACCAGCAGCAGCAGCACCAGCCCGAAGACCTGGTGGAGCTGCAGGCGTTGCTCCAGTGCCCGATCAGGGGTGGGGCTGCGGCGGCTGATGAGTGCGGCGCAGCGCACCCGGTTCCAGCGCCACAGCCAGAGGGTGGCGGCGGTAAGCAGGGCCAGAGCCAGCTGCACCGAGAGGGTGAACTGCCAGCGGCGGCGCAGATCGGCCGGCTGCATCACCTTGCGGGCATGGCGCAGACGACTCTGCAGCCGCTGCTGCCAGCGTTCCCCCAGGGCCATGGTGCTGACGCCGTTGAGGGTGGCATCGGCCCGGGTGACCGTGAGCAGGGGCAGGGGTTCGGAGCGTTCCGGCACCCTGGCCTCCAGCACCACATCGCCCCCCGGCAACTGCCGGCGCTCCACCACCAGCTGCTCGGGGGCGCTGCCCGTCACCCGCTGGAGCGGTGACGGTTCACAGGCCCCATCACTCCCCCCCAGCACCCGCACCAGGATCCACTCGGCGATCTGCTCGCTCTCGCTGCAGAGCTGCTCGGGGTCGTAGAGGAGCCGCAGGTTGCCTTCGATCACCTCGGCGCGGCGCCGGGCGTCGGGGGCATTGTCCTGATGGCCCACCACCGGGGAGGCCACGGTGAGGGCGGGAACGCCGAGGATCCTCACCTTGGCCAGCTCGAAACTGCCGGCGGCCACCACGCCACCGGGGTCGGCCGGTCCTGTCCCAGGCCCACGGGTGCCGCTGCCATCGGCCACGATGACGGCACCCGCCCCAGCCAGCGGCAGCCACCAGAGGCCGACGGCGAGCAGGAGGGCGAGGGCCCCCAGCCACCAGGGGCGGGTCCGCCGCCACAGGACACGGGGCCGCATCAGGTTTCCGTGAGCCGCGGCAGCAGCTGCACCAGGTTGCAGGGGCGGGTGGTGGCGTCGAGCTGGGCGCGGATCAGCCGGTCCCAGGCGGTGGACACCGCATCGAGGGAGCCCGGCAGCACGAACACCACCGTGCCGTTGGCCACCCCGGCCAGGGCGCGGCTCTGCAGGGTGCTGGTGCCGATCGTCTCGAAGGAGAGCACCCGGAACAGTTCACCGAAGCCCTCGATGGTCTTGTCGAGCAGGGGCGCCACGGCCTCGGGGGTGCCGTCCCGGCCGGTGAGGCCGGTGCCGCCGGAGCTGATCACCACCTGCACGGCGGGGTCGGCGATCCAGCGGCTCAGCTCGGCCCGGATGCGGTAGCGGTCGTCGGGCACCAGGCTGCGCTCCACCAGCCGGTGGCCGGCCGCCTCGAGCCGCTGCTGCAGGGCGTCGCCGGAGGCGTCGTCGGCGAGGGTGCGGGTGTCGGAGACCGTGAGCAGGGCGATGGCAAGGCTCACGGATCCTGGGGCTGGGCTGGCTCCGACGCTAGGGCGTGGAACGCCTCTGGCACACTGCCTGTCGAGGAACGCAGGCCAAGCGGAGAGCCCGGGGATGCGCTGGAAACGGCTGGGGCGGGGGCTGCTGTTCGGCCTGGCGGGCTTCCTGCTCAGCACCGGCCTCAGCTATGTGCTGGTGCTGCAGCTCTACACCCGCCACGACCGCGAGCTGGCCGCGGCGATGACCAGCTTCTTCTTCTTCGGCCCCATCGGCGGGGCGATCGCCCTGGTGCTCGGGCTGCTGGTGTGACGCCTGGGCCCGCGCTCAGGCCGCCACCGCTTCCACCACCGCGACCGGTGACGGGGTCGGGTGGATCCCCGCCAGGCGGAGGCCGGCGCGCTCCAGCAGCTGGCCGTACTCCGCGGGGGTGCGCTCCCGGCCGCCCTCGGTCATCACCAGCATGTTGAGATCGAGCAGCTTGCCCGGGGCCGGAGCGTTGCCCGGGGGAATCACCTGCTCGAGGATCAGCAGCCGCCCGCCCGGGGCCAGGCCGTCGCGGATGTGGCCGAGGATCGTCAGGCAGGCGTCATCGCCCCAGTCGTGGAGGATGTGCTTGAGCAGGTAGGTGTCACCGCCGGCCGGCGCGCTGGCGAAGAAGTCGCCGCCGGCGACGCTGAAGCGCCCCTCCAGCTCCGGCGGCACCACCACCGGCGCCACCACCGCCGGCTGGTCGAAGAGGGTGCCTTGCAGGTGACCGTGCTGGCGCAGCACCGCCTGCAGCAGTCCGCCGCGGCCGCCGCCCACGTCGATCAGGTGGCTGGCGCCGCTGAAGTCCCAGGCCGCCAGCAGCCCCTCGGTCTCGACGCGGGAGAAGTCGGTCATGGCGCCGTCGAAGATGGCGCCGCGTTCGGGGTTGTGGCCGTACCAGTCGAAGACGGGTTCGCCGTAGTGGTGGCGGAAGGCGCTCTCGCCGCTGCGGACGCTGTGGAGCAGGTCGGTCCAGGCGTCGTAGTGCTCGCCGCCGAGCATGCGCGCGAACTGGCGCAGGGAGCCGGGGTGGTCGCTGCGCAGCAGTTCGGCCAGGGGGGTGAGGACGAAGCGGCGCGGTTGGCTCTCGCTCTCGGCGAACAGGCCCAGGCTCGCCAGGCCCCGCAGCAACCGGAACAGGGACTCGCCATCGGCAGCGCAGCGGTCGGCAAGCTCCTCGGCCGTCAAGCCTTCGGGGCCGGCGGCCGCCAGATGGTCGGCGACGGCCAGCTCGGCGGCCACATGCAGCATCTGGGTGATCCAATTGCCGCAGGCGAGCTGCAGGAACCGGCTGGTGAGGTCCGCGCTGGGGTCCATGGGAGCGGGGCGGGGTTGGGCGTTGCCGGTCTACACCTGCCCTTTCACCAGGGCCATCCCTGGGGTTCGTTGACCGCGGGTGACCGGTGCGCCGACACAGACATCCCGTGCGCTGACCCCTTAGGTTCCGGGCGAGACCACCTGTCACCGCGCTCCCCAGCCATGACCCTGAGCTCCGCCGAGCTGCTTGACGCCCTGCGCTGGCGCTATGCCACCAAGCAGTTCGACCCCGGCCGCCACATCCCTGCCGACACCTGGGAAGCGCTGGAGCAGGCGCTGGTGCTCACCCCCTCCTCCTACGGCCTGCAGCCCTGGAGGTTCCTGGTGATCAAGGATCCGGCCCTGCGCGCCGAACTGCGGCCCCATTCCTGGAACCAGTCCCAGATCACCGATGCCTCGCACCTGGTGGTGTTCCTGGCGCGGCGAACGATCGAGCTGGGCGATCTCACGCGGCTGATCGAGGCCACGAGCTCAGTCCGCGGCGTGCCGGCGGAGCAGCTGGAGGGCTACCGGCAGCTGATGCAGAAGGATCTGGTCGATGGCCCCCGCAGCGCCGCCATCGCCAGCTGGGCCAGCAACCAGGTGTACATCGCCCTGGGCAACTTCATGACCGCCGCCGCCCTGCTGCAGGTGGACACCTGCCCGATCGAAGGCTTCTCGCCACCCGACTACGACCGCCTGCTGGGCCTGGAAGGGACCCCCTACCGCAGTGCCGTGGTGTGCGTGGCCGGCTATCGCGATCCGGCCGACAAGTACGCCGACCTGGCCAAGGTCCGCTACCCGCTCGATGCGGTGATCGAACACCGCTGAAGGGTCAGCCGCCCCGATACGCCGGCCCCCCACCGGCCGTCGGTGCCCACGGCTAGCCCGGCCCTGTCGCTGGCAGCAGGGTCGGATCGAGGGCCCCGTGACGCCAGCGGCCCTCGCCCTTCTCCGCCACCAGCGGGGTGAGCGTCAGTTTCAGGGGGGTGCCGGCCGCCACGTCGACCCGCAGGGCGGAGTAGGTGCGGCGCAGGTTGGAGCCCCGGCCGCTGCGGCCGAGGAAGAGGCGGGAACGGGCCACGACCCGCTCGCTGCCCGCCGGACCCTCCAGCAGGTCGGGCCCCTCCCGCCGCTGGCGGCGCAGGCTGTAGCCGCTGCCGCCGCAGATCGCCCAGGGGATGTGGGCGTCGCCGTGGCCGGTGTCGCCGGTGTTGAGCAGCTCCAGGCAGTGGGCGTGGCCGCTGAAGGCCAGATCGAGCAGGGGGCGGCCGGCCGGCCGATCGCCGAGGGCGGCGGCGACGCGATCCAGCGCGCCACGCAGCCGGGCCCGCACCGCCAGGGTCTGGCCCTGGTCCCACTTGCTGGCCTCGGTGACGTAGGGGGGATGGTGCAGCACCAGCAGCCGGCCCCGCACGTCCGGGTTGCGCCAGGAGGCGATCAGGGCGTCGGCGAACCAGTCGAGCTGGTCCCCATCGACGGCAGGGGGCCGGCCGGCACGGGCCGAAACCCCGCTGGCGAGCTGCTTGTCGATGTCCCGGATCTGCTCGTCGAGCTGCTCGGCCTTGGCGGCCCGGTCGTCGCGGGCGTCCTCGTCGCCACCCAGGGAGCCCAGGGAGAGCAGCAGGGAGGCCAGTTCGGTGTCGAGCCGTTGGCGGCGCCGGCGCAGCTTGCCATCGTCGGCGCCGGCCGGCAGGGGCTGGTTGAAGGTGTTGGAGTCGAGGGCGAACACGTCGACGCCGGCCCAGCGAAAGCTGTAGTGGCGGTGGGGCAGGCGGGTGAAGACGCCGGGGCGGTAGAGCAGGCAGCGGGCCCCGTCAACCGTGGCGGTGCGGGTGCGGGCGAGGTGCTCCTCCAGTTCGGCCTCGGGCACGGCGCCCAGCCCATCGAGGAAGGCGCGGGCCCAGGCCTGGCCCACGAAGGAGCCGTGCCAGCCCAGATCCAGCTGGATCAAGGAGCGCAGCAGCCGCCGCGGCGGCGCCGTGAGGCCGGCGAGCAGCCCCAGCGGCAGCGGCAGGTCGTAGTAGTCGTGGTTGCCGAGCACCGGCAGGAACGGCACCCGGAAGACGAGCCGGTCGTAGCGCAGCTGCGCCCAGTCCTCGCCGCCCACGATCCACTCCCGGTAGGGACGGATGAAGTTGTCGGGGTACTGCTCGCTGGAGCCCACCGGGTAGACGACGTCGCCGGTGTGGAGCAGGAAGCGGGCATCGGCGCCATGGGCGAGCAGCTGCTCCGCCACCCGCCGCTGGGGGGTGTCGCGGCGATGCAGCCCGGTGCCGCTGTCGCCGAGCACGAGGAAGGAGAAGGCCTCGGGAGTGCCGGGATCGCCGTCGATCGCCAGGCGGCAGGGGTCGATGCCCTGGCGGGCGAGGGCGGGATGGCCCCAGCGCACCCGGTCGGCCATGCGGCGGATCTTGGTGGCGACGCTCGCCTCGGTGGCCAGGTTCATGGAAGCCCGTTCACGGTGGCGGCAGCGGCGCGAACACCGTCAGGGCGCCGGGCAGGCAGGTGAAGGTGACCGGGTCGGCCTCGAGCATCTCGCCATCGATCACCAGCCGCTGGGGCGGGTCGGTGGTGATGGTGATGCGACTGGCCCGCAGACACAGGAGGTCGGGGTGGTTGGCGGGCGACTGCACCACGGCGGAGGTGAGCAGGGAGGCGAGGGCGTTGAGGCCCTGCAGGCGGGTGGCGGGGGAGGCGATGGTCACCTCCAGCAGGCCGTCGTCGGGGATCACCCGCCCGAAGCCCTGGGCCAGCACGGAGGTGGCGGGGGCCACGTTGGCCACGGTGATGGCGGCGGCCTGCACGTCGGTGACGGTGCCGTCGATCTCGACCCGGGCCCGGAACGGCTGCTGGGACGCCAGCTGCTGGGCGCCGGCGAGCACGTAGGCGAGCGGTCCGAGCATCGTCTTGAGTTCGCGGGTGGCGCGATCCACCATCCCGGCCTCGAAGCCGACCCCGGCCAGCAGGGTCATCGGCACGTCGTTGCAGCGGGCGGCGTCCACCACGTGGGTGTGGCCGGCCAGGATCGTCTCGCAGGCGGCCACCAGGTCGGTGGGGATGAACAGCGCCGAGGCGAAGGCGTTGGCGGTGCCGCGGGGGATGACGCCGAGGGGAATGCCGGTGCCCGCCACGGCCCCCGCCACGGCCGAAACGGTGCCGTCGCCGCCGCAGGCCACGATCATGGCGTTGCCGACCTCGTCGGCCGGCCGGGCCTGGAGCAGCTCGACCAGTTCCCGGCACTGGTCGGCCGGGTCGGTGCCGGGCCGGGTGAGCAGCACCGTCACCAGAAGCTGGGGTTCGAGGATCGAGCGGATCAGGGCCAGATCGGCGTTGGCCTCCCCCTGGCCGGCGACGGGATTGAACAGCAGGTAGGCCGAGCGGCCGTGGGACAGGCCGCGCAGGGCCAGCTCGGCGGTGGCGGCGTTGAGCGCCAGGGGCACGGCGGCCAGATCACAGGCGCGGATCAGCAGCCGGCTGTCGGGCGGCGCTCCCGCCGGTGCCGCCGGATCGAGGAAGGCCACCACCAGGCCCACCGCACCGGCCAGCACCTCGGCGGCGACCTGGATGTCCCCCCCCTCGGCGAGGGCCGCCAGCGTGGTGACCCGCAGCTGGGCGGTGCGCGGGTCGCTGCGGAGCGCGGCCGCCAGTTCGGCGCTGGCGAGCAGGGGGAAGCCGGCGAGCGCCAGCGACTGCCGGTCGAGCCAGTCCAGCAGCGCCTCACGACGCGACGCACTTGCCAGCAGCGCCAGGGCACGGGCCATGGGGATCAGGCTAGGGGCGTCGCCGCCACCTCCCCATGGCCCGTCCCCAGCAGCGCCTGGCCGCCAACACCCCCGGGCCGTTCTATGTGGACCGGACCTGCATCGACTGCGGCACCTGCTGGCAGTTCGACCCGGCCCACTTCGCCCCCACCGGCCGCACCTCGCACGTGTGGGCCCAGCCCCAGGGCGAAGACGACACCCGCGCGGCGCTGCTGGCGTTGCAGGCCTGCCCGGTGGCGGCGATCGGCACCACCAGGGAGCTGCTGGCCCGGAGCCCGGCCGATGGCTTCCCGGCGCTGGTGTGCAGCCTGCCGGCGGGGGAGGTGCACTACGGGGGCTGGGCGTCGCGCAAGAGCTTCGGGGCCAGCAGCTGGCTGATCACCCGGCGCCACGCCGATGGCCGGCCCAACAACGTGCTGATCGATTCACCGCGCTGGAGCGGCGCCCTGGCCCGGCGGATCGGGGCCCTGGGCGGCCTGCAGCGGATCCTGCTCAGCCACCGCGACGACGTGGCCGACCACGACGCCTGGGCCCGACACTTCGGCGCCGAACGCTGGATCCATACCGCCGATGCCGACGCCGCCCCGGAGGCGGAACATCGCTTCGAGGGCACCGAAACCATCACGCTCGACGACGACCTGCTGGTGCTGCCGGTGCCGGGCCACACCGCCGGCTCGGTGGCGGTGCTGTTCGCCGGTCAGGTGCTGTTCAGCGGCGATCACCTCTGGTGGGGCATGGATCCGCCGGGGGTGGTGGCCTCCCGCCGTTACTGCTGGTGGGACTGGCAGGAGCAGGTGCGCTCGGTGGAGCGGCTGCTGGATCTGGACGTGCGCTGGCTGCTGCCCGGCCACGGCCGATGGCACCACTTCGCCCCCGGTGAATGGCGGCGCGAGCTGGAGGCGACCCTGGCACGGGTGCGGGAGGGGCAGGGCGGGGAACCCTGAAGGCGGCTCCGTCTTGTTTCCATGGCTCCGACTCCCGGCCCGAGGCTGAAGGATCTTTACCGGGAGGATGGGGAGATGGGGGCAACCGTGAGGGTCTTCACGGTGGCGGAGTCGAGGGAGGAACTCCAAGGGCTCCGGGTGCACGATGTGGCGATTGAGGTCAGGCAAGTGACCGTCCGCAGCGGCAAAGGCGACTAGGACCGGGTCACCGTGTTCCCCGCCAGCCTTATGGGGCCCTTCCAGAATCATCTGCTGGTGGTGCGGCAGATGCACCGAGCCGACCTGGCGGCAGGCTGGGGGAGCGTGGTGCTGGCGATGGCACTGGGAAGGAAGTACCCGAACGCTGCCTCGGAATGGGACTGGCAGTGGGTCTTCCCACAATCGCACCGTTGGCGTGACGCCAGGAACCGAACGGAAGGCCTGCACCATATTGACCCGTCCGTGATTAAGAAGGCGGTGAAGCGGGCAATCCTGCGGGCCGGAATCAGCAAGCCTGCCAGCTGCCACACCTTTCGCCACTCCTTTGCGACTCATCTACTGGAGCGCGGCCAGGACATCCGCACCATCCAGGAACGGCTTGGCCACAGCGACGTGAAGACCACCATGATCTATACGCAGGTGCTGAATCGCGGCCCTTGCGGAGTGATGAGTCCAGCGGACTTCCTGTATCCAAGCGAATATCTGGTTCCCGGACCCGCCCATGTCTCTGTCACCCAAGAGCACTTCCGGAGAAAAGCCTTACGCTGAAGCGAGACCCAAGGCATAATCATGGTCTCGCAGGTTTCTTATGCCGCAGGAGCACCCCGATCGGGATGGATTCCTGACCCGTCGAAATACTGTTAGATTCACCTAGGCAAGCTGTGGCAGGGGTCTCCAATGGGTGACGCGGCTGAATACATGATGGAGCTTCAAGCAGAAGAAGCGCAATGGCAAGCATATGAGCTTGCTCAGCTGGATGAGCCAAGAAGGCCGCTGCTCTGCTGGGTAGAAGGAGAGCTTGACGATATCTTTGACTGGGAGCCGGGCACTAAGATATTTGGTATTTTTCTGGCCTTTCATAAGCAATACAAGATTGGCAAGAAGTGCTTCCTCAGTAAAGGTGTCCCAAGAGAAGGAGAAGTTGCAAGCGGGTTCAACTCACGCTATGCCTGCGATAAGTCCAATGCAACGCATGAAATCCTTGTTGCATCGCGTGAAGATGTTGTTCTTATGCGAGAGCAGGCCGAAATTGCCAGAATCGATGCACAGACTCTCAAAGAGCGCATGTTGGCGGATATGCTTGATGCGATGGCTAACTTTATCGAGAGTGAGCCAAGTCGCGATGTATTTGTTTTTGCAAGAACATTGTAAACGTCAATTGTGGTGGCTGGGAATCTAACATTGCCATGCACCTGGGCCGGCGCCACGAGAGCTCTTCGTATGGCTTTCTTCTTCAGCGGCCAGGTGATGGCAAGCGTCAGAGGCAGTGTCGCAGAAGTGTTGGCATCATGGATATTAGCAACTTAGGCTAATCGGCCTTTGCCACTGAGCAACACTCTTTGATCTCTCCGGCTTGGAGGCAACACAATGCATCAAATCACTAATCGTCTTCCATGGACCATGAGAGCCTATCTCATTAGCTGGTTCTTGCAAAGAAAGAGCATTGAGTATGAGGGCATTCCGTCATTCTCCGGGCGATGGCCAGAGATACACAACGATGGAATGATGTTTATTGGTGTGAACTGCTCGTTTCGATCGTTTCGGCTCCGCCAACACATCACTGTTCGCAAAAATGCGACGCTGGTCATTGGACATCACTCATTCCTGAACGACGGCGTCAATATATGTGCGACACAATCGATCAAGATCGGCCATCACGTCAAGATTGGCGACATGACTTTTATCTATGATACTGACTTTCATGAAGTCTCCCCTGACGTTCCGGTAAAGCGCGCACCTGTTTCCATTGGGGACAATGTATGGATAGGTGCCATGTCAATGATTTTACCTGGAGCTGTGATTGGCGATCATTCTGTCATCGCTGCTGGTTCAATCGTCACTGGCGAAATTCCTGCCAAGAGCTTAGCGGCTGGCTCTCCAGCAAGAGTGATAAAAACTCTGAATATACCCGATGACTGGGTAAGACAATGAGAGTCTCTCCGATCAACCAAATCTAAGCGAACTGCCATTCCTCTGCGCTCTATTGCCAACCGGCTGTGCGGAGCGTTGGGCATCTCTAGTTAAGGAAGAAGTCGTATGAACCAAAACCTATCCGATATCCCGGTCAATCTGCCAGCCCCAATCGACGACGGCGCCGCAGCCCATCTCGAAGGAGAAAAGCTTCCTGCCGTTGTGTTCACAGCCACGAATGGAGACCAGGTCAATCTGTCCGCACTTAGCGGTCGCTGGGTTCCCTATATGTACCCAATGACCGGACGTCCGGGAACAGCCTTGCCCGAAGGCTGGGATGCGATACTCGGGGCTCGTGGATGTACGCCTCAATCGTGCAGCTTTCGCGATTATCGCGACGAACTCAAAGCGCTGAATACTGGTGTCTATGGATTGAGTTCACAGACTACGGACGATCAGATGGAGGCCAGGAACCGTCTACATCTTCCTTTTGAATTGCTGAGCGATAGTTCTTTGACTTTAAAGGCAGTGCTCAAGTTGCCCACATTCGCCGCAGAGGAATTGGAGCTGTTCAAGAGACTGACGTTAGTTGTTGACAATGGAACCATTCAGAAAGTGTTCTATCCCGTCTATCCTCCCGACCGGAATGCGGACGATGTTCTGGCTTGGTTGCGGAGCCGAGAGATCAGGTAAGACCGGGAAAGCCGAGAATGGAACGGCTCGAAGGCACAATGCAACGAATGCCCTGCCATTCCAGAGAGGCCTGACCAGCCAATGGAGCAGATGCTTTTCTGCTGAGCACTTCAGCGCAGCCCATCGACGCGTTGGACTGATTGCTGCGTGGTGCTGAAACGGCGGAGGTCCGGGTGGATCCATGCCGGACGTCCGAACCCCTTGCTGACGACGGCAGAGCCCGCAGCGGCTGAGTAGGAATACTGCTTTCAATGCATCAGGCCTGGATCAGGATGGAGGGTTCAGCTGCTCCTCGGGTACCCCGCCGTGACAGTTCGTTCTGGAGACCTCCAATCCTGTTGGCGGCTTGTGCGGCGGTGGTTTCTCACCCTGGGGGTCTGGATCTGCCTGGTGGTTCTCTGCCCCGAGACCGCCTGGGCCAGCGATCGAGTGGTTGATCTCCAGCAGGGCTGGAGGCCCGAGGAAGTTGATCTCTACCACCACACCTCCGAGGGCACCAACCTGGCTCCCTTGGAGCTGGCGCTTCACCTGCCCGACCCCAAACGCCCCGGTCACCGCTTCCTGGAGGATCTGGACCAGCGTTATGGCTTTATTGCCTCCCCTGTTTCCAGCAGCAATCCCCATGGCCTGCCGGTGGGCCTGGCGGTGGATCCCAGGCCCCAGCGCTTTGGCGACAGGGCCTATCTGGGCCTCAACTGTGCCGTGTGCCACACCCGGGAGCTGACGGCCAGGCCGGTGTCATGGCGCCAGGGCTTCCAGTCCATGCGGATCCCAGTGCACGGGGGCCCTGGCCTGGTGAATCTGCTGGCCTTCGACAACGACTTTTACGGCGCCTTTGAAGCCCTCCTCGCCGATGACGCCGCCATGGCCCGCTACGGGGCCGAGGTGCTTGACACGTCGGCCGACCCGGAGGCGATCGCTGGATTGAGGCGTGAGATTGAGGATGTGTTGGGGCCGGTGCGGGCCACCCGCCAGGTGATGCAGGCGATGGGGGTGACGCGAGCGGATT
Organism: Synechococcus sp. UW140; assembly: GCA_943369455.1. GTDB lineage: Bacteria > Cyanobacteriota > Cyanobacteriia > PCC-6307 > Cyanobiaceae > Cyanobium. The sequence goes on from CALRND020000002.1 coordinate 343,331, forward strand.
TCGGTTACGGCAACCTCAATGCGCTCAGCCAGGGCAACTACAACAATGTCGGCCTGACGGCCTGGCTGGTGAGCCGGGGGCTGATCCAGCCCAGCGGCGAGCAACCCTTGCGGATTGGCTTTGAGGGCACGGTGAATCTGCCCCCCGTCTGGTTCGCGCACCAGGACGAGTGGGCCCAGTGGTTCGCGGAGATCCACCACCCCGGTCCGCGCAACTGGGTGCAGTCGGTGTCGAGTTCGCCCGTGCGGCCGCCCAGGCAGGCCGAAGCCTTGAAGGAAGCCGCGATCGTGGGCTCGGTTGACTTCGATGGCATCGACGCGATCCAGGAGGCGGTGATCCGGCTGCGCACACCCCTGTGGCCCGAGAGCGCGTTCGGAGCCCTCAATGCCCAGCAGGTGGGCAAGGGCCGTGCCCTGTTCGGGCAGCATTGCGCCACTTGCCATGTCTCCACGCCGGAGCCGGCCAATGGGGCAGGTCGCCGCTTCCGCGAGCGGCGCGCCTTCGCGGTCGGCACGGATCCCGTGGCTGTGGAGCAGTTCGCCGCTGGTGCGGAGCAGCGGGCGGCGGGCCTGACCCGGCTTTCGGAGGCGCTCCTGCGCCTGCGCCATGCCCAGCTCCTCAAGCGCTTCAACAACGACGCCACCCTGGTGGCCAACACCGAGCTGTTCGATTCCAAGGGCTTACCCAACAGCTTTGCTCTGGCGCGCGACTACAACGGCAAGGACGGTCCGGCCTACTGGGCACCGTCGCTGCAGGGTGTCTTCGCCACGTCCCCCTACCTGCACAACGGCTCGGTGCGCACCCTTGGCGATCTCCTCACCCCGCCGGCGCAGCGGCCCCGCCAGTTTCACACCGGCACCAACGTCTACGACCCCCGTGAGCTGGGGCTGCGGGATGACGGTCCTTTTGTGTACGACACCAGCGAGCCGGGCAAGAGTGCCCAGGGGCATCCCTACGGCACCGGCCTGCCGCTGGAGCAGAAGCGCGCCCTGCTCGAGTACCTCAAATCTCTCTGATCCCCTGGCTTGCCGGCATGACCTACCTGCGCACGCTCAAGCACACCCCATCGGACGAGTGCTGGCCCCTGGTGCACCAGTGGATGGAATCGCAACCGCTGTCGTTCTACAGCGAGTTGCGCCGCGAGCGGCCGATCCTGAAGCTGCCGGGGCTCGTCCTGGTGAGCCGTTACGACGATTGCATGGCCGTGCTGCAGCAGCATGAGCGCTTCACCGTGGCGCTCTACGGCCCCAAGCAGGCGGGCTACTGGATGGCGGAAGACGAAACACCGCGGCACTGGCGGGAGAAAGGGGTGATGCGCTCGGTGCTGGATCTGGAGGATCTCCCGCGTCTGCGTGCCTTCGCCGGCGAGCGGGCCGCCACGTTGCTGGGCCAGGCCGGCGGTCACCTGGATGCGGTACTGGGCCTGAGCCGCGCCGTGCCTGTGGCCTTGGTGCAGGAGATGTTTGGCTACGACCAGAGCGATCCGGCCGAGATCCGCGCCTGGTCGTTCTGGAACCAGTACGACGCCTTCTACAACCAGCCGTTCCACGCCTCCAGCCAGGTGGATCCGAGCCCCGAGCGGATCACCGCCGAGCGCCAGGCCGCCAACGTCCGCATGGGGGCCTATCTCAAAGGCTTGCTGCAGCGGCGGGCGGCCCAACTGGCGGCGGGAGGCCCAAGCGAGGGGCGCGGCGATCCGGCCACCCGGCTGCTGCGGCTGAGCCAGTCGGGCGCGATGGACTTCGACATCCTGCGGGTGGCGCGCAACGTGGGTGGTTTGCTGATCGGCACCATCGAAACCACCTCCCAGGCGGTGATCCATGCCCTCTCGTTTTTGCTGGCCGATGCAGAGCGGCGGGAGGCCGCGGTGGAGGCGGCCCATCAGGCCGAGGCCGAGGCCATCGATGGCCATGTGATGGAAGCCCTGCGCTTTCATCCCCCGTTCCCCTATTTCTTCCGGGTCTGTGCGCAGCCCACCCAGCTCGGATTGGGCACGCCCTGGGAGCAGACGATCGCGCCGGGCACCACCGTGCTCACGCTCAACCATTCGGCGATGTTTGATCCCACGGGCTTCCCCGATCCCGACCGGTTTGAGCCCGACCGCAACCAGAGCGCCAACTTCCTCTTCGGCCACGGCCATCACCAGTGCCTGGGCCGTCATATCGGCGCAGCGATCATCCCGGAAATCGTGCGGCAGGTGTTGCGGCTCCCGGACATTGCAGCGGCCGGCCCGGTGGACCGTGGCGGGGGGCCTTTCCCCGAACACTTCCCCCTGCGCTGGACGGCTTGAGGGCCCATCTGCTGTCTGCACAACCAAGGAGAACCATGCGAATCACGATCGAGGCCAACGTTGCTGCTCCCGTCGAAGCCGTGTGGACGGCGTGGACCTCACCTGCTGACATTCAGCAGTGGAATGCGGCTTCGGACGACTGGCATTGCCCAGGTGCAGAGATCGACCTGAGGCCAGGAGGAACGTTCTCCTATCGCATGGAGGCCAAAGACGGCAGCATGGGCTTTGATCTCGAAGGCACCTTCACGAAAGTCGTCCCCTACGAACGCATCGAATTCGCTTTGGAAGACGGGCGGCTGGTAGCCGTGGAGTTCGCTGAGAGTGATGCGTCGGTGACTGTTCGTGAGAGCTTTGAGGCCGAATCAACAAACTCAGCTGAGCAGCAACGGCAGGGTTGGCAAGCTATCCTGGACACATTCGCGCGTCACGTTGAGGCTCAATCGCTCAGCTGAGTTCAATGGCGCGGCATTGAATATCCAGATGCAGAAGGCGGGGGTTGTGGATGGAGTCAATCACCAGCAGCACTGGCCCGCTGCTGACGGCTATTACAACTCTTTGAATCCCATGAAGGATCAGCCCCAATGGCTCCCGCCAGCGTCTGATGGCTGGCGTTAGGCGGCCCTGCAACGTCCGGATCTTTCCATGCAGAAGTCGAAACAGATCGCTGGACCCGCTGGGCCAATCATTCCGTGAACACAAACCAGCCCAGACTTGTTCCCGCTGGAGTCAATGTGGATCTGACGGGCGAGCTTGCTCCGATGGGTGGATACGCTAAATTTCAAGTCATTGTCTTCGGTCTGAACCGCCCTCAGGCTCTCCTTCTCCAAGTGCCATGACCAGCACGGCCCCGCATGACAAGATTCAGCGGCTCAGGCGAGCCAGTATCTTCGCCTCCGCTCCCGACAACGTGCTGGCTGCTGTGGCTGATGCCGCGGAAGAAGTGCAGCTTGCGCCCAACCAGCAGCTGTTCGCCAAGGGAGATCACGGTACGTCGATGTATGTGATCGCTGTCGGACTGGTGCGGGTACACATCGGCAACCAGACCATCGTCGAACTCTCGGCTGGTGAGATTGTGGGTGAGCTGGCCGCTCTCGACCCGGAACCCCGCTCAGCCTCGGTGAGCGCGATCGATCCGAGTACGCTCTATCAGATCGAGCAGTCGACCTTGCACAGTCTGATGGCCGAACACCCCGAGATCGTGCAGGGGATCGTCAAGGAACTGGCCCGCCGCTTGCGGGTCACCACCGCACCCTACGGATTCAGCATCTGAATGTGCGTCTTCCACTCTGTTCTGCCTCTCTTCCGTTGAGGGTGCGATTCAAGACCGACATGGGGACACATTGTCGGGGAATGAGATGGCAGAACTCTGGCCGCTGACACCACAGCCTTGCGCTTCGGAATCCCTGCCTGTAGGACGCCATGGAGACAACCGCCACATTGCATTTCTTCTGTGGCAAGGCTGGTGCCGGCAAGACAACGGTTGCGGCAGGTCTGGCACAGCAGCACGGCTCCATCCTGCTGTCGGAAGACATCTGGCTCTTGGCCCTCTACGGTGATGAGATGAAAACCTTCGACGACTACGTTCGCTTCTCGAAGAGGCTCAAGGTTGTTGTTGGCCCTCTCGTGGTTGATCTGTTGAAATCCGGGCAATCCGTTGTGCTTGATTTCCAGGCCAATACGAAAGCAGGTCGCCGCTGGTTTCGTTCCCTCTTCGAGCAGGCAGCGGCGCACCATGTGCTTCATCTTCTCGACACGCCTGATCAAGTCTGTCTGGAGCGGATCGCCAGGCGAAATCTTGAACGCCCACTGGGCTCCCATCACTTGAGCGAGGACGACTTTCTGCACATCTCCTCGTTCTTTCAGCCACCGGAGGAGGCTGAGGAGTTCAACGTCAAGCTGTACGCCGTTTGAACCCCGAGAGACCACGCCCATGCATCCAGCGGAGAGCCATCACCCAGGCCTTGTCTGGGCATCTTGCATAAGCCATCGGCATGCTGCAGATTGCCCGTGAATCAGGCCTGAGACGCCCTGCCCCGCCTCGCTGCGTCAAGTTGATGGCCAGGGTGAATCCCCCAGAGGAGTCTTGATGTCCTTTCTTGAGAAGTTCAGAGGCGATGGTGCACCGTTGCCGCCGCGGCCCGCACTCAAGGGAGTAGCCCTGGCCTGGCTCGGCGGTTTTCTTGCTATCGCTGCCGTGGCCGCACTGTCCGACGTGCTGTCGGTGGCCCTGGTGCTTGGTTCTTTCGGAGCCACGTGTGTTCTGGTCTTCGGCTATCCCGATGTGCCGTTCTCCCAGCCGCGCAACGTGGTTGGCGGCCACGTTCTCAGTTCGCTGACCGGTCTGGTCTTTCTTGCCGTTTTCGGTGCCCACTGGTGGGCTGTTGCGCTCGCCCTTGCCACAGCGATTGCGTTGATGATGATCACCCGCACGGTCCACCCACCGGCGGGCTCCAACCCCGTGATCGTCTTTCTGACGCAGCCAGCGTGGAGCTTCCTGATCTTCCCCACCTTGGTCGGCGCCCTGGTCGTGGTGGCGGTTGCGCTGCTCTACAACAACGCAACCCGCACGGCGCGGTACCCGAAGTATTGGTAGCTGCTTGCAGGCTTTCGCTGCGGCGTTGGGCTGGTGGCGCCGCCCAGGTGAACACCACCTCAGCGGTGATGGGCTGTCTCCGGGGTGGTCGCTTTCTCGACGCCGTTTCCAGGGCGCTGGATGCCACGTCCGTGTGAGGCTTCAGACTGCGCTCCATGCCGAGCATGCAGGCTTCCATGGCTTTCACCCGGTTGCTGACCAACCTCCTTTCCGACCGTCTGGCAGATAGTCGCGATTTCTATCTTTCGCTTCTCGGCTTCGAGGTGAACGACGTCAGTGACTGGTATGTCCAACTGCGCAGCCCCACCGTCCCCCAGCTCGAGCTCGGCATCATCGCTCGCTCCAGTGAGCTTGTTCCCGTGGCCTTTCAGCAGGTGCCGGCCGGGATCTAGCTCACCTTCGTTGTTCCTGACGTCGATGCTGGGTATGCCAAGGCCCTGGGGCTGGGGCTTTCGATCCAGCAGGAGCCCAGCCATGAGTTCCATGGCCAGCGCCGCTTCCTGACCGTCGACCCGAACGGCTGCCTCATCGACATCGGCAGCCCCTGCTGAGGGCCTGACGACCCTTTCCGGCGGAGGGCCCTGGCCGCCAACGGGCCCCTGATGGCATGATGATCATCATGCGATACCCGGAAAGCCACAAGCAGGCCGTTCGCGCCCGCATCCTCGAGGCCGCCGCCGGGGAGCTGCGCCGCCACGGCCTGGGGGGCATCGGCATTCCCGCCCTGATGAAGCGCGCCGGCCTCACCCATGGAGCCTTCTATGCCCATTTCCCCAGCCGGGACGCCCTGGTGGCGGAGGCCATCCGCACGGCGGCGGCCGCCAGCGCCGACGGTCCACTGGCCCCATCGCTGTCGTTGGAGCAGAGCCTCGCCACCTACCTCTCCCCCGAACACCTCGCCCACCCCGAGCGGGGCTGCGTGATCGCCGCCCTGGGCGGTGAGGGGGCCCGCCAGTCGGCTCCCGTGCGTTCCGCCTTCGCGGCCGCCGCCCGCGGCCTGCTGGCCATGATCGAGCGCAAGCTTCACCCACGCCGTCCCTCCCCGGCGCCCAGCGATCAGGCCCTGCAGCTGGCGTCCACGATGGTGGGGGCGGTGCTGCTGGCCCGGCTGGTGGAGGATCCGGCCCTGGCCCAGCGGCTGCTGGACGTGGCGGCCCGGTCCGGCGCCGGCCTGCCCGGCGAGGGCGGTGACTGAGGCAGGCCCTCTCTTTTTTTACCCCTTTGCATGACGATCATCATGACAACCTCCGAGACCCATCCCGCCCTGGCGGCCGCCCTCTCCCGCCCCCCGGCTCCGCCGCCGGCGCCCCTCTCCCTGGAGCAGGTGCGCGCCATGGCCCTGGAGGCCGGCGCCGATGACGCCGGCTGGGTGTCCCTCGATCACCCCGAGCTGGCGGAGGAGAAGCCCCACGTGCTGGCCGCCATGCCCGGCGCCCATTCCCTGGTGGCGATCGTGCTGCGCATGCACCCCGAGAACGTGCGGAGCCCCCGCCGCAACGTGGCCAACCTCGAGTTCCACACCATCGGCCATGGGGTGGACGAGATCGCCGCCCGCATCGCCCGGGCCCTGGCCGAGCGGGGCCACCGGGCCATGAACCCGCCCATGGCCTTCCCCATGGACATGACCAGCTTCCCCGGCCGCTCCTGGATCGTCTCCCACAAGCGCGTCGCCCAGGCGGCCCAGCTCGGAACGATGGGCCTGCACCGCAACCTGATCCACCCGCGTTTCGGCTCGTTCGTTCTGCTGGGCACCGTGGTCACCGATGCCGAGGTGCACGAGGCCCCGGCCCCCCTGGGCTACAACCCCTGCATCGACTGCAAGCTCTGCGTGGTGGCCTGCCCGGTGGGGGCCATCGAGCCGAGCGGTGGCTTCCGCTTCTCCGCCTGCTACGACCACAACTACCGGGAGTTCATGAGCGGCTTCGCCGACTTCGTCGAAGACGTGGTGGAGAGCCGCGACCGCCACGACTTCCGCGACCGGGTGCCCCTCAGCGAAGCCGTGACCACCTGGCAGGGGCTGTCCTACAAGCCCAGCTACAAGGCCGCCTACTGCCTGGCGGTCTGTCCCGCTGGCGACGACGTGCTCGGCGGCTTCGTGCACGTCCGCACCGGTCATGTGCAGACGGTCGTGAAGCCGCTCACCGAGCGGCAGGAAACCATCTACGTGGTGGCCGGCTCTGACGCCGAGGCCCATGTGCGCCGCCGCTTTCCCCACAAGCGGGTGCAGCGGATCCGCTCCAGCCTGCGGGCCACCCGCCCGCAGGACTTCTTCGGTGCCCTGCCCCTGATCTTCCAGCGGGGGCCGGCGACGGGCTGGGCGGCCACCTTCCACTTCGATCTCACGGGCCCCGAGGCCGTGCGCGGCACCGTGCGCATCGACGACGGCGAGCTGGAGGTGCAGCCGGGGGTGCTGGCGGGCAGCCCCGATCTGCTGGTGCGGGTCGACGGCCAGCTCTGGCTCGACATCGTGAGTGGGCGTCGCAACCCGGTGTGGGCCGTGCTGCGCCGGCGCCTGCGGATCAGGGGCGACCGGCGCCTGCTGGATCGCTTCGCCGCCTGTTTCCCCCGCTGAGCCCAACCCCTTCCCACCGATGCCAACCCTTCGCAATCGCCGCCAGCAGAAGTTCCTGGATCGCTACGGACCCTGGGCCGTCGTCACCGGGGCCTCCTCCGGCATCGGCCGCGCCCTGGCCTGCCACCTGGCCGAGGCCGGGCTGAATCTGGTGCTCGTGGCCCGTGATCGCCCCCCACTCGAGACCCTGGCGGCCAGCCTCAGGGCCAGCCACGGCGTGCAGGTGCAGGTCGTCGCCGTCGACCTGGCCCGGGACGACCATCTCGATGCCATCCGCCGGGTCACCGATTCGCTGGAGGTGGGATTGCTGGTGGCCTCCGCCGGCTTCGGCAGCGCCGGCCCCTTCCTGGAGTCCGACATCGCCAGCGAAACCGAGATGCTGATGGTCAACGGCCGGGCGGTGCTGCTGGCCTGCCACCACTTCGGCCGCCTCTTCCGGGAGCGGGGCCGGGGCGGCCTGGTGCTGCTCAGCTCGATCGCCGCCTTCCAGGGGATGCCCTATGCGGCCCATTACGCGGCCACCAAGGCCTATGTGCAGAGCCTGGCCGAGGCCCTGCAGGTGGAGCTCCAGGGGGACGGCGTCGCCGTGCTGGCCGCGGCGCCCGGGCCCACCCACAGCGGCTTCGCTGCCAGGGCCGGCATGCGGCTGGAGGCGGCCATGGACCCGGAGGCCATCGCTGGGCCGATCCTGGCGGCCCTGGGGCGGCAGACCACGGTGCTGCCGGGCGCGCTCTCCAAGCTGCTGAGCTGGTCGCTCGTGCCCCTGCCGCGCTGGGCGCGGGTGAGCATCATGGGCACGGTGATGCGGGGCATGGCCCTCCACTGATGCAGATCAGGTGATGCAGAGCAGCTGATGCAGAGCAGCGTCTTCACGGTGGTCCTGCTGCCTGTGGCCCTGGCCATCGTCATGCTGGGCATGGGCCTCAGCCTGGTGCCCGAAGACTTCCGGCGCATCACGCGCTACCCCAGGGCGGTCGCGGTGGGCACGGTCTGCCAGTGCTTGGTGCTGCCGCTGCTGGGGGCCCTGATTGCCCTGGTGGTGCCCATGGAGCCCGTGATGGCGGTGGGCCTGGTGGTCGTGGCCGTCTGCCCGGGCGGGCCGTCGTCCAACCTGATGACCTACCTGGCCCGGGGGGATGTGGCCCTGTCGGTGACCCTGACGGCCGTCAGCAGCATCGTCACGGTGTTCACGATTCCGCTGTTCACCAACCTGGCCCTCCAGCATTTCCTCGGGGAAGGGGCGGCGTTTTCCCTGCCGGTGGGCACCACGATGCTGCAGATCGTGCTGATCACCCTGCTGCCGACGGCCATCGGCATGGCCATCCGGCACCGCTTCCCAGAGCCAGCCCGGCGCCTGGAGAAGCAGATGGGCCGGCTGGCCGGCGGCCTGCTGGCGCTGATCATCCTGCTGCTGTTCATCCGTGAGGCCGGCAAGCTGCCGGGGTTTCTGGCGCAGATGGGCCTGGCCATCGCCCTGCTCAACGTGCTGGCTATGCTGGCGGGCTTCCTGGCTGGCCGGCTGTTCCGGCTGCCCCTGGCCCAGCAGGTGTGCATCGCGATCGAGGTGGGGATTCAGAACGGAACCCTGGCGATCGCCATCACCGCCGGCCTGCTCAACAATCCCGACATGGCGGTACCCGCGGCCGTCTACAGCCTGCTGATGTACGTGTCAGGCTTTGGGGCGGTGCTCTGCGGCAGGCGCCTGATCCCCTCGGCCCACCGGGCGTGAACTCCCTTGGACCATGTGCTGATCATCCACGCCGTGCGCGACTACGAGGCCTGGAAACAGGTGTTTGACGCGGCGGCCAGCCTGCGCCGTGACGCCGGCGAGCGGTCGTTCCAGGTGCTCCGTGATGCGAGCGACCCCAACAAGGTGGTGCACTTCTCCCGCTGGGAATCGATCGCCAGGGCGAAAGCGTTCTTCGAGTCCCCCGAACTGGTGGAGATTCGTCGCCAGGCCGGTGTCGCATCCCCGGAGTTCCTCTATCTGCATCAGCTGGAGTCGGGCACGCTGTGACAGCTGGCCCCTTCCCCCCATGAGCCCCGTCTTCCCCGGCCGCTACACCGCCCAGATCGATGGCTCCTTTGTGGTGTTCATCATCGGCCTGCGGGTGAATCGCGTCTGGGCGCTGCACCAATGGCTCCCGGTGGTGCGGGCGATGGGCCCCATGATGCGGGAACTTCTGGCCAGTCCCGAACTCGGCCTGCTCAGCGCCCAGACGATCGTCTACTGGCGCGGTCTGGGGCTGGTTCAGTACTGGCGTTCCTTCGAGGCCCTGGAAAGCTTCTCGAAGAACCCGAAGGCCTCCCATCTGCCGGCCTGGAAGCGCTTCAACCAGGCGGTCGGCGCCAGTGGCAGCGTCGGCATCTGGCACGAGACCTATCTGGTGGAGGCGGGCCGCTATGAATGCGTCTACGGCAACATGCCCCGCTTCGGCCTGGCCCGGGCCGGAAGCCATCAACCGGCCACCGGCGCCAGGGAAACGGCGAGTCGCCGCCTCGGCCGGGACGGCGACCCCACCGTGCCCAGCTATGACAACCCCTGAGCTCCCGGCGACCCCACCCCCTCAGGTCAGCATGGCCAGAATGATTGTCGTTTCAGGAATCGCCGTGCCGCGCCTCCGGCCGCCCCTCGCCCCCCTGGCCACTGCCGCAGCCCTCTTCGCCGGCCCCATGGCGGCCCTGGGCGGCGCCCCCGCCCTGGCCCAGCAGCCTGGCCCTGGCGCCCAGAAGGCGGTGTTCGCCACCAAGGCGGAAGCCGAAGCCGCCGCCAAGCACTTCAACTGCACCGGGGCCCACAAGATGGGCAACCAGTGGATGCCCTGTGCCACCCATGGCGAAACCCAAGGCGGGACGTCCGGCCACGGCTCCCACTGATGCCTGAACCCGACGCGCCGGAAACCCCTCCCTCCGGCGGCCCCCCTCCGGCGATGGGCCCCTCAGCCTGCGGCGGCCGGCCGAAGATCGTGGCCATCGGCATCGCCCCCCTGGGCATCATCTCGATCGGCATCGTGCCCATGGGGGTGATCAGCATCGGCGTCGTGCCGATGGGGGTGCTCAGCATGGGGGCGGTGGCGATGGGGGTGATCAACGCCTCTGTGGTGGGCATGGGCATCCTCATCGCCGGGGTGAACGTGATGGGTGTCTGGTGGGTGGGGATGGACGGGATGGGTCCCTACCGGCTGGGAAGCCCGAGCGGCCAGGTCCACCACCACCACAGCCGTGACCACGACCCCAGCCAGGGCCAGCCGAACCTCTACGCCTACCCCAGCCGCGAAGAAGCCCTGGGCAAGGCCAGGGAACTGGGCTGCGACGGGGCCCACGCCATGGGCTCCCTCTGGATGCCCTGCCAGGACCACCCCACCCCCTGACCTCAGGCCAGCCGCTTGAACATCACCAGAGCATCCACCTCCCCCAGGCGGGGGTGGCGGAAGGCCCCGGGCAGCCGGCCGATGGTGCGGAAGCCGTTGCGGCTCCAGGCGGCCACGCCGGCGGTGTTGGTGCTCACCACCAGGTTGAACTGCATCGCCGTGAAGCCCCGCCGCCGGGCCTCGGCCTGGGAGTGGCGGCAGAGGGCATGGCCCACCCCCCGGCCCCGGGCGGCCTCGGCCACCACATAGCCGGCGTTGGCCACGTGGGCGCCCAGGCACGGCTGGTTGGGCCGCAGGTAGTAGGTGCCCAGGATGGCGCCGTCCGCATCGGTGGCCACGAAGGTGGCGGCGACGGCCCCCACCCAGGCCTGTCGGGCGGCGTCGCTGTCGATGGCCGGGTCGTGGGGGAAGGTTTCCCCGGCCCGGAACACCGGCTCCAGCACCGCCCACACCCCTGGCCAGTCGGCCGGCTCGAACGCCCGGATCATCCCGCCGCTTGCACCACGATCGATTTGGTCACCGTACCGGGCAGATTCCGCGACACCGGACAGACCTTCATGCGCCGCTCCAGGAAGGCCCGGCTGGATTCATCCAATGCGGGCGTCGCCGCCCCGTCGGTCGCCTCCAGCCGCACCTGGAACGTGCCGTCCACCGCCGCGACCATCCAGTCGGCGGAGGCGGTCACGCTCAGCACCCCGTCCACCGCCGCCAGGGGCAGGTGCCGCTCGAGGGCGTTGGCCACCAGGTAGTGGTGCTGGCAGAGCAGCAGCGACATCAGAAAGAGCCGGAAGCCGGGGGTCTGCAGGCTGGGCTGCAGCGGCTGCCACGGCTGCTGTTCGCCGTTGCGGAAATCGACGCTGAGGCTGTCGCCGGCGGCGCCGTGGCGGCTCTGCAGGCGGAACTGGAACAGGAGCTGGCTCATCGCTGGTGCGGAACGGCGTGGGTGGGGGGACTGGGACTGGCGGCGCCGAGGCTGTGCTGGCGCTGGAGGGCTTCGGCGCCCGTGAGCAGGGCCGAACCGACCAGCAGGGCGGCGAAGCCCTGGCGCAGGTGCCGATCGGAGAGGTGGGGGGCCAGGGCCTGGCCGGCGATCGCCCCCACCAGGCCGCCGGCGATCAGGGGCGCCAGCAAGGGCAGACCGGCCGCCGGCCAGTGCCCCAGGGCCCCAAGGGCCACCAGGCTGTTGGTGGCGATCAGCACAAGGCTGGTGCCGCTGGCCAGGGGCATCGGCAGACCGGCCAGCAGCACGAGGGCGGGCACGATGGCGAAGCCGCCGCCCACGCCGGCGATGCCGGTGAGCAGGCCCACCAGCACCCCCTGGCCGGCGAGGCCCAGGGTCGCGCCGGCCCGCCGGGATGCGCTGGGGCGCCTGGCGCTGCCGGGGCCGCGACGCTGCCGTGAGAGCAACCAGGCGGCCACCAGGGCGGCGGCGGCGAACACGGCCAGCTGCACCGGCTCAGGGATCAACCCATGCTTCACAAGGGAGCCGCCGATCCAGCTGCCCGCCAGGGCCGGCACCCCCAGGATCAGGGCGGGCCGGGGCGCCACCTGGCGCCGCCGCAGATAGGGGCCGGCGTTGGCCACCGCCAGCAGGATGACGGCCAGGAGCGACAGGGGCACCGCCTCGCGGGTGGTCAGCCCGGCGCCGCTGATCAGCAGGGGCAGCAGCAGGATCGAGCCACCGGCGCCGAGCACCGCCAGCAGGAAACCGATCAGGGCACCGCCGGAGGCCATCAGCAGCAGCAGGGCGGCGCTCAAGACCGTCCCCCCTGCCGGTACCGGGTGGCATGGCGTGGCGATGGGGGAACGGCGGACATCGGGGCGGGATGGTCTGCTTGCTATGACCATACACGCATACAACGGCAAAAGAGTGAGAAGCCGCTGCCGTCTGCGCCCCATTGGCGGGAAAGGCGCTGCATAATGTCGCTAGCGGCATAGTGAACTGTCATGGGCGTGGTCGGTCCCGGTGCGATTCCCAGTCCGGAGCTGCTGGAGGAGTTCAGCCAGTTCTTCCGGCTGCTGAGCGAACCGGCCCGGCTCCAGCTGCTCTGCCACCTGCGCCAGGGTCCCTGCGATGTCGCATCCCTGATCGAGGCCACCGGCTTCAGCCAGTCCCACATCAGCCGCCAGCTCTCCCAGCTGCAGCGGGCCGGCCTCGTGAGCTGCGAGCGCGAAGGGGTCCGTCTCATCTACAGGGCTGACGCGGAGCTGGTGGAGGAGCTCTGCCATCTGGTCCAGACGCGCATGAAGCAGCGCCTGCAGCAGCAGCTCGACCAGCTCCAGACCGCCTGAGGCCATGGGCCCCCACCCCCTGTGGACACGGGCCTTCCACGGTTTCAACCTGCTGGTGCTGCTGCTGATGGCCGCCAGCGGCCTTGAGATCTACAACGCCAATCCCGTCTTCGGCGGCCGGGCGGGGGCGACCGTGCCCGAGTGGCTCACCCTCGGCGGCTGGCTGGCGGGCGGCCGCGACTGGCACTTCGGCGCCATGGGTCTGTACGCCGCCAACCTGGGGCTCTGGATCGGCCTGCTGCTGCACCGGCGCCGCCGGCGCCTGGCCGACGGCGGCGATCTGGGCACCCTGCGCCGCAGCGCCAACGCGCCGCGGCGCCGCCTGGCCAGCCACCGGATCACCTACACCCTGATGCTGGTCGTGCTGGCCTTCAGCCTGATCACGGGTCTGGCCATGTACAAGCCGGCCCAGCTGTGGTGGCTGGTGTCGCTGTTCGCCGTCGCCGAGCCGGCCGGCCTCTCCAGCTGGCAGACGCTGCGGCTCTGCCACCTGGCCACCATCCCCGCCATGGCCCTGCTGCTGGTGGCCCACGTGGGGCTCTCCTGGCGGGTGGGCGGCCTGCGGCTGCTGCGCCGCATGGCCCTCTGATGCGGGGCGCCGACCCAGGTCTCCCGGAGCTGGCCGATCTCCCCGGTCGCCGCCGCGCCCTCGGCCTGCTGCTCTCCGGCGGTTCCTCCCTGCTGCTCGGCGGCTGCGCCCTCAACCGCTGGAGCACCGCGGTGGGCGAAGCCACCCAGCCGCTGAACGAACGGATCGAGGCCCTGCTGCAAGGCAAGGGGACGGTGCCGGAGTTCCGGCGCAGCCAGGTGGAGCCGGCCGCCCTGCTGGTCAACAGCTTCAATGGCACGCCCACCCTGGCGCCCGAGAGCTACCGGCTCGTTGTCAACGGGGCGGTGCGCCGCCCCCTGCGCCTCGATCTGGCCGCCCTGGCCGCCCTGCCCCAGCGGGAGTGCGTCATCCGCCACGTCTGCGTGGAGGGCTGGGCGGCGATCGTCGCCTGGTCGGGCCCGCGGCTGGCCGATGTGCTGGCCCTGGCGGGCCCTTCTCCCCTCGGGGCCTATCTGGCGATCCGCTCCGCCGACCAGTACTTCGAAACCTGGGATCTGGCCTCCGCCCTGCACCCCCAGACCCTGCTCGCCACCCACATGAACGGGGCGCCGCTGCCCGTGGCCAACGGCGCCCCCGTGCGGCTGGCCAGCCCCATCAAGCTCGGCTACAAGCAGAGCAAGTGGGTCACCGGCCTTGAGCTGATGACGAGCCTCGGCGACCGCCTCGGCACCTGGGAGGACAGGGGCTACGAGTGGTTCGCCGGGCTCTGAGGGGCCTGGGGGCGCTCAGGGCTTGAGGGGCGCCCAGGCCATGGTGGCGTTGAACTTCTGGCACCAGATCAGCACCGATTTCTGGGCCTTGAGGTCGATCGAGGCGGGGATCACGTAGCTCTGGGCCCCCTTGCTGGATTTCAGTGAGGCCAGCACCGTGTAGCTGCCCGGTTTGAGGGGAAATCCGGGGGCCTTGGTGGCGGCCAGGGGGGTGGCCGAGGGGCTGAAGATCACCTTGAGATCCGGGGCCATGTCGTTGGTCTTGAAGTCGCCGCTGAGGGTGAGCACCGTCTTGCCGCCCTGCTCGCTGATCGAGAAGCCGCCGCTGACCGGAGCCTCCGCCTTGCGGAAGCTGCCGCTGGCCATCGCCATGGCCATGGCGATGCCCACCGAACCCGGGGCGGGGGTGAGCGGAGCGCTGAGGCTGCGGGCGTGCAGGACGGCACCGGAGAGGGCCGTGGCCGTGACCAGGCCGAGGGCGCCGGTGCGGAGAAGGGCGCGGATGGAGCGGGTCATGGGGGATGGGGTGTGAGGGGCGAGGGACAGGTCGGGCGTTGCGACGCCAGGACCCGCGCTCACCGGGAGATACCCGTCAGCGGCCGGTCCGGATTGGATCCGGTTCCGGGTCAGCTGATCGGCACGGTGCGGTCGAGGGCTTCGAGATTCACCAGGCGACGCCCCCGGCTGTCGATGGACACCAGATCGGCAAAGGTCCGGCCCTGGAGAATGTCCTCGATGCGGTAGTGATGGACCTGGAGCAGCGACGATCCCGTCACTTCGTCCGAACCCTCCACCAGCACCATCAGGGCACCGCTGGCCCTGGCGATGGCGTCGAGACCCAGCTGGACCATGGGACTCTCCGGGGTCAGCGGGTGGGTCAGCACCGCCGTCACGTGCAGCTGGGGCGTGGAGGCGTTCAGCAGCGGCAACGGGTGCACCCGGCGTTGCCACAGCCCCGGTTCGATCTCCTCATCGACGAACAGGGCCATCGCGTACGACACCTTCAACCAGTAGCTGGGGTCGGCGGTGACGAAGCGGCAGCTGAGGTGACCAGCGGGCCAGCAGCTCAGGCACAGATGGCGGCTGAAGCGCAACGGGGAATCCACCTGGGTGAACCGCAGGAAGAACAGACCCGTCACCATGGCGGTGGTCAGGATGCCGACGATCCGCTGGGCCGCCGCCAGGCCCAGGGTGTAGGGCGAACTGACCCTGGCGGACTGGAAACTGGCGCTGAACAGGTTCTGCAGGGCGAAGATGCCGCTGGAGGGCAGCCCCATCGCCCCGTCGGCCTCCACATGGCCGGCATCCAGCTGGAACGCCAGGGCGAAGATCAGCACCTCCGCCAGATAGATGAGCGTCATCGCCAGGAAGAACACCGGCCATGGCATCCGCATCGCCATCGACACCGGCTGGCGCCAGAGGCTGGTCCAGGGGCTGCGCTGATGGCCCAGGGCCCGTTGCGGTCGTCCCAGGTGGGGACGCAGGCGGTCGACGTTGGGCAGGCGCACGGGGTCCGGAGCCGGACACCCGAACAGTAGGTGGGCAGATCCGATCGGTTCCATCGTCGGTAGTACCGAAGTCCCCACCCCGTCGCGGGCTTCAGGAGCGTTCCCCACCCATGCCGAACCCCCGTTCCTGCCGGCCGGCACGCCTTACCGTGAGCCCTGAGGCCCACGGCCTGGTGCCCCTGAACGCAGCGCAACCGCAGGCCCCGCAACCGCAGGCATTCCTGAGTCAGCCGTGATCGCCGACGATGCCACCCCTGACGACAGCCTCGATGCCCTGCTGGCGGGCCACGCCCTGGGTGATCTGGATGGGGCGGAGCGGCAGCGACTCGCCGACCTGCTGCGTGAGCAGCCCGAGCTCGGCCAGCGACTGAACGAGTTCCGCACCACGCTGGAACTGTTGCCCCTGGCGTTGCCCCAGACGGCCACGCCCCCCCGGCGGCTGCGCCAGCGGCTGATGGATCGCCTGGGGGCCGTGCCGCCGGCACGACCCAGCAGTGGCCCGAACCCCGGTCGATGGGCCTGGCCGGCGGTGGTGGGGCTGGCCCTGCTGGGGCTGGGCGTCGAGCTGCACCAGACCCGCCAGCAGCTGGCGCAGATCCAGGGCCATCTCAACGCCGCCGTGCCCGTGGCTGGGGCGTCCCGCCGCATGGTGCTGGCGGCCGTCGACCCCTCCGTTCCCGCTTCCGGGGAAGTGATGGTGACCGGCAACCCCACCCACAACGTGCTGATGCTGAATGACCTGCCCCCACCGCCGCCCCACCACGTGTACCGCCTCTGGGCCGATGTGGACGGCCAGAAGGTGGGCTGTGTCGCCTTCGTGCCCACGGGGCAGGGGCATGTGGCGATGCTGATCCCGACGATGCCCACCAGTGTGGCCACCCAGGTCAGCGTCACGGTGGAGAACGATCAGGTGGGGGCCAGCCCCAGCGGGCGCGTGGTGCTCACCAGCAGGATCTGATGGGCAGGGGCGTGCTGCCGCTGCTGCTGTACGTGCTGCTGCGGGGACTCGACGCCACCGTCCTCAAGGGACTGCAGGCCTTCGGGGCGGCCCATCCGGTGCGAGGCATGGATCCGATCAGCTTCTGCAACCTGTTCTTTCTGGCCCAGCTCGCGGTGGGGCTGGCGGCCCTGTTGCCCGGTCGGGCAACCCTGACGGCCGATCTGGCCGCCCTGGTCCCGGCGGATCGGCGCCTGCTGGCCATGGATGCCTTCCTGGGGCTGTTCCTCGGCCCCGTCGCCTACTACCTCGCCCTGGAGTCGCTCTCGGTCATCAGCCAGACGCTGCTCTTTGCCCTCGTCCTGCCGGTGTCGGCCCTGCTGGCCCGTGGCTGGCTGGGGGAAGCCCTGCCGCGCAGCTTCTGGATCAGTCTCCTGCTCATCGCCGTCGGTCTGGTGCTGCCGTCGGTTTCCATGGCGGCGGCCGGCGGCATGGATGGGACGTCGGGTCTGGCCTGGGCCCTGGTGGGGGTGCTGGCCTATGGGGCGGCCTCCGTCAGCGGTCGCCTGGTCGCCCGCCGCCGTCTCCCCCTGGCGGTCAGTGTCGGGGCGACCAACCTGGTGTCGGCCCTGGTCTTCGGCGTGATCGCCCTGGTGCTGTTCGGCCCCCACCATTTCCTGCTGCTGCAGCTCTGGTGGGTGGTGGGGGTGATCGGGCTCTATGCCCTCACCCTGCCCCTGGGCCGGGAACTGGCCCTGCGGCTCGCCTATCGCCACATCCCGGTGGCGCAGGTCTCCCTGTGGAGCTCCCTGTCGCTGGTGGTGGCCCTGCTGAGCGCGGCCGTCCTGCTCAGGGAACCCCTCCAGGGAGCCAGCCTGGCCGGTTCGGCGCTGGTGCTGGCGGGGGTGCTGGCCAGTCGCTGGCGCTGGCCGATCCGATCCGGGCCGACGTCGGTACTTCTTCCTGCCGCCCCCGCTCCGGTGCCCCCTTGGCCGTGACTCCCCCCGACCCGGATGCCACGGGCGGCACAGGCCTGGGGACCCACCGGGGGGAACAGCAGGCCAGGTCCCGGGGCCTGGGTGACCTCTACGACAGCTGCGGCGGCCCCGTCTATCGACTGGCCCTGCGGCTGTGCCGCTCTATTCAGGAGGCCGAAGACCTCACCCACGACGTCTTCCTGCGCTTCTGGCAGCAGGATCGCTACGACCCGTCCAGGGGACCGGTCCTGGCCTATCTGCTGCTGATGACGCGTTCGATGGCGCTCAACCGCATCAGCCAGCGCAAGAATCGCTGGGAACTGGTGCAACGCTGGTCGGAGCAGTTGTTCCCCGCTGCCGTGCCCACCCCCCAGGAACACGCGGAGGCGGACGACCTGGCGCGACGGGTTCGCGAGGCCCTCGACGCCATCCCCGTCAACCAGCGGCAGGTGCTGGAGATGGCCTACTACGAGGGGCTGAGCCAGTCGGCGATCGGAGCCCTGCTGCAGCTGCCCCTCGGCACCGTCAAGACCCGTGCCCGCCAGGGCCTGATCCGCCTGCGCGCCCTGCTCCACGATTCGCCCGCCCCGCCATGACGCCCCTCCCCACCCAGCTCCATGCCGATCCGGCCCTGCGGGCCGTCGTCGACAGCGGCGCGTTGCCCTGGCATCCCTCACCCCTGGCCGGGGTGGAGCGGCGCCCGCTGGAACGCGACGGCGGCGAGGTCGCCCGGGCCACCTCGATCGTCCGCTACGCCCCCGGCAGCCGCTTCTCTCCCCATGGGCACGACGGCGGCGAGGAGTTCCTCGTGCTCGAGGGGGTCTTCTCCGATGAGTACGGCGACTACGGGGCCGGCACCTATGTCCGCAACCCGGTCGGCACCGCCCATGCCCCCTTCAGCGCGTCCGGCTGCACCATCCTGGTGAAACTCCGCCAGATGGACCCGGCCGACCAGACGCGGGTGGTGATCGACACAGGCCGCGCCACCTTCGTTCCTGGCCTGGTGCCCGGCCTGAGCGTGCTGCCCCTGCACGGCTTCGGCCTCGAACAGGTGGCCCTGGTCCGTTGGCAGGCCGGAACCCGCTTCCCCCTCCACGCCCACCCGGGGGGTGAGGAGATCTTCGTGCTCGAGGGGGTGTTCGAGGACGAGCAGGGGTCCTACCCGGCCGGCACCTGGCTGCGCAACTCGGCCGGCAGTCGCCATGCGCCCTTCAGCGGCAGCGGTTGCCTGATCTGGGTCAAGACCGGCCACCTCGACCCGGGGATGGTCCCGCCTACCCCCTGATCGCCGCCCTTGGGGTCGCCTGAGGGGGTCGCCTCAGGAGGTCGCGGCACGGCCCCGCAGCGGCGCCACCGCCAGGGCCACCAGGAAGGCCACCAGCTGGGCGATCACGACGCAGGGGCCGGAGGGCAGCGCGAAGGCGGCCGAAGCCAGCAGGCCGAGCACGGCGCCGGCGGCCCCCAGTCCGGCGGAGAGGGCCACATAGGTGCCGAAGCGCCGACTCACCAGCCGCGAGGCACAGGCGGGGATGACCACGAAGGCGCTGATCAGCAGCACCCCCACCGCCTTGACGGAGATGGCCACCACCACGGCCAGCAGGACCAGGAACAGCAGCCGATGCAGGGAGACGGCCACCCCCCGGGAGCGGGCGAGGGGTTCGTCGAGGGTGAGCAGCACCTGGTCGCGCCGGGTGAGGGTCAGGTAGCCGGTGGTGACGACGAGCAGGGCCCCGATCAGGCCCAGGTCGAGCCAGGTGACCCCGAGGATGTCGCCGAACAGGAGCTGCTGGATGCCGCCCTTGTAGACGTGCAGCAGGCTCAGGGCCACCACGGCCATGGCGAGCGACGAGGAATAGACGATGTTCAGCAGGGCATCGGCCGGCAGCTTGCTGCGTTGCACCAGCTGGTTCGTCATCAGGGCGAACAGCACCGCGAAGGGGATCAGCACCAGGGTGGGATCGATGCCCAGCAGCAGGCCCAGGGTGATGCCGAGCAGGGCGGAATGGCCCAGGGCGTCGCTGAAGAAGGAGAGCTGGCGCAGCACGGCGAAGCTGCCGAGCACGCCGCCGAGGGCGCCGCTGAGCAGCCCGCCCAGCAGGGCCCGCTGCATGAAGGGAAGCTGCAGCAGCTCCACCAGGGTTGATGCCCCTGCCATGCCCTCGGTCATGGGCACTGTCCCCGGTCCGTCGCTGCCATCGGCTCAGGGTACCCAGGTCGGCTGGGCGGAGCCTCAGGAGAACGTGTGGGCCAGTGCAAGGTCGAGCGCCTCGACGACGAGGGCCACCGAGGCCGCCAGCAGGGCCAGGCGGCCGGCGCGGCAGAACAGCCTTGAGGTGATGACGAAACCCATCGGGATCATGGCTGTGCTCCGGTGCAGGGCAAAGGGAAAGGGCTCAGTGGGCGGGGCGGTGGAGGGGACGGAGATCCGGCAGGGCGACGGAGAAGGCGGGGGAGCCGTGGCGGGTGAGGGGCCAGCGCCGCACCCAGCAGCTGTCACTCTCCTCGTCGATGCTGATCACCTGGTAGGTGCCGCCCTGGCGGCTGCTCAGTGCCACGAAGCTGCCGGGGTGCAGGGCTGCTGCCGGATGGGATGGGGGGTAAGGCATGGGTCGGACCACGCATCAGCCTTCAACGTAACAGAAGGTTGCGGATTGGTTGACGATTTACCCCGTCGTGTGCAATCCAAAGCACAGGGCCCGGGCCCGAATACACGTAGCCCCCCTCGAGCATGACCCGAGGGGGGCTACTTTGCGAAGGCGATGGGGAGTTGATCAATCTCCCCGGCCCCGCATGTTTGGTCTAGATCGGAAGCGACGGCTACAGCGCTGGCCCGTACATAGCTTCACGGACCGGCTGTCGCCGGGCCCGGTTCACTCGTCGTCGTCGGAGCCGCCCACGGGCACCAGCCGGATCGCCTTGCGACCGAGCTTGATCTCGAATTCATCGCCCGGCTCGAGGCCCAGCATCGCGGTGTAGGCCTTGCCCACCAGCAGGTTGCCGTTGAACTGGACCTTGGCGGTATAGCCGAGCTTGCGACCGGCCTTGGTGGCCGCCTTGCCGACGCCGTCGCCGAGGTTGATCCCCTTGGCATCCAGAAGCGCTTCGTAGAAGGCCGTGAAGTTCAGGCGCTCGTTGCCGTCCTTCTTGGTGCTCACGTAGCCGCAGCTGCGCACCAGATCGGACTTCGAGGCATCGCCCAGCTCTTTCACCTTGGCGAGCAGATCGGCACCTTTGAGCATGATGCAATGGCGGTTGGTATTGCCCGAAATTCTACAACTCGGGTCTGCGATCGCCAGTCGGGCCAGCCTCAGCTCTTCGGTGGACCCTCCATCCGATACTGCACCTGCTGGGGGAAGGGGATCTCGATGCCCCTGTCCTGGAATGCCTTCCAGACAGCCGCCTGGACTTCGCTGCAGATCGACACGTTATCCATCGGGTTGGCGATCCAGAAGCGCAGGGCGTAGCTGATCGAGGATTCCCCGTATCCGAGCAGCAGGGCCTTCGGTGCCGGGGTGGGCAGAACGTGAGGCTGACTTCGGGCGGTGTCCTCCAGCAAGCCGATCACGTCATTGGGATCGTGGTGGTAGGCCGCGCTCACCAGCACCTGGGTGCGGCGCAGCGTGTCGCTGCCCGTGTAGGTCACGGTGGTGGTGGTGAAGAACATCTGATTGGGGATCACCAGTTCGGCGTTGTCCCGATTGCGCCAGAGCACGGCGGCCCGCAGGCCGAGGCTGCGCACCTCGCAGGAATCGCCTTCGATGACCAGAACTTCACCGGGCCGCACCGATCCCTCACACAGCAGCCAAAGGCCGCTGACGAAATTGGAGAAGACTTCCTTGATGCCGAATCCCAGGCCCACCGAGAGGCCACCAGCCACCGCCAGGATCGCGGTGCGATTGAACCCCACGTGATCAAGGGCCCAGACGATGCCGATGGCCACCACCACATAGCGAATCATCAGGGCCAGGGCCCGGCGGCTGCCGTTGCTGATGCCCACGCCGCGCTGCACCAGCCAGGCCAACCCCTGGGCCGGGGGGCCTGTGCCCATGGCCAGCACATAGACGATCACCACCGACATGAAGAAGCTCCCCAGGGTCACCTCCGAGCCGAACCATTCGCCCAGGGGAATCAGGGCCAGATCCTGCGGGTTGTCGAACACCCGGATCACCAGCAGGGTGGCGACCAGCAGGTAAGCCGGGCGGATCAGGCGTGTCTCCAGCAGCTGCAACTGCTGCTGCTGGATGAAACGGCCCAGCAGCCCGCGCACGCCCCCCAGACCCAGCCAGCCCAGGTAGAGGAGCAGTCCCAGCAGCACCAGGCCGTTGGGAAGGCCACCCAACCCCAGGACCAGCGCAAACAGACCCAGCAGGAGCGAGATCACGACGTCGGATCGCCGCGCCAGGGGAAAGCGGGGGGCCAGCCTCCGGCGCAAGGCCCCCTGGCCCAGGAACACCAGCAGCAGCACCATCACCTGCACGCGCACCTCCATGCGCTGCAGGTAGCCGAACCAGCCGGCGATCTCCATCAGCAGCAGGTTCATCGGGGCCTCCCGTCGCTGAGGAGCTCAATCAGGCCGTTGAGGGCGTCCTGCTGGCTGAGGTCGTCGAAGAGGAAGCGGGTGAGCAGGGCCTGCCAGGCTTCGCGCTGCTCCTTGCTGCTTCCCTCGATCAGCCGGATCGTCGAGCGCTGCAGCGATTGCTGCCGGCCCTCCACCATGGACGCCACCACGGAGGAACTGCGCACCGGTGGCGCCACCTCCCGGTTCACCGGCAGCACGTACTGGCTGCGCAGGACGATGTCCCGCTGGTGCAGGGGGCTGACGGCGAAGCGGGCCAGGGCCATGGCCAGCTGGCGCTGGACCGGACTCGAGTTGACCCCGAAGGCCAGCACCCGCTCCCGGGTGATCGGGCTGGCGCCGCCGAAGGGCCCGGAGGGCAGGGGGGCCACGCCCAGGTTCTCGCCCAGGCCTGCCTTGACGCGGGTCAGGTTGATGCTGCGGCAGGGAATCCAGTCGAGGGTCCCGGCGGTCAGTTCCCTGAGCAGTTCCGCCTCGGTGGGGAAGAAGGTGACGTGCTGCTGCTGATCCGCCTGGCGCAGCCACCGCAGCCAGCGCGCCAGGTCCTGCCGGTTCGCAGGCGTCACGGGCTCCCTGGCCAGCAGGCTGCTGAGGGCGTCGATCGCCCCGAGGGGGCCCAGGGTCCAGGTCAGGCTGATCGCATCCAGGGAGAGCCCTGCCTCCATCCCCTTGGCACTGAAGGCCAGCAGCTCACTGAGGGTGGTGGGGCTGCGCCGTACACGTCGCCGATCGAAACAGGCGACCTGGGGCTGAAGCTCCATCGGGAGGCCGTTCAACGTCCCATCCGAGCGCCGTACCCGCACCACCGAACCCCCATCCAGCTGATCCAGCAGGGCGGGCGAGAACTTCACGGTGTCGATGAGCCTGTCCCTGGCCAGATCACGGGCGGTGGACTCGTTCACCAGCAGCAGATCCGGGCTCAGGCCGGTGCTGTTGCGCAGACGCAGTTCGGTGGCCAGTCGCTCCTCCGGGAACACCTCCACCTGGAGCCGGACCTTTGGCTGCAGGGTGCGGAACGTGCTCTGCAGCATGGCCGTACGTGAGCGGATCTCCTTCTGCAGTTCGCTGTCGATGGCGTCTCCACTGACACCGACCGCGATGTAGAGGGTGCCCTCGAGGGGGCGCAGGATCGGCTGCATGGGCCGCCCCCGGCAGGCCCCCAGGGAGGCCAGCAAGGGGAAGGCGAGGCCCGCCGCCAGCACCCGGATGGCGGCCCGGCGTCGGCCCTGGCCGGGCGGGGTGGGGGAGCGTCGGAGGAGGGGAATCACATGGGGAGGTTAGGGGCCTTCTCCGCGGCGGGCCCGCAGGGCCAGGACGGTGGGGCCCACCCAGTAGGCCCCGGGATCCAGGCGCGCCCTGGCCATGGCCACGGCCGCAGCGGCGGCCTCCTCGGCCGACCAGTGCCCCTGGCGGACCAGCTCCTGCCCGTAGAGGGTGACGAAACGCTCCAGCCACTGGGCCCAGGGGTCGCCGCCCCGACCCAGCACCGGCAGGGGCAGCAGTTCCTCGATGCCGAAACCCCGCGCCGCCAGCAGCCTGGGCAGGCGCCGGTTGACATCCGGATCGCCGCCGGCGCCGCGGAAGCTGGCGATGGCGGCGTCGCGGAAGCGGGCGATCGCGGCGCCATCGGGATGGAGGCCGAAGGTGTTCCAGTGGACGTATTCATGGGCCACCAGGACGCCGCCGGGCCGCAGGCTGGTGGTCACCAGTTCCAGCAGCGGCTCGAGCCGGGGCAGGAACATGGCCAGCCAGCGGCACCAGGCCAGATCGAAGCCCCCCGTGCCGAGCCCGGGAGCGCTGGGGCCGGTCGGGCCGGTGGCCGCGGGCTCCCCCAGGTCCAAGGCCTGCACCTCCAGCTGGCGGAAGCCCGCCTGCGCCGCCGCCGCCCGGGCCGCCGCGACGTAGGCCCCACTGCGCTCGAGGGCCAGCACCCGGCCGCCGGGGCCGACGATGCGGGCCAGATCGAGGGCGCAGTAGCCAGGCCCCGCCCCGAGATCGAGCACCCGCTGGCCCGGCCCCAGGCCGGCCCGCTCCCAGGCCGCCGTGGCGGCCGGTCGCCACAGCTCGTGCTGCAGCCGCAGCCGCTCCTGCTCCTCCGCTTCCGTCCCCAGGACGTAGCTGTCCGCCGGCGTGTCGCCTGAGGTCATCGACCGGGCGCCGCTCAGTCCTCGGGGTAGAGCAGTTCGGCGAGTTCGTCGGGGTCCACGTCGTAGACGCGGGCCAGGGTGGTCTCGATAGCGCTGGTCACCACGTCCGGCAGGAAGCGCATCGCGTTCAGGGCGTCGTCGGCGATGTCGTCGGTGAGCAGTTTGTCGCCCCCCAGCTTCTCGTCGTTGATCACGGCCATCACCCAGCTCTGGTAGGCGGTGACGAGGTCGGCGAACTCGAGCTCCGGATCGTTCAGATCGAGGGCCATCGGGCGTCTCCAGGGACGGTCGTTGCCCCTGCAGTTTGCCCCCTGACCGCCAGGATGGCCGGATGGATCAGGAACCCCTGCCATCGGTGGCCTCCCTGCAGGGCACCCTGTTCGACTTCGCCATCGCCGAGCTGGTGCGCCAGCACCGGCAGAGCTTCCCGCCCCTGTGGACGGCGGAAAGCTGGGCCAAGCTGCTCATCTGGCTGGCCCTCAGCTGCGGCTGCTCCGGCGAGGCCCGGGCCCTGGAGGCCTTCGCGGCGGCCCTGGGTCCGGCGCTCACGGCCCGCATGCGGCGGCTGTTCTTCGAGCGGGAGCTCCCCGATCTCAACCTGCGGGTGATGGCCGATCCGGCCGAGCAGCAGGTGCTGCTGCTGCCGCTGGAGGCCGGGAACGCGCCCGATGCCGGAGCGGGGGAGGCCATAGCAGCGGCGGCCATCCCGCCGGAGCGGGTGGCCGCCGCCCTCGAGGCGGTGGGCCTCAGCCCGTTGGTGTCGCCCGATCGAGGCCGCTGGCAGTCGCTGGAGGCGCTGGTCGCCGTGCCCTGGCGGAGCGACCGGGGTTGAGGCCGGCGCAGCGGCGCCGCAGACGCCGGGCCTGGGCAAAGGCGACGCCGACGCCGAGCAGGGGCAGGGGGCCTGGCGTCGGAACCGGGGTGAGGGCGAGCAGCTCGCCGTTCACACCGTCGCCGTCGTTGGCCACGTAGATCGTTCCGTCGCGGCCGACCGCCAGGCCGGTGGGACTGACCAGGTCATCGAAGATCGTCCGGACGCTGCCGTCGAGGCCCAGCTTCAGGATGCTGCCCGATGGGGGGCCCCAGAAGTCATCGCTGTACTGGAGCAGATAGAGCGAATCATCCGGTCCGGCGGCGATGTCGATCAGGTTGCTGAAGCCACCGGCAAACTTCGTCACCGGGTTGATGAAGTCGTAGCGGAACACGTCGGCGGTCCCGGGGGCGAAGGGAAAGCCGGAGAGCTGGGTGATGTACAGCGCCCCGTCGGGGCCGATGGTCATGCCGGTGGGCACGGCCTGGGCCGGGACTTCCGGAAACGGGAAGGGAAAGGGCAGCGGCGGGGTGGTGACGAGCTCATCGGGGAACACGTTCACCAGCGAGACCTGCTGGGCGCCGTCGGCCCTCACCAGGCTGTTGCCGCCCGAGTCGGTGACGTAGGTGTCGTCCCCGCGCACCACGAGGGCGAAGGGATTGCTGTTGAGATCCCTGCCGTCGGGGTTCTGGGTCGCTTCGAAACCGGCGATGTCGGCCAGGGGGGTCAGGCTGCCGGCGTTCAGGTCGATGGCGACCGTCTTGCCGAAGAGGGAGCTGCCCGCGCCGGGGATCAGGGTGGGGTTGCCGCCGAAGCCGAAGACGCCGAACAGCTGGCCGGAGCCGTTGAAGGCGAGGTCCGCCAGGCCCGTTCCCTCGGGGAACAGGGGGGAGGACTGGACCGCCAGGGAGGGCAGGTTGGCGAGCGCCCGGGAATAGACGTTGGTGGAGCGATCGAACAGGCCCACGGCACCGGTGGTGCCGTAGCAGAGGGTGTTGCCGCTGCCGGCGACGAGGCAGGGGCCGCTGCCGCCCCGGCCCGCTTCGCTGAGCACGAGGTTGCCGTTCGGCGCGATCGTCAGGCCCCGCGGATTCTCCAGCCCCGTCGCCAGGGTCCGGACCCGGTAGGGGGCGGCGTCGGCGGGGGCGCCCGCGGCCAGCAGGCCGGCGCCGGCCCAGGCCCCCAGGGCCAGGCCAACCAGCCCATGGCCAGACCGGAGCCGGTGTTGGGAGGAGGGGGTGTTCCGCGGCGACGGCGTCATCGGCAAGGGAGTGGGGGGGAGGCGTCAGGCGGCACTCTGCCGATCCAGTGGGTCCCGTCAAGGCACCGACGACACCTCCGGTGGTCTTCGGGGCCTCCGTTCTAGGTTCCATGTCCGAGAGGATCTGGGCGCGGATGCGGCTGATCGGCAGCTTCGAGGATCCCGGCTATGTGGCCCTGGCCGATGCGGCGATGGCCTTCTTCGACCGCCGCACCGACCTGCAGCGTCGCGGGGTCGCCTTCTCCTTCGGGTCCGAGCCGGGCGACGGCGCCGAGGCGGATCCCGGCAAGATCTCCACCGACATCAGCCTGGTGTGGATCGACCGCTCCGACCCCGAGGCCCAGGGCCTGGCGGACGTGATCATGCGCGGCGTCTCCGCCGGCCTGAAGCGCTACCTGGCCGAGCGGCCCCTGTTCCTCACCTGCTGCCCGGAGCGCTCCCTGTTCGTCAACCCGATCTTCAACCTGCAGCGCTATGCGCCGGGGGAGGGCTTCTTCAGCTGGCACTGCGACTGGAACACCAGCGACGAGGCCACCGAGCCGATCCGCCGCGTTCTGGCCTGGATCCTTTACCTCGACACCGTCCCCGACGCCGGCACTGAATTCCACTGGCAGGACCACCACGAGGAGGCCGTCAAGGGCAAGCTGGCGATCTTCCCCGCCGGCCTCTCCCACCTGCACCGGGGCCGCGTCAGCCAGACCCACAGCAAGACCATCGCCACCGGCTGGATCAATGCCGGCACGCTGGACGCCTACGTGGCGCGCCTCGCCGCCGGCTGAGGCCCCGGTCCCGTGGTCAGGTCAGGGGCGACGGCACGATCAGCCGCTCCAGCCGGAGCTCCAGCTCCTCGGTGAGCGCCTGCACCGCCTGTCGCCGATCCCGGCGGTAGTCGGCGAGGCGCCCGTCCACCACGATCGGTTGGTCGATGCTGATCCGCACCCGCCGCCGCCCCAGCCGGGGGCGCTGGTTGGCCGTGTGGCCCTGGATGCGGCACTGGGTGTCCCAGAGCAGCAGCAGGGTGTCGGCGAACCGCTCCTGGCTTGGCCGCTCCCGCACGTAGCTGCCGCTCACCGCGACGAAGGACTCCACCACGCGCATGTGCCACAGCTGGGCCGCCGTCTCCTCCGCCAGCCGGTCGGCCAGGGCCTGGGCCAGGGGGCTGGGGGGCTCGCTGCCGGGGGGCCGGGCGGGGTAGAGCCGATCCCAGCCGGCCTGCTCCAGGCGCCGGCAGCGGTCGGTGAGGCTGCCGCAGGGCTGCATGCCGAAGGACTGCTCCACCCGCCGCAGGGCCAGGTCCATCAGCCGCTGCAGCCGCGGCCCGAAGGCGGAGGCGGGCTCAGGCTCTGCGGTGTCCGCGGCGTGCGCGCACTCCTCGGGCAGGGCCAGGTGGACCTTGTCGCGGTAGAAGGCCTCCATCTGCTCGAGCATCCGCTCCCCGAGGCGCACGAGCCGCCCGAGGAGGCGGGCGGGGTCGAGGTCGTGGCCGGGATCGGGGCCCAGGCCGGCCCCCTCCTCCAGGCGGCAGAGCAGCGCCTCGAGCGCCCCCCAGACCGGCTCGATGAAGCTGTACTGCAGGCCGATCGGCAGAAGGTCCATCCGCTCGCGCCGACCGGCCTCCGCCAGGTCGGCCGCCGTCCAGAAGGCGAGCTGGGCGGTGCCGGGCTCCAGGGGGCTGAGGCGTTCGTTGTGGCCGTTGGTGGCCCCCTCCGGCGCCAGGGCGAAGGGATGGGGCCCCTCCAGCAGCAGCTTCCGGGCCGTCCTCAGGGCGGGCAGATCCACCTTGCTCCGCTGGATCGAGGCGCCCCCCAGGTGGGTGAACAGCCACCCCATCGTCGGCCCGGCCCAGAGGGGGATGCCGCGGTCGAACAGGAACTGGCCGGTGGGCGCCGGATCGAAACGCAGGCCCTGCCGCCGGCCCGCCCGGGCCAGCTCCACCCACAGCAGCCGGGCCATGCTCAGGGGATCGTCGAGGCTCGGGTGCCGGAAGGCGAGCAGCAGCCGGCTCTCCCCGGCCTGGAAGGACCGCATCGCCTCCACCAGCGTGTCCATCCCCTCCACCTCCACCGCCGCGATCCGGCAGCGCCAGCGCAGCCAGAGCGGCAGCACCAGCCGGCCCAGCGCCAGCACCCGGCCATCCAGGCGGGGGGGCAGGAACTCCAGCGGCGGGGCGGTGGCCATCGGCGGAGGCTAGGCGGGGTATCGGGGCCAGGCTGTGTCCAGGGCCAGTCTCAGCGCAGCTCCAGGGGGGTGATCGGCCCGTCGCCCCGCTTCACCCCCAGCCGGATCGGCCGGGGCGGACCCTGGGCCGGCAGGGTCACCTCCACCCAGAGCTGTTCGCCGGCTGGGCGGCGGGAGGGATCGGCCACGCCGGGCGGGATGAAGTAGGCCACCGATGGCCCCAGGCGCCAGCCTTCGCCCTCCGGTGTCCCCGGCAGGCTCCGGGAGCGGGGGGTGGCGTCCGTGGCCAGGGTGGCCCGCACCCGGGCGGCCTCGCTGCGCAGCACCACCCGTTCCCCCGACCAGGGCCTGGAGAGGCCGGCCGGCACCTCGGGGGCCGGCACCAGCAGGGCCAGGTTCACGTAGCGCCCCCGGATCGGCAGGTGGGGGTCCACCGGCTCGCTCAGGATCCAGCCCCGGGGCCGGGTGGCCCGATCCAGCAGCAGCTGGCCACCCAGGCTCAGCAGCAGGCCGCCCTGCAACAGCGCCACCAGCAGGCCGCGCGCCGGCCCGGGGATCATGGGGTCCCCCGGCCGATGGCCCGGGCCACGAGTCGGCGGCGCAACAGCTCCAGGCCCCAGCCGCCGCCGAGGAACAGCACTCCCAGGCCGATCAGGCTGGCGGAGCGCCCCAGGCTGTCCATGACCTGGGACACATAGAAGGCCAGCACGTCGAGGGCGATCAGGGCGGCGCCGAAATTGACCCGCTCGGAGCGGCCATCCATCACCCCCCAGGCCACCAGCAACAGGCCGCCGACGGCCCACCACAGATAGGTGAACACGCCGGCGTCCGGGTGGGTGACCCAGGCCAGCGCCACCCCTGGCAGCAGCCAGCCGATGGCCACCGCCAGGGGCCAGGCGCGCCGGCCCCGCAGGCGCACGCCCAGCAGCAGGGGAGTCCCCAGGGCGACGGCCCAGCCGACGAACGCCAGGGGCAGCGGCAGGAGGGCCGTGGTGGGGGCCCCGTGGCTGAACAGTTGCCAGAGCAGGCCCGCCGGCAGCAGCCCCAGGCCGCCGAGCCAGAGCAGCACCCGCCGCGGCGCGGGGGCGGGGCCCGCCCCCGCCGGCGCCGCCAGATAACAGAGGTTGAGCAGCACCAGACCCGCCGCCGGCGCCAGCACGGCCGTCGGATCCCCGGATCCCCGCTGCAGTCCCTCGGCGGCGGCGGCGATCGCCCGCTGCCATTCACTCAGCAGCCAGGCCGGCCCCAGCAGGGCCAGCAGGGCCAGCTGGGGCCACTGGCGCAGCAGGGCCCAGCCCAGGCCCGCGCCGATGGCCCAGAGCAGCAGCCCAAGGGGCCACTGGGCCTCGAGGTGGAAGAGTTGGCCGGCCAGGTACAGGCCCGCCCCCAGGGTCACCGTGCCCACCCCGTGGAGGCTCACCGCCAGGGGCGGGAAGCGGCGCTCCAAGGCGGCGGCGCCCCCGTGCAGGCCCACCACCAGCGCCAGCAGCAGGCCGAAGCGCTGGCCGGGCCCGAGGGCCGCCCAGTGGGTGGAGACGAACAGCAGCAGCCCGGCGGCCACCAGCACGCCGCCCAGGGCGACGGCCACCAGCACCGGCACCCGCAGCCGTCGGCCGCCGGGCTGGGCCCTCTCCCAGGCACGTATCGCTTCGGCGCCGGCGGGGTCGATCAGGCCGGCCTGCCGCCAGCGCTCCAACCGTGATTCCCAGCCGTCAGCCATGGCCTCAGGCTAGGAGTGGCCCCCCTTTTGCGACCATGGGCCCACTGCCCCAGCCCCCCCGTGTCCGCCGAGCCCCTGCCCAAGACCTACGACCCGGCCGCCACCGAGGCGCGCTGGCAGGCGGCCTGGGAGGCGGCCGGCGCCTTCCACCCCGACCCCACGGCGCCCGGGGAGCCGTTCAGCATCGTCATCCCACCGCCGAACGTGACCGGCAGCCTGCACATGGGCCACGGCTTCGAGACGGCCCTGATCGACACGATCGTGCGCTTCCAGCGCCTGCAGGGGAAGAACGTGCTGTGTCTGCCCGGCACCGACCACGCCTCGATCGCCGTGCAGAGCCTGCTGGAGAAGCAGATCAAGGCGGAGGGCGGCAGCAAGGACGACCTGGGCCGCGACGCCTTCCTGGAGCGGGCCTGGGCCTGGAAGGGGGAGAGCGGCGGCACGATCGTGGGCCAGCTGCGCCGGCTGGGCTATTCGGTGGACTGGCGCCGGGAGCGCTTCACCCTCGATCCGGGCCTGAGCGCGGCGGTGGTGGAGGCCTTCGTGCGCCTGCACGCGCAGGGGCTGATCTATCGCGGCGAGTACCTGGTCAACTGGTGCCCGGCCTCGGGATCGGCGGTGAGCGATCTGGAGGTGGAGATGAAGGAGCTCGACGGCCACCTCTGGCACTTCCGCTATCCGCTCAGCGGCGGCCCGGCCGCCGACGGCACCGACCACCTGGTGGTGGCCACCACCCGCCCCGAAACCCTGCTGGGCGACACCGGCGTGGCGGTGCACCCCACCGACCCGCGCTACGCCGCCCTGGTGGGCCAGACGATCACCCTGCCCCTGGTGGGACGGCAGATCCCGATCGTGGCCGATGAGCACGTGGACCCGGCCTTCGGAACGGGCTGCGTCAAGGTGACCCCCGCCCACGACCCCAACGACTTCGCCATCGGCAGCCGCCACGGCCTGCCCCTGATCACGGTGATGGCCAAGGACGGCAGCATGAACGCGGCCGCCGGCCGCTTCGCCGGCCTCGACCGCTTCGAGGCCCGCAAGGCGGTGGTGGCGGCGATGGAGGCGGAGGGGTTCCTGGTGAAGGTGGAGCCCCACCGCCACAGCGTGCCCTTCTCCGATCGCGGCAAGGTGCCGGTGGAGCCGCTGCTCTCCACCCAGTGGTTCGCCCGTGCCGAGCCCCTCGCTGCCCGCTGCCGCGAGGCCCTCGATGGCGGTGCGCCCCGCTTCGTGCCGGAGCGCTGGGAGAAGGTCTACCGCGACTGGCTCACCGACATCCGCGACTGGTGCATCAGCCGCCAGCTCTGGTGGGGCCACCGCATCCCCGCCTGGTTCGTGGTCAGCGAGACCGGCGGCGTGATCACCGAGGCCACGCCCTACGTGGTGGCCCGTGATGCCGCGGAGGCCGCCGCCAAGGCGGAGGCGCAGTTCGGCGAGGCGTCCCGTGCCGCCGGCCGGGAGCTGCAGCTGGAGCAGGACCCGGACGTGCTCGACACCTGGTTCTCCAGCGGCCTGTGGCCCTTCTCCACCCTGGGCTGGCCCGAGACGGAGGCCGCCGATCTGGCCCGCTGGTACCCCACCAGCGTGCTGGTGACGGGCTTTGACATCATCTTCTTCTGGGTGGCTCGCATGACGATGCTGGCGGGCGCCATGCAGCCCCTCGGCGCCGGCAAGGCCTGGATGCCCTTCGCCGACGTGATGATCCACGGCCTGGTGCGGGACGAGAACAACCGCAAGATGAGCAAGAGCGCCGGCAACGGCATCGATCCGCTGCCGTTGATCGAGCGCTACGGCGCCGATGCCCTGCGCTTCGCCCTGGTGCGGGAGGTGGCCGGCGCCGGCCAGGACATCCGCCTCGATTACGACCGCAACGACGGCAGCTCCGCCACGGTGGAGGCGGCGCGCAACTTCGCCAACAAGCTCTGGAACGCCACCCGCTTCGCCCTGATGAACCTGGGCGGGGAAACGCCCGCCAGCCTGGGCGCCCCGGACCCGGCGCACCTGCAGCTCGCCGACCGCTGGATCCTGTCGCGGCTGGAGCGGGTGAAGCGCGAGACGGCCGAGCGCTACGCCAGCTACGGCCTGGGGGAGGCCGCCAAGGGGCTCTACGAGTTCGCCTGGAACGAGGTCTGCGACTGGACGATCGAGCTGCTCAAGCGGCGCCTCAACCCGCGCCCCGCCGACGAGGGCGAGCCCCTCACCGCCGAGGTGCTGGCCGACCAGCGTGTGGCCCGGCAGGTGCTGGCCAAGGTGCTGGCGGAGCTGCTGGTGCTGCTGCACCCGCTGATGCCCCACCTGAGCGAGGAGCTCTGGCACGGGCTCACCGGCGCCCCCGAGGACACCTTCCTGGCCCTGCAGCCCTGGCCGGCGGCCCAGGCAGCCGCCCTCGATGAAGGCCTGGAGGCGTCGTTTGCTGAGCTGATCGAGGCGATCCGGGTGGTGCGCAACCTGCGGGCCGTGGCGGGCCTCAAGCCCTCCCAGGGGGCGCCGGTGCTGTTCATCACCGGCCGCCAGGAGCTGGCGGCGGTGCTGCGGGAGGGCAGCGACGACATCACCACCCTCACCAGGGCGGAGAGCGTGACCGTGCTGGATCCGGCGGCGGCGGCAGAGCGGCCGGCGGCCCGGGCCCTGGCCGCGGTGAGCGGCGAGCTGCAGGTGCTGCTGCCCCTGGAGGGCCTGGTCGATCTCGACGCCCTGCGCGCCCGCCTGGAGAAGGACATCGCCAAGGCGACCAAGGAGATCAGCGGGCTGGCCGGCCGCCTCGCCAACCCCAACTTCGCCGGCAAGGCGCCGCCGGAGGTGGTGGCCGAGTGCAAGGCCAACCTGGCCGAAGCCGAGGCCCAGGCGGCCCTGGCGCGGCAGCGGCTGGCGGATCTGGGGTGAGGCTGTTAACGACCCCATAAGCCGCCGTTAACGGTGGCGGGCGGCGGCTGGTTGAGGGTTCTCCTGTGTCCCTTGCCGACCACCCTTTGCCCTCCCCCACCGCGCTCCGGTCCCTGTTCTCCCTGCTGGAGGATTCCGCCGTTTTCCGCCGCTCCGCCAGCCCGGAGATCCGTTCCGTGGCGCCGCTTCTGCCCAGGGTGGCGCGCAAGGTTTCCGCCGGTCCGCTCGGATTTGCCGGCTCCAGACCGCCGGGGTTCAACGTCGGGCGCGACGACGACCGCGACGACGACCGCTTCGCCCGCGCTGGTGACCGGGGCCGCGACGCTGACCGTGGCCGGGATGACGACTGTGGCCGTGACGACGATCGTGGCGGGCGCGGCAAGCCCCCGGCACCGGCCAACCCCCTGCTGGCCAGCATCGACCTTTCGCCGACGCCTCCCGCCCCCGGTGCCGCCCCGACCGAGCAGTTCCAGACGGAGATCTCCGCCTACGTGACCGTGGGCGGCAAGTTGTTCATCCTCTCCTCCGGCGGTGGCAGCACCCTGCAGGTGACCGATGCCACCGACCCCACGGCCCCCAAGGCGCCCCAGCGGGTCTCCTTCGGCGCCTACAACAGCCAGTCGGTGGCCACCCACGACAACCTCGTGGCGGTGGCCCTCTCCCCCAGCGACTACGCCACCAACGCCGGCAGGGGGCTGGTGCGCTTCTACCGGATCGACAAATCCGGCGCCCTCACCCTGGTGAAGGACGTGGAGGTGGGCTACCTCCCCGACGGCATCGCCTTCACCGACGACGGCAAGAAGCTGGTGATCGCCAACGAGGGGGAGCCGATCGCGAACTATGCGATCGATCGCCCCGGCAGCATCGGCATCATCGACATCAAGGGCAAGACAGGCAAGGAGACCTTCACCTACACCGACCTGGGCTTCGCTGGACTGACCCTGCCCACCGGAATCCGCATCTCCGGGCCGGCCGGCACCACCCAGGCCACGGACATCGAGCCCGAGTACGTCTCGATCCTGGGCAACACCGCCTATGTGACCCTGCAGGAGAACAACGGCGTCGCCAAGGTCAACCTCAAGACCAACACCATCGAGACGATCTTTGCCCTCGGCAGCGTCGACTTCAGCACCCAGCTCGTCGACATCACCGATCGGGACGGTGCCGGCAACACGCCCCTGATCAAGCCGGTCCTGGGCAACAACGTGGCGGGTCTGCGGATGCCGGACGGGGTGGCCGCCTTCAGCACCAAGGGCAAGGACTACTTCATCACCGCCAACGAGGGCGACGGCCGCGAATACGGCACCGCCGGAACCCCGGGCTTCTACCTCGATGAAACCCGGCGCTTGGGTCGTCTCAAGACCCTCAGCGAAGACACCACCGCCCCGTTCACCGCCTTCGGCAGCCGCAGCGTCAGCATCTTCGACGCCGGCACGGGTGCCCTCGTCTGGGACAGCGGCAACACCCTGCAGAGCATTGCCATCGCCGCCGGCGTCTATGACGACACCCGCAGCGACGACAAGGGCGTCGAGCCCGAAGGGGTGGTGGTCAAGAAGCTGAACGGCCGCACCTACGCGATCGTCAGTGCCGAACGGGGCACCAGCAGCCTGCTGGCGGTGTTCGATATCACCCAGCCGGCCGAGGTCAGCTTCGTGACCAGCACCGTGCTGGCCGGCAGCGTTTCCCCCGAGGGCCTGCTGGTGATCGACGCCAAGGACAGCCCCACCAAGCGGGACCTGCTGGTGGTGTCCAACGAGGTGTCCAACACGCTGAACATCCTCGATCTCGGCGCCCTGATCGCCGCACCCCCGGTGGCCGGCGCCGGCACCTTCACGTCCACCATGCTCAAGGACGTGGCCGGCGGCCCCGAGCTCAAGATCACCAGCCTGATCACCAACGGCGAGTTCACCAAGGGCACCGCGCCGGGCAGCGTCTACGTGCCGCCTGGCATCTTCGATGGACAGGGCGCCTACAGCAATGGCGATGGCACCTACACCCTGCTGGTCAACCACGAGGTCGGCGCCAGCGCCGGTTACGCCTACACCGCCGAGGGCCTCAACGCCTCGGTCACCGGCTCCCGCATCAGCCGCCTGATCATCGACATCGATGCCGATGACAAGGCCTCCAACGGCTTCCAGTCGAAGATCCTCAGCGGCGGCCTCGCCTACGACAAGGTGATCGGCGACGACACCAACGGCTTCGATCGCTTCTGCTCCGCCAACCTGGTGGAGGCGAACAGCTTCGGCGCCGGCCGTGGTTTCGCCGATCGCATCTTCCTCACCGGTGAAGAGGTGTTCGGCGGTGGTGGCGGCTCCTTCTATGCCCTCGACACGGCCAACAGCGATCTCCATCAGGTGAAGGCCTTCGGCAAGGGCACCTGGGAATCGGCCACCGCGATCGACACCGGCAGCGCCAACACCGTCGCCGTGCTGCTCTTCGACGACGCCAAGGCCCCCCTGCGGCTCTGGGTCGGCGCCAAGACCGCCGGCGGTTTCCTGGAGCGCAACGGCCTGGCCGAGGCGAACGGCTCGCTCTACACCTTCGTGCCCACGGCCCTGGCCGAATCCGGTGTCGATGGCACCCCCGGCCCCGATTCCGACGACCTCAAGGCCCTGGCCCTCGGGTCCCCCCTGGCCGGCCGCTGGGTGAAGATCGAGAAGCCGGCGGGCAAGGCCAGCTACGCCGATCTGAGCGATGCCGAGTTCCGCACCCTGGCCACCGACCTCGGTGCCCTGCAGCTCAGCCGCATCGAGGACGGCGAGGTGAACCCCCTCAACGGTCAGCAGGCGGCCTTCGTCTCCACCGGCACGAAGGACTTCAGCAGCGGCGACCTCTACGGCAACGTCTACACCCTGAGCTTCACCGATGCCTTCGGCGCCGATGGTCGCCTGGCCAGCACCGGTGCCAGCAGCCTGCGGGTGATCTATGACGCCGATCGCCTCGCCGATCCCACCACGGGCCTGCGCAACCCCGACAACCTCACCTGGAGCGCCGATGGTTCCCTGTATCTGCAGGAGGATCGGGCCAACGGCGGTGGCCTCGACATCGCCAACGGCAACTTCGGCACCCAGGAAGCTTCGATCTGGAAGCTGAACCCCAGCGGCCCGATCGATCCGATCACGGGTGCGCCCGCGGAGCGCTGGGCCCAGATCGATCGCACCGCCGTCCCCACCGCCTACGGCCAGAGCCAGCCCGGTGTGGTCACCGACCCCAGCACCAACGGGGTGGGCAACTGGGAGTCCTCGGGGATCATCGATGTCTCGAAGATCTACGGCGTCGCCCCCGGCAGCTTCTTCGTGGCCAATGTCCAGGCCCACAGCCTCGGTGGCGGCAACATCAACGGCCCCGGCTATCTGGCGGAGGGGGGGCAGATCGACCTGATCCAGCAGACCGTTCCGCTGGTCTGATCCCTCGGCCCGGTGCGGGCTGGGACCCCGGCCCCTCCCCGGAGGGGCCTTCCGTCTGTCAGGGCTCTTCGGCTTCCGCCTCCAGCGGCTGCCAGATCAGGGGGCCGAAGCTGGCCACCACGGCCCGCAGGCCATCGAGCTCGCGGCCGCTGCGGCCGCTGAAGCCCAGCACCACCCAGTCCTCCGGCACCGTCCAGTCGACCGGGCGGTCGCCGGCAGCGCCGCCGCCGCCGATGCGCTGGCCGTCACTGCTGCTGAGGAACAGCCGGTCGACGCGGCTGCCGCTGAGGCCCTCGATGCGGCGGACCGTCACACCCTCCGCCAGCTGCAGCACGCCCCGGTCGCCGCCGCCGCCGCCGCCATGGAGCTCCGGCCCGAGGGGCTCGCCCTCGGCGGCATAGCGCAGCCGGATCTGGTCCACCCGCGAGCCGGTGCGCAGGCCCACCTCCACCAGCCGCTGCCGCCGGCGGATCGCGTCGGCCCGCCCGGGGAAGGCGAAGGGGGTGCCGCCGTTGCCCCCCATGGGGACCTCCTCGGCCAGGGTCACGTTCAGCTCCGGGCTGCCCGCCGCCAGGGACGGCAGCGCCGGGACCTCCAGGGGGGCGGCGGCGGCGTCCCGGTAGGCGACCCGGCAGGCGTCGATGGCCCGCCGATCGGCCGCGGCGGCGGCGCGCCGGACGGCCAGTGTCGGGTCCGGCACCACGCCATAGAGCCGGTACGTTTCCGCCACCCAGTCCATCTGGCGGATCAGTCCCACCACCTGCTCGCGACGCTCCAGCAGGCCGTCGCCCGAGTCTCCGCCGCTGAACAGCCGCCGGTTGGCGGCCACCGCCTCGAAGGCGGCGCCGATGGCCGGCACCGTCTCGTAGCCCCGGGTCCGCACCCGGATCAGCGCCGGCTGATCCAGGGGCAGCCGGGCGAAGTCGTGGGCGAAGGGGATCAGGGAGGCGGCGTCGGCCGGCGGCTGGACCCTGGTGCCGCTCACCTGCATGCGGAAGCCGAGGTTCACCGCGGCGCTGCGGGCGACCGCCGTCACGGTGTCCACCAGGGCGGGGTTGAGGCTCAGGCCGCCGAGGCCCAGCTCGGCGCCGATCTGCCGCTCCACCTGGCGGGCCTGCTCCCGTGACTGGGCGTAGAAGGTGAACACCCCGTGGCACTCCCCGCCCACCTCCGACGCCGCCACGAAGCCATCCCCGTGCAGGGCCACGAAGGCCTCGAGCTCGGCGGCGCCGGCCGGCACCGCCACCCCCTCCAGCAGCTGGGTCTGGCCCACCTCCAGCGCCGCGCTTACCTGCCGGGCCCAGACCACCAGCGAGACGCTGAAGGCGGTGGTCTTCAGGGAGTCGCGGAACGACCGCTTGGCCCCCAGCAGGCTCAGGGGTCCCAGGCCCACACCCAGGGAGGTGCCGTTGTGCAGCGAACGGACCAGCTCCTCGCTGCTGCGGCACAGCTGCCAGCCCACCGTGCTGCCGCCGCCCGCCGCCAGCACCGTGCCGCCCACGGCGGCCTCAAGGGGTTCGCCGGGGTCGGTGACGCTGTGGCGCCCCCGGAATAGGGCCCCCCGGGCGACCTGCTGGGCCAGCTCCGACGGGTCAGCCATGGCGACACGGGCAGAGAACCCAAGCCTAGGCAGGCTCGATACGGTGGCCCCATGGACCCGCTCTGGCTGTCGGATCACCTGCTGAGCTGGCTGCGTTCCCCGCTGGGGGCGCTGGCCTTCGTGCCCCTCTATGCCCTGTGGGTCACCCTGCTGCTGCCGGGGGTCTGGGCCTCGATGCTGGCCGGGGTGCTCTATGGGCCCGTGGCGGGCAGCGTGCTGGTGTTCGCCGGGGCCTGCCTGGGGGCCCAGGCGGTGTTCCTGCTGGGGCGCGGCCGCTGGCGGGGCTGGGCCCGCCGCCGCCTGGCCGGGGCGCCGCGGCTGCAGGCGGTGGAGCAGGCGGTGTGCCGCCAGGGCCTGGTCCTGGTGCTGCTCACCCGGCTGTCGCCCGCCTTCCCCTTCAGCCTGCTGAACCTCGCCTACGGCCTCAGCGAGGTGAGCCTGCGGGACTACTCGATCGGCCTGATTGGGATCCTTCCGGGCACCGTGCTGTTCTGCGCCCTGGGGGCGGCGGCCGGCGATCCGCGGCGCTTCTCGGCCCTGCTGGCCGGTCCGGCCGATGGCGTCACCTGGGCCCTGCGGCTGCTGGGGGTGGCGGCCACCCTGGCGGTGGTGCTGCTGGTGGGCCGCCAGGTGCGCCTGGCCCTGGAGGAACGCGGGGTAGCCTCCCACGTTGCGATGCAGGCCAGCGATGGTGACGGCCGAGACTCCCCCCCACCCCAGCGCCGGCGCCTGCCCTAACTGCGGCGGCCAGCACCTCACCCCGGTGCGCCAGGTGCGGGTGAGCAAGGCCCATGTGGCGGCTGAGCTCGCCCACTGCACCAGCTGCGACTTCCTGTTCCTGGCCGATCCCACCTGGCTGGACGTGGCCTACGAGGACTCCTTCTACGGCGATACGGGCTACGTCGATCGCAACCTGCACGCCTCGCGCTTGCTGCGCCTGCTGCTGGTGATCGGCCGGTTGGGTCGCTTCGGCCCCAGCGAGCCGGGCTGGGACCTGGGCACCGGCCTGGGCATGCTGCCGCGGCTGCTGCGCGACCACGGTTTCGATTTCCACGGCACCGACGCCTATGCGGCCATGGAGCTGATCCGTCCCTTCTGTGGGCCTCCCGGCGATGGGGCGATCGGCTGCAAGACCGCCTTCGAGGTGATCGAGCATGTGCCCTGCACCCCCGACTTCCTTCGCGACGAGGTGGGGGCCACGCCCCTGTTCGTCTTCTCCACCCTGATGCGCCGGGGGGGCGAGATCCCCGGCCCCGACTGGTGGTACTACGCCTTCGGCAACGGCCAGCACATCAGCTTCCACAGCCGCCGCAGCTTCGAGGCGGCCATGGAGCGGGCAGGGATGGATCCGGCCTGGCTGGTCTGCATCGACGGGCCCGTGCATGAACGGGCCCTGCATCTGATCGCCCCGTCGGCCCGCTGGCGGCGGGCCTTCCGGGTGGCCGGCGCTCTGGTCAACCGGGGCCTCGACGGGCTGCTGCTGCCGTGGCTGGAGCCCCTGGTGGGGTTGCGGCCGCGGATCATCCCCGACCACTACACCGCCATGGAGCGGCTCAGATCTTCCGCAGAGCGTCAGCCTTGTCCTTGAAGTCGCTGAGCAGCAGCTGCAGGTAGGTGACCTTGCGCAGCTTGACGTTGGCGGTGAGGGACATGCCCACCTGCAGCGGCAGCACCTTGCCGCTCTTCAGCTTCAGCTGCTGGGAATTGAGCCGGATGTCCACCGGAAAGCGGTAGAAGTTGTTCATCTGATCCGGGGGCAGGGCGTCGGAGCCGATGCGCCGCACCGTGCCCTGCAGCACGCCGAAATCGGTGGCGGGGAAGGAGTCGATGCTGATGTCGGCGGCCTTGCCCTCCGAGACGAAACCGATCTCCCGGCTGGGCACCTCCACCCGTGCCTCCAGCTTGTCGAAGGGAACCACCTTCATCACCGGCTCGCTGGTCTGGGCAACGAAGCCGCGGGAGCGGGGCTTGAGCTCGAACACCACGCCCGCCTCGGGGGCCGTGATCGCCTGATAGCGGATGTTGACGTTGAGCTCGGTCAGCTTGCTGCGCAGGTCGGCCAGCTCGCTCTGGATCTCGCGCAGGCCCTGCTGCAGGATCGCCTGCTGGCGCAGCCGGTCGACCCGGGTTTCCTCCAGCTTGCCTTGCACCTCCTGCACCTTGTTGCGCTGGGAGAGGTACTGGAGTTCGGCGGTGGCGCCCTCCTTGTTGAGGGTCTCGAGGCGGCCGAGGACGTCCTTCTCCAGGGTCAGGCCCTGGCGCAGCACGCGCTGCTCGGTGTCGTTGAACTGGAGGTAGCGGTCGAGCTCCACCTGCTTCAGCCGCAGCTGCTGCTGCTTGTACCGGATCGTCTGCAGCAGGCTGCGCTGGCGGTCGAGGGTGGCCTCGGTGTCGAGGCGCAGCAGCACCTGGCCCTTCTCCACCCGCTCGCCCTCCTTCACCATCACCGCCTCCACCACGCCGCCGACCGGCATCTGGATGTCCTTGACCACCCCCAGGGGTTCGAGCTTGCCCGGGGCGGTGACGATTTCTTCGGTCTGGGCGAAGGCCAGCCAGCCGAGGCCGAACAGGGTGACCCCCATCAGGGTCCAGGTGATCGAGCGGGCCCAGAAGCGGGACTGCTGCAGCACCACGTCGTCGCTGTCGGTGTGGATGCTGCGCTCGATGCCGTTCTGGGCGCGCCGCAGCAGGCCGGCCGGAGTGGGCAGGGGGGGACGTGCCATCAGCCCGCCTCCTGCTGGCGATACAGGGCGAAATAGCGACCCTTCAGGGCCATCAGCTCCTCATGGGTGCCGGTCTCGACGATGGCGCCCTGGTGCATCATCACGATCAGATCGGCGCGGCGGATGGTGGACAGGCGGTGGGTGATGAAGAACACCGTGCTCTGGCTCATCGCCTCGCGCAGGTTGTCGCACACCTGGCGTTCGGTGTCGTAGTCGAGGGCGCTGGTGGCCTCGTCCATCACCAGCAGCTGGGGCTGGCTCAGCAGGGTGCGGGCGATGGCGATGCGCTGGCGCTGGCCGCCGGAGAGGGAAGCGCCCCGCTCCCCGAGGGGGGTGCCGTAGCCGGCGGAGAGTTCCATGATGAAGTCATGGGCGCCGGCGATGCGGGCGGCCTCGACGATGGCGTCGCTGGTGGCCTCCGGGTTCGTCAGGGCGATGTTCTCGCTGATGGTGCCGGAGAAGAGCAGGGGGTCCTGGGGAACGATGCCGATCTGGCGCCGCAGGGAATAGAGCTCCACCTTGTCGATGTCGTAGCCGTCGACGAGGATGCGCCCCTTCGTGGGGGAATAGAGCCGCGGCAGCAGCTTCATCAGGGTGCTCTTGCCGCTGCCGCTCTGGCCCACGATCCCGGTGAAGGTGCCGGGGGGGACATGCAGCGCCACGTTGGAGAGGATCTCCGGCCCGCCGGGGTTGAAGCGGAAGCTGAGGTTCTCGAACACCACGTCGCCCTTCACCGGCGGCAGGGGGATGTGGCTGCGGTCGGCTTCGCTCGATTCCTCCGGGGTGTCGACCACGTCGGCCAGGCGCTCGAACGAGACCCGCAGCTCCTGGATGTTCTGCCAGATCGAGGAGAGCCGCAGCAGGGGCTGGGTGACGTAGCCGCTGATGATCCGGAAGGCGATCAGCTGGCCCAGGGTGAGCTCCCCCTTGAGCACCAGGGTGGCCCCCACCCAGAGCACCAGCAGCTGGGAGAGCTTCTGGAGCACCGAGCTGGTCTCGTTGAGGAAGGTGCCGGTGATCGTCTTCTCGAAGGTGCGGGAGATGTATTTCGCGTAGAGCTCCTGCCACTTCCAGCGGCTCACCATCTCCACGTTCTGGGCCTTCACCGTCTGGATGCCGGTGAGCACCTCCACCAGGTGGCTCTGGGTGCGGGCGTTCTCCTCGGCGGCCTGGCGGTACTGGCGACGGAACAGGGGCGCCCCCAGCAGGGTGAGGCCCACCTGGATCGGCAGCACCGCCAGGGCGATCAGGGTCAGCAGCCAGCTGTAGATCGCCATCACGATGATGTAGATCACCGAGAAGGCCGCATCCAGCAGCGTGATCAGGGCCTGGCCCGTGAGGAAGTTGCGGATCTTCTCCAGCTCGGCGATGCGGGTGCCCAGTTCCCCGACGGGCCGCTTGTCGAAGTAGCCGAGCGGCAGCCGCAGCAGGTGGTCGATCACCTCGGCGCCGAGGCGCAGGTCGATGCGGTTGGTGGTGTCGGTGAACAGGAAGGTGCGCAGCGAGCCGATCACCCCCTCCATCAGGGTGACCACCACCAGGGCCATGCCCAGGATCTGCAGCGTGTCGAGGCTGCGCTGGGAGATCAC
Organism: Synechococcus sp. UW140; assembly: GCA_943369455.1. Lineage (GTDB taxonomy): Bacteria > Cyanobacteriota > Cyanobacteriia > PCC-6307 > Cyanobiaceae > Cyanobium. The sequence goes on from CALRND020000002.1 coordinate 386,083, forward strand.
CTTGTCGATGATCACCTGGATCAGCAGGGGGTTGGCCAGGCTGAACAGCTGGACCACGAAGGAGGCCAGCAGCACCTGGAGCAACATGCCCCGGTAGCGCTTCAGGGCCGGCCAGAACCAGCCGGGACCGAAGGTCTGCTCCGGGGTGTCGATGCTGCGCTCCAGCAGCAGCAGCTCCAGCCCCTCCGGGTACTGCTCGGCGATCTGGGCGGGGCTCAGCTGCACCCAGCCCTCCGCCGGCGAGGCCAGGCGCAGGCCGGCGGCATTGCTGGCGGTGGCGATGGCGAAGCCCTCCTTCCACGGCACCAGGCAGGGGGTGATCAGCCGGGTGGCCGACGCCGCCGGCACCTTGGCGCCGGTGACCAGCAGGCCGAGCATGGCGGCGATCTGGCCGCAGAGCTGCAGATCCGGCGGCTGGCCGCGGCGCATCTTGTCGCGCAGGATCTTGTCCACCGCGTCGCGGCGGTAGGGCAGCTCCAGCAGCTTGCCGAGCATCTGGAAGCAGGCCAGGGTCTCCTCCAGCGGACCGCTGCCCCGCACCAGGGTGAGGCCCCGGTCGCTGCGGTCCTGGCCCAGATCGAGGCTGCTGGGCTGGGCCAGGCCGCCGGCTTCGGCCGCCTGCAGGCCGGCAGGGCCCTCGGTGGAGCTGATGCTGGCGCTGATGGCGTTGTCGGTGCCCAGCTCGCCGGACTCGTGGGCCGCCTCAGTGAGGGCCACCAGGCGCAGAGGCAGGGGGGGGCGGGGCTGGGGCAGGGGCACCGCGGGATTGAGCGCCGAGCCGATCGCCAGGTCGGGAACATTGGCGCTGGCCAGCAGCAGTTCTTCCCCCTCGGACAGGGCGACGGCCCCATCGGCGGCCGGCAGCACCGCCCGTGCCCGCTGCCGCAGGCGTTCGAGCTTCTCCCGCCAGAGGGACGGCTCGAAGCGGCCCGCCGCGGCCCCCTCCCGCTGCAGCAGCAGCTGGTGCAGCTCCGCCGTCCAGAGGTGGCGGCCACACCACTGGCGCAGGCCGTCCTCGGCCAGCAGCAGCTCGAGCATCACCGTGTCCGGGATCGCCGTCGCCAGAAGGTCGGAGGCGGCACTCACCGGCTCGATCCCCTCCGCCCGCAGCAGCGACACCAGCCCCACGACGGCGCCGGGCCCGAGCCGCTCGATGGTGAACGGCTGACCGTCCCGTTCCGCCAGCAGCCGCGCATCCCCTTCGAGCAGCACCAGCACCCGGTCACCGATGCTGCCGGCACTGCTGAGGTCCTCGCCGACGCGGAAGCGGCACGGCCGGGCCTCCGCCAGCAGGCGCTCCCGGCCGGTGGCGGAGAGGCCGTCGAAGGGCGGCAGGGTGAGCCAGTCGGTGCGGCCCGGGACGGTGGAGGTCATCGCCCCTGCCCCGGACGCAGCCGCAGGGCCACCTCCTGATCCACCCATTCCTCGAACAGCTCCCGCGCCATCCGTTTCTGCATGGCGTCGTCGAAGCTGGCGGATCGGAGCGTCTCCAGCCGCACCACCAGCCACCAGCGGTCGATGCGCAGGGGCGGATGCAGCTGGCCCGGGCGGCTGGTGCGCAGCAGTTCGGCCAGGGAGGGGTGGGCCTGCAGCAGCGGCACCGGACCGACCACCCCCCGGGTGGAGCGTTCCGGTCCCTTGGCGTAGGTGGCCGCCAGTTCGGCGAAATCGGCCTCCCCCTCGGCGATGCGCAGGTAGAGCTCCCGGGCCAGGGCCCCGTCCTCCACCCGCAGCAGGCTGTAGATCACCTGATCCAGCTGGTTCTTGCGGGCCAGGTAACGCTGCTCCGCCCGGTGCAGGAAATGCTCCTGGCAGTGGTGCTCGATCCTGGCCGGCAACTCCGCCTGCCAGAGCACGTCGGCCTCCGCCAGTTCATGGCGCTGCAGGTGGGCCCGCAGGTCGTCGGCGGAGCGGAGGCCGTGGCTGGCGCCCCACTCCTGCTGGGCCTTCTGGCGTTCCTCCTCCGTCAGGGTCACCGAGGCCACGGCCGTGGCGATCACGGACTGGCGCAGCAGGGGAACCAGCAGCTGGTGGCGGGCGAGCTGGCGGCGCAGCTCCCCGGGGATCTCAGGCAGGGGCTCCACCTGCACCACCACCGGTGGCCCGGAGGGCCGCACGGGTGGATCGAGGCTGATGTCGTGGTCCAAGGAAGGGGCGACGGCCACGGGATCGGCTAACACCCGGCCATTCTGGGGCTGAACCGGCGATTGCAGGTGTATCGACGGGTGTTTCGGCGGCGCGCTCCCGTTCGACACGTCAGGACCGGCGCACGATCGGCTCGGCCCGGACCACGCTGCCGAGCAGCAGGAACAGCGCCTCGATGCTCCCCACCCGTGTCACCTTCTGGAACCAGGCGTTCTCCCCGTAGATCAGCTGAATCAGGGCGGCCTCCGTCTCCTTGGGCGCCATCTGGAAGCTCAGCCCCAGCAGCGGCAGCTGGCGCAGGCGGCCGGAGCGCATCAGGCGCACCGGCAGTTCCAGATGGAACTGGGGCACCCGCAGCAGGCCCTCGGTCTCCGTGCCCGTGGGGGCGGTGGTGTTGAGCACCAGGCTCGCCCCCTGCTCGGACACGTCGTTGGTGGTGCCCCAGTACTCCTTGCCCCCCAGCTCCAGGCAGGCCGCCAGTTCCAGGGGGAAGCGGTCGGCCTGGCGGCGGACCGGTTTGTCGATGCAGGCCAGCAGACAGATGAACATCAGCAGGCCGTTGTAGAGGTTCCAGCCCACCATCAGGCCTTCCCCCTCGAAGACGGATCGGGACCAGCGGATGTCCAGCAGCGGCAGGCCGTAGTTCAACACCAGCACACCCACGAACAGGAACAGGTAGGTGAGGAACGGCCAGGCGAAACGCAGATCCAGGGTCTGTTTCAGGCTGGTGACGTCCTTGTTGGTCACCAGGCTGCCCACGGAGCGGAACGGCCGGAACAGAATCTGTGACAGCCTCTTCAGGGCCGGGAAGCAGAACAGGGATTCATAGACTTCCGTCCAGAAATGGAAGTAGTGGCCATTGGTCTGCCAGGAGGGCAGGAAGTAGAGCATGATCACGAACGGCAGGCCGTAGGCCAGGTATTCCACCGGCGGTGCGGCAATGAGGGTGAAGCCGATCAGCATCGAGAGCAGCGGGAAGATGATGTAGACGGCGCGAAACAGGGGCGTCAGCAGGCTGAGCAGCAGATTCAGATAAAAGACCTTCTGCCAGAAATCCAGCGTCTTCCAGATCGGCAGCTGCTTCGGTGACGTGAAGACCTGGACATTGCCCTGCATCCAGCGCAACCGCTGCTCGAGGTAATCCCGGAAGGTGCGGGGCACTTCGCCCAGGCTCAGCACCTCATCGAGATAGATCATGCGCCAACCACGGGTGAGCAGTCGGCTGCCCGTCTGGTTGTCTTCGACGATGCAGTGGGTGACATAGCCGCCGATGCCCACCAGCGCTGATCGGCGCGCCACATAGGAGGTGCCGCAGCAGACCACGGCATTGAACGGATCCCGGATCACCTGGACGTAGTGGAAGAAATAGTCCATGTCGTCCGGAACCAGCACATCCAGTCCGAGGTTGCGATTATGGAAGTCGGAGTTGAAGTAGTGCTGTGGCGTCTGCACCAGGGCAACCTCGGGATCCTTGAAGAAACCCACCGTGCGATCGAGGAAGCGGCTGAAGGGAATGAAATCGCAGTCGAAGACCGCGATCAGCTCGCCTTTGGAATGGGCCAGGGCGTAGTTGAGATTGCCGGCCTTGCGGTGCAGATTGTCGGGCCGGCTCAGGTATTGCACCCCCAGCTCAGCGGCCAGGGCGGCAATGGCGGGGCGGTGGCCATCATCCAGAACGTAGATGGTCTTGTTGGCGTACTGGATGTTGCTGCAGGCCATGATGCAGCGCCGGATCAGGCGCTCGGATTCGTTGTAGGTGGGAATCCAGAGGTCGACACTGGGCTGCTGCTCTCGCGCCCAGGCCTGCAGCTCGTCCGCCTGGCGTCGCCGATGCTGGGGCCTGTACCTGAGGGAGGGATAGAACTGCAGCGCCGATGTCAGCAGGTAGGTGACCTCGCAGAGGAAGAAGACGAGGCTGAAGAACAGGCTGACCGGGTGGGCCGTGTTGATGGTGGTGGCGCGCCAGATGAAGTAGCGGATCGTGAAGATCGACAGCACCACATTCACCAGCAGATAGCTGGAGGGACGCCGGGGCAGCAGGTTCACCCCCAGGCAGATTCCGATCGCCAGGGCCAGGGGCAGCAGCACGTCGACCCACAGGTCCCGCACCTGCCAGAGCTCGGGCAGGACCCGGAAACTCAGGGGATTGAGCAGCCCGACCGCCACCACGGACACCTGCAGATTGGCCAGCAGCACCGCCAGCACCAGGCATGCCGCCGAGAGCAGCAGCACCATCCAGACCCAGGGCGAGATCCTCGAGCGGCCCTGGGAATCCGAAAACGAATGCAGGAACTTCATCGCTGGAAGCTGACCTTCGCCGTGAACCCCACGTAGCAGAACTCCCCCGGCGGCGCCGGAAAATCATTGAGGATGCGGATCTTCACCTCGCTTTCCCTGGCCAGGTTGATCGGCACCGGCGTGGGGGCCTCCTCGCCCAGCTGGGTGCGGCCGATGCCGGAGCGGATCCCCACCACTTCACCCCGCAGCTTGTCCCGGCTGCCCACCAGCTCGATCTTCGCCTTGCTGCCCAGGCGGATCCGGTTGAGGTCGTTCTCCGCCACCGTGGTGGTGAGCCAGCGCTGGCTGCAGTCGATCATCTGGATCACCGACTGCATCGCATCGACGGAATCGCCCCGCTGGGCCCCCAGCTGCCAGATCACCGCCTTGCGGGGGCTGATCAGCCGGGCGCTGCTGCGCTCCTGCCATTCCTTCCGGGCCACAGCCACCTGCTGCTCGAGGCCCGTGACCTGGAAGGTCTGGGTGCGCACATCCCCTTCGGCGTTCTCCAGGGCGATGGTGGCCTCCTGGAGCCGCACCACCGGATCGGAGTTGCTGCGGTTGTTGCGCAGGGTCAGTTCGTTGCGGGAGGCCTCCAGAACCGCCGCCTGGCCGGCCAGCTGGGCTTCCAGGCCCCGCACCTCCCGGGCGCGCTGCAGTTCGGTGGTGCGGGCCCGGTCGACCACGTTCGCGGCCACGGCACCGGCCCGGAACAGCTTGTCCTGGCGCAGGGTTTCCCGTTGGGCGAAGGCCAGTTCCTTGCGGGCGCGATCCAGGGCGAACCCCAGGCTGTCACGGTCGCCCTGGTCACGGGCCACCTCCAGGTTTCGCTGCTGGCGGGCGTCCTGGCTGAGCCGCTCGACGAGCTTCTGGCGCAGGTTGCGGCGCGTCCGCAGTTCCTGCAGCCGGCCCCGGGCCGTTTCCAGATCCGTCTCGAGGGCCGAGAGGGCATCCCGGGAGGCCCTGGGGTTGACGATGATCGCCAGGGTCTGGCCGGGGCGGACCTCCACACCCGTGCCCACGTTGAGGCTCTCCAGGGTGCCGGTGACCGGACTCCGCAGCACGATCGGGGTGGCATTGATGACCGCATCGCGGGAGCGTGCGGTGAAGAAATTGATCACGATGGCCAGGGCCGTGATCAGCAGGCCCGCTGAAATCAGCAGGATGGTGAGATCGGCCCTGCGGGAACTGGGGATCGCGTCGTCGTCATCCGTCGCGGCGATGTCAGGGGCTGCGACATCCAGGACCTGACCGGCAGCGCCGGCGGAGTCCGGCTCACTTGCGCCCGCGGCGGATGGGGGCATGCCAGCGTTGGATGGGGGACACTCCATTCTAACAGCGCCGAACTTTTTTGCATCGGTAAGACCTATCGATTGGTTGCGAATCTGTCATCAGCCAGTTCTCCTGAGGCCGCCCATCTGAGCCGCTCAGCGCTTCTTCAGGATCGCCTGAATCGTGGCGGTCGCCGGTTTGGGCCGGTTGTCGGCATCGAAGGGAAGGGGCCGCTGGGGCAGGCCATCCGCCCTCGGCATGAAGGCATTCAGCCAGGTGGTGCGATCACTCAATCCCCAGGTGGTGATCAGTTTCAGCCGCGATTCCGGCACGACCGCCTTCAGGAAGGCTCCGTACACCGCCGCCACGGCCCGGTCCCGTTCCGGGATGGCCGCCGGCAGTTCCCGATCGTTCACGTCCAGTTCAGTCACGAGGATGTCCAGGTCCAGGGCCGCCAGCTCCCGCAGGAAGACCGGCAGGGTGCGGAAGGTGGTCGGTCCGCTGCCGTTGGCGTAGAGATGGGCCTGCAGGCCCACGGCGTTCAGCGGGACGCCGCGCTCCCGCAACTGCCGCAGGAGCTTCAGGAAGGCCTGCCGTTTCAGCGCCGTCTTGGCGTCATCGCCCTCCAGCCCGTATTCGTTGATCACCAGGGCCGCCTTCGGGTCGGCCTGGTGCGCCAGGGTCAGCGCCCTGGCGATGTAATCGGGGCCCAGCCGCTCCAGCCAGAGGCTGCGGCGCAGGCCCGTGCCGTCGTCGGCGATCGGTTCGTTCACCACGTCCCACGACGGCAGCTGGCCGCGGTAGTGGCCCACCACGGTGCGGATGTAGGTCGCCATGGCCCGATCGAGCTCCGCCGGCGGCAGGGCCCTCACCCAGGCCGGCAGCTGCTCATGCCACACCAGGGTGTGGCCCCGCATTGCCAGCCCCTGCTCGCGGGCGAAGGCCAGCAGCCGGTCCGGGGCGCTGAAATCGAAGCGCCCGGGCGTGGCCTCCACCCCATCCCACTTGAGCTCCGATTCGGGCACGATCAGGCCGCTCTGCTCGCTTACCAGGCGGCGCAGGCCCGGATCCCGCAGCTGGTCATTGGTGACGGCGGTGCCCCAGCGCAGCCCGCGCGCCGCAGCGAGCCCCTGCAGGGTCGGCGCCGCCCCCGGAGGCAGGGCCCGGGCCACGCCCCAGCCCAGGGCTGCCACCACGGCGATCACGATCAGTTGCCGTCGTCGCATGGGCCGGGGGGAGGGTGCCCCCGTCACTCTGGCCGGCCGTTCTGGCGCCGTCATCCAACCGGGAGAAACGGAAGGCTCAGGCCGGATCGGCCGCCAGCAGCGCCCGCAGGCCGTCCTCGTCCAGCACGCTCACCCCCAGGGACTGGGCCTTGGTGAGTTTGCCGCCGGCCTCCTCGCCGGCCACCACGTAGCTGGTCTTCCGGCTCACCGAGCCGCTCACCTTCCCCCCGGCCGCCTCGATCAGGGCCTGGGCCGCGGCGCGGCTCAGGGAGGGGAGGGTGCCGGTGAGCACGAAGGTGAGTCCCGCCAGGGGCGTCGCCGCCGGCGGCCCGCCATCGCCGCCCCCGTCCGGCTCCGCGGCGGCGGCCAGGGAGAAGCCCAGCCCCTCCAGCTGCTCCAGCAGCAACCGGTTGGCCGGTGTGGCGAACCACTGCCGCAGGGACTGGGCGATCTCAGGGCCGATGCCGAAGACCGCCGTGAGCGGATCCGGAGCCTCGTCGGCCGCCTCGGCCTGGGCGGCGGCCTCCAGCGCACCGGCGCTGGGGAAGGCCCGGGCCAGGGCCTTGGCGTTGACCTCGCCCACGTGGTGGATGCCGAGGCCGTAGAGCTGGCGGTGCCAGGGCTGCTGCTTCGACGCCTCCAGGGCGGCCACCAGCTTGGCGGCGGAGGTCTCCCCCATCCGCTCCAGGCTGGCCAGCAGGGCGGCATCGAGCCGGTAGAGGCCGGGGATCGAGGCCACCAGGCCCCGGTCCACCAGCTGCTCGATCAGCTTGATCCCCAGGCCGTCCACATCGAGGGCCCCCTTGCTCACCCAGTGGCGCAGGGAACCCCGCAGGATGGCGGGGCAGCCGTTGTTGACGCAGCGGGTGGCGGCCTCCCCCTCCTCCCGCACCAGCGCCGAATCGCATTCCGGGCAGGTGGGGGGCAGCTCCAGCCGCCTGGCCCCCTCCGGCCGCAGCTCGACCAGCACCCGCACCACCTCGGGGATGATCTCGCCCGCCTTGCGCACCACGATCGTGTCGCCGGCGCAGAGCTCCAGCTCCGCCAGGCGATCGGCGTTGTGGAGGGTGGCGCGGCTCACGGTGGTGCCGGCCAGGGGCACCGGTTCGAATTCCGCCACCGGCGTGACGACCCCCGTGCGGCCCACCTGGCAGGTGAGGCGCAGCAGGCGGCTGGGGGCCTCCTCGGCGGCGTACTTGAGGGCGATGGCCCAGCGGGGCGCCTTCTGGGTGAAGCCCGCCTCCTCCTGCAGGCGCAGGTCGTCGAGTTTCACCACCACCCCATCGGTGGCGTAGGGCAGGCCGCGGCGCTCCTGCTCCCAGCGGTCGCAGAAGGCCTGGACAGCTGCCAGGTCGGGGCAGAGGGCGCAGTGGGGATTGACCCGGAAGCCGGCCGCCTTCAGCCACGCCAGGGCCTGCCACTGGCTGCGGGGTACGGCAGCCGCGTGACTGGCATCCCGGGGGCCGGCCCGCCAGTCCTCGGGCAGGTGCAGGGTGTAGGCGAAGAACGACAGGCCGCGGGAGGCCACCACCTTCGGATCCAGCTGGCGCAGGGTGCCGGCGCAGGCGTTGCGTGGATTGGCGAAGGGGGCTTCGCCCCGCTCGGCGCGCTCGGCGTTGATGGTGGCGAAGGTGGACTCCGGGATGAAGGCCTCACCGCGCACCTCCACCCAGGCGGGGGGCTGCTCCAGCTGGAGCCGCAGGGGCACGCTGCGGATCGTGCGGACGTTGGCGGTGATCTCCTCGCCCCGCTCCCCGTCCCCCCGGGTGGCGGCCCGCACCAGGACACCCTGCTCATAGCTGAGGGCGAGGGCGTTGCCGTCGATCTTGAGTTCCCCCACCATCGGCAGGGCCGGAGGGGGGGAGCCGTCGCGTGGCTCCCTGTCGAGCACCTTGAGCAGCCGGGTGTACCAGACGTCGAGCTCGTCGTGGGAGAAGGCGTTGTCGAGGCTCAGCAGGGGGATCCGGTGGGCCACGCTGGTGAAGCCCTCGGCCGGGGCACCGCCCACCCGCCGGGTGGGGCTGTCGGGCCGGATCAGTTCCGGATCGGCCTCCTCCAGCGCCACGAGCTCCCGGTAGAGCCGGTCATAGACCGGGTCCTCCATCACGGGAGCATCGAGAACGTAGTAGGCGTGGGCGGCGTGGTTGAGCAGCCGCCGCAGTTCCTCCGCCCGGGCTTGGGCCACGGTTCAGGCGGCGGCCAGCTTGGTGATGCGATCCACCCGCCAGCTCTCCTCCACCTTCACGAAGGTGAAATCGAGGGGCAGCTCCTCCTTGCCGTCGCTCTTCAGCTTGACCGTCAGGATCACCTGGCCCTCCTGCAGCCGGGGCCGGCCCGACTTGAGGTTGCGGTACTTGTTGAGCTGCAGCCCGGCCAGGAAGCGGATGAACTGCTGGCGGTTGACGTGGGAGCGGTAGTTGCGGGTGGTGAGCAGGTAGGCGCCGTCCACCTGGCCCGAGGCCACCTGGGTGAAGAACTGCTTGATCAGCGGATTGATGCCCCGGGCACTGAGCACCAGCCGCACCGCCGAGACGGTCCAGTACAGAAGCAAGCCACCGGCTCCCGCCAGCAGGAGCTTGGTGCCGATGTCGCGGGCCAGTCCCCAGTCCATGGTGATCCCATCCGTTCGCAGCGTTGCAGAGTCTGACGGACGACCCCACCAGAATGGGCCGATGCCCCTGGAACCGCTGCTGCCCCTGTTCCACCGGCTCAACCGCGAGCACTTCGACGGCCAGCTCACCCGGGAGGACAGGCCGCTGGTGGACGTGCGCTGGAGCGATGGCCGGCTCACCCGCACCGCCGGGCTCTACCGGCGGGGGCGTCTGGCCGACGGCCGTGACCTCTGCGAGATCGTCCTCTCCCGCCCCCTGCTGGAGCCGCTGCCGCGGCAGGCCACCCTGGGCACCCTCTGCCACGAGATGATCCATGCCTGGGTGGACCGGGTGCTGGTGGTGCAGGAAGTGCATGGCCCCCGCTTCCGGGCCCGGATGGAGCAGATCAACCGGGCCCAGGACGATTTTCAGGTGAGCCTGCGGCACCGCTATCCCCTGCCGGTGGCCGCCAGCCGCTGGATCGCCCGCTGCCCGTGCTGCGACAGCCGCACGCCCTACCACCGCCGGCGGCAGGGCCTGGCCTGCCGCCGCTGCTGCGAGCGCCTCCATGGCGGGCGCTGGGATGCGAGCTGTCTGCTGGTGTTCGAGCCCAACACCGCCTAGGTTCTGGCGCAGGTGTTGGGGCCGATGGCGACGTTTCTGTGGACCCTGGAATGGGGTGGCTTCACCATCGCCCTGGTGGGAATGGGGCGGGAGCACTGGCTGTCCGGTCGGCGCCGTTAAATTGGCCTGATGCATCCGATGGATCAGGGCTACGGCCGCGAACGGGATCCCTGGGACCGCGAACCCCCAGACCGAGACTCCCCGGAGCGTGACATCCGCGAACGTGAATCCCGCGAACGGGAACCCCGTGACCGTGATGGACGCGACCGTGAATCCTTCCGGCGGCCCCGCGGCGGCAGCGATCCGCTGGATCAGCGGGTCGACCGCTGGGTGACGGCCGGCCGACAGTTCGTCGAGGGGGTGGCGGGGTCCCGGCCGGGTGGCCGTTCCGCCGGGCGCGGGCCCGACCGACGCCCCCAGCTGCGGCCCCGGATGGACGAGCTCGGCCGCTGGGTGGAGGGCCGCCTCGACTGGCTGCTCGACGACGGCGACGACTGGCGGGAACCCTGGCAGGAAAACGAACGAGGCGCCCCCGCCGACCCGGTACCGCCTCCGGCTCCGGTCCGATCCCGCCGCCCGATGCTCGAGGCGGTGTCCCGGCGTGGCCGCTCTGGGCCGCCGTCGTCGCCTGCCCCAGCCCCAGCCCCTGCTCCTGCCTCCGGGACCGACGACGACGGCGACTGGCCCGATGACGCCAGCTTCACCCTGCCCCGCTGGCAGCGGCCCCAGGACTCCGGCGAGCCCGAACCGGGCTTCACCCCTCCGGCCTCCGGCCGGCCGCTGCCCCGCTCCAGCCGCCGTCGCCCCTGAGCTGGGAACACCTCCATTTGGGCGGGAAGTGGGCTAGGACTACCTTCGTACTTGCATGGATGTGGGCCATGAGCAGCCTGGTGGTGGTTGGGTTTCCGTCCGTGGCGGAAGCCGACCAGGTGCGGCGCCAGCTGGTGGAGATCCAGAAGGAGGAACTGATCGCCCTTGAGGATGCGGTCGTCGTCGAAGCCGAGCCCGACGGCAAGGTGCGCCTGCACCAGTCGCTCAACCTCACCAAGGCCGGCGCCCTCGGCGGTGGCTTCTGGGGCACCCTCGTGGGCCTGCTGTTCCTCAATCCCCTGCTCGGGGCCGCCGTCGGTGTCGGCCTGGGGGCCGCTTCAGGCTCCCTGTCGGATCTGGGCATCAACGACAACTTCATGCGGGAGGTGGGAGAAACCCTCCCCCCCGGCAGTGCGGCCCTCTGCCTGCTGCTGCGCGACGCCACCCCCGATCGGCTGATCGAGCGGCTGCGGGTTCATGCCCCCCACGCCAAGCTGCTGCGCACCAACCTCAGCCATACCGACGAGGACCGGCTGCGTCAGATGCTCGAGCAGGCGAGCAAGCAGGCCCAGACCCTGCGGCTGTCCTGAGCTTCGGGTTGACCCGGAAGCTGCAGCCCCGCTGACGCAGTTCCCTGTTCACCGGCTTCACCAGGTCGCGGGGAACGTCAACGGCCATCTCCTCGGCCGAGATGCTGATCGACGGGGAGCCGTTCTGCAGGGCGCTGAGCAGATCGGCCCACAGGCTCACCATGGTGCGCTGAGCCTGGGGTACCAGGCCCAGCCGCTCGAGATGGGGGGCGCATCCCTGGTGCAGCCAGAGGCTGGACTGGTGATGGCCCGGCTGGGGACGCATGGCCAGGCCAGACGCCAGGGCTTCGGCCGTGGGTTCGCCGCTGCTGCGGCGCAGGCCGGAGGCCACGAGCAGTTTTCCGGTGTGGACGGCGGAGACGCCGTAGCGGCGGCCCAGTTCGGTGAGGGTGAGCCAGTCCCCTCCCGGCGGGGTCTGGGCGCTGTGGCGGTTGGACATGGGGCGGTTTCAAGTATCCGAATGCTGGCCAGCGACTTTCGAGCGTCAATTCGTCAACAGCAAACCGCCACACGGTGTTACCGAATTGATGAGTCTTTACGAACAGATTCCGCCTGGGCCGGCCCCAGCCACCGCTCCAGCGCCGGGGAGAACACCTCCCGGATCACGGTGAGTTCGCGCCCGTGGCGAAAGAAGCGGTAATGCCGGCTCCAGAAGGGTCCCGCGTGGCCGAAACGCTCCTGGAGCCAGGGTTCCTGCACCTGGCCGAAGCCATCCACCTCGCGGTACAGCTCCGCCCGCCCCGCCGAGAGGCTGCGCCAGATCGGCAGCCGGCGATCCTGCAGATGGGCCTCCGCCTCGGCCTGGTTCCACCAGCTTTCGGCCCAGCCCAGGGTCTGGCCCCCGCAGGTGAGCCACACCTGTCGCCGCAGCAGCGGCTCGGCCAGCTCGGCCACCTCCGCCGGCGCACCGGCGGAGGTGGCCGCTTCGGAAGCCATGGCGATCAGTTCGACCTCCACCGGATGGCCGGTGAGAAGCTGCAGATGGCGTGTCGGACTGCCGTCCCCGAGCAGCAGCAACGTCCAGGGGCCGCTCAGCGCACCGCCGGCCGGAGGCTGGGGGCGTTCGGCGGCACTGGCCTGCCACAGGCACGTGGGAGACGGCAGCAGGCCGCCGTTGGCTTGGATCATGGCGGGCCGGGGGGCAGGTCAGTAGCCGTTGCTGATCGAGATGCGCCGCACCTCGCCACCCCGTTCGATCATGGCGGTGTCGCCATCGGCGGAGCGAAGACGCCAGCCGCTGCCGCCGATCGCCTCGCCGACGCTGACGCTGGTGGAGCTGCCCCCCATCTGGAAGATCGCCGAGGCGGGCCGCCCTGCCGAGCCCACCACCCCCACCAGTTCGGGCACGGGTCCGCCACCGGATGGGGCGGCGCTGCGTTCGCCGTAGCTGCCGCCCCCGCCCCCGGTGGCGGGAGGCGCGGCGGCGGCCAGTTTCGGGCTCACCGGCACGCGCAGGACCGGAGCCCTTGAGCTCTCGGGCTGGGGCAGCTGGGACAGCTGCTCGATCCAGGGTTCCTCGGGGGGCGGGGGCAGCTGGTCGCTGGCGAGCGGCAGGACCGACGGGCCGCCGGCCAGGCTGGCGCTGGTCCCGGCGGCCCCGAGCGGGGCCGGGTTGGCCGGGCCGAGGCTGCGCAGCCGCTCCACCAGCAGCAGGCTGCGTTCCTGGCTGAGGGCCTGCTGCATGCGGCTGGAGTGGGTGAGGTACAGCACCGAACTGGCAACGCTGACCATGCAGACACCGCCCATGGCCGTGAGCAGCAGGGTGTTGCGGTCGGGTCGGGATGGGGCCGGGGTCGGGGCGGCGGGCCGGCCCCGCAGTCGCCGCACCGGGGGGGCCAGGGGCAGGGGCGGGGGAGCCTCGGCCTGGGAGGCCACATCGAGATCGATGGTGGCCTCCGGGTCGAAGACCCGGTTCATCATCTGCTCGGCCTTCAGCTCCCAGTAGGCACGAGAGGTGGGGATGCCACGCAGGGGACGCCGAGGGGAGGGGCTCATCTGCAGACCTCGGCGTCAGGCGTGCGTCACTGTAACGATGCTTCCACGGTCTGACGAGGGCCGGGCTGTCCCCGGCGCCGCTGCAGTTCGAGCCAGAGCAGCAGGGCGTTGACGTCGGCGGGGCTGACCCCGGGAATCCTCGAGGCCTGGCCAAGGCTGCGGGGCTGGATGGCCGCCAGTTTCTCGCGGGCCTCCGCCGAGAGGGTGCCGATGGCGGCGTAGTCGACATCGGTGGGGATGGCCCTCTCGAGCTGGCGCCGCACCCGCTCGATCTGCTGTTCCTGGCGGGCCAGATAGCCGCTGTACTTGATGTCGATCTCGGCGCCGTCGCGCACGTCGACCGGCAGATCCGGATCGGCGAGCCCCAGCCGCACCAGATCCTGGCCATGCAGGCCCGGCCGGCGCAGCAGATCCGCGAGGGTGATCGAGCCGTTGATGCCGGCACCGGTGGCGGCGGCCACGGCGGTGGCGGCGGGATCGGAGGCCTTGAGCCGCGCCGTTTCCAGCCGCTGCTTCTCGGCGTCGATGGCGGCCTGCTTCCGCTCGAACAGGCGCCAGCGCCGTTCGTCGATCAGGCCCAGCTGGCGGCCGAGGGGCGTGAGCCGGCGGTCGGCATTGTCGCCCCGCAGCACCAGGCGGTACTCGCTGCGGCTGGTGAGCACCCGGTAGGGCTCCTTGAGGTCCTGGGTGACCAGGTCGTCCACCAGGGTGCCGATGTAGCTCCCCTCCCGGGGGAAATGCACCGGGTCCTGGCCCCCCAGCAGCCGGGCGGCGTTCAGGCCGGCCACCAGCCCCTGGGCGGCGGCCTCCTCGTAGCCGGTGGTGCCGTTGAGCTGGCCCGCCGAGAACAGGCCTCGCACCCGTTTGGTTTCCAGGGAGGGCTCCAGCTGGGTGGCCGGCAGGATGTCGTAGTCGACGGCGTAGGCGGGGCGCAGCATCACGCAGGCCTCCAGACCCGGCAGGGTGCGCAGCAGGGCGAGCTGCAGGGATTCGGGCAGGCCGGTGGAGAAGCCCTGGACGTACAGCTCGGGCGTGTCGCGCCCCTCCGGCTCCAGGAAGATCTGGTGGCTGTCCTTGTCGGCGAAGCGCACGATCTTGTCCTCGATCGACGGGCAGTAGCGGGGCCCCTTGCTGTCGATGAAGCCGCCGTAGATCGGCGTGAGGTGCAGGTTGTCGCGGATCAGCTGGTGGGTGGCCGCCGTGGTGCGGGTGATGTGGCAGGCCATCTGCTCGCCGCTCACCCGGGCGGTGGGATCGAAGCTGAAGAAGCGGTCGGCGGCGTCGCTGGGTTGCTCCTCCAGTTGGTCGAGGGCCACGCTGCGCCGGTCGACCCGGGCGGGGGTGCCGGTCTTGAGGCGGTCGGTGCGGAAGCCCAGGGCCTGCAGGGCTTCGGTGAGCCCCTCGGCGGGCTGTTCGCCGGCCCGGCCCGCCGCCATGGAGCGGTTGCCCACCCAGATGCGGCCCCCCAGGAAGGTGCCGGTGGTGAGGATCACGGCGCCGGCGCCGTAGACGCTGCCGAAGTAGGTGCGCACCCCGATCACCCGGGCCGGCGGGCCCGATGGATCGTGGGGATCGCCCTCCAGCTCCAGCCCCGTGACCATCGCTTCGCGCAGGGCCAGGTTGGGGGTGTGCTGCAGCAGCTGCAGCATCTGGCGGGCGTAGAGGCGTTTGTCGGTCTGGGCCCGCAGCGCCCAGACGGCAGGGCCCCGGCTGGCATTGAGCAGGCGTTTCTGCAGGGCGGTGGCATCGGCCAGCCGGCCGATCACCCCACCGAGGGCATCCACCTCATGCACCAGCTGGCTCTTGGCCGGGCCGCCCACCGCCGGGTTGCAGGGCTGCCAGGCGATGCGGTCAAGGTTGAGGCTGAACAGGGCCGTCGAGACGCCCAGTCGTGCGGCGGTGAGGGCGGCCTCGCAGCCGGCATGGCCGCCGCCGACCACGATCAGGTCGAAGCGTTCGGTGGGGTCTGCGCTCAGGGCCATGCCTTGAATGTATGGCGTTGCAGGGGCCGGTGGGGCTGGGGCGCACGCTGCGGCGGCCGATGATGGGGCCCCGCGGTCGAGGCGTCCGCCCATGCGCACCGCCCTGGTGCTGATCGATCTGATCAACGACCTCATCCACCCCGACGGGGCGATGCCCACCTGCGCCGCCGAAGTGCAACGGCGCGGCGTGCTGAGCGCGGCCAATCAGGCCCTGGAGGGGGCCCGCGTCCGGGGCTGGCCCACGGTCCTGGTGAAGGTGGGCTTCCGCGCCGGCTATCCGGAGCTGCCGGCCCACGCGCCGATCCTGGGCCGGGCACGGCAGCTGGGGGCCCTGCGGCTGGGCCAGTGGGGCACCGAGTTCCACGCCGATCTGGCGGTGGAGCCCGGCGATCCGGTGCTGGTGAAGCACCGGCTGAGCCCCTTCCACGGCACCGCCCTGGCGACGCTGCTGCGGGCCGCCGGGATCGAGCGGCTGCTGCTGGGGGGTGTCAGCACCGCCTGGGCGCTGCAGGCGGCGGCCCGGGAGGCCCACGACCGGGACTTCCATGTGGTGCTGGTGGAGGACGCCTGCGCCGCGGCGAGCCCCCAGGAGCACCAGGTCTCGATCGCGCAGCTGTCCCGCCTGGCCGCCGTGGTGCAAGCGGCCGATCTGGCCAGGCTCAGCGACCCTGGCTGAGGGCCCACCACTTCTCCGGGCCTTGGGGATCGGCTTCACCCTGCTCAGTCCTGTGGCCGTCCGCGACGAACAGGGAGGCTGAGCCAGCCGCTGGGGAGGGCTGGATTAGGACCCTGGCGGCTGCAGCGAAGCCCGGTAGGCCGGATCCTCGCTGCCGAACACGCGGTCCCAGAAGGTGAAATAGAGCCCGAAATGGTGGCCGTGGCGGCGGTGATGGAGGGAGTGGTGGGCGGGGCCGATCACCCACCGGCCAAGCCAGTGGTGGGGGAAGTGGATGGGAAGGACTTCGAGGCCCAGATGGTTGACGATGGCCCACATCGTCATCGTGGTGAGCACCGCCAGCAGCGTGACGAAATGCAGCGGGATCAGCATCACGATGGCGATCAGAAACAGGGATTGCACGACGGCTTCGAGGGGATCGAAGGCGAAGGATGTCCATGGTGTTGGCTGTCTTGATCGGTGGTGGCCCTTGTGAAACCAGCGATACAGGGTCGGGTGGTGAAACAGGCGATGGGTGGCGTAGAAGTAGCCGTCCTGCAGGATGAGAACGGCGCCGTAGCTCACCCCCAGATACCACCAGGGGTGATCCTGGACCTGCCCGTAGAGCTGGGTCAGGCCCTGCTCCTGGAACGTCATCACTGCAGCGATCGCCAAGGCGAAGACGATCGTGGAAATCACAGAGAGCTGAATGTCATCCACCATCGCGCCAGTGGCTGGTGGTCGAAAGGCTGAATGGGATGGAAGAGCGGATTCGGTACGCCGCAGATAGACTAGCCAGTAGGCGAATCCCGCCGTTAGAACATAGCGAAACAGGATGATCGCAAAGAAGGCAAAGCCATAAACCCAGAAGGAATGATGGGTCACTTATTCATTTCAGATGCTTTTCAATTTCCCGTCGTTCCATTCTATTCGGCTGCTTGCCCCGCTGCCGGTTCCTGGCGGATGAGTGCGCGCAAATGCAGACCCCCCCGGCTTCCGATCCAGGCCTTCCCCTCTCCCGGCGCGGATCGACGTGCTGGACGAGGCGTCCTGCCCTTGGCTTGCTTGCCTGGGCCGATGCCGGGGCGATCAGGAGAAGAAGGGCGCCACGAACGGCTGCAGCCGAGCTGGGGGAAGGGCGACCACCGAGACGGTCCGTTCCCTTTCTCCTTAAAGTTCGCCCCTATGCATGGCGCGACCAATCCAACCGTTCCCGGCGGGCTTCCTCTGCCCGCCGCCGGACTGGCTTCCGGCAGCACCCCCCTCAGGCTGGGGGAAGGCTCCTGTGGTTGGCCCGTGATGGCCTCGATCTCGGCGTCGCCCCCTCCCCTCCGCCGGGCCCGGTGATGGACAGAGCCGAACCGTTGGATGGGGTGGAGAGGCTGCACCGTCTGTTCGAACGGCAGGTGAGGGCCACGCCCGGGGCTGTCGCCCTGGAGATAGAAGGCCGGACCCTCAGCTACGGCAAGCTCAACCGCCGCGCCAACCGGCTGGCCCGGCACCTGCGTCGTCAGGGAGTGGGTCCGGACGTGCTCGTCGGGGTCTACGCCGAACGCTCCATGGAACTGGTGCAGGCCCTGCTGGCCGTTCTCAAGGCCGGAGGGGCCTTCGTCCCCCTGGATCCCTCCTATCCCCGCGAGAGGCTCAGCTTCATGCTCGAGGATGCCAGCCCTTCCATGGTGCTGGCCCAGTCCTCCCTGATCTCGCAGCTGCCTGAGGCGGCCTGCCGTGTTCTGGCGCTTGAAGCGGTCGGGGAGGCCGGCGACCCAGAAGCCGCCACCGATCCCGACGCCACCGATCCCGATGCCATTGATCTCGAGGAGGCCGATCTCGAGGAGGCCGGCCGTCCAAGCGATCTGGCCTACGTGCTGTTCACCTCCGGCTCCACCGGCAGGCCCAAGGGGGCGATGAATGAACACCGGGGCCTCTGCAACAAGCTGGGATGGCTCGCCGAGGCCCTGGCCCTTGGCCGGGACGACCGGTTTCTGCTCAAGACTCCGATCAGCTTCGATGTGTCCGTCGAGGAGATCTTCGCTCCCCTTGTGAGTGGGGGACGACTCGTGATCGCCCGACCTGGGGGCCATCGGGATCCCGCCTATCTCGTGGAGGTCATCCGCGTCTGCGGCATCACCATCATCGAGTTCGTGCCCTCGATGCTCCACCTGTTCCTGGAGCACCCTGCGGCCGTCGCCTGCGTCTCCCTGCGCCACATTCTCTGCGGCGGCGAGTCACTTTCCGCCGACCTGATGCAGCGCTGTCTTGCCACCATGCCCGGGGCCGAGCTCCACAACCTCTATGGACCCACGGAGGCGGCCATCGGGGCGGTGCACTGGCGCTGCCGGCCTCAGCAGGGTGACGGCCCGGTGCCGATCGGCCACCCCATCGCCAACACCACGGTCCACCTGCTGGATGCCGAAGGGCTCCCCGTGCCCCTCGGTGACACCGGTGAACTTCACATCGGTGGCGTGCAGGTCGGCCGGGGCTATGTCGGGCGTGACGACCTCACCCAGGAGCGCTTCGTCCCCGATCCCTTCAGCGAGGCCGCCCATGCCCGGCTGTACCGGACCGGAGACCTGGCCCGTCAGCGCCCCGATGGCGCCCTGGAGTACCTGGGTCGGCTCGATGATCAGGTCAAGCTCCATGGCCAGCGACTGGAGATCGGGGAGATCGAGGCGGCCCTCGACCGCCATCCCGCCGTGGCCCGCAGCCTCGTGGCCCTGCGGGAGGGGCCCTCGGGCGACCCGCTCCTCGTGGCCTACGTGGTACCTCCGGATCGCGCCATCGCCAGCGGGGAGCTGGCCGTGGAAGAGCTGACGGGCCGGTGGCGGGAGCATCTAAGGGGTCTGCTGCCGGCCTACATGGTGCCTTCCGCCTTCGTGGCCCTGGAGGCGCTTCCGCTCACCCCCAGCGGCAAGCTGGATCGGCGGGCCTTGCCTGCCCCCTCCTATGCCCAGGCCGTGGGGGCCAGGGCGCCGGGCACCCCCCTGGAGTCGCAGCTCCACCGGATCTGGACGGAGGTGCTGGGCCATGACGGCTTCGGTATCCACGACGATTTCTTCCTTCTGGGGGGGCATTCGCTGGCTGCGGCGCGGCTCGCCTCGCGGGTGGGCCTGCAGTTGGGCCGGGACCTGCCGATCACCTGGATCTTCGAGGCCCCGACCATTGCCGCCCTCGCCGGCCGGCTGACGGCAGCCCCACCTGCCGGGGCGCCCGTTCCCGCCCTGCGGCGCCAGGGGCCGATCGCTCGGGAGGAGCCGCTGGCGATGGCGGGACGACCGGCCTACCCCGCGTCCTTCTCCCAGTCACGGCTGTGGTTCCTCGAGCAGCTCGAGGCCGCCCAGGGTGCCTATGCCATTCATGGCCTGTGGCGGCTGCAGGGTCCGCTGGATCAGGCCGCCCTGCAGAGCGCCCTGACCGGGATCGTGGAGCGCCATCAGGCGTTGCGCACCGCGTTCCGGCTCCAGGACGACAGGGTGGTGCAGGTCATCGAGGACCCTCCCCAGCCCGTGGCCCTGCCACTGGTGCGCCCCTGGAATGGAGCTCCGTCCTCCGAAGCGGAGGCTGCCCTGCACGAGCAAACGGGGATCCGGGAGCTGCTGGGCGATGAACTGGCGCGGCCCTTTGATCTCGCCCGGCCGCCCTTGCTGCGCGCCCTGCTGGTCGAACGCTCACCGCTCGACCACCTGTTTCTGGTCAGCCTCCACCACATCGCCGGCGACGGCTGGTCCTGCACCATCCTCCACCGCGAACTGTCGCGTCTCTATGGCGCCGCCTGCCGCGGGGTACCCGCGCCCCTGCCGCCGTTGCCTCTCCAGTACGCCGATTTCGCCGGCTGGCAGCGACGGGGCCTGACAGCGCAGCGCAGGACCGAGCTGCTGGCCTTCTGGCAGGCGGAGCTGAAGGAACTGCCCACCCTGGAACTGCCGACGGACCATCCCCGACCGCCGCAGTTCAGTTACAGGGGCGAGGCGCTGACCTTCTGCCTCGATGGCTTCCTCACGGCCGGTCTGGAGAGGTTCTGCCACGGGGCCAAGGCCACCCTGCAGATGGGGCTGGTCAGCCTGGTGGCGATCCTGCTGCACCGCTACAGCCGCCAACAGGATTTCGCCCTGGGGGTGCCCGTCTGGGGCCGCAGCCATCCGGATCTGGAGTCGCTGATGGGTTTCTTCGTCAACACACTGGTCGTTCGCACGCGTTTCGAGGAGGAGACGTCCTTCCGGTCCCTCCTCGACCAGGTCCGTCGCGGCTCCCTGGTGTCCTACGACCATCAGGACCTGCCGTTCGAACAGCTGGTGGAGGGGCTGCAGGTGGAGCGCAACCCCAGCCACAACCCCCTGGTGCAGGTCATGGTGCAGCTGCTCGATCTGCCTTCCCAGGATCTGGAGCTCGAGGGCCTGGCGGTCGAGCCCCTGCCGCCGCCGGAGACCCGTGCACGGATGGATCTGGAGTTCCTCTTCCAGCCCTCGGAGACGGGCCTTTGCGGCACGATCACCTACTGCACCGACCTCTTCACCGCGGATCGGATCCACCGTCTGATCGGCCATCTGGAGGTGCTGCTGCGGTCCTGCCTGAGGGTTCCGGACCTCCCGGTGGGGAGGCTGGAGCTGCTCAGGGGGGAGGAGCTTCACCAGTTGCGGGGCTGGTCGCAGGGCCCCACGGGACCGTTGCCGTCCCGCTGTGTCCATGAGCTGTTCGAGGCGCAGGTGAGGCGGTCGCCGCAGGCCATTGCCCTGGAAGCCAACGGAGGTCAGCTCAGTTATGGGGAACTCAATGCCCGCGCCAACCGGCTCGCCCGCCTGCTCCGCGACCGGGGAGTGGTTCCCGAGCACCTCGTGGCGGTGTGTCTGGAGCGATCAGCGGAGCTGGTGATCAGCCTGCTGGCCATCCTCAAAGCTGGGGGCGCCTATCTGCCCCTCGATCCCGCCTGGCCGGATCAGCGTCTGTCGGCCCTGCTCGCGGAAGCCGGCTCGCCCCTGCTGATCACCAGCGCGGCGTTCCGCAGCCGGCCTTGGGGCGACGGCGTGCGGACCCTGGTGCCGGAGGATCCGGCCCTGGCCCTCCCTGGCTTTCCGGCCCACGATCTCGCCCTGGAGCAGGCGCCAAGGGGGCTGGCCTACGTGCTGTTCACCTCCGGCTCCACCGGCACCCCGAAGGGCGTCGCCGTGGAGCATCGCTCGATCGTTCGCCTGGTGTTCGGCTGGGACGGGCTGGCCATTGCGCCCGGTGACCGGGTGCTGCAGCTGGCGCCGGCGGCGTTTGATGCGGCCACCTACGAGATCTGGGGGGCCCTGCTGCAGGGGGCGCGACTGGTGCTCGCTCCCCCCGGACCGCCCTCCCTGAGTGACCTGGCCGGCTGGCTGGTCAGCTGGAGGATTTCGGTGCTCTGGCTGACAGCTGCGCTGTTCCACGCCATGGTCGATGAGCACCTTGAGAGCCTGTGCCGGGTGCGCACCGTGCTCGCCGGCGGTGACGTGCTTTCTGCGGCCCATGTGCGGCGCATGCTGGCGGTGCTGCCGGCGGGACACCGGTTGATCAATGGTTACGGCCCCACGGAGAACACCACCTTCACCTGTTGCCATGGGATGGCCAGTGGTGATCGTTTGCCGGAGGGCGGGGTGCCGATCGGCCGCCCCATCGGCCACACCCTCCTGCGGGTGCTCGAGCCCTCCGGTGGCGACTGCCCGATCGGGGTTCCCGGGGAGCTGTTCATCGGCGGTGCGGGGCTGGCCAGGGGCTACCTGAACGCACCGGCCCTGACGCAGACACGCTTCATCACCGCCGGGCCCGGCAACGGGACGGCCCTGCGGCTTTACCGCAGCGGGGATCTGGTGGCCTGGAACGGCGATGGGACCCTGGCGTTCCTTGGCCGTGTGGATGACCAGATCAAGCTGAGGGGCTATCGCATCGATCCCGAGGAGATCGAGGCGGCCCTGATGGGCCACGGGGGGGTCGAGCAGGCCTGCGTGCGATGCCTCCCGGCCGGGGAAGGCGAAAAGCGCCTGGTCGCCTGGTGGGTGCCGTCGGCCCCTGGATCCTTCAGCGGGGGCCCGGTGAGCGAGGAGGACCTGCGCTCCCATCTCATGGGTCGGGTGCCTGCCTACATGGTGCCGGCGGCGTTCGTGCGCATGGAGGTCTTCCCGCGGACCTCCAACGGGAAGCTGGATCGCAGGGCATTGCCAGCACCGAAGGACCAGTGCGGCAGGCAGGGCATGCCCGTATCGGCCTCAAGGCTCGAATCCTGTCTGCATGGGATCTGGGAAGAGGTCCTGGGTCATGGGGACTTCGGGATCCATGACAACTTCTTCGCGCTGGGGGGGCACTCGTTGACGGCGGCTCGGTTGCTGATGCGGCTCCAGGAGGCGCTGGGACTGGAGTTGGTCATGGGACAGATCCTTGAGGCCCAGACCATCGCCGAGCAGGCGGCCCTTTTTGGCGGCCAGAGCATCACCCGGCGGGTGTCCTGCGTGGTGCCGATGCAGTCGCAAGGCAACCTGCCCCCACTGTTCTTCTTGCATGGCATGCGAGGGAACGTGTTTGGCTTTTTCCCCCTGGCGCGTCTCTTCGCCCCCGATCGGCCCGTCTTTGGCCTGCAGGCCATCGCCTCGGGCCAGAGCCTCGAGGCGATGGCGCAGCTCTATGCCAGCGAGATCCTGCAGCGGCATCCACGGGGCCCTTATCACCTGATCGGCTTCTCAGCTGGCGGCTGGATGGCCTACGCCACGGCGGCGGCCCTGCTGCAGCAGGGCGTCGATCTCGGCATGGTCGCTCTGCTGGATACCCATGGAACGGCAAGGATTCACCGCAGATTGCGTGCCGCCAGTGTGGCGGCCACGGTGATCAAGAGGATGTCGAGCTGGCCACAGCGGCTTCTCTCCCTGGGGCCCGCCCAGTGGCGATCCGTTTCCTTGGCAAGTCGACAGCTCGTTCGGCGATGGCGCAGCGGACTGCGGCCGCCCTCCCACCAGGGGGATGTTCAGGGGCCATCTGCTCCCCTAGAGGAGACATTCAGCGATGACTTTCTGAAACTGCACGCTGATTACCGGCCGCCCAGACTACCGATCCGGGTCGATATCTTTGGCACGGTTGCCACGCAGCCTTACCTGCAGAAGCTCTGGCGCTTCTACGCGCGTCGTGGCGTCACCGAACATCCCATGTTCGAGCATCACATGGATTTCATCGCCCCGGATCGGGCGAAGGAACTGGCGGCAGAAATACAGCGGATTCTGGCGGAGGTTGACCAACGCTCGTCGCGCGGGACCAGGGCCCCCGGCGCCTAAGCAGCGAGATTGCGGAAGCGGGTGAACTGCGGTTCGAACAGCAATTTCACGGTGCCGACGGGGCCGTTGCGGTGCTTGGTGACGATGACTTCGGTGATGCCGCGGTCGGCGGTTTCGGGGTTGTAGTACTCGTCGCGGTAGATCATCAGCACCAGGTCGGCGTCCTGCTCGATCGAGCCCGATTCCCGCAGGTCGCTGAGCATGGGGCGCTTGTTGGTGCGGGACTCGACGCCGCGGCTGAGCTGGGAGAGGGCGATGACCGGCACGTGCAGTTCGCGAGCCATGCCCTTGAGGCCCCGGGTGATGCGGGAGAGTTCCTGAACGCGGTTGTCGGGGGTGCTGCCCTCCATCAGCTGCAGGTAATCGATCACGATCAGGCCGAGCTCCTTGCCGGTTTCGGCCATCAGGCGCCGGCAGAGGGAGCGCATCTCAAGCACACCCGAATTGGGCTTGTCGTCGATGAACAGGGGCAGCTGGCCGAGGCTGTTGATGCCCTGGCCGAGCAGGGGCCATTCCTCCTGCTGCAGGCGGCCGGTGCGCAGGCGGCCGCTCTCGATGCCCACCTCCATCGACAGCAGGCGGTAGGTGAGCTGTTCCTTGCTCATCTCCAGGCTGAACACGCAGACCGGCAGCTGGTGCAGCTGGGCGACGTTCTTGGCGATGTTGAGCACGATCGAGGTCTTGCCCATGGCGGGCCGTCCGGCGACGATGATCAGGTCGCTGCGCTGCAGGCCCTGGGTGATGGCGTCCAGGTCGTAGAAGTTGACCGGGATGCCGGCGACGGCGGTGCCGAGGGAGCGGCTCTCGATCTCGTTGAAGGTGCTGGTGAGGATCTCCGCGGTGGGGGTGAGGCCGGCGGTGGGCTTCTCCTGGCTGATGGCGAAGATCTTCTGCTCGGCCTCATCGAGCACCTGCTCCATCGGCAGGCTCTGGTCGAAGCCGAGGCGGATCACCTCGTTGGCGGAGCGGATCAGCTGGCGCCGCAGGTGCTTGTCCATCACCAGGCGCGCCACCTGGTCGATGGAGGCGGTGGAGAGGGTGCGCTCCACCAGTTCGACCAGCCGGGCGCTGCCGCCCACCTTTTCCAGCTGGCCGGTGTCGGCGAGCCAGGCGGCCATGGCCGTGAGGTCGGTGGGCTTGCCCTGGCTGTGCAGCATCAGGGCGGTGCGGTAGATCTCGCGGTGGGCGCCGAGATAGAAGGCCTCGGGGCGCAGCACGTCGGCGACCCGGCCGATGGCGTCGGGGTCGAGGAGGATGCCGCCGAGCACCGATTCCTCCGCCTCCAGGTTCTGGGGCGGGACCGAATCGGGCAGGGCCTCGAAGCCGGCCTGTTCGTCGCGCCGGGAGGACGGCCTCGGACCGTCGGGCCGGGGTGGGTCGGAACCAGCCAGGGGCACGCTCACCATGGACGGGACTCCAGAACGCGACGCACCGAACGAACATCCTGACCCGTCAGGATCGGGCGCCGGTGAGGAGGATCACTCTGGCGCCCGGAGCGGAAACAATCGGTTCGTGGCTGGCCGATCAGTAGCTGACCACTTCCAGGTTGACGTCGGCGACGACCTCGGGGTGCAGCTTGACCTGCACCTTGTAGGAACCGGTGCGGTGGATCTCGGGGACGGTGATGGCGCGGCGGTCGACCTCCTTCTTGGTGGCCGCCTCGATGGCCTCGGCCACGTCACCGTTGGTGACGGTGCCGAACAGAACGTCGTCGCCGCCGGTCTGCTTCTTGACGGTGAAGCGGCCGATGGTGTCGAGGGCGGTGCGGAAGGCGACCGCCTCGGCCTTCAGGGCCGCCTGGCGCTCCGCCTCCTTGGCCCGGCGGTGCTCCACCTGGCGCAGCACCGCGGCGGTGACGGCCAGGGCCTTGCCGGTGGGCAGGAGGTAGTTACGGGCGTAGCCGGGAGCGACATCCACCAGATCCCCGTCTTTCCCCAGGGACAGGATGTCCTCGCTCAGGACCACCTGCACACGCTTCTTGACCATGACAACGCCCCGGCTGAGCCATCTGAAATCCGATCGGCCAGCTTACGACACGGACCCGGCGGGGGCCGCGGCTCGGGGCAGGCGGACCCGGGTGGCCAGGCCCAGGGCCCGCATCAGGCGGATGTGCTGCCAGGTGAGGTCAAACTGGCGGGGGCCGAAGCCGTGGCGGGCCGAATGGGGGTAGGCGTGGTGGTTGTTGTGCCAGCCCTCACCGAAGGTCAGCGCCGCCACCCAGGGGTTGTTCTTCGACTTGTCGCCGCTGTCGTGGACGGACTCACCCCACATGTGGGTGGCCGAATTCACCAGCCAGGTGCACTGGTAGACGATCACCAGGCGCAGGGGGATGCCCCACAGCACCAGGGCCCAGCCGCCGGCACCGGTGACGCTGCCGATCCAGAAGAGCAGCAGGCCCAGGGGCACCTGGAGCAGCAGGAAGCTGTGGTTCAGCCAGCGGTAGTAGGGGTCGGTGGCCAGGTCGCCCGTGAGGCGGGGCACGGCGGCCATGGCGGGAATCTCCTCAAACATCCAGGCCATGTGGGACCACCAGAAGCCCTTGTTGCTGTCGTGGTGATCCGCTTCCGTATCGGAAAACTTGTGGTGGTGGCGGTGCAGGCCGACCCAGTCGATCGGGCCGTGCTGGCAGCTGAGGGCGCCGCAGGTGGCGAAGAAGCGCTCCAGCCACTGGGGCACCCGGAAGGAGCGGTGGCTGAGCAGCCGGTGATAGCCGATCGTGACGCCCAGGCAGGCGGTGACCCAGTACATCACCAGCAGAGCACCGACGGCCTCCAGGCTCCAGAAGCGGGGCAGCAGGGCCACCACCGCCAGGATGTGGATGAGGACCATGAAGCCGATCGTGCCCCAGCGGGTGCCTTTGGGGGAGACGCCGCGGGGTTCGCCGCGGCGCGGATCGTGCAGGGCCCGGGCCCGGACCAGGGCATCGGGCCCCTGGTTGATGGCGGCGGGGCGGCGGGTGTGGCGGGCCTTGGTGCCGCCATCGCGGCGGTCGCCGGATGGGGCGCCTGGCTGGAGGCCTGGGCGGGAGAGGGGGGTGACGGCCATGAAGGACCGGGCTCCTGATGAGTGATTAAGATGGTAGCAATACGAATCCTGATCGAGTGGGGTATCGAGACGAACTCGTATCTGGCCGCGTCGCCTTCGCCCACCTGATCCGCGTCTGGCACGAGCGCAACGGCTGGTCCCACCGGGTTCTTCCCATGCTGGCCGAGGCCCTTGACCTGGGTCGGGTGCACAACTCCCAGCTCTCGATGCTGCGCAACGGCAAGCTGGCCTCCCCGGGCCCGGAGGTGTTCCTGGCCCTGGGGAGCGTCAACCTCTGGCTCGACGCCCAGGCCCCAGAGGGTCGGTTGGAGCCGCTGGCGGCGCGGACGCTGCTGGCGGCCCACCCCGAACTCCTGGAGGCCCTCTGCAGCTCGGCCCTGCCGGTGCGCGACGAGCGGCAGCGGGTGCTGGGGCCCGGGGCCCTGCTCGAGGTGTTCGTGGGCCTCTCGCAGCCGCCGGCCAGCTTCGATCTGCGCATCGGCGAGGCGGAGGCCGCGGGGCTCAGCGCCGCCCTCGCCCAGCTGCTCACCGCCGGCCGGCCCTGGCGCGACTGCCGCGACCGGCTGATGGCGGCCTATCCGGTGGCCAAGCGCCAGCGGCGGGAGCGCTTCGCTGAGGTGATCGCCGGCCAGCGCGACTACACCGCGGTGGAACTGGACGCCGAACTGCCCGAGCTGCGCCGCACCCTGGCGGCCCTGGGGGCGGCGGGGGAGGAGGAACTGGGGCCGGACCGCTTCCTGGAGCTGCTGCGGCAGCGGGCCCACCGACTCCAGGGGGACGGCGCCGGCGAGGCCCCGGACGACCTGGCGGCCGCCATCCGCCGCGAGATCGGCACGGCGATCCCGCCAACGTCGGACCCGGCCGGGCGGTGATTCAGGCGGCCGCGTCGGCGCGCCGGCCGAAGACCGGGGCGATGCGCACTTTCCTGGCCAGGCCGAGGGCCCGCAGGGCGCGGATGTGCTGCCAGGTGATGTCGAACTCGAACCAGCGCAGCCCGTGGCGAGCCGAGTGGGGGTAGGCGTGGTGGTTGTTGTGCCAGCCCTCGCCGAAGGTGAGGATCGCCACCCACCAGCAGTTGCGGGAGCGGTCGGGACAGTCGAAGTTTCGGTAGCCGAAGGCGTGGGTGGCGGAGTTCACCAGCCAGGTGACGTGATAGACGAGCACCAGCCGCAGGGGGATGCCCCAGAGCACCAGCCCCAGGCCGCCGCCATGCACCCCGGCCCAATTGCCGTACCAGTAGAGGGCGGCCCCCAGGGGCAGCTGCAGCAGCAGGAACCAGCGGTCCAGCCAGCGGTAGAGGGGATCCTTCTCCATGTCGCCGGTGAAGCGGTGGATCTCGGTGAGGGCCGGGATCTTGTGCAGCATCCACTCGCTGTGGGCCCACCAGAGGCCGCGGGCGGCGTCGTGGTGGTCGTTGGGCTGGTCGGAGAAGAGGTGGTGGTGGCGGTGCAGGCCCACCCATTCGATCGGTCCGCTCTGGCAGGCCAGGGTGCCCATCAGCACCAGCAGCCGTTCCACCCAGCGGGGCGCCTCAAAGCCCCGGTGCGCCACCAGCCGGTGCAGCCCGAGGGTCACCCCCAGCACCGTGGCCCAGTAGAGGACCGCCAGCACGATCACCCCCTGGAGGCTCCAGAAGCGGGGCAGCAGGGCGAAGACGGCCCCTACATGGATGGCCAGCATGAAGCCGGTGGTACCGGTCTTGAACTTGCGCTGGTTCGCCGGCAGGGGCGGCCGGGGCCGCTCCATCGCCGCCAGCAGCTGGGCTTTCTTGCGGGAATGGGAGGGTTCCTGCAGGGGCACGCGCACGGTTTCGGCGCTGGGGCTGGTACGGAAGGACTCGGATCGAGAAACCAATCGTGGCTCCGGTGGATGGGCGGGTCGGGGTCAATCGGCACCCATCCTGGTCCATGGCAGAGGCCGCCCGCGCCAGACGTCGCCAATGAAAACGCCCCAGGCGAGGCCTGGAGCGAGGGGGAGACACCGGCCTGCCGGGTTCAGGTGCTGATCAGGCGCCCCCGTAGAACAGGCCATCGGCACCGGAGCGGCCGTTGTTGTAGTTGTCGAGGGCGGTGCTGATCAGGCTGCCGGGTTCGATGCCGTAGGCCACGGCGGTGTTGCCGGCGTAGGGGGCGGTCGCTGAGTTGATGAGGCCGGGGCCGTTCCAGAGGCTGCTGCTGGCCGCGATCGTGGAGCCAGTCAGGGAGCCGTCGCCTTTGCGGTCGCTGTTCTCATCCGGGGTGAGGGCCTGCAGCCAGTGAATGCCCTCAGTCAGGAAATAGCGGGCATCCTTGTCGTTGGTGGCGGCGGTGTCGATGGGATTGCCGGCGAGATGGTTCAGCCAGGCCGCCACCACATTGCGGGCCAGGTTGGGGCGAACATCGTTCGTTGCCGGGCTCTGGGAGGCATTCAGGATCTGGAGGGCCTCCGTTGTGCTGTAGAAGAGCGTGTCTTCACCGCTGTCGGTGCGACCGTTGCGGTTGAAGTCCCCGACCAGCAGGCCGGCGCTGGTGGCGGTGGTACCGGTGACGGGATCGATGACCCGGCCCTCAGGCTGGCTGGAGTTGACGTAGGGGGCACGAAGCAGATCGCCTGCGGGGAAACCGGCGGTACCCGATTGGGCAGGCTGGTTGCCTGAGTCGCCATCCCAGAATCTCTGCCAGGTCGTGTTGCTCCAGAAGCCGGGGGTACGCACGCCTGGGGCGGCGATGATCGTGTCGGTGTCGGTGGCGGAGTTGTTAGCGCTGTTGGTGTCGGTGAAGCCGCCGGGTGCCGTCACGGTGGCGGTGTTCACCAGGCTTGAGGGCGACGAGGCGAGCTTGTTGACTTCGAGATAGCGGATCTTGAACTCATCTTCCGGCGTCAGATCGACAGCCGAGGCGGAAATCACCACCGTGTTGCCAGCGAACCGGCCCGCATTCACATCGGCCCAGCGATCGGCGGTGGAGGTGGTGTCATTGACCTCATTGAAGCCCAGGCCAATGAGGAAAGAGTCGCTCATTGAGGTGATCGGGCCGTTGCTGTTGCCGATCCAGAGCGAGATGTCGCTGTCACAGATGACGGACTGCAGATAGGCGCGATCGAGGACGACGGATTCGGAGAACTGGAACACGACGTAGTTGTCCCGCCCGCCGATGTTGTCGACACGGTGGGTGCCGCTGCCGGTCCCCTCGGCGGTGTCGGTGACGCCCAGGCCACCGGAGTAGCTGCCCAGCCAGGCCTGGGACCAGGCGCCACTGGTCCCATCCACCCGGCTGAAGGCGCGGGCGGTGAGGGTGATGCCGTTTGCCGTGAAGGTGCGGACGTTGCCGTCGGGGCCGTCGAGGGCGGAGGCGCCGTCCAGATCGAAGCAGGTGCTGCTGCCCAGGGTGGGGGCGGGACCCACCACCGTGCCGGAGAGGGTGTACGTGATGCTGCTGCCGGCAGCCAGATTCACCACTTCGTTGATGTTGCCGGTGCCACTGGCGGCATTGCCCGTGGCACCGCCGCTCGCGACGCTGGTCCAGGAGACGTTGGTGAGGTTGGCGGGGATCAGGTCGCGGACCTGGGCGCCGTTGGCCGCCACGGGACCCGTGTTGCTGACAACGATGGTGTAGGTGACCCTCTGACCGGCGAACACCGTGGTCAGCCCGTCGGTCTTGGCAATCGAGAGGTCGCCCTGGGGCGGGCAGATGGTGTTGGTATCGGTGGCGGAGTTGTTGCTCAGGTTGGTGTCGATGAAGCCGTTCGGGCCTGTCACCGTGGCCGTGTTGGTAAGGGTGCCGGAGCCCTGGACCAGTTTGTTGATCTCCAGGGAGCTGAGTTTGAAGCCGTCGTTGCAGTCGCTGGTCAGGGCGGCGATCACGACGGTGTTCCCCGCGAACTGCCCGGCATTGAGGTTGGCCCAGCGATCCGTGGTCAGGGTCGTGGTGTTGGTCTCAAAGAAGCCCAGGGCGCTGAGGCTGGCGTCGCTGAGGGCGCTGACCGGGCTGTTGGTGTTGCCGATCCAGACAGAGATGTCGCTGTCCCCCCGGACGTACTTCAGCAGGGCCCGATCGAGCACCACCGATTCGGAGAAGCGGAAGACGATGTAGTTGTCCCTGCCGCCGACGTTGTCGACGACGTGGGTGTCGTTGCTTCCGTTGCCCTCGCTGCTGTCGGTGACCCCCAGTCCGGAGCCATAGCTGCCCAGGAAGGCCTGCGACCAGGCCCCGTTGGTGCCATCCACCCGGCTGAAGGCACTGGCTGTGACGGTGATGCCGTCCTTGGTGAAGGTGCGGGTGTTGCCCAGGGCGCCGGAGAGGGCGCTGTTGCCGACGAAATCGAAGGTGGTCAGGCTGCCGAGGGTGGTGCTGCCCACCGCCGTGCCGGTGAGGGTGTAGGTGATGCTGCCGCCGGGGGGCAGCGTGACGAAATCGTTGATGTTGCCGCTGCCACTGAGATCATTGCCCGTGGCTCCGCCGGCCGCCACGCTGGTCCAGGTGACGTTGGTGAGATTGGCGGGGATCAGATCCGACACCAGGGCATTGGTGGCGGTGGCGGTGCCGGTGTTGCTCACCACGATGGTGTAGGTGACCTGCTGGCCGGCACAGACCCAGGTCAGACCGTCGGTCTTGGTGATCCTGAGGTCGCCGCTGTTGCTGATCAGGCCGGCGTCGAGGGTGGGGTTGTTCTCGCCGGACGTCAGGGTGACGATCTGGGTCCTGCCGGTGACGGTGTCGGCGTCGGAGTCGATGGCATCGTCGACCCCCTGATTGGCGCTGGTGAACAGGAAGTTGGTCGGCAGG
Source organism: Synechococcus sp. UW140 (assembly GCA_943369455.1). Classification (GTDB taxonomy): domain Bacteria; phylum Cyanobacteriota; class Cyanobacteriia; order PCC-6307; family Cyanobiaceae; genus Cyanobium. The sequence continues at coordinate 417,335 of CALRND020000002.1, forward strand.
TTGGAGAAGCCCACCTGGTACTGCACGCCGGGGGTGAGGCCGGTGAACTGGTAGAGGCCGCTGGCGTTGGTGGTGGTGCTGGCGGTGGTGTTGTCGGCGGTGGTGCTGAGCAGGCCGTCGGCGCCGCCGCCGAACAGGGTGACGGTCACGCCGCTGGCGCCGGTTTCGCCGGAATCCTGGCGACCGTTGTTGTTGGTGTCGAACCAGACACGATCGCCGAGGGAAGCGAACTGGTAGACGCCGGCGTCGAGGGTGGTGTTGTTTTCGCCGGCGGCGAGGGTGACGATCTGGGTCTTGCCGGAGGTGGTGTCGGCGTCGGAATCCTTGTCGTCGGCGCCGACGTTGGCGGTGGAGAAGACGGAACCGGCGGGCTTGTCGCCGAACTGGACCTGGTACTGGACACCGGGTGTGAG